>NZ_AP025158.1:0-1200000 GCF_019974155.1 Thermus thermophilus
GTGGCCCCCCCCACCACCACCACGTCGTAGCCCGCCATCCCATCTCACTCTAGCGGGTCCCGGGGTTAAAATGGAGGACCGGGACGACGGAGGGGGAAGGTTGTCGCACGAGGCCGTCTGGCAACACGTTCTGGAGCACATCCGCCGCAGCATCACCGAGGTGGAGTTCCACACCTGGTTTGAAAGGATCCGCCCCTTGGGGATCCGGGACGGGGTGCTGGAGCTCGCCGTGCCCACCTCCTTCGCCCTGGACTGGATCCGGCGCCACTACGCCGGCCTCATCCAGGAGGCCCTCGGCCTCCTCGGGGCCCAGGCGCCCCGGTTTGAGCTCCGGGTGGTGCCCGGGGTCGTGGTCCAGGAGGACATCTTCCAGGCCGCCCCCGCCGAGGCCCCCCGGCCCAAGCTCAACCCGAAGTACACCTTTGAGAACTTCGTGGTGGGGCCCAACAACTCCATGGCCCACGCCGCTGCCGTGGCCGTGGCCGAGTCCCCCGGCCGGGCCTACAACCCCCTCTTCATCTACGGGGGAGTGGGCCTGGGGAAAACCCACCTGATGCACGCCGTGGGCCACTCCGTGGCCAAGCGCTTCCCTCACCTGAAAATTGAGTACGTCTCCACGGAAACCTTCACCAACGAGCTCATCAACGCCATCCGCGAGGACCGAATGGCGGAGTTCCGGGAGCGGTACCGCTCCGTGGACCTCCTGCTGGTGGACGACGTCCAGTTCATCGCCGGGAAGGAGCGCACCCAGGAGGAGTTTTTCCACACCTTCAACGCCCTTTACGAGGCCCACAAGCAGATCATCCTCTCCTCCGACCGGCCGCCCAAGGACATCCTCACCCTGGAGGCGCGCCTGAGGAGCCGCTTTGAGTGGGGCCTGATCACCGACATCCAGCCCCCAGACCTGGAGACCCGGATCGCCATCCTGAAGATGAACGCCGAGCAGCGGGGCCTGAGGATCCCCGAGGACGCCCTGGAGTACATCGCCCGGCAGGTCACCTCCAACATCCGGGAGCTGGAAGGGGCCCTCATGCGGGCCATCGCCTTCGCCTCCCTCAACGGCGTTGAGCTGACCCGCGCCGTGGCCGCCAAGGCCCTCTCCGACATCTTCGCCCCTAGGGAGCTGGAGGCGGACCCCTTGGAGATCATCCGCAAGGTGGCGGACCACTTTGGCCTGAAACCGGAGGAGCTCACGGGGAGCGGCCGCAAGAAGGAGGTGGTCCTCCCCCGGCAGCTCGCCATGTACCTGGTGCGGGAGCTTACCCGGGCTTCCCTGCCCGAGATCGGCCAGCTCTTCGGCGGCCGGGACCACACCACGGTCCTCTACGCCATCCAGAAGGTCCAGGAGCTCGCGGAAAGCGACCGGGAGGTGCAGGGCCTCCTCCGCACCCTCCGGGAGGCGTGCACATGACCCCTGTGGATAACCTGTGGATAACCCTGTGGATAACCGGGCTCAAGCTGTGGATAACCCTGTGGATAACCTGTGGAAAACCCCAGGGGGGCCGACCCCTGTGGATAACCCGCCCTTTATCCACAGGTTATCCACAGGCCGGGGCCAGTTATCCACAGCAGTTATCCACAGGCCGTTTCTCGTCCTGGAGGGCGTTTTCCCCCGCTTATCCACATTTCCACAGGCCCTACTACTACGACTACGGATCTTTAAAAGCTTTAAAAAAAAGAGTCGTAATAGCCGTTAAAGGAGGCGTTAGGCGATGAACATAACGGTTCCCAAGAAACTCCTCTCGGACCAGCTTTCCCTTCTGGAGCGCATCGTCCCCTCTAGAAGCGCCAACCCCCTCTACACCTACCTGGGGCTTTACGCCGAGGAAGGAGCTTTGGTCCTCTTCGGGACCAACGGGGAGGTGGACCTCGAGGTCCGCCTCCCCGCCGAGGCCCAAAGCCTTCCCCGGGTGCTCGTCCCCGCCCAGCCCTTCTTCCAGCTGGTGCGGAGCCTTCCCGGGGACCTCGTGGCCCTCGGCCTCGCCTCGGAGCCGGGCCAGGGGGGGCAGCTGGAGCTCTCCTCGGGGCGCTTCCGCACCCGGCTCAGCCTGGCCCCCGCCGAGGGCTACCCCGAGCTTCTGGTGCCCGAGGGGGAGGACGAGGGGGCCTTCCCCCTCCGGACGCGGATGCCCTCCGGGGAGCTCGTCAAGGCCTTGACCCACGTGCGCTACGCCGCGAGCAACGAGGAATACCGGGCCATCTTCCGCGGGGTGCAACTGGAGTTCTCTCCCCAGGGCTTCCGGGCGGTGGCCTCCGACGGGTACCGCCTCGCCCTCTACGACCTGCCCCTGCCCCAAGGGTTCCAGGCCAAGGCCGTGGTCCCCGCCCGGAGCGTGGACGAGATGGTGCGGGTCCTGAAGGGGGCAGACGGGGCCGAGGCCGACCTTGCCTTGGGCGGGGGGGTGTTGGCCCTGGCCCTCGAGGGCGGAAGCGGGGTCCGGATGGCCCTCCGCCTCATGGAAGGGGAGTTCCCCGACTACCAGAGGGTTATCCCCCAGGAGTTCGCCCTCAAGGTCCAGGTGGAGGGAGAGGCCCTCAGGGAGGCGGTGCGCCGGGTGAGCGTCCTCTCCGACCGGCAGAACCACCGGGTAGACCTCCTTTTGGAGGAGGGCCGGATCCTCCTCTCCGCCGAGGGGGACTACGGCAAGGGGCAGGAGGAGGTGCCCGCCCAGGTGGAGGGGCCGGGCATGGCCGTGGCCTACAACGCCCGCTACCTCCTCGAGGCCCTCGCCCCCGTGGGGGACCGGGCCCACCTGGGCATCTCCGGGCCCACGAGCCCGAGCCTCATCTGGGGGGACGGGGAGGGGTACCGGGCGGTGGTGGTGCCCCTCAGGGTCTAGGGGGTAGTATGGGGCGGGGGAGCGTGAAGCGCTTCCACAAGGGAGGTTGGGCATGACCACCATTGTCGGCGTCCGGGCACGCGAGGTTTTGGACTCCAGGGGCTTTCCCACGGTAGAGGCGGAGGTGGAGCTGGAAGGCGGGGCCAGGGGCCGGGCCATGGTGCCCTCCGGGGCCTCCACCGGAACCCATGAGGCCCTGGAGCTCAGGGACGGCGGCAAGCGCTACCTGGGCAAGGGGGTGCGCCGGGCGGTGGAGAACGTCAACGAGCGCATCGCCCCCGAGCTCATCGGGATGGACGCCCTGGACCAGGAAGGGGTGGACCGGGTCATGCGGGAGCTGGACGGCACCCCCAACAAGGCCAACCTGGGGGCGAACGCCATCCTGGCCGTGTCCTTGGCCACGGCCCGGGCGGCGGCCGAGGCCCTGGGCCTGCCCCTCTACCGCTACCTGGGCGGGGTCCAGGGGGTCACCCTCCCCGTGCCCCTCATGAACGTCATCAACGGGGGGAAGCACGCCGACAACCGGGTGGACTTCCAGGAGTTCATGCTGGTGCCCGCCGGGGCGGGAAGCTTCGCCGAGGCCTTGAGGATCGGGGCCGAGGTCTTCCACACCCTCAAGGCCGTCCTCAAGGAGAAGGGCTACAGCACCAACGTGGGGGACGAGGGCGGCTTCGCCCCCGACCTCAAGAGCAACGAAGAGGCGGTGGAGCTTTTGCTCCTCGCCATTGAGCGGGCGGGGTACACCCCGGGCCAGGAGGTCTCCCTGGCCCTGGACCCGGCCACGAGCGAGCTTTACCGGGACGGGAAGTACCACCTGGAGGGGGAGGGCAAGGTCCTCTCCTCGGAGGAGATGGTGGCCTTCTGGGAGGCCTGGGTGGAGAAGTACCCCATCCGTTCCATTGAGGACGGCCTGGCCGAGGACGACTGGGAGGGGTGGCGGCTTCTCACCGAGCGCCTGGGGGGGAAGGTCCAGCTCGTGGGGGACGACCTCTTCGTCACCAACCCAGAGAGGCTCCGGGCGGGGATTGAGCGGGGGGTGGCCAACGCCATCCTGGTCAAGGTGAACCAGATCGGGACCCTCTCGGAGACCCTCGAGGCCATCCGCCTGGCCCAGCGCTCGGGGTACCGGGCGGTGATCAGCCACCGCTCCGGGGAGACGGAGGACAGCTTCATCGCCGACCTCGCCGTGGCGGTGAACGCCGGGCAGATCAAAACCGGCTCCCTTTCCCGCTCCGACCGGCTGGCCAAGTACAACCAGCTCCTGCGCATTGAGGAGGAGCTGGGCCGGGCCGCGAGGTTTTTGGGGTATGCCGCCTTTTAAGCGCACCAAGATCGTGGCCACCCTGGGACCGGCCACGGACGACAAGGAGGTGATCCGCGCCCTGGCGGAGGCCGGGGCCGACGTCTTTCGTCTGAACTTCAGCCACGGCGCTCCCGAGGACCACAGGCGCCGGGTGGGCTGGGTGCGGGAGGTGGCGGAGGAGCTCGGCCGAACCCTGGCCGTCCTCCAGGACCTCCAGGGCCCGAAGATCCGTGTGGGCCGTTTCCGGGAGGGGCAGGTCCTCCTCCGCCCGGGGCAGAGGTTCGTCCTCACCGCCGAGCCCGTGGAGGGGGACGAGCACCGCGTTTCCGTGAGCTACAAGGGGCTTCCCGAGGACGTTTCCCCGGGGCAGACCCTCCTTTTGGACGACGGCCGCATCCGGCTCAAGGTCCTGGAGGTCCGGGGCCCGGAGATCCACACGGAGGTGGAGGTGGGCGGGGTCCTCTCCAACAACAAGGGGATCAACATCCCTGGGGCGGACCTCTCCATCCCCGCCCTCTCGGAGAAGGACATCCAGGATCTGGCCCTGGGGGCGGAGCTCGGGGTGGACTGGGTGGCGGTCTCCTTCGTCCGCACGCGGGACGACCTCCTCCTCGCCCGGCACTACCTCTCCCGCTACGGCTCCAAGGCCAGGCTCATGGCCAAGATTGAGAAGCCCTCGGCCGTGGCCCGGTTTGAGGAGATCCTGGAGGAGGCGGACGGGATCATGGTGGCCCGGGGGGACCTCGGGGTGGAGATGCCCCTGGAGGAGGTGCCCATCGTCCAGAAGCGCCTCATCCTCCGGTGCATCGCCGCCGGGAAGCCGGTGATCACCGCCACCCAGATGCTGGAGTCCATGGTGCAGAACCCGAGCCCCACCCGGGCCGAGGCCTCGGACGTGGCCAACGCCATCTTTGACGGGACGGACGCGGTGATGCTCTCCGCGGAGACGGCGGCCGGGGCCTACCCGGTGGAGGCCGTGGCCATGATGGGGAGGATCGCCAAGGCGGTGGAGTCCTCCCCGGAGTTCTTGCAAAAGCTCAACGTCCTCCGCCCCGCCCCCACCCCCACCACCCAGGACGCCATCGCCCAGGCGGCGGACGACGTGGTGGAGGCGGTGGGGGCCCGGGCCATCGTGGTCTTCACGGCCACGGGCAGCTCGGCGCGGAGAATCGCCCGTACCCGGCCCCAGGTGCCCATCCTGGCCCTCACCCCGAACCCCGAGGTGCGGAACCAGCTGGCCTTGGTCTGGGGGGTCTACCCCCATCTCGCCCCCGACCCCCAGGACACCGACGATATGGTCCGCATCGCCCTCAGGGAGGTAAAGGCCCTGGGGCTCGCCCAGGTGGGGGACCGGGTGGTCATCGCCGCCGGGGTGCCCTTCGGGGTCCGGGGGACGACGAACCTCATCCGCGTGGAGCGGGTGGGGTAGCTACCGGGGTAGGGTGAGCCGGTAGCGGAAGGAGCGGGCCTCCATGGGGTCCAGGACCGCCTCGAGGCGGTACCCTTCCGGCAGGAGAACCGCGCCGGGGAAGTCCAGCCGGAATCCCCGGGGAAAGGTTTCGGCGAGGAGCAGGCGGACGGGGTAGGGGTAAGGGTTTTCCAGGCGGGTCTCCACGCGGTAGGTGGCCTCCTTCTCCCCCTGGGAGAGGAGGGCCACCTCGCGGACGAGGCGCGCCCTGAGGTCCTGGCCCAGCCAGGCCTCCGCCACCCCGCCCTCGGGCGTGGCGGGAAGGAGGGCCTGGCCCAGGAAGCGCCCTTCCTCCACCACTTCCAGGGGCCCTGGGGCCAGGGGGAAGGGGGCCAGGAAGCGGAGGCCCCGCTCCAAGGGGAGCACTCCCTGGGGCCGGAAGGGGCCTTGGTAGCGGAGAAGCCTTTCAGGCTCCACCGCCTGCCGCAGGAAGGGAAGCTCGGTGGTGCCGGGGAAAAGGGTCCTTGGGGGAAGCTCATAGCGGAAAAGGCCGAAGGGGTTTTCCGGGGCTTCCTCCAGGGCGCGGAGGGCGGCCTGGGGGAGGACCTTGGCCCGCACCTCCCCGGCGAAGAGGGTGAGCCTTTCCGCCCTCAGGGCCTCCCCTTCCAGCCTGAGGCGGGCCCAGGCGGTGAGGGCGGTTCCGTCCAGGGTGTAGAAAACCTCCCCGGAAAGCCCCGTGTAGAGGTAGCGGAGCGTCGCCTTCCCCTCCCCCCGGTAGCGGAAGAGCACGGCGCTTCCCTGGAAGACCCTTTCCGTCTCCTCTACCCCCAGAAGGCGCAGGGAGCCGGGGAGGATGCGGCCGAGCTTCTCCCCGGCCAGGTAGACCCAGGCCACGGGGGGGAGGTCCACGGGCTCCTTGACCTCGGCGAAGCCGGGGTAGACCGCCACCTCCTGGGCCACGGCGGAAAGGCTCAGGGCAAGGAGGGCGAGGCGTTTTCTCATACCCCCAGTCTACGGGCGATCGCGGCCACCTCCTCCCTGCTCAAAGGCCCCCCGTGGCCCAGGTAGACCCGCTCTACCCCAAGCTCCAGGATCTTGCGCACCGTCTTCCGGGCCAGGGCGTGGTCCTCGTTGATGAACCTCGGGGGAAGGCCCTTTCCCCTGAGGGCATCCCCGGCCAGGAGGACGCCTTCCCGCAAAAGCCCCACCTGGCCCAGGGTGTGCCCCGGGAGGTGGACCACCCGGAAGCCGAAGACCTCCATTCCCTCCTCTGCGGGGGCGAGGGCCTCCTCCGGGATCGCCGGCCCCAGGTTGGCCAGGGCCCTTCCCAAGAGGGGGAGGGGAAGAGGCGGGCGGGGCTTCCTTTTGGTGAGGTAGGGCCACTCCTGCGGGTGGGCGAGGACCGGCACCCGGAACCTTTCCCAAAGGGCCCGGGCCCCCCCGGCGTGGTCCAGGTGGTGGTGGGTGAGGAAGAGGAGCTTGGGGGGCTCTTGGAGGAGGGAGAGGAGCCTTCTGGCCTCCCAGGGAAGCCCGGCGTCCACCAGGAAGTACCCCCCTTCCACCGGGACGCGGTAGAGGTTGGCGGCAAAGCGCAGGACCTCAGGCCCGCTCATGCACCAAGGCCACCCCCATGGCCGCCAGGGCCTTCCGGATCCCTTCGGCGTCAATGCCCGCCTGGCGGTGGAGGCTCGGGATCGCCCCGTGCTCAAAGAAGCGGTCGGGAAGGCCGAGGACCTGGATCTCGGGCTTTAAGCCCATCTCGTTTAGGGCTTCCAGCACCGCGCTCCCAAACCCGCCCATCCTCTGGTGGTCCTCCACGGTGAGGAGCTTGTAGCGGGCAAGCGCCCTCAGCATCTCCCGGTCCAGGGGCTTGAGGAAGCGGGCGTTCACCACCCCCACCCTGGGGTCGTCCCCGGCGGCCTCGAGGGCGTACCTCAGGGTCTTGCCGAAGGCCAGGATATAGACCTCCGTCCCCTCCTTCAGCACCTCCCACTTCCCCCAGGCGATCTCCGGCCAGGCGCCCTCGGGGGCCCGCTCCACGTTGTCCCGGGGGTAGCGGATGGCCACGGGGCCTCCCACCTCCAGGGCCTTTTTCAGCATGGCCCGGAGCTCCAGGGCGTCCTTGGGGGCGGCGATCTGGAGGTTGGGAATGGTCCTGAGGTAGGCGATGTCAAAGACCCCGTGGTGGGTGGCCCCGTCCGCCCCCACGATCCCCGCCCGGTCAATGGCGAAGACCACGGGGAGGTTCTCAATGGCCACGTCGTGGATCACCTGGTCGTAGGCCCGCTGCAGGAAGGTGGAGTAGATGGCCACGATGGGTTTCATCCCCCGGAGGGCGAGCCCCGCCGCCGTGGTCACCGCCACGTCCTCGCAGATCCCCACGTCCAGGTAGCGCTCCGGGTGCTCCAAGGAGTAGCGCACGAGCCCCGAGCCCTCCCGCATGGCCGGGGTGAGGACGAAGAGCCTGGGCTCCATGTGGGCAAGCTCGGTGACGGCGTCCCCAAAGGCCTGGCTCCAGGTGTACCCCTTGGACACCTTCTCCGGCTTCTTGGGGTCAAAGCCCGGGGGGCCGTGCCAGTAGATGGGGTCGGCCTCGGCCACCTTGTAGCCCTTGCCCTTCTTCGTGACCACGTGGAGGAGGGTGGGGCCGTCCAGGGCCTTGAGGTGCTCCAGGATGTGGATGAGCCCCTTGAGGTCGTGCCCGTCCACCGGGCCCACGTAGCGGATGCCCCAGGCGTAGAAGGGGTTCTCCTGGTGGAGGATGAGCTTCGCCGCCTCCTTGGCCCGGTCCACGAGGCCGAAGAGCTGGGGGGAGATGCGTTCCAGGATGTTCTTCCCCAGCTTCTCCGCGTCCTGGACCCACTTCCTGATCTGGAGCTCCTTGAAGTACTTGTTGAGGGCCCCCACGTTCTCGGAGATGCTCATCTCGTTGTCGTTGAGGACGATGAGCATCCGCTTCTGGAGCTCCCCGATCTTGTTGAGGGCGGCGAGGGCCATCCCCCCCGTCAAGGCCCCGTCCCCGATCACCGCCACCACGTGGTAGTCCTCCCCCATGAGGTCCCGGGCGAGGACCATCCCCAAGGCGTTGGCGAGGGAGGTGGAGGCGTGGCCCGCGGTGATGGCGTCGTGGGGGGACTCGGAGACCTTGGTGAACCCGGAGATCCCCCCTTCCTTCCGCAGGGTGTGGAACCGGTCCTTGCGCCCCGTGACGAGCTTGTGGGCGTAGGCCTGGTGCCCCACGTCAAAGAGGATCCGGTCCCTGGGGGAGTCAAAGACCCGGTGCAGGGCGAGGATGAGTTCCACCGCCCCCAGGGAGCTCGCCAGGTGCCCGCCGTTTTGCGCCGTGACCCGGATGATCTCGCTCCGGATCTCCTCGGCCAGGAGGAGAAGCTCCTCCAGGCTCAGGCGCTTCAGGTCCTCGGGGCTGTTCACCTTGTCCAAGATCATGGCGCACCTCACCGGAAGTTGCGCTCCGTAAGAAGCCTCCCCTCCCGGGTCCGGACCTCCCCCACCTTGGGGGCGAACCAGACCTCGTAGAGGGCCTCGCCCTTTTCGTCCCGGTAGCGTTGCCGGATGCGGAAGACCCGGAACACCCCTGCGGGCACCCGCACCTCCTTCTCCTCCAGAACCTCAAAGGTGTAGGCGAGCCGCCCAGAGGCCAAAGGCCTTTCCCCCTGGGGGGTGAGGAGGGTGGCCCTGACCTCGCTTTCCCCGCCCCAGCGGTAGCCCGCGGCGAGGAGCCCCTCCGGGGGATACTCGGGGATGGGCGGGGCGAAGACCACCCGGGCCGAGGGGTCTTCAAAGCCGAAAAGGCGCACGCCGAAAGGCCCCACCCCCCGGTAGTAGACCCGGTTCTCCCCCCGGCCGAAGCTCCGGAACCTCAAGACCTCCTCCCCCTGGAACACGGCGGGGCCCTCCACCCGGACCCGGTAGGGGGGGT
Organism: Thermus thermophilus; assembly: GCF_019974155.1. Classification (NCBI taxonomy): domain Bacteria; kingdom Thermotogati; phylum Deinococcota; class Deinococci; order Thermales; family Thermaceae; genus Thermus; species Thermus thermophilus. The sequence goes on from NZ_AP025158.1 coordinate 9,492, forward strand.
TGGAGAGGGGCTCGCCTTCCGGGAGGTAGCTCCACTCCAGCCCGGTGGCCGCGGGGTAAAACGCCTCCACCCGAAGCTCGGGCCGCGCCTCCGGGGCCTGGGTGACCTGGGGGGCGCAGGCGGCGACGAGAAGGGCGAGGGCCATAAGGTACCGCTTCATCCTAGGGAAGTTTACCCCCTGGGTCTTGGGCCTGGGCCACGGTCTACGCCTGCCCGAGCTCCCGCTTTAGGCGAAGGAGGTCTTCCTCCACCTCTTTTTCGGCGGAGAGGGCCTGGAACTCCTTCTCCAGGTCGGTCTGGTCCAGGGCCTCGAGGGCCTGGTGCCGGTCCTCCATGGCCAGGATCCTCGCCTCCATCTCCTCAAAGGCCTCCAGGGCCGGGTGCTGGTCCAGGCGCGACTCCATCCGCCGTACCGCTTCTGCGGCCTCCACCCCCTTCTTCCGGGCGAGGAGGAGTTTTTTGCGGGCCTCGGCCTCCTCGATTTTGGCCTCGAGGGCCTTGAGCTGGGTCATGAGGCGCTCGGTGAGGGCCTTGTGCTCGGCAAGCTGGGCTTTGAAGCCCTCCGCCAGGTCCAAGGCCCGCTTCTTCCGCTTCAAAGCCTCCCGGGCGAGGTCCTCGCGGCCCGCCTTCAGGGCCTCCCTGGCCTTCTCCTCCCAGAGGGCCGCTTCCCGCTCGTGGCTCTCCACTTCCCGCTCCAGGCGCTTTTGCTCCGCCAGGGCCTCCGCCACCTGCTCCCGGGCTTCCCGGAGGGCTTGCTTCATGTCCAAAAGGGCCTGTTCAATGATCTTCTCCGGGTCCTCCGCCCGGCGCAAAAGGTCGTTGAGGTTGGCGCGAACAAGCCGGCTTAGCCGATCCCAAAGGGTCATGGGAACCTCCTTCGCCCCGAAGTATACCCCTTGGGAGACCCGGGGGGATGTGGGCTTGCCTTGCAAAGGTCGGGACGACGGGTGTATAGTCCCGCCCCGATGGGCAAGCGAGGCTTCGTTCGCCGGGAGGCAAGCCCCAAGGAGGTCCTGGAACACTGCCTGCGCCTGGCCCGGGAGGCGGCCCCTCCCACCCCCAAAGGCAAGCGGGGCCGCCCCTGGCGCTACGACCACGCCCTTTACCTGGCCCTCCTTCTCTTCCGCGCCTTCTTCCGCCTCACCTACCGCAAGACGGAAGCCCTCCTCCAGGACCTCATGGAAGGCCCCTTCCCTTCCCACCAGTCCCTGGCCCGCTACGCCGTGCACCACCTGGACCCCAAGCTCCTTGAGGCCCTCCTGGAGAGGCTTGCCCGGGAACTGGAGGCCCACCTGGCCTCCTTGCCTTCCCCTGAAGGGGATGGCCCTCCAGAGGGTGGAAGCGAGGAGGGGCAGGGGCCGGGAGGCCCCCAGGCCTCTTCCCCAGAAGCCCCTCCCGGGGCGCTTTCCCCCCCTCTACCTCATGGACACCACGGGGCTGGCCTACCGGAGCAAGGACCGGCTTCTCCGCTTCCGCCGGGGGAAGGAGGTGCGGTGGGTGCGGGAGGGGTGGGACCTTGAGGTGTACCGGTTTCGCGGGGTGGTGGAGGGGGTGTTTGGGGGGATGAAGACGCGGCTGGGTGGGGGGTACCTTTGGGAGCGGAAGCCTTGGACGGCGAGGCTCCGGGCCTTTTTGGAGCTCATCGCCTACGGCCTTAGGGTTCTTCTCTCCCTCCTCCCGCCCCCTCCGGGGTACAAGGCGATTTACTAGGCAAGCCCGGGGGATGTTGACAAGGAAAAGCCAGGGTGCTAACTTAGGGATTGCGCTGCCCTGAGGGGGGTAGCGGGGGATCTTGAAAGCTGGGGTGGATGAAGGGCTTTGAGGGTCCTTTGAGGGGTCAAGATGGTAAGGGCCCACGGTGGATGCCTCGGCACCCGAGCCGATGAAGGACGTGGCTACCTGCGATAAGCCAGGGGGAGCCGGTAGCGGGCGTTGATCCCTGGATGTCCGAATGGGGGAACCCGGCCGGCGGGAACGCCGGTCACCGCGCTCTTGCGCGGGGGGAACCTGGGGAACTGAAACATCTCAGTACCCAGAGGAGAGGAAAGAGAAATCGACTCCCTGAGTAGCGGCGAGCGAAAGGGGACCAGCCTAAACCGCCCGGCTTGTCCGGGCGGGGTCGTGGGGCCCTCGGACACCGAATCCCCAGCCTAGCCGAAGCTGTTGGGAAGCAGCGCCAGAGAGGGTGAAAGCCCCGTAGGCGAAAGGTGGGGGGATAGGTGAGGGTACCCGAGTACCCCGTGGTCCGTGGAGCCATGGGGGAATCTGGGCGGACCACCGCCTAAGGCTAAGTACTCCGGGTGACCGATAGCGCACCAGTACCGTGAGGGAAAGGTGAAAAGAACCCCGGGAGGGGAGTGAAATAGAGCCTGAAACCGTGGGCTTACAAGCAGTCACGGCCCCAAAAGGGGTTGTGGCGTGCCTATTGAAGCATGAGCCGGCGACTCACGGTCGTGGGCGAGCTTAAGCCGTTGAGGCGGAGGCGTAGGGAAACCGAGTCCGAACAGGGCGTCTAGTCCGCGGCCGTGGACCCGAAACCGGGCGAGCTAGCCCTGGCCAGGGTGAAGCTGGGGTGATACCCAGTGGAGGCCCGAACCGGTGGGGGATGCAAACCCCTCGGATGAGCTGGGGCTAGGAGTGAAAAGCTAACCGAGCCCGGAGATAGCTGGTTCTCCCCGAAATGACTTTAGGGTCAGCCTCAGGCGCTGACTGGGGCCTGTAGAGCACTGATAGGGCTAGGGGGCCCACCAGCCTACCAAACCCTGTCAAACTCCGAAGGGTCCCAGGTGGAGCCTGGGAGTGAGGGCGCGAGCGATAACGTCCGCGTCCGAGCGCGGGAACAACCGAGACCGCCAGCTAAGGCCCCCAAGTCTGGGCTAAGTGGTAAAGGATGTGGCGCCGCAAAGACAGCCAGGAGGTTGGCTTAGAAGCAGCCATCCTTTAAAGAGTGCGTAATAGCTCACTGGTCGAGCGGCGCTGCGCCGAAAATGATCGGGGCTTAAGCCCAGCGCCGAAGCTGCGGGCCTGGGGAATGACCCCAGGCGGTAGGGGAGCGTTCCCGATGCCGATGAAGGCCGACCCGCGAGGGCGGCTGGAGGTAAGGGAAGTGCGAATGCCGGCATGAGTAACGATAAAGAGGGTGAGAATCCCTCTCGCCGTAAGCCCAAGGGTTCCTACGCAATGGTCGTCAGCGTAGGGTTAGGCGGGACCTAAGGTGAAGCCGAAAGGCGTAGCCGAAGGGCAGCCGGTTAATATTCCGGCCCTTCCCGCAGGTGCGATGGGGGGACGCTCTAGGCTAGGGGGACCGGAGCCATGGACGAGCCCGGCCAGAAGCGCAGGGTGGGAGGTAGGCAAATCCGCCTCCCAAAAGCTCTGCGTGGTGGGGAAGCCCGTACGGGTGACAACCCCCCGAAGCCAGGGAGCCAAGAAAAGCCTCTAAGCACAACCTGCGGGAACCCGTACCGCAAACCGACACAGGTGGGCGGGTGCAAGAGCACTCAGGCGCGCGGGAGAACCCTCGCCAAGGAACTCTGCAAGTTGGCCCCGTAACTTCGGGAGAAGGGGTGCTCCCTGGGGTGATGAGCCCCGGGGAGCCGCAGTGAACAGGCTCTGGCGACTGTTTACCAAAAACACAGCTCTCTGCGAACTCGTAAGAGGAGGTATAGGGAGCGACGCTTGCCCGGTGCCGGAAGGTCAAGGGGAGGGGTGCAAGCCCCAAACCGAAGCCCCGGTGAACGGCGGCCGTAACTATAACGGTCCTAAGGTAGCGAAATTCCTTGTCGGGTAAGTTCCGACCTGCACGAAAAGCGTAACGACCGGAGCGCTGTCTCGGCGAGGGACCCGGTGAAATTGAACTGGCCGTGAAGATGCGGCCTACCCGTGGCAGGACGAAAAGACCCCGTGGAGCTTTACTGCAGCCTGGTGTTGGCTCTTGGTCGCGCCTGCGTAGGATAGGTGGGAGCCTGTGAACCCCCGCCTCCGGGTGGGGGGGAGGCGCCGGTGAAATACCACCCTGGCGCGGCTGGGGGCCTAACCCTCGGATGGGGGGACAGCGCTTGGCGGGCAGTTTGACTGGGGCGGTCGCCTCCTAAAGGGTAACGGAGGCGCCCAAAGGTCCCCTCAGGCGGGACGGAAATCCGCCGGAGAGCGCAAGGGTAGAAGGGGGCCTGACTGCGAGGCCTGCAAGCCGAGCAGGGGCGAAAGCCGGGCCTAGTGAACCGGTGGTCCCGTGTGGAAGGGCCATCGATCAACGGATAAAAGTTACCCCGGGGATAACAGGCTGATCTCCCCCGAGCGTCCACAGCGGCGGGGAGGTTTGGCACCTCGATGTCGGCTCGTCGCATCCTGGGGCTGAAGAAGGTCCCAAGGGTTGGGCTGTTCGCCCATTAAAGCGGCACGCGAGCTGGGTTCAGAACGTCGTGAGACAGTTCGGTCTCTATCCGCCACGGGCGCAGGAGGCTTGAGGGGGGCTCTTCCTAGTACGAGAGGACCGGAAGGGACGCACCTCTGGTTTCCCAGCTGTCCCTCCAGGGGCATAAGCTGGGTAGCCATGTGCGGAAGGGATAACCGCTGAAAGCATCTAAGCGGGAAGCCCGCCCCAAGATGAGGCCTCCCACGGCATTAAGCCGGTAAGGACCCGGGAAGACCACCCGGTGGATGGGCCGGGGGTGTAAGCGCCGCGAGGCGTTGAGCCGACCGGTCCCAATCGTCCGAGGTCTTGACCCCTCCATCCGCACTCATCCCATCCCACCCCAGCAACCCCCTACCCCCCGCAGCGCGGGATTTTGAAAACCCAAAACACCAGAATCCCCCGTGCCCATAGCGGCGTGGAACCACCCGTTCCCATTCCGAACACGGAAGTGAAACGCGCCAGCGCCGATGGTACTGGGCGGGCGACCGCCTGGGAGAGTAGGTCGGTGCGGGGGATTTTCCCTTTCGCGGGAGTAGCTCAGTCGGTAGAGCACGACCTTGCCAAGGTCGGGGTCGCGGGTTCAAGTCCCGTCTCCCGCTCCAATCCCCTAACCCCCCAGGACACAAACCTGGGGGGTTTATCCTTTTAGATCCTCGTCGCTGAGCCAGTCGGCCCACACCTCCAGGTGGGCGGCGTCCGCCACGGTGAGCACGGCGTTTTCCGGGTAGAGGATCCGGGTGATGGAGGTGTTTTGGATGTGGAAGCGGCGCCAGCTGTCCCCGGCCAGGTCTAGGGCGAGCTTGAGGGCGGCGCGGATGACGCCGCCGTGGGTGACCACGAGGTGGCGGCCGGGCGGCACCTCTTCCAAAAAAGCCTGAAGCCTTCGGGCCAGGTCGGCCATGCTCTCCCCGCCGGGCCTGCGGGCGTTCCAGGGGTCCTCGGCCGCTTCCGCCAAGAAGCCGGGAAACCGGGCCTCGGCCTCGGCCCGGGTCAGGCCAGCGAGCTCGCCCACGTGGATCTCCCGGAGAAGGGGCGTGGTGGCGATGGGGAGGCCGAGGACCTGGGCGAGGGGCTCGGCGGTCTGGCGAGCCCGCCGTAGGTCCGAGGCGTAAAGGCGGTCAAAGCTCACGCGGCTGCGGCTGAGGCGCTCGGCGAGGCGGAAGGCCTGCCCGATACCCACGGGGGAGAGGGGGATGTCCAGGTGCCCTTGGAAGCGCCGCTGAGCGTTCCACTCCGTCTCCCCGTGGCGGACGTACCAGATCTCCTTCATACCAGGCGGACGCCTTCTCCCGGGACCACCCGGCCCACCAGGAAGCCCTCCACCAGTTTCAGGGCCTCCTCGGCGGCTTCCTGGGGGAGGATGAGTACCATGCCCAAGCCCATGTTGAACACCCGGTACATCTCCTCCTCGGGGATGTCCCCCAGGCGCTGAAGGTAGGGGAAGACGGGGGGGATGGGCCAGCTTCCCCGCCGGACCTCCGCGCCGAGGCCCGGGGGCAGGGCCCGGGGCAGGTTCTCCGGGAGGCCTCCGCCGGTGATGTGGGCGGCGGCGTGGAGCTCCACCCCCGCTTCCCAAAGGAGGCGAAATTCTTTCAAGTAAGCCCGGTGGGGGCGGAGGAGGGCTTCTTTAAGGCTTTCGCCGAGCTCGGGGACGGGGGTGGAGAGGTCCTGGCCCGCCACCGCCTTGCGGATGAGGGAGTAGCCGTTGGTGTGGGGGCCGGAGGAGGGAAGGGCGAGGAGCACGTCCCCTTCCCGCACCCGCTCCGGCCCGAGGATGCGGCTCCGCTCCACCACGCCCACCAGGGTGCCGGCGATATCCCAGGCGCCTTCCCGGTAGACGCCGGGCATCTCGGCGGTCTCCCCCCCTAAGAGGGGGATGCCGTGTGCGCGGCAGGCCTCGGCCAGGGAGGCGAGGAGGGCGGCCAACACCCCTTCGTCCAAGCGGCTTGCCGCCAGGTAGTCCAGGAAGAAAAGGGGCTCCGCCCCCTGGGCCAGGAGGTCGTTGACCGAGTGGTTGACCAGGTCAAAGCCGAGCCCCGAGACGTCCCCCGCTTCCAGGGCCAGGAGGGTTTTGGTGCCCACGCCGTCCGTGGTGGCCACCAAAACCGGTTCCTCAAAGGCCTTGAGCCGGCTCGCGGCGTAAAGCCCGCCAAAGGCCCCCATGCCCCGCAGGACCTCGGGGGTGTAGGTGGCGGCGATGGCCTCCCTGGCCCGCCTTAGGGCCTCGGCCTTGGCCTTGATGTGGACCCCGGCCTCCTCGTAGCGCATCGGCCCTATCCTACCCCAAGGGCCTCGAGGAGGAGGCGGCGCACCAGGTCGGGCCGGGCCTGGCCCCGGGTCTTGCGCATCACCTGGCCCACGAGGGCGTCCAGGGCCTTGACCTTCCCTTGGCGGACGCTCTCCGCCGCCTCGGGCATGGCGGCGATGGCCTCGGCCACCAAGGCCTTCAGCGCCCCCTCGTCCGCCACTACCTTGAGCCCCCGCTCCCGCACCAGGGCCTCCGGGTCCTGGCCCTCGAGGACCTCGGGGAGGAGGCTTTTGGCCACCCGGCTCGTGACCTCTCCCCGCTCAAAGAGCCCCACGAGCCGGGCGAGGCCCTCGGGGGAGAGCCGGGTGTCCTCCAGGCGGAGGCCCCGCTCGTGGAGAAGCCCCGCCACGTCGGCGAGGAGCCAGTTGGCCAGGGCCTGGGGAGAGGCGAGGCCCAAGGGAAGGGCCTGGTCCAGGAAACGGGCGAGGGAGGGGGTGTAGGCCAGGACCTCGGCGTCCTTTTCCTTGATGCCTAGAGCGCGGTAGCGGGCCTCCTTCTCCCAGGGGAGCTCGGGAAGGCTTCGCCGCACCTCCTCAAGCCAGTCCCGGGGGATGGCCACCGGGGGCAGGTCGGGCTCGGGGAAGTAGCGGTAGTCGGCCTCCTCCTCCTTGGTGCGCATGGGGTAGGTTTTGCCGCTCCCCTCCTCAAAGCCCAGGGTCGCCTGCTTCACCTTCTCCCCCCGCCTTAGGATCTCCGTCTGGCGGCGGATCTCGTACTCCAGGGCCCGTTGCACGCTCTTAAAGGAGTTGAGGTTTTTGATCTCCACCTTGGTGCCCAAAGGCTCCCCTACCCGCCGCACGGAGACGTTGACGTCGGCCCGGAGCTTGCCCTCCTCGGGGGAGGCGTCCGAGATCCCCAGGGTCTGGACCAGGGCCTGGATGCGCTGGAGAAAGCGCCTGGCCTCCTCGGGGGTCTTGAGGTCGGGCTCGGTGACGAGCTCAATGAGGGGGCTTCCCGCCCGGTTGAGGTCCAAAAGGGTCCGCCCTTCCAGGTGGAGGCTTTTCCCCGCGTCCTCCTCCAGGTGGAGGCGCTTGATGCGCACCCTTCGCTCCCCCAAGGGCAGGCTTCCCCCCCGGCCCAAGGGGAGGTCATACTGGCTGATCTGGTAGTTCTTGGGGAGGTCGGGGTAGAAGTAGTTCTTGCGGTGGAAGACGAGCCTTTCCGGCACCTCGGCCCCCAAGGCCAGGGCGAGCCTGAGGCCGTGCTCCACCGCCGCCCGGTTGGGCACGGGGAGGGCCCCCGGGAGGCCTAGACAGACCGGGCAGGTGTGGGTGTTGGGCTCCGCCCCGAAGTAGTCCGCCCGGCAGCCGCAGAACATCTTGGTGCGGGTCTTGAGGTGCAGGTGGACCTCGAGGCCGATGACGGCTTCGTACATCGGGGAAAGTTTACCGCCTGGCGCCCTCGGGCGCGCCCGCGAGCCTCATGAACTCCTTGGGGTCCACGGCCCTGGCGAGCCCCATCTCGTAGGTGATGAGCTTGCGCTTGTACAGGTCGGCGAGGCAGGCGTCCATGGTGATCATCCCGTACTGGCCGCCCGTCTGGATCACGCTCCTTAACTGGTGGCTCTTCCCCTCCCGGATGAGGGCCCTCACGGCCGGGGTGGCGATCATGAGCTCGTAGGCCAGGACCCGCCCGCCGCCAAAGGCCTTGGGCAGGAGTTGTTGCGTGAGGACGGCCACCAGGTTGTTGGAGAGCTGCACCCGGACCTGTTCCTGCTGGGCCTCCGGGAAGACGTCCACGATGCGGTCTACCGTTTCCGGGGCGGAGTTGGTGTGGAGGGTGCCCATGACCAGGTGCCCCGTCTCGGCGGCGGTGATGGCGGCGGCGATGGTCTCGTAGTCCCGCATCTCCCCCACGAGGATCACGTCCGGGGCCTGGCGGAGGACGCTGCGGAGCGCCTTGTGGAAGCTCTTGGTGTCGGAGCCGATCTCCCGTTGGTTCACGATGGCCCGTTTGTGCTTGTGGAAGAACTCTATGGGGTCCTCAATGGTGACGATGTGGCAGGCCTTGCGTTCGTTGATGTAGTCGATCATGGCGGCCAGGGTGGTGCTCTTGCCCGACCCTGTGGGCCCCGTGACCAGGACGAGGCCCCGGGGGCTCATGGCGATGTCGGCGATGACCTTGGGGAGGCCGAGCTCCTCAAAGCTCTTCACGGTGCTCGGCACCACCCTCAAGACCCCCCCCACGCTCCCCCGTTGCAGGAAGACGTTGACCCGGTACCGCCCCTTCCCGGGGAGGCTGAAGGAGAAGTCCAGCTCCTTCTCCTCCTCAAAGATCCGCTGCTGCTTCTCGTCCATGAGGGCGTACATGAGGCGGCGGGTCTCCTGGGGGGTGAGGGGCTCGTACTCCGTGGGGTGGAACTCCCCGTCGATCTTCAGCATGGGGGGCAGGCCCACGGTGATCACCAGGTCGCTCGCCCCCCGCTCCACCGCAAGCGCCAAAAGGTCCACCACGTCCGGGGTTTTGGCCATCGCTTTCCTCCTTTACTCAATGGTACGCGCCAGGACCTCCTCGAGGGTGGTGATCCCTTGGAGGGCCTTGTAGAGGCCGTCCTCCCTCAGGGTTTTCATCCCCTTCCTCCGGGCGATCTCCTTGATCTCCGTGGCCGACTTCCCCGCCACGATGGCGTGGCGGATCTCGTCGTCCACCACCAAAAGCTCGTGGATGGCGTAGCGGCCCTTGTAGCCGGTGCCGCCGCACCGCTCGCACCCCATGCCCTTATAGAGCCTGGCCCCTTGGATCTCCGCCTCGGAAAGCCCAAGGCGCCTTAGGGTCTCGGGGTCCGGCTTGACCTCCACCTTGCAGTGCTCGCATACCCTGCGCACCAGGCGCTGGGAGAGGACGCCGATGAGGGCAGCGGAGATGTTAAAGGGTTCCACCCCCATCTCGTCCAGGCGGGTGATGGCCTGGGCGGCGTCGTTGGTGTGCAGGGTGGCGATGACGAGGTGGCCGGTGAGGGCGGCCTCGGTGGCGATCTTGGCCGTCTCGGAGTCCCGGATCTCCCCTACCATGATGATGTCCGGGTCCTGCCTGAGGAAGGCCCTTAGCGCCCGGGCGAAGGTGAGGCCCGCCTGCGGGTTCACCTGGGTCTGGTTGATGCCCGGGATCTCGTACTCCACGGGGTCCTCAATGGTCTGGGTGTTCTTGTCGGGGGTGGCGATGCGCTTCAGGATGGAGAAGGTGGTGAAGCTCTTGCCTGACCCTGTGGGCCCGGTGATGAGGAAGATGCCGTAGGGTTTGGAGATCACCTCCTTAAAGCGTTCAAACACCCCCGGGGCGAAGCCAAGCTCCTCGATCTCGGGGATGTCCGAGGCCTTCTTGAGCAGGCGCATCACCGCCTTCTCCCCGTAGACCGTGGGCAGGGTGGAAAGCCGGAGGTCCACGTCTATGGCCCCCTCCCGGTAGCGCACCCGTCCGTCCTGGGGGAGGCGCTTCTCGGCGATGTTGAGCCCGCCCATGATCTTGACCACGGAGATCACCGCGTTTAGCGCCCCCTTGGGTAGGGTGCTGTACGGCCGCAGGGCGCCGTCAATCCGGAGGCGCACCTGGACGTCGTTCTGCCTGGGCTCAATGTGGATGTCGGAGGCGTCCTGGAGGTAGGCCTCCCGGATCACCTGCTTCACGAACTTCTGGGCGGCGCTCTCGTCCAGCTCCAGGGGGCTTGCGACCTCCTCCTCCGCCTGCTTTTTGGCGAATTCCTTGGCGATCTCCGAGAGCTCGGCCTTGCCGTAGAAGCGCTCAATGAGCTTGGTGATGGCGGCCTCCGTGGCCACGGCGGGGGCCACCTCGTGGTCCAGGCCCTTCCTCTTGAGGGCGAGGCGCACGTCGTCCAGGGCCAGGATGTTCCTCGGGTCCTTCATCAGGAGGACGAGGCGGTCTCCCTCGAGGCGGTGGGGGAAGACCCCATAGCGGCGGCACAGGTCCTCCGGGAGGAGGAGGGAGGCGCCGGGATCGGGGGGGTCCTCCTCGGGGTCAACGTAGGGGTAGCCCAGCTGGGTGGCCACCGCCTGGGCCAGGGCCTCGGGCCTGAGCTTCCCCGACTGGACCAGGGTGTCCTCCAGCCGGCCTCCGCCCTGCCTTTGCTTCTTCAGGGCCTCCTCCACGTCCTCGGGGCGGGCGAGGCCGAGCTCCACCAGGATCTCCCCCAAAGACTTGGCCCGAGGCAGGCCTTTCTGCACCTCCAGGGCTTCTTTCAGCGCCTCCCGGGAGAGCTTGCCCTCCTGGACCAGGACCTCCCCCAGGCGGTTCTTCTGCGGGTAGGCCCGGCGGAAGAGCTCCTCCCAGGCCTGGGGGAGGGTGAGGTAGAAGCGGACGGGCCGATTGAGGAGTTGGGCCACCGTCTCCTTGTGCCGGGGGTCGGAGAGGACCACCTCCACCTTCCCGTTTCGGAAGCCGATGGGCACGGCGCCGTAGCGCAGGGCATCGGAGCGGAGGAGGAGGAGGGCGGCGGAAGGGTCGGGGGCGATCCCCTCGGTGCTTTCCATAAACTCCAGCCCCTTCTGCTCCGCCAAAGCCCGGTAAAGGGCCTCCTCGGGGAGCCCCTTCCGCACCAGGATCCGCCCGAGGAGGTCCCCCGTCTTCTCCTGTTCCACCAAGGCCTCCTCCAGGGCCTCGCGGGAGATCCACCCCTTTTGCAGGAGGAGCTCCCCGAGCTTGAGCTCCTTCTGGCCCTCGCCCGAAGGCGGCGGGGGGACGGGGAGGCCGAGCTCCGGGTAGTGCTTGGCCAGGGCGTAGAGGAAGGCGCTTTTGGTGGTCTGGTATGGCTCCACCACGAGCCCCGTGAGGTCCTCCACCTCCTCGAGGCTCAGGGTGTCCAGGGGGTTGAGGAAGGCCACCCGCACCACCCCCGCCTCCTCGTCCAGGGCGAAGGGGATGGCCTTGAGTTCTTTGGCCTTTTCCGCGGGAAGGAGGGCCTTGGCCTTGGGGGGGATCTCCACTTGGGGGAGCTCCACCAGGGGGATGCCGAAGTGGTCCTCAATGGTCTGGGCGATCCTCCGCTCGGAGAGGAGGCCCATGTCCACCAGGACCTCGGCCAAGGAGCCCCCCACCTCCCGGTGCCGTTCCAAGGCCCGCTGCAGTTCCTCGTCCGTGAGGAGCCCGGCGTCCAAGAGGGCCGCCCCGAGCCTTTTGTCCCCTATGGTGAGCACGCTCATCTCGTCGCACCCCCTCGAGGCCTCCTAAAGGGAGCTTCCAGCATGCGTATGAAGCGGGTGTAAAAGAACTCCCGCTCCCGCAAGGGGGGGACCAGGACGGTGTAGGCCCCCACCAGGTTGCCCCCGAGGACGTCGGTGAAGACCTGGTCCCCCACCGCCGCCACCTCCCGGGCGGGCAGGCCCAGGGCTTTGAGCGCCTTGCGGAAGCCGAGCCAGGGTTTGAGGGCGGGGGCGTGGCCGGGGAGGTCCAGGAGGCGCTGCACGCGGGCGAAGCGCTCGGGGAGGGCGTTGGAGAGGAGGTAGACGGGCACCGCCCCCTTCAGGTCCGAAAGCCACGCTCGGTAGGCCTCCGGAAGGTCCTCCTCCCCGTAGGGGAGGAGGGTGTTGTCCAGGTCCAGGATCACCCCCTTGAGGCCCCGGGCCTTAAGCCACGCCGGGGTGAGGTGGAGGAGGGAGGGGAGGACCTCCCGGGGGAAGAGCATGCCTCCATTGTGCCACGGGCTCCTGTACGCCGCCTTAACGGGGAGGAAGCATGACGAGGCCCCACATCCTGCCCGTCCTCCCCCGGTCCCGGCGGTGGGAGAAGAGGTTGGGGGCGCAGTGGGTGCAAAGCCCCACCCGGTAGATCCGCTCCTCCTTAAGCCCCGCCCGCCGCGCCTGGAGGAGGAGGGCCTTTTCCAGGTCCAAGAGGTACTTCCCCGGGGCGGCGGGGTCCTCGCGGAAGGTGAAAAGCCCCGCCTCGGCGAAGCGGGCCGCCACCTCCTCGCCCACCTGGTAGCACGCCCCCCCGATTCCGGGGCCGATGGCCAGGTGGACCTCCGTGGGGTCCAGGCGGTAGACCGCCTCGAGGCGCTCCAGGGCCTTGGGCAGGATCCCCCCCACCACCCCGCGCCAGCCGGCGTGCAGGGCCCCCACGGCCCCCTTCGGGTGGTAGAGGAGGAGGGGGTAGCAGTCGGCCACCCCCACCCGGAGGAGAAGGCCGGGGGTGCGGGTGAGGAGGCCGTCCCCCTCCCAAAGCCCCGGCCCCTCCACCGGGTGGACCTCCGTGCCGTGGACCTGGCGGAGGCCCGCCACGGGCGGATGGCCGAAGGCCGCGAGCACCCGGCGTTGGTTCTCGGCCACCCTCTCGGGGTCGTCCCCGGTGGCGGCGGAGAGGTTGAGGCTGCGGAAGGGCCCCTCGGAGACCCCGCCTTCCCGGGTGGTGAAGCCGTGGGGCACCGGGAGGGGGGTGCGCAGGAGGGTCACGGGGCCACCTCCTCCAAAAGGCCTGAAAGCGCCTCGAGGAAGCCGTGGGCAGTGAGGTCCAGGCTCACCGGGGTTACGGAAACGTACCCCCGCCGCACCGCCCAGAGGTCCGTCCCCTCCTCCTCCTCCCCGGCGGGGGTGCCGGTGATCCAGTAGTAGGGCTTGCCCTCCGGGTCCAGCCGCTCCACCACCTGGTCCTCAAAGCGGTGGGTGGAAAGGCGGGTGACCAGGAGGCCTTTGGGCCTCGAGGCGGGGAAGTTCACGTTGAGGAGCACCCCCGGGGGCAGGCCCCGTTCCCCCACGGCCCGGGCGATGGCGAGGGCCCAGCGGGCGGCCTCCTGGAAGTCCAGGACCTCCCCCGAGGTGTCCAGGCTGAAGGCGATGGAGGGGATCCCCAAGGAGGCCCCCTCGAGGGCCGCGGCCACCGTCCCCGAGTGGGTGAGGTCCAGGCCCAGGTTCACCCCCAGGTTGATCCCCGAGACCACCAGGTCCGGCCGGCCCAGGAGGTGGACGCCCAGGACCACGCAGTCGGCGGGCGTCCCGTCCACCCGGTAGGCGGGGATCTCCCCAAAGCCGGCGCTTTGGGTGTGCTTGAAACGCAAGGGGCGGCGGACGGTGATCCCGTGGCCCACGGCCGACTGCTCCATGTCCGGGGCCACCACGAACACCTCCCCCAGCGCCCGCATGGCGAGGCCCAGGGCCTTGATGCCCGGGGAGAAGATGCCGTCGTCGTTGGAGACCAGGATGCGCATGGCCCCTCCATGATAGGAAAAGCCCCCCAACTGGGGGGCTTTAGGGGCAGTCCTCTCGTTAGAGGCGCCGGACCCGTCTGGCCTGGGGGCCCTTGCCGTTGCGGCCCGGCTCCACCTCAAACGCCACGCGCTCCCCCTCGTTGAGGGTGCGGAAGCCATCGGCCTCAATGGCCGAGAAGTGTACGAACACGTCGGGACCTTCCTCCTGCTGGATGAAACCGTAGCCTTTTTCCGCGTTGAACCACTTTACGATGCCTTCGTTCATGCCTACTCCTTCAAATCCCTTTCCAAACCCATCTTTGGCTTCGGAAAGTAGCTTATTGTTGCACGCGCCCAAGCAAAAGTCAACCCCTCCCCCTTGCTGAGCTCTCATCACTTTGAGGGCTGGGGCTTGACAAGGGAAGAGAAGAGGGGGGTAAGTAAGGTGTGCCGCCCACCACCCCCCTTTCCCAAGTTATCACCCTCTGGGTCCATAAGGTCTTCGCCTCCCTCAGGAAAACCATCCGCTCCAACCTCGCCCTCTTCCTGTCCACCCTCCTCACTACCCCCCTGGACCCCACCCTCTCCGACCTCGCCCGCAGAACCCCCCTCCCCACCCTGGCCCAAAGCCGCCTCAATCGCCTCTGGCGCTTCCTCCATCACCCCACCCTGCAAGACCCCTGGGCCCTCACCGAAGCCCTCCTCCCCCTCCTCGTCCCTCGTTTCCCCAAAGACCGCCCCCTCCCCCTCATCGTGGACTGGACCTTCACAGAGGACGGTAGGCACCAAGCCCTGGTGGCCGCCCTTCCCCTCAAGGGAAGGGCCCTGGTGGTGGCCTTCGCTCTTCACCCCCTCTCCCCTTTCCCCAGTCAAAACCGGGTGGAGGAGGAGTTCCTCCACCGCCTGGGCCGCGCCGTCCAGGACCTGGGATATACCCCCCTCTTCCTCCTGGACCGCGGCTTTGACCGGGTCTCCCTGATGCGAAAGCTCCAGGGGTGGGGCATGGGCTTCCTCATCCGCCTGCGGCAGAACCGGGAGGTGGAACCCCAAGGGGGGAAGCGCCTTCCCCTGAAGGAGGGCTACCAGCGTGTGGTCCACCCCCTGCGGGAGGAGGTCCGCCTTTTCGGACACGGTGGGGAGGGGGTAGAAGTCACCCTCCTGGTGTACCCAGGGGGTCGGGATCCCTGGTATCTGGCCTATTCGGGCCCTTTTGGGGGGGAGCCGCCCTATGGGTGGCGGATGTGGATTGAAGAGGGGTTTAGGGACCTGAAGGGGCAGGGGTTTGGGCTGGACCGCCATCGGCTGCGGACGGGGGCGAGCCTCAGGGGGTGGTTATGGCTTCTGGCCTTGGGGATGGCGCTCTTGGTCCTTCTGGGGGCGCGCTTGCAGGGCAGGGAATGGCTTCCCCGGCTTCTGGCCCATCCCGAGCGGCAAAGCCTCTTCCGTCTGGGCCGGATCGCCCTGGCCCAGGGGCCCCCGCCTTGGAGGGAAGCAGTGGTGGAGGAGCTGGTCAGGTTGCTTCAGGAACTGGGGGGAGGAAAGTGATGAGAGCTCAGCTCCCCCTTGACGCTCCCTCCAAAGCCCCTTTATAATCGCCGTGGAATGGCTTCCAAAGGAGGTGTGGTATGCAAAGGCGGGCCTTTTTGAAGAAGCTTGGCGTGGGCGTGGCGGCAAGCCTTGTTCTGGGCCCCGCCTTGGTGCGGGCGCAGTCCGGCCCCGTGATCCGCGTGGCCGGGGACTCCACCGCTGTGGGCGAGGGCGGCCGCTGGATGAAGGAGATGGTGGAGGCTTGGGGGAAGAAGACGGGCACCCGGGTGGAGTACATTGACTCCCCCGCCGACACCAACGACCGCCTCGCCCTCTACCAGCAGTACTGGGCCGCCAGGAGCCCCGATGTGGACGTCTACATGATTGACGTCATCTGGCCGGGCATCGTGGCGCCCCACGCCCTGGACCTGAAGCCCTACCTCACGGAGGCGGAGCTCAGGGAGTTCTTCCCCCGTATCGTCCAGAACAACATCATCCGGGGCAAGCTCACCTCCCTGCCCTTCTTCACCGACGCCGGCCTCCTTTACTACCGCAAGGACCTCCTGGAGAAGTACGGCTATACAAGCCCGCCCCGGACCTGGAACGAGCTGGAGCAGATGGCCGAGCGGGTCATGCAAGGGGAGAGGCGGGCGGGCAACCGCGACTTCTGGGGGTTCGTTTTCCAAGGTAAGCCCTACGAGGGCCTCACTTGCGACGCCCTGGAGTGGATCTATTCCCACGGGGGCGGGCGCATCGTGGAGCCCGACGGCACCATCAGCGTCAACAACGGCCGGGCGGCCCTGGCCCTGAACCGGGCCCGCGGCTGGGTGGGGAGGATCGCCCCCCAGGGCGTGACCAGCTACGCCGAAGAGGAGGCGAGGAACGTCTGGCAGCAGGGCAACAGCCTCTTCATGCGCAACTGGCCCTACGCCTACGCCTTGGGCCAGGCGGAGGGGAGCCCCATCCGGGGCAAGTTCGGGGTCACGGTCCTGCCCAAGGCCTCGGCAGACGCCCCCAACGCCGCTACCCTGGGCGGCTGGCAGCTCATGGTCTCCGCCTACAGCCGCTACCCCAGGGAGGCCGTGGACCTGGTCAAGTACCTGGCCTCCTACGAGGTCCAAAAGGACAACGCCGTCCGCCTCTCCCGCCTGCCCACCCGGCCCGCCCTTTACACCGACCGGGACGTCTTGGCGAAGAACCCCTGGTTTAGGGACCTCCTCCCCGTCTTCCAGAACGCCGTCTCCCGCCCCTCCGACGTGGCCGGGGCCCGGTACAACCAGGTGTCCGAGGCCATCTGGACCGAGGTGCATAGCGTCCTCACGGGCAGGAAGAAGGGCGAGCAGGCCGTGCGGGACCTCGAGGCCCGCATCCGCCGCATCCTGCGCTAGCCCCTTGCCTTCCCGGGGAGGCCCAGGCCTCCCCGGGTTCATCCCAAGGCCATGCTCACCCTAAGACAGGTCCGTTTGGCCTGGATCCTGGTCCTGCCCACGCTCTTGGTGGTGGTCCTGGTGGCGGGCTACCCCCTGGCCCAGGTCTTCTACTGGTCCTTCTTCAAGGCCGACATCGCCTTCGTGGAGCCCCCGGAGTTCGTGGGCTTGGAGAACTACGCTTACCTCTTCCAGGACCCGGACTTCCGCCAGGCCCTTTGGAACACCCTCAAGTTCACCGTGGTCTCCGTGAGCCTGGAGACGGTTTTGGGGCTGGCCATCGCCCTCATCATTCACTCCAACTTTCGTGGCCGGGGCCTGGTGCGCGCCGCCATCCTCATCCCCTGGGCCATCCCCACGGTGGTCTCGGCCAAGATGTGGCAGTGGATGCTGAACGACGTCTACGGCGTCATCAACGTCCTCGGGGTCAAGCTCGGCCTCCTTTCCCAGAAGGTGGCCTTCCTGGCCCGGCCCGAGCTCCTTTTGCCCTCCATCATCGCCGTGGACGTCTGGAAGACCACCCCCTTCATGGCCCTTCTCCTCCTCGCGGGCCTGCAGATGATCCCGGAGGAGCTTTACGAGGCGGCGAGCATGGACGGGGCCTCGAGGTGGCAGCAGTTCTGGAACATCACCCTGCCCCTCCTCACCCCCGCCTTGGTGGTGGCCCTCATCTTCCGGACCCTGGACGCCCTCCGGGTCTTTGACGTGATCTTCGTCATGAGCGGCGTGAACCCCGCCACCCGCACCCTGGCCGTCTACAACCGCCAGACCCTGGTGGACTTCCAGGACTTGGGTTACGGCTCGGCCATCAGCGTGGCCATCCTCGTGATCATCTTCGTCTTCGTTCTCCTCTACATGCGCACCGTTGGGAAGGAGGCGTTGAAGTGAGGCGTGCAAGCCGCCTTCTGAGAAGGCTCTTCTTCTATCTCCTCGTGGCCTTCGTGGTCGTCTACAGCGTTTTTCCCTTCTACTGGGCGGTGATCTCCAGCTTCAAGCCCTCGGACGCCCTCTTCTCCCCCGACCCCAGCTTCCTCCCCGTGCCCTTCACCCTGGAGCACTACAAGAACGTTTTCCTTCAGGCCAACTTCGGCCGCAACCTCCTCAACTCCCTCATCGTGGCCGGGGGGGCCACCCTCCTCTCCTTGGTCCTCGGCGTCCTCGCCGCCTACGCCTTGGGGAGGCTTCCCTTCCCGCCCAAAAACGCCGTGATGTACATCGTCCTCTCCATGACCATGTTCCCCCAGATCGCGGTCCTGGGCGGCCTCTTCCTCCTCCTGCGCCAGACGGGGCTTTTCAACACTCACCTCGGCCTCGTCCTCACCTACCTCCTCTTCACCCTCCCTTTCACGGTTTGGGTGCTGGTGGGCTACTTCCGCGGGCTTCCTAGGGAGCTGGAGGAGGCGGCCTACGTGGACGGGGCGACGCCCCTCCAGACCCTCCTCAAGGTGATGCTCCCCCTCACGGGGCCCGGCCTCGTCACCACGGGCCTCCTCGCCTTCATCGCCGCCTGGAACGAGTACCTCTTCGCCCTCACCTTCACCGTGGGGGACTCGGTGAAGACCGTGCCCCCCGCCATCGCCAGCTTCGGCGGGGCCACGCCCTTTGAGATCCCTTGGGGCTCCATCATGGCGGCGAGCGTGGTGGTCACGGTGCCCCTGGTGGTCCTCGTCTTCGTCTTCCAGCAAAGGATCGTCGCCGGCCTCACCGCGGGGGCGGTGAAGGGCTAGGGGCTCTCAGGCGAGGGCCTTGTGGAGGAGGGCGGTGGCTTCCTCCAGGACCCTTTCCAGGTGCGCTTCCCCGAGGAAGCTTTCCGCGTAGACCTTGGCCACGTCCTCGGTGCCGCTTGGGCGCACGGCGAACCAGGCGTTGGCCGCCACCACCTTGATCCCGCCCAGAGGCTCCCCGTTGCCCGTGGCCCGGTCCAGGACCTGGAGGACGGGCTCTCCGGCGAGGGCGTCGGGATGGACCTCCTCGGCGGAGAGCCGGGCGAGGCGGGCCTTGGCCTCGGGGGAAACGGGGAGGTCCTTGCGGGCGTAGTAGGGGCGGCCCAGCTTTTCCGCCAGGGCCTCGTACACGGCGTCCGGGGCCTGGCCCCGCTTGGCCATGAGCTCGGCGGCGAGGAGGCCCATGAGGATCCCGTCCTTGTCGGTGGAGAAGGGCCTCCCGTCAAAGCGGAGGAAGCTTGCCCCGGCGCTTTCCTCCCCGGCGAAGCCGAGCCACCCCTCGAGGAGCCCCGCCACGAAGTGCTTGAACCCCACGGGGGTTTCGTACACCTCCCGCCCCAGGGACTGGGCCACCCGGTCCAGGAGGGCGCTGGTCACCGCCGTCTTCCCCACCTTGGCCCCGGGCCAGGACCGGGTGGTGTAGAGGTGGTGGAGGGCGGCGGCCAGGTAGTGGTTGGGGTTCATCAGGCCCCGCGGGGTGACGATCCCGTGGCGATCGGCGTCGGGGTCGTTGCCGATGGCGAGGTCAAAGCGGTCCTTGAGGGCGAGGAGGCCCGCCATGGCGTAGGGGCTGGAGCAGTCCATGCGGATCTTCCCGTCGTGGTCCTTGGGCATGAAGCGGAAGGTGGGGTCTAGGGTGGGGTTCACCACCTCCAGGGAAAGCCCGTGGACCTCGGCGAGCCGCTCCCACACCCTTAAGCTTGCCCCCCCTAAGGGGTCCACCCCGATCCTAAGGCCCGAGGCCCGGATGGCCTCGAGGTCCACCGCCTCCGCCACCTTTTCCACGTAAAGCCCCGCGTAGTCAAAGGGCCTGGCCCGGGCCAGGGCCTCCCGGAGGGGGAGGCGCTTCACGCCCTTGAGGCCCTCCTTGAGGAGGGCGTTGGCCCTCTCCTCTATGGCCCGGGTGATGCGGGCGTCCGCCGGCCCTCCCGTGGGGGGGTTGTACTTGAAGCCGCCGTCCTCCGGGGGGTTGTGGCTCGGGGTGAGGAGGACGCCGTCGGCCTTGGCCTCGTGGTGGGCGTTGTGCTCCAGGATGGCCAGGGAGACGAGGGGCGTGGGGGTGTAGTCCCCGTCCGCCTCCACGCAGACCTCTATCCCGTGGGCGGCGAAGACGGAGAGGGCCGTGGCCCAGGCGGGCTCGGAGAGGGCGTGGGTGTCCTTGGCCAGGAAGAGGGGCCCTGTGGCCCCGAAGCTCGGCCGGAGCTCGGCGATGGCCTGGGCGATGGCCAGGACGTGGGCCTCGGTGAAGGTGGCCTTTAGGCTGCTCCCCCGGTGGCCGCTTGTGCCGAAGCGGACCCCCTCCAAG
This sequence comes from Thermus thermophilus, assembly GCF_019974155.1. Taxonomy (NCBI): domain Bacteria; kingdom Thermotogati; phylum Deinococcota; class Deinococci; order Thermales; family Thermaceae; genus Thermus; species Thermus thermophilus. The sequence goes on from NZ_AP025158.1 coordinate 29,543, forward strand.
GGGTTTTGGGGGTCTGGGGTCGCCTCGTAGTAGAGGGTGAGGAGCCGGGTGATCTCCATGGAGCCATTGTAAGGGGGCGGGGAAGCCCCCGCCCCTCCTGCCCGGGCTTCGGGGTTAGGGGTTATTGGCCGGGGCCTCTTCGGGCTGGGGTTGCTCCTGGGAGGGGGTTTTGGGGGTGAGGGCCTGCAACACCTCGGCCAGCCGGTTCTCTATCCTCGCCTCCTTGCGCAGGGCCTGGATCAGGGCTTGGGCCTTTTCGCTCCGCTTCCGGTTGACCACCCCCTGCCGGGCCTCCTCGGCCACCTGGGCGAAGCCCTTCAGCTCTTCCGCCTTGCGGTCGGAGATGAGGAGGACGGTGTAGGTGCCGTCTTCCATCTTGATCACCTCGCTCACCTCCCCTAAGGGGCCTTTGGGGAAGGTCCCGGTGATCTTGAAGACCAGGCGGTCCAGGACGGCGGGGAGCTGGTTGGGGTTCACGGTGCCGTAGTCGGTGACCGTGCCTTCTTGGGCCTTGGCCAGGGCCTCGAGGTCCCCGCCCTTGAGGGCCGCGGCCCGGAAGGCCTTGGCCTGGGCCTCCTCCTTGAAGTTCACCCCGATCACCTTGGCGCTTGCGGGCACGGTGAAGAGGGCGGGGTTCTCGCTGTAGAAGGCCCGGGCCTCCTCCTCGCTCGCCGTCACGTCCCGGGTCTCGTAGCGGAGGTAGGCCTCGGCGATCCCCGCCTTGGAGCCGATGAAGGGCTTGCCGCTTTTTCGGGCCGCCTCCACCAGGAGCTCCCGGTCAATGAGGTTCTCCAGGGTCTGGGGAAGGAAGAACTGGACGGCGAGCTCCCCCAGGCCCTGCTGGACCAGGGCCACCGTCTGCTGGTTGGAGAAGACGGGCTGAAGCACCTCGCTGAGGAGGATCTCCTTCTCGTTGACCTTGGCCACGGGCGGGTTCTGGTAGGCGTAGGGGATGTCCTCGGCGAAGCGGACTTGGGCCTTCTTGCGGAGCTCTTCCAGGTAGGCCTCGAGGGCGCCGTCCCCCTTGGCCCTCTCTGCGTCCTGGGCCACCCGGTCCTTGACCTCCTCAAAGGCGGGGAGGGTGGAGGGGAGGTATTCCTCCACCTTCACGACGTAGTACCGGCCCCCCGCGGCGATGGGCCCCACCACGCCCGGCCCCTTCAGGGCGAAGACCGCTTCCCCCACCTCCGTGGGGAAGACCACCTGGGTCACGGGCTTGGGCTCCGCCTCCCCGGGGCCCGCCCCCAAAGCGCCCCCCTGCTCCGCCCCCACCTTGGAGTGCTGGCGGGCCAGGGCGGCGAAGTCCTCCCCGGCCTTGGCCTTGGCGGCGAGCTCCTCGGCGAGGGCCTTGTCGTCCACCACGATCTGGCGGGCCTTCACCCGGGGCTCGGTCCTGTAGTTTTCCTTGAAGACCTCGTAGTAGAACCGCACCTCCTCCTCGGTGGGCTTGGCGCCCGAGCGGATCTGCTCCAGGCGCTTCTGGATCTGGAGCTGGGTCTTGACCTCGGCCCTAAGCTGGGCGTCCGTGTAGCCCACCTGGTTGAGGAACTGCTCGTAGGCCGCCTTGTCCTTCAGGCCGAACTGCTCCCGGATGCGGTTCACCTCCTGGCGCACCTCGGCGCTGGAGACCCGCATCCGGGCGGCGTCCTGCTTTAGGGCCTCGGTGAGGATGACCTGCTCCAGGAAGTGGGTGTCCACCAAGGTCTTGAGCAAGCCCTCGGGGCTTGCGGCGTAAAGGGGATCGTTTCCCTGAAGCCTGAGGAGGTCCAGCTCGTAGAGGGCCTTTCCGTTCACCCAAAGGACCGGCTTGCCCCGGGCCTGCTGTCCCGCCTGCGGGGTGAAGAGGAGGATGGCGCCCAGGGCGAAGGCCAGGGCCAGAAGGCCGAAGAGGATGGTGATGGCGCGTTTGCTGAGACCGAACACTTGACTGCCTCCTTTGCGGGTGCTAAAGTAGCTCTTGCTGTATGCGCCCGTAGCTCAGCTGGATAGAGCGTCGGCCTCCGGAGCCGAAGGTCAGAGGTTCGAGTCCTCTCGGGCGCGCCATTTTTCTTTTCTCCCCAAAGCCTTTGGGCATCCGAGCGAGGTCCTTGCGCACGGAGGGATTGTAGCACACCTTCCGTGAGAAGCCGTAATAGCATGGGGGGTGTTGCCCCTCCTTCTCGCCTGGCTCCACACCACCAACGACCTCTTCTCCAACTTCCTCACCCCCCTCCTGCCCAAGCTCATGGACCGCTTCGGGGTCGGCCTAGGGACGGCGGGCCTTCTGGTTTCCGTCTACTCCCTCACGGGGAGCCTCCTTCAGCCCTTCGCCGGCCTGGTGGCCGACCGGGTGGACCGGAGGCTCCTCGCGGCCCTCGGCCCCGTGCTGGTGGCTTTGGGCATGGGTTCCATGGGCCTTTGGCCCCGGTTTGAGGCCCTGCTTTTCGTCCTGGCCCTGGCGGGCGTGGGCTCCGCCCTCTTCCACGCCTCCGGGGCGAGCCTCGTGGGGGAGTACGCCCCCAAGGAGCGGAGGGGCTTCTGGCTTTCCTTCTTCGGCTCCGCGGGGAACCTGGGGCTTTCCCTGGGGCCCATCGTGGCCCTGTACGTGGCGGGGCGGTGGGGCCTCGAGGCCCTCTTCTGGCTCACCCCCCTGGTCCTCCTCCCCGCCCTCGTCCTCCTCCGCCTGCCCCCGGTGCGCCGCGCGGGGAGGCCCGCGGGCTTCCGGGACTTCCTGCGCGTCTTCCGGGGGGATGTGGCGCGGCTTTGGGGGATGGCCACCTTGCGGAGCCTGGTCTTCCTCAGCTTCTCCACCACCCTGCCCTACTGGTACGCCACCAAGGGCCTCCCCGACGGGTACACGGCCCTTTCCCTCTCCGTCTACAGCCTCTCCGCTACCCTGGGCATCCTCGCCGGGGGGACCTTGTCGGACCGGCTTGGGCGGAAGGCGGTCTTGGTGGGCACCCTCACCCTGGGCCTGCCCCTTTACCTGGGCCTCCTCTTCTTCCCCGCGGAAAACCCTTTGTACCTCCTCCTCCTCGCCGTCACCGGGGCCCTGATGAACGCGGGGATCCCCGTGGCCGTGGCCCTGGCCCAGGAGCTGGAACCGGGGCAGACGGCCACGGTCTCGGGCCTCCTCATGGGGTTCACCTGGGGCTTCGCCGGCCTCTTCTACGCCCCCATCGGGCGGCTCATTGAGGCCTTTGGGGTCCTACCGGTGCTCTTGGGCCTCGGGGCGTTGCTCCTGCCCGCCTGGGCCTTGGCCCGGGGGGTGCGGGAGCCCGCCCGTACAATGGGGGTATGAGGATCCTGGTCAAGTAGAGCGCACATTAGCGCACTCCGGCCCCCCACCAGGATGAGGACCTAGACCTTCCTTCCACCCCTCCCACGATCCCCCGAAGAGGATGGGCTTGAGGCGAGAAAGGTCCCTCGGCACCTCGCGCCCGAGGAGGGGAAGGAAGGTGCCTGCCCTCAAGACCCGCCAGGGATTAACGCCAGGGGAGTTCCTTCCGTCGGTGACCTCCCTTTGGCTCCCCGAAGAGCCCTGAAGGCTTGAAAACAAAGCCAGGTGGCGCTTCGCCCTCCCGATCTCCCGGGAAAGCCTGCGCCTCAGGTAGGGGTTGCGCTCCTGGGCTTTTTTGGCCCGGAGCTCCTGCACCCTGGAGGCGTAGAAACCCTGGACGTGACCCCTGAAGCGTTCGTCCCGGAGAAGCCTCTCGTACCCCCTGGGAAGCTTCTCTTCAAATCCCAAGGCCCTTCTCCCGATGACGTAAGCGGCAGCCACGTCCTTGGAGAGGGAAAGCTGCGGGGCGTACTTGAGCATCCCGATGGTGGAGGTGTCCCGCGGGTTCACCTCCACCACCTGAACACCCCTCTTCCGGGCCAAGGAGTGGACCTTCCGGAGAAGGGAGGCGTAAGCGAAGCGGTGTTGCTTCCCGCGGAAAGCCCTTCCCGAGCCGTCACCCCTCCTGGACTTCCTCAGGTACTTCAGGCGTTCCGTGGCGATGGCCACGCCTTCCTCCAAGGCTATGGCCACCACCTGGTGCGCCACCTTCCAGAGGAGGAGTTCCTTGGTTCCCCTGTTCTCCGCCCGGTCCACTTCTTCCAGGGAGAGGGTGAGGTGGCGCCTCAGGTTCCCGTCGGGGGAGACGAGGGCTAAGGCCAGGTGGTAAGGGTCCGAGTTCACGTCCAGGGCGAGGACCCCGTTCTCCTTCGTGGCCACAAGAGGAACGGCTTCCTCCTCCCAGGTGAAGGTGGCGTAGACCTTCCCCTCCCGCAAGGAGAGGGCCACGTTGTAGGGGAGGGAGGCGTAGACCCTCCCCACCAGGGCGCTCAGGTTGGGGTGGCCCGTCTTCACCAGGGCGTGGGCGTAGCTCCCGTCCCCAAGGTTGATCCGGAGCCGCAAGGCCCCGTCTTCCACGAGAAGCCTCAGGTTGAGGTTGCCGCCTTTAGTCTTGTCTCCCCGGGAGTAGAGGAGGCCTTGCCTCCTTTCCCTCCACTCCCGCTTGAGCCTCTTCAGGGGTTTACCCGAGAGGTGCTTGCGCTTGAGCTGTTGGAAGAGCTTTCTCCCCCCGAAGACCACCTTCCGGGGGTCTTCTCCTCTCTCCCTGGCGGAGTCCAGGACGGCTTGGGCCTTCAGGATCGCGTCGTCGGCGTAGCGGGTGTTGAGGCGGAAGGAGGTGCAGAGGAAACCGTCTGCCCGTTTGAGCTCCTCTCTGGTCTGACCTTCCAGGAGGCGGTTGTAGGCGTAGCGCACCCCAGCGGAGAAGCGGCGCATGAGGTCCAGGGTGGCCTTGTGGTCTTCTTCAGAGGGGAAGACGAGAAGAGCATGGACTCCGGTGAAGGCCTTCGCCCTCTCCTTTGAGGTGCGCTCCCGCGCGGCTTTAGGCTTGGCCTTCACCTGGGGCCTCCTGGGAGGGAGTATACCAGTCGCACTGGAGGAACTTGCTGGAGTGAGGTGCTGAGAAGCGGAAGCGTTTGAGCGTCAGGGTGAAGTAGGGTGCGTTATTTTTCAACTGTTTGCACCTCCTCGCCACTGACGGCTCGCCCCAGGCGCGGGGGGGCAGAGGCCTTGGCCGACCGAGCGCCGCACCCGGCACCTTCCCGTGGTGGAGGGGGAGCGGGTCGTGGGGGTGGTGTCCATCGGGGACCTGGTCAAGGCCATCATCACCCACCAGGGGATGCTCATCGCGGAGCTTTCCCGCTACGTGAGCGAGAACCGCTAGTCCTTCAGGGCCCAGCTGAGCACCAGGCTCACCAGGCTCAGCACCAAGGCCCCCACCAGGGCGGCCCCGAACCCCGCCACCTCCAAGGGGGTGACGGCGGCGACGAGGAGGAGGACGAGGCCGTTCACCACCAGGGTGAAGAGGCCCAGGGTGAGGAGGGTTAAGGGAAGGGTGAGGAAGAGGAGGACGGGGCGCACGAGGGCGTTGGCCAGGCCCCACACCGCCCCCGCCACCAGGTAGTCCAGAAGCCCCGCCCCGGGGCGGAAGTAGACCCCGGGGTAGAGGAGGGTGAGGAACCAGAGGGCCACGGTGTTCAAGAGGAGGCGGGCGAAGAGGCTCCGCATGGCCTGAGGAGGCTAGGGCTCGGCGTAAAGGGGGGTGGAGAGGTACTTCCAGCCGCCGTCCGGGCTGATGCAGGCCACCCGCTTCCCGGGGCCGAGCTCTTTGGCCACCTGGAGAGCAGCCCAGACGATGCCCCCCGAGCTCATCCCCAGGAAAAGCCCCTCCTCCCGGGCGAGCCTTCGGGCCAGGGGAAAGGCGTCCTCCTCCCAGACCTGGACCACCCCGTCCAGGAGGCTTAGGTCCAGGTTCTCGGGGATGAAGCCCGGGCCCATGCCCTGGAACCCGTGCTGGCCCATCTTCCCCCCGGAGAGGACGTTGGAGCGGGCAGGCTCCACGGCGATGACCTTCACGTGGGGGATCCTTTCCTTGAGGTAGCGGCCCACCCCCGTGATGGTCCCCCCGGTGCCGGAGCCGTAGACGAAGGCGTCTATGCGGCCCTCCAGGGCCTCGTAGAGCTCGGGCCCCGTGGTCTCGTAGTGGGCCCGGACGTTGGCGGGGTTTTTGAACTGGTCCGGCATGAAAGCCCCCAGCTCCTCCTTGAGCCTTAGCGCCTCTTCCCTCGCCGCGAGCATCCGCCTCTCGGGGTCCGTGAGGACGAGCTCGGCGCCGAAGGCCCTGAGGACCCGCTTCCTCTCCTCGGACATCTGGGCGGGCATGGTGAGGATGAGGCGGTAGCCCCGGCTTGCGGCGATCATGGCGAGGCCGATGCCGGTGTTGCCGCTCGTGGGCTCCACGATGATCTGGCCCGAGCCCGGCCTCAGGATCCCCCGCTCCTCGGCGTCCTTGATCATGTACCAAGCGGGGCGGTCCTTGATGGAGCCCCCAGGGTTCAGCCCTTCCAGCTTGACCCAGACCTCGGCCATATCCGGCTCCACCACCTTGGCGAGGCGGACCACGGGGGTCTTGCCGATGGCGCCCTCCACCCGCATGCCCCCACTATAGCCCTTGGGAAGGGGTTCGGAGGGGTGGGGGTTCCCTCTTGGGCCGAGGTCTGCTACCCTAGGAGGAGCAAGCAAGGCTTGCGAAAGGAACGCGCGATGAAGGTTGGACAGGACAAGGTTGTGACCATTCGCTACACCCTCCAGGTGGAGGGTGAGGTTCTGGACCAGGGGGAGCTTTCCTACCTCCACGGCCACCGTAACCTCATCCCGGGCCTCGAGGAGGCCCTGGAGGGCCGGGAGGAGGGGGAGGCCTTCCACGCCCACGTCCCCGCCGAGAAGGCCTACGGCCCCTACGATCCCGAGGGGGTCCAGGTGGTGCCCCTCTCCGCCTTCCCCGAGGACGCCGAGGTGGTCCCCGGGGCCCAGTTCTACGCCCAGGACATGGAGGGGAACCCCATGCCCCTCACCGTGGTGGCGGTGGAAGGGGAGGAGGTGACCGTGGACTTCAACCATCCCCTGGCGGGCAAGGACCTGGACTTCCAGGTGGAGGTGGTGAAGGTCCGCGAAGCCACCCCCGAGGAGCTCCTGCACGGCCACGCCCACTAAGGGCGCGGAAAGGGCAGGGCCCCGGCTTCCGCCGGGGCTTTTGTAGTATGGGGTGGTATGCGCGTCATCGTGGTGGGAACCCGGGGGAGCGCCCTGGCCCTGGCCCAGACCCGCTTCGTGGTGGAGAGGCTCAAGGAGACCTGGCCCGAAACGGAGTTCAAGATCCGCACCATCAAGACCCGGGGGGACCAGGGGGCGAGCCCCAGGGAGGAGGCCATCTTCGTCAAGGAGATCCAGGAGGCCCTGCTCTCCCGGGAGATTGACATCGCCGTCCACTCCCTCAAGGACCTGCCCACCGAGTCGCCCAGGGGGCTCAAGATCGCCTCCGTGCCCCGGCGGCAGGACCCCAGGGACGTCTTCCTGGGCAAGGTGGCCAAGCGCCTCAAGGACCTCCCCCCGGGGGCGGTGGTGGGGACGAGCTCCGTGCGCCGTAAGGCCCAGATCCTCGCCCTGAGGCCGGACCTCGTGGTGCGGGACCTCCGGGGCAACGTGGACACTCGGCTCGCCGCTTTGGGCAGCGGGGAGTACGACGGCCTCGTCCTCGCGGCGGCGGGGCTCATCCGCCTGGACCTCAGGAACCGCATTGACGAGTTCCTGGACCCCGGCGAGGTGCTCCCCGCCCCCGGCCAGGGGGCCTTGGCCCTGGAGGTGCGGGAAGGGGACGACCTGGCCGAGGAGCTCTGCTACGCCCTCCACCACCCCCCCTCCTACCACCGGGTCCGGGCGGAGCGGGCCTTCCTTAGGGGCCTTGGGGCCGGGTGCCTGGCCCCCGTGGGGGCCCTGGCCCACGTGGAGGAGGACGGGACGCTGCGGCTTGAGGGAGTCCTCCTCACCCCGGACGGGAAGAGCTTCATCCGGGCGGAGATTGAGGGGGACGTCTCCGAGGCCGAGGAGCTGGGACTGGACCTGGCCCGGGACGTCCTGGAGCAGGGCGGGCGGGAGATCCTCGCCCAAATCCGATAGGTTTACTGGAGTTTTGCCCCTCCGTGGGGTATAGTGAGGGCGATGGCGCTGAAGCGTCTTACCCGCCAGCGCAAGGCCATCCTCGAGGTGGTGCGGCAGGCCCGGCACCACCCGGACGCCGCCTGGATCTACCAGGAGGTGCGCAAGCGGGTGCCCAAGGTGAGCCTGGGCACCATCTACCGCAACCTCGAGGCCTTGGTGGCCGAAGGCTACCTCGTCCCCATCACCAAGGCGGGGGAGGCCACCCGCTACGACGCCAACCTCCACCCCCACCACCACCTGGTCTGTGAGGCCTGCGGGGCCATCGTGGACCTGGAGGTGGACCTCCCCGACCTCCGCGCCCTCGCCCGGGAGGCCCACCCCGGGGTGGAGGTGCGGGAGGCCGAGGTGACCTTCAAGGGGCTCTGCCCCGCCTGCAAGGCCGCCCTCAAAGGCTAGATGGACCCCCTCTCCTGGCTCTACGCCCGGCAGGGCCGCTTCGCCCCAGGCCTGGAGCGGATCCGGGCCCTCCTCGCCCGCCTCGGCCACCCCGAGGAGGCCTATCCCGTGGCCCTCGTGGGGGGGACGAACGGGAAGGGCACCACCGCCCGGGCCCTCGCCGCCATTCTGGAGGAGGCGGGGTTTAGGGTGGGTCTCTACACCAGCCCCCACCTGGTGGACTTCCGGGAGCGCATCCAGGTCCAGGGAAGGCCGATCCCCGAGGAGAAGCTTCACGCGCTTTTGGCGGAGCTCCGTCCCCACGCCGAGCGTCTGGAGGCGAGCTTCTTTGAGGCCGCCACCGCCCTCGCCCTCCTCCACTTCGCCCGGGAGGGGGTGGAGTTCGCCGTCCTCGAGGTGGGCCTGGGGGGTCGCCTGGACGCCACCAACGCCACAGAACCCGTCCTCTCCGTGGTCACCAACGTCGGCCACGACCACCTCGAGGTCCTGGGCCCCACCCTGAAGGACGTGGCCCGGGAGAAGGCGGGGATCTTCCGCGGGGGCGTCCCCGCCCTCACCGCCGCCAAAGGGGAAGGCCTCGCCACCCTGAAGGCGGAGGCCCGGGCCCGGGAGACGCCCCTTTGGGTCCTGGGGGAGGACTTCCACGCCGAGGGGGTGGAGGCTCTGCCCCAGGGCCTCGCCTTCACCCTGCGCCTGGAGAGGACGGGGGAGGCCCTGAGGCTCACCGCCCGCCTCCTCGGCCCCCATCAGGCGGAGAACCTGGCCCTGGCCGCCCTTTCGGGCCGCCTCCTCGGGGCGGGTTGGGAGGCGGTGGGGCGGGGCGTGGCCCGGGCGGAAAACCCGGGGAGGCTCCAGCGGCTTCTTTGGCGGGGGAAGGAGCTCCTTCTGGACGGGGCCCACAACCCGGAAGGGGCCTTGGCCCTGAGGGAGGCCCTGCGCTTCCACGGTCTGCTTCCCGCCGCCTTCGTCCTCGGCTTCAGCCGCGACAAGGACCACGCGGCCATGGCCGAGGCCCTGAGGGGCTTGGGCCCCGTGGTCCTCACCCGCTACGCCTCCCCGAGAAGCGAGGACCCTAAGGCCCTCCTTCCCCTCTTCCCGGGGGCCAAGGTGGTGGAGGACCCCCTCGAGGCCCTAGAGGAGGCCTTCTCCCGGGAAGGCCGGGTGGTGGTGGCGGGAAGCCTCTACCTGGTGGGGGAGGTCCTCCGCCGCCTGGAGGGGCTTCCCCCCGAGGAGCGGTGGCAGTAGGCTTAGTCCAGGGCCTCGCGGATGCGCTTGGCCGCCTCGAGGAGTTCCGCCAAAGGGCGCACCAGGGCGATGCGGACGAACCCCTTTCCTCCGGGGCCAAAGCCCCTTCCCGGGGCCAGGGCCACGCCCCGCTCCACCAGGCTGAGGGCGAACTCCAGGTCGTCCACCCCTTCAGGAAGCCGCCCCCAGAGGTACATGGTGGCCCTGGGGGGGAGGAGGCTTAGGGCCCCCTTTAGGGCCTCGGCCATCCCCAAGGCCCTTTCCTGGTAGACCCGGGCGGAGCCTCGGACCACCTCCTTAGGGGTCTTCAGGGCCTCCACCCCCATGCGCAGGATCCCGGCGTACGGGTTGAAGTCTATGACCCCCTTCACCCGCTCCAGGCGGGCGAGGGCCTCCTCGCTCCCCAGGGCGAAGCCCAGGCGGAAGCCCGCCAGGTTGTAGCTCTTGGAGAGGGAGAAGAGCTCCACCACCCGCTCCTTGGCCCCGGGGAGGGCCAGGGGGGAGGGGGCCTCCCCCTCGTAGACCTGGTCCACGTAGGGGTTGTCGTGGATGAGCCAGAGGCCGTGCTTTCGGGCTAGGCCCAGGGCCTCCTCAAAGTAGCCCCAGTCGGCCACGGCCCCCGTGGGGTTGTTGGGGTAGTTGAGGAGGAGGACCCTGGCCTCCCGCCACACCCCTTCCGGCACCGCCTGGAGGTCGGCGAGGCCGTCCTCCCTTAGGGGGATGAGGAAGGTCCTCAAGGAGGCCACCCGGGCCGCCCCGAAGTAGCTGGGGTAGGCCACCTCGGGGAGGAGGAGGAGGTCTTCGGGCTCCGTGAGGGCGAGGAGGAGGTGGGCCAGGCCCTCTTGGCTTCCGATGAGGGCCAGGGCCTCCCGCCTGGGGTCCAGGCCCACCCCGTAGCGGCCCTGGTACCAGCGGGCCGCCTCCTCCAGGAAGGGGAGGGTGCAGCTCTTCAGGCAGTAGCCGTAGGTGGAAGGGTCCTTCAGGGCCTCGGCCAGGGCCTTCAGGGGGGCCTCGGGGGGCGGGAGGTCGGTGGAGCCGATGGAGAGGTCAATGAGCCCCACGCCCCGTTCCCGGGCCTTCCGCTTGGCCTCGTCCACCACCAGAAAGACCGAGGGCTCCGGGACCCTACTCATGGTGCCCCTCCTTCCAGGGCTTGCCCGTCACCAGGGAGAGGGCATGGGGCAAGACGGGGAGCACGGCCTCCAAGGACTCCCTCGCCCCCTTGGGGCTTCCCGGGAGGTTCAGGATCAGGGTCCTGCCCCGGACCCCCGCCACCCCGCGGGAGAGGGCGGCCATGGGGGTCTTCCTGAGCCCCACAAGGCGCATGAGCTCGGCGAGGCCCGGGACCTCCCGGTCCAGAAGCTCCCGCGTGGCCTCGGGGGTCCGGTCCCGGGGGGCAAGCCCCGTCCCCCCGTTGGTGAGGATGAGGTCCAGGCCCTCCCGGTCCGCCCAGAGCCTGAGGACCTTCTTGATCATGGGGGGCTCGTCGGGCACGAGCTCGTAGGCCGCCACCTCAAAGGGCCCCCCGGCCAGAACCTCCCGGATGGCCAGGTGGGTGGTGTCCGTCCGCTCGCCGCGGAAGCCCTTGTCGGAGACGGTGAGGATGCCCACGCGGAACATGGCCCCTCAGCGCAGCTCGGCGAGGGCCTTCTGCGCCCTTTCCTTCTCGTACCGGTCCGCGGCGGTGCGGGCCGGGAGGGCGAGGGCGGTTTCCAGGTGTTTCCTCGCCTCTTCCTTCCTTCCCCAGGCGGCCAGAACCCTGGCGTACTCCACCCGGTGCACGATGGCCTCGGGCTCCAGCTCAATGGCCCGGCGCATCAAGGGCTCCACCCGGGCCCGGTCGGCCCCCTGGGTGGCGGCCACCAGCCAGCCCTTTTGCACCAGCTCAAAGTGCCACAGGGCCAGGGCCACCATGGCCCCCGCGTGGTCGGGCTTGCGCTTCAGGGTTTCTTCCAGGTCGGCGCGGATCCGGGGGGCGAGGCCCTCGGCCAGGGCCTCGAGGATCCCCTTGAACTGGGAAAGCCGTCCCAAGGCCCGGGCCCGTTCAAAGTAGGCCTCCGCCAGGCTAGGGTCCTGGGCGAGGGCCTGGGAGGCGGCCTTCTCCGCCCGCTCAAACCAGGCCCGCTTTTCCTCGGGCCTGGCCACGTACATGGCGTGGTAGCTCGCCGCCTGGGCCGCGAGGACCAGGGCCTGGGGGGTGGCCTCCCGGACGCCCCGTTCGTAGGCCTCGGCGAAGCGCCCCTGGGCGATGAGGCCAGGGAGGTCTCCCTGGGCCAGGGCCACGGCCAGAAGCGCGGCCGCGAAGAGGGCTTGGCGCATGGTTCTCACCCGCTCCAGGATACCACCCCTTGGTGTAGACTCGGGGCATGCGCGGCGTCTGGGCGCTGGCGGTGGCCTTGGGCCTCGCCTGGGGCCAAGGGGGGGACTACGCGGCCCGGTGCGCCCGCCTCTACGCCCAGGGGGCGCTGGAGGCGGCCCAGGCCACCTGCGAGCTGGGCCTCGTGGTCGCCCCCCAGGACCGGGAGGTCCTCCGGCTCCTCGTGCGCATCCACCTGGACAAGGGGGAGGTGGCCCAGGCCCAGGCCTACCTGGACCGCCTGGGCGAGGACCCGGAGGCCCCCTACCTCCGGGCCCGGGCCCTCCTCGCCGAGGGGCGGTACCGGGAGGTTTTGGCCCTGGGCCTCGAGGGGACGGAGGGGAGGCTTCTCCGCGCCCGCGCCTTGGAGCGCGCAGGGCGCCTCGAGGAGGCGTTGGCCCTGGCCCGGGGCCTTCCCCTGGACCGGGAGGTGCGGCTCCTTTTGGGGCGGCTTCACCTGGAGCTGGGCCGGCCCCTGGAGGGGGTGGCCTACCTGGGGGACACCCCGGAGGAGGTGGTCCTCAAGGGGCGGCTTCTCCTGGCCGGGGGCCGGCTTGCCGAGGCGGCCTCCCTCCTGGAGGAGGTCCGCTCCCGGCTTTCCCCGGAAAGCCCCCTCTACCGGGAGGCCCTCGCCGCCTTGGCCCTCGCCCGCTTCGGGCGGCTGGACGGGCAGGGGGGGGTTTCCGCCCTGGGGGAGCTTGCCCAGGTGGAGAACCTCCCTGGCCTGGGGCTTGCCCGCCTCTGGCCCTGGCTCCTCTGCGCGGTGGCCTTCCTCGGGCTTCTTGTCTACGGGGAAAGCCGCATTGAGCCCCTGCGCACCGTGGAGGTGGTGGAGGACCCCCTGCCCGGCCCGGGGCGCCTCTACCTCTTCGCCCTGGGGGGGCTCGGGGTGGCCCTCCTGGTCTCCGTGGCGACGGGGCTTGGGCTTTACGGCAACGCCCTCGCCCTCTTCACCCCCCACCAGCAGGGGGTGGTCCTGCCCCTCTTCCACCTGGCCTACGGCCTCTACCTCTTCCTCGGCCTCTACCTCTGGCAGCGGAGGCGGTTTCCCGGGCTTCTCGGGCCCAAGGAGGCCTGGGTGGAGGGGTTCTGGGTGGGGCCGCTCCTCCTGGGGCTCCTTTGGGCCTACGGCCAGGTGCGGGGCTTCCTCGGGCTTGGGGGCCTGCCCCCGAGCCTCCTCACCTTCCTGGGGCTCGCCCTGGCGGAACCCTTTTTCCGGGGTCTGGCGCCCTGGGTCTTCCGGGAGCGGTACCGGGACCTCGCCCTGCCTCTGGCCGCCCTCTTCTTCGCCGTGGCCTGGCCCGGGCCCGCCCTCTTCCTCTTCCTCTTGGGCTGGCTTCTCCTTCGGCTGAAGGAGCGCACGGGGGGGCTTCTCGGCCTCGCCCTAGGCTGGGTCGTGGCCGGGGTGGTCTTGGGGCTTTTCCCCTCGGCCTGGCTGAGGAGGTTTTAGTGCGCCCCGTCTACTTCCTCTCGGATTTCGGCCTCGAGGACCCTTACGTGGCCGTGGTGAAGGCGGTGTTGGCGGAGCGGGCCCCGGGGGCGGCCGTGGTGGATCTGGCCCACGCCCTCCCCCCCCAGGACCTGAGGCGGGCGGCCTACGCCCTCTTTGAGGCCCTGCCCTACCTCCCTGAGGGGGCGGTGGTCCTGGCCGTGGTGGACCCGGGGGTGGGGACGGCGCGCCGGGCGGTGGCCGTCCTGGGGCGGTGGACCTACGTGGGGCCGGACAACGGCCTCTTCACCTTGGTCTGGCTTCTGGACCCTCCCCGGCGGGCCTTCCTCCTGGAGCCGCCCAGGCCCCAGCCCAAGGCCGCCCTTCCGGGCTGGGCCCCCGGGGAGGCCACCTTCCACGGCCGGGACGTCTTCGCCCCCGCGGCCGCCCACCTGGCCCTGGGCCTTCCCCCGGAGGGGCTTGGGCCGGAGGTGCCGGTGGAGACCCTGGCCCGCCTCCCCCTCGCCCTCACGGAGGGGCCGGAGGGGGAGGTCCTCACCTTTGACCGCTTCGGCAACGCCATCACCACCCTCCTCCGGGCGCCGGTGGGCGGCTTCGTGGAGGTGGGGGGAAGGCGGGTGCCCGTGCGCCGCACCTTTGGGGAGGTGCCGGAAGGGGCCTTGGTGGCCTACCTGGGGAGTGCGGGGCTTCTGGAGGTGGCGGTGAACCGGGGGAACGCCCGGGAGGCCTTGGGGCTTAAGGAAGGGATGCCCGTCCGCCTCCTCTAAGCGCCCCAAGCGGCCTTCGCCGCGGTGGGGGCCCGGGGATTGTGCCTTTTACCCCTGATACGCACAGGCTAAGGCGTATATTGGGGGCATGCGGACGGACCGGAACCAGCTCCGCTTCAACCAAGCCCTCCTCGTCCTCCTTCTGCCCCTGGCGGCGCTTCTGGACCTGCCCTGGCTCGTCTACCTCCTCTTCCTCCTCATGGCGAGCCAGCACACCCCCCTGGACCTGATGGTGGCCCTGAAGCGCCTCCTCCGGGTTCCCCCGGCGGTGGTGGACGAGGACCCGAGGCCCCACCGCTTCGCCCGCTTTTTGGGGGCGGTCTTCCTGGGGCTGGCCTCCTTGGCCCTCCTCCTCGGCCTGAAGCCTTTGGGCTACGCCCTCGCCCTCCTCGTGGCCCTCCTCGCCTTCGTCAACCTGGCCTTCGGCTTCTGCCTGGGGTGCTTCCTCTACCTCCACCTCCGCTACGCCCGCGCCCTCTTCACCGGGAAATAGCCTCCAGAAGCCGCACCATCTCAATGGCGGTGAAGACCGCCTCGGCCCCTTTGTTGCCCGCCTTGCCTCCGGCGCGCTCCTGGGCCTCCTCGGGGGTGTTGGTGGTGAGGACGCCGAAGACGATGGGCTTCTCCGTCTGGAGCATGGCCTGCATGAGGCCGCTCGCCGCCTGGCCCGCCACGTACTCAAAGTGGGGGGTCTCGCCCCGGATCACCGCCCCCAGGGCCACCACCGCGTCCACGTCGGGCCTTTGGGCCAGGCGCTTGGCCACCAGGGGAAGCTCAAAGGAGCCGGGGACCCAGGCCACCAGGACCTCGGCGGGGTCCCCCCCAAGCCGGGCGTAGGCCTCGAGGGCCCCTTCCAGGAGGAGCTTGGTCACCCGCTCGTTGAAGCGGCCCACGGCGATGGCGAGCCGTACCCCCCTGGCGGTGAGAATGGGGGAGAGGGTCTTGGGCTTCATGGCCCCAATATACTTTGGGGGTGGAGCGGTACCTCTTGGTGGCCCTGGGCGGGGCGTTGGGTTCGCTTTTGCGCTACGGCCTCGGGGCCTTGGTCCAGGGAAGCCTGGGGACGGGGTTTCCCTGGAGCACGTTTTTCGTCAACGCCCTCGGGAGCTTTCTCATCGGCCTTACCCTCCGCCTCTCCCTGGAAGGGGCCCTCTCCGGCGAGGCCCGGCTCTTCCTTGCCGTGGGGGTTCTGGGGGGGTTTACCACCTTCTCCTCCTTGAGCTACGAGACCCTCGCCCTCCTCCAGGGCGGCGAGGTGGGGAAGGCCTTCCTCTACGCCCTGGGGAGCCTTTTCCTCGGCCTCTTCCTCGCCTTCTTGGGCTACCGCCTGGGCGGGGCCCTGGTAGGCTAGGCGTATGCGCTTGGAGGGCGAGGCCCTGCTCCTCCGCGTCTTCCTGGGGGAGTCGGACCGGCACGAGGGGAGGCCCCTTTACGAGGCCATCGTCCTCGAGGCCCGGCGCCGCGGCCTTTCCGGGGCCACGGTCCTCAAGGGCTTCATGGGCTTTGGGGCCCACTCCCGCATCCACACCGCCAAGATCCTCCAGCTTTCCGAGGACCTCCCCGTGGTGGTGGAGATCGTGGATACGGAGGAGAAGATCCGGGCCTTTCTCCCCGTGCTGGACGGGATGGTGCGGGAGGGGCTCGTCACCTTGGAAAAGGTGCAGGTCCTCCTCTACCGGAGCCGGTGATCCCCCAAGACGGCCTCCCCGGGCCAGCCGGGCGGGGAGAAAAGGTGGGACGGGCTCCCTTTCCCCCTCGGGGTTTGGGGCTACCTTGAGGGTATGGACCCTCGCGTGCCCCCAGGCCAGTTCGTCACGGAACGCTTCCCCATCCTCACCTACGGGGAGACCCCGAAGGTCGCCAAGGAGGCGTGGCGCCTCGAGGTCGCGGGACTCGTGGAAACGCCCCTCGTCCTCACCTACGAGGACCTCCTCGCCCGGCCCCAGGTGGAGCTCACCCGGGACTTCCACTGCGTCACCCGCTGGAGCCGCCTGGACGTGGCCTGGAAGGGGGTGCGGACGCGGGACCTCCTGGAAGAGGCCCGCCCCAGGCCCGAGGCCGTGGCCGCCTTGGTGGAAAGCTACGGGGGCTACACCACCAACCTCCTCCTGGAGGACCTCCTTAGGGAGGACGTGCTCCTCGCCCACACCCTCTTCGGCAAGCCCCTCCCCCCGGAAAGGGGAGGCCCCGTCCGCCTCGTCGTGCCCCACCTCTACGCCTGGAAGAGCGCCAAGTGGGTGCGCCGCATCGTGCTTTTGGACCACCTGGAGCTCGGCTTCTGGGAGCGGCTGGGCTACCACTGGCGGGGGGACCCCTGGAAGGAGGAGCGCTTCCAGGAGGGGCCGGTCCCCGCCCACCGGATCCGGTTTGCGGCGCGCAATAAACCTGAGCGTTAAAATGTTAGGGGGAGGTGAGGGCATGCGCCTGGAAGAGGCCCGGATCGCCGTGGACGAGGCCCTTTCCGCCTACCGCCGCTGCGTGGAGGCGGAGGTGGAGGAGTACGGTCCCGAGTACGAGCGGGTGACCTTCATGGAGTACGAGGCCCCGGCCCCCGACCCCTGCGCCGAGGCCTTCCTGCGCCTCGTGGAGGCGGTGCGGGCCTACGAGGCGGTGGGGGGAAGCCGGGAGGACCTGGACCTGGGCCGGGAGCGGGAGCGGGTCTACGAGGCCCTGGACAAGGGGTAGGCCACGGGGCTTCCTTCCACGAAGTAGTAGGCTTCCCGAAAACCGAGCCCAGCGAGGAGGGCTTGGACCTCGGGGAAGGCGAAGCCCACCTCCTCCGGGCGGTGGGCGTCGGAGCCGAGGACGAGCCCGATGCCGAGCTCCCGGGCCCTCCGGAGGAGGGCGGGGGCGGGGTAGACCTCCTTCGCCGGCCTCCTCAGCCCGGCGGTGTTCACGTCCAGGAAGAGCCCCGCCTCGGCGACGGCCCTTAGGGCGGGCTCGGCGAGCTCCAAAAGGGCCTCCTCGGGAAGGCGGTGGCCGAACTTCTTGGGGAGGTCCAGGTGGCCGATGGCGTGGAAGAGGCCGCTTCGGGCCGCCTTCTCCACCTCCTGAAAGTAGGCCCGGAAGACCTCCTTGAGGTCGCGCCAGGCGTACTCCTCCTGGTGGTCCGGGTGGTCCAGGGGCCAGGCCCCCAGGTAGTGGACGCTCCCGATGACGTAGTCAAAGGGGTAGCGGCGTAAGAGCTCGGCCACAAAGCCCTCGGTGCCGGGATGGAAGTCCGCCTCGAGGCCGATGCCCACGTAGAGGTCCTGGGCCCGTTCCCGCACCCTTTCCAGGGCGAGGAGGTAAAAGGGGAGGGCCTCGAGGCGCATCCGGCTTCCCGGGTCGTACCAGGGGGGCATGGGGCTGTGGTCGGTGAAGACCACGCCTTTAAGCCCCTTGGCCCGCGCCTCCTCCAGGTAGGCCTCGGGGTGGCCCTCCGCGTGGCCGCAGAGGGGGGTGTGGACGTGGCTATCCACCATGGGGGGATTCTACCCGCACGAGCTTCCCCCCCCAGGCGTAGGCCACCACCCCCCGTCCCAGGGCCCGGGAGAGGTCCAGGGAGAGGAAGGGGTCCTCCGCCACCTCCCCCGCCACCTCCTGGACCAGGACGGGGGTGAAGGGGGGCAGGAGGGCGGGGTAGCGCTCCAGGACGGCCTCCACCGCAAAGCGCCGGGTCCAAAGCCGCTTCAGGGCGAAGAGGGCCTCCTGGGGGGTGGAGGCCCTTTCCCCCTCGGCCTCCCCCGCGTAGCGGAGGAGGAAGGGCCCGCGCCCTTTGAGGGCTTCCAGGAAGGCCTCGGCCCGCTCGGGGAGGAGGTAGCTTTCCCGCACCGCCCGCCGGGCCTCCTCCGCGGCCCAAAGCAGCCGTTCTTCGTCTATGCGCACCCCGAAGACCCCGAGGAAAAGGTCCTCCAGGCGCTCCTTCAGGTTGTTCAGGCGGTAGAACTCCTCCTCCAGGCGCACCACCCAGGTGGGGGCCACGGGGAGGCCCAGGCCCTGGGCCCGCCGCAGAAGGGCGACCTCCCCCTCCCCTTCCGCCAGGGCGAGGGGGAGCACCCCTTTCCCGGGCACCCTACCCTCCCGCCTCAAACAAACCGCACCCCCTCGGCCCGGGTGACCTTGCCCTGGTAGAGGAAGGTCACCTGGCGCAAGGTGGCCTCGAGGTCAAAGGGGGTGAGGGCGCTGGTGGCGTCCTCGGGAAGGACCACGTTGTACCAGCGCAAGGCCGCGGACCCCGCCGTGTGCAGGACGCAGATGTTGGCCACCGTCCCCGTGTCCACCACGTGCTTGACCCCGAAGAGGTGGAGGTAGTGGTCCAAGGGGGTGCCGTAGAAGGCGTCGTAGCGGACCTTCTGGATGACGAGGTCCTCAGGCTCGGGCTTAAGCTCCTCCAGGATCTCCGCGCCCCAGGTCCCGGCCACGGCGTGCCGGGGCCAGATCTGGAACTCGGGGTCGTCCTCCCGGTGCCAGTCCTGGGTGTAGACCACCTTGGCCCCGGCCTTCCGCGCCTTCTCCAGGAGAAGCTTGATGGCGGGGACGCTTTTGGGGGCGTCGGGGACGAAGAGGGCCCCCTTGGGGTGAGCGAAGTCGTTCTGCATGTCCACCACGATGAGGGCCGTCTCCTTGGCGGGGAGTTCCACGGTTTCCACCTTGGGGATCTCGGGCACCTGGACCATGCCCTCATGGTACCCCGGCCGCCTTGACCCCGGGGAGAAGGGGGGCTACACTCGTTCGCATGAAAATACGGGACCTCCTCAAGGCGCGGCGGGGCCCGCTCTTCTCCTTTGAGTTCTTCCCCCCGAAGGACCCGGAGGGGGAGGAGGCCCTCTTCCGCACCCTGGAGGAGCTCAAGGCCTTCCGCCCCGCCTTCGTCTCCATCACCTACGGGGCCATGGGGAGCACCCGGGAGCGGAGCGTGGTCTGGGCCCAGAGGATCCGGAGCCTCGGCCTCAATCCCCTCGCCCACCTCACCGTGGCGGGCCAGAGCCAAAAGGAGGTGGCCGAGGTCCTCCACCGCTTCGTGGAAAGCGGCGTGGAAAACCTCCTCGCCCTCCGGGGCGACCCCCCAAGGGGGGAAAGGGTCTTCCGCCCCCACCCGGAGGGCTTCCGCTACGCGGCGGAGCTTGTGGCCCTCATCCGGGAGCGGTACGGGGACCGGGTCTCCGTGGGCGGGGCGGCCTACCCCGAGGGGCACCCGGAAAGCGGGAGCCTCGAGGCCGACCTCCGCCACTTCAAGGCCAAGGTGGAGGCGGGGCTGGACTTCGCCATCACCCAGCTCTTCTTCAACAACGCCCACTACTTCGGCTTCCTGGAGCGGGCGAGGCGGGCGGGCATCGGGATCCCCATCCTCCCCGGCATCATGCCCGTCACCAGCTACCGCCAGCTCCGCCGCTTCACCGAGGTCTGCGGGGCGAGCATCCCCGGGCCCCTCCTCGCCAAGCTGGAGCGCCACCAGGACGATCCCGAGGCCGTCCTGGAGATCGGGGTGGAGCACGCCGTCCGCCAGGTGGCGGAGCTCCTAGAGGCCGGGGTGGAGGGCGTCCACTTCTACACCCTGAACAAAAGCCCCGCCACCCGCATGGTCCTGGAGCGCCTGGGCCTCCGCCCCGCCTCGGGGTAGCCCTAGGCGGCTTTCGCCGCGGCGGGAGCCCTTTTCCAAGCCCTGTTTCGGGCACCCCGTGTCGTGCGGTCCCCTACGGCCCCTCCTTGGGTTGCGGGACCCGGGTGCGGCCCCTTAGCCTTAGGGCCATGCGGCTCGTGGAGCGCACCCCTGAGGTGGACCTGGACCGGCTCCTCCAGGGCTTCGTGCCCCCGCCCCGCTTCCTCGGGGCCACCTTTCAGACCTACCGGCCCGACCCCCGCTACCCCTCCCAGGCCCTGGCCAAGGAGCGGCTCCGCCGCTGGGTGCACGACCGCCCCCGGGGGTTCCTCCGCCCCCGGCTTCCCGGGCCCCAGGGGATCTACCTGGACGGGGGGTTCGGGGTGGGGAAGACCCACCTCCTGGTGGCCGCCTACCTCGAGGCCCCTCCCCCCAAGGCCTTCCTCACCTTTGAGGAGCTCACCTACACCCTGGGGCTTTTGGGCCTTAGGGAGGGGGCGAGGCGGTTTTCCGGGCTCCGCTACCTCTTCCTGGACGAGTTTGAGCTGGACGACCCGGGGAACGCCCAGATGGTCACCCACTTCCTCGCCCTCACCATGGACCGGGGCCTGAGGGTCGCCACCACCTCCAACACCCCGCCCGGGGCCCTGGGGGAGGGGCGGTTCAACGCCGAGCAGTTCCGCCACCAGATCCAAAGCCTCGCCCGCCGCTTCGCCGTGGAGCGGATTGAGGGGGAGGACTTCCGCCACCGGGACCCGGACCGCCTGCCCGACCCCCTCCCCGAGGAAAGGCTCCTCGCCCTTTACCGGGAGGACCCCAGGCCCAAGAGCCTGGACGATTTTCCCGAGCTCATCGCCCACCTGAGGCGGCTCCACCCCATCCGCTACCGCTACCTCTTTGACGGCCTGGAGGCCGTCTACCTCCGCGGCCTAGAACCCCTCCACGACCAGAACGACGCCCTGCGCTTCGTCCACTTCGTGGACCAGCTCTACAACCTGGGCCTGGACCTCAAGGCCTCCGGGGCCCCCCTGAAGGACCTCTTCCCCGAAAGCTACCGCCACGGGGCCTTCGCCAAGAAGTACGGCCGGGCCCTTTCCCGGCTCGCCGAGCTTTTGGGGTAGCATGGGGGCATGGACCTGGCGGAAAGGCTCTCCGAGCTGGCCCAGGCCCTCTTCCAGGCGAGCGCCGCGGTGGGGGTGTTGGAGGCCATAGAGGAGGTTTTGGACGAGTATAGGGACGGGGAACTCACCCTCAAGGAGGCCATGGAGGAGATCCAGGGGCTCGTGGAGGAGTTCCAGGCGGTGCGGGCCCTCTCCGAGATGTCCCCGGAGGAGCTCATGGCCATGGCCGAGGAGGAGGAGGGGGGCCTCAGGTCTTGAAGGCGGTGGCCATCGTTTTGGACTCCGTGGGCCTGGGCTACCTGCCCGACGCCCCCCTCTTCGGCGACGAGGGGGCGGACACCTTGGACCACACGGTCCTGAAGACCGGGATCGCCCTCCCCCACCTGGCCGGCCTCGGCCTCGGCCGGGTCCCCGGGGTCCACACCCTGCCCCGCGCCGAGCGGCCCCGGGGCGGGTTCGGCCGCATGCGGGAGGTGAACCCCGGCAAGGACACCACCACGGGGCACTGGGAGTTCGTGGGGATCCACCTGGAAAAGCCTTTCCGCACCTTTCCCCAGGGGTTTCCCGAGGACTTTCTCCGGGAGTGGGCCGAGGCCATCGGGGTGGGAGGGTGGCTTTTGAACCGCCCCTACTCGGGGACGGAGGCCATCCGCGACTACGGGGAGGCCCACCTTAAGACGGGCTACCCCATCGTCTACACCTCCGCCGACTCTGTCTTCCAGGTGGCGGCCCACGTGGACGTGGTTCCCGTGGAGGAGCTCTACCGCTTTTGCCAGGTGGCCCGGGAGAGGCTCGTGGGCGAGCTCCAGGTGGCCCGGGTGATCGCCCGGCCCTTCGCCGGGGAGCCGGGGAGGTTTTACCGGCTGGAGCACCTCCGGAAGGACTTCGCCCTGGAGCCCCCGAGGAACGTCCTGGACGTTTTGCGGGAGGGGGGCCTCGAGGTGGTGGGGGTGGGGAAGATCCCCGACATCTATGCGGGGCGCGGCTTCACCCGCAAGGTCAAGACGGAGGACAACCGGGACGGTCTGGAGAAGACCTTGGCCCTCATGGGAGAGCCCTTTTCCGGCCTCCTCTTCACCAACCTGGTGGACTTTGACTCCAAGTACGGCCACCGCCGCGACCCCGAAGGGTACGGGAGGGCCCTCGTGGAGCTGGACGCCTTCCTCCCGAGGCTTCTTGCCGCCTTGGGACCCGAGGACCACCTCTTCCTGGTCTCGGACCACGGCAACGACCCCACCTTCTTCGGCACCGACCACACCCGGGAGTACGGGATGCTCCTCTGGGTGGGGCCGGGGGTGGAGGGGGACTTGGGCACCCGGGAGACCTTCGCCGACCTCGGGGCCACCTGGGCCCGCCTCTTCCGCCTGGCCTGGGACGGCCCCGGAACGAGCCTTGTCTGAGCCATGCCCCTCACCTGGCGCGACCTCTTGGACATCTTCCTTGTGGGCGTCCTCCTCTACTCCCTCTACCGCATCCTCGCCGGTACCCGGGCCCTGAACCTCGTCCGCGGCGTTTTGGTCTACCTCGCCACCTGGTTTCTGGCGAGCCTCCTCGGCCTCTCCACCCTAAGCTGGATCCTGGGAAACGCCGCCACCTTGGGCGCGTTCGCCCTCATCGTGGTCTTCCAGCCGGAGCTTCGCGGGCTTCTGGAGCGGCTTGGCCGGGGCCAGGGGGCGCTTAGGCCCCCCCCGGTGGCCTTGGAGCTGGAAGAACTCCTCCTCGGGCTTCGCCGCCTGGCCGAGCGGCGCCACGGGGCCCTCCTCGCCCTGGAGCGGCGCACCCCCTTGGGGGAGTATGCGGCAAGCGGCGAGGTGCTGAACGCCCGGCTCTCCGCCCGGCTTCTGGAGACCCTCTTCTACCCCGGCACTCCCCTGCACGACGGGGGGGCCATCGTGCGGGAGGGGAGGCTGTTCGCCGCGGGGTGCGTCTTCCCCCTCTCCGAGGTGGGCATGGGCCTCGGCACCCGGCACCGGGCGGCCTTGGGCCTCTCCGAGGTGTCCGACGCCCTGGTCATCGTGGTGAGCGAGGAAACGGGGGCCATCCGGGTGGCCGAGGGGGGGAGGCTCTCCCCGCCCCTCTCCCTCGAGGCCCTGCGGGCGCGCCTCAAGGAGGTGGTGCGGGATGCGTGACTGGCCCGCCTTCCTGCTGGCCCTCCTCGTGGCCTTCGCCCTCTGGTACAGCCTCCAGGAGCGGGCCCCCGTGGTGGAGCGGAGCCTCAGGGTCCCCCTCCAGGTGGTGGGGCTTGGGGAGGGGCGGCGCGCCCTGGGCCTTCCCCGGGAGGTCCTCCTGCGGCTTAGGGGGCCTGCGCCCTTGTTGGAGGGGCGGGCCCTTCCCGTCTCCGCCTACCTGGACCTCTCCGGGGCCGAGGGGGAGGTGGTGCGGGAGGTGCGGGTGGCGACCCCTCAAGGGGTGGAGGTCCTCGAGGCGGTGCCCGCCCGGGTGGGGGTGGTGGTGGAGGTGGAGGCCCAGCGCCAGATCCCCGTGGAGGTCCTGGCCCAGGGGGCCTGGGTCCTCACCGACCCCGCCTTCGTGGAGGCGGTGGGGCCGGAAAGCCGGGTGGAGGCCGCCGTGAGCGCCGTGGGCCTGGACCTGGGGGACGAGGTGGCCCTCTTCCCCTTCGGCCCGGAGGGCCCCTTGGAGGGCGTGGAGCTCCGGCCCAACCGGGTCCGGGTGGTGGAGCGCCGGGAGGCCCTTTTCCTCAAGGAGGTGCCCCTCTCCCTGAAGCCCCCCCCGGGGCGCCGCCTCCTGGACTACGCCCCCAAGACGGTGCGCCTCGTGGGCCCGCGGGAGGCCCTGGAGGGCCTTACGGGGGTGACCGCCACCCTCCAAGAGGACCTGGGCCCGGGGGAGGCGGAGGTGGCGCTGGCCCCGGACCTCCCCCCGGGGGTCCAGACCCTGGGACCGGTTCGGGTGCGGGTTGCGCTAGAATAGCAAGGATGGTCTACCCCATCCGGCTTTACGGAGACCCCGTCCTCCGCCGCAAGGCCCGGCCCGTGGAGGACTTCTCGGGGATTAAGCGCCTGGCGGAGGACATGCTGGAGACGATGTTTGAGGCCAAGGGGGTGGGGCTTGCCGCCCCCCAGATCGGCCTCTCCCAGCGCCTCTTCGTGGCGGTGGAGTACGCCGACGAGCCTGAGGGGGAGGAGGAGAGGCCCCTGAGGGAGCTCGTGCGCCGGGTCTACGTGGTGGCGAACCCGGTGATCACCTACCGGGAGGGGCTGGTGGAGGGGACGGAGGGGTGCCTCTCCCTGCCCGGCCTCTACTCCGAGGAGGTGCCCCGGGCGGAGCGCATCCGGGTGGAGTACCAGGACGAGGAGGGCCGTAGGCGCGTGTTGGCGCTCGAGGGGTACATGGCCCGGGTCTTCCAGCACGAGATAGACCATTTGGACGGGATCCTCTTCTTTGAGCGCCTGCCCAAGCCCAAGCGGGAGGCCTTCCTGGAGGCCAACCGGGCGGAGCTCGTCCGCTTCCAGAAGGAGGCCCGGGCCTTGCTGAAGGAGCTTTCCCAGGGATGAGGGTGGCCTTCTTCGGCACCCCCCTTTGGGCCGTCCCCGTGCTGGACGCCCTGCGCAAGCGCCACCAGGTGGTCCTGGTGGTCTCCCAGCCCGACAAGCCCCAGGGCCGGGGTCTGAGGCCCGCCCCGAGCCCCGTGGCCCGCTACGCCGAGGCGGAGGGGCTTCCCCTTTTGCGCCCGGCGCGGCTTAGGGAGGAGGCCTTCCTCGAGGCCTTGCGCCAGGCCGCGCCCGAGGTGGCCGTGGTGGCGGCCTACGGGAAGCTCATCCCCAAGGAGGCCTTGGACATCCCCCCACACGGCTTCCTCAACCTCCACCCTTCCCTCCTCCCCAAGTACCGGGGGGCGGCCCCCGTCCAGCGGGCCCTCCTCGCCGGGGAGCAGGAGACCGGGGTCTCCATCATGCGCCTGGACGAGGGCCTGGACACCGGCCCCCTCTACGCCGTCTGGCGGACGCCCATCCTGCCGGACGAGGACGCCGTGGCCTTGGGGAACCGGCTCAGGGACAAGGGGGTGGAGCTCCTTCTTGAGGTTTTGGAGCGCCTTCCGGAGCTCACCCCTAGGCCCCAGGAAGGGGAGGCCTCCTACGCCCCGCCCCTTTCCAAGGAGGAGGGGCGGCTGGACTTCGGGGAGAGCGCCGAGGCCCTCTACCGCCGCCACCGGGCCGTCCAGCCCTGGCCCGGGAGCTACTTCTTCCACCGGGGCCTTCGGGTCAAGGCCCTGAGGCTCCGCCCCGAGTCTGGGGAAGGGGAGCCCGGGGTGGTGGCCCGGGTGGGGCCGGAGGGCGTGGCGGTGGGCACGGCCTCGGGCCTCCTCCTCCTGGAGGAGGTCCAGCCCGAGGGAAGGCGGGCCATGCCCGCCGCCGACTGGGCCCGGGGCTACGGCGTGGCCCCGGGGACCCGGCTCGGCCAGGTATAGTCAGGGGGATGCGCTTCCTCGTCCTCACGGGCCTCTCCGGGGCGGGCAAGACCACGGCCCGGGGTTTTCTGGAGGACCTCGGCTACTTCATGGTGGACAACCTCCCCCCCAGGCTCTGGCCCCCCCTCCTCCAGGAGGCGGCGGCCCGGGGCCTCGCCCGGGTGGGGGTGGTGGTGGACGCCCGGGCCCTGGCCTTCTTCCAGGACCTGGAGGAGGTCCTGGAGGCGTTGCGGCCCACCGTGATCTACCTCGAGGCCCGGCCCGAGGTCCTCCTCCGCCGCTACAACCTCACCCGCCGGGTCCACCCCTTGGGGGCGGGGAACCTGATGCGGGAGATTGCCGAGGAGAGGCGGGCCCTGGCGGGCCTCAGGGGGCGGGCCCAACTGGTGGTGGACACCTCGGAGCTCTCGCCTCGAGGGCTCAAGGAGGCCCTGGTTCGCCTTCTGGGCGAGGAGGAAGGGTTCCTCCTCCGCCTGGTCTCCTTCGGCTTCAAGTGGGGCCCCCCCCAGGAGGCGGACCTGGTCCTGGACGTCCGCCCCCTGCCCAACCCCCACTACGACCCGGCCCTCAGGCCCCGAACGGGCCTGGACCCCGAGGTTCGGCGCTACGTCTTCTCCGAGGCCGCGGAGCCCTACTACCGGGCCCTCCTCGCCGTGGCCGGGCTCGCGGCCGAAGGGGCGCGGGCGGAGGGGCGGGCCTTTTACACCGTGGCCGTGGGCTGCACCGGGGGAAGGCACCGGAGCGTGGCCGTGGCGGAGCGCCTGGCGGAGGAGCTTTCCGGCAGGTTCGCCGTGGAGGTGGTGCACCGGGATGTGGCGCGGGAAGGGTAGGGGCGTGTGGGCCCACCCGGCGTGGCGCTGGCTCCACCCCGGGATGCGGGTCAAGCGCTACGCCGCCCTGGCGGGCCTCGGGGTGGGGATGGCGGCCTGGGGGCTGGGCCAGGCCCTCCCCTTGCCCACCCTGCCGCCCCTCGCCGCCTGGGGGGTCGCCGCCCTGGGTGGGGGGCTTTTGGTCCTCGGGGTGCGGGCCATGAACCGGAGCATGCTTTCCGCCTTCACCCGGCCCGAGGAGGTGCCGGAACGGGTCTACGTCCGAAGGCGGCTGGAGCGGGGGCCTAGGGTCGTGGCCTTCGGGGGGGGGACGGGGCTTTCCCGGGCCCTTTCCGGCCTCAAGGAGGGGACGGCCAACCTCACCGCCGTGGTGGCGGTCACGGACGACGGGGGGTCCACGGGGCGGCTTAGGCTCGCCTACGGCCTCCCGGCGGTGGGGGACCTGGTGGACTGCCTGGCCGCCCTCTCCGATCACCCCGCCCTTCCCCGCCTCCTCGCCTACCGTTTCCGCCGGGGGGAGTTTTCCGGCCACACCTTCGGCAACCTCTTCCTCGTCACCCTGTACGAGGCGAGCGGGGACTTCGCCGAAGCGGTGCGCCAGGCCAACGCCATCCTGAACCTTCGGGGCCAGGTCCTGCCCGCCACGCCCCAGGCGGTGCGCCTCGCCGCCCGCCTCCAGGACGGGCGGAGGGTGGTGGGGGAGGTGGCCTTGAGGGAGGCCGGGGGCCGGGTGCGGGAGGTGGGGCTAGAGCCCGAGCCCAGCGTGGTCATGGGGGAGGTCCTCGAGGCCCTCCGCCGGGCGGACCTCGTCCTCCTGGGGCCTGGGAGCCTCTACACCAGCGTCATCCCCAGCTTCCTCCCCGGGCCCATCCGCGAGGCGGTGCGGCGGTCGGGGGCCCTTGTGGTCTACGTGGTCAACCTCATGACCGAGCCCGGGGAGACGGACGGGTACACCGCCTACGACCACTACAAGGCCGTGGCCCACCACCTGGGGCGGAGGCCGGACGTGGTGGTGGTCCACACCGCCCCCATCCCCGAGCCGGTGCTCCGGCGCTACGCCGCCGAGGGGCGCCACCCCGTGGCCTACGACCCTCGTCCCTTCAGGGTGGACGGGGTGCGGGTGCTGGAGGGGGACTTCCGCGAGGCGGGGGAGCTTGCCCAGCACGACCCCAAGAAGCTGGCGCGGGCGGTGCTGAAGCTGGTATAAAGGGGCCCGTGCTGTTCCTCTTTCAAGACCCCCTCGGGGACGCCCACGGCCTCGCCTACCTCTATCCCCAGGCCGCCCTTTACCAGGAGGCCGGGGAGGGGTACGCCGACCTCACCGCCTTGGCCGGGGAGGTTCGGCAGGGGGAGCTCGTCCTCAAGCTGCGGCTCGCCCGCTACCCCAACCCCTTGGGCGGGCCCTTGGGCTTCAGCCTGGCCACGGCCCTGGTCTACCTGGACCTCGCCCCAGGGGGGGAGGAGGCCCTTCTTCCCGGCCTCCGCACCCCCCCGGGCCAGGGGTGGGAGGCGGCCTTCGCGGTCACGGGCTTCGGGGTGGAACGGAGAAGCCCCGAGGGGAAGAGGGAGGCGGTGCGGGCCTGGCGGGAGGGGGAGTGGGTGGTCTGGTCCACGGGCCTTCCCCCGGGGGGGTACGGCTACTACGGGGCGGTGGGGCTCTTTGACCCCTTCGCCCCCTGGTACCTGCGCCCCGTTTCCCCGGAAGGGGGGGCCTGGGTCCTGGGGGCCCCCTTGGGCATGCCTCCGGTGGTGGA
Source organism: Thermus thermophilus (assembly GCF_019974155.1). Classification (NCBI taxonomy): domain Bacteria; kingdom Thermotogati; phylum Deinococcota; class Deinococci; order Thermales; family Thermaceae; genus Thermus; species Thermus thermophilus. Next base: position 57,507 of record NZ_AP025158.1, read on the forward strand.
CGTCCTCGCCCTCCGCCCCGAGGACCAAAGGGCCGCCTACCAGGAAGGGGTGCTCAGGCCCCTGCGCCCCAAGCGGTTCGCCCTGGAGGCCCCAAGCCTCGCCGCCTTCGGCCTAGGGGCCTTGTCCCTGGTCCTGGCCTTTCTGCTTGGGCGAAAGGGGCGCTGAGGCGACGCTTCGGAGGTAGTCCAGGTCTTGGCGCAGGGCTTTTTCCGTGGCCTCGAGGACGGGCAGGAACTCTGGGGGAAGCTCCTTTTGGAGGTGGCCCACGCAGAGGAGAAGTTCTTCCACCAGGGCCTTCTCCTGGGCGCGGCGCCGCCTTCCGCCCCGCTCGGCGCTCCGGGCGAGCCTTTCCAGGCGGCGGACCAGGCAGACGCGGGGCTCCCCCCCCACGCCGGCGCACGCCAGCCCTGGGGCCCCGCCACAGCGGGCGTAGGCCTCCGGGTAGCGGGGGGCGAGCTCCGGCCGCCCCGCCCAGGCGAGGCCCAAGGGCCCCGCGTGCCAGGCGGCGAGGCGGAGGTACATGGCGCGGCGGGCCCTGCGGAGCTGGACCTCCATGCCCTAAGGATAGCCCCCCGCTTCCGGGACAAATGCCCTGGTTGAAGGGCCCCCACTGCGGCTTTCGCTTAGAGGCGGAAAGGCGTCTTCAGCCCCGCCAGGGCCACGGCCCTCGCCTCCTCCGGGGCCCAGGAGAGGGCCAGGACCCCCCGGTAGGCCCGTAAGGCCCGCTCCCGCTCCCCGGCGAGGTCCAGAAGCTGCCCCATCCGGGCCAGGACGTACCCCGGGAGGTAGCCCGGGTGCTGGAAGTCCATGCGGAAGACCTCCTCCATGAGGGCCAGGGCGTCCTCCCACTGCCCCGAGGCCAGGTAGACCTGGGCCGCAAGGTACAGGGCCTCCGGGGAGCCGATGGCGAAGAGCTGCTCCACAAGCGCGCCCCAGTCGTCCTCCTCCTTAAGGAGCCAGGCCCGGTCCAAAAGGGCCCGGACGCGCTCCGCCTCCGTGGGCCGGTGGGGCGGGGGGCCTTTCTGGGGGAAGGCCTCGAGGAGAAGGAGGAAGTCCAAAAGATCCGCCACCACGGCCCCCTCCCGGCCCTTCAGCGCCTCCACCACCCCCGCCACCCGCCTGGCCCGGAAGCCCGTGGCCGGGCCCTCGCCGAAGGCGCGGACGAAGCCCTCGTAGAGGGTGCCGAGCTCGCCCAGGAACTCGGGGGCGTAGAGGCGCTCCGGGGTGAGGGGCCTTTGCAGGAGGGCGGAGAGGTCCCGGTCAAAGGCGGCCAGGCGCTCCAGGTGGGGCCGGGCCGCCGGGTACTGGGCCAAGGCCTCCCGGAAGGCCTCCGCCTCCCCCTTCAGGTGGGCTTCCCGGTCCACGGGCACCACGGGCACGCCCCGCGCCTCCGCCCAGGGGAGGAGGTGGAAGAGGAGGGGGTCCTCCTCCCGCCAGGCGCCCTCGGCGAGGGAGGCCTCGGAGTGGGAGGCCAGGTAGACCACGGGGGGGTTGGCCGCCTCGAGGATGGCCAGGACCGTGGCGGCGTTGTAGCGTGGGTGGAGTATGTGGAGGGGACCGAGGGAGGGCAGGAGGATCATCCTAAGCATTTTAGGCGGGCTTCGCGGGAACCGGGGCCGGATCCTCCTCAACGGCTGGCTGATCTGGCTCGGGGACACGCTGATGAACCCTAACATCATCCTGGCGAGCTTCGCCGCCCGCCTCGGGGCCTCCCCCGTCCTCATCGGCCTGGTCCCCGCCCTTCCCCTGGCGGGAGGCCTCCTCCCCCAGGCCCTTTTGGTGGGATGGGTGGCGCGCCACGGAAGGAAGCTTCCCCTCTACCGCAGGGCCTCGGCCTTCCGTTTCGCGGGGCTTCTTCTTCTCGTCTTTGGGGCCTTCTTCCTTGGGGCGTGGCCGGGCCTGCTTCTCGGCGCGTTCCTGGTGGGGCTTTTTCTTTTTGCCCTCTTTACCGCCGTGGCTGGCCTGCCCTACTGGGAGGTGCTGGCCAAGGCTGTGCCCCGCGAGGAGCGGCCCGGACTCTTCGCCGCGATCTACATGGGGGGCGGGGTTTTGGCCTTTATGGCCGGCTTCGGCGTGCGCGCCCTTCTGGGCCTGGACCTCCCCTTTCCCCTAGGCTACGCCCTTCTCTTCGCCCTGGGGACCCTGGCCTACGGGGCGGCGTGGTACGTCTTCGGGCAGGTGGAGGAGCCCGAGGAGGGGGTGGCGGTGGGGCGCACCGACCTCCGCCTTCCCCTAAGGCGCCCCGGGTTTCGCGCCTACCTCACGGCCCGGCTCTTCCTGGGGCTTGCGGGCATGGTGGAGCCCTTCTACGCCGCCTACGCGGTCCGGGTCTTGGGGAAGGAGGCGGAGCTCGGCCTCTACCTTGCCCTTAACGCCCTGGCCTTCATCCTCTCCAATGCCCTCTGGTCCGCCCTGGCCCGGAGGGGGGCAAAGGCCGTCTTTCTCGGAGGGGGGGTGCTGGTGCTCGCCACGCCCCTTCTCGCCCTCGCCCTTCCCCCCGGGGCCTTCGCCTTGGTCTTCTTCCTGCAGGGAGCCTACCTTGCCGCCTTGGGCATCGCCGGCAACACCTACCTCCTCAACCTGGCCCCGCCCGAGGAGCGGACCGCCACCCTAGGCCTTGCCAACAGCTTCCTGGGCTTCTTCGCCTTCTCCCCGGTCCTCGGAGGGTGGGTGGTGGGGGCTTGGGGCTACGGGGCCCTCTTCCTCCTCTCCGCGGGCCTGGCCGTCCTGGGCCTCTGGGCCGTCCGGCGGCTTCCGGAGGCCTGATACCACCCCATGCCGGCTTGCGCCAGCATGGGGGCCCGGTAAAGGGTTCTCAAGGGGCTAAGTACCCGGGGCCCAAAAGGGAGCTTTCCAAGCCTTGTTTCGGGCAACCAGTGTTGCGAAATCAAGGTGCCGCCACCTGGCCGAGCGAACAGGGCGAAAGGGTATAAGGCCCCTCCATGGGGGCAAGCCGGGAGAAAGGGTGGGATCCCGAGGCGGGGAAAGAAGGAAAGGGCGGGCCTAAAAGGCCCGCCCCGCCTGGTGGGCGGCGTAGGACTTGAACCTACGACCTCTCGCTTGTAAGGCGCACCAACCGCCTTCTGGGCTATACGGGTACCTACGGAAAAGCCCTTGCTTATCGTATCTTACATGCGTTTAAGTACGACATCCTCCGGGGGTTTCCGGTTTCAACTGCCATAAAAACTGCCATAAGCTATTTGTATTCTTTCTAAGCGAAGGGACACCCACGCTGGAGGCTCTGGCGCGTGTGATTGAAAGGATCATCTCCTCTCCAGGAGCTATTGCCTTGGCGCCAACACAACGTTGGCTTAGTGCTAGCATAAGAAGAGGGGGGTCATGGAGAAGGCAAAGGGTGCCATAGTCAACAAGGAAGTTTTGCAACGGGAGATGAGCCAGATCGCTTCCGCCCTCCTTCAGGGCTTGGAAGCAGGCTTCAAACGAGCAGGCATAACCCCAGAGGATCTAGAGGTCATCGTGCAAAAGTTAGAGGAAGAACAGCGGCACCGGCGTTCTCAGATGGAAGCAGAACATGAAAAGCTCGCCCGGTCTCTTAGAAAGCGCTTCGGCCAGCCTTAAGCATTTCCTCTACCTAGACGATTACCGAGTTGCCTCCTACGTTTCCCAACTGAAAAATGGGCTCACCTTAATCAAGCAGCTCCGCGAACTCAGCTCTAGGGGCATACAGGATAACCCCCTCTCCTTCGAAAAAGAGCAACGCGTTGAGCGTAAGCTTTCTGGCGGGCTCGGTTTTGGCGTTGGCAACGTGGAAGGAGAGCGAGTCCAAACGGAAACTCATAGGGTGGCCAGCGGGGGACAGGGGTCGTGTAAGGATTTATGTGTAATACCTTCGTGTGCTACCTCATAGCTCCACCCCGGCCATCCTGAGAAGCACCCGGCTACGTATGAGGTTGTGAACGAGCAGGATGAGATTCACCCGGGCCACCAGCCCCCAGTAGGACCGCGCTTCTATCCGATGAAGCCCCAAAGACCGCACCATCACGCTAAACCGCGTCTCAATCCAGTTCCGTACCCTCCCCATCCACTCTTTCCATCCCGTCTCCACCACCGTTCCTCCCCTGACCCGATAGGGTGGCGTCTTGACCCCCTGGACCCAGCGAAAGCCCCGGTCCCCCAAGACCGCGGGCAGACCGTCCAGCAGGTCCCTCCCCCAGGTCTCCCGGGCATTCCCGGGGAGGATAGCCCAACGAAAAAAGAGGCCGCGCTCGTTCATCACCGGCATGAGAACGTAGCCCGCGAAAGCCCCCAGGGGGCCCACCCCCACAGCGGCCTCAGGAAGGTCCAAGCCGTGAATCCGGTGGCCGTGGGCCAGGGGGATGGGTTTGAGGTCCACCACCTGCAGAAGACCTTGCCCTCCGGAGAGCCTTATGGCCAGGTGAGCCAACAACCCCTGAGCCTTCTGAAGGACCCGGTAGAAGCGGGAGAGGTGGGGGAGGGAGGGGAAGTAGGCCTTGAGGGTGGTCTTGGCGGCCAGGTAGCCTTTGGCGAGGTCCTGGCCTTGCAACAGGACGAAGATGGCGAGGGTCAAGAGCTCGGCCAGGGTGGCCTTCTGGTGCTTTTGCTTTGGGGGGAGCTTGAATCCTTGGGCCTGCAGGGCTTTCAGTTCGTCATCTACCCAGACGTAGATAGCCACGAGAAGGGTCTCTGCGTCAAGATGGTAAAGGGCTGAGCTCTCATCACTTTCCTCCCCCCAGTTCCTGAAGCAACCTGACCAGCTCCTCCACCACTGCTTCCCTCCAAGGCGGGGGCCCCTGGGCCAGGGCGATCCGGCCCAGACGGAAGAGGCTTTGCCGCTCGGGATGGGCCAGAAGCCGGGGAAGCCATTCCCTGCCCTGCAAGCGCGCCCCCAGAAGGACCAAGAGCGCCATCCCCAAGGCCAGAAGCCATAACCACCCCCTGAGGCTCGCCCCCGTCCGCAGCCGATGGCGGTCCAGCCCAAACCCCTGCCCCTTCAGGTCCCTAAACCCCTCTTCAATCCACATCCGCCACCCATAGGGCGGCTCCCCCCCAAAAGGGCCCGAATAGGCCAGATACCAGGGATCCCGACCCCCTGGGTACACCAGGAGGGTGACTTCTACCCCCTCCCCACCGTGTCCGAAAAGGCGGACCTCCTCCCGCAGGGGGTGGACCACACGCTGGTAGCCCTCCTTCAGGGGAAGGCGCTTCCCCCCTTGGGGTTCCACCTCCCGGTTCTGCCGCAGGCGGATGAGGAAGCCCATGCCCCACCCCTGGAGCTTTCGCATCAGGGAGACCCGGTCAAAGCCGCGGTCCAGGAGGAAGAGGGGGGTATATCCCAGGTCCTGGACGGCGCGGCCCAGGCGGTGGAGGAACTCCTCCTCCACCCGGTTTTGACTGGGGAAAGGGGAGAGGGGGTGAAGAGCGAAGGCCACCACCAGGGCCCTTCCCTTGAGGGGAAGGGCGGCCACCAGGGCTTGGTGCCTACCGTCCTCTGTGAAGGTCCAGTCCACGATGAGGGGGAGGGGGCGGTCTTTGGGGAAACGAGGGACGAGGAGGGGGAGGAGGGCTTCGGTGAGGGCCCAGGGGTCTTGCAGGGTGGGGTGATGGAGGAAGCGCCAGAGGCGATTGAGGCGGCTTTGGGCCAGGGTGGGGAGGGGGGTTCTGCGGGCGAGGTCGGAGAGGGTGGGGTCCAGGGGGGTAGTGAGGAGGGTGGACAGGAAGAGGGCGAGGTTGGAGCGGATGGTTTTCCTGAGGGAGGCGAAGACCTTATGGACCCAGAGGGTGATAACTTGGGAAAGGGGGGTGGTGGGCGGCACACCTTACTTACCCCCCTCTTCTCTTCCCTTGTCAAGCCCCAGCCCTCAAAGTGATGAGAGCTCAGGGTAAAGGGGGTGCTCACGATCTTGCCGCATGGCACCCCCTCTTTTTTCACACCCCGGGGGTCCAGATCAAGTAGCACACGAAGGAATAAGAACTCCCCCTGGGTTTTTCTCTTAGTATGGGGTCATGCGGCTGACCAAACACCAACGCCGCCCCCGGCTGGAACTCAAGCTGCGGCATCACCCGGACAACCTGCACGCCCTCTACCGGGAAAGCGAGGACCCCGTGGAACGCGCCCGCTGGCACGCCATCTGGCTCCTCGCCACAGGCCACTCCATCCCCCAGGTGGCCCAGATCCTGGGCTACTCCACCCGCTGGGTCCGCAACACCCTCCACCGCTACAACGAAGGCCAGCCCATGGCCGACCTCCGGCACCAAAACCCAGGCCAGCCCCCCTTGCTCTCCCCGGAGCTTCAGGAAGCCTTCCGCCAGGCCCTCCTCCAGCCCCATCCCCAGGACGGGATATGGACCATAAGGAACGCCGCCCTGTGGCTCTCGGAGAGGCTGGGCCGTCCCGTGGACCCCAGGCGGGCCTGGACCTGGATGAAGCGCCTGGGCTTCGCCCCCCTCCGCCCCCGTCCCCGGCACCGGGAGAGGGACGTGGAAGAGGGGGAGGCCTTCAAAAAAAACTCTTCTTCACCGTTGTCCTCCTGAAGTGCCTCTTCCCCTGGCTTGTCCTGGAGCTTTGGGCTTTTGACGAACACAGGTTGGGCCTGAAGCCCGTGTACCGGCGGGTGTGGGCGCCCCGGGGGAAGACGCCCCTGGCCTGGGTGCGGCCGCGGTACCGGTGGCTTTACGTGTACGGCTTCGTGCGTCCGGGTACAGGGGAGAGCGAGTTTTGGCTTTTGCCCACGGTGAACGCTGTGGCCTTCTCGGAGGTCCTGGGGCGCTTTGCCCGGTTGCGTGGGGCTGGGGAGGGGAAGCTTTTGCTTTTGGTCTTGGACCGGGCGGGGTGGCACGTGTCGGGGCGGGTGGAGGTGCCGGAGGGGGTGGGTTTGGTCTTCCTGCCGCCCTACTCTCCCGAGCTCCAACCCGTGGAGCGGGTGTGGCCTCTGGTGGACGCGGTGGTGGCCAACGGGCGGGTGGAGACGGAGGAGGAGCTTTGGGCGAGGGTGGAGGCCCGGTGCGCCTACCTGCAGACCCAGCCGGGCCTGATTCGGAGCCATACCCTCTTTCACTGGTGGCCGGGAGGATGCTGAGGGAATGGATCAGGGGGATTTCTTATAAGGGCCCGTGTTTAATAGGGGGGCACACCTTGGAACGAGGAGGTGTCCCGTGGACCAGGATACCTTGCGGATCTTGCTGAGGGAAGCGGTGCGGGAGACAGTAGCCGAGGTTCTGCAGACGGTTCTGGAGCTGGACCGGACAGCCTTCTTGCAGGTGCACGGGGGGCGCAGGAACGGCTACTACCCCCGCAAGCTGGAGACCACCTTCGGCCAGGTGGACCTGAAGGTCCCTAGGGATCGGGAATCTCGGTATTACCCGGCTTTCCTTAAGCCCTACGTCCGCCGCCTGGTGGACGTGGGGGAAGTGGCGGTAGCCCTTTACGCCGCCGGGGTCAGTCAGCGCAAGGCGGCCGAGATACTGAGCCTGCTCTTAGGCCACCGCTACTCCCACGAGACCCTGAGCGCCCTGACGGACGAGGTCCTGGAGGCGGCAGGAGCCTTCCGCACCCGGCCTTTGCCCGAGGAGATGGCCTTCGTCTACCTGGACGGGCTTTCCCTAAAGGTCTTCAGGGAAGGAGAAGGGATCGTACGGGAAAGCGTGTATGTGGCCCTGGGCATCGCCCCTGATGGGGAGAGGCGGGTCCTGGGGTTTTGGCTGTTGCCCACGGAGAGCGCCCTGGGATGGGAGGGGGTCCTGGGGGAGCTTTGGCAGCGGGGCCTGCGGCGGGTATTGCTCTTCATCACCGACGGGCTGCCCGGGCTTCCCGAGGCGATCCGCAGGGTCTACCCTCAGGCGGAGTGGCAGCGGTGCGTGGTGCACGGGGTGCGGTGGAGCCTGTCCCAGGTGCGGGCGCGGGACCGGGGCCTGCTGGCGGAGGACCTGAGGCGGGTGTACGGGGCGGAGAGCCGGGAAGAAGCTCTTGGGGCCTTGGAGGAGGTGAAGGCCGCCTGGGGTTCGCGGTACCCGGGGGTGGTGGGGCTTTGGGTACAGGATTCGGGGGCCTTCCTGCGGTTCTACGGGTACCCCAAGGTGCTTTGGCCGTACCTGCGGAGCACCAACCTGATGGAGCGGTTTATCCGGGAGCTACGGCGGGGGACGAAGGTGCGGGACCACAAGTTTCCTAAGGAAGAGGCGGTGTACAAGCTCCTTTACCTGGAGTCGGAGAGGCAGGAAGGGAGGTGGGCAGAACGGAAACTAAAGGGGTTCTCGGAGGTGAAGGAGGTGCTGGAGAAGATGCTTCAGGAGCGGTATGCCCCCCGTACACAGACTCTTACACATAACTCTTGACACGACCGACTGGAGTATGAGCAGGTTGATAAAGAGATGCACATCATTGTGACCAAGCAGGAGAAATATGTGGTGTTTAAAGGATTTCGGGCATTTGTGGAAATCACAAAGTATACTCCTCTCCTATGGCCCCTCTTCCCCTTACTGGGCTTGCTTAACGTCCTGGGTTTGGGACCAAAGTTCTACCAATGGCTCGCGGATAACCGAATTATTGTTCCTAACGGAAGGATGTGTGAGGAAGGGTTATGCGATCTTCAGAAAAAGTAAGCGCACAGCACCCGATCGAGCGGACCTGTAAGAGGAGGTGAACGGTATGCTTGCGGCCAAGAAGGATAAGGTGGTAAAAATCCTGAAAAAGGCGATAGAGCTATACACCCCGGTTGCTCTCCTTTTCCTTCTCCTATCACATCTTCTTTCGCAGCTTCCTTCCTCTCCCAACAACCCCTTTTTGGGGCCTTTTAAAGAGGTTGCCCTTCCCTTTTTGTCCTGGTTTGCCTTTTGGACGGCTCCGGTTTTTCTCTTAGCATGGCTTGCCCTGCTGGTGTTGGACAGGACAGAGGGTTACACCTTCCTGATCGAGTTGCCTACCCTCCTTTCCCCCGTGGTTTGGCTCACCGTCCTCGCTCAGGCAACTGGTGAGACCCTCAACCGCCTCCGCTTCTGGCGCAACCTGCCTACCCCCAGGACTTACCGGCCCCAAGGGGTCTACCGCCTCCCCTTCCAGGGGTTTTGGCTGGTGGCCAACGGCGGCCCGGACCCCGAAACCTCCCACTCCTGGGGGATTTTGGGCCAGCGCTACGCCTACGATTTCGTCATCAAGGACAGCCAGGGCAAAACCTACCGCACCCACGGGCGGCGGCCCGAGGACTACTACGCCTTTGGCGCACCCCTCCTAGCCCCCGCAGACGGGGTGGTGGTAAGGGTGCAAAACCGGCACCGGGACTGCCCTTGGCCAGGCTTTTTGGACCCCTTTGCTTGGAGCATCATCGGCAACTACGTCCTCATCCGGCACGGGGAGAGGGAGTATAGCCTCCTCGCCCACCTCAAGCGGGGGAGCGTGCGGGTCAAGCCCGGCCAGTGGGTCCGGGCGGGGGAGGTGGTGGGGGAGTGCGGGAACTCGGGGCATTCCACCGAGCCCCACTTGCATTTCCAGTTCTTAGACCGGCCCAACGTCTTCCTAGGCCTTTCCCTTCCCATTCCCTTTACTGGGTTCCTGCGCCGAAAGGAGGATGGCAGCCTGGAGGCGACCCCTCTGGGCTTTCCCATCAGGGGGGAGGAGGTGGCCCCGTCTGAGCAGGGTTTGGGTCGGTGAGGTCGAAGGAGCTTCTGTGTTTGCTCGAGACGAGATTGCACCCAGTACATTGTAGAAACCCCCCTTTCGGATATTCAATGCATACCCCCTTGACAAGCCAAAGGAAAAGGGGGCGCTTGGTGAGCTGTGGAAGAACACCAGACGCCCCCTTCCATCCTACCCCTGCCCCTGGAGGAACTGGTCCCCCTGCTCCAGGCATGGCTCCAAGCCCGCTTGCCAGAAGGGGAGAGAAAACCCGGCAGGCCCAGGACCTTCTCCGACCTCAGCCTCTTTCTCTTCCACCTGGTCCGATGGGTGGAGGGGCCTGGGGAGGTGAGCCCGGGGCATCTGGACATGCTGGCCCTCCTCTGGAAGGCGGTGGGGAGGGTACGGGGGCTGAAGGCGGTGGCCCTGCAAGTGGAAGCTTGGGTGATGGCCTGGAGCGTGGTGGCCCAGCTTCTTGGGCAGGCGGGTCTGCCCATCACCCGGGTGTTGCGGGCGGTGGCGTGAGGTGAGTACGCAGGTGAATATCCGAAAAGGGGGAGATACTGAATCGATTTACCACCCAACCGATTTTCTGTGCGATGAGCCTGATGTCGTAGGCCAGGACGAAGAGGAAGACCTTCAGGGCGAAGCCCTCCGGGGTAACGGCATGGATGCGGCGGGGAAGAGATGGTGGAGCATGCTGCCCACCGTCTCCACCACCCTCCTACCCAGGATAGCCAGGTATTGCAGGTGAGGCGCGTAGCACCCGCTCCTCAGCTTGCGGATGGGCATGGGCACCAGACCTTGCGCCTCCCTGAGGAGGTCTCGTGATCCAGCCCCCTAAACTTAGACACTTTCACCCTGCCTCCCATGTGATGTCCTGTGTGCTTTGCCCCAACGCCTCCTCCATCGCCTCCCTCGGTGTCCGATAACCGAGCCCCGAGTGCAACCGGCTCTCGTGGTAGTAGCGTAGGCGCTCCTTCACCACCTCCTTTAGCTCCCCAAGGCTTCTGGCCTCCAAAAACTGGTCTCCTCCCTCCCCCTTGAACCGGGCAAAAAAGCTCTCCACCACAGGGTTTCCCTTAGCCCCCATCAGGCTGTAGGAAAGCCGCTGCCCGTCCCTGAGAAGAAGCGTCCCCACCCAGTCGTGGCTCAGGAAAGGTCCCCCCTGGTCATGGTGCACCAGGGCCCTGGGGAGCCTCCCCACCTGGGCCTGGAGGTCGTGTAAGGATTTATGTGTAAGGGCCCGTGTTTAATAGGGGGGCACACCTTAGCACGAGGAGGTGCCCCGTGGACCAGGATACCTTGCGGATCTTGCTGAGGGAAGCGGTGCGGGAGACAGTAGCCGAGGTTCTGCAGACGGTTCTGGAGCTGGACCGGACAGCCTTCTTGCAGGTGCACGGGGGGCGCAGGAACGGCTACTACCCCCGCAAGCTGGAGACCACCTTCGGCCAGGTGGACCTGAAGGTCCCTAGGGATCGGGAATCTCGGTATTACCCGGCTTTCCTTAAGCCCTACGCCCGCCGCCTGGTGGACGTGGGGGAAGTAGCTGTGGCCTTGTACGCCGCCGGGGTCAGTCAGCGCAAGGCGGCCGAGATATTGAGCCTGCTCTTAGGCCACCGCTACTCCCACGAGACCCTAAGCGCTCTGACCGACCAAGTCCTGGAGGCGGCAGGAGCCTTCCGCACCCGGCCTTTGCCCGAGGAGATGGCCTTCGTCTACCTGGACGGGCTTTCCTTAAAGGTCTTCAGGGAAGGGGAAGGGATTGTGCGGGAAACGGTGTATGTGGCCCTGGGCATCGCCCCTGATGGGGAGAGGCGGGTCCTGGGGTTCTGGCTGTTGCCCACGGAGAGCGCCCTGGGATGGGAGGGGGTCCTGGGGGAGCTTTGGCAGCGGGGCCTGCGGCGGGTATTGCTCTTCATCACCGACGGGCTGCCCGGGCTTCCTGAAGCGATCCGCAGGGTCTACCCTCAGGCGGAGTGGCAGCGGTGCGTGGTGCACGGGGTGCGGTGGAGCCTGTCCCAGGTGCGGGCGCGGGACCGGGGCCTGCTGGCGGAGGACCTGAGGCGGGTGTACGGGGCGGAGAGCAGGGATGAAGCCCTTAGGGCCTTGGAGGAGGTGAAGGCCGCCTGGGGTTCGCGGTACCCGGGGGTGGTGGGGCTTTGGGTACAGGATTCGGGGGCCTTCCTGCGGTTCTACGGGTACCCCAAGGTGCTTTGGCCGTACCTGCGGAGCACCAACCTGATGGAGCGGTTTATCCGGGAGCTACGGCGGGGGACGAAGGTGCGGGACCACAAGTTTCCTAAGGAAGAGGCGGTGTACAAGCTCCTTTACCTGGAGTCAGAGAGGCAGGAAGGGAGGTGGGCAGAACGGAAACTAAAGGGGTTCTCGGAGGTGAAGGAGGTGCTGGAGAAGATGCTTCAGGAGCGGTATGCCCCCCGTACACAGACTCTTACACATAACTCTTGACACGACCGGCCTGGAGAAAGGCCTTGGCCTCCTCCCACGCCTCCAGGGCCAGCTCCGCCGAGGGAGAAGGCCCTAAACCCCAGGCCACCACCATCCGGGTTCTGTGGTCCAGGATGGGCACGAACCAGGCCTTCCCTCCCCGGTAGGGCAGGAGGGTGAAGTCGGTGTACAAGAGCTCAAAGGGCTCCGGTTCCCTCTGCCTGAGAAGGGAGGCCCTCAAGTCTGCTCTGTCCCCGGCCAGGAGGACGATCTGCAGCAGGGGGTTGGGCTTGGGCCTCCGAACGGTGCGCTTCAGGGAGAGGTGGAAGTCCTGCAGTAGGCGGTGGACCCGTTTGTGGTTGACCAGAATGCCCTTTCTGTGGAGCTCCTTGGTGACCCGGCGGTAGCCGTACTCGGGGTGCTCCAGCAAGACCTCTTCGATGGCCCTCTTGAGGCGGCGCTCCTCCTCCTCCCTCTTCCTGTCCGCCCCAAGCTAGGCTTCGCCTGACCCACCTTCTGCTTCCGGTAGTAGTACCAGGTGGCCCGAGGGATCTCCAGAGCGCTGAGGACGATGGGCAGGGGAGCCAGACCCTGGGCCAGCGCCTCGCGGGCCAGGTCGATGCGCTCGCCCAGGGTCATCCGCTTTACCTCCCCTGCCCTAGGGTCACGCGAAGCGTAGGTTCGGCTTTTTTAGGAGGGCGATCTCCACTTCCTTTTTGCCGATGAGCTGTTCCAGGTCGCGGATCTTCTTCTCCAGCTCCTTCACAAGCTAGCCCTGACGGGCTGACCTTGGGTCTCGTTGGAGAAGATGGTGGCCCCCTTCTCCATGAGCTCCGCCTTCCACTTCACGATGGTGTTGGGGTGGACATTGTAGATGCGGGCGAGTTCCACCAGGCTCTTCTCCCCCTTGATGGCCTCCAGAGCTGCTTGAAACTTAACCTGTGGGGGTACCGCTTTGGGCTTCTTCACTAACCTCCCGGATGGGGTCATCCTACATCAAAGTTGGCGTCTAGTCTAGGGGGTCCACATCCCTGAAGTACCTGAGGAAGTCCAGGAGGGGTGACGGCTCGGGGAGGGCTTTCCGCGGGAAGCAACACCGCTTCGCCTACGCCTCCCTTCTCCGGAAGGTCCACTCCTTGGCCCGGAAGAGAGGGGTCCAGGTGGTGGAGGTGAACCCGCGGGACACCTCCACCATCGGGATGCTCAAGTACGCCCCGCAGCTTTCCCTCTCCAAGGACGTGGCCGCCGCCTACGTGATCGGGAGGAGGGCCTTGGGGTTCAGGGAGAAGCTTCCCAGAGGGTACGAGAGGCTTCTCCGGGACGAACGCTTCAGGGGCCACGTCCAGGGCTTCTACGCCTCCAGGGTGCAGGAACTCCGGGCCAAAAGAGCGCAGGAGCGCAACCCCTACCTGAGGCGCAGGCTTTCCCGGGAGATCGGGAGGGCGAAGCGCCACCTCTCCTTGCTTTCAAGCCTTCAGGGCTCACCGGGGAGCCAAGAGGGGTCAACCGAGGGAAGGAACTCCTTTGGCGCCAATCCCTGGAGGGTCTTGAGGGCAGGCCTCTTCCTTCCCCTCCTTGGGCGCGAGGTGCCGAGGGACCTCTCTCGCTTCAAGCCCACATCCTCTTCGGGGGATCGTAGGAGGGGTGGAGGGGAAGCTTAGGTCCTCCTCCTGGTGGAGGGCCGGAGTGCGCTATAGTTGACCAGGAATGAGGTACCTGGACCTCCTCACCGCCCTCTTCGCCACGGTCCTCCTCGTCTCCAACGTGGCCTCCACCAAGCTCGTGGTCCTGGGGCCCTTCACCTTTGACGGGGGCACCCTCCTCTTCCCCCTGGCCTACATCTTCGGGGACGTCCTCACCGAGGTCTACGGCTACCGGAAAAGCCGTAGGGTCATCTGGATCGGCTTCCTCGCCCTCCTCCTCGCCACCCTCACCTTCCAAGCGGTGGCCGCCCTCCCCGCCCCGCCCGACGGGGAGAGCCAACGCCTCGGCGAGGCCTTCGGCCTCCTCCTCGGCCTCACCCCGAGGATCGTCTTGGGAAGCCTCACGGCCTACTTCCTCGGGGAGTTCGCCAACGCCTACGTCCTCGCCAAGCTGAAGGTGCGGACGGAGGGGCGCTTCTTCTGGCTTCGGGCCCTCGCCTCCACCCTGGTAGGCCAGGGGCTGGACACCGGGGTCTTCCTCCTCGTGGCCTTCTATGGGGTCTTCCCGAACGAGGTCCTCCTCGCCGTCTTCCTCTCCAACTACGCCTTCAAGCTCGGGGTGGAAGCCCTCATGCTCCCCGTCACCTACGCCGTGGTGGGCTTCCTGAAGCGGGCCGAGGGCCTGGACGTCTACGACCGGGACACGGACTTCAACCCCTTCCGCCTGACATGAACCCTCTTTTTGGACACGCCATGGGCGTGGGCACCTGGGCCTGGGGGGACCGGCTTTTCTGGGGCTACGGCCGGGGCTACGGGGAAAGGGAGCTCTTTGAGGCTTACCGGGCGAGCCTCGAGGCGGGCCTCCGCCTCTTTGACACCGCGGAGTTCTACGGCTTCGGCCTCTCGGAGAGGCTCCTTGGCCGCTTCATGGCGGAGGGCGGGGAGAGGCCCTACCTCGTCACCAAGTTCTTCCCCTACCCCTGGCGCCTCTCCCGGAAGGACCTGCTAAGGGCCCTCCGGGGAAGCCTTCTGCGGCTTGGGGTGGAGGCCGTGGACCTCTACCTCCTCCACTGGCCCTGGCCCCCCGTGCCCTTAAGGGTCTGGGCCGAGGCCCTGGCGGAGGCCTACGAGAGGGGCCTGGCCCGGGGGGTGGGGGTGTGCAACGTCTCCTTGGCCCAGCTGGAGGAGGTGAAGGGGGTCCTCGAGGCCCACGGGGTGCCCCTTCTCGCCCTCCAGGTGGAGTACAACCTCCTGCAAAGGGCCTGGGAGCCCCACCTTCCCCACCTGCGCCGGGAGGGCATCGCCCTCATGGCCTACAGCCCCCTGGCCATGGGCTGGCTCACGGGGAAGCTGAGCCCGGAAAACCCCCCGAGGGACTACCGGGGGCGCAAGTACCGGCCCTTTCTGGGAAGGCTCAAGGGGCTTCTCCCCCGCCTCCTCCGCCTGGCGGAGGCCAAGGGGGTGAGCCCTTCGGCCATCGCCCTCCGCTACCTCGTGGAAAAGGGCGCCCTCCCCATCCCGGGAGCCAAGAACGAGGCCCAGGCCCGCGCCAACGCCGAGGCCTTAAGGATCGTCCTCACCCCGGAGGAGTTGGCCCTTCTGGAGGAGGGGGCGTAAGCTTTAGGGGGATGCCGGGGATCGCCATCATCGGGGCGCAGTGGGGCGACGAGGGCAAGGGCAAGGTGGTGGACGTCCTGGCCCGGGAAGCCGACTACGTGATCCGCTACCAAGGCGGGGCCAACGCCGGCCACACCGTGGTGGCCGAGGGCAAGGTCTTCAAGCTCAACCTCCTGCCCTCGGGGGTCATCCACCCCCACGCGGTGAACGTCCTGGCCGACGGGATGGTCATTGACCCCTTCCGCTTCCAGGAGGAGGTGGAAGGCCTGCGGAAGGAGGGGTTTGACCCCAAGATCCTGGTCTCGGAAAGGGCCCACCTCGTCCTCCCCCACCACAAGCACGTGGAAAGCCGCCACAACTTCGTGGGCACCACGGGGCGCGGCATCGGCCCCGCCTACTCCGACCGGGCGAGAAGGGTGGGGATCCGGGCCGGGGACCTTTTGGACGAGGCCACCTTGAGGGAGAGGGTGCGCCGCCTCCTCGCCGAGAAGCCCAACTCCACCCGGGAGGCGGGCTGGGACACGGAGGAAAAGGCCCTCGCCGACCTCCACCGCATGCGGGAGATCCTGAGCCCCTACATCGCCGACACGGGGAGCCTCCTCCGGGAGGCCTGGCGCAAGGGGAAGCGCCTCCTCTTTGAAGGAGCCCAGGCCACCCTGCTGGACCTGAACTACGGCACCTACCCCTACGTCACGAGCTCCCACCCCACGGTGGGGGGGATCCTGGTGGGGACGGGCCTCTCCCACAAGGCCATCACCAAGGTCTACGGGGTGGCCAAGGCCTACACCACGAGGGTAGGAGAAGGCCCCTTCCCCACGGAGCTCCAGGGGGAGCTCGCCCACCACCTCCGAGAAAAGGGCGGCGAGTACGGCACCACCACGGGAAGGCCCAGGAGGGTGGGCTGGCTGGACCTGGTGGCCCTCCGGTACGCCTGCGAGGTGAACGGCTTTGACGGCCTCGTCCTCACCAAGCTGGACGTGCTCTCCGGGCTGGAGAAGGTCAAGGTGGCCGTGGAGTACCTGGACGGGGCCCGCCCGGGGGAGGCGAGCCCGGAGGCGGTGCGCTACCTGGAGCTTCCGGGCTGGGGCGACCTCTCCCACGTGAGGCGCCGGGAGGACCTCCCCGCAAACCTCCTCCGCTACCTGGAGCTCGTGGAGGAGCACACCGGGGTCCCCGTGGTCCTCTTCTCCACGAGCCCCAGGCGGGAGGACACCTTCGGAGCGGTGAGCTGGGTCTAAGGGTCTACCCCAGACGGGAGACGCGCAGGAGGAACCTCTTCTCCACGGGGAAGGGCCGGTCCAGGTCGCCGAGCTCCGCCTCGGCCCAGGCCCAAAGCCGCTCCATCACCCGGGCGTGGACGGGCTCGGGGAGGCCTTGGGTGAAGGAGTAGAGCCGCTCCGAGAGGGCCTCGAGGGCCTCCCGCGGCGTCCTTTCCTCCCGCCAGCGGGCCACCTCCCGCGTCCTGGGCTTGAGGCCCAAGCGCCGCAGGGCCTCCTCCACCTCCTTAAGCCGCTTGGCGTGAAGCCCCCGCTCCACGGGAAAGCCCTCCTCGGCGGCGAAGGCGCGCCAGCGCTCCTGGAGGGTCCACTCCGGGCTTTCCTCCGCCTGGTCCCACCCCTCCAGAAGGGCGCCCCCGGGCTTCAGGACCCGGATGGCCTCGGCCAGGACCTTGGGCCAGTCGGGGACGAGGTGCCAGAGGTGGACGACGATGACCCCGTGGACGCTCTCGTCCGGGAGGGGGATGGCCCGGGCGTCCGCCTGGACGACCTGGACCTTGCGGTCCACCCCCGCGATCTTCTGGCGGAAGACCTCCAGCATGGCGGCATCGGCATCCAGGGCGATGTACCGGTACCCCCGGGCGATGAGGGGAAGGGCGATGCGCCCCGTGCCCACCCCGAGCTCCAGGAACACGGGCTCCTCCCCCTTCGGGTGCACCGCGGAGGCCATGGCCGTGGCGATCTGGCCCGCCACCTCGGGCGGGTGGGCCCTCAGCCTGTCGTAGGCGTAGGCCACCCTCAAGAGGGCGCTGGACATCCTTACCTTATTCTACGGGGTATGCTTTAGGGCATGAAAGGGCTCATCCTGGCCGCGGGAAGGGGCACGAGGCTTCGTCCCCTGACCCACACCCGCCCCAAGCCCGCCATCCGGGTGGCGGGGCGGCCCATCATCCACTACGCCGTGGAGAACCTCCTGGAGGCCGGGGTCCGGGAGATCGGGGTCGTGGTCTCCCCGGAGACCGAGCGGGACCTGAAGGTGGCCCTCGAGGGCTACCCCGTCCGCTATGTCCTTCAGGAGGAACCCCAGGGGCTGGCCCACGCGGTGGACGTGGCCCGGGACTTCCTGGGGGAAAGCCCCTTCGTCCTCTACCTGGGGGACAACCTCTTCCAAAAGGGCATCCGGCGCTTCCTGGGGGCCTTCAAGCCCGGCGTGAGCGCCGTCATCGCCCTGGTACGGGTGGAAGACCCAAGGCAGTTCGGCGTGGCCGTCCTGGAGGGCCACCGGGTGGTGCGGCTTTTGGAAAAGCCCAAGGATCCCCCCTCGGACCTGGCGGTGGCCGGGGTCTACGTCTTCTCCCCCGAGGTTTTGGAGGTCGTCCGGGGCCTCAAGCCCTCCGCCCGGGGGGAGTACGAGATCACCGACGCCCTCCAGGGCCTCATTGACCGGGGCAAAACGGTGGTGGGCGTGGAGGTGGAGGGCTGGTGGAAGGACACGGGCCGCCACCGGGACCTCCTGGACGCGAACCGGCTCCTCCTCGAGGAGCTCACCCCCAAGGTGGAGGGGGACGTGGTGGAGAGCCAGCTCACGGGCCGGGTGGTGGTGGAGAAGGGGGCGAAGGTGGTGCGGAGCACCGTGATCGGCCCCGCCCACATCGGCGCGGGCGCCGTGGTGGAGGAGGCCTTCGTGGGCCCCTTCACCTCCGTGGGGCCCCGGGCCCGGGTGGTGCGGTCGGAGGTGGAGTACTCCCTCCTAGAGGAGGAGGCCGTGGTGGAGGAGGTCCGCCTCCGCCTCCAGGAGTGCATCCTCGGCGTCCAAGCCGAGGTGAAGAGCCGAAACGGCCTCCCCCGGGCCCACCGCCTCATCCTCGGGGACCTCTCCCAGGTGGAGCTGGCCTGAGGGATGCCCGGGCTTTTGGACCTCCTCACGGAGTCCTGGCAAAGCGGCGAGGCCCTGGCCCGAGCCTTGGGGGTGAGCCGGGCCGCCGTCTCCAAGGAGGCCGGGCGGCTCCGGGTGGAAGGCTACCCCGTGGAGGTCTCCCGCCGGGGCTACCGCATCCTCCCCGGGACCCCCCTCCCCCACCTCTTCCGCCCCCAAGGCCGCCTGGGGAGGCCCTACCGCTACCTGGGCCGGGTGGGGAGCACCCAGGACGTCCTAAGGGCCTGGGCGGAGGAGGGCGCCCCCGAGGGGGCCCTGGTCCTCGCCGAGGTCCAGGAACGGGGCCGGGGCAGGCGGGGCCGCCCCTGGGAAAGCCGCCCTGGGGGAAGCCTCACCTTCTCCCTCCTCCTAAGGCCAAGCCTCCCCCTCCCCGCCCTCGGGCTTTTGCCCCTCCTCGCGGGCCTCGCCCTGTGGGAAGGGGTGGGGGTGGGGGGTCTCAAGTGGCCTAACGACCTCCTGGCCCAAGACGGGCGCAAGCTCGCCGGGGTGCTCCTGGAGGCCAAGGCCGAGGGGGAGGAGGTGGCCTACGCCCTCCTGGGCGTGGGGGTGAACGTGGCCTGGGCGCCGGAGGGGGCGGCCTTCCTCCAGGAGTTCGCCCCCCTCTCCCGGCGGGAGGTCCTGGAAGGCTTCCTCCTGAGGCTGGAGGCCCTCCTTCCCCTCCTGGAAACCCCGGAAGCCCTTCTGGACCGCTACCGCCAGGCCTCCTACACCCTGGGGCGAAGGGTGCGGGTGCGCACGGGCAAAGGGGTGGTGGAGGGCCTGGCCGAGGACGTCCTCCCCGACGGGAGCCTCCTCGTGGACGGGGTGCGGGTGGGGGCGGGGGAGGTGGAGCTTTTGCCCCTCCTTTAACCCACCCCATGCGGGCTTGCGCCGGCACGGGGGCCCCAGCCCCAGGGGTATGAGTGAGGTAGGCTTAGATTTTCCCAAGCAGATGTGCTAGGATAGGGGCAGGTATGTTCGCCCGCATCTTCACCAAGGAAGAAGCGGACGCCCTCCTGCCCGAGATCCAGAGGGTCCTCTCCCAGATGCGCCAGGCCCGGGCGGAGCTCAAGGAGGCCCAGGCCCGCCTTCCCGAGGCCCGGGGGCTTGAGCGGCGGGCCCTGGAGGAGGAGGTCCGCTTCCTCCTGGGCTCCCTCGAGGCCGACGCCCGCTACCTGGCCTCCCTGGGCGTCTTCCTCAAGGACCTGGACCGGGGCCTGGTGGACTTCCCCGCCCGCCTTGGGGGCGAGGTGGTCTTCCTCTGCTGGCAGGAGGGGGAGCCCGAGGTGGCCCACTACCACCCCCTCTCCGGGGGCTTCGCCGAGCGCAGGCCCCTCGCCGAGGAGGCCCCTACCCTTCCCCAGAAGGCCCGCCCCGGCGAAAGGCGTCCAGGCGCCTGAGGTCTTCCCGGACGAGGTCGTCCCGCCCCGCCAGGGACTCCAGGTGGTGCTTAAGCTCGTGGAGGAGGGTTTCCCACACCTCGGCCTCCCAGTCAAACCCCTCCCCCGCCACCTCCAAAAAAGAGCCGTAGTAGAGGGCGATGTGCCGCCCCAAGCCCTCAAACCCCCCGAAGGCCGAAGGCGGCCCCGGGTCCAGGTACTCCCCCAGGCGCCACACCCCCTCAAGCCCTGGCTCCGGCTTGGCCTGAGGTAGGACGTGCACCCCCTGAAGCCCCCGCTTGAACTCCTCGGGGACCTCCTCCCAAAGCCTCTCCACCAGCTTTACGAAGGCCTCGTAGGTCATGGCCGGTGGTAGGGGTGCCCCGCCCGCAAGGTGAGGACGCGGTAGAGCTGCTCCATGAGGACGAGGAGGGCGAGCTCGTGCTGCAAGGTGAGGGGGGAGAGGGCAAGGAGGAGGTCCGCCTCCCGCCGCACCGCCTCCGGGTGCCCCTCGGCCCCGCCCACGAGGAAGGCCACCCGCTCCCCCTCCCAGGCAAGGAGCCTCCGGTAGAGCTCCTCGGTGGTCAAGAGCCTCCCCCGCTCGTCCAGGACCACCTTCCGGTGGCCCTCCGCCTTGGGGAGGAGCTCCTCCCCTCTCCGAACGAAGACCAGGTCCAAAGGGGCGTACCTCCGCATGCGCCTCGCGTACTCCTCCACCCCGAGCCGGGCGTAGGCCAGCCGGGGCCGTCCCACGGCCACCACCCGAAGCCGCACCCCCTGATCCTAACCCGGTATACTCAGGGGGAAGGGAAAGTGGGATCCAGCCCCACCCCCGAAAAGGAGGCCCGAAGCCCTTACCCAGGGCGGGCTTCCCGGCGCCACAAGCGCCAAGAAGGAGGGTGTCATGGTCAAGGAGACCCATCGGTTCCAACCCTTCACCGAGGAGCCCATAAGGCTCATCGGGGAGGAAGGGGAGTGGCTTGGGGACTTCCCCTTGGACCTCGAGGGGGAGAAGCTACGGAGGCTCTACCGGGACATGCTGGCGGCCCGGATGCTGGACGAGCGCTACACCATCCTCATCCGCACGGGCAAGACCAGCTTCATCGCCCCGGCCGCGGGGCACGAGGCCGCCCAGGTGGCCATCGCCCACGCCATCCGGCCGGGTTTTGACTGGGTCTTCCCCTACTACCGCGACCACGGCCTGGCCCTGGCCCTAGGGATCCCCCTCAAGGAGCTCTTCGGCCAGATGCTCGCCACCAAGGCCGACCCCAACAAGGGCCGCCAGATGCCCGAGCACCCGGGCTCCAAGGCCCTCCACTACTTCACCGTGGCGAGCCCCATCGCCTCCCACGTCCCCCCCGCCGTGGGGGCCGCCATCAGCATGAAGCTCCTCCGCACGGGCCAGGTGGCGGTCTGCACCTTCGGGGACGGGGCCACGAGCGAAGGGGACTGGTACGCCGGGATCAACTTCGCCGCCGTGCAGGGGGCCCCGGCGGTCTTCATCGCCGAGAACAACTTCTACGCCATCAGCGTGGACTACCGCCACCAGACCCACAGCCCCACCATCGCCGAGAAGGCCCACGCCTTCGGCATCCCCGGCTACCTGGTGGACGGGATGGACGTGCTGGCGAGCTACTACGTGGTCAAGGAGGCGGTGGAGCGGGCGAGAAGGGGGGAGGGCCCAAGCCTCGTGGAGCTCAGGGTCTACCGCTACGGGCCCCACTCCTCCGCCGACGACGACAGCCGCTATCGGCCCAAGGAGGAGGTGGCCTTCTGGCGGAAGAAGGACCCCATCCCCCGCTTCCGGCGCTTCCTCGAGGCCAGGGGCCTCTGGAACGAGGAGTGGGAGGAGGACGTGCGGGAGGAGATCCGGGCCGAGCTGGAACGGGGCCTCGAGGAGGCGGAAGAAGCGGGCCCCGTGCCCCCCGAGTGGATGTTTGCGGACGTCTTCGCCGAGAAGCCCTGGCACCTCCTGCGCCAGGAAGCCCTTCTCAAGGAGGAACTCTAGGGGGTGGGTATGGCCCTCATGACCATGGTGCAGGCCCTGAACCGGGCCCTGGACGAGGAGATGGCCAAGGACCCCCGGGTGGTGGTCCTGGGGGAGGACGTGGGGAAAAGGGGCGGGGTCTTCCTCGTGACCGAGGGGCTTCTCCAGAAGTACGGCCCCGACCGGGTCATGGACACCCCCCTCTCCGAGGCGGCCATCGTGGGGGCCGCTTTGGGCATGGCGGCCCACGGCCTGAGGCCCGTGGCCGAGATCCAGTTCGCCGACTACATCTTCCCGGGCTTTGACCAGCTCGTAAGCCAAGTGGCCAAGCTCCGCTACCGCTCGGGGGGCCAGTTCACCGCGCCCTTGGTGGTGCGGATGCCCTCCGGGGGCGGGGTGAGGGGCGGGCACCACCACTCCCAAAGCCCCGAGGCCCACTTCGTCCACACCGCCGGGCTCAAGGTGGTGGCCGTCTCCACCCCCTATGACGCCAAGGGCCTCCTCAAGGCCGCCATCCGCGACGAGGACCCCGTGGTCTTCCTGGAGCCCAAGAGGCTCTACCGCTCGGTGAAGGAGGAGGTGCCCGAGGAGGACTACAC
The DNA here is from genome assembly GCF_019974155.1 of Thermus thermophilus. Taxonomy (NCBI): domain Bacteria; kingdom Thermotogati; phylum Deinococcota; class Deinococci; order Thermales; family Thermaceae; genus Thermus; species Thermus thermophilus. The sequence continues at coordinate 79,902 of NZ_AP025158.1, forward strand.
CCTCCCCATCGGCAAAGCGGCCCTGAGGCGCGAGGGGAAGGACCTCACCCTCATCGGCTACGGCACCGTGATGCCCGAGGTCTTGCAGGCGGCGGAAGAGCTGGAAAAGGCGGGGGTTTCCGCCGAGGTGTTGGACCTCCGCACCCTCATGCCCTGGGACTACGAGGCGGTGATGAACTCCGTGGCCAAGACGGGTAGGGTCATCCTGGTCTCCGACGCCCCTAGGCACGCGAGCTTCGTGAGCGAGGTGGCGGCCACCATCGCCGAGGACCTCCTGGACATGCTCCTCGCCCCGCCCATCCGGGTCACAGGGTTTGACACCCCCTACCCCTACGCCCAGGACAAGCTCTACCTGCCCACCGTCACCCGCATCCTGAACGCCGCCAAGCGGGCGCTAGACTACTGATATGAGGGAAATCATCTTCCTAGTGGAGGAAGCGGAAGAGGGGGGGTTTGTGGCCCGCGCCCTAGGGGAAGCCATCTTCACGGAGGGAGAAACTTGGGAGGAACTTAAGGAGATGGTCCGGGATGCGGTCCGGTGCCACTTCGGCAAAGAGGCGCCTCCCGTCATTCGCCTGCACTTCGTCCGCGAGGAGGTCCTTACCCCGTGAGGCTTCCCCGCGACCTCACCGGGGAGGAACTTGTCAAGAGGTTAGCCCGCCTGGGCCATCGTGTGGAGCGGCAAACGGGAAGCCACGTGCGCATGACCTGGGAAGGCCCTAGCGGTCCTCATGCCATCACCATCCCCCTTCATCGCCCGCTAAAGGTGGGAACCTTGGCCGGAATCCTAAAGGCGGTGGCGGAAGCCCGTGGGATAGACCGTAAGGAACTGCAACCACTCCTGGATCTGTGAAGGGAGGACCATGCCCAAGGAAATCCTCATGCCCGAACTCGCCGAAAGCGTGGTGGAAGGCGAGATCCTGAAGTGGCTGGTGGAGGAAGGGGACTACCTCAAGAAGGACCAGCCCTTCGTGGAGGTCATGACCGACAAGGTCACGGTGGAGCTCCCCTCCCCTTACGAGGGGGTGCTCCTGAAGAAGCTGGCCAAGGAGGGGGAGGTGGTCAAGGTGCACGCCCCCATCGCCCTCATCGCCGAGCCCGGCGAGGCGGCGGAAGCCCCCCCGGTGCAGGCGGTGGAAGAGCGCTCCATCGTGGAGCCGGGCCTGCCCGCGAAGGAGGAGAAGGAGGACCTCTCCCTCTTCAAGCCGGACCCCACCCAGGTGGCGGTGAAAAACCCCTTCCTCTCCGAAAAGCCCCAGGAGGGAGCGAGGCCGGGGCGGGTCCTCGCCGTCCCCGCCGCCCGGAAGCTGGCCCGGGAGCTCGGGATCCCCATTGAGGAGGTGCCGGGCTCGGGGCCTCTGGGCAGGGTCCGGGTGGAGGACGTGCGGGCCTACGCCGAGCGGAAAAAGGCCCCGTCCCCGGCGCAAGCGCCTTCCCCAGAGGCGCCCCAGGCGCCCCCTTCCGGCTTCCCGCCCCCGCCCAAGTACGCCCCGCCCAAGGGGTACGAGCACCTGGAGGAGCGGGTGCCTTTAAGGGGGATCCGCCGCACCATCGCCCAGGGGCTCTGGCAGAGCCACCTCTACACGGTGCGCACCCTCAACGTGGACGAGGCGGACCTCACGGAGCTCGTGGCCCTTCGCGAACGCCTCAAGCCCGAGGCCGAGGCCCAAGGGGTCAGGCTCACCTACCTCCCCTTCATCGTCAAGGCGGTGGTGCGGGCCCTGAAGAAGTTCCCTATGCTGAACACCAGCCTGGACGAGGAACGGCAGGAGATCGTCTACAAGCGCTACTACCACATCGGCCTCGCCGTGGCCACCGAGCGGGGCCTCATCGTCCCCGTGGTGCGGGACGCGGACCGGAAGAGCGTCTTGGAGCTCGCCCGGGAGATCGCCGAGCTCTCCCAGAAGGCCCGGGAGGGGCGCCTTTCCCCGGAGGAGGTCACGGGGTCCAGCTTCACCATCACCAACATCGGCTCCGTGGGGGCCACCTTGAGCTTCCCCATCATCCACCTGCCGGACGCGGCCATCCTCGGCGTGCACTCCATAAGGAAGCGCCCCTGGGTCATGCCAGACGGCTCCATAAGACCGCGGGACATCATGTTCCTCTCCCTCTCCTTTGACCACCGCCTCGTGGACGGGGCCGAGGCGGCCATGTTCACCCGGGAGGTCATCAGGCTCCTGGAAAACCCCGACCTCCTCCTTCTGGAAATGTAGGATGACGCCCATGAAGACCTACGACCTCATCGTGATCGGCACGGGCCCGGGCGGCTACCACGCCGCCATCCGGGCGGCCCAGCTCGGCCTCAAGGTGCTGGCGGTGGAGGCCGCCGAGGTGGGGGGTGTCTGCCTCAACGTGGGCTGCATCCCCACCAAGGCCCTCCTCCACGCCGCCGAGACCCTCCACCACCTGAAGGTGGCCGAGGGGTTTGGCCTGAAGGCCAAGCCGGAGCTGGACCTGAAGAGGCTCGGCGGCTGGCGGGACCAGGTGGTGAACAAGCTCACCGGGGGCGTGGGCACCCTCCTCAAGGGGAACGGGGTGGAGCTCCTCCGGGGCTTCGCCCGCTTGGTGGGCCCCAAGGAGGTGGAGGTGGGGGGCGAGCGTTACGGGGCGAAAAGCCTGATCCTCGCCACGGGGAGCGAGCCCCTGGAGCTTAAGGGCTTCCCCTTCGGGGAGGACATTTGGGACTCCACCCGAGCCCTGAAGGTGGAGGAAGGGATCCCCAAGAGGCTTCTCGTCATCGGCGGGGGAGCGGTGGGGCTGGAGTTCGGCCAGATCTACCGCCGCCTGGGGGCGGAGGTCACCCTCATTGAGTACATGCCGGAGATCCTCCCCCAGGGCGACCCCGAGACCGCCGCCCTCCTAAGGCGCGCCCTGGAAAAGGAGGGGATAAGGGTCCGCACCAAGACCAAGGCCGTGGGCTACGAGAAGAAGGGGGACGGCCTCCACGTGCGCCTCGAGGCCGCCGAGGGGGGCGGGGGCGAGGAGGTGGTGGTGGACAAGATCCTGGTGGCCGTGGGCCGGAAGCCCCGCACGGAGGGCCTGGGCCTGGAAAGGGCCGGGGTGGAGGTGGACGCGCGGGGCTTCATCCGGGTAAACGCCCGAATGGAGACCTCCGTCCCCGGGGTCTACGCCATCGGCGACGCGGCCCGCCCTCCGCTCCTCGCCCACAAGGCCATGCGGGAGGGGCTCATCGCCGCCGAGAACGCCGCCGGCAAGGACAGCGCCTTTGACTACCAGGTCCCGAGCGTGGTCTACACCTCCCCCGAGTGGGCCGGGGTGGGCCTCACCGAGGAGGAGGCGAGGCGGGCGGGCTACAGGGTAAAGGTGGGGAAGTTTCCCCTGGCCGCATCGGGGCGCGCCCTCACCCTGGGCGGGGCCGAGGGGATGGTCAAGGTGGTGGGGGACGAGGAGACGGACCTCCTCCTCGGGGTCTTCATCGTGGGGCCCCAGGCGGGGGAGCTCATCGCCGAGGCCGCCTTGGCCCTGGAGATGGGGGCCACCCTCACCGACCTCGCCCTCACCGTCCACCCCCACCCCACCCTCTCGGAAAGCCTCATGGAGGCGGCGGAGGCCTTCCACAAGCGGGCCATCCACATCCTGAACCGCTAGAGAAGGCCAAGAAGCCCGTAAAGCCCCGCCCCCAGGAAGACGGCAAGGCCCAGATTTCCCGTGAGGCGCGCCCCCATGTAGGTGCCAAGAAGGGCCAGGAGGGCGCGGAGCCACTCGGAGGAAGGGGGCGGGCCGAAGGCGGAAACCAGGAAAAGGGCCACCACCAAGGCGGGCCCCGCCTGGCCCGCCTTTAGGCCTTTTTCCGCCCGCCAGGGCAGGAACCGGAGGAGAAAGGTGCCCAGGGCCAGAAGGAGAAGGGCCAAGGTCATGGACGCCTCCTTTCGCCCAATCCCTTTCCAAGAAGCCCGATGACCCCCGCCAGGAAGAGGCCCCAGGCCGTCTGGCCCAGGAGGTGGAAGCCCAGGGCCACCCCGCCCGCCAGCAGGGCCACGGGGTTCTTCAGGTGGGGCAGGGCCAGGAGGAAGAAAAGGGCGGGAAGGGCGAAGGAAAGGGCCTCCCCCAAACCCGGAAAGGCCAGTAGCCCCTGGGCCCCCAAGGCCCCGAGGGCGGTGCCCAGGTTCCAGGAGAGGTAGGCGCCGAGGCCCAAGCCCAGGAAGTAGCCCCGCCTTTCCCCCGGGGGAAGGGTGGGAAGGGCCCTCAAGGCCACGGCGAAGACCTCGTCGGTGAGGAAGAAGGCCTCCACGGGACCTCCCTTCAGGTAGGGCCTCAGGGCGGGGCCGTAGAAGGCGTGGCGCAGGTTGAGGAGAAGGCCCAAAAGGGCCGCCAACAAGGGCGGGACCCCCTGGGCCAAAAGCCCCACCAGGGCGAACTGGCTGGCCCCGGCGAAGACCAGGAGGGAGGTGAGCTGGACCCAAAGGGGACTGAGCCCCGCCTGCGCCCCCAAGGCGCCGAAGGCCACGGCCACGGGGAAATACCCCAAGGCGATGGGCCAAGCCGCCCGCAGACCCCGTTTCATACCACCCCACGCTGGCCTAAGTTAGAGGCTGGCCAAGAAGAGGACGTTGGCGTCCAAAAAGACCAACTCAGAAGCCCCAGGCCCGGCGGAAGGCATCCAGCTCCTCCGGGGTGGCCTGGGCGTTTTCGGCGAACTCCAGGATGCGCTCCTCCGTGTAGAGCTCCACAGGCAACACCACCGCGGGCTCCAAGACGACCCGGCCCGCCTCCACCCGGACCACCAAGGGGTCCCCCGGCTTCAACCCCAAGGCCTGGCGTACCTCCGCGGGGAGGGTGATCTGGCCCCGTTTGGAGAGGGAAGTGAGCGCCTTCATTTTTTCAGTATACCTTCGTGTGCTACCTCATAGCTCCACCCCGGCCATCCTGAGAAGCACCCGGCTACGTATGAGGTTGTGAACGAGCAGGATGAGATTCACCCGGGCCACCAGCCCCCAGTAGGACCGCGCTTCTATCCGATGAAGCCCCAAAGACCGCACCATCACGCTAAACCGCGTCTCAATCCAGTTCCGTACCCTCCCCATCCACTCTTTCCATCCCGTCTCCACCACCGTTCCTCCCCTGACCCGATAGGGTGGCGTCTTGACCCCCTGGACCCAGCGAAAGCCCCGGTCCCCCAAGACCGCGGGCAGACCGTCCAGCAGGTCCCTCCCCCAGGTCTCCCGGGCATTCCCGGGGAGGATAGCCCAACGAAAAAAGAGGCCGCGCTCGTTCATCACCGGCATGAGAACGTAGCCCGCGAAAGCCCCCAGGGGGCCCACCCCCACAGCGGCCTCAGGAAGGTCCAAGCCGTGAATCCGGTGGCCGTGGGCCAGGGGGATGGGTTTGAGGTCCACCACCTGCAGAAGACCTTGCCCTCCGGAGAGCCTTATGGCCAGGTGAGCCAACAACCCCTGAGCCTTCTGAAGGACCCGGTAGAAGCGGGAGAGGTGGGGGAGGGAGGGGAAGTAGGCCTTGAGGGTGGTCTTGGCGGCCAGGTAGCCTTTGGCGAGGTCCTGGCCTTGCAACAGGACGAAGATGGCGAGGGTCAAGAGCTCGGCCAGGGTGGCCTTCTGGTGCTTTTGCTTTGGGGGGAGCTTGAATCCTTGGGCCTGCAGGGCTTTCAGTTCGTCATCTACCCAGACGTAGATAGCCACGAGAAGGGTCTCTGCGTCAAGATGGTAAAGGGGGTGCTCACGATCTTGCCGCATGGCACCCCCTCTTTTTTCACACCCCGGGGGTCCAGATCAAGTAGCACACGAAGGTATATCATATCCGAAGACCACAGAAGAAATACAGAAGACCCCTCACAATAGCTCCCCGAGGACCGAGGCGTCTTTGCAGGGTATTGATGAACCGATTCCCCACCATTAGCATTGCGCCATGAGGCGAACCGAGCACACCCCTTTGCCGGAACCCACGCCCAAGGCGGAGAGTTCTCTCAACTCCCTGCGCCTGCAAATTGGCCAAAACGGGGCCACTAAACCCGGTCACGCCTGGAACGTTTTCGCGGGGGAGGGGAAGGGAAGGCACAAGAGCCGGGTCTTCACCCGCCTGGGCGGGATGGCAAGGTTCTGGATGCTTGAAGGAGGAGGCGATGCGGGTTCCCCTTGAAGCCCTGGCCGCGGGGATAGAGGAATCTTTTGGGTCTTCCGACCTTAAGGAGGCCATAAACCTGGCGGAGCGCGCCCTCGAGGCCGCCCTCGCCCAGGGGGCCGAGACCTTCGTCCTCACCTACTCGGGGGGCAAGGACTCCACCGCCACCACCGTCCTCACCCTGGAGTGGTGGAAGCGCCGGGGGAAGCCCGTGGAGGTCCATGTGGTCTACGCCGACACGGGGCTGGAGATCCCCACCCTCCACGCCCAGGCCCTGGCCTTCCTGGAGGCGGTGAGGGGGCTCCACCCCGGGGTTCACGTCCACACCGCCCGCCCCCGCCCCGAGGAGAGCTTCTGGGTCCAGCTCATCGGCAAGGGCTACCCCCCGCCCCACAACCGCTTCCGCTGGTGCACCCGCAGGCTGAAGATCGCCCCCATGGACCGCCTGGTCCAGAGCCTTCCCGGGAAGAAGGCCATCCTCACGGGAGTGCGCTTCGGGGAGTCGGACGCGCGGGACCAGAGGCTCGTCCTCTCTTGCTCCCGGGGCGGGGAGTGCGGCCAGGGGGTGCTCTTCCAGGAGGCCAAGCGCCTGAACGCCCTTTACGTGGCCCCCATCGCCTTCTGGCGGGAGTGCCTCGTGTGGGACTACCTGAACTTCGTAGCCCCCTCCCTGGGCTACCCCACGGGGGACCTGGAGGCGGTCTACGGGGGCCGGGACACCCGCTTCGGGTGCTGGACCTGCACCGTGGTGCGGCGGGACAAGGCCATGGCGCGGGCCCTGGAGAACGGCCACGCCCACCTCCTCCCCCTCTACGAGTTCCGGGAGTGGCTTTGGGCGTGGACGCGGGATCCCCGGACCCGGGTGGAGCGGAAGGACGGCAAGCCCGGGAGGCTCACCCTCGAGGCCAGGCGGGAGGTGTACCGGAGGCTGAAGGAAGTGGAGGCGAAGCTCGGGATGGAGTTCCTCACCGCCAAGGAGGAGGCACTTATTCGGAGGCTGTGGCGTTCCGGGTGGTACAATGGAAAACGTAGGTGAACCCTATGCCATATGCGGGAGAAGGAAGTAATCCCCTTGGCCTTAAGGACTTCCTTGACGATCTCAGGCTGGACCATTACCAGGATCTCCTGCGCGAGCTAGACGAGCTTTACCAAAAGCTCAAGCAGGAACGCCGAGTACCCTTGCACGGGGGCGGGGAGGCCTACCCCCTCCTCACCCTTACCGTGGACGGAGGCGAGGGACGCGCCTTCGAAGATCTTCCGCTCCTCTCCTTCGGCCTCGTGCGCGTTGCTGCGGTAGGGGTGAAGGGTTTCCGCCTACCTTCCATTGCCCACCTCCTCCCTGGGTATGAAGTCCTACGGGACCCCAAGGGCTATCTGGAAGGCCTCCTCGAGCGCTCCGAAGAAAGCCCCGCCGCCGATGCCTTGAAGACCTTCTTCCGGGCCACAGGCATCTCCCTGGAAGATCTGGGGGAATACTACACCAAGGACCTCAGGGCCTTCATGGGGATCTTCCGGGACGTCCTGGAGTGGGCCTACCTGGTTTGGGGGGTGGAGAAGGTCTTGCAGGAAAGTTACAAAGACTACCTTTTCATAAAAGACGGGCGCCTGGCGCAATTGGGCGTCAGAGAGAGTTTCCGCTCTAAGCTACAGGACTACTTCGCAAGGAAGCACCTCCTTCTCGCTGGGGTCACCAAGCGCTCTCGCCTCCTCGCTGAAGGTCTCACCTCCTTGGTGATGGCGAGGCTTTTCGCCGAAGCCGGGGGAACCTTCCTGCTCCAGGCCCCCCAGGATCTCATGGAGAAGGCTTACCGCTACGAGCGCCAGTGGAACGCCGACCTCGAGGGAGCCTTCGTCATGGGCAGGCGTTACGTGGCGCGCCTCCTTGAGGACACCTTTAGACCCCAGGAGGGTGTGGTCATCTTTGACCTCCCCCCCTACTTGGGGGAGGAGGATGCCGTTAAGGTAGCCCGAAGCCTAAGGGCACACCGGAGCGTCCTCTATGGGGGGAGTGTGGGAACGGTGGTAGAGGCCCATGGGAGGGCCTCCGTGGCCAGGTCCATCCCTCACAGGATGGAGGAGGAAATCCTCGCCCGGTTCAGAAAGACCTTCGGTGAAGATCTCGCCAAGAAGCTCGCCGAATGGCTCAGGCTGGCAGACAAGGAGGGTTGAGATGGCCGAAATCCCCATCGGCGTGGTGGTGTCTTCCAGGCGGAACGGCCCTTGGGCGGAGCTCACCTTAGTGCTCACCCCCCAGGAGCTGGACCAAGGCAAGCGCCTCCTCCTGGGCGAGCTCGTTCGCGTCTCTTCCGGCGGGAAAGACTACGTGGGCATGGTCTTAGACGGCTACTACGAACCTGTGGGCCGCGGCGACCCCACCTATACCCTTGCTTTGGCCCACATCAATCAGGTGGACCTTGAGAAGGAGGACCCTTGGGCGCGAAAGGAAGTCAACTTCTACCACCACCGGATCGTCCTCCTAGGGCGGGTCGTGGAGGGGGGGCTCTTCGCCCCCTCCACCCGCCTGCTCCCCCCCGTGGTGGAGGCTCGGGTCTACCGCATGACGGAGGAGGAACTCCAAGGGTTGCTCACCGCCGAGGTGGGAGCCTCAGGGAGCGTTAAGGCCGAGGGGCAGAGGAGGTACGCCTTCGGCCACCTGGCCTACGGCCTAGAAGAAGGTGGGGAGTACCCGAAGGTGGTAAAGGAGGTGGACCCCGCCCTCTTCGTGGGCAGAAGAACGGCTAACTTCGGCAAGACGGGCTTCGGGAAGAGCAACGAGAACAAGGTCATCCTCACCCTTTTGGCCCACGCCTTTCCCCAGGTGGGGATGTTGATTCTGGACCAGAACGCCGAGTATCTCCTCCAGACGGAGGCCACCACCTCCCCAGGCCTCGCCCAGGCCTTCAAGGTACTGGGGATTCGGGGCCGGATCCGCTTCTACACCGCCAGGGAGGAAGCCTGGGCAAGGAGGTTGGAGGAACACCTAGGGACGGAGTGGAGGGAGTACGTGGAGGTCTTTCCCCTTAAAGTGGACTTCTACCGCTTCCCCGACCTGGCCGTGGCCCTCGCCTACCAGAGGCGTCGCCTCCAGGGGGAAGAGCCTCCCCAGTACCTGGAGAGCGCCTTTTACAACCTCGAGGACTGGAAGAAGATCCCCGACCGCATGGCCTACGTCTACGGGGCTCTTCGGAAAGCGGGGCTCACCCCCCGCAAAGGTTTCAAGATAAAGTACAAGGACGCAGACTACGACATATCCGAAGAAAGCTCTTGGGATAACCTCCAAAAGTCCATGGAGAGTAACAGTCAGCGAGGGGACAATAAGGGAGGGGCGAGGGAACTCTACAACCGGGCCAAGGTCTTCTCTTTCCTTCGTGCGTTCCATGCGCCTGGAAAGGCGGCGAACTTCCTCGAGGCCATCAAAGAGGATCTCCTCGGAGAGGAGGCCGAGGGAGAGGGTAAGGTGGTCATCCTTGACCTTCCTTCCCTGGGCGAGGCCGCCGACTTCTTCACCTTGCGCCTCATGGATCTCCTCTTTGAAAGAGCTGTAGAGCTCTACGGCAAACGCCAGGCCAACTTCCTCGTGGTCCTGGAAGAGGCCCACAACTTCCTGGAGGACAAGGCGGGGATCTTCTACCGCGTGGCCAAGGAAGGGAGGAAGTACGGCATAGGAATGCTGTACTCCACACAGTCCCCTGCCAGCATTCCCATGGAGATCCTTTCCCAGACGGAAAATTTTCTAGTGAAGCATCTCTCTAGCGAGGAGGACGTGAAAGTCCTCAAGAGGGCTAAAGCCCCCTTCGCCTTTGTGGCCGATTTTCTCCTCTCCGAGCCCATAATAGGCTATTCCTATGTTTACTTCGAACCTTATCAGCCTTTCGTGGTCCCACTGCGGGTCAAACTCCTGGAGCATGTCCTCAAAAGCCTCGTCTCGTGACGAATACCCTTTCCCCCTGTTTCGTTCGCTCGCTTGCCACCGGAAGTCTCCGCTAAGGCTCTTCCCCAGGGCCCCCATGCGGGCTTGCGCCAGCAGGGGGTGGTATCATAAGAACTCCCCCTGGGTTTTTCTCTTAGTATGGGGTCATGCGGCTGACCAAACACCAACGCCGCCCCCGGCTGGAACTCAAGCTGCGGCATCACCCGGACAACCTGCACGCCCTCTACCGGGAAAGCGAAGACCCCGTGGAACGCGCCCGCTGGCACGCCATCTGGCTCCTCGCCACAGGCCACTCCATCCCCCAGGTGGCCCAGACCCTGGGCTACTCCACCCGCTGGGTCCGCAACACCCTCCACCGCTACAACGAAGGCCAGCCCATGGCCGACCTCCGGCACCAAAACCCAGGCCAGCCCCCCTTGCTCTCCCCGGAGCTTCAGGAAGCCTTCCGCCAGGCCCTCCTCCAGCCCCATCCCCAGGACGGGATATGGACCATAAGGAACGCCGCCCTGTGGCTCTCGGAGAGGCTGGGCCGTCCCGTGGACCCCAGGCGGGCCTGGACCTGGATGAAGCGCCTGGGCTTCGCCCCCCTCCGCCCCCGTCCCCGGCACCGGGAGAGGGACGTGGAAGAGGGGGAGGCCTTCAAAAAAAACTCTTCTTCACCGTTGTCCTCCTGAAGTGCCTCTTCCCCTGGCTTGTCCTGGAGCTTTGGGCTTTTGACGAACACAGGTTGGGCCTGAAGCCCGTGTACCGGCGGGTGTGGGCGCCCCGGGGGAAGACGCCCCTGGCCTGGGTGCGGCCGCGGTACCGGTGGCTTTACGTGTACGGCTTCGTGCGTCCGGGTACAGGGGAGAGCGAGTTTTGGCTTTTGCCCACGGTGAACGCTGTGGTCTTCTCGGAGGTGCTAAGGCGCTTTGCCCGGTTGCGTGGGGCTGGGGAGGGGAAGCTTTTGCTTTTGGTCTTGGACCGGGCGGGGTGGCACGTGTCGGGGCGGGTGGAGGTGCCGGAGGGGGTGGGTTTGGTCTTCCTGCCGCCCTACTCTCCCGAGCTCCAACCCGTGGAGCGGGTGTGGCCTCTGGTGGACGCGGTGGTGGCCAACGGGCGGGTGGAGACGGAGGAGGAGCTTTGGGCGAGGGTGGAGGCCCGGTGCGCCTACCTGCAGACCCAGCCGGGCCTGATTCGGAGCCATACCCTCTTTCACTGGTGGCCGGGAGGATGCTGAGGGAATGGATCAGGGGGATTTCTTATCAGCGGATCTCCGCCCCGCCCCAGCGCTCCAAAAGCCTCAGGGCCTCCACGTGGTCCGCATCCGGGCCCAGCTCCCGCTTGGCCATCTCGTAGACCTCCCGGGCGAGGCGGAGGAGGGGGCTTGGGGCCTTCTCCCCGTCCAGAACCCCCATGGCGATCCCCAGGTCCTTCACCAATAGCCCCAGGGCGAAGGTCTTGGGAAAGGCCCGGGTGAGGACCCTTTGGGGAATGAGGTTTTCCGTGGCGTTGGAGCGGCCCGAGGAGGCGTTGATGACCTCGAGGGCCTTCTCCGCGGAAACCCCCTGCTTCACCAGGGCCAAAAGCCCCTCCCCCGCCGCCCAGAGGTTCACGGCGAGGAGGGCGTTGTTGATGGCCTTCACCGCGTGCCCTGCCCCCACGGGGCCCACGTGGACCACCTTCTTGGCGTAGGCCAGGTAGGGCCTGACCCGCTCCACCGCCTCCTCCGGCCCCCCCAGCATCACCGTGAGGGTCCCCGCCTCGGCCCCCGAGGTGCCCCCGGAAACGGGGGCGTCCAGGTAGGTGACCCCCTTTTCCGCTAGCCTCTCCGCCAGCCTGCGGCTCGCCTCCGGCTCCCCGCTCGTGGCGTCCACCCAGTAGGTGCCCTCCCTGAGGTGGGGCAGGAGGGCCTCCGCCACCTCGGCCACCTCCTTGGTGGTGGGGAGGCAGGTGAAGACCACCCGGGCCTCGGCCACCCTCTCCAGGGGCACGGCCTCGGAGCCGAACTCCTCTTGGTGCCTAAGGGCCTTGGCGAAGGTGCGGTTCCAGACCAGGGTGGGGAAGCGCCGCGCCAGGTGCCCCGCCATGGGGTAGCCCATGGCCCCAAGACCGAGGAAGGCCACCTTTTCCATGGCTTCTTTTTACCAAAGGCGAAGCCCCTTGGCGAGACCCCTTAGGAGAAGGAGAAAAAGGAGGCTAAACCCCATGGCCACGCCCAAGAAGACGAAGAACCCCACCCCAAAGCCTCCTCCGAGGACCATCTGCCGAAGCCATAACCCCGCGGGGAAGGCCAAAGCCCAGGTGAGAAGGAGGTTTTTCCAGGTGGGGCGGCGGTAGGTGCCGAGGAAGGGGGCAAGGAGAAGCCAGACGAAGAGGACGGGGAGGACGTTCCGGGCTAGGCCCCCCAAGGAGAGGGGAAGCCCGTGGGAAAGGAGGCCCACCCCGGCGAAGAGGAGGAGGGCGAGGAGGTCCAGGAGGAAAAGGGCCGTCTTTCGGCTCATCTTTGGGTGGCCTCCAGGAAGACCCGGTCCGCCCGGTAGGAGCTCCGCACCAAGGGGCCGGCGAAGACCTCCCTAAAGCCCAGCTCGTACCCCCAGGCCTCGTACCGCTTGAAGTCCTCGGGGGGGACGTAGCGGGCCACGGGGAGGTGGGCGGGGGTGGGCCTCAGGTACTGGCCCAGGGTGAGGATGTCCACCCCCGCGGCCCTGAGGTCCCGCATGGCCTCGAGGATCTCCTCCTCCGTCTCCCCGAGGCCCAGCATGAGGCTACTCTTGGTGAGGATGTCGGGCCGGACCTTCTTGGCGTGGGCGAGAACCCTTAGGGTCTGCTCGTACCCCGCCCGGGGGTCGCGGACCCTGGGGGTGAGGCGGCGCACCGTCTCCAGGTTCTGGGCGTAGACCTCGGGGTTCGCGGCGAGGACCGTCTCCACGGCCTTCAGGTCCCCCTGGAAGTCGGGGGTGAGGGCCTCCACCAAGACCCCGGGGGCCCTCTCCTTGATGGCCCTTATGGTGGCGGCGAAGTGGGAGGCGCCGCCATCCGGAAGGTCATCCCGGTCCACGCTGGTCAAGACCACGTACCGCACCCCCATGCGGGCGATGGCCTCGGCCACCCTCCTCGGCTCCTCCGGGTCCACGAGGCCCTTGGGGTTCCCGGTGTGGACGGCGCAGAACTTGCAGGCCCGGGTGCAGATGTCCCCCAGGAGCATCACCGTCAGGGTCCCGTGGGTCCAGCACTCCCCGATGTTGGGGCAGAGGGCCTCCTGGCAGACGGTGTGGAGCCTAAGCTCCCGCACCATGGCCTTCAGGGCCTGGTACCTGGGCCCGGTGGGCAAAGGGGCCTTGATCCAGGCGGGCTTGTTCCGGTCCACGGGCTCGGGCCGGGCCTGGGCCAGGCCCCGCTTCACCACCTTGAGTTCCACCACCTCCCCCGTGGGGGAAAGGAGTTCCACCGTCTCAAACTTGGGCTTCATGAGCGTTCCTTTCCACGGGCTTTAGGCCGAAGACCTCGGCGAAGGCCGCCACCACCCTGGCCTTGGCCTCCTCCATGGGGACCTTCCGGCCCAAAAGCTTCTCCAAGGAGGTGACCCCCTTTCCCTTGAGGCCGCAAGGGACGATGACGGTGAAGTCGTTGAGGTCGGTGTTCACGTTCAGGGCGAAGCCGTGGAAGCTCACCCCCTCCTTCACCGCCACGCCGATGGCGCAGAGCTTGTCCTCCCCCACCCAGACCCCGGCGTAGCCCGGGGTGGGGTAGGCGGGGATCCCGTAGCCCGCGGCCACCTTTACGATGGCCTCCTCAATCTGCCTTAGGAAGCGGCGCACCTCCCGGCCCACGGGGAAGATGGGGTAGCCCACCAGCTGCCCGGGGCCGTGGTAGGTCACGTCCCCACCCCGCTCCACCCAGTAGAGCTCAAACCCGTTCTCCCGGTACCAGCTCTCGGGGAAGAGCAGGTTCTCCCCCGTGGCCTTCCGGCCTAAGGTGATGACCCTGGGGTGCTCCAAGAGGAGGAGGGTGGGGGGGCGGTTTCCCGCCACCACCTCCCGGTGCACCCGCTTCTGGTAGGCCCAGGCCTCCCCGTAAGGCACCAGGCCGAGGTCCTCCACCAAGAACTCCACACCCTAAGGATACGCCGCCCTGGCTCCCGTGTCCAAAGGCCGGGGCACAAAGCTCGCGCCTCGGTTTCGCCACACGGGAGACCCTGGGCAGGCCCAAGGAAAACCCCTTTTGGGGCCCCCGCTCTGGCGCAAGCCAGAGCGGGGTACTTAGCCGAGGAAGCGGGCCACGAGCCGGTCCCGTAAGGAGGCAGGAAGGAGCCTGAGGAGGAGGGTTTCCCGGGCCCGGGCCGGGTGGGCCACCAGGTAGCGGGCCCTGGGGTTTGGGCTTTCCAGGGCCCTTAGGACGGCCTCCGCCACCCTCTCCGGGGGAAGGCCCCTCTTGGCGCTCCTTTCCGCCACGCGCCGCGCCACCTCCAGGTAGCGGCCGTACACCCCCTCGGTCCCGGGGGGCGGGGGTTCCAGGTAGCCCTCGGCCCGCCTTAGGGAGCGCTCCCAGATGGGGGTGGCCACGGAGCCGGGCTCTATGAGGACCACCCTGACCCCGAAGGGAAGGAGCTCCACCCTGAGGGCGTCCGCCAGGGCCTCGAGGGCGAACTTGCTCGCGGCGTAGGGCCCCATGAGGGGGAGGGCCACCAGGCCGGAGACGGAGCCCATGAGGACCGCCCGGCCCCGGGAGGCCCTGAGGAGGGGGAGAAAGGCCTTCACCGTGGCGAAGGCCCCGAGGACGTTCACCTCCAAGGCCTCCCGGAAGGCGGAAAGGGGAACGAGCTCCAGGGGCCCCGCCACGGCGATGCCGGCGTTCACCACCAGGCCAAAAAGGCCCTCCCCCTCCAGGCGCTCCCTGGCCCGGAGGAGGTCCTCCTCCCGGGTCACGTCCAGAAGGAGGGGCACCACCCCCTCCTGGGCCAAGCGCGCCGCGTCCTCCTCCCGGCGCACGCCCCCGTAGACCCGGTACCCCTTGGCCGTGAGGAACCGGGCCGTGGCCAGGCCGATGCCGCTCCCCGCCCCCGTGACCAGGACCGCCCTTCCCATTTGGACCCAGTTTACTTCCCTCCCCAAGGGGTGGTACAATCCCGGCCAAACCTGAGCTCTCATCACTTTCCTCCCCCCAGTTCCTGAAGCAACCTGACCAGCTCCTCCACCACTGCTTCCCTCCAAGGCGGGGGCCCCTGGGCCAGGGCGATCCGGCCCAGACGGAAGAGGCTTTGCCGCTCGGGATGGGCCAGAAGCCGGGGAAGCCATTCCCTGCCCTGCAAGCGCGCCCCCAGAAGGACCAAGAGCGCCATCCCCAAGGCCAGAAGCCATAACCACCCCCTGAGGCTCGCCCCCGTCCGCAGCCGATGGCGGTCCAGCCCAAACCCCTGCCCCTTCAGGTCCCTAAACCCCTCTTCAATCCACATCCGCCACCCATAGGGCGGCTCCCCCCCAAAAGGGCCCGAATAGGCCAGATACCAGGGATCCCGACCCCCTGGGTACACCAGGAGGGTGACTTCTACCCCCTCCCCACCGTGTCCGAAAAGGCGGACCTCCTCCCGCAGGGGGTGGACCACACGCTGGTAGCCCTCCTTCAGGGGAAGGCGCTTCCCCCCTTGGGGTTCCACCTCCCGGTTCTGCCGCAGGCGGATGAGGAAGCCCATGCCCCACCCCTGGAGCTTTCGCATCAGGGAGACCCGGTCAAAGCCGCGGTCCAGGAGGAAGAGGGGGGTATATCCCAGGTCCTGGACGGCGCGGCCCAGGCGGTGGAGGAACTCCTCCTCCACCCGGTTTTGACTGGGGAAAGGGGAGAGGGGGTGAAGAGCGAAGGCCACCACCAGGGCCCTTCCCTTGAGGGGAAGGGCGGCCACCAGGGCTTGGTGCCTACCGTCCTCTGTGAAGGTCCAGTCCACGATGAGGGGGAGGGGGCGGTCTTTGGGGAAACGAGGGACGAGGAGGGGGAGGAGGGCTTCGGTGAGGGCCCAGGGGTCTTGCAGGGTGGGGTGATGGAGGAAGCGCCAGAGGCGATTGAGGCGGCTTTGGGCCAGGGTGGGGAGGGGGGTTCTGCGGGCGAGGTCGGAGAGGGTGGGGTCCAGGGGGGTAGTGAGGAGGGTGGACAGGAAGAGGGCGAGGTTGGAGCGGATGGTTTTCCTGAGGGAGGCGAAGACCTTATGGACCCAGAGGGTGATAACTTGGGAAAGGGGGGTGGTGGGCGGCACACCTTACTTACCCCCCTCTTCTCTTCCCTTGTCAAGCCCCAGCCCTCAAAGTGATGAGAGCTCAGCGGCCAAACCCCTTGGGGAGGTACAGATGATCGGACGAAGGGTGCAACAGCGGATCTACCTGGAAGGCCTCATGGGCAGGCGCCCTCCCCTCCCCGTGCGTCCGGACGCCCTTCGGGCCGTGGAACTCGGCGTGGACGGGGTCTACGTCTCCAACCACGGGGGAAGGCAGGTGGACGGAAGCCTCGCCGCCCTCCACGCGCTTCCCCAGGTGGTCCGGGCGGTGGAGGGCCGGGTACCCGTCCTCATGGACAGCGGCGTCCGCACCGGGGCCGACGCCGTCAAGGCCCTGGCCCTGGGCGCCCGGGCGGTGGGCCTCGGCCGCCCCTACGTCTACGCCCTGGCCCTGGGCGGGGAGGAAGGGGTGGGGGCGTTTTTGGACCACTTTCTGGCGGAGCTGGAGCTCACCCTGGCCCTCTCGGGGGTGGGAAGCCTGGAGGAGCTCGGCCCCCACCTCCTCGTCAAGGAAGACCCCCCGCCCCAAGGGGGCGGGGAGGGGCCTAAGGGGTTTGCCCCTACTCCTGGGCCACCACGCTCACCTTGAGCTGGATGGGGACCTCGGGGTGGGGCTTGTAGGTGAGGACGTACTCCCCAAGCTCCTTGATGGGCTTTTCCAGCCCTAGGCGCTTGGGGTCTATGGTGATGCCGTGCTGGCGGGAAAGGGCCTCGGCGATGTCCTTGGCGGTAACGGAGCCGTAGATCTTGGTCTCCCCCGCCCGCACCGGGATGGTGAGGGTGAGGTTCTCCAGGATCTCCTTAAGCCTTTCCGCCTCGGCCTTCCTTTCCGCCAGGCGCTTGGCCTGGGCGCGGATTTTGGCCTCGAGGGCCTTGAGGTTGCTCTCCGTGGCCAAGACGGCGAGGCCCCGGGGCAGGAGGTAGTTCCTGGCGTACCCCGGCTTCACGTCCACCACCTGGCCCACGTCGCCCAGGTTCTCCAGGGGTTCTAGGAGGATCACCTTCACCGCTTACCCCCTACTTCCGCACCAGCTTCTCCGTGAAGGGCAGGAGCCCTAGGATCCTCGCCCGCTTGATGGTCTTGGCCAGGATCCTCTGCTCCTTGGCGGAAAGCCCCGTGCGGCGGCGGGGAAGGATCTTCCCCGTCTCCGACAGGAACCGCCTGAGCACCTCCACGTTCCGGTAGTCCCTGAGGTCAAACTCCCCCAGGGTGGCCTTGACCTTAGCCTTGCGGGACGGGCGCCTCTGCGCCTCCTTCTTGGGTTTCGCGTTCTTCGTGCTCAAAACGGCAAATCCTCCTCCGGCGGAAAATCTTCCAAGCCTTCGTCAATGTCCACCCCACCCGTCTGGACTTCGCGGGACCTGCTTCCGCCGGCCTGGGCAGGTCCACGGGTGGGGCGCTCCAGCCTGAGGGCCTCCACGCGGGTCTGGAAGCGCCGCTCGCCGCTGGAGCTGGTCCAGGAGTCGTTCACCAACCTACCGATCACGAAAAGGCCGTCGCCCTTCCTCAGCTCGGCGGCCCACTCCGCCAGGTCGCGCCAGGCCTGAACCTCCACGAAGTGGGTGCGCTCCTCCGCCCCCTGGCGGCGCTCGTTCACCGCCAGGCCCAGCCGGGTCACCGCGGTGCCCTGGGGGGTGTAGCGGAGTTCCGGGTCCCGGGTCAGGTTGCCCATGAGGAAGACCTGGTTCAGGGCGGCGCGAAGCCTGGGCTGGCCCCGGCTGTCCTCCGCCCGCTCCTTTCCCCGGTCGTCCAGGGGGTCCAGGAAGTCGGCCCGGATCTGGAGCTCGCTCCGCCTCTCCCCCTCCCTTTCCCACTGGCGGTACTCCAGGCGGCCCTCCACGAAGACGAGCTGCCCTTGGTCCAAGAGGTCGCCCCACATCTCCGCCTGGCGGCCTAAGAGCCTCACCCGGTGGTACCAGGACACCTCCCGCTCCCCCCCGTTATCGGAAGGGAGCAGGTCCTGGCCGGCGAGGGTCAGGTCCAAAATGGCGAGCCCCGCCGGGGTGTAGCGCATGTCCGGCCGGGTGGCGAGGGCGCCGATGAGGAAAACGCGGTTCAGGCCTCGAGCCATGTCAACAGTTTACGCGTTGGCGAGGAAGGGCTCCTGGGACTTCACCACCATGACCCGGCGCACGTTGTCCCGGATGCGGAGCTCCCGGGCCAGGTCGTTCACCCGGTCCTCGGGCATCTCCACCTGGTACCAGAGGAAGTAGCCCTGGGGGTCCTTGGCGATGGGGTAGGCCAGGCGGCGAAGCCCCAGCTCCTCCACCTTCTCCACGCGGGCGCCGTAGTTCTCCAAAGCCCGCTGGATGATCTCCTTCTCCAGGGCGAGCTGGCTCTGGTCCAGGTTGGGGTTCAGAATGACGTTCACCTCGTACCTGCGCATCTTCACCTCCCTTCCGGGCCCGGCAGGCCGCACAGGGCCAGATTATACCCCGCCTTCCCTCGGAAAAAAAAGACCCAGGGGGGCCGGGGCCCCCCTTTTTGGCTCCGCGGGCAGGACTCGAACCTGCGACCTACCGGTTAACAGCCGGCTGCTCTACCTGCTGAGCTACCGCGGACCGCACCGCAAGGCCCACTATACCAACCCTCCCGTGGCTCCGTCAAGCGCTTTGGGGGCGGCCTTGGGCCGCCCCCAAAGCCCCCCCTTCCCTCTAGGAGTGGGGGTTGATGCGCACGCTGGGGCCCATGGTGGTGGTCACGTAGACGGAGCGGAGGAAGGTGCCCTTGGCCCCTTCCGGCTTGTGGGCCTCGAGGGCGCGGATGAAGGCCCGGATGTTGTCCGCAAGCTTCTCCGGCGGGAAGCTCGCCTTGCCCACGGGGGCATGGATGGCCCCGGTCTTGTCGTTGCGGAACTCAATCCGCCCCGCCTTGATCTCCCGGATGATCTCGCCGATGTTGAACCCCACCGTCCCCGCCTTGGGGTTGGGAAGGAGGCCGCGGGGCCCCAGGATCCGGCCGAGCTTGGAGCCCACGGCCCCCATCACGTCCGGGGTGGCCACCACGGCGTCAAAGTCCATCCAGCCGTCCAGGATCTTCTGGATGATCTCCTCGCCGCCCACGTAGTCCGCGCCCGCCTCCTCGGCCTCCTTGATCTTCTCCCCCTTGGCGATGGCCAAAACCCGCACCTGCTTGCCGAGGCCATGGGGAAGGGAGACGGTTCCGCGCACGTTCTGGTCGGAGCGGCGGGGGTCAATACCGAGCTTGGCGTGGACCTCCACCGTCTCGTCAAACTTGGCGGTGGCGAGCTCCTTCACGAGACGGGCGGCCTCGTCAATGGTGTAGACCTTGTTGGGGTCCACCTTCTCCAGGAGGGCCCGGTAACGCTTGCCGTGCTTAGGCATCCTTCACCTCCGGAGCGCC
Source organism: Thermus thermophilus (assembly GCF_019974155.1). NCBI lineage: Bacteria > Thermotogati > Deinococcota > Deinococci > Thermales > Thermaceae > Thermus > Thermus thermophilus. Next base: position 99,537 of record NZ_AP025158.1, read on the forward strand.
CACCACCTCCACGCCCATGGACCGGGCCGAGCCCGCGATCATCCGGGCGGCGGCCTCGAGGTCGGTGGTGTTCAGGTCGGGCATCTTCTGCTTGGCGATCTCCAGGACCTGCTCCCAGGTGATCCGGCCCACCTTCTCCCGGCCGGGCTTGTGGGCCCCCTTCTCCAAGCCCGCCGCCTTGCGGATCAGGTAGCTCGCGGGCGGGGTCTTGGTGACGAAGGTAAAGGAGCGGTCCGCGTAAATGGTGATCTCCACGGGAACGATGGCGTCCCCCATGTTGGCCGTGGCCGCGTTGAAGGCCTTGACGAACTCCATGATGTTGGCCCCGTGCTGGCCCAAAGCCGGGCCCACCGGGGGCGCGGGCGTGGCCTTGCCCGCGGGCAGCTGAAGTTTAACCACCGCAACGACTTTCTTCATTTTTCCCTCCTAGGCTCCCCCCAAGTTGGGGGTGCGAACGCCTCTAGGCCTTGACCACCTGGGAGAAGTCCAGCTCCACAGGGGTCTCGCGCCCGAAGATGGTGACCATGACCTTGACCTTGCCCCGCTCGGGGTTGATCTCGGTCACGGTGCCCGTGAAGTCGGCGAAGGGGCCGGAGACAACCCGGACCTGGTCCCCCTCGCGGAAGGCCACCTGGGCCTTGGGGGCCTCCTTCTTCCCGAGAAGCCCGGAGACCTCGAGGATGTGCCGCACCTCGTCGGGCGAAAGGGGAACAGGACGCATCCCCGCCCCGACGAAGCCCGTGATGCCGGGCGTGCCGCGCACCACCTCCCAGGCCTCGTTGGGCTCCTCCTCGTCCCCCAGGTCCATCTGGATAAAGAGGTAGCCCGGGAAGAGCTTCTTCCGGACCACCTCCTTCTTGCCCCCCTCGCGGAGCTCCACCACCTCCTCGGTGGGGATCAGGACCTGAAAGATCTTGTCCTGAAGGCCGAAGGCCTTAATGCGCTTCTCCAGGTTGGCCTTGGCCTTCTCCTCCTGCCCCACCAGGGTGTGGACCGCGTACCACTCTATGCTCATCGCAGAAGCCCTATCAGGAAGCGGAAGACCGTGTCGTAAAGCCCAAGGATCACCATGAAGGCCAAGGTGAAGAGGAGGATGGCCTGCGTGCCCTCCACGACCTGCTCCCGCGTGGGCCAGGTGACCCGGGCGAGCTCGGCGCGCGCTTCCTGGAAGTAACGGATCAGCCGGGCGAACATCAGATCTTCACTTCCCGGTGCACGGTGTGCTTCTTACACCACGGGCAGTACTTGCGCAGCTCCAGCTTGTTGGGGGTGTTGCGCTTGTTCTTCTCCGTGGCGTAGTTGCGGCGCTTGCACTCCGTGCACTCCAAGAGGAGTTTTATCCGGACCTCGCTGGCCATCTCGGCACCTCGGGAGGGGGGAGGCTAGCCTCCCCCCTCTTGGCTTACTCCAGGATCTTGGTGACGACGCCGGCGCCCACGGTCCGCCCACCCTCACGGATGGCAAACCGCAAACCCTCCTCCAGCGCCACCGGCTTGATCAGCTCCACCGTAAACGTCACGTTGTCCCCAGGCATCACCATCTCCACGCCCGGAGGCAACCGCACCACCCCAGTCACATCCGTCGTCCGAAAGTAAAACTGCGGACGGTACCCCGAAAAAAACCCCGTGTGCCGCCCACCCTCCTCCTTCCTCAAGACATACACCGAGGCCTCAAACTTCGTGTGCGGCGTAATGCTCCCAGGCTTCGCCAACACCTGGCCCCGCTCCACCTCCTCCCGGCTCACACCCCGCAGGAGCACCCCCACGTTGTCCCCAGCTATCCCCTCCTGCAAGGTCTTCCGGTGCATCTCCACACCCGTCACCACCGTCCTCCGCGTCTCCGGAGCAAGGCCCACAATCTCCACCTCGTCCCCAACCTTCACCTTGCCCCGCTCAATCCGCCCCGTGGCCACCGTCCCACGCCCAGTAATGGTGAACACGTCCTCCACCGGCATCAAGAACGGCTTGTCCACGTCCCGCACCGGCGTGGGAATGTACTCGTCAATCGCGTCCAACAACTCCCAAATCCGGTCCACCCACTCGTTCTCCCCTCGCTTCGTCTGAGGATTCTTGTGCATCTGCTCAAGCGCAAGCAACGCGCTCCCCCGAATCACCGGCACCTCGTCCCCAGGAAACTCGTACTGGTTCAGGAGGTCCCGCACCTCCATCTCCACCAGGTCCAGTAACTCGGGGTCGTCCACCATGTCCACCTTGTTCATGAACACCACAATGTACGGCACCCCCACCTGCCGCGCCAACAAAATGTGCTCCCGCGTCTGCGGCATCGGCCCGTCCGCCGCCGACACCACAAGAATCGCCCCGTCCATCTGCGCAGCACCCGTAATCATGTTCTTGATGTAGTCCGCGTGCCCAGGACAGTCCACGTGGGAATAGTGCCGCTTCGCCGTCTCGTACTCCACATGCGCCGTGTTGATCGTAATCCCACGCGCACGCTCCTCCGGCGCCTTGTCAATGTCCCCGTAGTCCTTAACCTCCACATTCGGATTCTCCGCCGCCGCTACATACGTCAACGCCGCCGTCAGCGTCGTCTTCCCGTGGTCCACGTGCCCAATCGTCCCCACGTTCACGTGAGGCTTCGTCCGAACAAACTCGCCCTTCGCCATCTCCGTCCTCCTTACATGCCAAAGCCGCCCTGGGTGGCTCCAGGGCAGTCAAAAAAATGGAGCTCGCGGCCGGGCTCGAACCGGCGACCTCACCCTTACCAAGGGTGTGCTCTACCTGCTGAGCTACGCGAGCTCGTGGAGCGGGAGACGGGACTCGAACCCGCGACCCTCGGCTTGGGAAGCCGATGCTCTACCACCTGAGCTACTCCCGCATGGGGTGTGCTGAGCGCACACCGCGTGGTGGGCAGGGCTGGATTCGAACCAGCGAAGGCATACGCCAACGGTTTTACAGACCGTCCCCTTTGGCCACTCGGGCACCTGCCCACGCCCTTTTTTGGAGCCACCCAGGGGAGTTGAACCCCCAACCCCCCGATTACAAGTCGGGTGCTCTGCCGGTTGAGCTAGGGTGGCAGGACGGGGGATGGGACCCTGTCCGAGGGTTTAGGCTAGCACACCCGCCCGAGAGTGTCAAGATAAGGGCATGCGCATCGTACCTTTTGGGGCGGCCCGGGAGGTTACGGGTAGCGCCCACCTCCTCCTCGCCGAGGGCAAGCGCGTTCTTCTGGACTGCGGGATGTTCCAAGGGAAGGAGGAGGCCAGGAACCACGCCCCCTTCGGCTTTGACCCTAAGGAGGTGGACGCCGTCCTCCTCACCCACGCCCACCTGGACCACGTGGGGCGGCTGCCCAAGCTCTTCCGCGAAGGCTACCGGGGCCCCGTTTACGCCACCCGGGCCACGGCCCTCCTCATGGAGATCGTCCTGGAGGACGCCCTCAAGGTGATGGACGAGCCCTTTTTCGGCCCCGAGGACGTGGAGGAGGCCTTGGGGCACCTCAGGCCCCTGGAGTACGGGGAGTGGCTCCGGCTTGGGGCCTTAAGCCTCGCCTTCGGCCAGGCGGGACACCTCCCGGGAAGCGCCTTCGTGGTGGCCCAGGGGGAGGGAAGGACCCTGGTGTACAGCGGGGACTTGGGCAACCGGGCAAAGGACGTCCTCCCCGACCCCTCGCCCCCTCCGCTCGCCGACCTGGTCCTCGCGGAGGGGACCTACGGGGACCGCCCCCACCGCCCTTACCGGGAGACGGTCCGGGAGTTCCTGGAGATCCTGGAAAAAACCCTGAGCCAGGGCGGAAAGGTCCTCATCCCCACCTTCGCCGTGGAGCGGGCGCAGGAGATTCTCTACGTCCTCTACACGCACGGCCACCGCCTCCCCCGGGCGCCCATCTACCTGGACTCCCCCATGGCGGGACGGGTCCTCGCCCTTTACCCCAGGCTGGTCCGCTACTTCAGCGAGGAGGTCCAGGCCCACTTCCTCCAGGGGAAGAACCCCTTCCGCCCTGCGGGCCTCGAGGTGGTGGAGCACGCCGAGGCCTCAAAGGCGCTAAACCGCGCCCCCGGCCCCATGGTGGTCCTCGCGGGAAGCGGGATGCTCGCGGGGGGGCGGATCCTCCACCACCTCAAGCACGGCCTCTCCGACCCCAGAAACGCCCTCGTCTTCGTGGGCTACCAGCCCCGGGGAGGGCTTGGGGCGGAGATCCTCGCCCGCCCCCCCGCCGTGCGGATCCTGGGGGAAGAGGTGCCCTTGCGGGCGAGCGTCCACACCCTGGGCGGCTTCTCTGGCCACGCCGGGCAGGACGAGCTTCTGGACTGGCTTCAGGGCGAGCCCCGCGTGGTCCTGGTCCACGGGGAAGAGGAAAAGCTCCTCGCCCTAGGCGAGCTCCTCGCCCTCCGCGGGCAGGAGGTGAGCCTGGCGCGCTTCGGGGAGGGCGTGCCGGTGTAGGTCATGCCTGGAGCCCCTCGGGCTCCGGGTCCGACCAGGCCAGCTCCACCAGCTGGACGAGCTCCCCCACGGGGACCCCGTAGTCCCGGGCAAGCCGCGTGATCTCCCGGCCGAGGCGGCGGAGGTGGGCCAGGTGGGCCGGGTCCAGGTCCTCGGCCACGTCCATGAGCCAGCCCAAGAGGAACTGGGCCTCCTCGTCGGTGAGGCCCTCGGTGAGCCCCTCGTCTTCCCAGAAAAGCTCCCTAGGATCGCGCATCATGGCCAGCGGCGGACCTCCTCGTCTTTCCGCACCCAGCCCATCCGGCGAAGGAGGGCCTCGAGGTAGGCGGGGTCGCGGGCGGCCCGCACCTCCTCCTTAAGCCGCTCCACCTCGGCCCGGGCCCGCGCCACCTCTTCCTCAAGCGCAACCCGCTCCCGGGCCAGCTCCCGGGCCCTGAGCCCCTCCTGGGCGAGGAGGTAGAACCCGTGCACCAGGCCGAGGAGGAAAAGGAGGCGGAGGAAGCGGTAGACGGGGCGGTCCAAGGCGCGGCCATTATACACCCGGGGGCCTTGCGGGAAGGGGCCTCGCCCTCCTCTACCATCCCCAGATCCGAAAAGCGTTGCGTTTGCACACCCAGGGTGTATACTGAAACTGGTAGGAAAGGAGGAAGGATGCCGAGGACCAAGGAAAAGGAAAGCTACCGCGCACGGCTAAAGGCGGTGGGCCTGCGCCACACCCTTCCCCGGGAGAGGATCCTGAGCTTCCTGGACCGCAAAAACGTGCACCCCACCCCGGAGGAGCTCTACCAGGGCCTGAGGAAGCGGGGCTACGACATCGGCCTCTCCACCGTCTACCTCAACCTCCACGTCCTTAGGGAGCACGGCCTGATCTACGAGTTCAAGGACCCCAAGGGGGCCACCCGCTACGACGGCTACACCGAGCCCCACGTGCACCTGGTGTGCACCTCCTGTGGCAAGGTGGAGGACCTCCTCCTCAAGAACCTCCCCGAGCTGGACGTGAACCCCGCCATGCAGGCGGCCGCCGAGCGCACGGGCTGGGCCCTGGAGGGCTTCCGCCTGGAGTTCCGGGGGAAGTGCCCGAACTGCCAGGGGTAGGCGCCTAGGCCTGGGGCCCGGGGGTTCCCCGGGCCCTCGCCTTTTGCCCCCAAGCTGGCCCTAAAGGGCCTCCGCCACCTTCAGGAGGGTGCGCACCCCGAAGCCCGTTCCCCCCTCGGGGCCCAGGGCGTGGGCCTTCCTGGCGAAGGCGGGCCCGGCGATGTCCAGGTGGACGAGGGGCACTCGCACGAACTCCGCCAGGAAGAGGGCGGCGGTGATGGCCCCGCCGTAGCGGTCCCCCACGTTCTTAAGGTCGGCCACGGGGCTTTTCAGCTTCTCCCGGTAGGCCTTCTCCAAGGGCATGGGCCAGACCTTCTCCCCCGCCCCTTCCGCCGCCTCCCGCACCTTCTCCCCCCAGGAGGGCTCGGTGGCGAAGAGGGCCGCCACCTCCTCCCCCAGGGCCACCACCGCCGCCCCCGTGAGGGTGGAAAGCTCCAGGATGCGCTCCGCCCCCTCCCTTTCGGCGTAGGCCAGGGCGTCGGCCAGGGTGAGGCGCCCTTCGGCGTCGGTGTTCATCACCTCCACGGTCTTGCCGGAGAGGGTCTTGAGCACGTCCCCCACCCGGTAGGCCCGCCCGGAGACCAGGTTCTCGCAGGCGGCGATGTAGCCCCTTAGCTCCACGGGAAGGCCCAAAAGGGCCGCGGCCTTGAAGGCCCCAAGCACCGCCGCCGCCCCCGCCATGTCCCCCTTCATGGTGGCCATGCCCTCCGTGGGCTTTAGGGAGTAGCCGCCGGAGTCAAAGGTGAGGCCCTTCCCCACCAGGTCCAGCCGGGCCTTAGGGCTTGGCGGGGCGTAGCGGAGGCGGATGAACCGGGGCGGGTTCTCTGAGCCCTGGGCCACGGCGAGGAAGGCCCCCATGCCGAGCTCGGCGATGGCCTTCTCGTCCAGGACCTCCACCTCCACCCCCAGGGCCCTAAGCTCCAAGGCCCGCTCCGCCAGGGCCTCGGGGGTGAGGAGGTTGGGGGGCTCGTTCACCAGGTCCCGGGCCAGGTAGACCCCTTCCGCCACCTTCCTCGCCCGGTCCAAAAGGGCCTCGGGGACCCCGGAAAGGTGGAGGGTAAGGGCCTTTTCCTCCCTCTTGGTCTTGTGCCGGTCAAAGCGGTAGGCCCCGAGGAGAAGCCCCTCGGCCAGGGCGTAGGCGTCCTCCAGAGGCTCCACCAGGGCCTCGAGGAAGGCGAGCCTCTGGAGGGCCTGGGCGAGCCTCCCCCCGCTTTCCCGGTCGTCCTCGCCCCGCCCGAAGAGGAGGACGGGGCCTTCCTCCGTGTAGAGGAGAAGGCTCTCCCCCGCCTTAAGCCCCGCCTCCTTCAGGGCCTGCCGTAGCCGCCCCCCAAGGCGGGCGTCCAGGGCCTCCCCCTGGGGGAGGAGGGCGCCTTCCTTGGCCCAGACCACCTTGAGGGGGGCCTGGCCCTCGGCCAGGCCGGCCTTGGCGCTTTTGAGGGTGACCATGGGCTACGTTTTACCACGGGGGCGTGGCAGAATGGGAGGGATGCGGTGGCTTCTCCTGGCGAAGCAGGCCGTCCTCGGGGGGGCGGCGGCCCTCGAGGGGGTGATGATGAAGGCCCCTTGGGCCTGGGCCCTGGCGGTGCGCCTGCCGGACGGGAAGATCCACGTGGAACGCCACGAGGAGAGGGCCCTCACCGAGCGCTACCCCTGGGCGAGGCTTCCCCTCCTCCGGGGGGTGGTGGCCCTCTTTGACGCCCTTTCCGTGAGCTACCGGGCCCTGGCGCGAAGCGCCGAGCTCGCCGGGGGCGAGGAGGTTTCCCGGGGGGCGCTTTGGGGGACGGTGGCGGTGAGCCTCCTCGTGGGCATCGCCCTTTTCATCGTCTTCCCGGGCTTCCTCGCCGGGCTTTTCGTGGACGCCGCCCGCCACCCCGTGCTCTACAACCTCCTCGCGGGCCTCCTCAAGGTGGGGATTTTGGTGGGCTACCTCCTCTTCATCCGGCGCATGCCGGAGATCCGGCGCTTCTTCATGTACCACGGGGCGGAGCACAAGGCCATCCACGCCTACGAGAAGGGGCTTCCCCTCACCGTGGAGAACGTCCTGGCCCAGCCCCGCTTCCACCCCCGGTGCGGCACCACCTTCCTCGCCTTCGTCGTCGTGGTCTCGGTCCTGGTCTACAGCCTCGTCCCCGCCCCCGAGGTCCTCTGGTGGCGGCTTCTTGCGAGGGTCCTCTTCCTGCCCCTGGTGGCGGCCTTGGCCTATGAGCTCCTCTACTTCTCCGCCCGGCACCAAGACCCCGTCTCCCGCTTCTTCCGGGAGCTCGGCTTCCGCTTCCAGGCCCTCACCGTGGCCGAGCCCACCCCGGAGATGGTGGAGGTGGCCATCCGGAGCACCGAGGCGGCCCTAGGGGAGAGGGTGGTGGCATGAAGCGGGTTTTGGTGGCCATGTCCGGGGGGGTGGACTCCTCCGTGGCCGCCCTCCTCCTCAAGGAGGCGGGCTACGAGGTGGTGGGGGCCATGATGCGTTTCTGGCCCGACCTCCCGCCCCCAAGCCTAGAGGCGGGAAAGCCCCGGGCCTGGGAGAGCTGCTGCACCCCCGACGCCGCCTACGAGGCGAGGCGGGTGGCGGACCTTCTGGGCATCCCCTTCTACCTCCTGGACTACCGGGAGGTCTTTGAGGAGGAGATCGTCTCCCCCTTTCTCCGGGACTACGCCCAGGGGCGCACCCCAAACCCCTGCGCCCGGTGCAACACCTTCGTCAAGTTCGGGGCCCTCCTCAAGCAGGCCCGGAGGCTCGGCCTGGACTACGTGGCCACGGGCCACTACGTGCGGAAGGAGGGCCTTGCCCTCCTGAGGGGCCGTGACCCCAACAAGGACCAGACCTACTTCCTCTGGGGCACCCCCAAGGAGGCCCTTCCCCACCTCCTCTTCCCCGTGGGGGGGCTCACCAAGCCCGAGGTGCGGGCCCTGGCCGAGAAGGCGGGCCTCCCCACGGCGAGGAGGCCCGAAAGCCAGAACCTCTGCTTCGTGGCCGGCGACCTCAAGGGCTTCCTCAAGGAGCGCCTGAAGCCCAGGCCCGGCCCCCTGGTGGACGCCCTCACGGGGGAGGTGGTGGGGGAGCACGAAGGGGCGAGCCTCTACACCCTGGGCCAGCGGAAGGGCCTCGGGCTTTACAAGAGCCACCTGGAGCGGTACGTGGTGGGGGTGGACCCCGGGAGGAACGTGGTCTACGTGGGCCCCAAGGAGGCCTGCTACTTTGGGGGCCTGGAAGGGGAAGGCCTCAACCTCCTCGCCGAGCTTCCCGAGGAGGTGGAGGTCCAAGTGCGCTACCGCACGCCCCCCGTGCGGGCCAAGGTGGAGTCCCTAAGCCCCTTGCGCCTCCGCTTTGCCCACCCCGTCTTCGCCGTGACCCCAGGGCAGAGCGCCGTCTTCTACCGGGGGGAGAGGCTTCTTGGGGGCGCGGTGATCCGCAGGGGGCTTTACAACCTGGCGGGGCTGGATGGGGTGGGCCTCGAGGCCCTGACCGTCCCCTGACAATTCCCCCCAAGACTTGAAGGCGGGAGGGAAAAACCCTCCTAGGAACGGGAGGTAAGCTATGCGTAAAGCCATTGGTCTCGTGCTTCTAGCGCTGGCGGGCCCCGCCCTGGCCCAGATCCGGGCGGACGGGTCCTCCACCGTCTACCCCGTCACCCAGGCGGTGGCGGAGGAGTTCACTGCCCGCAACCCCAACATCCGCGTGGTGGTGGCCTTCTCCGGAACGGGCGGCGGCTTCAAGAAGTTCTGCCGGGGAGAAACGGACATCCAAAACGCCAGCCGGCCCATCCGGCCGGAGGAGCTCGAGGTCTGCCGGGAAAACGGCATCCAGTTCCTTGAGCTCCCCGTGGCCTACGACGCCCTCACCGTCATCGTCAACCCCAAGAACACCTGGGCCACCTGCCTGAAGACGAGCGAGCTCAAGGCCATCTGGGAGCCGGGCTCCAAGATCCAGCGCTGGAACCAGATCCGCCAAGGCTGGCCCAACCAGCCCTTGAGGCTCTACGGCGCGGGCGCGGACTCCGGGACCTTTGACTACTTCACCGAGGCCATCGTGGGCAAGGCCAAGGCCATCCGCACCGACTACCAGCCCACGGAAGACGACAACGTCACCATCAAGGGGGTCGCCGGGGACACCTACGCCATGGGCTTCCTGGGCTACGCCTACTACGAGGAGAACAAGGGCAAGGTGAAGGCCGTGGCCATTGACCACGGCAAGGGGTGCGTCCTGCCCTCCCGGGAGACGGTTCTGAACGGCACCTACCAGCCCCTCTCCCGGCCCCTCTTCATCTACGTGAACCTAAAGAGCTTGGACCGGCCCGAGGTGCGGGCCTTCGTGGACTTCTACCTCTCCCCCGCCGCCCGCAGGGCCATCCGCTCCACCGGGTACGTGGAGCTTCCCGAGGAGGCCTACCGCATCGGCCAGGAGCTGGTGAAGCGGAGGAAGACAGGCACCTTCTTCATGGACCTCCCCGCGGGCACGCCCCTCTCCAAGTTCATCCAGGAGCTGGAGAAGGAGCTTCGCTAACCCTGGGCTCCAGGGGGTGGGGGGTACCCCCCACCCCCTTTAGAATGGGGTAGGCATGGAGATCCTGAAGCAGCGGCCCTCCCGGCACCCTGCGGAACGCCTCACCTTCCTCGTCCTCCTCCTCCTCTCCTCCGTCACCCTCCTCACCACCCTGGGGGTGATCCTGAGCCTTCTTGGGGACGTGGTCCAGTTTTTCCGCCGGGTGCCCCTCGCCGAGTTCCTCTTCGCCCCCGAGTGGACCCCCCTTTTCGCCGAGCCCCGGTACGGCATCGCCCCCCTCCTCGCCGGCACCTTTCTGGTGACGGCCATCGCCCTCTTCGTGGCCGTACCGTTGGGCCTCGCCCTCGCCGTTTACGTTTCCGAGTACCTGCCTTCGGACAAGCGGGCCCGGGTGCTCGGGGTGCTGGAGCTCTTTGAGGGCATCCCCACGGTGGTCTTCGGCTACTTCGCCCTTCTTTTCGTCACCCCCCTCTTGCAAAAGGTCATCCCCGGTCTAAGCCTTTTCAACCCCCTTTCGGCGGGTCTGGTGATGGGCTTCGCCATCCTGCCCTACGTCTCCAACGTGGCCGCCGACGCCATGCAGTCCGTGCCCCGGAGCATCCGGGAAGCGGCCTACGCCCTGGGGGCGAGGCCCTACGAGGTGGCCCTCAGGGTGGTCCTCCCGGCGGCCCTTTCCGGCGTGATCGCCGCCATCATCCTCGCCTCAAGCCGCGCCATCGGGGAGACCATGATCGTGGCCATCGCCGCCGGGCAACGCCCCACCCTCACCCTGGACCCCCGGGAGACCATCGCCACCATGACGAGCTACATCGTCCAGGCGGCCACCGGGGACCAGCCCGTGGGCTCCACCGCCTACTACGCCCTCTTCGCCGTGGGCTTCACCCTCTTCTTCCTCACCCTCCTCCTCAACGTCCTGGCCCAGTACATCGTGGAACGCTACCGGGAGCGGTATGAATAGGACCCCTACCCCAGAAGCCTTCGGTCAAGACCCCTGGAAGGCCCGCATTGACCGGGTCTTCGCCCGGGCCCTCGTCCTCCCCCTCCTCCTGGCCCTAGGGCTTCTCGCCCTCCTCCTCGGGGACACCCTCTACCGCAGCGTTTCCGTCCAGGTGGTGCGGGCCGACATGGGGCCCGGGCACACCTACCCCTTGGGCCTTTCGGCGGAGGCCATCCTCCAAAAGGAGCTCCTGGCCCAGGGCTACACCGAGGAGGAGGCGGCCTTCATGCTCCAAGACCCCAAGGAGCGCGACGCCCTCTTCCTGCAAAACCGGGTGGAGCTCATGTGGAACACCCACGAGGGCCCCTTCCGTTACGTGGTCACCAACGTCTACGACGAGCGGGTGGCGGACTTCTCCCTGGCGGAAGGGCTTCGGCGCTGGAACGAGCTCAAGGCCAACCTTCAGGAAGGGGAGCGCCTGGTCTTGAACCCCTGGCTGGACCAGACCTTCCTCACCCGCCCTCCCTCCCGCTCCCCCCTCACGGCGGGCATCGGGGTGGCCATCTGGGGCACGGTCTGGGTCCTCTCCTTGGCCCTCCTCCTCGCCATCCCGGTGGGGATCGGGACCGCCATCCTCCTGGAGGAGTACCTGCGGGAGGGCCGGCTTTCCCGGATCCTCGAGGTCAACCTCCGCAACCTCGCCGGGGTGCCCTCCATCGTCTACGGGCTCCTGGGCCTGGCCCTCTTCGTGCGGGGAATGGGGCTCGGTCCCTCGGTCCTGGCCGCCGCCCTCACCCTGGGGCTTTTGGGCATCCCGGTCATCGTGGTCACCGCCCGGGAGGCCCTGAGGGCCGTTCCCGATTCCCTGCGGCAGGCGGCCTTCGCCCTTGGGGCCACCCGGAGGCAGGTGGTCTTCCGGGTGGTGGTGCCCGCCGCCTTGCCCGGTATGGTCACCGGGGTGATCCTCTCCGCCGCCAGGCTCATCGGCGAGGCCGCGCCCCTCCTCCTGGTGGGCGCGGCGGCCTACGTCCCCTTCTTCCCTTCGGGACCCCTTTCCCAGTACACCGTGGTCCCGGTGCAGATCTACCTCTGGATCAGCCAGAACCAGCCCGAGTTCGCCCGGGTGGCGGCGGCGGGCATCCTGGTGATGCTCCTTCTCCTTTCCGTGCTCTACCTCATGGCCCTTTACCTCAGGAACCGCTTTAGGAGGGAATGGTGAGCCTGGAACAGCTCAAGGAACACGAGACCGTGCGCACCGACCCGGTGCCGGAAAGCCGGGCCTTGGTGGACGTCCGAAGGCTAAGCCTTTGGTACGGCACAAAGCAGGCCCTCTACGACATCTCCGTGCGCTTTCCCAAAAACCAGGTCACGGCCATCATCGGCCCCTCGGGGTGCGGGAAGAGCACCCTCCTCCGCTCCCTGAACCGCATGAACGACCTGGTGCCCGGGGTGCGGGTGAAGGGAGAGGTCCTCTACGAAGGGGTGAACATCTACGACCCCCGGGTGGACCCGGTGGCGGTGCGGCGCCACATCGGCATGGTCTTCCAGAAGCCCAACCCCTTCCCCAAGACCATCTTTGAGAACGTGGCCTTCGGCCTCCGGCTCATGGGGATTAAGGGAAGCGAGCTGGAAGACCGGGTGGTGGAGGCCCTGAAGCGGGCCGCCCTATGGGAAGAGGTCAAGGACCGCTTCAAGAAGGAAAGCGGCCTGAGGCTTTCCGGCGGCCAGCAGCAGAGGCTTTGCATCGCCCGGGCCATCGCCGTGGAGCCGCCCCTCCTCCTCATGGACGAGCCCACGAGCGCCTTGGACCCCATCGCCACCCAGGCCATTGAGGACCTGATCCTGGAGCTGAAGGAGCGCTACACGGTCGTCATCGTCACCCACAACATGCAGCAAGCCGCCCGGGTCTCCGACCGCACCCTTTTCATGCACCTGGGGGTCCTGGTGGAGGAAGGCCCCACCGAGGTGATCTTCACCAAGCCCAAGCACCCTTACACCGAGGCCTACATCACCGGGCGCTTCGGCTAAAATCGGCCCATGTCGCCCCTTGCCCTCCTCTTCCTCACCCTCTTCAACAGCGTTCTGGGCCTCTCCATCCTCTTCCCCATCCTGGGGCCTTTGGGCAGGGCGCTGGGCCTCACCGAGGTCCAGGTGGGCCTCTTCTCCACGGGCTACGCCCTCATGCAGTTCCTCCTTTCCCCCTACTGGGGCAGGCGGAGCGAACGGGGCCGGAAGCCCGTCCTCCTCGTGGGCATCCTGGGCTTCGCGGCGAGCTTCCTCCTCTTCGGCGTCTTCGCCCTCCTGGGGGAGCGGGGCCTCGTGCCCCCGGGACTCCTTTTTATCCTGCTCCTCCTCGCGCGGCTTCTCGGCGGGGCCTTCAGCTCCGCCACCCTGCCCACGGCCCAGGCCTACGTGGCCGACGTTACGGGGCGGGAGAACCGCACCGCGGGGATGGCCCTCTTGGGGGCGGCCTTTGGCCTCGCGGTGATCCTGGGGCCCGCCCTGGGGGCGGGGCTTGCCGCCCTCTTCGGCCTCCTCGCCCCCGTCTTCTTCTCGGCGGGGATCGCCCTCCTGAACGCCCTTTTCGTCCACCTGGTCCTCCCCGAGTCCAAACCCCGGGGGACCGAAGCCGGGGCGCGGCTTTCCCCCTTTGACCCCAGGGTCTTCCCCCTCCTCCTCCTCGGCCTCGCCCTCAACCTTTCCAGCGTGGCCCTGGAGCAGACCATCGCCTTTTACTTCCAGGACCGGCTTCTCCTCGGCGGGGTGGAGACGGCCCAGAAGGTGGGCCTGGCCCTGGTCCTCTACGGGGTCGTGGCCGTCTTCGTCCAGGGCGTCCTGGTGCGCAAGACCGGCTGGCCCCCGAGGGTCCTCCTCTCCCTGGGCCTACCCTTGGGGATCCTGGGCTTCGTCCTCCTGGTCTACGCCGAGACCTTCTGGGCCCTCGCCCTGGGCCTCGCCCTCCAGGGGGCGGGGCAGGGGCTCGCCCTCCCCGGGGTCACGGCGGCCCTCTCCCTGGCCGTGGGCGAGGGGGAGCAGGGCCTGGTGGCGGGGCTCAACAGCTCCGCCCAGGCCCTGGGGAGGATGCTCGGGCCCCTCGTGGGCACGGGGCTCTACCGCCTGGCCCCCGAAGGACCCTATGTCCTTGGGGCCTCCCTCCTCCTCCTCACCCTCCTCTTCCTCCCCGCCCTCTTCCGCCGGGCGAGGCTTTAGCATGCGGCTTCTCCTCTTCCGGCAGCGGAACTTCCGCAACCTGGCCCTGGAGGCCTACCGCCCCCCGCCGGGCCTTTCCGCCCTGGTGGGGGCCAACGCCCAGGGGAAGACGAGCCTCCTCCTGGGGATCCACCTGGCCCTAGGGGGGGAGGTCCCCCTGGGCCTTGCCGACCTCGTCCGCTTCGGGGAGGAGGAGGCTTGGCTCCTCGCCGAGGTGGAGACGGAGCTTGGGGCCTACCGCTTGGAGCACCGCCTGGGCCCCGGGGGGCGGGAGGTCTTCCTGAACGGGAAGCGGGTGGGCCTTCGGACCCTTTGGGAGCTTCCCGGCTCGGTCCTCGTCTCCCCTTTGGACCTCGAGGTGGTCCTCGGGGCCAAGGAGGAGCGGCGGGCCTACCTGGACCGGCTCATCGCCCGCTTTTCCCGCCGCTATGCCGCCCTCCTTTCCGCCTACGAGAGGGCGCTGCGCCAGCGGAACGCCCTCCTCAAGGCCGGGGGGGAGGGCCTTTCCGCCTGGGACCGGGAGCTCGCCCGCCACGGGGACGAGATCGTGGCCCTAAGGCGCCGCTTCCTCCGGCGCTTCGCCCCCATCCTGCGGGAGGTCCACGCCGCCCTCGCCGCCAAGGAGGCGGGGCTTCGCTTGGAGGAGACCGCGGGGGAAGGGGTGCTCCGAGCCCTCGAGGCCAGCCGGGCCGAGGAGCGGGAGCGGGGCCAGACTCTGGTGGGGCCCCACCGGGACGACCTGGTCTTCCTCCTGGAGGGGCGGCCCGCCCACCGGTTCGCCAGCCGCGGGGAGGCCAAGACCCTGGCCCTGGCCCTGCGCCTCGCCGAGCACCGCCTCCTCGGCGAGCACCACGGCGAGCCCCCCCTCCTCCTCGTGGACGAGTGGGGAGAGGAGCTGGACGAGGCCCGCAGGCGGGCCGTCCTCGCCTACGCCGAGGCCCTGCCCCAGGCCATCCTGGCGGGGCTGGAAGCCCCCCCGGGGGTGCCGGTATGCTCGGTGGTACGAGGGGTGGTCCTGTGCCCTGGCGCCTGAAGGAGGTGATCCCCGAGGCCCTGAAGCGGGCCGGGGGCAAGGAGCGGCTCAGGCGAGGCCTCGTCCTCGCCGCCTGGCGGGAGGTGGCGGGAAAGGACCTCGCCCGCTTCACCGAGGCGGTGGCCCTGGAGGAGGGCGTCCTCGTGGTCCACGTGCCCGACCCCGTGGTGGCCCACCAGCTCACCTACACCCGCCTCGCCCTCCTCCGCCGCTACGAGGAGCGCTTCCCCGGGGCGGTGCGGGAGATCCGGTTCCAGGTGGGCCCCCTCGAGGCGGAAGGGGCGAAGCCCCCCCCGCCCTCGGACCCCGGCCGCCTGCGGGAGGCGGGCCGCAAGGCCCTGGCCCTGGCGGAAAAGGCCCCTCCGGAGCTTCGGGAGCGGGTGGCCCGGGCCGCCCTGGCCCTCTTCCAGAGGCAGCGGGGCGACCCCTGCCCCGTCTGCCAGACCCCAAGCGAGACCCATCCCTGCCCCACCTGCCGCCGCCACCTGGAAGACCCCGGGGTGCGAAGGGCGGCGGAGCGGCTCATGCGGGGCCAGGAGGCGGGCCTCGAGGGGGACACCCTCCGGGCCGCCCGCCACCTGGCCCGGGAAAACCTCCTCGCCCAGATGCGGGACCTCTACCCCGAGGCCCTGCGGAGCGAGGAGTTCCGCCCCCTCCTCGCCCACCTGGCCCGCCGCTACCGCAGCCTCTTCCCCCAGGAGCCCCTGCCCGAAGGGGTGCGGAGCCTGCTCAAGGAGGGCTGAATGCGCCGCGCCTTCCTCCTCGCCTTCCTAGGCCTCGCCCTGGCCCAGGCCACCTACACCGTGGCCCCTGGGGACACGCTCTATTCCATCGCCCGCAGGCACGGGACCACGGTGGAGGCCCTCATGCGCTTAAACGGGCTGGAAAGCTTCCTCCTCCAGCCGGGGCAGGTCCTCAAGCTCCCCTCCGGGGAAAGGACCCACGTGGTGGCCCCGGGGGACACCCTCTTTTCCCTGGCGCGCCGCTACGGCACCACCGTGGAAGCCCTCATGCGCTTAAACGGCCTCTCCTCCCCGGAGATCAAGGTGGGGCAGGTCCTGAGGCTTCCCGAAGGGGGCGAGGCGCCTCCGCCCCCTCCTCCGGAGCCGGAGGCCCTGGACCCGGAAAGCCCCCTCCTCCGGGCCGTCCTCCGCTACCTGGGGGTGCCTTACAAGTACGGGGCGAACTCCCCCTTGGCCCTGGACTGCTCGGCCTTCGTGGCCCAGGTCTACGCCGAGCTGGGCGTGGCCCTCCCCCGGACCACTAAGGAGCAGTACCAGGCCTTCCCCCCTGCGGAGGCCCTGCGGCCCGGCGACCTGGTCTTCTTCAGCTTCGGGGGTAAGGAGGTGGACCACGTGGGGATCTACCTGGGCCGGGGGGTCTTCGCCCACGCCTCTAGCTACGGGAGCCGGGTGGTCATAGAGAGCCTCGAGGCCCCCTTCTACCAAAAGGCCTACCGGGGAGCGAGGCGCGTTCTCCAGGAGGTCATGGCCAGTCCGGCACCTCCCCCCGGGCCTTCCGCAGGGCGGTGAGGAGGGCTTCCCCCGGCTTTCCCTCCCCCCGGAAGGCCCGGGCCTCCTCCTCCAGCCAGGCCTCCCCCTTGCGGAAGAGCACCCCCCGGGCCTCGGCCAAGGCCTCCTCCAGGAGGGCCCCCAGGGAGTAGAAGGGGGCCCCTTGGGGCAGGTCCGGGTCAAACCCCTGCCGGGAAAGGACCTTCCCGTAAGGCTTCTCCCGGGCCTCCATGGTGCCCCCCTCGGCGAAGTAGCGCCTCAGGACCCGGTTCCAGTCCCCCACCCGGCTGTAGGGGGCCATGGCCCGGTAGGCCTCCTCGAGGTCCTCCTCCGTGTAGGGGCGGTAGCGGTCCTCGTGGACCACGAGCCTTCGGGGAAGCCTGGGCCTTGGGGGGCCCTCCTCGTCCGGCACCCCCACGGCAAGCCCCACCACCGGGAGGACCCCCGGGGGAAGCCCGAGGAGGTCCACCAGGGCCTCCACCCCGTTCAGCACCCCGCCGACGAAGCAGACCCCATACCCCAGGGCCTCGGCGGTGAGGGCGAGGTACGAGGCGGCGATCCCCGCGTCCAGGATGGCGAAGTGGAGGGCGGTCCTGGGCCAGAAGGCCATCCTCTGCCCCCGGTGGGCGAGGAGGCGCTCCAGGCGGTGGACGTCCGCCAGGAAGACGAAGAACTCCGCGGCCTGCCTGATGTGCTCCTGGTCCCCGGAGAGCCGGGCCACCTCGTCCCGAAGCCTTGGGTCCCGTATGCGGACCGCCGAGTAGAGCTGGGCGCTCGCGTCCGTGGGGGCCCGTTGCAGGGCGAAGAGGAGCTTTTCCAGGTCCTCCTCCGGGATGGGCGAGGGCTTGAAGCGCCGCACGCTTCGCCTTTTGGCGAGGATGGGTGAAAGGTCCATGGGGGCAGGATAAAGCCTCGGATCGGTCTCCGGTCAACCTGCGGGCATCCCCTCGTCTAGGAGGACAAGGCCTTCACGGGCGGCCTCCCCCACGAGGCCGATTTCTCCCTTACGGGCCTCCCATTCCTCGGGGGTGAGGGCCACGTAGTCCACGTTTCTCAAAGGCAAGCACCCCTGTAAGAGTTGGACCCGGCTCAGGTAGTCCATGCCCCGGAAGGCGGGGGAAACCACGAGGAGGTCCCAGTCGCTTTCTTCCAAGGCCTCCCCCCTCGCCCGGGACCCGAAGAGGAGGACGCGGGTGAGGGGAAGGGGAGCCTCCGCCAGGAGGGCCCTCAGCTCTTGGAGATCGCTTCTTCCACCCATGCCAGGATGGCCTTTGCCGCCTCCACGCGTGCGGCCGCCTGAGGCTTCGCGTAGAGCTTTGCGGGCACCGTTCCGGCCACATCGGGATACCGGCTCAAGGTGTAGTCAGGGGTAAGGAGCCTGGCCCCTTCCTGCACATGCTCGGGAGCCTGAAGGTGTTCGGCTAAGGAAAGGAGGTCGTGGGAGCGGGGAAGGATACGGAGCTGCTGGATATGGAGGGCCTTTAACGCCTTTTCGGCAACCTGATGCGCGAAAAAGGCCGCCGCATAGTACCGATCCCGCTCCAGGAGGACGGTGGCCGTGATCAGGTCTTCCCTGGCCTGGAGCAGAAGGCGCTCGGCCTCGAGGCGCATCCCCTTTATCCTAGCAGGTCCCCTCTAGAGACCGAGGAGGCGCAGGTACGCCCCCCAAATGGCCTCCCCGAAGAAGAAGGCCACCACCCCCCCGAGGGCCAGGTAAGGCCCAAAGGGAAGCTTTCTTTGGCGGAGGAGAAGGCCGAGGAGGGCCCCGGCGAAGACCCCGAGGAAGAGGGCGAGGAAGGCGTAAGGGCCAAGCCAGGCGCCAAGGGCCCCTAAAAGCTTCACGTCCCCGTAGCCCATGGCCACGGGCTCCTCGTCTTCCTCGGGAAGGGGCCGGAAGGCCCAGTAAAGCCCCCCGGCGAGGGCGAGCCCCCCGGCGGCGAGGAGGCTTCCCTTTAGGCTTTCCAGGAGGTCCAGGCCCAGGGCGGGGGCGAGGAGGAGGGCAAGGGGCAAAAGGGGCAGGGTGAGCCGGTCGGGGAGGACCACGGGGCGGCCCGTGCGGGCGGAGAGGGCCCAGGCGAGGAAGGCCAGGGCCATGCCCACCCCCGGACCCAAAAGCGCCCCGAAGAGGGCCGCCATGTGGACCTGGTGGGGGCCCACGGGGACCTCGGGCCTGCCCTCCCTAAAGCGCCTCAGGAAGAGGTTCCCGTACCCCGCCACCAGGCCAAGCCCCCCGGCGGCCATGAGGCTTCCGTCCAGGCTCTCCCTAAAGGGGAGGGGGAAGGCCAGCGCCCAGGAGGCCAAAAGCCCCAGGAAGAGGAGGCCGTAGGTGAGGGGGTCGGGAAGCTCAAAGGTGTCCAGGTCAATGAAGGCGAGGGCCACGAGGAGGGCGAGGAAGAGGAAGACCAAGAGGGCCTCCACCCCGGGGGGGTAGAAGAGGCTTGCCAGGAGGAAGATCCCCCCCGTGAGGGCCTCCACCAGGGGGTAGCGGGGGGAGATGGGACGGGCGCAGTAGCGGCACCGCCCCTTTAAGGCGAGGTAGGAGAGGACGGGCACCAGGTCGGAAGGCCCCAGGCGGTGGCCGCAGTGGGGGCAGCGGGAAGGGGGGTAGACCATGGACTCCCCCCGGGGCAGGCGGTGGAGGACCACGTTCAGAAAGGAGCCCACCACAAGGCCGAGGACCAGGGCGAGAAGGGGCCACATGAGGGCATTTTACGGGGTGGCCCGGCTTTCACAGCGCTTTTAAGGGTTTGGGTGTAGGATGGCCCCGTGACGCCGGAAACCGCTTACCAGAACCTTTTGGAGTTCCAGAGGGAAACCGCCTACCTGGCCTCTTTGGGGGCCCTCGCCGCCTGGGACCAGCGCACCATGATCCCCAAAAAGGGGCACGAGCACCGCGCCCGGCAGATGGCCGCCCTGGCCCGGCTTCTCCACCAGCGCATGACCGACCCCAGGATCGGGGAGTGGCTGGAGAAGGTGGAGGGAAGCCCCCTGGTGCAGGACCCCTTCTCCGACGCCGCGGTCAACGTCCGGGAGTGGCGCCAGGCCTACGAAAGGGCCCGGGCCATCCCCGAAAGGCTCGCCGTGGAGCTCGCCCAGGCGGAAAGCGAGGCGGAGAGCTTCTGGGAGGAGGCCAGGCCCAAGGACGACTGGCGGGGCTTCCTGCCCTACCTGAAGCGGGTTTACGCCCTCACCAAGGAGAAGGCGGAGGTCCTCTTCGCCCTCCCCCCGGCCCCCGGGGACCCCCCCTACGGGGAGCTTTACGACGCCCTCCTGGACGGGTACGAGCCGGGAATGCGGGCCCGGGAGCTTCTTCCCCTCTTCGCCGAGCTCAAGGAGGGGCTCAAGGGCCTTCTGGACCGGATCCTGGGGAGCGGGAAGCGGCCCGACACCTCCATCCTCCACCGTCCCTTCCCCGTGGAGGCCCAAAGGCGCTTCGCCCTGGAGCTCCTTTCCGCCTGCGGTTACGACCTCGAGGCGGGCCGCCTGGACCCCACCGCCCACCCCTTTGAGATCGCCATCGGCCCCGGGGACGTGCGCATCACCACCCGCTACTATGAGGACTTCTTCAACGCGGGCATCTTCGGCACCCTGCACGAGATGGGCCACGCCCTCTACGAGCAGGGCCTGCCCAGAGAGCACTGGGGCACCCCGAGGGGGGAGGCGGTCTCCTTAGGCGTCCACGAGTCGCAAAGCCGCACCTGGGAGAACCTGGTGGGCCGCTCCTTGGGCTTCTGGGAGCGCTTCTTCCCCCGGGCCCAGGAGGTCTTCGCGAGCCTAGGGGACGTGAAGCTCCAGGACTTCCACTTCGCCATCAACGCCGTGGAGCCCTCCCTCATCCGGGTGGAGGCGGACGAGGTCACCTACAACCTCCACATCCTGGTGCGCCTGGAGCTGGAGCTCGCCCTCTTCCGCGGGGAGCTCTCTCCCGAGGACCTGCCGGAGGCGTGGGCGGAGAAGTACCGGGACCACCTGGGCGTGGCCCCCAAGGACTACAAGGACGGGGTCATGCAGGACGTCCACTGGGCGGGGGGGCTTTTCGGCTACTTCCCCACCTACACCTTGGGCAACCTCTACGCCGCCCAGTTCTTCCAGAAGGCGGAGGCCGAGCTCGGCCCCCTGGAGCCTAGGTTTGCCCGGGGGGAGTTCCAGCCCTTCCTGGACTGGACACGCGCGCGGATCCACGCCGAGGGGAGCCGCTTCCGCCCCCGGGTCCTGGTGGAGCGGGTCACGGGGAAGGCCCCGAGCGCCGGGCCCTTCCTGGCCTACCTGGAGAAAAAGTACGCCGCCCTCTACGGCTGACGCCCTCCCTGGCCCTTAGAAAGGGGCCGGGCCCTCGGGGCCCGGCCCCTCTAGCCGCTAGGGCTTAGAAGTCCATGTCCCCGGCGCCCGCGGAGGCGGGGGTGGACTCCTTCTTCTCGGGCTTCTCCGCCACCACGGCCTCGGTGGTGAGGATGAGGGCGCCGATGGAGGCGGCGTTCTGCAGGGCGGAGCGGGTCACCTTGGCGGGGTCCACGATGCCCGCCTCCACCATGTCCACGAACTCCCCGGTGGCGGCGTTGAAGCCGTAGCGGAGGTTCTTGGTCTCGGCCAGGATCTGCTGGACGATGACGGAGCCCTCGTACCCGGCGTTCTCGGCGATCTGGCGGGCGGGCTCCTCCAGGGCCCGGCGCACGATCTTGGCGCCCGTGGCCTCGTCGCCCTCCAGCTTCTTGATGAGCTCCTCCACGGCGCTGATGGCCCGGAGGAGGGTCACGCCACCGCCGGGCACGATGCCCTCCTCCACCGCGGCCCGGGTGGCGTTCAGGGCGTCCTCAAAGCGGTGCTTCTTCTCCTTGAGCTCGGTCTCAGTGGCGGCGCCCACCCGGATCACGGCCACGCCACCCGCGAGCTTCGCCAGGCGCTCCTGGAGCTTCTCCCGGGCGTACTCGCTGTCGGTGGTCTCCAGCTCCTTCTTGATGCCGTTGATCCGGGCCTCAATGTCCTCCTTCTTGCCCTTGCCGCCGACGATGGTGGTCTCGTCCTTGGTGATGCGCACCCGCTCGGCCCGGCCCAGCATGGAGAGGGTGGCGTTCTCCAGCTTGAAGCCGAGCTCCTCGGAGATCACGGTGCCGCCGGTGACCGCGGCGATGTCCTTGAGCATCTCCTTCCTGCGGTCACCGAAGCCGGGGGCCTTCACCGCGGCCACGCTCAGGGTGCCCCGGAGCTTGTTGACCACCAGGGTAGCCAAAGCCTCGCCCTCCACGTCCTCGGCGATGAGGAGGAGGGGCTTGCCCGTCTGGGCCACCTGCTCCAGGATGGGGAGGAGCTCACGGACGTTGGAGACCTTCTTCTCCACGATGAGGATGAAGGCGTCCTCGAGGACCGCCTCCATCGTCTCGGGGTTGGTGACGAAGTAGGGGGAGATGTACCCCTTGTCAAACTGGTACCCCTCAACGAACTTGAGCTCGGTCTCGAGGCTCTTGGACTCCTCAACCGTGATGATGCCCTCCTTCCCCACCTTCTCCATGGCGTCGGCAATCAGCTTGCCGACGTCGGGGTCGTTGGCGGAGATGGTGGCCACCTCCTCAATGGCCTTCCGGTCCTCCACGGGGATGGCGAGGGCCTTGATCTTCTCCACCGCGGCCTCCACCGCCTTCTCAATGCCCCGCTTGAGGGCGAGGGGGTTGGCCCCGGCGGCCACGTTCTTCAGGCCCTCCCGGACGATGGCCTGGGCGAGCACGGTGGCGGTGGTGGTCCCGTCACCGGCCACGTCGTTGGTCTTGGAGGCCACCTCCTTGAGGAGCTGGGCCCCGATGTTCTCCAGGTGGTTCTCCAGCTCAATCTCCTTGGCCACCGTCACCCCGTCCTTGGTGATGGTGGGGGAGCCGAACTTCTTCTCCAGGACCACGTTCCGGCCCCGGGGGCCAAGGGTCACCTTCACCGCGTCGGCTACGGCGTTCACGCCACGCTCCAGCGCCCGGCGAGCCGCCTCGTCAAACACCAGGATCTTCGCCATAGTCCACCTCCTTTACTGCAGGACCGCAAGCAGGTCGCGCTCGGAGAGGATCACGTACTCCTCGCCGTCAATCTCAATCTCGGTGCCGCCGTACTTGGCGAAGACCACGATGTCCCCCTCCTTCACCTCGAGGGGCACCCGCTGGCCGTTCTCCAAGACGCGGCCCGTGCCCACCGCGATCACCTTGCCCTTCTGGGGCTTCTCCTTGGCGGTGTCGGGGAGCACGATACCGCCCTTGGTCTTGGGCTCCTCCTCAATCCGCTTCACCACGACCCGGTCGCCTAGGGGCTTGATCACCGTCTTCACCTCCGCGGCCATATCCACTCCCTCCTTTGACGCCCAAAGGGTGAGAGTGTCAAACCAAGGGTCATTATCCCGGCCTGGCGCCCCTTTGTCAAGGGGGTTGAGGGGAGGGTTATAAGGGTGCGCCCCCCGAACGCTGCCGCAGGGCCTCGTAGAGGAGGAGGGCGGCGCTCACCGCCACGTTGAGGCTGTCCGCTCGCCCCCGCATGGGGATCCGCACCCGCACCTGGGCCCGCCTCTTCCAGGCCTCGGGGAGGCCCTTGTCCTCCGCCCCGAGGAGGAAGGCCACCCCTCCCCGGTAGTCCCCCTCCCAGTAGAGCCTCTCCCCCTCGGGGGTGGCCGCCACCAGGGGGAGGTTTTGTTCCTCCAGGAAGCGGGCCGCCTCCTCCTCCGCGACGGGGTAGACGGGGAGGGCGAAGACCGCCCCCGTGGAGTTGCGGATGGCCTGGGGGCTATAGAGGTCCACCCCCTCGGCCACCAGGACGAGGTCCGCCCCCGCCCCGTCCGCCGCCCGGAGGATGGCCCCCAGGTTGCCGGGCTTCTCCAGGCCCAAAAGGACGAGGACCAGGGGGGCGGGCCCAAGGGTCAGCTCGGCGAGGCTTCTTCGGGGGAGGCGGAAGACCCCGAGGACCTGGGCGGGGTTCTCCCGGGTGGAGACCCGGGCCAAGGCCCTTTCCGAAAGCTCCAACACCTCCGCGCCCCCGGCCAGGGCGCGGTCCTCGGGGCGGGCCTTGGGCCCGAGGAGGAGGGTCTCCAGGGAGAGGCCCGCCTCGAGGGCCCTTTCCACCTCCCGCCGCCCCTCCACGAGAACGCGGCCGGTCCGCTCCCGCTCCTTCCGCTCCTTGAGGGCGGCGAGGGCCTTTACCCGGGGGTTTTGCGGGCTTTCAATCCGCACGGAGGCTTATTGTAAAGGCCGCCACCCGGGGGCCGGAAAGCTCCAGAAGGAGCCTTTCCACCTGGGGAAGCTCCTCCAGCATCCGGGAGGCCCGGAGGACGAGCTCCTTGTAGGCCGGAAGCCCCTCCACCCGTCCCGCGAGGGGGCGGAGGAGCTCCTCCGCGTCCTTGGCGGTGAGGGGGGAGAGGCGCTGTTCCAGCACCTGGTCCCCCAGGGGGGTGGGCAGGACCAGGGCCAGGACGGGCCCGAAAAGGGGGTGGGGCTCGGCCAAAAGGCGGAGCCGAAGCCCCTCCCCCTCGCCCAGGGAGAGGCCAAAAGCGCGCAGCAAGGCTTCCCCTTCCTCCCGGGAGAGGACGCGCTTCCCCTCCACGAGCTTTCTCGCCTCCTCCAGGCGGAGGTCCTGGAAGTCGGGGAAGAAGAGGGGCTCCTCCCGCCACCGCCTGTAGCCCCAGGCCCGGGCGAGGGCGATGGCCGCGGACTCGGGGAAGCGGTAGACGGGGACGGAGCCCAGGACCCGGGCCCGCCCCGAGGAAAGCCCCATGAGGCAGGCCAGGTAGGTCTTCCCTCCCCGCACCTCCCGCAAAAGCCCCAGCACCTCCTCCTCCGGGGCGAAGCCCATGGGCACGAAGAGGAGGAAGACGCTCCCTGCGTCGCTCGCCTCCGCCTCGGCGAGGGCCCGGCGGAAGGCCTCGAGGTCGGCCGTGGAGCCCAGGTCCACGTATTCCACCTCCATCCCCCCTTCCTTCAGGGCCTCGAGGGCCAGGTTGGAGGGGCCGGAGGCGTTGGAGATGAGGCGCACCCGACCGTTCTCCGGCAACGGGCCCTGGGCCAAGAGGAGGGCGACGTCAAAGGCCTCCTCCAGGCTGTTCGCCCGCACCACCCCCGCCTGGGCGAAGAGGGCCCGCACCAGGGGGTCGCGGGAGGGGTGGACCGCCAGGATGGGCTTCCGCTTGCCGATCCTGCGGGCGAGGCGGGAGAAGCGCCGGGGGTTGCCGAAGTGCTCCAGGTAAAGGAGGATGACCCGGGTCCGCTCGTCCTCCTCCCAGAACTGGAGGAGGTCGTTGGAGGAGATGTCCGCCTTGGCCCCAAGGGAGACGAAGCTCGCCACGCCGAGCCCCATCTCCTCGGCGAAGGCCAACACCGCCCGGCCCAGGGTGCCGGACTGGCTGGAGATGGCCAGGACCCCCTCTTTGGGCAGGGGGGCGAGGCCCGCCGCCAGGCGCGCCCCGGGGTGGGTGTGAACGAGGCCTAGGGAGCCCGGGCCCAAAAGGCGCATCCCCAGGCGCCTCGCCTTGTCCGCCAGGGCCTGGGCCTCCCTGGGGGTGAAGCCCGTGGTGAGGACGATGGCCCCCCGCACCCCCCGGCGCCCCGCGGCCTCGAGGGCCTCCGGGACCCGCTCCTTGGGCACGGCCACCACCACGAGGTCCACGGGCCCGGGGACGCTCTCCAGGCTGGGGTAGGCGAGGAGGGGCCCCACGGTCCCCCCCTCCCTCCCGATGGCCTCGTTCACCGGGAAGACCGGCCCCTGGAAGCGGCCGAAGATGAGGTTTTCCAGGACCCGGTAGCCGATGCTCTCCGGGTCGCGGCTCGCCCCCACCACCGCCACCCCCCGGGGGAAGAAGAAGGGGTGGAGGCTGGCGATGGTGGAGACCTTCTCCCGCCACTCAAAGCGCCGGGCCGTCTCCTCCTCCATGAGGATCTCAAACTCCACCTCCACCTCCCCGCCCTCCCGGTGGGCCCGGACGCGGAAGCCGCTTTCCTGGAAGACGCTGAGCATCTGCTTGTTCTCCGCCAGGACGAAGGCCTGGAAGCGGCGCACCCCGCGCTTGGCGGCGATGAGGGCGAGCCTTTCCAGAAGGAGGGTGCCGAGGCCCTTCCCCTGGAAGGCGTCGTCCACCAGGAAGGCCACCTCGGCAGTGTCCTCCCCCTTGAGCCGGACGTACTCCCCGGTGGCCACGATCCTGGGGGGCTCCCCCAGGAGGACCACCAGGGTCACCTTCTCCTCCTCGGGCTTGGCCGAGAGGAGGAGCTCGGCCGCCTTCTCCGGGGAGATGGGGGAGAAGAAGCGCAGGCGCAAGGAGGTGGGGGAAAGGCGCCTCAGGAACTCCACGAAAAGGGGAAGGTCCTTTTTGGAGGCCCTGCGGAGGAGGGCGGTGCGCCCGTCCTTGAGGAGGACGGGGCCCTCCTCGAGGCCGTGCTGGGGGGTGGGGGGCGGGACGTAGCCCATGCCCCTATTTTCCCCTAAAGGGCTCGTGCCCCCGCACCACCAGGAGCCGGACCCCGTGGGCCAAAAGGAGGGCCCGGTAGCGGAGGGCCCTTTCCAGGCCGGGGGGCTTGCCGTGGACGGACCTTCCCCTCTCCCCGGGGAAGAGGAAGTAGCCCTCGGGGAGGAGGACCAAAAGCCCCTCCCGGGCGCGGCGCGCCCCCCTAAGCGCCGCCTCTAGGAAGGCCTCCTCCGCCGCCTGGGTCAGGAGCACGTAGGTGCTCCCCCAGGGGGCCGGGGGCGGGAGGACGCCCAAGGCCAGGAGGAGAAGGGCCCAGGCCAAGAGAAAGCCGACCAGAGGGTGCCTCATACCCCTTTCGGCCCACCAACCCCTTGCCAGGGCCCCCATCGCAGGCCGGGATGGGGTGGCCCCCCTTCCGCCTGGGCGCCCGGAGGGGCGTGGGCTAGGGCCCAGTTTCCTCCGGTAGAGGAAGCGCCGCAAGGGTGTAAACTGCACTCCATGCTCCGGCTGGACACCCGCTTCCTCCCGGGCTTCCCCGAGGCCCTAAGCCGGCACGCCCCCCTCCTCCTGGAAGCCCGGGAAAGCCTCCTAAGAAAGCGCCGGGACCCGGGGAATATGCTGGGCTGGATGGACCTCCCCGAGGACACGGAGACCTTAAGGGAGGTCCGCCGCTACCGGGAGGCGAACCCCTGGGTGGAGGACTTCGTCCTCATCGGCATCGGGGGAAGCGCCCTGGGGCCTAAGGCCCTCGAGGCCGCCTTCAACGAGAGCGGGGTGCGCTTCCACTACCTGGACCACGTGGAGCCCGAGCCCACCCTCAGGCTCCTCCAGACCCTGGACCCCAGGAAGACCCTGGTGAACGCCGTCTCCAAGTCGGGGTCCACGGCGGAGACCCTGGCGGGCCTCGCCGTCTTCCTGAAGTGGCTTAAGGCGCACCTGGGGGAGGCCTGGCGGCGGCACCTCGTGGTGACCACCGACCCCAAGGAGGGCCCTTTGCGCGCCTTCGCCGAGCGGGAAGGCCTCAAGGCCTTCGCCATTCCCAAGGAGGTGGGCGGGCGCTTTTCCGTCTTCTCTCCCGTGGGGCTTCTCCCCCTGGCCTTCGCCGGCGCCGACCTGGACGCCCTCCTCATGGGGGCCCGCAAGGCCAACGAGACCGCCCTCGCCCCCCTGGAAGCAAGCCTCCCCCTAAAGACCGCCCTCCTCCTCCACCTCCACCGCCACCTCCCGGTCCACGTCTTCATGGTCTACTCGGAGAGGCTACGCCACCTCCCCAGCTGGTTCGTTCAGCTCCACGACGAGTCCTTGGGCAAGGTGGACCGCCAAGGCCAAAGGGTGGGCACCACCGCCCTCCCCGCCCTTGGGCCCCAGGACCAGCACGCCCAGGTCCAGCTCTTCCGGGAAGGCCCTCTGGACAAGCTCCTCGCCCTGGTCATCCCCGAGGCCCCCCTGGAGGACCTGGAGATCCCGGAGGTGGAGGGCCTCGAGGCCGCCTCCTACCTCTTCGGCAAGACCCTCTTCCAGCTCCTGAAGGCGGAAGCCGAGGCCACCTACGAGGCCCTGGCCGAGGCGGGGCAGAGGGTCTACGCCCTCTTCCTCCCCGAGGTCTCCCCCTACGCCGTGGGCTGGCTCATGCAGCACCTCATGTGGCAGACCGCCCTCCTGGGGGAGCTCTGGGAGGTCAACGCCTTTGACCAGCCCGGGGTGGAGCTGGGCAAGGCCCTCACCCGCAAGCGGCTTGCGGGGTGACGGGCTTCCCCTCGCCCCGGACAGGGTATACCCTGGCTTTGGAAGCGTGGAAAGCCGCTTGTGATATCCTGAACGAAGGAGGCGAGGCATGCAACGTTTGGAAGCCCTCGGTATCCACCCCAAGAAGCGGGTTTTCTGGAACACCGTCTCCCCCGTCCTCGTGGAACACACCCTCCTCCGGGGAGAAGGCTTTCTCGCCCACCACGGCCCCCTGGTGGTGGACACCACCCCCTACACGGGAAGAAGCCCCAAGGACAAGTTCGTGGTGCGGGAGCCGGAGGTGGAAGGGGAGATCTGGTGGGGGGAGGTGAACCAACCCTTCGCCCCGGAGGCCTTTGAGGCCCTCTACCAGAGGGTGGTCCAGTACCTCTCCGAGCGGGACCTTTACGTCCAGGACCTTTACGCCGGGGCGGACAAGCGCTACCGGCTCGCCGTGCGGGTGGTGACGGAAAGCCCCTGGCACGCCCTCTTCGCCCGCAACATGTTCATCCTCCCCCGCCGCTTCGGCAACGACGACGAGGTGGAGGCCTTCGTCCCCGGCTTCACCGTGGTCCACGCCCCCTACTTCCAGGCGGACCCCGAGCGGGACGGAACGAGGAGCGAGGTCTTCGTGGGGATCAGTTTCCAGAGGAAGCTCGTCCTCATCGTGGGCACCAAGTACGCCGGGGAGATCAAGAAGAGCGTCTTCACCGTGATGAACTACCTCATGCCCAAGCGGGGGGTCTTCCCCATGCACGCCTCGGCCAACGTGGGGAAGGAAGGGGACGTGGCGGTCTTCTTCGGGCTTTCCGGCACCGGCAAGACCACCCTCTCCACCGATCCCGACCGCCCCCTCATCGGCGACGACGAGCACGGCTGGAGCGAGGACGGGGTCTTCAACTTTGAGGGCGGGTGCTACGCCAAGGTGATCCGCCTCTCCCCGGAGCACGAGCCCCTGATCTACAAGGCCTCCAACCAGTTTGAGGCCATCCTGGAGAACGTGGTGGTGAACCCGGAAAGCCGCCGGGTCCAGTGGGACGACGACTCCAAGACGGAAAACACCCGCTCCTCCTACCCCATCGCCCACCTGGAGAACGTGGTGGAGTCGGGCGTGGCGGGCCACCCCAGGGCCATCTTCTTCCTCTCCGCCGACGCCTACGGGGTCCTTCCCCCCATTGCCCGCCTCTCTCCGGAGGAGGCCATGTACTACTTCCTCTCCGGCTACACCGCCCGGGTGGCAGGGACGGAGCGGGGCGTGACCGAGCCCAAGGCCACCTTTTCCGCCTGCTTCGGGGCCCCCTTCCTGCCCATGCACCCCGGGGTGTACGCGAGGATGCTGGGGGAGAAGATCCGGAAGCACGCCCCCCGGGTCTACTTGGTGAACACGGGCTGGACCGGCGGGCCCTACGGGGTGGGGCACCGCTTCCCCTTGCCCGTGACCCGGGCCCTCCTAAAGGCCGCCCTCTCCGGGGCCTTGGAAAACGTCCCCTACCGCAGGGACCCCGTCTTCGGGTTTGAGGTGCCCCTGGAGGCCCCCGGTGTGCCCCAAGAGCTCTTAAACCCCCGGGAAACCTGGGCGGACAAGGAGGCCTACGACCAACAGGCGCGGAGGCTCGCCCGCCTCTTCCAGGAGAACTTCCAGAAGTACGCCTCCGGGGTGGCCAAGGAGGTGGCCGAGGCCGGACCCCGCACCGGGTGATGCCTTCCCTCCAAGACCTCTACGCCGCCTTCCGGCGCATCGCCCCCTACACCCACCGCACCCCCCTCCTCACCTCCCGCCTCCTGGACGAGCTCCTTGGCAAGCGCCTTCTCCTCAAGGCCGAGCACCTGCAGAAGACGGGGAGCTTCAAGGCCCGGGGAGCCCTCTCCAAGGCCCTCGCCCTGGAAAACCCCAAGGGGCTTCTGGCGGTCTCCAGCGGCAACCACGCCCAAGGGGTGGCCTACGCCGCCAAGGTGCTCGGGGTGAAGGCCCTGGTGGTGATGCCCGAGGACGCAAGCCCCTACAAGAAGGCCTGCGCCCGGGCCTACGGGGCCGAGGTGGTGGACCGGGGGGTGACGGCGAAGAACCGGGAGGAGGTGGCCCGGGCCCTGCAGGAGGAGACGGGCTACGCCCTCATCCACCCCTTTGACGACCCCCTGGTCATCGCCGGGCAGGGGACGGCGGGGCTGGAGCTTCTGGCCCAGGGGGGGAAGCGGGGGGTCTTCCTCGAGGCCGTCCTCGCCCCCGTGGGGGGCGGGGGGCTCCTCGCCGGCATCGCCACGGCGATAAAGGCCCTCTCCCCCCAAACCCTCGTCCTCGGGGTGGAGCCCGAGGGGGCGGAGGACGCCAAGAGGAGCCTGGAAGCGGGGAAGATCGTGCGCCTAGAGGCGCCCCCCAGGACCCGGGCGGACGGGGTGCGGACACTAAGCCTGGGGGAGCGCACCTTCCCCATCCTCAAGGAGAAGGCGGACGGGATCCTCGTGGTGAGCGAAGAGGCGATCCTCGAGGCCGAGCGCCTCCTTTTCACCCGCACCAAGCAGGTGGTGGAGCCCACGGGGGCCCTTCCCCTGGCCGCGGTGCTGGAGCACGGGGCGGGGCTTCCCAAGACCCTCGCCCTCCTCCTTTCCGGGGGCAACCGGGACTTCTCTCCCTAGGGGGGCGGGGTAAGCTGACCCCGTCAAAAAGGAGCGGGCGCTTTAGATCCCGTGCTGGTCCGCCCGTTGCTTCTCCACGGGAAGCCCCGTGGCCCCGTGGAAGGCCTCCACCTCCTCCAGAAAGCGGCGGAAGAGGTAGAGGGCGTCGTGGGGGCCCGGGGCGGCCTCGGGGTGGTACTGGACGGAGAAGACGGGGTAGCGGGCGTGGGCCATGCCCTCGAGGGTGCCGTCGTTCAGGTTCACGTGGGTGGGGCGGAAGTCCTTGAGGGAGTCAATGTCCACGGCGTAGCCGTGGTTCTGGCTGGTGATCTCCACCTTCCCCGTCTGCAGGTTCTTCACCGGGTGGTTCGCCCCCCGGTGGCCGAACTTCATCTTGAAGGTCCGCCCCCCCGCCGCCAGGGCCAAGAGCTGGTGCCCCAGGCAGATGCCGAAGGTGGGCAGAAGCCCCATGAGCTTCCAGATGGTCTCGTGGGCGTAGCGGGGCATGGTGGGGTCCCCGGGCCCGTTGGAGATGAGGAGGCCGTGGGGCTCCAGGGCCATGATCTGGTGGGCCGGGGTCTTCCCGGGGACCACGATGACCTCAAAGCCGAGGGCGGCCAGGTTCTCCACGATGGCGTGCTTGATGCCGAAGTCCATGACCACGATGCGCCGCCCCGACTTCAGGGTGGGCCAGGCGTAGGGCAGGGGCGTGGAGACCTCGGGGGTCATGTCCCGGCCATCTATGTCCGTCCAGGCCTGGGCCTCCCGGCGGAGGGCCTCGAGCTCCTCCGGGGTGAAGGCGTGGTCGGGGGCGCCGAAGAGGCTCGCGTGGGCGATGGTCCCCTTCAGCACCCCGCCTTCCCGGATCTTCCGCACCAGGGCCCTCGTGTCTATGCCCTCAATCCCCACCACCCCGTAGAACTCCATGAACTCCCCGATGGTCTGCTGGGCCCGGGGGTTGGAGGCCACGCGGCTGAACTCCTTGGCCACGAAGCCCTTCACCCAGGGACGGTTGGACTGCATGTCGTAGACGTTCACCCCGTAGTTGCCCTGGTGGGGGTAGGTCATGACCACGATCTGCCCGTGGTAGCTGGGGTCGGTCATGATCTCCTGGTAGCCGGTCTGGGCGGTGTTGAAGACCACCTCCCCCACCGTCTTCCCCCGGGCGCCGAAGGCGTAGCCGTGGTAGACGGTGCCGTCCTCCAGGACCAAAACGGCGCGCTCCTTCACTCCAGCCATTCCTCCTCCAAGCGGCCAACCATCCCACCCATTCTAGCCCCCGGAAGCCCCCGGGGAAAACTCCTTGATGACGGCGATCTCCCGGCAGTTCTCGTAGAAGGGGCAGGCGTTGCACTCGCTCCAGACCTTGGGGGGAAGGGCCTCCCGGCTCGTGACCCGGTAGCCGAGGGCGCGGAAGAAGTTCACCTGTAAGGTCCAGGCGAAAACCCGGGGAAGCCCCAGGTCCCGTGCCTCCCGCTCCGCCCCCAGGACGAGCCAGCGGCCCAGGCCCTGGCCCTGCCTTGTGGGGTGGACGGCGAGGCCCCGGATCTCGGCGAGGTCCCGCCAGAGGACGTGGAGGGCCACGGTGCCCACGATCTGGCCGTCCTCGTCCTGAAGGACCCAGAAGTCCCGGATGTTCTCGTAAAGGTGGCTGTGGCTCCGCACCAGCATCAGGCCCTTTTCCGCCCAGTAGCGGATGAGCCAGTAGATGGCGTCCACGTCCTCTAGCCGCGCCTTCCTAAGCTCCACCCCCGCTTCGGGGCGCACCTCGGGGAGGACTACCGGGGAAAGGGAAAGCCCCCTCACCTCAGTCAAGCCCCACCTCCTTTCTGGCCTCCTCTAGCCTCTCCCGCACCGCCTCCGGGGCCGTGCCGCCATAGGAGCGGCGCCTATGGATGGCGGTCTCCAGGCGGAGGAGGGGAAGGGCGTCCTCGGCGAAGAGGGGGTGGTGGGCCTGGAGTTCTTCCAGGGTGAGGTCCTTGAGGGCCCGCCCCTCCTCCACAAGCCTCCGCACGAGCCTCCCCACCACGTGGTGGGCCTCCCGGAAGGGAAGCCCCTTTTCCGCCAGGTAGTCGGCGAGCTCCGTGGCGAGGGCATAGCCCTCCTCCGCCGCCCGCCACATCCTCTCCCGGCGCCACTTGAGCCCGGGGAGGAGGGCGGCGAGGAGCCTGAGGCTATCCCGGTAGGTGGCGAGGGCGTCCAGGAGGGGCTCCTTGTCCTCCTGGAGGTCCTTGTTGTAGGCGAGGGGAAGGCCCTTCACCACCGCGGAAAGCCCCACCAAGGCCCCGAGCACCCTCCCCGCCTTGGCCCGGATGAGCTCCAGGATGTCCGGGTTCTTCTTCTGGGGCATGATGGAAGACCCGGTGGCGAAGGCGTCCGGCACCTCCACGAAGCCGAACTCCTCGGTGCTATAGAGGATGAGCTCCTCCGCCATGCGGGAGAGGTGGAGCATGCCGATGTTCAAGGCGGAGAGGACCTCTAGGGCGAAGTCCCGGGAGGCCACCGCGTCCAGGGAGTTCCGCATGGGGGCCTTAAAGCCAAGCTCCCGGGCGGTGAAGTGGCGGTCTATGGGGAAGCCCGTCCCCGCAAGGGCGGCCGCCCCCAGGGGGCTTTCGTTGAGGCGCTCTTTGGCGTCCTCCAGGCGCCCTGCGTCCCGCCCAAGCATCTCGTAGTAGGCGAGGAACCAGTGGGCAAGGAGCACGGGCTGGGCCCGCTGGAGGTGGGTGTAGCCGGGAAGGACGTAAAGGGGGTCCAGGTGCTTCTCCGCCTCCCGCACCAAAACCCGCCGGAGCTCTAAAAGGAGGGCCAGGAGCTCGTCTATGGCCGCCCGTAGATAAAGCCTCAAGTCCGTGGCCACCTGGTCGTTGCGGCTCCGGGCGGTGTGGAGCTTGCCCCCGGGGGGCCCGATGAGCTCGGTGAGGCGGGCCTCGAGGTTCATGTGGACGTCCTCCAGCTCCTCCCGCCAGGGGAAGGTGCCCGCCCCGATCTCCTCCTCTATCCGGTCCAGCCCCTTGAGGATGGCCTCAAGCTCCTCCGCGCTCAGGAGGCCCACGGCGTGGAGCATGCGGGCGTGGACCCGGTTCTGCCAAAGGTCCTCCCGCCAGAGGGCCCGGTCAAAGGGGAGGGAGGCATTGAAGCGGGCCGCGAGGGCGTCCGGCCCCTCCCCGAAGCGCCCCCCCCAGGTCCTATGCGCCATGGCCTTCCCTCTCCAAAAGGGCCCGCACCCGGAGGCGCAGGGCCTGGATCTTGATGAAGCCCTCGGCGTCCTTCTGGTCGTAGCCGCCCGCCTCGTCAAAGGAGACCAGGTCCTTGCGGTAGAGGCTCTTCGGGGCCTTCCTTCCCACCACGTAGACGTTCCCCTTGTAGAGCTTGAGCCGGGCCACGCCGGTGACGCTTCTCGCCACGTGGTCAAAGTAGGCCTGAAGGGCCTCCCGCTCCGGGGCGTACCAGAAGCCGTAGTAGACGAGCTCGGCGTACTTGGGGGAGAGCATGTCCCTTTGGTGGAGGACCTCCCGGTCCAGGGTGAGGCTTTCCACCGCCCGCCTGGCGTGGTAGAGGATCGTTCCCCCCGGGGTCTCGTAGACCCCCCGGGACTTCATGCCCACGAAGCGGTTCTCCACAATGTCCACCCGGCCCACCCCGTGCCGCCCCCCGATCTCGTTGAGCCTCTGCAGGAGGGCCGCCGGGGAAAGCCTCTCCCCGTTCACCGCCACGGGGTCGCCCTGGAAAAACTCCACCTCCACGTACTCCGGGGCGTCGGGAGCCTCCTCGGGGTCTTGGGTCATGCGGAACATCCCCTTGGGGGGCTCGGCCCAGGGGTCCTCGAGGACCCCCCCCTCGTAGGAAATATGCAGGAGGTTGGCGTCCATGGAGTAGGGCTTCTCCTGGGTCACGGGAACGGGGATGCCGTGGGCCTCGGCGTAGGCGATCATCTCTTGGCGGCCCTGGAAGCTCCACTCCCGCCAGGGGGCGATGACCCGGATCTCGGGCTTCAGGGCGTAGGCGGTGAGCTCAAAGCGCACCTGGTCGTTCCCCTTCCCCGTGGCCCCGTGGGCGATGGCCTCCGCCCCCTCCTCCTCGGCGATCCGCACCAGGTGCTTGGCGATCAAAGGCCTGGCGATGGCGGTGCCGAGGAGGTAGTAGCCCTCGTAAACGGCCCCAGCCCGCATCATGGGGAAGACGAAGTCCCGGACGAACTCCTCCTTGAGGTCTAAGGCGATGGCCTTGGAGGCCCCGGTCCTCAGGGCCTTCTCCCGGGCCTCCTCCACCTCCTCCCCCTGGCCGATGTCCGCGGTGAAGGCGATGACCTCGGCCCGATAGGTTTCCTTGAGCCACTTGAGGATGATGCTCGTGTCCAGTCCGCCGGAGTAGGCCAAGACGATCTTCATGTCCCTCCCAGTCTACCCCTCGAGGGGGTATGCATAAGTATACAAAACCGGGGTGCTCTCCACACCCCGGCGTTGCCCGGTTCGCTAGAGGTGGATCGGCCGCTCCCACGCCGCCAAGGCCGCCTCCTTGAGGACCTCGGAGAGGGAGGGGTGGGCGTGGGGGGCGCGGCCCAGGTCCTCGGCGCTCGCCTTGAAGAAGATGGCCAAGGCCGCCTCGGCCAGGACGTCCCCCACCCGGGCCCCGATCCCGTGGACCCCGAGGATGCGGTCTGTCTTGGCGTGGGCGAGGACCTTGATGAACCCCTCCGTCTCCCCCATGGCCCGGGCGCGGCCCGAAGCGGAGTAGGGGAACTTCCCCACCTTGTAGGGGATGCCCTGCGCCTTCAGCTCTTCCTCGGTGTAGCCTATGGCGGCGATCTCGGGGTGGGTGTAGACCACGCTGGGGATGGCCTGGTAGTCCACGTGGCCGAAGCCCCGCGCCATGTGCTCCACGGCGGCGATCCCCTCCTCGCTCGCCTTGTGGGCGAGCATGGGACCCCGCACCACGTCCCCGACGGCGTAGATGTGGGGAACGCGGGTCCTCAGGTGCTCGTCCACGGGGATCCGCCCCCGCTCGTCCGTGGAAAGCCCGGCGTTCTCCAGGGCAAGCCCCTCGGTGTAGGGCCTCCGGCCCACGGCCACGAGGACCCGGTCCGCCTCCAGGACCTCGCCCCCCTCAAGCTCCACCCGGGCCCCCTCGGCCTCGGGCACCACGGCGGTGACCCGCACCCCGGTGCGGATCGTGAGGCCCTGCTTCTTGAAGACCCTCTCCGCCGCCCGGGAGACCTCGGCGTCCATGGTGGGGAGGATGCGGTCCATGTACTCCAGGACGATGACCTCCGCCCCCAGGCGGTGCCAGACCACCCCGAGCTCCAGGCCCACCACCCCGCCCCCCACCACGATGAGCCTCTTCGGCACCTCAGGGAAGGAAAGGGCCTCGGTGGAGGTCACCACCCGCTCGTAGTCCACCTGGGCCCACGGGGGGATGAGGGGGGCGCTTCCCGTGGCGATAAGGATGTAGCGGGCCTCCAGCTCCTCCCCCGTCTCCTCTACCAACACCTTGCGCTCGGAGAGGAAGCGGGCCGTGCCCTGGTGGCGGGCGATGCCGTTCTTCTTGAAGAGGAACTCCACCCCTTGGGTGTTGGCCTGGACCACCTTGTCCTTGTGGGCCATGAGGGCGGGAAGGTCGGGCTCCACCCCCTTCACCTTGGCCCCAAGGAGGCCCTTCTTCGCCTCGTAGATGCGTTCGGTGGTCTCCAGGAGGGCCTTGGAGGGGATGCACCCCACCCTGAGGCAGGTCCCCCCTAGGGCCTTCTCCTTCTCCACCACCCCCACCTTCATCCCGAGCTGGGCCGCCCGGATGGCGGCCACGTACCCCCCGGGCCCGGCGCCGATCACCAGGAGGTCGTACACGCTACACCTCCAGAAGGAGCCTGGCCGGGTTCTCAATGAGCTCCTTCACCCGGCGGAGGAAGGTGACCGCCTCCCGCCCGTCCACGATGCGGTGGTCGTAGGAGAGGGCCAGGTACATCATGGGCCGGATCACCACCTGGCCGTCCCGAACCACAGGGCGCTCCTGGATGGCGTGCATGCCCAGGATCCCCACCTGGGGCGGGTTGAGGAGGGGGGTGGAGTTCAGGGAGCCGTAGATCCCCCCGTTGGTGATGGTGAAGGTGCCCCCCATGAGCTCCTCGGGCTTGAGCTTCTTGGTGCGAGCCCTTTCGGCGAAGTCGGCGATTTGCCGCTCAATCTCGGCGAAGGAGAGGCGGTCGGCGTCGCGGATTACGGGGACCACCAGGCCCTCGCCCCCGCCCACGGCGATGCCGATGTCGTAGTAGCGGTGGTAGACGATGTGGTTGTCCCGGATCTCGGCGTTGAGCTCGGGGATCTCCTTGAGGGCCTGGACCACGGCCTTGACGAAGAAGCTCATGAAGCCGAGCTTGACCCCGTACTTCTTCTGGAAGGCCTCGCCGAACTCCTTCCTGAGGGCGATCACCGCCGACATGTCCGCCTCGTTGAAGGTGGTGAGCATGGCCGTGGTCTGGCGGACCATGAGGAGGCGCTCGGCGATGCGGCGGCGCAAGGGGGTCATGGGCACGGCCTCGCTCACCCGCCAGGGCTTGTCGGCGGGGGGCTGCGTGGGGGTGGAGGGCGGGGGCGCGGGGCGGGAGGGGGGAGGAGGCGGCGGGGCCTCCTGGGGCTTGGCGGGGACCCTTTCCTCCAGGTAGCGCTCCACGTCCTCCTTGAGGATGCGGCCGCCGAGGCCCGTACCCTGGACCTCTGCCGGGGAGACGCCCCTTTCCCGCATGAGCCGCTCCGCCGCGGGCATGGCCAGAGGCTCCGGGGAGGGCTCCACGGGGGCTTCGGCGGGGGGCTGGGCCTTGGGGGAGGCCTCCGCTCTCCCCTCCTCCAAAAGGGCAATGGCCTCCCCCACCCGGGCGGTCTCCCCGGTCCTCTTCAGGATCTGCTTTAGGGTCCCGGGAAAGGGGGCGGGGAGCTCCAGGGTGGCCTTGTCGGTGATGAGCTCCACCAAGGGCTCGTCCTGGGCGAAGCTTTCCCCTTCTCCCTTAAGCCAAGCGCCGATCTCCACTTCCACGATGCTTTCGCCCACGGAGGGCACCTTGAGTTCCTGCACGGCTACCTCCTTACCTGAACGCTTCCTCCAGAAGCTCCTCCTGCTCCAGCCTGTGGACCTTGGAGGAGCCCACGGCGGGGCTCGGGGACTCGGGCCGGGCCACCACGGAGAAGGGGTGGCCGTAGATCTCCCCGCAGAAGCGGGCGGAGAGGTACCACCAGGCCCCCTGGTTCACCGGCTCCTCCTGCACAAAGACCACGGGGACCTTCTTGGGGTAGAAGCCAAGGGCCTCCTGAAGCTCGGCCTCGGGGAAGGGGTAGAGGAGCTCCAGCCTCAGGATGGCCACGTCCTCCGCCTGAAGCTCCCTGCGCTTCTGCAGGAGGTCGTAGTAGACCTTGCCCGAGGTGAGGAGGACCTTCCGCGCCCCCTTGACCCTTTCGGGGATCACCTTCTGGAAGCGCCCTTCCGCGAGCTCCTCCAGGGTGGAGACCACCTCGGGGTGGCGGAGGAGGCTTTTTGGGGTCATGACCACCAGGGGCTTGCGGATGGGGCGCTTCACCTGGCGGCGGAGGAGGTGGAAGAACTGGGCGGGGGTGGTGGGGTAGGCCACCTGGAGGTTGTCCTTGGCCCCAAGCTGCAAGAAGCGCTCCAGCCTCGCCGAGGAGTGCTCGGGGCCTTGGCCCTCGAGCCCATGGGGCAGGAGGAGGACGAGGCCCGAGAGGCGGTTCCACTTGACCTCGGCGCTCGCCAGGAACTGGTCTATGTAGACCTGGGCCACGTTGACGAAGTCCCCGAACTGGGCCTCCCAGAGGACGAGGCCCTCGGGGTAGTCCAGGCTGTAGCCGTACTCAAACCCCAAGACCCCGGCCTCGGAGAGGGGCGAGTTCCAGATCTCCACCTCCGCCTGCCCCTCGGCCAGGTGCTGGAGGGGGATGTAGCGCTCCCCGGTGCGGTAGTCGTAGAGGGCGGCGTGGCGCTGGGTGAAGGTGCCCCGAAGGGCGTCCTGCCCCGTGAGGCGCACCCTGTGCCCCTCCACGGCCAAGGTGGCGAAGGCCAGGGCCTCGGCGGTGGCCCAGTCCACGGGCCGCTTCTCCTCGGCCATCTCCAGGCGGGCCTCGAGGAAGCGCTTGAGCTTGGGGTGCACCTGGAAGCCCTCGGGAACCGCGCTAAGCCGCATCAGGAGGTTCTTCAGCCCCTCCTTGGGGAAGGCGGTGTCCGCCTCGGGCACCAGGCGGTCGGGCCCGCCCACGTAGCCTTGCCAGACCCCGCCCAAGGTGCTGTAGACCACGGGGGTGGCCTCGGCCTTCACCCGGGCGAACTCGCTTTCCAGCCGCTCCAGATAGGCCTCCTGCCAGGCCTTAAGCTCCTCCTCGGAGACCAGGCCCTCGGCCTTAAGCCGCTCGGCATAGACCCGCCAGGGCTCGGGCTTCTTGGCGATGAGGGCGTACATGGGGGCTTGGGTGAAGGTGGGCTCGTCCGTCTCGTTGTGCCCCCGGCGGCGGTAACCCACGAGGTCAATGACCACGTCCTTGCCGTAGCGGCTCCGGTACTCCAGGGCGAGGGCGAGGACGAAGAGGAGCTCGTCCAGCGCCTCGGCGTTCACGTGGAAGATGGGCGCCCCCACCATCTTGGCGACGTCCGTGGGGTAGCGGCCGGAGGCGTACTCCGAGGGGAGGGTGGTGAAGCCCAGCTGGTTGTTGGCCACCACGTGGAGGGTGCCCCCCACCCGGTAGCCGGGAAGCCCGGAGAGGTTCAGGGTCTCCTGGACGATGCCCTCGCCGATGAAGGCCGCGTCCCCGTGGACCAGGATGGCGAGGCCCCGCTTCCTCTCCCGGTCGCCGAAGCGGTCCTGCTTGGCCCGGACCCTTCCCAGGGTCACGGGGTTGACGAACTCCAGGTGGCTCGGGTTGAAGTTGAGGGAGACGTGCACCGGGCCAAAGGGGGTCTCCACGTCCGTGGAGTGGCCCAGGTGGTACTTCACGTCCCCCACGTACCCCTCGGGGAAGAGCTCCTCAAACTCGCGGAAGATGGCCTCAAAGGGCTTCTCCACCACGTGGGCCAGGACGTTGAGCCGGCCCCGGTGGGCCATGCCCAGCACCACCTCCCGCACCCCAAAGCGGGCCGCCTCCTGGACCGCCTCCTGGAGGAGGGGGATGAGGCTTTCCAGGCCCTCCACGCTGAAGGTCTTCGCCCCCAGGTACTTCCGCTGGAGGAAGGCCTCAAAGAGGCTCGCCTGGAGGAGGCTCCGCAAGACCCGCCTCCGCACCTCGGGGGCAGGCTTGGGCCACGGGGCCTCAATCCGGGAAAGGAGCCACGCCCTCTCCTCGGGCTCCACGTGGGCCACCTCAAACCCCACGGGGCCCAGGTAGGTGGCCTCCAGGCGCTCAAGGAGGGCCCCCAAGGTGGGCGCGCCGAAGAGAGGGGGGAGGGGCCTCCTTAGGTCCTCCGGGGAGAGGCCGTGGGCCTCGAGGGAAAGCGCCTTGGGCCTCGGCCGTTCCCGGCCCAGGGGGTCTATGCGGGCCGCGAGGTGCCCGAGCTCCCGGTAGGCCTGGCGCAAAGCCTCCACCTTGAGGAGGAAGCCCAGGTCCAAGGCCTCGCCCGGGAGGGGAGCGGCCTGGCGTTCTCGTCGGCCGTCCTCCAGGTCCTCCAGGGTGAGGGCGGAGAAGTAGCGCCGCCAGTCCTCGGGGAGGGAAAGGGGATCCTCCAAGTAGGCCCGGTAAAGGGACTCTAGGTAGCCTTGGCTTTCCAACGTGAGCTCCATGGCGCCTCCGGGGGGTCACCCCCTACCTAAGCTACACCAAAAAGCGGTGTAGTGCGCCACGCCCCGTACAATGGGGGCATGGTCCTGAAGGAACGCCAAGACGGGGTTTTGGTCCTCACCCTGAACCGGCCCGAGAAGCTCAACGCCATCACCGGGGAGCTCCTAGACGCCCTTTACGCCGCCCTCAAGGAGGGGGAGGAGGACCGGGAGGTGCGCGCCCTCCTCCTCACGGGGGCGGGTCGGGCCTTCTCCGCCGGGCAGGACCTCACGGAGTTCGGCGACCGGAAGCCCGACTACGAGGCCCACCTGCGCCGCTACAACCGGGTGGTGGAGGCCTTGAGCGGCCTGGAGAAGCCCCTCGTGGTGGCGGTGAACGGGGCGGCGGCCGGGGCGGGGATGAGCCTCGCCTTATGGGGGGACCTGCGCCTCGCCGCCGTGGGGGCGAGCTTCACCCCCGCCTTCGTCAGGATCGGCCTGGTGCCGGACTCGGGGCTGAGCTTCCTCCTCCCCCGCCTGGTGGGCCTGGCCAAGGCCCAGGAGCTCCTCCTCCTCTCCCCAAGGCTTTCCGCCGAGGAGGCCCTGGCCCTGGGCCTCGTGCACCGGGTGGTGCCCGCGGAAAGGCTCATGGAGGAGGCCCTTTCCTTGGCCAAAGAGCTCGCCCAGGGCCCCACCCGGGCCTACGCCCTCACCAAAAAGCTCCTCCTGGAGACCTACCGCCTCTCCCTCACCGAGGCCCTGGCCCTCGAGGCCGTCCTCCAGGGCCAGGCCGGCCAGACCCAGGACCACGAGGAGGGGGTCCGGGCCTTCAGGGAGAAGCGGCCGCCCCGCTTCCAGGGCCGATGATCCGCTACCTCCGGGGCCTGGTCCTCAAGAAGGAGGCGGGCGGCTTCGTCCTCCTCGCCGGGGGGGTGGGGTTCTTCCTCCAGGCCCCCACGCCCTTCCTCCAGGCCCTGGAGGAGGGGAAGGAGGTGGGGGTCCACACCCACCTCCTCCTCAAGGAGGAGGGGCCCTCCCTCTACGGCTTCCCCGACGAGGAGAACCTCGCCCTCTTTGAACTCCTCCTCTCGGTGAGCGGCGTGGGGCCCAAGGTGGCCCTCTCCCTCCTCTCGGCCCTGCCCCCTAGGCTCCTCGCCCGGGCCCTCCTGGAGGGGGACGCGAGGCTCCTCACCTCGGCGAGCGGGGTGGGGAAAAGGCTCGCCGAAAGGATCGCCCTGGAGCTCAAGGGGAAGGTGCCCCCCCACCTCCTCGGGGAGAAGGTGGAAAGCGAGGCCGCCCAAGAGGCGGTGATGGCCCTCGCCGCCTTAGGGTTCAAGGAGGCCCAGGCCCGGGCCGTGGTCCTGGACCTCCTGGCCCAAAACCCCAAGGCCCGGGCCCAGGACCTCATCAAGGAGGCCCTAAAGCGCCTCCGCTAGGAAGACCTCCCCCAGGTCCCGCACCCGGAGGTCGGGGGGGGCCTCCGGGTCCTCCGGCCGCAGGCCCCGGTCCACCCATACGGCCCGCACCCCCGCCAGGCGGGCCCCCCGGATGTCCTTTTGGGGGTTATCCCCCACCATGGCCGCCTCCTCCGGGGCCACCCCGAAGGCGCAGAGGGCCATGCGGAAGAGCCCGGGGTCGGGCTTGCCGATCCCCACCTCCCCGGAGATGAGGACCAGGGAGAAATGGGGGGCAAGCCCCGCGCCGAAAAGCTTTTCCCGCTGGAGGTCGGGCACCCCGTTGGTGAGGAGGGCGAGGGCAAGCCCGCGGCGCCGGGCCTCCATAAGGAAGGCCTCCGCCTCCGGGTACAGGGGGTAGCGGCGCCTCTCCCGGAAGAAGGCCTCGGCGAGCTCCCGCGCCCGTTCGGGGGGCCCCCCCGCCTCCTCCAAGGCCTCGCGGAAGACCCGCTCCCGGAAAGGCCCGGCCCAAGCGGCCAGGGCCTCGAGGCCCGGGGTGCTGTACCGGGCCCAGAGGGCCTCCAGGGCCGAGTGGCCGATGGCCTCGGCCCAAGGGTAGAAGGGGGCCTCCCGGAAGAGGGCCTCGGCCCGCGCCTTGACCCGGGCGAAGAAGCCCTCCACCCCCACCCTGCGCCCCAGGTCCTCCAGGACCGCGCGGCTTACCGGCAGGTCCTGAAGGAGGGTATCGTCCAGGTCCAGAAGGAGAAGCCTCACGCCCCCTCCCGCACCAGGACGGGGTTTCCCCCGGGGTCAAAGAGGAGGAGGTGGTCCCCCGCCTCCCGGAAGCCGAGGCCGTACTTGGCGAGGCGGAGCTTTTCGTGGGCCAGGTTGTCCACGAGGAAGACAAGCCGCCCCTCCTCCACCCGGAGCCGGGCGAAGCCCTGCCCCTCGGGCCTCGGGCGCTGGGGGCCCCGCGCCACGCCCCCTTCCCCCGGGCGCAGGAGGAGCAGGGGGCCCTCGAGGGGGGAAAGAAGGGCCTCCCGCTCGGGGAGGAGCTCCTCCAGGGCGAGCCCCAGGGCCTGGTAGAAGCTCACCCCCTGCCCCAGGTCCGGCACGTAGACCAAGAGGGTCTCGCTCATAGGCTCCTCAGAAACCGCCTCAGGTCCTCCTCGTCCGCCACCACGCGGAGAAGGCCCACGTCCTCGGGGGCGATCTCCCCGTGGGCCTTGAGGAGGGAAAGCCAGTAGGGGTCCACCGCCAGGGGGCGTCCCACGCCCTGCCTCAGGTAGAGGAGGTTCCAGGCGAGGACGAGCTCCGCCAGGGTCCCCACCCCCCCGGGCAGGGCCAGGTACCCCGCCCCCAGGTCCAGGAGGCGGCCGATGCGCTGGGGGAGCGTGGCGGCGGGGAGCTCCAGGTCCACGAAGGGGTTGGGGCCCCTCCGCTCGGGAAAGAGGGCCGGGGCCGTGACCCCCACCACGAGGCCGCCCCTGGCCTTCACCCCCCTGGCCAGGGCCTCCATCCCCCCCTGGTATCCCCCGCAGGCGAGGCCAAACCCCTCCTCGGCCAGGACCTCCCCGTAGCGCACCCACCGGGCGTAAAGGGGGTCTTCCGGGGAGAGGCGGGAGGAGACGAAAACGGCGAGCAGGCGCATCTAGCGGCAGCGGACCACCAGCACCGGGACGGAGGTCCGGTGGAGGACCCCCTCGGTCACCGAGCCCAAAAGGAGCCTGTCCAGGCCCGTCCGCCCGTGGGTGCCCATGACGAGGAGGTCGTACTCCTTGGCCGCCTCCACGATGGTGGGGATGGGCACCCCTTCCTTCACCTCCCCCGTGGCCTCCACCCCCTTGGCGCGGGCGAGGTCCAGGGCCTTCCTGATGGCCTCCTCCCCCGCCTTCCTTAGGTCCTCCAAGAGCTCCATCCCGTAGGGCACGCTCTCCGGGGCGATCCAGATGGCCTGGGCCGGGTTTTCCAAGACGTAGAGGAAGTGGACCTTGGCCCCCAGGGTCTTGGCCAGGTCCAGGCCGTGCTCCAGGGCCTGGAGGCTGCACGGGCTCCCGTCGGTGGGCATCAGGATCTTCTGGTACATGGCTCCATCATACGGGCAGGGCGCGGGGGGCACCAGCGGGTAGACTAGGAGGATGTGGATCTACGGGCGAAACCCGGTCCTCGAGGCCCTGCGGGCGGGCCAGGCCCGGCGCGTCCTCGTGGCGAGAGGGGTGGAGGGCTGGCTCCTGAAGGAGCTGGAAAGGCTCGGGGCCCCGTACACCCTGGTGCCCCGCATTGAGCTGGACACCCTCCTCCGCACCACCCACCACCAGGGGATCGCCGCCGAGGTGGAGGACCCCCCCTACGCCAGCCTGGAGGACGCCCTCCGCCTCGCCGCCTCCCGGAAGGAGCCCCCCCTCCTTGTGGCCTTGGACGGCGTCACCGACCCCAGGAACTACGGGGCCATGATCCGGAGCGCCCTCGCCCTCGGGGCCCACGGTGTGGTCTCCGAGGAGCGCCGGGCCGCCCCCCTCTCCCCTCTCGCCCTGAAGGCGAGCGCGGGGGCCGCCCTGAAGCTCCCCGTGGTCAAGGTGAAGAACCTCCCCAGGACGCTGAAGGCCCTCAAGGAGGAGGGGCTTTGGGTCTACGGCCTGGACGTCCGCGGGGAGAGGGCCCCCTGGGAGCTGGACTACGCCCGGCCCCTGGTCCTGGTGGTGGGCTCCGAGGGGGAGGGGATGCGCCGGCTCGTGCGGGAGACCTGCGACGAGCTCTTCCGCATCCCCATCCGGGAGGAGGCGGAGTCCC
Source organism: Thermus thermophilus (assembly GCF_019974155.1). Classification (NCBI taxonomy): domain Bacteria; kingdom Thermotogati; phylum Deinococcota; class Deinococci; order Thermales; family Thermaceae; genus Thermus; species Thermus thermophilus. The sequence continues at coordinate 143,903 of NZ_AP025158.1, forward strand.
TGAACGCCTCCGTGGCCCTGGGGATCGCCCTCTACCAGGCGAGGCTCGCCCGGGGTGTAGGATAGGGGCGTGGACTGGGTCAGGCTCCTCTCCCGCCTCGTCCAGGCGGAAAGCCTCCCCGGGGAGGAAGGGGAGGCGGCGGGGCTCCTCCTCGAGGCCCTGAAGGGGATGGGCCTCGAGGCCACCCTGGACGAGGCGGGCAACGTGGAAGCCCTCCTCGGGGAGAAGGGGCCCGAGGTGGTCCTCACCGGGCACATGGACGTGGTGCCCGTGGGCGACCCTGCCCGCTGGCCCTACCCCCAGGGGGCCGTGGCCGAAGGGGCCCTTTGGGGCCGGGGGGCGGTGGACATGAAGGGGAGCCTGGTGGCCATGCTCCTCGCCCTGGAAACCCTGGCGCGGGGGGCCCTAAAGGGGCGGGTCCGCTTCCTCGCCGTGGTCCAGGAGGAGGTGGGGGGCCTCGGGAGCCGCTTCGCCGCGGAAAGGCTTTCCCCCCTGGCCTTCGTCCTGGGGGAGCCCTCCTCGGGGCGGCTCATGCGGGGGCACCGCGGGCGGGCGGAGGTGTGGGCCGACTTTGAGGGCAGGGAGACCCACGCCGCCCTCGCCGGGCCGGAAAACCCCCTCTTTGACCTAGGGGCCTACCTCCTCGCCCTCCAGGACCTCCCCTTGCCCCCCGGGGTGAAGCTCACCCCCACCCGGGTGGACACCTACCCCGGGGCCCGGAACCAGACCCCCGGGGTGGTGCGGCTCTACCTGGACGTGCGCTACGAGCCCGAGGCCGACCTGGACGGGCTCCTCGCCGCCTTGCGCACCCTGGGCCCGGCCTCGGTCTACCTGCCCGAGGAGGAGAGGGCCTCCGGGGAGGTGCGGATGACCCTCCCCGCCCTCTGGCCCCCCTACCGCCTCCCGGAGGACCACCCCCTGCTCCGCCGGGCTCTCCAGGCCCTGGGACAGGAGGAGGCGGGGCTTTGGCCCTTCACCACCGATGCCCCCTACCTCGGGGCCAAGGCCCCCGTCCTGGGCCTGGGCCCGGGGGACCCCGCCTTGGCCCACACCCCCATGGAGCACGTCCCCTTGCGGGCCGTGGAGGAGGCGGCCCAGGCCTACGTGCGGCTGGTGGAGGCCCTATGGAACGCCGCTTGATCGCAGGGAAACCCTACCGCAGGCTTCTCGTGGCCCCGAGGCCCGTGGCCGAGGGGATGAAGGCCCGCCTCGAGGCCCGGGGCCTCCCGGTCTACCTGGAAACCCCCTTCCCCGGCCTGCCCGAGGCGGCCACGGGCACCTACATGGGGGACGTGGCCCTGTACGTGCCCGAGGAGGTCCTGGGCGAGGCCGAGGCCCTTTTGCGGGAGGACGTGCCGTGAAGGTGGTGGGCCTGGACCTGGGCGGCACCAAGATCGCCGCCGGCGTCTTTGACGGAAAGAGGCTCCTCTCCAAGGTGGTCCTCCCCACGCCCAAGGAGGGCGGGGAGCGGGTGGCCGAGGCCCTGGCCGAGGCCGCGGAGCGGGCGGAGAAAGAGGCAGGGGTCCGGGGGGAGGCCATCGGCCTGGGGACGCCCGGCCCCCTGGACTTCCGCCGCGGGGTGATCCGCTTCGCCCCCAACATCCCGGGGGTCCAGGACTTCCCCATCCGCCGGATCCTGGAGGAGGCCACGGGAAGGCCCGTCTTCCTGGAAAACGACGCCAACGCCGCCGCTTTGGCCGAGCACCACCTGGGGGCGGCCCAAGGGGAGGAAAGCTCCCTCTACCTCACCGTCTCCACGGGGATCGGGGGCGGGGTGGTCCTTGGGGGAAGGGTGCTCCGGGGGGAGCGAGGACAGGGCGGGGAGCTCGGCCACCTGACCCTCCTCCCCGGGGGGCCCGCCTGCGGCTGCGGACTGGAGGGCTGCCTCGAGGCCCTGGCCGCGGGCCGCGCCCTGGAGCGGGAGGCCACCTACGCCTTCCAGCGCCCCGTGGACACGCGGGAGCTCTTCCGCCTCTTCCGCGACAAGGACCCCAAAGCGGAGCGCCTCGTCCTCCAGGCCGCCCGGTACGTGGGCATCGGCCTCGCCAGCCTGGTGAAGGCCTTTGACCCCGGGGTGGTGGTGGTGGGCGGGGGGCTCGCCCTGAACGCCCCCGAAGGCTACTGGGAGGCCCTGGAGGGGGCCTACCGCCGCTACCTCCAGGGCTGGGAGACCCCCCCCTTGCGGAAGGCCCGCCTGGGAGCCGAGGCCGGGCTTCTGGGCGCAGCCCTCACCGCCTACCTGGAGGTGAAGGATGGAAGCGGGTAAGGTCCTGGTCTACGCCGGAGCCTTCCTTCTTCTCCTCGGACTCCTCCTCCTCTACTTCCCCAAGCTCTTCGCCTGGTTCGGCCACCTGCCCGGGGACATCCGCATTGAGCGGGAGGGCCTAAGGGTGTACATCCCCATCACCTCCGCCCTCCTCCTCTCCCTCCTCCTCTCCCTCCTCCTCAACCTTTTCCGCCGCTAGCCGGTGGAAGGCGAGGGTGAAGGCCGCGACCACGGGGCCCCGAAGCCCGAGGGTAAGGGGCCCCCGCCTCATCGGGAGGGCGTAGCGGAACAGGGGGGCCAGGCCCCCTCTACCGGACGTTCCGCCTTGAACCCCGGCGGACCGCCTTATACCCTTAGGGGTATGGTGCGGCTCTACGGCATCCCCGGCTGCGGTCCCTGCGAGATCGTGAAGATGTTCCTGGCCCAGAAGGGCATCCCCTTCCAGTTCGTGAACGCCCGGCAGGACCCGGAAGCCGCCCGAAAGATCGCCGAGCTCGTGGGAAGCCCCACCGCCGGGGTGGTCCTGGAGTGGAACGGAAAGGTGGAGGCCATCCGGGGGGTATCCCCGGCGCGCCTCAACGCCTGGCTCGCCCGCTACCTGGAGGACCAGGCCTCCTGAAGGGCCCTCAGGTGGTGGGCCTCGTGGTAGGCGGCGGCCCTGAGCCAGCCCAAGGGGTTCAGCTCCCCGAAGAAGGGGTGGGGAAAGGTGGCGGGGTTTTGGGGGTCGGACTTTCCCGCCTCTTCCAGGAGGAAAGCCCGGGTCCTGTCCAGAAGGGCCAGGACCTCCTCCAGGGAAAGGCCCCCTTTGGGCCGCACCCCCTCGGGGGCCTGGGGCTTGCCGTCCTTGAACTCCCCGGGCTTCACGGAAACGGGGGGCAGGTTCTCCCCGGCCGCAAGGCGCCTTAAGCGCCTCAGGACCCGGGCGGTGGAGTCCTCCACCAAGGCCACGTGCTCCGCCACCATGAGGGGGGTCCAGGCCCCTTCCCGCAAGGGGGCGGAAAGCCAAGCGGGGTCCGCCCCCCGAAGCAGGGCGAGGAGGGCCTTGCGGCTTTCCTCAAGCCGCCACAGGGCCTCTTCCCAAGGGCCATAGTCCTCTAGCCGGACCATGCCTCAGTGTAAACCAGCCTAACAGGCCCTTTTTTTCTGGCTATAATGGACACATGCGGACCGTCTCGGTGAGCGAGGCCAAAAACCGCCTCTCCGAGCTCCTCCGTCAGGTGCAGGCGGGGGAGGAGGTCCTCATCCTGGACCGGGGGGTGCCCGTGGCCCGCCTCAGCCCGGCCCTGGGCCCTTCAGGGCTTCTTCGGCTTGAGCGCCAAGGCCTCCTCCGGCGGGGAAAGGGAAGGCCCAACCTGGAAGACCTTCCCCTTCCTACCCCCAAGGAGAGCGTCCTCCGCGCCCTCCTGGAGGAGCGTGAAGAGGGATGAGGTTCTGGGACACCTCGGCCCTCGTTCCCCTTTTGGTGCGGGAAGCCGCCACGCCCTGGGCCGAAAGCCTCCTCGCCGAGGACGGGGAGATGGTGGCGGCCTGGATCACGGAGGCGGAGGCCGCTTCGGCCCTGGCCCGGAGGCGGCGGGAAGGAGGCCTGAAGGACCAAGACCACGCGTTGGCCTTGAAGCGCCTTCGTAGGCTCAAGGCCGCCTGGCACGAGGTTCTTCCCACGGAAAGGGTGCGCCGGGAGGCCCTCCGCCTCCTCCAGGCCCATCCCTTGAGAACCCTGGACGCTCTTCAGCTGGCCTCCCTCTTGGTGGCGGCCGAGGGGGACCCAGAAGCCTTGCCCCTGGTGACCCTGGACGAACGGCTTGCCCTGGCGGCCTCCTTGGAAGGCGTTTTCGTGTTGGGCCCCTCGCCTTCGGTATAATCCCCCCATGCTCACCGTGGACCTTTCGGGCAAAAAGGCCCTGGTCATGGGGGTCACCAACCAGCGGAGCCTAGGCTTCGCCATCGCCGAGAAGCTCAAGCAGGCGGGGGCGGAGGTGGCCCTAAGCTACCAGGCGGAAAGGCTCCGCCCGGAGGCGGAAAAGCTCGCCGAGGCCTTAGGGGGCGCCCTCCTCTTCCGGGCGGACGTGACCCAAGACGCGGAGCTGGACGCCCTCTTCGCCGGGGTGAGGGAGGCCTTTGGGGGGCTAGACTACCTGGTCCACGCCATCGCCTTCGCCCCCCGGGAGGCCATGGAGGGGAGGTACCTGGACACGCGGCGCCAGGACTGGCTTTTGGCCCTCGAGGTCTCCGCCTACTCCCTGGTGGCCGCCGCCCAAAGGGCGGAGCCCCTCCTCCGGGAAGGCGGCGGGATCGTCACCCTCACCTACTACGCCAGCGAGAAGGTGGTGCCCAGGTACAACGTCATGGCCGTCGCCAAGGCGGCCCTCGAGGCCAGCGTCCGCTACCTGGCCTATGAACTCGGGCCCAAGGGCGTGCGGGTGAACGCCATCTCCGCGGGGCCCGTGCGCACCGTGGCCGCGAGGAGCATCCCCGGCTTCACCAAGATGTACGACCGGGTGGCCCAGACCGCCCCCCTCAGGCGGAACATCACCCAGGAGGAGGTGGGCAACCTCGGCCTCTTCCTCCTCTCCCCCCTGGCGAGCGGCATCACCGGGGAGGTGGTCTACGTGGACGCGGGCTACCACATCATGGGGATGGAGCTGGAAGGGTAGCCCGCCCCCCCTTTTACCCACCGGGCCTCGGCTAGCATGGAGGGGATGAGGCGACCTACCCCCACGGTCTATGTGGGCCGCGTCCCCATAGGGGGCGCCCACCCCATCGCCGTGCAGTCCATGACCAACACCCCCACCCGGGACGTGGAGGCCACCGCCGCCCAGGTCCTGGAGCTCTACCGGGCGGGAAGCGAGATCGTCCGCCTCACGGTGAACGACGAGGAGGCGGCCAAGGCCGTGCCCGAGATCAAGCGGAGGCTCCTCGCCGAGGGGGTGGAGGTGCCCCTGGTGGGGGACTTCCACTTCAACGGCCACCTCCTCCTGCGCAAGTACCCGAAGATGGCCGAGGCCCTGGACAAGTTCCGCATCAACCCGGGCACCCTGGGCCGGGGGCGGCACAAGGACGAGCACTTCGCCGAGATGGTCCGCATCGCCATGGACCTAGGGAAGCCCGTGAGGATCGGGGCCAACTGGGGAAGCCTAGACCCCGCCCTCCTCACGGAGCTCATGGACCGAAACGCCAAGCGCCCTGAGCCCAAAAGCGCCCACGAGGTGGTCCTCGAGGCCCTGGTGGAAAGCGCCGTGCGCGCTTATGAGGCCGCCTTGGAGATGGGCCTTGGCCCGGACAAGCTCGTCCTCTCCGCCAAGGTCTCCAAGGCGCGCGACCTGGTGTGGGTCTACCGGGAGCTCGCCCGCCGCACCCAAGCCCCCCTCCACCTGGGCCTCACCGAGGCGGGGATGGGGGTGAAGGGGATCGTGGCCTCGGCCGCCGCCTTGGCCCCCCTCCTCCTGGAGGGCATCGGGGACACCATCCGGGTCTCCCTTACCCCGGCCCCGGGCGAGCCCCGCACCAAGGAGGTGGAGGTGGCCCAGGAGATCCTCCAGGCCCTGGGGCTTCGCGCCTTCGCCCCCGAGGTGACGAGCTGCCCGGGGTGCGGCCGCACCACCAGCACCTTCTTCCAGGAGCTCGCCGAGGAGGTCTCCCGCCGCCTCAAGGAAAGGCTTCCCGAGTGGAGGGCCCGCTACCCCGGGGTGGAGGAGCTCAAGGTGGCGGTGATGGGCTGCGTGGTGAACGGCCCCGGGGAGAGCAAGCACGCCCACATCGGCATCTCCCTCCCGGGGGCGGGGGAGGAGCCCAAGGCCCCGGTCTACGCCGACGGCAAGCTCCTCACCATCCTCAAGGGGGAGGGCATCGCCGAGGAGTTCCTTAGGCTCGTGGAGGACTACGTCAAGGCCCGCTTCGCCCCCAAGGCCTGATGGACCCCTTCCGCTTCCAGGTGGAGGCCCGGGCGGGCAGGGCCCGCGCAGGGAGGCTTTCCACCCCCCACGGGGCGGTGGAGACCCCCCTCTTCATGCCCGTGGGCACGGCGGGCTCGGTGAAGGGCCTCATGCCCAAGGACCTGAAGGCCATCGGAAGCCAGGTCCTCCTTGCCAACACCTACCACCTCCTCCTCCGCCCGGGCCCGGAAAGGGTGAGGGCCCTCGGGGGGCTTCACGGCTTCGCCGGGTGGGAAGGCCCCTGGCTCACGGACTCCGGGGGCTTCCAGGTGATGAGCCTCGGGCACCTGCGCCGCATTGACGAGGAGGGGGTGGTCTTCCAAAGCCACCTGGACGGGCGGCTCATCAAGCTCACCCCGGAAAGGAGCATCGCGGTGCAGGAGGCCTTGGGGGCCGACCTCATCATGGCCTTTGACGAGTGCCCCCCCTACCCTTCCCCCCGGGAGTACCTTCAGGCCTCCCTGGAGCGCACCCTCCGCTGGCTGGAGCGGAGCCTCGAGGCCAAGACCCGGCCCGACCAGGCCCTCTTCGGCATCGCCCAGGGGGGGACGGAGCCAGATTTAAGGCGCCGCTCCACCCTGGAGACGATCCGGTTTGACCTCCCGGGCTACGCCATCGGGGGCCTGGCCGTGGGGGAGCCCAAGGAGGCCATGTTCGCCATGGTGGAGCTCTCCACCCGCCTCCTCCCCGAGGACCGCCCCCGCTACCTCATGGGGGTCGGCCACCCCGAGGACCTGGTGGCGGCCATGGGGCTTGGGGTGGACCTCTTTGACTGCGTCTACCCCACCCGCACGGGCCGCTTCGGGAGCGCCCTGGTGCCGGAGGGGCGGCTCAACCTGAAAAACGCCCGTTTTCTGGAGGACAAGCGCCCCCTGGAGGAGGGGTGCGACTGCTACACCTGTAAGACCTTTAGCCGCGCCTACCTCGCCCACCTGGTGCGGGCCGGGGAGATGCTCGGGGGGATCCTCCTCTCCCTCCACAACCTGCGCCACCTCCACCGCCTCACCGAGGCCGCCCGGGAGGCCATCCGCGAGGGGCGCTACGGGGACTTCGCCCGGGAGTTCGCAAGGAGGCGCTTCGGCCGGGAGGTGCCCGCCTGGTTCCGCGAGGCCCTGGCCGCCGGGGGGCACTGGTAGCCCCGGCAAGAGGCTCCTTGGGGTTTACCGGACCTGGAGGACCGAATACAATCTCCCCAGTATGACGCCAAGGCACCTTATCCTGGGCCTCCAGCACACGGTGGCCATGTTCGGGGCCACGGTCCTGGTCCCCCTCCTCACCGGCCTCAACCCGGCCGTGGCCCTTTTCACCGCCGGGGCGGGCACCCTGGTCTTCCACCTGGTCACGGGGCGGATGGTCCCCGTCTTCCTGGGCTCCAGCTTCGCCTTCATCGCCCCCATCCTGGCGGCCAAGGAGGCGGGCTTCTCCCTAGCCGCCATCGGGGGCGGGATCGCGGCCGCGGGGCTCGTCTACGCCCTCTTCGCCCTCCTCGTCCTCCTCATCGGCTCCGAAAGGGTGCGCCGGGTCTTCCCCCCGGTGGTCACGGGCCCCGTGATCGTGGTCATCGGCCTCACCCTGGCCCCCGTGGCGGTGCAGATGGCGGCCAAGGACTGGCTCCTCGCCGTCTTCACCTTCTTGGGGGCCGTGGCGAGCGCCGTCTTCTTCCGGGGGCTTTTCCAGATGATCCCGGTGCTCGTGGGGGTGGGGGCGGGCTACCTCCTCGCCCTCCTCCTCGGCCGGGTGGACCTCTCCCCCGTGCGGGAGGCTCCCTGGTTCGGCCTACCCGCCTTCACCCCGGCCACCTTAGAGTGGGGGGCGGTATTCCTCATCGCCCCCGTGGCCTTCGTCACGGTGATGGAGCACATCGGGGACATCCTCACCAACGGCCGGGTGGTGGGGAAGGACTTCTTCGCCAAGCCCGGCCTCCACCGCACCCTCCTCGGGGACGGGCTCGCCACGAGCCTCGCCGGGCTCTTGGGCGGCCCCGCCAACACCACCTACTCGGAGAACACCGGGGTCCTGGCGGTGACCAAGGTCTATGACCCCCTGGTCCTGCGCATCGCCGCGGTCTTCGCCATACTGCTCTCCTTCTCCCCCAAGCTCGCCGCCCTCCTCCAGACCCTGCCCCAGGGGGTCTTGGGCGGCATCTCCATGCTCCTTTTCGGCATGATCGCCTCCATCGGCATCCGCACCCTGGCGGAGGCGGAGATTGACTTCACCCATAGCCGCAACCTCATCGTGGTCTCGGCCATCCTGGTCCTGGGCCTGGGCGGGGCCGTGGCCCAGCTGGGCACGGTCCAGGTGGCCGGGGCGGCGGTGCCCCTCAAGGTGAGCGGCATGGCCCTGGCCGCCCTGGTGGGCGTGGTGCTGAACCTGGTCCTGCCCCAAAAGCTGGAGCCAGCGGAGCTCACCGCGGGGGAGGAGCGGCTTCCCTGAGCCACCCCGTGCGGGCCCAAGCCCGCACGGGGGCCCCGGCCAAAGGGCCTCGCTTCTGGCCCGGCCGAGCGGATCAGCCCTCGCGGTAGAAGCGGCTTCCCTTGTAGTAGTCCTCGAGGACCACCTTGAGAAAGGCGGCCGCGGGGACGGCGAGGAGGGCCCCCCAGAGGCCGAAGAGGGTGCCTCCCGTAAGGATGGCGGCGATGGCGGTGACGGGGTGGAGGCGGGTGGCCCGTCCCACGATGAGGGGCCCGAGGACGTGGGCCTCCAGCTGGTTGACCACCACCATGACCAAAAGGGCCAAGGCCGCCTTCCCTACCCCCCCGGTGGCGGCGAGGAGGAGGGCCGGCACCCCCGAGACCACCACCCCCACGAAGGGGATGAGGTTGAAGACCCCGGCCAAAAACCCCAGGCTCGCCGCCAGGGGCACCCCCACGAGCCAAAACCCCAGCCCCACGAGAAACCCCACGCAAAGGGCCACCAAAAGCTGCCCCCGCACGTAGCCGCCCACGCTGGCGTTGAGCTTGGCGGCGAGGTCTTGGGCCAGGGGCTGGTAGGGCTCGGGGAAGACGGCGAGGGCCGCCCGGCCCAGGCGGGGAAGGTCGTAAAGGAAGTAGACGGAGAGGATCAAGGCGGTGAAGAGCTGGAAAACCCCGCCGAGGAGGGAGGTGAAAAACCCGAGGAGGCTTCCCCCCTGGGCCAGAAGCCCCTGGAGCCAGCGGACGAGGGCCTCCAAAAAGCCCTGGAGGAGGCCCCGGAGGTTGCGGGTGAGCTCCTCCAGGACGGGCCTCAAGCTTTCGGGGACGGGCACGGCCTGGGTCCGGTCGGGCAGGGCCACGAGCCAGGCCAAGAGGGGGTCCAGAAGCCGGGGCAGGTCCCGGGCCAGGCGGGAAAGCTCCACCACCGTCTGGGCGGCGAGGAAGGAGGCCAGGGCGAGGAAGAGGCCGAGGAGCAGGTAGACGAGGAGCACCCCGACCGCCCGCGGCAGACGGCGCCTTTCCAGGGCTTGGACCAAGGGGTGGACGAGGTAGGCGAAGGCGAAGGCGGCGAGGAGCACGGAAAGGGCGGGCCAGGCCCGCGCCACCAAAAGGAAGAGGCCGTAGAAGAAGAGGAGGTAGGCGGCGACCCGCACGTACGGGTTCTCCCAGACCTTGAGGAAGGCCTCGCGCATGGCCCATTCTTACACCAGCCCCGGGGGGCTTGTGCCATAGGGGTGGCGGGTATTACCCTGGGTGGGGTATAGCGGGGGTAAGGGACAAATGTACCCACCCACGCAGAGGGTCCCTGTGGCAGAATGGGAGCCGCTGACGGGAGCGTAGGGATGAAGACCCCTGCTTGGTCCAGACTCGCCGGCTACGCCTGGGGCGTCCTCCTCTGGAACGTCCTCGTGGCCCTCTTCGGGGCCTACGTGCGGGCCACGGGCTCGGGGGCGGGGTGCGGCTCCCACTGGCCCACCTGCAACGGGGAGGTGATCCCCCGCGCGCCTCAGGTGGAGACCCTCATTGAGTTCACCCACCGGGCCACCTCGGGCCTGGCCTTCCTCTCCGTCCTCGCGCTTTTCCTCTGGGCGCTCCGGGCCTTCCCCAAGGGGCACCCGGCCCGCTTCGGCGCCGGGCTTGCCCTCCTCTTCATGGTTACGGAGAGCCTGGTGGGGGCCTCCTTGGTCCTCTTCGGCTGGACGGCGGACAACGTAAGCCCTGAGAGGGCCGTGGTCCAGATGGTCCACCTGGTTAACACCTACTTCCTCCTCGCCGCCCTGGCCCTCACCGCCTGGTGGGCCTCCAGGGGAGCCCCCTTGCGCCTTCGGGGACAGGGGGCCGTGGGGCTCGCCCTCTTCCTCGGGCTTCTCGCCCTCCTCTTCCTGGGGATGAGCGGGGCGGTCACCGCCTTGGGGGACCTCCTTTTCCCGGTGCGGAACACCCTCGAGGCCCTGGAGCGCTCCCTGACCCCGGGCGAGCACTTCCTCGTGCGCCTCAGGGTCCTCCACCCCCTGATCGCCGTAAGCGTGGGGCTTTACGTGGTCTTCGCCGGCTTCTTGGTGGCCCACCTGCGCCCCTCCCCCCTTGGCCGGCGGCTGGCCCAGGCCCTGGCCTACCTCTACGGGGTCCAGCTTTTGGCGGGGCTCGTGAACGTGGCCCTGAAGGCCCCGGTCTGGATGCAAATCCTCCACCTCCTCCTGGCCTACGCCATCTGGCTCCTCTTCGTCCTCCTCGCCGCCTCCGCCTTGGAGCGGGGGGCCAGGCGGGTGGAGCTTGGGGAGGGCGGGGCGGAGGTCCACCGGGGCACGGGCGGGGCCACCTGGCGGGACTACCTCGCCCTCACCAAGCCCCGGGTGATCAGCCTCCTCCTCTTCACCGCCCTCTTCGGTGCCCTCATCGCCGCCAAGGGCTGGCCCGGCCTCGGGGTCTTTCTCGCCGTGGCCCTAGGGGGGTACATGATGGCCGGGGCGGCCAACGCCATCAACATGGTGGTGGACCGGGACATTGACGCCCGCATGAAGCGGACCGCCAAGCGCCCCACCGTGACCCAGCGGGTCTCCAGCCGGGACGCCCTCCTCTTCGCCTTCGCCCTCGCCGTCTTGGGGTTCGCCGTCCTCTGGTGGGGGGCGAACCTCCTCGCCGCCACCCTCGCCCTCATGGGCCTCATCTGGTACGTGCTGGTCTACACCCTCTACCTCAAGCGGCGCACCTGGCACAACATCGTCATCGGCGGGGCCGCTGGGGCCTTCCCGCCCCTCGTGGGCTGGGCCGCGGTCACCGGGGAGCTCAGCCTCTTCGCCTGGTACCTCTTCGCCCTCATCTTCTTCTGGACGCCGGTGCACTTCTGGGCCCTGGCCCTCATGATCCAGGACGACTACCGGGCGGTGGGCGTGCCCATGCTCCCCGTGGTCCTGGGGGAGCGGGCCACGGTGATCCAGATCGCCCTCTACGCCCTCCTCACCGCCCTGATCTCCCTGATGCCCCTCTTCCTCGGGGAGCTCGGCCTCCTCTACCTCGCAGCAAGCCTCCTCCTCAACGCCCTTCTCCTTCTGAAAAGCCTGGCCCTCTACCGCCGGCCCGAGCGGAGGACCGCGGTTTCCCTGTATAAATACTCCATGCTCTACCTGGCCCTGCTCTTTGCGGCCATGGCGGTAGACCGGGCAGTGTAAAGGGAGGTAACGGGATGCGGAGAAGCTTCGCGGCGCTAGGTCTTTGGGGTCTGTCCCTGGCCCAGGAGGCCCACCGGGTGGCCATCACCCACCCCGGGGGCTCCTTCAACCAGGAGGTGGCCTTCCTCTTCCCCTGGGTCTACTTCTTCTCCTTCCTGATCTTCCTGGTGGTGGCCGGGTCCTTGGCGTACGTCACCTGGAAGTTCCGGGCAAGGCCTGAGGACCAGGAGGAACCTCCTCAGATCCACGGGAACGACCGCTTGGAGGTCATCTGGACCTTGATCCCCTTGGCCATCGTCTTCATCCTCTTCGGGCTCACGGCCAAGGCCCTCATCCAGGTGAACCGGCCCATCCCCGGGGCCATGAAGGTGGAGGTCGTTGGTTACCAGTTCTGGTGGGACTTCCACTACCCCGAGCTCGGCCTGCGCAACTCCAACGAGCTCGTCCTCCCCGCCGGGGTGCCCGTGGAGCTGGAGATCACCTCCAAGGACGTGATCCACTCCTTCTGGGTGCCGGGCCTCGCCGGGAAGCGGGACGCCATTCCGGGACAAACGACCCGGATCTCCTTTGAACCCAAGGAGCCCGGCCTCTACTACGGCTTCTGCGCTGAGCTTTGCGGGGCGAGCCACGCCCGCATGCTCTTCCGCGTCGTGGTCCTCCCCAAGGAGGAGTTTGACCGCTTCGTGGAGGCGGCCAAGGCCTCCCCGGCCCCCGTGGCCGACGAACGGGGCCAGCAGGTCTTCCAGCAGAACTGCGCCGCCTGCCACGGCGTGGCCCGGAGCATGCCCCCCGCGGTCATCGGGCCCGAGCTTGGGCTTTGGGGGAACCGCACGAGCCTGGGGGCGGGCATCGTGGAGAACACCCCGGAAAACCTCAAGGCCTGGATCCGGGACCCCGCGGGGATGAAGCCTGGGGTGAAGATGCCCGGCTTCCCCCAGCTCTCCGAGGAGGACCTGGACGCTTTGGTGCGCTACCTGGAGGGGCTCAAGGTGGAAGGGTTTGACTTCGGGGCCCTGCCCAAGTTCTAAGGGAGGTGCGGGATGGCGATCACGGCAAAGCCGAAAGCGGGAGTTTGGGCGGTCCTTTGGGACCTGCTCACCACGGTGGACCACAAGAAGATCGGCCTCATGTACACGGCCACGGCCTTCTTCGCCTTCGCCTTGGCAGGGGTTTTCTCCCTCCTCATCCGCACCCAGCTGGCCGTGCCCAACAACCAGTTCCTCACCGGGGAGCAGTACAACCAGATCCTCACCCTGCACGGGGCCACCATGCTCTTCTTCTTCATCATCCAGGCCGGGCTCACCGGCTTCGGCAACTTCGTGGTGCCCCTGATGCTGGGGGCGAGGGACGTGGCCCTCCCCCGGATCAACGCCTTCAGCTACTGGGCCTTCCTGGGGGCCATCGTCCTCGCCCTCATGAGCTACTTCTTCCCCGGCGGGGCCCCGGCGGTGGGCTGGACCTTCTACTACCCCTTCTCCGCCCAATCGGGAAGCGGGGTGGACTTCTACCTGGCGGCCATCCTCCTTCTGGGCTTCTCCAGCCTCCTCGGCAACGCCAACTTCGTGGCCACCATCTACAACCTCCGGGCCCAGGGGATGAGCCTCTGGAAGATGCCCATCTACGTCTGGAGCGTCTTCGCCGCCAGCGTCCTCAACCTCTTCTCCCTGGCGGGGCTCACCGCGGCCAGCCTCCTGGTGCTTCTGGAGCGGAAGATCGGCCTCTCCTGGTTCAACCCGGCCGTGGGCGGGGACCCCGTCCTCTTCCAGCAGTTCTTCTGGTTCTACTCCCACCCCACGGTCTACGTGATGCTCCTCCCCTACCTCGGCATCCTCGCCGAGGTGGCCTCCACCTTCGCCCGGAAGCCCCTCTTCGGGTACAAGCAGATGGTCTGGGCCCAGATGGGCATCGTGGTCCTGGGGACCATGGTCTGGGCCCACCACATGTTCACCGTGGGCGAGTCCACCCTCTTCCAGATCGCCTTCGCCTTCTTCACCGCCCTCATCGCCGTGCCCACGGGGGTCAAGCTCTTCAACATCATCGGCACCCTCTGGGGCGGGAAGCTGCAGATGAAGACCCCCCTCTACTGGGTTTTGGGCTTCATCTTCAACTTCCTCCTGGGAGGGATCACGGGGGTCATGCTCTCCATGACCCCCCTGGACTACCAGTTCCACGACTCCTACTTCGTGGTGGCCCACTTCCACAACGTCCTCATGGCGGGCTCCGGCTTCGGGGCCTTCGCCGGGCTTTACTACTGGTGGCCCAAGATGACGGGCCGGATGTACGACGAGAGGCTGGGCCGGCTCCACTTCTGGCTCTTCCTCGTGGGCTACCTCCTCACCTTCCTGCCCCAGTACGCCCTGGGCTACCTGGGGATGCCCCGGCGCTACTACACCTACAACGCCGACATCGCCGGCTGGCCCGAGCTCAACCTCCTCTCCACCATCGGCGCCTACATCCTGGGCCTGGGCGGGCTGGTCTGGATCTACACCATGTGGAAGAGCCTTCGCTACGGCCCCAAGGCCCCCGATAACCCCTGGGGCGGCTACACCCTGGAGTGGCTCACCGCCTCGCCCCCCAAGGCCCACAACTTTGACGTGAAGCTTCCCGCCGAGTTCCCCTCCGAAAGGCCCCTCTACGACTGGGCGAAGAAGGGGGTGGAGCTCAAGCCCGAGGACCCGGCCCACATCCACCTGCCCAACAGCTCCTTCTGGCCCTTCTACTCCGCGGCCACCCTCTTCGCCTTCTTCGTGAGCGTGGCCGCCTTGCCCGTGCCCAACGTCTGGATGTGGGTCTTCCTCGCCCTCTTCGCCTACGGCCTGGTGCGCTGGGCCCTGGAGGACGAGTACAGCCACCCGGTGGAGCACCACACGGTCACGGGCAAGTCCAACGCCTGGATGGGGATGGCCTGGTTCATCGTCTCCGAGGTGGGCCTCTTCGCCATCCTCATCGCGGGCTACCTCTACCTGCGCCTCTCCGGGGCGGCCACGCCCCCTGAGGAACGGCCCGCCCTGTGGCTCGCCCTCCTCAACACCTTCTTCCTGGTGAGTTCCTCCTTCACCGTGCACTTCGCCCACCACGACCTCAGGCGGGGCCGGTTCAACCCCTTCCGCTTCGGGCTTCTCGTCACCATCCTCCTGGGCGTCCTCTTCTTCCTGGTGCAGTCCTGGGAGTTCTACCAGTTCCACAGCCACTCCAGCTGGCAGGAGAACCTTTGGACGGCGGCCTTCTTCACCATCGTGGGCCTCCACGGCCTGCACGTGGTGATCGGGGGCTTCGGCCTGATCCTCGCTTACCTGCAGGCCCTTAGGGGCAAGATCACCCTCCATAACCACGGCACCCTCGAGGCCGCCAGCATGTACTGGCACCTGGTGGACGCCGTCTGGCTGGTGATCGTCATCCTCTTCTACGTCTGGTAGCCAAGAAGGCCCCAAAGCCCCCCGCCTAGGCGGGGGGCTTTGCTATGAAAAGGGGAGGGATGCGGCTTTTGGTGGTGGACTTTGACTACTTCTTCCCCGTGCCCCAAGACCCCAAGGACCCCTTGGCCCCCCTCTTCGCCTGGGCCCACTTTGAGACCCCCTACTACCTCCTCGAGGCCTGGGAGGAGCGGGCCCTGGCCTTCCTCCTCCGGGGGCTTCCCCTGCCCGAGGCCCGGGGTTGGGAAGGATTTTGGGGGCGTTTCGGCTTCGCGCGGGAAGCGGTGCTCTACTACGCCGAAAGCAACGCCCTCGCCTTCCACCCCAAGGTGCGCCGGGGCGTGGAGGAGGTGGTCCTCTTTGACGCCCACCACGACGCGGGCTACCGCCCCTTGGGGGAGGAGCCCGCCTGCGACGACTGGATGGTCTTCTACCACCGCCTGGGGGCGAGGCTTCGGGTCTACTACCCCCCCTGGCGGGACCCTTCCTTGGAGCCCGAGCCAAGGGTGCCCGTGGCCCGGGAAGTGGACCCCGGGGGGAGGGTGGAAGGGGTGTTCCACCGCGTCTTCCTCTGCCGGAGCGGGGCCTGGGTGCCTCCCTGGGCCGACCCCGGCTTCTTCGCCTTCCTGGAGGAAGCTCCCCTGCCCAAGGTGGCCCTCGAGGCCCTCCTTCCCAGGCCCTTTTCCCTGGAGACCCTGAAGCGGCGGGTGGCCCTCGAGGGGTTCGGCTTGCGCTTCATGGAGCGCCTGAGAGGCAGGGCCGGCTAAGCGGTGGACAACCCTCTCCCCTTGGCCTATAATCACAAAGGCTATTGGGCCGTTAGCTCAGCTGGCAGAGCAACCGACTTTTAATCGGTAGGTCGCAGGTTCGAATCCTGCACGGCCCACCAAGCCGAGGCCCCATCGTCTAGCGGTTAGGACGCGGCCCTCTCAAGGCCGAGGCGGGGGTTCGACTCCCCCTGGGGTCACCACGGGCGGCTAGCTCAGCTGGCCAGAGCACTCGCCTTACAAGCGAGAGGTCAGAGGTTCAAATCCTCTGCCGCCCACCATGATGGAAACCCAAAACTCCCCGCCTCGGAAGTGAGGCGGGGAAACCCATTTATGGCAGTTTTTATGGCAGTTGGCCTCAAGCCTGGGGCCGGGGCTGCGAACCCTTGAGCAGGGCCTCCAGGTCCAGGACGTAGCCTCGCCGCTCCTCCTCCAGGAGATGGCGGTAGATCCCTAGGGTGACGTTGGGGCTGGCATGGCCGAGCCGCTCGCTCACCACTTCCAGGGGAATGCCGCGGGAGAGGGCCAAGGTAGCCCAGGTGTGCCTCAAGTCGTGCACCCTCACCTTCCCTAGCCCTGCCCTTTGGGCCAGGCGGCGGAGGTAGTGGTTGAAGGCATCGGGGTCAAAGGGCCGGTCCCCGCCAAAGAGAAAGGTCTCCTCAAGTTCCCTGGGGGTCAGCCGTTCCAGGAGCTCCTCCCGCAGGGTCCGAAGGCGTTCCCCAAGACCAGGGGGCAAGGGGACGATCCGTTTGGCCGCCCGGGTCTTGGGGGAGGTGAAGCTTCCCTTGCCGTTCACCTTGACCCAAGCCCGCCAGACCCGAAGCTCTCCCCGCTCCAGGTCCACGTCCTTCCACTGCAAGGCCAGGGCTTCCCCCCTGCGGAGTCCGGTCTCCAGGACCAGACGGAGCAAGAGGGCCATCTCCCGGCTCCGGGACCGGTCGGCTTCCCCGAGCAGCTGCTCGATCTCCCAGGGTTCCAAAGCCCGAGCGGCCTTTTCCCCCTCCGGCAGACGGAGCTTGAGCCCTTCCGCGGGATTGCGGACAAGGAGTTCCAGGGCCACGGCCTCCCGAAAGAGGGCCTTGAGCCGGGTGTAGACCTTCCGCACCGTTCGGGGGGCGTAGCCTTCCCTCACCCGGTTCAGGACCTCCTGCAGGTGAAGGGGCTTCACTTCCTGGAGCCTCAGGGAGCCGAACGGATCCGGCTGGTTGGGGTCTTTCAGGGAAGGAATCGCATAGGCCAACTCCAGGCGGGCGAGCCGGAGGGAGTTTGGCCTCAGGCCCTCGGCCTCCAGCTGCTTGAGGTAGTGCAAGGCAAACTCCCGGACCGTGGCCCGGCTGGGAACGGCCAGGAGGCCTTTATGCCGCTGGCTCACCAACTCGGCCCGCAACGCCTCGGCCTCCCGCCTGGTGTCCGCGTACTTGACCACACGGGCCGTCTTTCCCGTGGCCTCCTCGACCCAACGGACCTCCACCACCCACTTGTTCAGCCGCCGGTTGAAGTAAACGCTCCCTCCTCCTCTGCCTCGGGCCATGTCGGGACCCCCTAGGGGGATTCTGCTTCATCCCCGGCCTTCTGGTCTAGCCCGATCAAGATGGCAGGGCCGTCCCCTTCACTCCGCCAACAGGACCTTGACCTCGTCCCCTACGAGCTCCAGCCACCGCTCGGGTTGCTCGGTGTGCACCGGCAAAAGGTACCTGGGTTTGAGACGGCGCACCATCTCCAGGAGAAACCCTTCGGGGGCATGACCGGAGGTGTGGAAGGGGTTGCCCACTTCCCCTGCGTTTGAGGGGAGTTTGGCAAGGTCTTCTGGGTAAAGCCGAAAATCCAAGGCCGCGAGCCATTGGAGGAGCACCTTGAGGTCAAGGATCTGCTCTTGGTCCGCCCAGTAGGAGTTGCTGAAGACGTAGATTCCCGTCCGGGAGGGCCTGCCCAAGTCCCTTTCCATGAGGCGGAAGTCCAGGAGGCGGTTGACCTCGTAGAACCCGAAGGCTAGCACGTACGCCTCAGGGCCCTTTGCGATCTCCTCTAGGGTGATGGCATCAACCCTTCCATCGTCCCAAACCGCCTCCTCCCACCCTGGCCTGCGGCCCTTGCCCTCCCGAAGCACCTTGACCCGCGAAAGAACATCGCTCCAGGTGGTCTCGGCTTCGGAGAGGGCCATGAGGAGGTAGGCGTCCTTGGGGGTGACCACCAGCTTGCGTCCCAGGCTTTCCCCTACCTCCAGGGTAGAGAGAAGGCGTTCCAGGTTGCGAGGGGCAAAATCCACCGCGACGGGGGCATCGGGGTGTCCCTTGAGCAGTCGGTGGAGGGCCTCTTTCACATCCATCTCGGTGTAGGTCTTGGAGTCCCGCCCTAGCCGAGTCCCTTCCGTGATGAGCAGGAAAACCTCCTTGTCCTCCAGGTTCTGTAGGAAGTCCTCCGTCTTTTGTCCCCAGTGCCCGTGGCGGCGCAGGTCCCCGGTGTACACCACCAGACCCTCGGGCGTGTCTAGAGCAAAGGCACAGGCTCCGGGGATGGAGTGGTCCACGGGGAAAGCCTTCACCCGGAAAGGGCCTAAATCGAGGGGATCAGGAGCTCCTTCCCAAAGGAAGCCTTCCAAGGCCTTGGTCTTGGCGGGTGAGGCTTGGGGGAAGTGGGACAGCTGTCCGTGGAGAAGACGGAAGGGACGGCGGAGGTAGCTCTTGCCCTTGGCGGCAAGGACACCCTCATTGGGATCCAGGATGCGGGGGTTCAAGTAGGCGGCTTCCCCGTCAAGGCCCACCTGCGAAGCGTCCTGCATGGCTTTAGCTATGGCGGCTGTGGCCGCGGTGGCCACTACGGGAAGGTCCCTACGCAAATAGGCCACCGCGCCAGAATGGTCCAAGTGGGCATGGGTGAGGAGGAGGGCTAGGACCTTTTCCCCGTCCAGTTGCGCCTTCAGGAGACTCCTCTCTCGGGGGGAGGGGAAAAGGGTGTCGTCGTTTCCGTCCCGGTAAAGACCAGGGATAGGGGGTAGAAGGCCTAAGAAGAGAAGGTCCCGCAAGCCCAAGCCTGAGCGAGGGGTGAGGAATTCGGTGAAGTGGTTTCCCCAACGGGCGAAGGCCTTGCCAAAATCCAGAAGCAAAGATCCAGCCTCTGTGTCCAGAAGGATTTGGTTGCCGCCAATTTCGCGGTAGCCCCCGAATATGTGGACCTTTAGGGCACCCAGGTCGAGGGATTTCATAGGCCCCACCTTCCCTGAAAGGAGTGTACCGGGACTTCCTGTGAAAGCGGCAGGTTAAGTGCCAATCCTTTATCATCTCAACATGGCAGCCCCCCTTCGGATCCAGCTGACCCCTGAGGAGGACCGGCTCCTCCTGGAGCTCTCCCTGGACCCAAGGACCCACAAGAAGACCCGCCTGTGGGCCATGATGGTCCGCCTGGCGGCCCAGGGCTGGACCGCCCCAAAGATCGCCCAGCACTTCCACAAGGACCGCACCACCGTCTACCTCGTCCTCAGGCGCTTCCTGAGGGAGGGCCTCCAAGGCCTCGTCTACCGCAAACCCCCGGGAGCCCCCAGGAAGTTCACCCCGGAGATGGCCGCCTTCGTGGAGGAGAAACTGGCGGAAGATCGGGTCTGGACCGCCCCGCAACTTGCGGAGGCCATAGCCGAGCGCTTCGGGGTCCGCCTGGCCCCCAAGGTGGTGGCCCGGCACCTCAGGGCCATGGGGTATGTGTGGAGACGGACGCGGTACGTGCCCAGGGGTAGACCGGAGGCGGAAGAGGTGGAAGCCTTTGTGAAGGAGGAAGAGGAGGCAAAAAGGGGGCTCAGGAGGGGGTGATGGAGGTGGGGTACTTGGACGAGAGCGGGTTTGCCCTGACCCTGCCTCCCACGTACGCCTGGTGCCGGAGGGGGGAGGCGAAGGGGGTGCCGCGGGCGTGGGGCAAGGAGGGGCGGGTGAACGTGGTGGGGCACCTGGTGCGGGGCCGGGAGGGGGAGCGGCTTTTCTTTGCCCTTTTGGAGGGGCCGGTGCGGTGGGAGGTGGTGCGGGGGTATCTGGACCGGGTGGCCGAGGGGTTGACCAAGCCCCTGAAGGTTTTCCTGGACAACGCGCCTTTCCACCGGTCCCGTGGGGTGGAGGGGAGGAGGGGGGTGTGGCGAGGGCGGGGGCTGGAGGTGGCCTACCTGCCGCGGTACAGCCCCCATTTGAACCCCATGGAGAACATCTGGCGGCGGGTGAAGGGGTTTTTGATGCCGAGGCGGCACTACGGGAGCCTTGAAGAGCTGAAGGACGCGGTAGTGCAGGCCCTAAAGGCCCTGGGGGGTGTGGAGTTGAAAATCTTGGAGGAGGGCACTTAGCTCCCGTCCCCAAGGTTGATCCGGAGCCGCAAGGCCCCGTCTTCCACGAGAAGCCTCAGGTTGAGGTTGCCGCCTTTAGTCTTGTCTCCCCGGGAGTAGAGGAGGCCTTGCCTCCTCTCCCTCCACTCCCGCTTGAGCTCCCTCAGGGGCTTGCCCGATAGGTGTCTGCGCTTGAGCTGTTGGAAGAGCTTTCTCCCCCCGAAGACCACCTTCCGGGGGTCTTCTCCTCTCTCCCTGGCAGAGTCCAGGACGGCTTGGGCCTTCAGGATCGCGTCGTCGGCGTAGCGGGTGTTGAGGCGGAAGGAGGTGCAGAGGAAACCGTCTGCCCGTTTAAGCTCCTCTCTGGTCTGACCTTCCAGAAGGCGGTTGTAGGCGTAGCGCACCCCAGCGGAGAAGCGGCGCATGAGGTCCAGGGTGGCCTTGTGGTCCTCTTCAGAAGGGAAGAGGAGAAGCGCTTGGACTCCGGTGAAGGCCTTCGCCCTCTCCTTTGAGGTGCGCTCCCGCGCGGCTTTAGGCTTGGCCTTCACCTGGGGCCTCCTGGGAGGGAGTATACCCGTCTGTGGGCTTTACATTGGGGGAGTTCGCTAGGGTGAGGTGCCGCAAAGCGGGAGCGTTTGAGCGTCAGGGTGAAGTAGGGTGCGTTATGTTTCAGCCATCTGCATCTCTTCCGGGCGGATGGAGGTGATGAAGGGCAGGTTGCGGTCAAACTGGGCCCGGTCCAGGCCGTAGCCGTAGACGTAGGCGTCCTCAATCTCAAAGCCCAGGTAGTGGATGGGCACCTCCACCTGGCGGCGGCTGGGCTTGGAGAGGAGGGCGGCCACGCGGACGGAGGCGGGCTTCCGGGCCTCGAGGTAGTCCAGGAGGTAGGCGAGGGTGAGCCCCGTGTCCACGATGTCCTCCACCACGATCACGTCCCGGCCGTGGATGGGAAGGCGGAGGTCCTTCAGGAGCTCCACCTCCCCGCTTGTTTTAAAGGCGTTCCCGTAGGAGCTGATGGCGATGAAGTCCAGGGTGAGGGGGAGGGGGATGGCCCGCACCAGGTCGGCCATGAAGATGAAGGCCCCGTTCAGGACGCAGACGAGGTGGGGGGTCTTGCCCTGGTAGTCCCGGGCGATCTCCCCCCCGAGCTCCTCCACCCGCTTCCTTATGGCCTCGGCGCTGATCTGCACGGGTCCGTTGCCCGGCGTGAACATGCCCTTCATTCTAGCCCCACGAGCCGGAGGAGGGCCTTGACCTCCTCCTCGGAAAGCCTCCGCCACTTCCCGGGGGGAAGGTCCCCCAGGCGGACGGGCCCCACCTGGAGCCTCAGGAGGCGCCGCACGGGGTAGCCCACCCTCTGGAGCATCCGCCGCACCTCCCGCTTACGCCCTTCCGCGAGGACGAGGACCGCCCCCCCGGGGGCCGGGCGGCAGGCGAGGGCCCGGGCGGGGCCGTCCTCGAGGTCCACGCCCAAGAGGAGCCTCCTGCACACCTCCTTGGGCAGCGTTCCCCCCTCGGTCCACACCCGGTAGACCTTCCGCACCCCGAAGCGGGGGTGGGTGAGGCGGTGGGTGAGGTCGCCGTCGTTGGTGAAGAGGAGGAGGCCCTCGGAGTCCCGGTCCAGGCGGCCTATGGGGTGGAGGCCGGGGATCTTGGGGAGGAGGTCAAAGACGGTGCGCCGGGCGTGGGGGTCGCGGCGGGTGGTGGTGTACCCCTTGGGCTTGTTTAGGGCGAGGACCACCCGCTCTTGGGGGGGTTCCACCCGCTTCCCGTCCACCTCCACGAGGTCCTCGGGCCCCACCTTCTGGCCGAGGACCGCCACCTCCCCGTTCACCCGCACCCGCCCCTGGCGGATGAGGTCCTCCGCCTTGCGGCGGCTCGCCACCCCGGCCCGGGCGAGGAAGGCCTGGAGGCGAAAGGGCTTCATGGGAAGCGGGGAGGGCGCTTCTCCTTGAGGGCCTTTAGGCCCTCCTCCAGCTCCTTCCCGGAGAACCCCAGGAACTCCAGGGCCAAGGAGAGCTCAAAGTGGGGGAGGAAGCTCCGGTACCAGTGGTTTAGGGCGTGCTTGGTGTGGTGGAGGGCCTCCTTGGGGCCTTGGGCGAGCCTCTCCGCCACCTCGAGGGCCTTCTCGTAGACCCTTTCGTCCTCCACCGCCAAGGCCACGAGGCCCAGGCGCTCCGCCTCCTCCCCCGTGAGGGGCTCGTTCAGGAGGAGGTGGTACTTGGCCTTGGCCATGCCCACCATGAGGGGCCAGAGGAGGACGGCGTGGTCCCCCGCGGCCACCCCCAGGCGCAGGTGGCCGTCAAGAAGCCTGGCGCCCTTGCCCACCACCGCGATGTCGGCGGCGAGGGCCAAAGCGAGCCCCGCCCCCACCGCCACCCCCTCCACCGCCGCCACCACGGGCCTCGGGAAGTTGAGGGGCCCGAGCACGAGGTCCCTGGCCTCCCAGAAGACCCGGAGGAGGGCCTCGCGGGAGGCCCGCATCTCCTCAATGAGGCCGAAGGAGCCCCCGGCGGAGAAGACCCCGCCCTCGCCCCGAAGGAGCACGGCCCTTACGCCCTCCACCGCCTCGAGGTCCCGCCACACCCGGGCCAGGGCCCGGTGGAGGGCAGGGGGCATGGCGTTGAGCTTCTCCCCGCGGAAGGTGATCTCCAGGACGCCGGGCCTCGGCCAGGCGAAGGCGAGCCCCGGGTAGCGGGCTTCCAAAGAGGCCAGCATACCGCCATTCTATGCCCTCCGGTGATACAATCCCCTAGGCATGGCCCTCTACGCGGTGGACAAGCCCCTCCACCTCACCTCCCACGACGTGGTGGAGGAGGCGAGGCGGCGCCTCTCCACGCGAAGGGTAGGGCACACCGGCACCTTGGACCCCTTGGCCACGGGGCTCCTCCTCCTGGTCACCCACGAGTCCACCAAGCTCGTCCCCTTCCTCTCCGGGGAGGACAAGGAGTACATCGCCTGGGTCTCCTTCGGGGCCACCACGCCCACCCTGGACGCGGAGGGGCCCATCAGCGAGGAGGCCCCGGTGCGCTTTGACCGGAAGGACCTCGAGGCCGCCCTGCCCCGCTTCCTGCAGGTGCGGGAGCAGGTCCCGCCCCTCTACTCCGCCATCAAGGTGGGGGGGAAGCGGGCCTACGAGGCCGCCCGGGAGGGGAAGCCCTTGGCGCTTGGCCCGCGCCCGGTGCGGTATTTGGAGGTGGAGCTCCTCGCCTTTGACCCCGAGCCCATCCCCCACCCCATCGCCCCCTCGGCCCGGGGGTGGCGGCTCGCGGAAAGGCGGGGGCGGCCCGTGCGGCTCCCACGCCCCCTCGGGGCCTACCCCACGGCCGTGGTCCGGCTGGTGGTGGGGCCCGGGACCTACGTCCGGGCCTTCGCCCGGGACCTGGGGGAGATGCTCGGGACCAAGGCCTTCCTCTCGGGGCTCGTCCGCACCCGGGTGGGCCGGGTGGGGCTGGAGCGGGCCGTGGCCCTCTCCGACCTCTCCCCGGAGAAGGCCATCCCGGAGCTTGACGTTTTGCCCTTTCCCGTGGTGGAGCTTTCCCACACCGAGGCCCGGCGGGTGCTGGAGGGGATGCCCCTCCCCATCCCGGCCATGGGGTACGTGACCCTGGTGGACTCCAAGCGGCGCCTCTTGGCCATCGCCGAGGGGGACGGCTTCAAGCTTAAAATACGGCGCGTGTTTGCGAAGGAGGCATAGCCATGGTGATCGGCGTGCCGAAGGAGATCAAGACCTTGGAGAACCGGGTGGCCCTCACGCCCGGTGGGGTGGAGAGCCTGGTCAGGCGCGGCCACACCGTGCTGGTGGAGCGGGGGGCTGGGGAGGGCTCGGGGCTTTCCGACGCGGAGTACGCCCGGGCCGGGGCCGAGCTTGTGGGCCGGGAGGAGGCCTGGGGTGCGGAGATGGTGGTGAAGGTGAAGGAGCCCCTACCCGAGGAGTACCCCTTCCTGCGGGAGGGCCTCATCCTCTTCACCTACCTGCACCTGGCCGCGGACCGCGGCCTCACCGAGGCCATGCTCCGTAGCGGGGTCACGGGCATCGCCTACGAGACCGTCCAACTTCCCGACGGCACCCTCCCCCTCCTCGTCCCCATGAGCGAGGTGGCGGGGCGGATGGCCCCCCAGGTGGGGGCCCAGTTCCTGGAGAAGCCGAAGGGGGGCCGGGGGGTCCTCCTCGGGGGGGTGCCGGGGGTGGCCCCGGCCAGCGTGGTGATCCTCGGGGGTGGGACCGTGGGCACCAACGCGGCCAAGATCGCCCTGGGCATGGGGGCCCAGGTGACCATCCTGGACGTGAACCACAAGCGCCTCCAGTACCTGGACGACGTCTTCGGCGGGCGGGTGGTCACCCTCACCGCCACCGAGGCCAACATCAAGAAGAGCGTCCAGCACGCGGACCTCCTCATCGGGGCCGTCCTCGTCCCCGGGGCCAAGGCCCCCAAGCTCGTCACCCGGGACATGCTCTCCTTGATGAAGGAGGGGGCGGTGATCGTGGACGTGGCCGTGGACCAGGGGGGGTGCGTGGAGACCATCCGGCCCACCACCCACGCCGAGCCCACCTACGTGGTGGACGGGGTGGTCCACTACGGGGTGGCCAACATGCCCGGGGCGGTGCCCAGGACCAGCACCTTCGCCCTCACCAACCAGACCCTGCCCTACGTGCTGAAGCTCGCGGAGAAGGGCCTCGAGGCCCTCCTGGAGGACCCCGCCCTTCTCAAGGGGCTCAACACCCACAAAGGCCGCCTCACCCACCCCGGGGTGGCCGAGGCCTTCGGCCTGACCTACACGCCTCCCGAGGAGGCCTTGAGGGGGTGAGGGTGCCGGGACGGGTGGTCCTCACGGAGGCGGCCTTGGCGAGCCTCCTCGCCCTGGTGGCCCACGAGGTCCCAGGGGTGGTGGGCATGGCCCCCGCGGGCCTCAGGGACCAGGTGGGGCGGATCCTCAGGCGGCAGGAGGCGGGGGAGGGAGTGGTGGTCCGTCCCGACCCCCAAAGCCCGGGCCGCTACCAGGTGGACCTCTACGTGGTCCTGGCCTACGGCACCCGGGTGCCGGCCTTGGCGGAGGCCTTGGGGGAGCGGCTCGCCTACGCGGCCCGCCACCTTGGGGGGGTGGAGCTCTCCCAGGTCCGGGTCCACGTGGTGGGGGTGCGGTGTGGCTAGGGCCTGGGGTCCCGAGGCGGTGGCGGAGGCCTTCCGCTACGCCACCCGCTGGTTTCAGGTCTACGTGGAGGAGCTCAACGCGCTCAACGTCTACCCCGTCCCCGACGGGGACACGGGCACCAACATGCTCCACACCCTGGAGGCGGCCCGGCGGGAGCTGGACCTCGCCGACACCTCCCGGATGGACCAGGTGGCCCGGGCCCTGGCCTACGGGAGCCTCCTCGGCGCCCGGGGCAACAGCGGGGTGATCCTCTCCCAGATCCTCCGGGGCTTCGCCGAGGCCTTGAAGGGAAAAAGGGCTTTGGACGGGTCCCTCCTCCGCCGGGCCTTGCGGATGGGGGCGGAAAGCGGCTACAGGGCGGTGATGCGCCCCGTGGAGGGCACCATCCTCACCGTGGCCCGGGCCGCCGGGGAGGGGGCCCGGGGGGAGGCCCTGGAGGAGGTCTTGGATACCGCCCTCGAGGCCGCCCGGGAGGCCTTGGAGAGGACGCCCGAACTCCTCCCCGCCCTGCGCCGGGCCGGGGTGGTGGACGCGGGTGGGGCGGGGTACGTGCGGCTTTTGGAGGGGATCCGGGGGTACGCCCTGGGCCTGCCCTTGCCCGAGCCGCCCAAGGTGGAGCGCTACGCCCAGACGGCCTTCGCCACGGAGGAGTTCGGCTACTGCACGGAGTTCCTCATGGAGGGGGTGGAGGTGCCCATAGAGAAGATCCGCGAGGCCGTGGCCCCCTTCGGGGACTCCCTCCTCGTGGTGGGGGCCGAGGGCTACGTCAAGGGGCACATCCACACGGACGACCCCGACGGCCTCCTCGCTACGGTGGCCCGCTTCGGCCGGGTGGTCCGCACCAAGGTGGAGGACATGACCCAGCAGCACACGGAGATCCTCTCCACCTTCGGGCTTCTGGCCGAGGAGGTGCCCCCCACGGGCCTGGTGGCCGTGGCCTTGGGCCACGGGGTGGCCCGGGCCTTCCGGAGCCTCGGGGCGCGGGTGGTGGCCGGGGGGCAGACGCAAAACCCCAGCGTGGAGGACCTCCTGGCCGCCATTAAGAGCGTGCCCAACCCCAAGGTGATCCTCCTCCCCAACAACCCCAACGTCTTCCTGGCGGCCATGGAGGCGGCGAAGCTCGCGCGGGAGGCGGGGAAGGAGGTCCACGTGCTCCAGACCCGCACCCTGGGCCAGGGCCTGGCGGCGGCGGTGCGCTACACCCCCGAGGCCCTTCCCGAGGAGCTCCTTCCCGAGATGGAGGAGGCCATGAAGGGGGCGGTGACCCTCGAGGTCACCTGGGCGAGCCGCGACGCCGAGGTGGAGGGGCTAAAGGTCTTGAAGGACAAGCCCATCGGCCTTCTGGACGGGAGGCTCGTCCTGGTGGGGGAGACCCCCGAGGAAGTGATGGAGGGCCTCGTCCGCCTGGCCCGGGAGGGCAAGGAGGTCCTCACCCTCTTCCTCGGGCCCAACACCCCCAAGGAGAAGGCCCAAGGGGTGGCGCAGAAGTTTCCCGAGCTCGCGGTGGAGATCCTTTCCGGAGGGCCCGACCTCTACGCCTATCTGGGCGTGCTGGAGTAGCTAAGGCCTCCGGCGGGAGCCTGCGCCCGGGGGTGGCCGTCTTCCGCCTTCTTGCCGCCCAGGACGGGGCCGTGGAGGTGGCGGCCGTTTCGGCCAGGCTAGAGCTCAGCGCCCGGCTCCGCCTGGTCCTTCTGGACGAAAGGGGCGTGGTCCAGGCGGTGAGCGTGGCCCGGAACTGGTTCGGGGCCTACCCCGAGGTGGCCCCCTTGGGCTTGAGGCCCCAAGGGATCACCACCGACCCCGGGGTGCGCCTCAACTTCCGGGGGCAGGCGGGCCAGGCCTACTACCTGCGGGTGGAGAACTACGCCCTGGCGGAGGACCGGGTGAACCTCTCCGCCACGGGCTTTGTGCCCAACCCCTCGGGCAAGGGCGAGGCGTTCACCTCGGGAAGCGTCCAGGGGGCCATTGAGTTCGTCGGGGAGTTTGACCGGTACGACGTGGCCTCGGCCACGGGCCACCTGCGCCTTGTCTACGCAGGCCCCCTGGACCTGGTGGCCCTCCTCTACAACGGTCCCAACGACCCTTACCCGAGGACCCTGGATCCGGTGCGAAACTGCGTCCCCGTCTCCCCGGCCACCCTCCTGGTGGTGCGGGACCGGGGCCTCGCCCGGGCGGGGTTTGACGAGGAGGCAAGCGGCCGTTACACCCTGGAGCTCTCCTCCACGCCCTGCCCTTAGGAGGATCATGAGGGCTAAATGAAGGGGGTTTAGCTTCTTATAAGAAGACCTGCCGCGGTAGGTTCCCGTGCGCCGCGGCTTTTTGAGTTTGCAGAAAACTTACAGATAAAAACCCGGGGCTTTCATGAGGAAAGCCACCTTCCCCTCTAAGGGGGCTCAAGGGTTCGTCCCCATACTCAGGAGGCGATGCGTGGCCTTCTCCTAGCCCTCTCCCTCCTCGCCGTTCCGTGGCCGCAGGCCTTGGCCCAGAGCGCGGGGAAGCCCAAGGTCCTGATCCTCGAGGCCACCGCCTACACCTCCGGCGTCCGGGAGACGGACCCCACCCCCCACGTCACCGCCACCGGGGCCCGGGCCCGCCTGGGAATCCTGGCGGTGAGCCGGGACCTTCTGGAGATCCTTCCCTTCGGCACCAAGGTCCGGCTCAAGGACCTGGGCACGATCTACGGCCGGGGGAAGGGGCAGTTTGACGTCCTCTTCAAGGACCTCGTCTTCGTGGTGGCGGACGTGATGAACCCCCGCTGGCGCAAGAAGGTGGACGTCTGGCTCCCCGACCGGGCCACGGCCCTCCGCTTCGGCCGCCGCAAGGTCCAGCTGGAGGTGGTGGCCTACCCCGAGTAAGGGCGCGCGTATCCTGAAGGCGTGCGCTTCGCCCTCTTCCTCGCCTGGGCCCACATCTGGCGCCGTCCCCTCCAAAGCGCCCTCGCCGTCTTGGGCGTGGGCGTGGGGGTGGGGGTCCTCCTGGTGGCCCTTTCCCTGGCCAACGGCTTCATGGACGGCCTCGTCCGGGCCACGCTCAAGGCCTACCCCCAGCTCGTCCTCTTTAGCCTGGAGCCCACCCTTCCTCCCCTCCCTTCTCACCCGGAGGTGGAGGCGGCGGCCCCCTTCGCCGCCACCAAGGCCCTCCTCACCCGGCCCGCCGAGGCGGGCCGGGGGCCCGGGGTGGACTTCGCCACCCTGGTGGGGCTCGGCGCGGGCGGGGAGGCCCTTTACCCCGAGCTCGGCCTCAGGCTGGAGCCCGGGGGGATCTACCTGGGCGCGGCCCTGATGCAGAGCCTGGACGCCCGGCCCGGGGACCGGCTTTACGCCCTTTCCGCCACGCAGGAGCGGGTGGAGCTCAAGGTGCTCGGGAGCTTCCGCACCGGGAACTACCTCATTGACAGCGGCTTCGCCTTCACCGACCTGGAGAGCGTGAGGCGCCTTTCCGGCCTCGAGGCCCAAGGGTACCAGGTGCGCCTAAAGGACCCCTGGCGGGCCCGGGAGGTGGGGTGGGCCCTGGCGGGAAGCCGCTTCTTCCCCCAGCCCTGGCAGGACACCCAGCGCACCCTCTTGGAGCAGCTTTCCCTGCAGCGGCAGGTCCTCGGCCTTCTGATCTTCCTCATCGTGGCCGTGGCCGCCCTTGGGGTGGCCAACCTCCTCTTCCTCAAGGTGGTGGAGAAGACCCCGGAGATCGCCCTCCTCCGGGCCATGGGGGCCTCGAGGGGAACCGTGGGCCTGGTCTTCGCCCTGGAGGGGGCGATCCTGGGGGTGGGGGGCGTGGCCTTGGGCAACCTCCTCGGCTACCTCCTCGGCCTCTACCTGGCCCGCCGCCCCCTGGACCTCCCCGGGGAGCTCTACTTCCTCACCCACCTCCCCGTGGAGATGCGCTTCGCCGACTTCCTCTGGGTAAGCGGGGCGAGCCTTCTTGCCGTCCTCCTCTCCGCCCTTCTTCCCCTTCTCCGGGCCCTAAGGGTGCGGCCCGGGGTCGTCCTCCGCTAAAGGAAAACCCGGGCCCCACATGGCCCGGGGGCACCCCGTAGGACGGCGGTTACTTGAGCTCCACCACCGCGCCCACGGCCTCGAGCTTCTTCTTGATCTCCTCCGCCTCCTGCTTGGAGACGCCCTCCTTGACGGGGCCGCCCTTCTCGGCCAGGTCCTTGGCCTCCTTGAGGCCAAGCCCGGTGATGGCGCGGAGCTCCTTGATGACCTCCAGCTTCTTGGCCCCCGCCTCCTTGAGGATGACGTCAAACTCCGTCTTCTCCTCGGCAGGAGCGGCGGCCGCCCCGGCCGCGGGGGCCGCGGCCACGGCCACGGGGGCCGCGGCGGTCACGCCCCAAGCCTCCTTGAGGGCGTCAATCAGCTGCTTGAGTTCCAGAACCGTAGCCTGGGAGAGCTCTTCCTTGATCCGTTCAATGTCCAGAGCCATCGCTTACCTCCTCTTAAGCCGCCTTCTTCTCCGCGTACGCTTCCAGGATGCCTACCAGCTCGCGGGCCACGCCGCCAAGCACCCCCACGAGCTCCGCCATGGGCGCCTGGAGCACCCCCACGAGCTCCGCCCGGAGCTCGTCCATGGTGGGCAGCTCCGCCAGGGCCTCCACGTCCTTGGCCGTGAGGATCTGGCCCTGCAGGAGGCCGCTTTTCACCTGGGGGATGCCCTTGGGGTTGCTCTTGGCGAACTGGACCAGGGTCTTGGCCGCGGCCACCGGGTCCTCGTAGAAGACCACGGCGCTCGGGCCCTGGAGCCCGTCCAGCTCCGGCAGCCCCAGCTCCTTGAGGGCCAGGCGGATCAGGGTGTTCTTGGCGACGAAGAGCCTGGCCCTGTTCTGCTTCAGGGCCTGGCGGAGGGCATGGGTTTCCTTGGCGGGGAGCCCCTGGTAGTTCACGAGGAAGAAGGAGCCCTGGGCCCGCTCAAGGTTCTCCTTGAGGGTGGCCAGCAGCTCAACGTTGCGCTTGTTCGGCACGCCTTCCTCCCTTTCGGGGCAGGGGAACCCCGGCCGGTTTGTCCTGGGATTTCCGAGGAAACGCTCCCCCTCAAGCGCCTCGGCGGGCTTTTTAAGGCCCGAAGGCCCCCCGCTGTCTTTGGCCTGGGCGCTGGCGCGCCCGGGGTGCCACCCCGGAGTGTAAGCGAGGGGCCTTGTGGTCGTCAAGGCCTAAAGCCTTTTCAGGGCCTGGATGAGCTCGGTGAGGACCTTCTGCGCGTCCCCGTAGAGCATCCGGGTGTTGTCGGCGTAGAAGAGCTCGTTCTCCACCCCGGCGAAGCCCTTCCCCTGCCCCCGCTTGACCACGATGACATTCTTGGCCTTGTCCACGTCCAGGATGGGCATGCCGTAAAGGGGGCTTCCCGGGCGGCGGGCGGCGGGGTTCACCACGTCGTTGGCCCCGATGACCACGGCCACGTCCACCGTGGGGAACTCGGGGTTGATCTCCTCCAGGTCCTTGAGCTTGTCGTAGTCCACCCCGGCCTCGGCCAGGAGGACGTTCATGTGCCCGGGCATCCGCCCGGCCACCGGGTGGATGGCGAACTTCACCTCCACCCCGCGGGCCTCCAGGAGGTCCGCGAGCTCCTTCAGCTTGTGTTGCGCCTGGGAGAGGGCCATGCCGTAACCGGGGACGAAGACCACCTTGTTCGCGTAGGCGAGCATCACGGCGGCGTCCTCCACGTCAATGGGCTTGAGGCTTCCCTTGACCTCGCCCGCCTCCTGCTCCACGCCGAAACCCCCCACCAGGACGCTCCACACGGAGCGGTTCATGGCCCGCGCCATGAGCACGGTGAGGAGGGTGCCCGCCGCCCCCACCAGGGTGCCCGCCACCATGAGGGCCGGGTTCCCCACGGCGAAGCCCTCAAAACCCACGGCCATCCCCGTGAAGGCGTTGTAGAAGGAGATGGCCACGGGCATGTCCCCGCCGCCGATGGGGAGGGTCATGAGGACGCCGAAGAGAAGGGCGAGGAGGAAGAAGAGGACGATGCTCGCCGTGGCGTCGTTCCAAAGGAGGGAAAGCCCGAGCACGAGGGTGAGGGCCAAGACCAGGGCGTTCACCACCTTCTGCCCCGGGAAGAGGATGGGGCGGCTCTTCATGATCCCCTGGAGCTTGGCGAAGGCGATGAGGCTTCCCGTGAAGGCCACGCTCCCGATGAGGCCGCCCAGGATGGCCAAGGCCATGAGCCCCGTGTTCTCAAAGGCCCCCTTGAGGAGTTCCACGGAGGCGATGGTGGCGGCGGCCCCACCCCCCATGCCGTTGTAGATGGCCACCATCTGGGGCATGTCCGTCATGGCCACCTTGACCGCCGCCCACCAGGCCACCGCCGAGCCCAGGAGGAGGGCGAGGAGCATAAGGCCGAAGTTCTCCATCCCCGGCCAGAAGAAGGTGGCGAGCACGGCGAGGACCATGCCCCAGCCCGCCCAGACGATGCCGCTTTTGGCCGTGGTGGGGTGGGCCATGCGCTTCAGGCCCACGATGAAGAGGATGGCCACCACGAAGTAGGCCGCCTGGATGAGGTCCATCACTGACCACCCCCCTTGCCGGGTTTCTTCTCAAACATCTCCAGCATGCGCACCGTGACCGCGTACCCCCCGGCGGCGTTGGCCGCCCCCAGGATGACCCCCAGGAAGCCGATGAGCTTTTCCAAGCTGGTCTCCGCGTGGCCCAGGACCACCATGGCCCCCACCACCACCACCCCGTGGATGAAGTTGGACCCCGACATCAAGGGGGTGTGGAGGATCACCGGCACCCGGGTGATGAGCTCGTAGCCCAAAAAGGCCGTGAGCACGAAGATGTAAAGCGCCGACCAGAAACCGAACTCCATCACGCACCTCCCAGAAGGGCCCTGGTGGGCCCGTGGAGCACCTCGCCCTCCCTCATGAGGAGGGCCCCTTGGAGGATCTCGTCCTCCCACTTGGGGGCGAACTCGCCCTTTTCTATGAGCAGGCCGGAGAGGTTCAGGAGGTTTTTGGCGTACATCTCCGAAGCGTGCACGGAGAGCTCGCTCGGCAGGTTCAAGGGGCCATAGACCCGCACCCCCCGCACCTCCACCACCTCCCCCGGCTTGGTGAGGACGCAGTTGCCCCCACTCTCGGCGGCCAGGTCCACCACCACGGTCCCGGGCTTCAGGCGCTCCACCATGTCCTCGGTGAGGAGGATGGGGGCCCGTCGGCCCGGCACCTGGGCCGTGGTGATGAGGACGTCCATCCCCGCCACGTGGTCCCGGAGGGCCTCGTGCTGGATGCGCTTCTCCTCCTCGGTGAGCTCCCGGGCGTAGCCCCCCTCGCCTTCGGCGCTGATGGGGAGCTCAATGGGCTTCGCCCCCAGGGAGAGGGCCTGCTCCAGGGCGGCCTTGCGCACGTCGTAGGCGAAGACCTGGGCCCCAAGGCGTTTGGCGGTGGCGATGGCCATGAGCCCCGCCACCCCTACCCCCATGACCATCACCTTGGCGGGGCGGATGGTGCCCGCCGCCGTGGTGAGCATGGGGAAGAAGCGGGGGGAAAGCCTCGCCGCGTGGACCGCCGCCAGGTACCCCGCCACCGTGGCCTGGCTGGAGAGGGCGTCCATGCTCTGGGCCCGGGTGATGCGGGGGATGAGCTCCATGGCGATCACCGTGGCCTTTTTGGCGGCCAAGGCCTTCACCAGGTCCAGGTTCTTGTGGGGCTGGACGAAGCCCACCACGATGGCCCCGGGCTCCAGGGCCCCGATGAGGTCCTCCGCGGGGGGCTGGACGGTGAAGAGGAGGTGGGCGCCCTTTAGGAGCTCCCCTCGCTCCACCACCTCGGCTCCGGCCTCCCGGTAGGCCTCGTCGGGGTGGTAGGCGCCTTCCCCCGCGCCCCGCTCCACCCGCACCCGGGCCCCTTGCTTCACCAGGCGGGCCACCACCTCGGGCACCAGGGCCACCCTCCTTTCCCCTGGGGCCCTTTCCTTGGGAACCGCGACGGTCACCATAGGCGCCTCCTTCGGGGGAAGTATACCAGCGCGGGGTGGGGCGTCCGTCCCTGGGTTTTCCCTTGGGCTACACTACTTTGACGCTTCCCGGAAGGCTTCCCTTGTGTAAAAATGCGCACCATGCGCCCCCCGGGGTGGAAGATCGCCGCCGTCCTTCTCGTGGGCATCCTGGCCATAAGCTTCGGGAGCATCCTGGTGCGCCTGGCCCTTCGGGCCTCCGGGGACCAAAGCCTCGCCTTCAGCCTGGTGATGAGCGCGGGGCGGATGGGGCTTGCGGCCCTCCTCCTGGCCCCGGGCTGGAGGAGGGGCTTGGGAAGCCGGGCCGGGCTTCCCTGGGCGGTGGGGGCCGGGGTCTTCCTCGCCCTCCACTTCGCCTTCTGGATCACCTCCCTTTCCTACACCTCCGTGGCCGCGAGCACCGCCTTGGTCACCACGAACCCCGTGTGGGTCACCCTTTTTGGCTGGCTTCTTTTCAAGGAAAAGCCCTCGGGAACCACGCTCCTCGGGGTGGCCGTGGCCCTTTTGGGGGGCCTTCTCATCGGGCTTGGGGACGCGGAAGAGGGAGGGGGAACCAACCCCCTTCTGGGGGACCTCCTGGCGGTCTTCGGGGCGGTGGCGGCCTCCTTCTACTTCCTCCTAGGACGAGAGGCCCAGCGCAGGGGGCTTTCCACCCTGGAGTACGTGCGGGTGGCCTACACCACGGCGGCCCTCCTCCTGCTTCCCCTGCCCTACCTCTTCGGCGGGGGGTACGGGGGGTATCCCCTCGAGGTCTACGCCTACCTCCTCCTCATGGCCCTCCTTCCCCAGCTCGTGGGCCACACCAGCTTCAACTGGGCCACCCGCCACATTCCTCCGGTCCTCGTCACCCTGGCCATCCTCTTTGAGCCCGTGGGGGCGAGCCTCCTCGCCTACCTCCTCTTCGGGGAGCTCCCCGGAAGCCAGGTCCTCCTTGGGGCCCTGATCCTCCTTCTGGGCGTGGGCCTGGCCGTGGTGGGGGGTAGGCGGTGATCCCCGTGGCCCTGGCCGCCCTGCTTTGGGGGCTTGGGGGGGCCCTGGCCGGGCGGTTCATGCGGGAGATCCCCCCGGAGGTCCTCATCCCCTTGCGCTTCCTCCTGAGCTTCCTCCTCCTC
Organism: Thermus thermophilus; assembly: GCF_019974155.1. Taxonomy (NCBI): domain Bacteria; kingdom Thermotogati; phylum Deinococcota; class Deinococci; order Thermales; family Thermaceae; genus Thermus; species Thermus thermophilus. The sequence goes on from NZ_AP025158.1 coordinate 178,368, forward strand.
CTGCCCCTCGTCCTCGCCCGTCCGCCCCACCCCGCCGAGAGGCGGCGGCTCCTCGGGGTGGGCCTCGCTCTCTCCGGAGCCCAGGCCTTTTACTACCTGGCCATCCACGCCACCACGGTGGCCACGGGGATCTTCCTCCAGTACCTCGCCCCCTCCCTCCTCACCCTCTACGCCCTCCTCAAGGGGGAGAGGCTCCCCGGGAGGGCCCTTTTGGGGGTGGGGCTCGCCCTCCTGGGGGCCTACCTCCTGGTGGTGGGGCCCGAGGGGCTTCGGGGAGGGGCTTTGGGCGTGGCCTACGGGCTCCTTTCCGCCGTTTCCTTTGCGGCCTACGCCGCCCTCGCCCACGGCCTCCGCACGCCTGCCTTCGTGGCCCTTGGGGTGGCCACGGGGGTGGGGGCCTTCCTCTCCCTTCCCGTCCTCGGGCTTTACGGGGAGAAGGTGCTGGCCCTCGGCCCGGTCCAGTGGGGGGCGGTGGCCTACCTGGTCACCCTGGGCACGGTGGTCCCCTTCGGCCTCTTCCTCCTCGGGGTGCGGACCCTCCCCGCCCGCACCGCCACCCTGGTGGCCATGCTGGAACCCCTGAGCGGGGCCCTCTTCGCCTGGCCCTTGGCGGGAGAGCCCTTGAGGCCCGGGGCGCTTCTTGGAGGCGGTATGATCCTTTTGGGCCTGTGGCTCCACCGGAGGTGATATGGCGGCGCGGGTGTTCTTCCTCTTCACCCTGGGTTATTTCCTCTCCTACTTCTACCGCTCGGCGAACGCGGTCCTCGCCAAGGACCTCTCCCAGGAGCTGGGCCTGGGGCCGGCGGAGCTTGGCTTCATGACGAGCCTCTTCTACCTGGCCTTCGCCGCGGCCCAGCTCCCTCTGGGGGGGCTTTTGGACCGGGTGGGTCCCCGGGCCGTCACCCCGGCCCTCCTCCTCGTGGCCGCCCTGGGGAGCGTGGTCTTCGGCCTGGCGCCAAACTTCGCCGTCTTGGCCCTGGGGCGCGCCCTCATCGGGGTGGGGATGGCCGCGGCCCTCATGGGCGCCATGAGGGCCTTCAGCCTCTGGTTCCCTAGGAACTACGCCACGGTCTCCACCCTCCTCGTGGGCCTCGGGGCCACGGGGGGGCTCCTGGCGGCCACGCCCCTCGCCCTCCTCAAGGAGGCCCTGGGCTGGCGGGGGGTCTTCCTCCTGGGGGCTTTCGTGGTGGCCCTGGTGGCCCTGGCCCTCTGGGTGGGGGTGCGGAACACCCCGCCCGGGGTGGCCTGGCCCAAAGGGGAAGACCAGGGGGGGCTCGGGCAGGTCTTCCGCAACGGGAGGCTTCTCCGGGTGGCCTTTTTGGCCTTCGCCTTCGCCGGGAGTTTCCTCGCCCTCCAGACCCTCTGGGCCGGGGCCTACGCCTACCATCTGGGCCTCGAGGCCCTGGCGGTGGGCAACCTCCTCTTCCTCTACTCGGGGGGAGCGGTTTTGGGCTTTCTCGTTTCCGGCTACCTGGCGGACCGCTTGGGCACGGCCCGGGTCCTCCTCGCTTCGGCCCTCCTCTTCGCCCTGGGCCTCCTTCTCCTCCTCCTCAAGGCCCTCGTTCCCGCCTACCTCCTCCTCGGCTTCTTCGGGGCCTTCAACATCCTCACCCTCACCCAGGCCCGGGAGCTGGTCCCTTCCCACCTGGTGGGCCGGGGCACCACCTTGGTGAACCTCTTCGGCATCGGGGGCACCTTCCTCCTGCAGTGGGGCCTCGGGGTGGTGGTGGGGGCCTTGGGGTACCCCTGGGCCTTCGGCGGGCTCCTTGGCCTCCTCCTCCTGGCCCTCGGCCTTTACCTGCCCCTCCTCCGCCGGTGATAAACTCCCTCCATGCTGGCCCAGGTGCGAAGCTACGCCCTCTTCGGTCTGGAGGCGGTTCCCGTCACCGTGGAGGTGGACGTTAGCCCCGGGCTTCCCAGCTACGCCCTGGTGGGCCTGCCCGACAAGGCGGTGGAGGAAAGCCGGGAGAGGGTGCGGGCCGCCCTCAAGAACGCGGGCTTCCCCTACCCCCAGGCCCGGGTGGTGGTGAACCTGGCCCCGGCGGAGCTTCGGAAGGAGGGGAGCCAGTTTGACCTTCCCATCGCCCTGGGCCTCCTCGCGGCCCAGGGGGTGGTGCCCATAGAGGCCCTCTCCCCCTTCGCCCTTGCGGGGGAGCTCGGCCTGGACGGGAGCTTGAGGCCCGTTCCCGGGGCGGTGAACCTGGCCCTGGGGGCCTTGGCCGAGGGGAAGAAGCTCCTCCTGCCCCTGGAGAGCGCCAAGGAGGCGGCCTTGGTGGAGGGGGTGGAGGTCTACGGGGCGAGAAGCCTCCAGGAAGCCGTGGCCTTCCTCAGGGGCGAGGAGGCCTTGGCCGAGGCCCGGCCCGAGGAGGCCCCGGAGGCGGTGGAGGCGCTGGACCTCAGGGACGTCAAGGGCCAGGCCAAGGCCAAGCGGGCCCTGGAGATCGCCGCCGCGGGCTTCCACCACCTCCTCATGGTGGGAAGCCCGGGCTCGGGGAAGACCATGCTGGCCAGGCGGCTTCCTTTCCTCCTCCCGCCCCTTTCCCGGGAGGAGGCCTTGGAGGTGACCCGGATCCACTCCGCCGCGGGGAAGCCGGTGCGGGGGCTTGTGAAGGCCCCGCCCTTCCGCGCCCCGCACCACACGGTGAGCTACGCCGGGCTCATCGGGGGCGGGGCCATCCCCAAGCCCGGGGAGGTCTCCTTGGCCCACCGGGGGGTGCTCTTCCTGGACGAGTTCCCCGAGTTCTCCCGGGAGGCCCTCGAGGCCCTCCGCCAGCCCCTGGAGGACGGGGTGGTGACCGTGGCCCGGGCCCGGGCAAGCCTCACCTTTCCCGCCCGCTTCCTCCTGGTGGCGGCCATGAACCCCTGCCCCTGCGGCTGGCACGGGGACCCGGAAAGGCCTTGCACCTGCACCCCCGCCGCCCAGCGGCGCTACGCGGCCCGGATCTCCGGGCCCCTCCTGGACCGGTTTGACCTGGTGGTGGAGGTGCCGCGCCTCACCCCCGAGGAGCTCGCCCGCGCCCCGGAAGGGGAGGGCACGGAGGCGGTGCGGGAAAGGGTCTTGAGGGCCCGGGAGAGGATGCTCGCCCGCCAGGGGAGGCCCAACGGGCTTCTCTCGGGGCGGGCCCTGAGGGAGCACGCCCGCCTCACCCCACCGGCCCAGGCCCTCCTCCAGGAGGCGGCCAAGCGGATGCTCCTTTCGGCCCGGAGCTACGACCGCGTCCTCCGGGTGGCCCGCACCGTCGCCGACCTTTTGGGCGAGGAGAGGGTGGGGGAGGCCCACGTGGCCGAGGCCCTGGCCTACCGCAGGGCCCTCTAGGCGAGGCGCAAGGGCTCCACCTCCACCGGGGTGGCGTGGAAGGTGCTTCCCCCGCCCAGGTCGGTGAGCCTTTCCGAGGTGAGGTGGTTCACCCCCTTGCCGTCCGGGGCCCACTTCTCCCACCAGGTGCCCTCGAGGACCACCGTCCCCGGGATGGGGGCCTCGGTGACGTGGGCCTTCCTCGTGACCCTTCCCCAAGGGGAACGGATGTGGACGAGCATCCCGTCCTGAATCCCTCGCGCCTCGGCGTCCTCGGGGTGGATGAGGAGCCTCGGCTCCCCGCCTTCCGCCTCCACCAGGGCCTTCACGTCCCCGTAGGTGGTGTTTAAGAAGCGGTGGGCCGGGGGGGTGAGGAGGATCAGGGGGTATTCGGGAAGGGGCTCGGTGGGGATCACCTCGGGCGGGGGGCTGAAGCGCACGGGGCCTTCGGCGAAGGGAAGGAAGGGCCTGGGGAGGTTGAGCTTCACGAAGCCTTCCCCCTTGAGCCTTTCCAGGGTGATCCCCTCTAGGTAAGGGTGGTCCGAGGCGAGGAGGCTTTCCGCCACCTCCTCGGCCGTCCAGTAGAGGGTGGGCTCCTTCAGGCCAAGCCGCTTCGCCAGCTCCCGGAAGACCCAGGTGTTGGGCCGGGCCTCCCCTTCGGGCGGGCTTAAGGGCGCGTTCCAGGAGAGGTAGTAGTGCCCGTAGCTCGTGTAGAGGTCGGGGTGCTCGTAGAAGAGGGTGGCGGGGAGGAGGTAGTCGGCGAAGCGGGCCGTCTCCGTCATCACCTGCTCCAGGACCACGGTGAAGAGGTCCTCCCGTTCCAGCCCCGCCTTCACCTTCCCCGTATTGGGGGCCACCACCAGGGGGTTCGTGTTGAAGACGAAGAGGACCCTTATGGGGGGCTTGAGCTCGGTGAGGGCGGTGCCGAGCTGGTTCATGTTGATGGCCCGCGCCTTGGGGTTGGGCCGGAAGTAGCCCTCGTGGGGGTGGTCCCCCTCCAGGAGGTGCCGCCCCCCGAGGAAGCGCCGGTTCAGGGGGAAGGCCCCGCTCGTGGAGAGCATGGCCCCGCACCCCGGGTAGCGCCAGGCCCCGAGGAGGGCGGGGAGGAGGATCACGGCCCTTAGGGCGTTTCCCCCTCCCGGGTGGCGGGTCATGCCGTAGCCCACCCGCAGGAAGACCCGCTTCGCCTCCCCCATCTCCCGGGCGAGGCGGAGGATGGCCTCTTCGGGCACACCGGTGAGGGCGCTCGCCCGCTTTGGGGTCCACTTTTCCGCCTCCTTCTGGAACTCCTCCAGGCCCACCGCCGCCCTCCCCAGGTACTCCCAGTCCACCAGGCCCTCCCGGAAGAGGACGTGGGCCAGGGCGTAGGCGAGGGCGGCGTCCGTGCCGGGGCGGAGCCGGATGTGCTCGTGGGCGAAGCGGGAGGTGAGGTTTTCGTAGGGGTCTATGTGGACCACCTTGGCCCCCCGCCTTTTCGCCTCCTTGAGGAAGGGGGTGAGGTGGCTGTTGGTGGAGAGGCTGTTGATGCCCCAAAGGAGGATATAGCGGGCGTTTCCGGGGATGTCCTCGGGGTCGGGGCCGAGGCGGGGGCCGTAGGTCATCTCCCAGGCGGCGCTTCCCGCCGTGGCGCAGATGGTCTCCAAGAGCTCCGAGGCCCCGATGGCCCGGAAGAAGGCCAGGGGGTGCTGGTTCTCCACAAGGCCCACGGTCCCGGCGTAGTGGTAGGGGAGGACGGCCTCGCCCCCTTCCCGGTCCAGGACCTCCTTGAGCCTTTCGGCGATGGCGTCCAGGGCCTCCTCCCAGGAGACCCGCACGAACCTCCCCTCGCCCTTCCTCCCCACCCGGCGCAAGGGGTAAAGAAGCCTTTCCCTTACCCTCTCCGGGTAGCGGTAGGTCTTGGCGCAGGCAAAGCCTTGGGTGATGGGGTGGCGGGGGTCCCCCTCCACCCGGAGGAGGCGTCCTCCCTCCAGGGTGAGGAGGAGGCTGCAGGCGTCGGGGCAGTCCAGGGGGCAGGTGGCGCGGGCCCTCATGCCCTTTAGAGTAGCCCAAGGGCCTCGAGGGCGCGGCACCGTTCCTCGTAAAGGTCCGGAAGGAGCCCCAGGGGGACGTCCAGCCGCAGGAGGTGGCCCTCCCGGTAGAGGGGCCAGCGGGGCCACCCCTTGGGCTCCCCGTCCTTAGCGAAAGAAGTCCAGTAGCGGCGCATCTTCCGCCCCAGGTACTCCGCCTTCGCCTTGGCCTCCTCGCCCAGGAAGAGGGGGAGGAAGGGCATGGCCTCCAGGTTCCCGAAGAGGGGGGCGAGCTCCAGGCCGTGGAAGGCCCCAAGGCCCTCCCATCCCGGCACCCGGAAGGTGAAGAGGTAGGCGTAGGCGGGGGCGTGGGGGGCTTGGAGCCTTGCTACCTGGAGGGAAGGGCAGAGGAGGGTGAGGTCGGTCTGCACCTCCCCCCAGGCCCTTTTGGGGTCGGGGGCCTTCTTCCGGTAGTGGGCGAGGAGGGCTTGGGCCTTCTCCCGGGAAAGCCCCGAGGCGAGGAGCCGCCTCTCCGCCTCCTCCCAGTTCCCGGGCCCGAGGAGGGCTTGGAGGGCGGGGAAGGCCACCTCCTCGGCGTTCGCCCCGGCGATCAAGGGGATACCCGCCGCCCTCCCCTCCCTTAGGGCCTCCCTGGGGTCCTGGGGGAGGAGGGGGGAGAGGTGGGGCTTGAAGGGGCCCGCCCGGAAGAGGGAGGGGTTTGCGAGGAAGCGGCCCGTGGCCTCGAGGCCGGGCTCCTTGGGCAAGAGCCTCTCCAGGGGGAGGGCGCGGAGGCAGGCGAGGTCCTTGGGGTCGCACCCCCTCGCCTTGGCCCAGGCCTCCCCCTGGGCGTAGTCCTCCTCCAAAGCCCGGACGTACCCGCACCCTCCCGACTGGACGATGGCCTTCTGGAAGAGGCCCCGGGCCTCCGGGGTGGCGAGGAGGGTGCAGACCAGCATCCCCCCGGCGGACTCCCCGAAGAGGGTGACGTTCTTGGGGTCGCCCCCGAAGTAGCGGATATAGTCCCTCACGAAGCGGAGGGCCTCGAAGACGTCCAAAAGCCCGTAGTTCCCCACCGCCTTGGGGTCTTCCTCCGCCAGGGCGGGAAGGGCGAGGAAGCCCAAGGGCCCCAGGCGGTAGTTGGGGGCCACCACGACGACCCCCTCTTCCGCTAGCCGGTGCCCCCGGTAGATGGGCTCGGCGGCCGCTCCCGAGGTGAAGCCCCCGCCGTGGAGGTAGACCATCACGGGGAAGCCCTCCGGGGGCGGGACCTGGGCGGGGAGGTAGATGCTCAGGACCAGGCAGCCCTCCCTTTCCGGGGGGAGGGTCCCCCCGAGGCGGGCCGTGATCCCCGGGGCCTGGGGGCAGGCCACCGCTTCCTGGCCCACGCCGTGGGGCCAGGCCTTTAGGGGCCTTGGGGCCCGGAACCGCTCCGCCTCGGCGTAGGGGAGGCCGTAGAAGGCGATGGCCCCGCCCTCGAGGCGGCCTTGGGCCCGGCCCAAGGGGGTCTCCACCCAGAAGGCCTGGGCGAGAGCCCCTCCCAGGAGGGCGAGGAAGGGCAGGATGCGCCGGAGCATGCCCTCAGCGTAAGATGGCCCCATGGCCGAAGGGCCCTTGGAAGCCCCCTTTTGGCGAAAAGGCCTCCTCGTGGCTGGCCTGGACGAGGCGGGGAGGGGGGCCTGGGCGGGGCCCATCGTGGTGGGGGCGGTGGTCCTGCCCCCGGGGGAGTACCCCTTCAGGGACTCCAAGCTCCTCTCCCCCAAAGCGAGGGAGCGCCTGGCGGAGAGGGTCAAGGAGGTGGCCCTGGCCTTTGCCCTGGGGGTGGCGGAGGCGGCGGAGGTGGACCGGCTTGGGGTCTTGAAGGCCACCCTCCTCGCGGCGGAGAGGGCCCTCCTCTCCCTCCCCCTCGCCCCGGAGGCCCTCGTCACCGACTACCTCCCCCTTCCCACCCCCCTTCCCCTCCTCTCCCCGCCCAAGGCGGACGAGAAAAGCCCTACGGTGGCCGCGGCGAGCATCCTGGCCAAGGTCCACCGGGACCGGATCATGGACGAGCTGGACCGCCTCTACCCGGGCTACGGCTTCGCCCGGCACAAGGGCTACGGCACCCCGGAGCACCAGGAGGCCCTCCTCGCCTTAGGGCCTAGCCCCGTCCACCGGAAGCGCTTCGCCCCCGTGGCCCAGGCTCCCTTAAGGTTCCCTGAAGCCCCTTAGGCCTTTTTGGGCCTAAACTTGGGGGAAGAGGTGAGCGGCATGGGGGTTCTCCTTCTGGCCCTTGCGGCCTTCCTTTCCGCCTGCACCCTGACCCTTTACCCGGAGGGCCTTTCCGTGACCTACCGGGTGGACTTCGGCGGGGCGATCCTGCGCTTTGAGCCCGACCGGGGGCGGGGGGCCACCTACTTCGTGGGGGAGGAGGTGCGCTTCTTCCTCACCCTGGACCGCCCAGGCTGGGTGAGCTTGGTGGTGCAAGACCCAGACGGCTATACCTACGAGCTGGACCGCTTCCCCCTTTCCCGGGGCACCCACGTCCTGCCCCCCGGGCCCTACCGCTACACCCTCATCCCGCCCCGGGGCCTTCACCGGGTGCGGGCGGTGTACACCCAAAGCCCCCCCTCAAGCCGGGTCCGCCTCGAGGGCCGCTACGCCGACTGGGACGCGAGGCTCCGCCTCTACGTGGAGGCCTCGGGGGCGAGGGCCTACGACGTGGCCGAGACGTACTTTTACGTCCGCTAGGGGCTTGCCCGAACGCGGAGTTTAGGGTATCATCCCGGCGGACACCCTTAGGGGAGGTGAACAAAGATGAATCGGCGTGACTTCTTAAAGCGGGCAGGCATCGGCGTGGCGGCGAGCGCGGCCTTCGGTCCCGTCTTCGCCCAGGGGAGCCCCACCGTCCGCTGGCGCATGGCCAGCAGCTTCCCCAAGAGCCTGGACACCATCTACGGGGCGGCGGAGGTCCTGGCGGAAAGGGTCCGGGCGCTCACTGGGGGAAGGTTCCAGATCCGGGTCTACCAGGCGGGGGAGATCGTCCCCGGCCTTCAGGTGATGGACGCGGTGCAGCAGGGCACGGTGGAGGCGGGGCACACGGCGAGCTACTACTACGTGGGCAAGGCCCAGGTCCTGGCCTTTGACGCCGCCGTGCCCTTTGGGCTTACCGCCCGCCAGCAGAACGCCTGGATGTACCACGGGGGCGGGATTGAGCTTTTCCGCTCCATCTTCGCCGACTTCAACATCATCCAGTTCCCCGGGGGCAACACCGGGGTCCAGATGGGGGGCTGGTTCCGCAAGGAGATCAGGGGGCTTTCCGACCTCAAGGGCCTCAAGATGCGCATCCCCGGGCCCGGCGGCCAGGTGATGAGCCGCCTGGGCGTGGTGCCCCAGGTGCTGGCGGGCGGGGACATCTACCCGGCCCTGGAGCGGGGCACCATTGACGCCACCGAGTGGGTGGGTCCCTACGACGACGAGAAGCTGGGGTTCTACAAGGTGGCCAAGTACTACTACTACCCGGGCTTCTGGGAGCCCGGACTCCAGCTCTCCTTCTACGTGAACCTTCAGGAGTGGCGGAAGCTCCCCAAGGAGTACCAGCAGGCTTTTGAGGTGGCCGCCGCTGAGGCCAACCTGTGGATGCTGGCCAAGTACGACCGGGTGAACCCGCCCGCCCTCCAGCGCCTCCTCCGGGCCGGGGTGGTCCTCAGGAAGTGGCCCAACGAGATCATGCAGGCGGCCCAGAAGGCGGCCTTTGAGTGGTTTGAGGAAGAGGCGGCCAAGGACGCCACCTACCGCAAGGTCTACACCGCCTGGAAGGCCTTCCGGGAGGAGCAGTACCGCTGGTTTGCTGTGGCCGAGCTGGGCTACGGCCAGTTCGCCTTCCCCAAAGTCTAAGCCGGGCGAAGGCCGAGGCCCCCAGGGCTTGCCCTGGGGGCCTTTTGAAGTGCTTCGCCGCGGCGCTTAGAAGCGGAAGTTCCGCACGAACTCCATGATCGGCTCCCGGAGGAGGTAGGTGAGGACGAGGACGAGGAGCTGGAGGCCGATGAAGGGAAGGCCGCCCAGGTAGATGTCCAGCGTCTTCACCTCCTTGGGGGCCACGTTGCGCAGGTAGAAGAGGGCGAAGCCGAAGGGCGGGGTGAGGAAGGAGGTCTGGAGGTTCACGCCCACGAGGAGGCCGAACCAGACCTTGTCAATGTTCAAGGCGTCCGCGCCAATGGCGAGGAGGGGAAGGACGATGAAGGCGATCTCAAAGAAGTCAATGAAGAACCCTAGGAGGAAAACGAGGACCATGACGAAGACGATAAACCCCACTTCGCCCCCGGGAAGTCCCGTGAGGAAGCCCTCCACCCAGAGGTCCCCGTCCACGCCCCGGAAGACCAGGCTGAAGAGGGTGGAGCCGATGAGGATGAAGATGACGAAGGCGGTGAGCTTGGCCGTGCCCTCCATGGCCTGGTAGAGGACGGGGAAGGAAAGCCGGCGGTTCAAGGTGGCGAGGAGGAGGGCCCCCACCACCCCCATGGCCCCGGCCTCCGTGGGGGTGGCGAGGCCGATGAGAACCGTGCCCAGGACCAGGAAGATGAGGACGAGGGGCGGGACCATGGAGCGGAGGGCCCGGCGGAGGAGGGGGTTTCGCCGGATGCGGGGGAGGAGGAGCAGGGTCCAGAGGGCGAGGCCCAAGAGGACCTCGAGGCCCTCGAGCCACCCGGGGAGGTGGAGGAACCCTCCGAGCTTCCACGACCCCACGGCCACGAGGAGGTAGGAGAGGAGGGCGAAGGCGGCCTCGGGCTCCTTCCCCGCCTCGGGCCGCGCTTCAGGGGGCAGGGCGGGGACCCACTGGGGGCGGAAGAGGGCGAGGTAGATCACGTAGAGGAAGTAGAGGCCCACGGTGAGGGCCGAGGGAACGAGGGCGGCCACGTACATGTCCCCCACGCTCACCCCGAGCTGGTCGGCCAGCACGATGAGAACCACGCTCGGGGGGATGATCTGGGCCAGGGTGGCCGAGCCCAGGATCACCCCGCTGGCGAAGCGGGGGTTGTAGCCGTACTTAAGCATCACCGGCAGGGAGATGAGGCCCATGGCCATGACGCTCGCGGCCACAACCCCCGTGGTGGCGGCGAGGATGGCCCCCACGAAGACCACGCTCAGGGCAAGCCCGCCCCTGAGGGGCCCGAAGAGCTTCCCCATAGTGTCCAGGAGGTCCTCGGCCAGGCCGCTTTTCTCCAGGAGGATGCCCATGAAGGTGAAGAAGGGGATGGCCAGGAGGAGCTGGTTGGACATGATGCCGAAGATGCGGTCCGGCATGGCCTTGAGGAGGGCTGGGGGGAAGAGGTCCAGGGCGATGCCCAGGAAGCCGAAGACGATCCCCACTGCCCCAAGGGAGAAGGCCACGGGGTAGCCGGAAAGCAGGAAGACCACCAGGGCGGCGAACATCAGGGGGGGCATGACGGCGTAGAGGTCCACTTTAGACCACCTCCTCCTCTTCTCCGGGCGTCCAGTCGGGCAGGTGCCCCGTCAGAAAGGCCACCCGCTTGATGAGCTCGGAGAGGCCCTGGAGGGCGAGAAGCGCAAACCCCACGGGCAGGGCGATCTTGATGGGCCAGCGGGGCAACCCTCCCACGTCGGGGGACATCTCGCGGATGGCCACGGCGTTCCCCACCCAGTCCCAGGAGAGGTAGATGACCCCGAGGCTCATGGGGATGAGGAAGAGGAGGGTGCCCACCAGGTCAATCCAGGCCTGGGTCCTCTTGGAAAGGCGTCCGTAAACGAGGTCAATGCGCACGTGGGCGTTGTGCTTGAGGGCGTAGGCGCCGCCCAGGAGGAAGATGAGGCTGAAGAGGTACCACTGGGCCTCGAGGTAGGCGTTGGAGCTGTAGCGGAAGGCGTAGCGCATCAGGGCGTTTCCGGCCGAGAGGAGGGAGACCACGAGGACGAGCCAGACGATGATCCGACCTACGCCTTCGCTTAGGGCGTCAATGGCTCTAGAGAGGGCGAGCAGGGCGCGCATAATCTTAACCTCCCGGTGTAGACCCGCCCCATCCTACCCGGGGGGGCGGAACCTGTCAACGCGGCTTTCTTAAGGCATTTTCGGGCTATGCACCCCCCGGCCTCAACGGCTCCGCCGCACCCCCGCCACCCCGAAGGCCCCGAGCAGGAAGAAGAGGGCGGCGAGGAGGTAGAGCGCTTGGTAGCCGAAGCCGGGGGCCTGGGCGTTCAGAAGGTCCAGAGGCCGGCCAAAGGCCCCCGCCAGGACCTGGGGCACCACGATGGCGGTCTGCCACAGGCCCATGTCCGTGGCGTGGGCCTCGGGGTCCCTGAGGACGTCCGCCACCAAAGCCCAGTCCGCCGCCAGGTAGACCCCGTAGAAGAGGCCGAAGACGAGGGCCAGGGCGAGGAGGAGGTCGTAGCGGGGGAAGAGGAGGAGGAAGGGCATGAGGAGGCCAAGCCCCGCCCCCGAGAGGTAGATGAGGGGCTTCCGGCCCAGGCGGTCCGAGGCCCGCCCCGCGGGGACGCTGGCGAGGGCGGCCCCCAAGGAGATGAGGAGGCCCAGGAGGGCCACCGCCTGGAAGGGCGCTTCCGTGAGGGTCCGCCCCAGGGCCTGGAAGCTTCGCACCACGTCGGCCAGGTAGTACTGCAGGTAGGTCTGGGCCAGATAGAAGCCCAGCATCACCAGGAAGCGGGTGAGGTAGACGAGGAGGAAGTCCCGGTCCCGCCACGGGGCGGCCATGGCCTTGAGGAAGGGCCTCGGGTTGGCCTTGGGGAGGCGGTCGGGGACGAGGGAGAGGCTTAAGGCCGCCCCTAGGAGGTTGAGGAGGGCGGCCAGGTAGGCCTGGGGGGCGAGGGGAAGGAGGAAGCCCACCGCGCCCGCCAGGACCTGCCCAAGGACCTGCAGCCCCCCCATGTACCCCGAGGCGGCCCCCCGCTCCCCCTTGGGCACCAGGTCGGGGATCAAGGCGCTATAGGGCCCCGTGGCCAGGTCGTCCGCCACCTGAAGGAGGAGGTAGGCGAAAAGGAGCGCCGTGTAGCTCGGCGCGTGGACCAGGAGGAGGAGGGCGAAGGCGGTGAGGAGGCTCCCCCAAAGGAGAAAGGGCCTCCTCCGGCCCAGGCGGTCCGAGAGGTAGCCCATCACGGGCGGCCCCAGGATGGCCATCACCGCCCCCAGGCCGAAGAGGAAGCCGAGCCTCGAGGCCTTCTCCTCCGGAGGGGAGACCTCCGCCACCTTGGCCGGGAGGAGGACGAGGAGGACCAGGAACCACTTGAAGCTGGTGGCGAACCAGTAGGCGGAAAGGCGCAGGAACCACGAGGGCCCGTGGCGCATGGCCCCAAGCCTACCAGACCGTGGCCTCGGGGACCACGAGGAGGGGGAGGTCGGTCCGCTGTAAGGCCGCCTCCACCGTGCCGCCCAGGCGCCTGCGCCAGGTGCGCTTGGCCTTGGAGCCGAGGACGAGGAGGTCCAGCTTTTCCCGGCGGGCGAGCTCCACGAGGTCGGCCTCGTCCTCCCCCTTGGTGACGAGAAGCCGGTCCAGGGGGGTGTAGCGCGCCCTAAGGAAGGCTTCGGCCTTCTCCAGGACCTCGGCGAGGGAGAGGCCTTTGGGGTCCAGGTAGGTGGGGTAGCAGCACCCCCCCTCCCCGCTCACCAGGTGGAGGCCCAAAATCTCGGCGCCCAGGGCCTCCTTCCAGCTTAGGGCCAGGCGGAAGGCGGCGAGGCTGGCGTCGCTTTCGTCCAGCCCCACGCCGATCCGCCTCACCTCCGTGAGGGGCCTTTCCGGGGGGACGAGGAGGACGGGGGCCTCCCCCCGGTGGAGGAGGTAACGGGCAAGCCCTCCCCGGGCCAGGCGCTCCAGGGGGTCGTCCCCCGTCTGGCCCAGGACCACGAGCTTGGCCCGGGCGGCCTCCCCGCCCACGGCGAAGGCGGGAAGCCCCCTTAAGACCCGGGCCTTAAGCCCCGTGGCCCCCAGGGCCTCCCGCACCCGGGCCTCCACCCGGTCCAGGGCTTCCCGGAGGAGGGGGGCGAGGTCGGGGAAGCGGTGGGCTAGGCCCTGGAAGTAGGGGTCGGGGATCACGTGGACCAGGTGGGCCTCGAGGCCCAAGGCGGGGGCCAAGGACCGGGCCGTGGCCACCACGCTCTCGTGGGTCAGCCCGAAGTCCACGGCGGCGAGAAGCCTCATGGGCGCACCTCCTTACGACCCACTATAATCCCTCCTGTGCGGACGCTTTGGCTTCGGGACAGGGCTTTGGACCTGGACCGGGTGCGGCTCATGGGGGTGTTGAACCTCACCCCCGACTCCTTCTCCGACGGGGGCCGGTACCTGGACCCGGAGCGGGCCCTTGAGCGGGCCCGGGAGATGGTGGCCGAGGGGGCGGACATTCTGGATTTGGGGGCCGAGTCCACCCGCCCTGGGGCGGCGCCTGTGCCCGTGGAGGAGGAGAAGCGGAGGCTCCTTCCCGTCCTCGAGGCGGTCCTTTCCCTGGGGGTGCCGGTGAGCGTGGACACCCGCAAGCCCGAGGTGGCCGAGGAGGCCCTGAGGCTAGGGGCCCACCTTCTGAACGACGTCACCGGGCTTCGGGACGAGCGCATGGTGGCCCTGGCCGCCCGCCACGGGGTGGCCGCCGTGGTCATGCACATGCCGGTGCCGGACCCGGCCACCATGATGGCCCACGCCCGCTACCAGGACGTGGTGGCCGAGGTCAAGGCCTTCCTCGAGGCCCAGGCGAAACGGGCCCTAAGCGCAGGGGTGCCCCAGGTGGTCCTGGACCCGGGGTTCGGCTTCGGGAAGCTCCTGGAGCACAACCTCGCCCTCCTCCGCCGCCTGGACGAGATCGTGGCCCTGGGCCATCCGGTCTTGGTGGGGCTTTCCCGCAAGCGCACCATCGGGGAGCTTTCCGGGGTGGAGGACCCGGCTCAGAGGGTCCACGGCTCCATCGCCGCCCACCTCTTTGCCGTGGCGAAGGGGGCGAGGTTGCTTCGGGTCCACGACGTGCGGGCCCACCGGGAGGCCCTTGGGGTTTGGGAGGCGCTGTATGGGGGAGATCGCCCTTCTCGGGCTTGAGTTCTACGGGCGCCACGGGGTCATGCCCGAGGAGGGGCGGCTTGGGGCCCGGTTCGTGGTGGACCTCTGGCTTTCCGTGCCCTTTGAGGGCAAGGGGGACAGGCTGGAGGAGACCGTGGACTACGCCGCCGTCTACGCCCTGGTGGAGGAAGCGGTGCGCCACCGCCGCTTCTACCTCATTGAGGCCCTGGCGGACCATTTGGCGGAGGAGCTCCTAAAGGCCTTTCCCCGCCTCCAGGCGGTCCGGGTCCGGGTCCACAAGCCCCACGCCCCCATCCCCGGGGTTTTTCGGGACGTCTACGCCGAAACGCAAAAATCCCGTATCTAAGGGCGTTTCTTCCCCTCATCTTGCGCTCATGGGCAGGCTGTGGTAGGATGCCCCCGCCCTTAAGGGCTAAGCCAACGGTGCCTATCCCGCCCCCGCCGCTCAAAAGGGAGCGGTGGGCTATATTTTTCCTCATCCTGGGGGAGTAGACTGAGGGGGCCCGGGAGGAGCGGGCGGGTTATGGAAAGGGTGGCCATCTTTATAGACGGCTCCAACCTATACAAGGGGTTGGTTCAGCACCTGGGTTCAGACTACCGCCTCAACTTCGTGGAGTTCATCACCCTGCTCACCGCGGGGCGGAAGCTTCTTCGGGCCTACTACTACAACGCCCCCCTTCCCCCGGAAGACCCCGCCGCCAAGGCCCACCAGAGCTTCCTCAACTACCTGAAGCGGGTGCCTTACGTGACCGTCCGCCTGGGACGGCTGGAGCGGCGGGCGGACGGGTTCGTGGAGAAGGGGGTGGACATCCAGATCGCCGTGGACATGCTCCGCCTCGCCTTCGTCAACGCCTACGACATCGCCGTGCTGGTCTCGGGGGACGGGGACTTCGCCGAGGTGGTGCGGGTGGTGCAGGACCTGGGCAAGCAGGTGGAGAACACCACCTTCCACGCCCTCTCCTCCCACCGGCTGGCCCAGCAGGCGGACCACTTCTACCCCCTGGACGACTTTCCCTGGGAGCGCCTTAGGGCCCAGGTGGGCCCGGCCTCCCCGGAGGAAGAGGCCTGAGCGCCTCCGCCCCCCGGGGCGCCCAAGCCCGGGCGGGAGGAGGCGCTTTTGGGGCCCCATGCGGGCCTGGGCTGGCAGGGGGCGTTAGAGGAGCTCCTCGGGACGGAAGAAGAGGGCGATCTCCCGCTCGGCGTCCTCGAGGGTGGCGGAGCCGTGGATCACGTTCTCGTCAATGGTGGTGGCGAAGTCGCCCCGGATGGTCCCGGGGAGGGCGTCCTTGGGGTGGGTGGCGCCCATCATCTTGCGCACCTCGGCCACCACCCCCGGCCCCTCTAGGACCATGGCCACCACGGGGCCCGAGGTGATGAAGCGCACGAGGCCGGGGAAAAAGGGCTTTTCCCGGTGCTCGGCGTAGTGCCGCTCCGCCAGCTCCTGGCCGATCTGCATGAGCTTTAGGGCCGCGATGCGGAACCCCTTGCGCTCAAACCGGGCGAGGATCTCCCCCACGAGGCCCCGGCGCACGCCGTCGGGCTTGATCATGACGAAGGTCCGCTCCATACCGCGAAGAGTCTACCCGCCTCCTGCCTCCGGGTCTAGGGGGTCCGCAGGGAGTTGAGGAGGATGTAGGCCACCACCACCACCCAGAGGAGGAGGAGGAGGGCGTCCCGCCACCCCACCCGCTCCCCCTTGGGGGCGGGCTCCAGGACCTGGGTGGGGAGCTCCTCGGGCCCCTCCCCCACCTGGAGGCGGACGGGTTCCCCTTTGGCGGCCTCCAGGGGGAGGGCGTAGGGCCGGGGGCGCTCCGGCAGGGCCTCGGGGACCCGGACCACGGCCACGCTCACGTTGTCCGGGCCGCCCCACTCGTTGGCCAGGGCCACGAGGCGCTCCGCCGCCTCGGCGGGGGGAAAGTGGGCCAGGACCTCCTTGAGGGCCCTTTCCTCCAGGACCCCGGAAAGCCCGTCGGTGCAGAGGAGGAAGGTGTCCCCCGGGCGGAGCTTGAGCCCGAGGAGGTCCACCCGGGCCTGGGGGAAGGAGCCCAGGGCGTTGGTGATGACGTTGCGCCAGCGGTGCGTCCTCGCCTCCTCGGGGGAGAGGAGGCCCTGCCGCACCCTTTCCGCCACCCAGGAGTGGTCCTCCGTGAGCTGGTGGAGGTTCCCCTCCCTGAGCAAATAGGCCCGGGAGTCCCCCACGTGGGCCACCAGGGCGTAGGGCAGGTCCAGGACGAGGACGGTGCAGGTGGTGCCCATCCCCCGGTTCTCCGGGCGCTGGGCCTCCCGGTGGATCCTCCCGTTGGCCTCCTCCAGGGCCTCCAGGAGGTCCTTGGGGGAAGGGGGTTCCTCCCGGGAAAGCCTCGCCAGGACGGTCTCCACGGCGAGCCTCGAGGCCACCTCCCCCGTCCGGTGCCCTCCCATGCCGTCGGCCACCACGTAGACCCCGCCCCAGGGGGTGGCCTCCCCGCCCACCGCGTCCTCGTTCTTGGGGCGCTTGAGGCCGGGGTGGGTCTTCAGGGCGGCCTCGAGGCGGTCCATGGGGGCATTCTACAGGGCGAGGGCGCGGAGGAGCCGGCGCACCTCCTCCAGCCTGGGCGGGGGCGGGCGCCGGGCGTAGATGAGGGCCACCTCGAGGGCGGCCTCCTCCTCCAGGGGCCTCAGGACCACCCCGGGGTGGGGGTAAACCCGGTAGGGGGCGAGGGTGAGGTGGACCCCGAGGCCTGCGGCCACCAAGCTCACCGCCTGGGAGAAGCGGGCCACCTCCCGGACCACCTTGGGGGCGAAGCCCGCCCGGCGGAAGACCTCCATGAAGGCCTCGTAAAGGGGGGGAAGGAAGTCTTTGGGAAGGAGGAGGAAGGGCTCTTCCTTCAGGGCCCGAAGGGGCACCCGCGCTCTAGGGGCCAGGGGGTGGGTCTCGGGCAGGGCCACCACGATGGGCACCCGGAGGAGGGGCTCCTTCGCCACCTCCGGGTCCTCCACCTTGAGCCCCGCGAGGCCGTAGTCCAGGCGCCCCTCCTTGAGGGCCCGGACCTGCTCGGGAGTGTGCATCTCCAGAACCTCCACCGCCTGGCCGAGCCCCCGGCGCAGGTGGTCCAGGAGGGGCATGAGGTCGGGGAGGAGGTTTTCCGGCACCCCGAAGCGGAGGGCCTCCTGCCCCGCCCGCCGGACCGCCTCCTTGAGGGCCTCCAGCTCCTTGAGGAGCCGCGCCCCTTCCCGGCGGAGCAGATCCCCCGCCGGGGTCAGGCGGAAAGGGCGCCTTTCCAGAAGGCGCACCCCGAGCTCCCGCTCCAGGGCCTGGATCCTCTGGGTGAGGGCGGGCTGGGAGAGGTAAAGGCGCTCTGCGGCCTTGTGGAAGCTCTTTTCCTCCGCCAGGACCAGGAAGGCCTTGAGGCGGCGCGGGTCCATGATAAAAAGATCTTATCAAAACCGCGGCGAAGGTCTTATTGGACGCGGGGACCCCCTCGAGGGCAAACTGGTCTTGGGAAGGTGTAGTGTAGCTTTGGAGGAGGCCATGACGGAAAAGGAGCTGAAGGCGGCCTTCCAGGCCCTCTCGCCCGAGGAGAAGGCCCGCTTCCTAGAGGCCGAGAACCGGGAGTGGCTGGAGTCCTTGGAGTACGTCCTCAAGGTGGAGGGCCCCGAGCGGGTGGAGGAGCTCTTACGCCTTCTGGACGAGTACCTCTTCCGCCATGGGGTCTACCCCGCAAACCGCCTCTCCACCCCCTACCTCAACACCCTCCCCAAGGAGAAGGAGCCCCCTTACCCCGGGGACCTGGAGCTGGAGCGCCGCATCGCCAACATCCTCCGCTGGAACGTGGCCATGATGGTCACTCGGGCCAACAAGAAGGCGGACGGGATCGGGGGGCACATCGCCACCTACGCCTCCATCGCCGAGCTTTACGAGGTGGGCTTCAACCACTTCTTCCGCGGGCCGGAGGCGGGGCTGGACCGGGACCTCGTCTTCTTCCAGGGCCACGCCTCCCCCGGGAACTACGCCCGGGCCTTTCTGGAAGGGCGGCTTAAGGAGGAGGACCTGGAGAACTTCCGCCGCGAGGTCCACCCTCCGGTGCCGGGGGGCCGGGGGCTTTCCAGCTACCCCCACCCTTGGCTCATGCCCGACTTTTGGGAGTTCCCCACGGTCTCCATGGGCCTAGGCCCCATCCAGGCCATCTACCAGGCGCGCTTCATGCGTTACCTCGAGGACCGGGGCCTCAAGCCCAAAAGCTCCGCCAAGGTCTGGGCCTTCCTGGGGGACGGGGAGCACGACGAGCCCGAGACGGTGGGGGCGCTTCACCTTGCCGCCCGGGAGGGGCTGGACAACCTCATCTTCGTGGTGAACTGCAACCTCCAGCGCCTGGACGGCCCCGTGCGGGGCAACTCCAAGGTCATCCAGGAGCTGGAAAGGCTCTATCGGGGCGCGGGCTGGCACGTGATCAAGGTGGTCTGGGGCTCGGCCTGGGACAGGCTCCTCGCCAAGGATAAGGAGGGCCACCTCCTCCGCCGCTTTGAGGCCCTGGTGGACGGGGAGAGCCAGCGCTACGCCGCCTTCGGGGGCAAGGAGCTGAGGGAGCGCTTCTTCAACACCCCCGAGCTCAAGAAGCTCATTGAAGGCATGACGGATGAGGAGCTCACCGAGCTCACCCGCTCCCGGGGCGGCCACGACTTGGCGAAGATCTACGCCGCCTACAAGGCCGCGGTGGAGCACAAGGGAAGCCCCGTGGTCATCCTCGCCCGGACCATCAAGGGCTACGGGATGGGCCCCACGGTCATGGCCAAGAACGTGGCCCACCAGGTGAAGAAGCTCACCGAGGAGGACCTGAAGGAGGCGAGGCGCTTCCTCGGCATCCCCATCCCCGAGGAGAAGCTTTCCGAGCTCCCCTACTACCATCCGGGGCCGGACTCCCCCGAGGTCCGCTACCTGCTGGAAAGGCGGAAGGCCCTGGGCGGCTTCGTGCCCGAAAGGCGGGTGCGCTTCAAGGGGGGCCTCGAGGTCCCGGACGAGGAGTTCTTCCGGGAGTTCTACGAGGGCTCGGGGGGGCGGGAGATCTCCACCACCATGGCCTTCGTGCGGATCCTCGCCAAGCTCCTCCGCCACCCCAAGATCGGCAAATACATCGTCCCCATCGTCCCCGACGAGGCCCGCACCTTCGGCATGGAGGCCCTGATCGCCCAGGTGGGCGTCTACTCCCCAAAGGGGCAGCTCTACATCCCCGTGGACGCGGGCACCCTCACCGCCTACAAGGAGAGCCAAAAGGGGCAGATCCTGGAGGAGGGGATCACCGAGGCCGGGGCCATGGCCGAGTTCATCGCCGCGGGGACCGCCTACGCCCACTGGGGCATCCCCACCATCCCCTTCTTCATCACCTACTCCATGTTCGGCCTGCAGCGGATCGGGGACCTGGTCTGGGCCGCCGCCGACCAGCGCGCCCGGGGCTTCTTCCTCGGGGCCACGGCGGGGCGCACCACCCTGGCGGGGGAGGGCCTCCAACACCAGGACGGCCAAAGCCACGTCTACGCCCTGGCCGCCCCCAACCTCCTCGCCTACGATCCCGCCTTCGCCTACGAGTTCGCCGTGATCCTGGAGGACGGCCTCCGCCGCATGTACGGCCGGGGGGAGGACGTCTTCTACTACATCACCATTGAGAACGAGAACTACGTCCACCCCCCCATGCCCGAGCCCCGGGAGAAGGTCAAGGAGGGGATCCTAAAAGGGCTTTACCTCTTCCGGGAAGGGGAGGGCAAAGGCCCCAGGGTGCAGCTTTTCGGCACCGGGCCCATCCTCAACGAGGCCCTGAAGGCCCAGGAGCTCTTGGTCCAGTACGGCGTGGTGGCGGACGTTTGGAGCGCCACCAGCTACAAGGCCCTCTACATGGACGCCGTTGAGGCGGAGCGGGAGGCCCGCCTTTTGGGCAAGGCCCGCAGGCCCTACGTGGTGGAGGCCCTCGAGGGCCACGAGGGGCCCGTGGTGGCCGCCACCGACTACCTGAAGGCCCTGCCCAACCTCATCCGGGGGTACCTGGACCGGCCCTTCGCCGCCCTCGGCACGGACGGCTTCGGCCGCTCCGACACCCGGGAGGCCCTTAGGGACTTCTTTGAGGTGGACGCCCGGCACATCGCTTACACCGCCTTGGCCCTACTCCACGGGGAGGGCAAGGTGACGAAGAGGACCCTGAACCAGGCGAGGAAGGACCTGGGCCTTAAGCTGGAGGAGGTGCCGCCCCACCGGCGGTAGGGGGAGAGCATGGAGGTCAAGCTACCCGAACTCGGCGACAACGTCACGCAGGCCACCGTGGTGGGTGTCCTGGTGAAGGAGGGGGACCGGGTGGAGCCGGGCCAGCCCCTTCTGGAGCTGGAGACGGACAAGGCGGTGGTGGAGGTGCCCGCGGAGGCGGGCGGGGTGGTGAAGCGGGTCCTGGTCAAGGTGGGGGACGAGGTGCGCCCCGGGCAGCCCTTCCTGGAGCTCGCCGAGGCCGAGGGTGGGGCGGAAACGCCTCCCCTTAGGGCGGAGGAAGGGCCGGAAGCGCCCGCTCCCAAGGCCGAGGAGGTGCCCCAGGCGCCCCGTCCCGCCCCCCAGGAGGCGCCCTCCGAGCGCCGCCTCATCCCCGCCGCCCCTTCCATAAGGCGGCTCGCCCGGGAGCTCGGGGTGGACCTCGCCCGGCTCCAGGGCACGGGGCTTGCCGGGCGCATCACCGAGGAGGACGTGCGCCGGGCGGCGGGCCTTGGGGAGGCGGCCAAGGCGGCCCCCGCGCCCAGGCTTCCCGACTTCGGCAAGTGGGGCCCCGTGCGCCGGGAGCCCATGAGCGGGGTGCGCAAGGCCACGGTGCGCTCCATGAGCCAGGCCTGGGCCCAGGTGCCCATGGTCACCCACTTTGACGAGGCGGACATCACTGAGCTGGAGGCCTTGCGCAAGCAGTACGCCAAGAAGGCCGAGGAGAAGGGCTTCCGCCTCACCCTCACCGCCTTCCTCCTCAAGGCGTTGGCCCTCACCCTGAGGGCCTTCCCCAAGTTCAACGCCTCCTTGGACGTGGAGGCCCAGGAGGTCATCTACAAGGACTACATCCACATCGGGGTGGCGGTGGAGACGCCCCATGGCCTCCTGGTCCCCGTGATCCGGGACGTGGACAAGAAGGGGGTCTTGCGCCTGGCGGAGGAGCTTCAGGAGGTCTCCCAAAGGGCCCGGGAGCGGAAGCTCGCCCCCGAGGAGATGCAGGGGGCCACCTTCAGCCTCTCCAATTTGGGGGGAATCGGCGGCACCGGCTTCACCCCCATCGTCAACTGGCCGGAGGTGGCCATCCTGGGCGTCTCCCGCTCCCAGATGAAGCCCCTTTGGGACCCCGAGAAGGAGGCCTTCGTGCCCCGGCTCGTGATGCCCTTCAGCCTCACCTACGACCACCGCCTGATTGACGGGGCCGACGCCGCCCGTTTCTGCCGCCATCTGGCGGGGATTTTGGAGGACCCCCTGGGCCTCGCCCTAGCCTAGCCGGAGGAGGCGCTGGGGCGTGGCGATGAGGTCTACCCGCCTTTCCGGGGGCACGGGGAGGCGGGGGTAGACCATCACCGGGTGGGCCAGGGTGGCGAAGGGGGCTTCTACCCGGAGCCAGCCCTGGGGGAAGCCGTACCCTTTGCCCACCCAGCCCCCCTCCTCGTCCACGGCCACGGCTCCGATGAGGACGAGGTCCGGCGGGGCCTCCTCCAAGGCCACCCGGACCCCGAAGCGGTAGGCCTCCCGCACCCGCTTAAGCTTCCTCGGGTCCAGGTCCTTGAGGAGGAGGAACGCCCCCGGGCGGTCGGGGTGGGGGAGGAGGAGCTCCTTTCCCTGGCGTAAGGCCTCCTCCCTTAGGGGCTTTAAGACGGCGTCCATCCCCGCGAGAACCCGCCTTGCCCCCTGGAACTCGGGGGTCTTGAGGAGCCTCTCGGCCGCCCTCCTGGCCCCCAGGAAGTTGGGGTGGTGGCCGTGGGGGGGCGTGGGGTGGAGGGCGAGGCCAAAGCGGGCCAGGGCGTTCCAGACCTCTTCCTGGAGCTCGCCCAGGGTCATGTTTCCCGGATGACCGCCTGCGGCCTGCCCCGCCCCTCCACCACGATCACTTCCCCTTCCTCCACCCGCCTCAGCGCCTCGCCGAAGTGGACGCGGGCCTCGGTGGCGCTGAAGACGCGCTTGCGATGCATCATTTCATGCATTAGCTTAGCCGCCCCGGTCCCTCCCCGCAAGGTAAACTGGGGACCATGGGCCGTAAACTCCGCTTCGCCCACCTCCACCAGCACACCCAGTTCTCCCTCCTGGATGGGGCGGCGAAGCTTTCCGACCTCCTCAAGTGGGTCAAGGAGACCACCCCCGAGGACCCCGCCTTGGCCATGACCGACCACGGCAACCTCTTCGGGGCGGTGGAGTTCTACAAGAAGGCCACCGAAATGGGCATCAAGCCCATCCTGGGCTACGAGGCCTACGTGGCGGCGGAAAGCCGCTTTGACCGCAAGCGGGGCAAGGGCTTGGACGGGGGTTACTTCCACCTCACCCTCCTCGCCAAGGACTTCACGGGGTACCAGAACCTGGTGCGCCTGGCGAGCCGAGCCTATTTGGAGGGCTTTTACGAAAAGCCCCGGATTGACCGGGAGATCTTGCGCGAGCACGCCGAGGGCCTCATCGCCCTCTCGGGGTGCTTGGGGGCGGAGATCCCCCAGTTCATCCTTCAGGACCGCCTGGACCTGGCCGAGGCCCGGCTCAACGAGTACCTCTCCATCTTCGGCGACCGCTTCTTCATAGAGATCCAGAACCACGGCCTTCCCGAGCAGAGGAAGGTGAACGAGGTCCTGAAGGAGTTCGCCCGCAAGTACGGCCTGGGGATGGTGGCCACCAACGACGGCCACTACGTACGCAAGGAGGACGCCCGGGCCCATGAGGTCCTCCTCGCCATCCAGTCCAAGAGCACCCTGGACGACCCCGGGCGCTGGCGCTTCCCCTGCGACGAGTTCTACGTGAAGACCCCCGAGGAGATGCGGGCCATGCTCCCCGAGGAGGAGTGGGGGGACGAGCCCTTTGACAACACCGTGGAGATCGCCCGCATGTGCAACGTGGACCTCCCCATCGGGGACAAGATGGTCTACCGCATTCCCCGCTTCCCCCTCCCCGAGGGGCGGACCGAGGCCCAGTACCTCATGGAGCTCACCTTCAAGGGGCTCCTTCGCCGCTACCCGGACCGGATCACCGAGGGCTTCTACCGGGAAGTCTTCCGCCTTTTGGGGAAGCTTCCCCCCCATGGGGACGGGGAGGCCTTGGCCGAGGCCCTGGCCCGGGTGGAGCGGGAGGCCTGGGAAGGGCTCATGAAGGCCCTTCCCCCCTTGGAGGGGGTGCGGGAGTGGACGGCGGAGGCCATCCTCCACCGGGCCCTTTACGAGCTTTCCGTGATAGAGCGCATGGGGTTTCCCGGCTACTTCCTCATCGTACAGGACTACATCAACTGGGCCCGGAGAAACGGCGTCTCCGTGGGGCCCGGCCGGGGGAGCGCCGCCGGGAGCCTGGTGGCCTACGCCGTGGGGATCACCAACATTGACCCCTTGCGCTTCGGCCTCCTCTTTGAGCGCTTCCTGAACCCCGAGAGGGTTTCCATGCCCGACATTGACACCGACTTCTCCGACCGGGAGCGGGACCGGGTGATCCAGTACGTGCGGGAGCGCTACGGCGAGGACAAGGTGGCCCAGATCGGCACCCTGGGAAGCCTCGCCTCCAAGGCCGCCCTCAAGGACGTGGCCCGGGTCTACGGCATCCCCCACAAGAAGGCGGAGGAGCTCGCCAAGCTCATCCCCGTGCAGTTCGGCAAGCCCAAGCCCCTTGCCGAGGCCATCCAGGTGGTGCCGGAGCTTAGGGCGGAGATGGAGAAGGACCCCAAGGTGCGGGAGGTCCTCGAGGTGGCCATGCGCCTGGAGGGCCTGAACCGCCACGCCTCCGTCCACGCCGCCGGGGTGGTGATCGCCGCCGAGCCCCTCACGGACCTCGTCCCCCTCATGCGCGACCAGGAGGGGCGGCCCGTCACCCAGTACGACATGGGGGCGGTGGAGGCCTTGGGCCTTTTGAAGATGGACTTCCTGGGCCTCCGCACCCTCACCTTCCTGGACGAGGTCAAGCGCATCGTCAAGGCGTCCCAGGGGGTGGAGCTGGACTACGATGCCCTCCCCCTGGACGACCCCAAGACCTTCGCCCTCCTCTCCCGGGGGGAGACCAAGGGGGTTTTTCAGCTGGAGTCCGGGGGGATGACGGCCACGCTCCGCGGCCTCAAGCCGCGGCGCTTTGAGGACCTGATCGCCATCCTCTCCCTCTACCGCCCCGGGCCCATGGAGCACATCCCCACCTACATCCGCCGCCACCACGGGCTGGAACCGGTGAGCTACAGCGAGTTTCCCCACGCCGAGAAGTACCTAAGGCCCATCCTGGACGAGACCTACGGTATCCCCGTCTACCAGGAGCAGATCATGCAGATCGCCTCGGCCGTGGCGGGGTACTCCCTGGGCGAGGCGGACCTGCTCAGGAGGGCCATGGGGAAGAAGCGGGTGGAAGAAATGCAGAAGCACCGGGAGCGCTTCGTCCGGGGGGCCAAGGAAAGGGGCGTGCCCGAGGAGGAGGCGAACCGCCTCTTTGACATGCTGGAGGCCTTCGCCAACTATGGCTTCAACAAGTGCCTCCCCGCCCGGGCCCGGGTGGTGGACTGGCGCACCGGGAGGGTGGTGCGCGTGGGGGAGATCGTCCGGGGCGAGGTGGAGGGGGTCTGGGTGGTTTCCCTGGACGAGGCCCGCCTCCGCCTGGTGCCGCGGCCCGTGGTGGCGGCCTTTCCAAGCGGAAAGGCCCAGGTCTATGCCCTCCGCACCGCCACGGGTAGGGTCTTGGAGGCCACGGCCAACCACCCGGTCTACACCCCTCGAGGGTGGCGGCCCCTGGGGGCCTTGGCCCCGGGGGACTACGTGGCCCTGCCCCGCCACCTGCCCTACCGGCCTTCGGCCCACCTCGAGGCCCACGAGCTGGACCTTTTGGGCTTCGCCCTGGCCGAGGGGAACCTCCGCCACCCCTCTGGCTTCTACCTCTACACCTCCTCGGAGGAGGAGCTCGCCGCCATGGAGGAGGCTTTGCGGGCCTTCCCCAACACCCGCACCCGGGTGGTCTGGCGCCGGGGGGTGGCCCACGTTTACGTGGGCCGCATGGACCGGAGGCAAGAGGCGGGCGCGGTGGCCTTCCTAAGGCGGATGGGGCTTCTCGGGCTTGACGCGAGGACGAAGCGCCTTCCCGAGGCGGTCTTCGGCCTACCTCCCGAGGAGGTGGCCCGCTTTTTGGGGCGGCTTTGGACCGGGGACGGCGGGGTGGACCCGAAGGGGAGGCTCATCCACTACGCCACCGCCTCCAAGGAGCTCGCCTGGGGGGTACAGCACCTCCTCCTGCGCCTAGGGCTTCAGTCCCGCCTGGTGGAAAAGCGCTTTTCCGGGGGGTACAAGGGGTATGCGGTGTACCTCCTGGGGGGGCTGGAGGCGGCCCGCCGCTTCGCCGAAACCGTGGGCCCCTACCTTGTGGGCAAGGGGCGGCAGGACCTCGAGGCCCTCCTCGCCTCCTGGGGAGAGGCGGGCCGGAGTACCGGAGATGTCCTCCCCCTCGCCTTCCTGGAGGAGGTGAGGGAGGCGGTGGCCGAGGTGGCCCAAGGGCAGGCGGCGGCCCTTCTCCGGGAAGCGGGCTTGCGCCCCGGCAGGGGGCGGCGGGGGCTTTCCCGGACCACGATGGGGCGGCTTGCCGCCCTCACGGGGAGCCTAAGTGCCCGCACCTTGATTTCGCCACATGGGACGCCGGAGGTAGGGCTTTGCGAAGGCTCTTTTGGGGCCCCCGCTCTGGCGCAAGCCAAAGCGGGGTACTTAGCCCTTCTCCGCCTGGCCGAGGCCGAGGTGTATTGGGACCGGGTGGAGGCGGTGGAGCCCTTGGGGGAGGAGGAGGTCTTTGACCTCACCGTGGAGGGGACCCACACCTTCGTGGCCGAGGACGTCATCGTCCACAACTCCCACGCCGCCGCCTACAGCCTCCTCTCCTACCAGACGGCCTACGTGAAGGCCCACTACCCCGTGGAGTTCATGGCCGCCCTCCTCTCCGTGGAGCGGCACGACTCCGACAAGGTGGCCGAGTACATCCGCGACGCCCGGGCCATGGGCATAGAGGTCCTTCCCCCGGACGTCAACCGCTCCGGGTTTGACTTCCTGGTCCAGGGCCGGCAGATCCTCTTCGGCCTCTCCGCGGTGAAGAACGTGGGCGAGGCGGCGGCGGAGGCCATCCTCCGGGAGCGGGAGCGGGGCGGCCCCTACCGGAGCCTCGGCGACTTCCTCAAGCGGCTTGATGAGAAGGTGCTCAACAAGCGGACCCTGGAGTCCCTCATCAAGGCGGGCGCCCTGGACGGCCTGGGGGAAAGGGCGCGGCTCCTCGCCTCCCTGGAAGGGCTCCTCAAGTGGGCGGCCGAGACCCGGGAGAAGGCCCGCTCGGGCATGATGGGCCTCTTCGGCGAGGTGGAGGAGCCGCCTTTGGCCGAGGCCGCCCCTCTGGACGAGATCACCCGGCTTCGCTACGAGAAGGAGGCCCTGGGAATTTACGTCTCCGGCCACCCCATCTTGCGGTACCCCGGGCTCCGGGAGACGGCCACCTGCACCCTGGAGGAGCTCCCCGACCTGGCCCGGGACCTGCCGCCCCGGTCCAGGGTCCTCCTCGCCGGGATGGTGGAGGAGGTGGTGCGCAAGCCTACGAAAAGCGGCGGGATGATGGCCCGCTTCGTCCTCTCCGACGAGACGGGGGCGCTTGAGGCGGTGGCCTTCGGCCGGGCCTACGACCAGGTCTCCCCGAGGCTCAAGGAGGACACCCCCGTGCTCGTCCTCGCCGAGCTGGAGCGGGAGGAGGGGGGCGTGCGGGTGCTGGCCCAGGCCGTCTGGACCTACGAGGAGCTGGAGCAGGCCCCCCGGGCCCTCGAGGTGGAGGTGGAGGCCTCCCTCCTGGACGACCGGGGGGTGGCCCACCTGAAAAGCCTCTTGGACGAGCACGCGGGGACCCTCCCCCTGTACGTCCGGGTCCAGGGCGCCTTCGGCGAGGCCCTCCTCGCCTTGAGGGAGGTCCGGGTGGGGGAGGAGGCCTTGGCGGCCCTCGAGGCCGAGGGGTTCCGGGCCTACCTCCTGCCCGACCGGGAAGCCCTCCTCCAGGGCGGCCAGGCGGGGGAGGCCCAGGAGGCGGTGCCCTTCTAGGGGGTGGGCTGTGAGACGTGGCGCCATCGTCCTCGCCGGGGGCAAGGAGGCCTGGGCCGAGCGCTTTGGGGTGAGGAGCAAGGCCCTCGTGCCCTACCGCGGCCGGCCCATGGTGGAGTGGGTCCTGGAGGCCCTTTACGCCGCGGGGCTTTCCCCGATCTACGTGGGGGAGAACCCCGGACTCGTCCCTGCGCCCGCCCTCACCCTTCCCGACCGAGGAGGCCTCCTGGAAAATCTGGAGCAGGCCCTGGAGCACGTGGAGGGGCGCGTGCTCGTGGCCACCGGGGACATCCCCCACCTCACGGAGGAGGCGGTCCGCTTCGTTCTGGAGAAGGCTCCTGAAGCGGCCCTGGTCTACCCCATTGTGCCCAAGGAGGCGGTGGAGGCCCGCTTTCCCCGGACCAAGCGCACCTACGCCCGCCTCCGGGAGGGGACCTTCACCGGCGGCAACCTTCTCCTGCTGGACAAGTCCCTCTTCCAGAAGGCCCTTCCCCTGGCCCGGCGGGTGGTGGCCCTGCGCAAGAGGCCTTTGGCCCTGGCCCGCCTTGTGGGGTGGGACGTGTTGCTGAAGCTCCTCCTGGGGCGCCTCTCCCTCCTCGAGGTGGAGGCCCGGGCCCAAAGGATTCTGGGGGTGGAGGCCCGGGCCCTCGTCACCCCCTACCCCGAGGTGGGGGTGGACGTGGACCGGGAGGAGGACCTGGTAAGCTAGACCCATGCGCACGGTGAGGGAGCTTCGCCTGGCCGGGCTTTTCGCCTACCTGGCCTCCCTGGTCATCGCCCTCCTCCTCTCCCTGGCCCTCCACCTCCTCCTCGGCGGCCAGGGGAAGCTGGGCTGGGAGGGGTTCAACGCCTACGGCCTCCTGGAGGGGCTCCTTTTCCTCCTGGCCTTCACCTGGTCCCTGGCCCTGGGCCAGAGGGCCACCCGCATCCCCTGCTCCACCCTGCTCACCGCCGGCCTCTTCGGCCCGCGGGCGGCCAAGCGCCTCGCCCGCCCCTTGGCCCGGGTGGAGGGGGTGGAGGCCTACGAGGGCCGGGGCCTCGCCCTCCTCTACCAGGAGGGCCGGCCCGTGGGCCTCCTCGGCCTCTCCGACCACATCCTCCCCCTCGAGGAGGTCCCCAGCGTGGAGGCGGAGACGGCGGTGACGGAGCTCGCCCCCCTCTTCTTCCAGCACCCCATCGTCCTCGTGGTCCAGGGGGAGGAGGTGCTGGGGGCGGTGCCCCGGGAGGCCTACTTCCGCTACCTCGGGGCCTAGGGCTTGACAGGGGCCGGGTTGCCCTAAAATAGGGGGGAGCGGTTGCTCGGGAGGTGAGGAATGCCGCACGTGATCTGTGAGCCCTGCATCGGCGTCAAGGACCAGTCCTGCGTGGAGGTCTGCCCTGTGGAGTGCATCTACGACGGGGGGGACCAGTTCTACATCCACCCGGAGGAGTGCATTGACTGCGGGGCCTGCGTCCCGGCCTGCCCGGTGAACGCCATCTACCCCGAGGAGGACGTCCCGGAGCAGTGGAAGTCCTACATTGAGAAGAACCGCAAGCTCGCGGGCCTAGAGTAAACGCTCCACCCGGGGCCTTCCTTCACCCGGATGGCCTCAAAGAAGCCCTCAAGGAACCTTTTGCTGGCCTCCCTAGGCCGGCGCAGGCCCGCAGGGGGTGGCATCAGAGGGGCCGAACGTACCAGGCGAGGGTCGGCCCCCCGTCCTTTACGTAGCGGAAGCCCTGGGCCTGGAGGAAGGCCTTGGCCCTAGGGTTGTGGCCGTAGACCACGGCGTAGAGGCGGCGCACCCCATCTAAGCCCGCCGCGAAGCGCTCCAGGGCCTGCCGGCCCAGTCCCCGGCCCTGGTGGTCCTCCCGGATGAGGAGGAGGCTTAGGGTGGCCTCCTCCGCCTCCGGGTAGCCGAGCTTGGCGTCCAGGTAGCCCACCGGCTCCTGGCCGAGGAAGAGGAGGAAGGCGCGGCGCCGGGGGTCCACCTCCAGGGTCTGGAGGTCCCGGACCACGTCCTCCAAGGTGGGAAGCTCCATCCCGATGAGGGCGAAGTAGCTCGGGCTCAGGTGGAAGATGCGGTGGAGGAGGGGGGCGTCCTTGGGGGTGACGGGCGCGAGGTCCAGGCTCAGGACGTGCATCGCTTCCATGCTACCCCGCGTCCCCTGAGAGGCATGTGAAAAAGGCCCTGGACCGGGTCCAGGGCCTTGGCCGTCCTATGGCTTAGCGCCGCGCGGGCTCCACCACCGTGACGTTGACCGCCTGGGGGCCCTTGCCGTTCCGGCCCGGCTCCACGTCAAAGGTGACGATGTCCCCCTCGTTGAGGGTGCGGAACCCCTTGGCGTTGATGGCGGTGTAGTGGACGAAGACGTCCGTGTCGCCCTCCCGCTCAATGAAGCCGTAGCCTTTTTCCGCGTTGAACCACTTGACCCGACCCTTCTGCATACTGCTCCTTCTTTCCCCGGGCCCGAGGGCCCGCATCCGGGGCTTAAGGGTTGGCTTTAGACCCTTGGGGTCACCCTGAAGCGACCCGGAATACCCCACTATACCACGGGAGGCCCTACTTGCGGAAGAACCCCTTGAGCCTCTCCCAGAAGCCCTCGGGGGCCACATCCTCTCCCACCTCCTCGGCGTAGGCGCGGAGGAGCTTCTGCGCCTTGGGAGAGAGCTTCTTGGGCACGGCGAGCTCCACCACCACCCGGAGGGCGCCCCGGCCCCGGCCCCCGGGCAGGGGCAGGCCCCCGCCCTCCAGGGCGAACACCTCCCCGTGGCCGGTCCCGGGGGGGATGTCCAGGGGGATGGGGCCCTCGAGGCCCGGCACCTCCACCCGCGCCCCCAAGGCCGCCTGGGCGAGCCCCAGGCGGAGGCGGTAGACGAGGTCGGGGCCCTGGCGCTCCAGGTGGGGGTGGGGGCGGACCCGGAGGCGGAGGTAGAGGTCCCCGGGTCCTCCGGGGCCCAGGTTGCCGTAGCCGGGCACGCGGAGGAGGTGGCCCTCGTCCATCCCCGGGGGCACCTGCACCCGGACCCGCTCTTCCCGGGGCACCCGGCCCCGGCCGCGGCAGGCGGGGCAGGTTTCGGCGAGGAGGTAGCCTTGCCCCTTGCAGTGGGGGCAGGCGGTCCGGGTGACCACGGTGCCGAAGAAGCTCTGGCGGTAGCTCTCCACCACCCCCTGGCCGCGGCAGGTGGGGCAGGGGGTTCGCCTTCCTCCCTCGCCGCCGCAGGCCTCGCAGGGCACGAGCCGGGTATAGCGCACCTCCTTCTCGGCGCCGCGGAGGAGGTCCTGGAGCTCCACCTCCACCTCCGCCTCCAGGTCCTCCCCCCGCGGAGGCTTCCTGTGGCCGCGGACGCCGAAGACCTCCTGGAAGAAGAGGTCAAAGAGGTCCTCCGGCCGGTACTCGGGGGCCTCGAGGTGGCCCCGGTCGTAGGCCGCCCGCTTCTTCGGGTCCGAGAGGACGGCGTAGGCCTCGTTGATCTCCTTGAAGCGCTCCTCCGCTTCCTTGTCCCCCGGGTTCCGGTCGGGGTGGTACTTGAGGGCCAGGCGGCGGTAGGCCTTCTTGATCTCCTCCTGGCTGGCCTCCCGGCTCACCCCCAGGATGGCGTAGTAGTCCTTCATCTACCTAGCACTTTACAAGCCCGGGGAGGCTTTGCTAAAGTGGCGCGCAATGAGGCCCTCGCGAGCTCGCCGGTAGGGGGTCCCTTCCTTCGGGAAGGGGCCCCCGGGGCGTGCCTCCGGGGGCCCGGCCTTTTTGAGGGAGGCTTGGATGCTGCTTCTAACCCCTGGACCCACCCCCATTCCCGAGCGTGTGCAGAAGGCCCTTCTCCGTCCCATGCGCGGCCACCTGGACCCCGAGGTCCTCCAGGTGAACCGGGCCATCCAGGAGAGGCTCGCCGCCCTGTTTGACCCCGGGGAGGGCGCCTTGGTCGCCGCCCTCGCGGGTTCAGGGAGCCTGGGCATGGAGGCGGGCCTCGCCAACCTGGACCGGGGGCCGGTCCTGGTCCTGGTGAACGGGGCCTTCTCCCAACGGGTGGCGGAGATGGCGGCCCTTCACGGCCTGGACCCCGAGGTCCTGGACTTCCCCCCGGGGGAGCCCGTGGACCCCGAGGCCGTGGCCCGGGCCTTGAAGAAGCGGCGCTACCGCATGGTGGCCCTGGTGCACGGGGAGACCTCCACCGGGGTGCTGAACCCGGCGGAGGCAGTGGGGGCCCTGGCCAAGGAGGCTGGGGCCCTCTTCTTCCTGGACGCCGTGACCACCTTGGGGATGCTCCCCTTCTCCATGCGGGCCATGGGGGTGGACTACGCCTTCACCGGGAGCCAGAAGTGCCTTTCCGCCCCGCCCGGCCTCGCCCCCATCGCCGCAAGCCTCGAGGCCAGGAAGGCCTTCACGGGGAAACGGGGGTGGTACCTGGACCTCGCCCGGGTGGCGGAGCACTGGGAGCGGGGCGGGTACCACCACACCACCCCCGTCCTCCTCCACTACGCCCTCCTGGAGGCCTTGGACCTGGTCCTGGAGGAGGGGGTGGTGGCCCGGGAGCGGCGCGCCCGTGAGGTCTACGCCTGGGTCCTGGAGGAGCTCCAGGCCCGGGGCTTCCGGCCCTACCCCAAGGCCAGCCCCCTGCCCACGGTGCTCGTCGTCCGCCCCCCCGAGGGGGTGGACGCGGACCGCCTGGTCCGGGCCCTCTACGCCGAGGGGGTGGCGGTGGCCGGCGGGATCGGCCCCACCCGGGGCCAGGTCCTCCGCCTCGGCCTCATGGGGGAGGGGGCCCGGCGGGAGGCGTACCGGGCTTTCCTGAAGGTCTTGGACCGGGCTTTGGCCCTAGCGTAGGAAGAAGAAGGCGTAGACCGCCGCCAGGGCCATGCGGTAGAGGGCGAAGGGGCGGAAGCCGTGGCGGGCCACGAAGGCCAGCATCCAGCGCACGGTGACCAGGGCGGTGGCCAGGGCGGCGAGGAAGCCGAGGAGGAGGAGGGACCAGCCGCCTTCGGGCACCTCTGGGGCGCTTTTCCAGAGGTCGTAGCCCACAGCGGCGAACATGGTGGGAAGGGCCAGGAGGAAGCTGAACTCGGCGGCGGCTTGCCGGTTGAGGCCCAGGAGGAGGCCCCCCAGGATCGTGGCCCCGCTCCGGCTCGTCCCGGGGAAGAGGGCGGCGAGGCCCTGGAAGACCCCGATCCAGGCCACCCGGGCGAGGGGAAGGGCCTTCACGTCCGGGTATTGGGCCCGTTCCGCTAGCCGGTCGGCGAAGAGGAGGGCTGCCCCAACGAAGAAGAGAAAGAAGGCCACCACGGCGTCGTTCCCCAGGATGACCCCTTTGATCAGGGGGTAGAAGAGGAAGCCGATGACCCCCGTGGGGACGAAGGCCACCGCGATGCGGAGCCAAAGGGCCCGGTCGGCCGCAAGGCGCCTTCCGTAGAGGAGGAGGACCGCCAGGATGGCCCCGAGCTGGATGGCCACGAGGAAGGTCTTGAGGAAGGGGTCCTCCTCCACGGGCAGGCCCAGGAGGTGGAAGAGAAGGGTGAGGTGGCCGGTGGAGGAGACGGGCAAGAACTCCGTGAGCCCCTCAACCACCCCGAGCAGAAGGGCTTCCCAAGCGCTCACGCGGCCCATGCTACCATGGGGGCGTGGAGGTTTCCGTCCTCATCCCCGCCGCGGGGAATGGCCTCCGCCTGGGCCGAGGCCCCAAGGCCTTCCTCCAGGTGGGGGGGCGGACGCTTCTGGAGTGGACCCTCGCCGCCTTCCGGGACGCGGCGGAGGTCCTGGTGGCCCTGCCCCCCGGGGCGGAGCCCCCGAAGGGGCTTGGGGCCGTCTTTTTAGAGGGGGGGGCCACCCGGCAGGCCTCGGTGGCCCGGCTTCTGGAGGCGGCGAGCCTGCCCCTCGTCCTGGTGCACGACGTGGCCCGTCCCTTCGTCAGCCGGGGCCTGGTGGAGCGGGTCCTCGAGGCCGCCCAAAGGAGCGGCGCCGCCGTCCCCGTCCTCCCCGTGCCCGACACCCTCATGGCCCCGGAGGGGGAGGCCTACGGCCGGGTGGTGCCCCGGGAGACCTTCCGCCTGGTGCAGACCCCCCAGGGGTTCTTCACCGCCCTCCTCCGGGAGGCCCACGCCTACGCCCGGAGGAAGGGCCTCGAGGCCAGCGACGACGCCCAGCTGGTTCAGGCCCTGGGCTACCCCGTGGCCCTGGTGGAAGGGGAGGCCACGGCCTTTAAGATCACCCACCCTCCGGACCTCGTCTTGGCGGAGGCCCTGGCCCGGGTATGGAGCGCCTAGCCCCCGCGAAGGTCAACCTCGGGCTTTCCGTCCGCTTCCGGCGGGAGGACGGGTACCACGAGCTCCACACCCTCTTCGCCCCCTTCTCCCTGGCGGACCGGCTGGTGGTGGAGCCCGTTTCGGCGGGCCTCCACTTCCAGGGGCCTTACGGGCGCGAGAACCTGGCCTACCGGGCGGCCTCCCTCTACCTCGAGGCGGCGGGCCAACCCGGGGGCGTGCGCATCCTTTTGGAGAAGCGGATCCCCGAGGGAGCCGGGCTTGGGGGCGGGAGTTCCGACGCGGCCCAGGTCCTTCTTGCCCTCAAGGCCCTTTACCCGGCGGAGGTGGACCTCTTCGCCCTGGCCCGGACCCTCGGGGCGGACGTCCCCTTCTTCCTCCTCGGGCGGGGGGCGGAGGCCCGGGGGGTGGGGGAGAGGCTTAGGCCCCTCGCCCTGCCCCCGGTCCCCGCGGTGGTCTTCTTTCCCGGGCTCAAGGTGCCCACGCCCCTGGTCTACCGGGCCGTGCGGCCGGAGGACTTCGGCCCGGACCTCCCCGTGGGGGCCATCCTCGAGGCCTTGGCCCGGGGGGAGGAGCCCCCGTACTGGAACAGCCTGGAAGGCCCCGCCTTCCGCCTCTTCCCCGAGCTCAAGGAAGTGCGGGGCCGGATGCGGGCGTTGGGGCTTAGAGGGGTGCTCATGTCGGGCTCGGGGAGCGCCTTCTTCGGGCTTGCGGAAGGCCCGGACCACGCGAGGCGGGCGGCGGAGGCGCTTGGGGCCTGGGGGCGCGCCTGGGCCGGCACGCTGGGAGGTGGGGATGCTGGGTCTGGACCTGCTTAAGGAAGTCCCGGGGCTCCTCGAGGAGATCAAGGCCCTGCCCCTTCGCCTGGACGAGGAGCGGTTCCGGTTTTGGCTCCAGCAGGACTACCCTTTCGTGGAGGCGCTCTACCGCTACCAGGTGGGCCTGCTTCTGGAGGCCCCCCAGGCCCACCGGGCCCCTTTGGTCCAGGCCCTCATGGCCACGGTGGAGGAGCTGGACTGGCTCCTCCTCCAGGGGGCCAGCCCTTCCGCCCCGGTCCACCCGGTGCGGGCGGGCTACATCGCCCTGCTGGAGGAGATGGGCCGGCTTCCCTACGCCTACCGGGTGGTCTTCTTCTACTTCCTAAACGGACTTTTCCTCGAGGCCTGGGCCCACCACGTCCCGGAGGAGGGGCCTTGGGCGGAGCTTTCCCAGCACTGGTTCGCCCCCGAGTTCCAGGCCGTCCTCTACGACCTCGAGGTCCTGGCCCGAGGCCTTTGGGAGGGCTTGGACCCCGAGGTGGTGCGGACCTACCTCCGCCGCATCCTGGAGGCGGAAAAGGCCACCTGGAGCCTTCTCCTCTGATACCGCCCCATCCTGGCTTGCGCCGGCATGGGGGCCCCGGCAAAGGGTCCCTAGGGGGCTTCCCTGGGCCAGTGGGGCGGAGGAAACCGGAAGAAAGGGTATGCCTGTCCCCGTCGCCTTCGCCCGGGAGGCCCCCCGAAAAAGGCAGCCCCCCCGGCCGGGCCGGGAGGCGGCAAGCGGGCGCTTAGTTCAGCTCCTCGCCCCAGGCCTCCTCAAAGAGGCGCTTCGCCTCCTGGACGGTGATCTCTAGGCTTTGGGCCACCTCCTCGGCCAGGAGGTGGATGGCCCGCCTCAGGGCCTGCCGGTCCAGGTCGGGAAGGCCCCGCTCCACCTCCCAGGCCCGGAGCTGGCCCGCCATCTGGGCGATGCGGTAGGGGTTCCCGTCCGCCAGGATCTCGCTGGTCTTGCGGTGCCGGGCGGCCCACTGCTTGGGGAGGGGCATCCGCCCGTTCTTGAGCAGGTCCAGGATCACGGGGACCTCTTCCGGGGCCAGGGCCTTCCTTAGGCCCACGCTGTGGGGCGCTTCCACCGGCACGTAGGCCTTGGAGCGGGAACCGGGGAAGTCCACCTGGTAGTAGGCCCGGCTCACCCCGCTTACGCTCCGCTGGGCGATGCCCGCCACCACGCCGACCCCGTAGGGGGGCAAGACCACCTTGTCCCCAGGCCTGAACTCTTTCACGGCTCTACTCCTTTCCGGAGCACCTCCATAAGATGCTCCAAATAGGCTTCCACCTCCAAGGAGGGGGTGCACCCCATCGCCGCGATGACCGCGGCCGTGGCCCTGGGGGAGAGGCCCGTGCGCACGGCCCCTTCCGACTGGCCCGACCGCAAAAGCTCCTCCAGGAGGCGGAGGTAGTGCTCGTGGAGGCCCTTGAGCCAGGGGGTGGGGTCGTCCATGGCCTCCCGGGCCACGGCGGCCCAGAGGCCCCGCCACTCCTGCACCCAGGCCAGGCGGCGCCTCAGTACCTCCTCGAGGCGCACAAAAAAAGGCGCCTTGCGGCGCACCACCTCCTCCACCTCGCGGTAGAAGGCCCAGGTGCGCTCCTCCACCAGGGCCTTGAGCAGGTCCCTCTTGTCGCGGAAGTAGAGGTAGATGGTGCCCTTGCCTACCTCCGCCCTCCGGGCCACCTCCTCCATCTTGAGCCCGGAGAGGCCCCGCTCCCGGAGCACGGCCAGGGTGGCCTCGAGGATGGCCCGCTTCTTGTCCTTGACGCCGGCCCCTGGAGGGGTTATCATCGCGGCCACGACCCCCAGTCTACCACACCGTCCTTCCCCTTTCATGAGGGGTGCGCTACCCTAGGAGGTACAGGGGAGGTGAAAGCGTGCGTCAGGGCTACTTCGCCTTGCTCACCGCGGACCCCTTGCGGGGCGCCCTCAACCGGGTGGAGGCCCGGCTTATTGAGGAGGCCCGTGGGGAGGCCCTTTTCCTCATCCCGTACGCCCTGCGGGACCTGGCCGAGGCCTGGCGCCTCGTCTACCGCGACCTGGGCCTCAGGCGGGGCCGGGTGGTCTACCTCCGGCGCCGGGAGGAGGCCTTTGACCCCGAGGTGGCCCGGCGGGTGGCGGAAAGCCCCCTGGTGATCCTCGCCGCCGAGAGCCTGCCGGAGTTCCTGGACCTCATCCGCAACAGCCTCCTCCTGCAGGCCCTCGCCGAGGTCTACCGCCAGGGGGGTGGGGTGGTGGCCGTGGGAGAGGCCACCGGCCTCCTGGGCGAGGCGGCCTTTTACGCCTTGGAAGGCGAGGTCCGGGCGGGGTTCGGCCTCGCCCTCCTCAGGGGGCTCGCCCTCCTTCCCCGGGTGGAGGAGCGGGGGCGGTTTCTGGCCCTTTCCCGCCTGGTGGCGGACAACCCCGACCTCGTGGGGCTCGGCCTTTTGGAAAACACCGCCCTCCGCCTCCTTCGGGGCCTCGGGGAGGTGTGGGCGGGCGGGGTCACCTTGGTGGACGCCGGCGGGGCCGAGTACACGGGCCGGGGCGTCCGCGGCCTGAGGGTGGACGTCCTCTCCACGGGCGAGCGCTTCTCCCTTCCCAGCCTATAATCGGGGCATGCCCTCGGGGCGCGCCCACGAGGCCTTGAACCTGGCGGCGCTGGGCGGCCTGGCTCTGGCCCACCTGGCGGCGGGGGGCTCTCCGGAGGACCCCCGGGCCTGGGCCTTCGGCCTCGCCTACCTGGCGGGCACTTACCTCCTTTCCCCCGATTTGGACCTGGCGGAGCGGGGGGTGAGGGCGAGCCGCCGCTGGGGGGTCCTCGCCGCCTTCTGGCGCCCTTACGGCTGGCTCTTTAGGCACCGGGGCCTCTCCCATACCTGGCTGCTTGGGCCCCTCACCCGGCTCGCCTACCTGGGGGCTTGGGTGGGGTTACTTCTCCTGGTCCTGCGCTGGACTCTGGGCCTACAGGTCTCCCTAGACCTTCCCCCGGAGCTATGGGGCTTCGGCCTGCTCGGCTACTACGCCTCCCAGTGGCTCCACCTCCTCGCGGACGGGATCCGGCCCGACCACGGCCTGAAGCGC
Source organism: Thermus thermophilus (assembly GCF_019974155.1). Classification (NCBI taxonomy): domain Bacteria; kingdom Thermotogati; phylum Deinococcota; class Deinococci; order Thermales; family Thermaceae; genus Thermus; species Thermus thermophilus. Next base: position 216,022 of record NZ_AP025158.1, read on the forward strand.
CTGCGCCGTCCTCGGTGAGGCCGCTCACCCTCCGCAAACCCTCCTCTGCCATACTGAAGCCATGACCAAATTCTGGACCCTTCTCGTGGCGGGCGCGTTGAGCCTGGCCTTGGCGGTGAAGCCGGGCGAGCCCCTTCCCGGCTTCCTCCTTTGGGACCCCCAGGGCCGGCCCGTGGCCCCGGCGACGATGCCAAAGCCCGCGGTCCTCGTCTTTTGGGCCAGCTGGTGCCCGGTGTGCAAGGCGGAGTTCCCCGGCCTGCACCGGGTGGCGGAGGAGACGGGGGTCCCGTTTTACGTCATCAGCCGGGAGCCCCGGGACACCAGGGAGGTGGTTCTGGAGTACATGAAGGCCTACCCCCGCTTCATCCCCCTTCTGGCCTCGGACCGGGACCGGCCCCACGAGGTGGCGGCCCGGTTCAAGGTTCTGGGCCAGCCCTGGACCTTTGTGGTGGACCGGGAGGGGAAGGTGGTGGCCCTCTTCGCCGGACGGGCGGGCCGGGAGGCCTTGCTAGACGCCCTCCTCCTCGCCGGGGCCGACCTCCCATAGCTCGGCCCGGCGGGCCTCCCCTTCCGGCGAAAGCCTAAGGAGGTGGCTCGCCCCGAGGAGGCGGGGCTCCCCCCACTCCACCAGGCCGAGCCGTGCCCCCTCCAGGGCGGCCTCCAGCTGGCCGAGGAGGAGGGAGGGGTCCTTCAGGCGGTAGAGGTCGGCGTGGACCACGGGCCCCTCGGGGGTGGGGTAGGTGTGGATGAGGGTGTAGGTGGGGCTCGTGACCCGGCCGGGGAAGCCCAGGGCCCGGACGAGGAAGCCCACGAAGGTGGTCTTGCCCGCGCCCAAGGGGCCCTCGAGGGCCACAAGGGCGCCCCAGGGGAGGAGGCCCAGGACCTCCTCCGCCAGGGCCTGGGTGTCCTCGAGGCGCGAAAGCCTGCGCGAAAGAAGGAGCCGCATAAGCGAAACAAGGCCCTTTCGGGCCTCGGTTTGGTGCCGGGGGCGGGACTTGAACCCGCACGCCCTTGCGGGCACCACCCCCTCAAGATGGCGTGTCTACCAGTTCCACCACCCCGGCGTGGGCGCGCCTCAGCGCAAGCACCAGTTTAGCAAAAGGCGCTGCCTTGTCAAGCGCGGGGGCTTGCCTAGTAAATCGCCTTGTACCCCGGAGGGGGCGGGACACCCTCGTCCCGACCTTTGCAAGGCAAGCCCGGAAGGTATTGCCAAGAAAGGGTTTTGCCTGTACACTAGGGCAGTTGAGGGCTCTCAGGGCCAGCCCCTGGCCCTGAGGGTGGACCCCGTGTGGGGCATAACGGAGGGCATTCCCCTCCGGGGGGATCTTGAGAACAAGGGGGCAAGTCCAAAAAGAAGGGAGTGGTGGCACTGCCGACGATCAATCAGCTCGTCCGAAAGGGCCGCGAGAAGGTCCGCAGAAAGAGCAAGGTTCCGGCGCTGAAGGGGGCGCCCTTCCGCCGGGGGGTGTGCACCGTGGTGCGCACCGTCACCCCCAAGAAGCCCAACTCGGCGCTCCGTAAGGTGGCCAAGGTGCGCCTCACCTCCGGCTACGAGGTCACGGCCTACATCCCCGGCGAGGGGCACAACCTTCAGGAGCACTCGGTGGTCCTCATCCGGGGCGGCCGTGTGAAGGACCTGCCGGGCGTGCGCTACCACATCGTGCGCGGGGTCTACGACGCCGCCGGGGTCAAGGACCGAAAGAAGAGCCGCTCCAAGTACGGGACCAAGAGGCCCAAGGAGGCGGCCAAAACCGCGGCCAAGGCCAAGAAGTAGGTGAGCTATGGCACGGAGAAGGAGAGCAGAAGTCCGTCAGCTCCAGCCCGACCTCGTCTACGGGGACGTGCTGGTCACCGCCTTCATCAACAAGATCATGCGGGACGGGAAGAAGAACCTGGCCGCCCGCATCTTCTACGACGCCTGCAAGATCATCCAGGAGAAGACCGGCCAGGAGCCCCTCAAGGTCTTCAAGCAGGCGGTGGAGAACGTCAAGCCCCGGATGGAGGTCCGTTCCCGCCGCGTGGGCGGGGCCAACTACCAGGTCCCCATGGAGGTCTCCCCGAGGCGCCAGCAGTCCCTGGCCTTGAGGTGGCTCGTTCAGGCGGCCAACCAGCGCCCTGAGCGGCGCGCGGCGGTGCGCATCGCCCACGAGCTGATGGACGCCGCCGAGGGTAAGGGCGGGGCGGTGAAGAAGAAGGAGGACGTGGAGCGGATGGCCGAGGCGAACCGGGCCTACGCCCACTACCGGTGGTGAGTATGGCGGTCAAGGTAGAGTACGACCTGAAGAGGCTCCGGAACATCGGCATCGCCGCCCACATCGACGCGGGCAAGACCACCACCACCGAGCGCATCCTTTACTACACAGGCAAGATCCACAAGATCGGCGAGGTCCACGAGGGCACGGCCACCATGGACTTCATGGAGCAGGAGAGGGAGCGCGGCATCACCATCACCGCCGCCGTGACCACCTGCTTCTGGAAGGGCCACCGCATCAACATCATCGACACCCCGGGCCACGTGGACTTCACCATTGAAGTGGAGCGCTCCATGCGGGTCCTGGACGGGGCCATCGTGGTCTTTGACTCCAGCCAGGGGGTAGAGCCCCAGTCCGAGACCGTCTGGCGCCAGGCGGAGAAGTACAAGGTGCCCCGCATCGCCTTCGCCAACAAGATGGACAAGACCGGGGCCGACCTCTGGCTCGTGATCCGCACCATGCAGGAGCGCCTGGGGGCGCGCCCGGTGGTGATGCAGCTCCCCATTGGCCGGGAGGACACCTTCTCGGGGATCATTGACGTCCTCCGGATGAAGGCCTACACCTACGGCAACGACCTGGGCACGGACATCCGCGAGATCCCCATCCCCGAGGAGTACCTGGACCAGGCCCGGGAGTACCACGAGAAGCTCGTGGAGGTGGCCGCCGACTTTGACGAGAACATCATGCTGAAGTACCTCGAGGGCGAGGAGCCCACCGAGGAAGAGCTGGTGGCCGCCATCCGTAAGGGCACCATTGACCTTAAGATCACCCCCGTCTTCCTGGGCTCCGCCCTGAAGAACAAGGGTGTCCAGCTCCTCCTGGACGCGGTGGTGGACTACCTGCCCTGCCCCTTGGACATCCCCCCCATCAAGGGCACCACGCCTGAAGGGGAGGTGGTGGAGATCCACCCCGACCCCGATGGCCCCTTGGCGGCCTTGGCCTTCAAGATCATGGCCGACCCCTACGTGGGCCGCCTCACCTTCATCCGCGTCTACTCCGGGACCCTCACCTCGGGCTCCTACGTCTACAACACCACCAAGGGCCGCAAGGAACGTGTGGCCCGGCTTCTCCGCATGCACGCCAACCACCGGGAGGAGGTGGAGGAGCTCAAGGCGGGCGACCTGGGCGCCGTGGTGGGCCTCAAGGAGACCATCACCGGGGACACCCTGGTGGGCGAGGATGCGCCCCGGGTCATCCTGGAGTCCATTGAGGTGCCCGAGCCCGTGATTGACGTGGCCATTGAGCCCAAGACCAAGGCCGACCAGGAGAAGCTTTCCCAGGCCCTGGCCCGCCTGGCGGAGGAGGACCCCACCTTCCGCGTCTCCACCCATCCCGAGACCGGCCAGACCATCATCTCCGGGATGGGCGAGCTCCACCTGGAGATCATCGTGGACCGGCTCAAGCGGGAGTTCAAGGTGGACGCCAACGTGGGCAAGCCCCAGGTGGCCTACCGGGAGACCATCACCAAGCCGGTGGACGTGGAGGGCAAGTTCATCCGCCAGACCGGCGGCCGCGGCCAGTACGGCCACGTGAAGATCAAGGTGGAGCCCCTCCCCCGTGGCTCGGGCTTTGAGTTCGTCAACGCCATCGTGGGCGGGGTGATCCCCAAGGAGTACATCCCCGCGGTGCAGAAGGGGATTGAGGAGGCCATGCAGTCTGGGCCCCTCATCGGCTTCCCCGTGGTGGACCTCAAGGTCACCCTCTACGACGGCTCCTACCACGAGGTGGACTCCTCCGAGATGGCCTTCAAGATCGCCGGCTCCATGGCCATCAAGGAGGCGGTGCAGAAGGGGGACCCGGTGATCCTCGAGCCCATCATGCGGGTGGAGGTCACCACCCCCGAGGAGTACATGGGCGACGTCATCGGCGACCTGAACGCCCGCCGGGGCCAGATCCTGGGGATGGAGCCCCGGGGCAACGCCCAGGTGATCCGGGCCTTCGTGCCCTTGGCGGAGATGTTCGGCTACGCCACGGACCTGCGCTCCAAGACCCAGGGCCGGGGCTCCTTCGTCATGTTCTTTGACCACTACCAGGAAGTGCCTCGGCAGATCCAGGAGAAGCTCATCAAGGGTCAATAGCGCGGCTTCGGGGTGGGCCTTTTTAGGGCCCACCCCTTCCTTGCGAGGAGGACGGAGATGGCGAAGGGCGAGTTTGTTCGGACGAAGCCTCACGTGAACGTGGGGACGATTGGGCACGTGGACCACGGGAAGACGACGCTGACGGCGGCGTTGACGTATGTAGCGGCGGCGGAGAATCCGAATGTGGAGGTTAAGGACTACGGGGACATTGACAAGGCGCCGGAGGAGCGTGCGCGTGGGATTACGATCAACACGGCGCATGTGGAGTACGAGACGGCGAAGCGGCACTATTCCCACGTGGACTGTCCTGGGCACGCGGACTACATCAAGAACATGATTACGGGTGCTGCGCAGATGGACGGGGCGATTCTTGTGGTGTCGGCGGCGGACGGGCCGATGCCGCAGACGCGGGAGCACATTTTGTTGGCGCGGCAGGTGGGGGTGCCGTACATTGTGGTGTTCATGAACAAGGTGGACATGGTGGACGACCCCGAGTTACTGGACCTGGTGGAGATGGAGGTGCGGGACCTCCTGAACCAGTACGAGTTTCCTGGGGACGAGGTGCCGGTGATTCGGGGGAGCGCGTTGCTTGCGCTTGAGCAGATGCACAAGAATCCTCAGACGAAGCGAGGGGAGAACGAGTGGGTGGACCGGATTTGGGAGTTGTTGGACGCGATTGACGAGTACATTCCCACGCCGGTGCGGGACGTGGACAAGCCGTTCTTGATGCCGGTGGAGGACGTGTTCACCATTACTGGGCGTGGGACGGTGGCCACGGGGCGGATTGAGCGGGGCAAGGTGAAGGTTGGGGACGAGGTGGAGATTGTGGGCCTTGCTCCGGAGACGCGGAGGACGGTGGTGACGGGTGTGGAGATGCACCGGAAGACCTTGCAGGAGGGGATAGCTGGGGACAACGTGGGGGTGCTCCTGCGGGGTGTGAGCCGGGAGGAGGTGGAGCGGGGCCAGGTGTTGGCGAAGCCTGGGAGCATTACGCCGCACACGAAGTTTGAGGCCTCGGTGTATGTTTTGAGGAAGGAGGAGGGTGGGCGGCACACGGGGTTTTTTTCGGGGTACCGTCCGCAGTTTTACTTTCGGACGACGGACGTGACTGGGGTGGTGCGGTTGCCTCCGGGCGTGGAGATGGTGATGCCTGGGGACAACGTGACGTTTACGGTGGAGCTGATCAAGCCGGTGGCGCTGGAGGAGGGTTTGCGGTTTGCCATCCGTGAGGGTGGGCGGACCGTGGGCGCCGGCGTCGTCACCAAGATCCTGGAGTGAGGTGAAGTATGCCCAAGATCCGCATCAAGCTCCGGGGTTTTGATCACAAGACCCTGGACGCCTCGGCCCAGAAGATCGTGGAGGCGGCCCGGCGTTCCGGGGCCCAGGTTTCCGGGCCCATCCCCCTACCCACCCGGGTGCGCCGCTTCACCGTGATCCGGGGGCCCTTCAAGCACAAGGACTCCCGGGAGCACTTTGAGCTGCGCACCCACAACCGGCTTGTGGACATCATCAACCCCAACCGGAAGACCATTGAGCAGCTCATGACCCTGGACCTGCCCACCGGGGTGGAGATTGAGATCAAGACCGTAGGAGGTGGCCGGTGAAGGGCATCTTGGGCGTCAAGGTGGGCATGACCCGCATCTTCCGCGACGACCGCGCCGTCCCCGTCACGGTCATCCTTGCGGGGCCGTGCCCCGTGGTGCAGCGCCGCACCCCGGAGAAGGACGGCTACACCGCGGTGCAGCTGGGCTTCCTTCCCCAAAACCCCAAGCGGGTGAACCGCCCCCTTAAGGGGCACTTCGCCAAGGCCGGGGTGGAGCCCGTGCGCATCCTGCGGGAGATCCGGGACTTTAACCCCGAAGGGGACACGGTCACGGTGGAGATCTTCAAGCCCGGGGAGCGCGTGGACGTGACGGGCACCTCCAAGGGCCGGGGCTTCGCCGGCGTGATGAAGCGCTGGAACTTCGCGGGCGGCCCCGACTCCCACGGCGCCCACAAGATCCACCGCCACCCCGGCTCCATTGGGAACCGCAAGACCCCCGGTCGCGTCTACAAGGGCAAGAAGATGGCGGGCCACTACGGGGCCGAGCGCGTGACGGTCATGAACCTCGAGGTGGTGGACGTCATCCCCGAGGAGAACCTGCTTTTGGTCAAGGGGGCCGTCCCCGGTCCCAACGGCGGCTTGGTCATCGTCCGCGAGACCAAGAAGGCGGCCAAGTGAAGGAGGTAGCGGTGTACCAGATTCCCGTCCTTTCCCCTAACGGCAGGCGCGAGCTTGCCGCCGACCTGCCCGCGGAGATCAACCCCCACCTCCTCTGGGAGGTGGTCCGGTGGCAGCTGGCCAAGCGCCGCCGGGGCACCGCCAGCACCAAGACCCGGGGCGAGGTGGCCTACTCTGGCCGGAAGATCTGGCCGCAGAAGCACACCGGCCGCGCCCGCCACGGCGACATCGGCGCCCCCATCTTCGTGGGCGGCGGCGTGGCCTTCGGCCCCAAGCCCCGGGACTACAGCTACACCCTGCCCAAGAAGGTCCGGAAGAAGGGGCTCGCCATGGCCGTGGCCGACCGGGCCCGGGAAGGCAAGCTCCTCCTCGTGGAGGCGTTTGCCGGGGTCAACGGCAAGACCAAGGAGTTCCTGGCCTGGGCCAAGGAGGCGGGCCTGGACGGCTCCGAGAGCGTCCTCCTGGTGACCGGCAACGAGCTGGTCCGCCGGGCGGCCCGCAACCTGCCCTGGGTGGTGACCCTGGCCCCGGAGGGGCTCAACGTCTACGACATCGTCCGTACGGAGCGGCTGGTCATGGACCTGGACGCTTGGGAGGTCTTCCAGAACCGCATAGGGGGTGAGGCGTGAAGACCGCCTACGACGTGATCCTGGCCCCGGTGCTTTCGGAGAAGGCTTACGCGGGCTTCGCCGAGGGCAAGTACGCCTTCTGGGTGCACCCCAAGGCCACCAAGACCGAGATCAAGAACGCCGTAGAGACGGCCTTCAAGGTCAAGGTGGTCAAGGTGAACACCCTCCACGTGCGGGGCAAGAAGAAGCGGCTTGGGCGCTACCTGGGCAAGCGCCCCGACAGGAAGAAGGCCATCGTTCAGGTGGCCCCCGGGCAGAAGATTGAGGCCCTGGAGGGCCTCATCTAGACCTCGCCGGGAAAGGGAGCCCGGCCCTGATCCGGCAAGGAGGAAGAGGAAATGGCCGTTAAGAAGTTCAAACCTTACACCCCGAGCCGCCGTTTCATGACGGTGGCCGACTTCTCCGAGATCACCAAGACGGAGCCCGAGAAGTCCTTGGTCAAGCCCCTGAAGAAGACGGGGGGGCGGAACAACCAGGGGAGGATCACGGTCCGCTTCCGCGGCGGCGGCCACAAGCGCTTGTACCGCATCATTGACTTCAAGCGCTGGGACAAGGTGGGCATCCCCGCCAAGGTGGCGGCCATTGAGTACGACCCCAACCGCTCGGCCCGCATCGCCCTGCTCCACTACGTGGACGGGGAGAAGCGGTACATCATCGCCCCGGACGGCCTGCAGGTGGGGCAGCAGGTGGTGGCGGGCCCCGATGCCCCCATCAGCGTGGGCAACGCCCTCCCCTTGCGCTTCATCCCCGTGGGCACCGTGGTCCACGCCGTGGAGCTTGAGCCCAAGAAGGGGGCCAAGCTGGCCCGCGCCGCCGGGACCAGCGCCCAGATCCAGGGCAGGGAAGGGGATTACGTGATCCTGCGCCTGCCTTCCGGGGAGCTTAGGAAGGTGCACGGGGAGTGCTACGCCACGGTGGGCGCCGTGGGCAACGCCGACCACAAGAACATCGTCCTGGGCAAGGCGGGCCGCAGCCGCTGGCTCGGCCGCAGGCCCCACGTCCGCGGCGCCGCCATGAACCCGGTGGACCACCCCCACGGCGGCGGCGAGGGCCGGGCGCCCCGGGGACGGCCCCCGGCCTCGCCTTGGGGCTGGCAGACCAAGGGGCTCAAGACCAGGAAGCGGCGTAAGCCTTCCAGCCGCTTCATCATTGCCCGTCGCAAGAAGTGAGGTGAGGTATGCCGCGTAGTCTCAAGAAAGGCGTCTTCGTAGACGACCACCTCCTGGAAAAGGTCCTGGAGCTCAACGCCAAGGGGGAGAAGCGGCTCATCAAGACCTGGAGCCGCCGCTCCACCATCGTGCCCGAGATGGTGGGGCATACCATCGCGGTCTACAACGGCAAGCAGCACGTGCCCGTCTACATCACCGAGAACATGGTGGGGCACAAGCTGGGCGAGTTCGCCCCCACCCGGACCTACCGGGGGCACGGTAAAGAGGCCAAGGCCACCAAGAAGAAGTAGCCATGGAAGCGAAAGCGATCGCCCGATACGTGCGCATCTCCCCGCGGAAGGTCCGCCTGGTGGTGGACCTGATCCGGGGAAAGAGCCTCGAGGAGGCCCGCAACATCCTGCGCTACACCAACAAGCGGGGGGCTTACTTCGTGGCCAAGGTGCTGGAGTCCGCCGCCGCCAACGCGGTCAACAACCACGACATGCTGGAGGACCGGCTTTACGTGAAGGCGGCCTATGTGGACGAGGGCCCCGCCCTGAAGCGGGTGCTTCCCAGGGCCCGGGGCCGGGCGGACATCATCAAGAAGAAGACCAGCCACATCACCGTGATCCTGGGGGAGAAGCATGGGAAATAAGATCCACCCCATCGGTTTCCGGCTCGGCATCACCCGGGACTGGGAGTCCCGCTGGTACGCCGGCAAGAAGCAGTACCGCCACCTGCTCCTCGAGGACCAGAGGATCCGGGGCCTTTTGGAGAAGGAGCTTTACTCGGCGGGCCTCGCCCGGGTGGACATTGAGCGGGCCGCCGACAACGTGGCCGTGACCGTCCACGTGGCCAAGCCCGGGGTGGTCATCGGCCGGGGTGGCGAGCGGATCCGGGTGCTCCGGGAGGAGCTGGCCAAGCTCACCGGCAAGAACGTGGCCCTGAACGTCCAGGAGGTGCAGAACCCCAACCTTTCCGCCCCCCTCGTGGCCCAGCGGGTGGCGGAGCAGATTGAGCGCCGCTTCGCCGTGCGCCGGGCCATCAAGCAGGCGGTCCAGCGGGTCATGGAGTCCGGGGCCAAGGGGGCCAAGGTGATCGTTTCCGGCCGCATTGGCGGGGCCGAGCAGGCGCGCACCGAGTGGGCCGCCCAGGGACGGGTGCCCCTCCACACCCTGCGTGCTAACATAGACTACGGCTTTGCCTTGGCCCGGACCACCTACGGCGTCCTCGGGGTCAAGGCCTACATCTTCCTAGGCGAGGTGATCGGCGGCCAGAAGTCCAAGGCCCGGCCCGAGCTGCCGAAGGCCGAGGAGAGGCCCCGCCGCCGTCGCCCTGCCGTGCGCGTGAAGAAGGAGGAGTGAGCCATGCTGATGCCCAGGCGCATGAAGTACCGCAAGCAGCAGCGGGGGCGGCTTAAGGGCGCCACCAAGGGCGGGGACTACGTGGCCTTCGGCGACTTCGGCCTCGTGGCCCTCGAGCCCGCCTGGATCACGGCTCAGCAGATTGAAGCCGCCCGTGTGGCCATGGTGCGCCACTTCCGCCGCGGCGGGAAGATCTTCATCCGCATCTTCCCCGACAAGCCCTACACGAAGAAGCCCCTGGAGGTGCGGATGGGTAAGGGGAAGGGCAACGTGGAGGGGTACGTGGCCGTGGTGAAGCCCGGCCGGGTCATGTTTGAGGTCGCCGGGGTCACGGAGGAGCAGGCCCTGGAGGCCCTGCGCATCGCGGGCCACAAGCTCCCCATCAAGACCAAGATCGTGAGGAGGGACGCCTACGATGAAGCTCAGTGAGGTGAGGAAGCAGCTGGAGGAGGCCCGGAAGCTCTCCCCTGTGGAGCTGGAGAAGCTCGTGCGGGAGAAGAAGCGGGAGCTCATGGAGCTCCGCTTCCAGGCCTCCATCGGCCAGCTTTCCCAAAACCACAAGATCCGGGACCTCAAGCGCCAGATCGCCAGGCTCCTTACGGTCTTGAACGAGAAGAGGAGGCAGAATGCCTAAGAAGGTCCTGACCGGGGTGGTGGTGAGCGACAAGATGCAGAAGACCGTTACGGTCTTGGTGGAGCGCCAGTTCCCCCACCCCCTCTACGGCAAGGTGATCAAGCGCTCCAAGAAGTACCTGGCCCACGACCCCGAGGAGAAGTACAAGCTGGGGGACGTGGTGGAGATCATTGAGTCCCGGCCCATCTCCAGGCGCAAGCGCTTCCGGGTGCTCCGCCTGGTGGAGTCGGGCCGGATGGACCTGGTGGAAAAGTACCTCATCCGCCGCCAGAACTACCAGAGCCTTTCCAAGCGGGGAGGTAAGGCATGATCCAGCCGCAGACCTACCTTGAGGTGGCCGACAACACCGGGGCCCGGAAGATCATGTGCATCCGGGTGCTCAAGGGCTCCAACGCCAAGTACGCCACCGTGGGGGACGTGATCGTGGCCAGCGTCAAGGAGGCCATCCCCCGGGGGGCGGTCAAGGAAGGGGACGTGGTCAAGGCCGTGGTGGTGCGCACCAAAAAGGAGATCAAGCGCCCCGACGGCTCCGCCATCCGCTTTGACGACAACGCCGCCGTGATCATCAACAACCAGCTGGAGCCCCGCGGCACCCGCGTCTTCGGCCCCGTGGCCCGGGAGCTTCGCGAGAAGGGCTTCATGAAGATCGTCTCCCTGGCGCCGGAGGTGCTCTAATGCGGGTGAAGATGCACGTGAAGAAGGGGGACACGGTTCTCGTGGCCTCCGGCAAGTACAAGGGCCGGGTGGGCAAGGTGAAGGAGGTCTTGCCCAAGAAGTACGCCGTCATCGTGGAGGGGGTCAACATCGTGAAGAAGGCGGTGCGGGTGAGCCCCCAGTACCCCCAGGGCGGCTTCATTGAGAAGGAGGCCCCCCTGCACGCCTCCAAGGTCCGCCCCATCTGCCCCGCCTGCGGCAAGCCCACCCGGGTGCGGAAGAAGTTCCTGGAGAACGGCAAGAAGATCCGGGTCTGCGCCAAGTGCGGCGGGGCCCTGGACAGGGAGGAGTGAGGTATGCCCTTGGACGTGGCCCTTAAGCGCAAGTACTACGAGGAGGTCCGCCCCGAGCTCATCCGCCGCTTTGGCTACCAGAACGTCTGGGAGGTGCCCAGGCTGGAAAAGGTGGTCATCAACCAGGGGCTGGGCGAGGCCAAGGAGGATGCCCGCATCCTGGAGAAGGCGGCCCAGGAGCTCGCCCTCATCACGGGGCAGAAGCCCGCGGTCACCCGGGCCAAGAAGTCCATCTCCAACTTCAAGCTCCGCAAGGGGATGCCCATCGGTCTCCGGGTCACCCTGCGGCGCGACCGGATGTGGATCTTCCTGGAGAAGCTCCTCAACGTGGCCCTCCCCCGCATCCGCGACTTCCGGGGGCTCAACCCCAACAGCTTTGACGGCCGGGGCAACTACAACCTGGGCCTGAGGGAGCAGCTCATCTTCCCGGAGATCACCTACGACATGGTGGACGCCCTGCGGGGCATGGACATCGCGGTGGTGACCACCGCCGAGACCGACGAGGAGGCCCGGGCCCTTTTGGAGCTTTTGGGCTTCCCCTTCCGCAAGTGAGGTTGCGATGGCGAGAAAGGCGCTGATTGAGAAGGCCAAGCGGACCCCTAAGTTCAAGGTGCGGGCTTACACCCGCTGCGTGCGGTGCGGCCGCGCCCGGAGCGTGTACCGCTTCTTCGGGCTCTGCCGGATCTGCCTGCGGGAGCTTGCCCACAAGGGGCAGCTTCCCGGGGTGCGGAAGGCCAGCTGGTAGGCCGTGGTCCGGTCGGGGGGGTTCTCCCGAGACCGCATGGGCCAGGAGTAGCGAAAAAGGAGAGCGGAAATGCTGACGGATCCCATCGCCGACATGCTGACCCGGATCAGGAACGCCACCCGGGTCTACAAGGAGAGCACGGACGTGCCCGCCTCCCGCTTCAAGGAGGAGATCCTGAAGATCCTCGCGCGGGAGGGGTTCATCAAAGGGTACGAGCGGGTGGACGTGGACGGCAAGCCCTACCTGCGGGTCTACCTGAAGTACGGTCCCCGGCGCCAGGGGCCCGACCCCAGGCCGGAGCAGGTGATCCACCACATCCGGCGGATCAGCAAGCCGGGGCGGCGGGTGTACGTGGGGGTCAAGGAGATCCCCCGGGTGCGCCGGGGCCTGGGGATCGCCATCCTCTCCACCTCCAAGGGGGTTCTCACCGACCGTGAGGCCCGGAAGCTGGGCGTGGGCGGCGAGCTCATCTGCGAGGTGTGGTGATGTCTAGGATCGGAAGGCTACCCATTCCCCTACCCAAGGGCGTGAGCGTGGAGGTGGCCCCCGGACGGGTCAAGGTCAAGGGCCCCAAGGGGGAGCTGGAGGTGCCGGTAAGCCCCGAGATGCGGGTGGTGGTGGAGGAGGGCGTGGTCCGGGTGGAGCGGCCCTCCGACGAGCGCCGCCACAAGAGCCTCCACGGCCTGACCCGGACCCTGATCGCCAACGCGGTCAAGGGGGTTTCCGAGGGGTACAGCAAGGAGCTCCTCATCAAGGGCATCGGCTACCGGGCCCGGCTCGTGGGGCGGGCCCTCGAGCTCACCGTGGGCTTCAGCCACCCCGTGGTGGTGGAGCCCCCGGAGGGCATCACCTTTGAGGTGCCCGAGCCTACCCGGGTCCGGGTCTCGGGGATTGACAAGCAGAAGGTGGGGCAGGTGGCCGCCAACATCCGGGCCATCAAGAAGCCCAGCGCCTACCACGAGAAGGGGATCTACTACGCGGGCGAGCCGGTCCGCCTCAAGCCGGGTAAGGCCGGGGCCAAGAAGTAGCGGGGGGAGAGATGGCACGTTTGACCGCTTACGAGCGCCGTAAGTTCCGCGTGCGCAACCGCATTAAGCGCACCGGGAGGCTCCGCCTCTCCGTCTTCCGGAGCCTGAAGCACATCTACGCCCAGATCATTGACGACGAGAAGGGGGTTACCCTGGTGTCCGCCTCCAGCCTGGCCCTGAAGCTCAAGGGCAACAAGACGGAGGTGGCCCGCCAGGTGGGCCGGGCCTTGGCGGAGAAGGCCCTGGCGCTTGGGATCAAGCAGGTGGCCTTTGACCGGGGGCCCTACAAGTACCACGGCCGGGTGAAGGCCCTGGCGGAAGGGGCCCGGGAAGGTGGCCTCGAGTTCTAAGGGAGGAGACCCATGCCGGAGACCGACTTTGAAGAGAAGATGATCCTGGTCCGGCGCACCGCCCGGATGCAGGCGGGCGGGCGCCGCTTCCGCTTCGGCGCTTTGGTGGTGGTGGGCGACCGTCAGGGCCGGGTGGGCCTGGGCTTCGGCAAGGCCCCCGAGGTGCCCCTGGCGGTGCAGAAGGCGGGGTACTACGCCCGCCGCAACATGGTGGAGGTGCCCCTCCAGAACGGCACCATCCCCCACGAGATTGAGGTGGAGTTCGGGGCCTCCAAGATCGTGCTGAAGCCGGCGGCCCCGGGCACGGGGGTGATCGCGGGCGCGGTGCCCCGGGCCATCCTGGAGCTCGCCGGGGTGACCGACATCCTCACCAAGGAGCTCGGGAGCCGCAATCCCATCAACATCGCCTACGCCACCATGGAGGCCCTGCGGCAGCTCAGGACCAAGGCCGACGTGGAGCGGCTCAGGAAGGGGGAGGCCCATGCCCAGGCTCAAGGTTAAGCTGGTGAAGAGCCCCATCGGCTACCCCAAGGACCAGAAGGCGGCCCTCAAGGCCCTGGGGCTTAGGCGGCTCCAGCAGGAGCGGGTCCTCGAGGACACCCCCGCCGTCCGGGGGAACGTGGAGAAGGTGGTGCACCTCGTGCGCGTGGAGGTGGTGGAATGAAGCTTTCCGATCTCAGGCCCAACCCGGGGGCCAACAAGCGGCGCAAGCGGGTGGGCCGGGGCCCGGGCTCCGGCCACGGCAAGACGGCGACCCGCGGGCACAAGGGGCAGAAGTCCCGTTCCGGTGGGGTCAAGGACCCGCGCCGCTTTGAGGGCGGCCGGTCCACGACCCTGATGCGCCTGCCCAAGCGGGGCATGCAAGGGCAGGTGCCCGGGGAGATCAAGCGCCCTCGGTACCAGGGGGTGAACCTTAGGGACCTCGCCCGCTTTGAGGGCGAGGTCACCCCGGAGCTTCTGGTCCGTGCGGGCATCCTGAAGAAGGGGTACCGCCTCAAGATCCTGGGGGAGGGCGAGGCCAAGCCCCTCAAGGTGGTGGCCCACGCCTTCTCCAAAAGCGCCCTGGAGAAGCTGAAGGCCGCGGGCGGGGAGCCGGTCCTCCTGGAGGCCTGAGATGCTCAAGGCCTTCTGGAGCGCCCTGCAGATCCCCGAGCTCCGCCAGCGGGTGCTCTTCACCCTCCTCGTCCTCGCCGCCTACCGCCTCGGGGCCTTCATCCCCACCCCGGGGGTGGACCTGGACAAGATCCAGGAGTTCCTGCGCACGGCCCAAGGCGGGGTCTTCGGCATCATCAACCTCTTCTCCGGGGGCAACTTTGAGCGTTTCTCCATCTTCGCCCTGGGCATCATGCCCTACATCACCGCGGCCATCATCATGCAGATCCTGGTCACGGTGGTGCCGGCCCTGGAGAAGCTCTCCAAGGAGGGGGAGGAGGGGCGGCGCATCCTCAACCAGTACACCCGCATCGGGGGCATCGCCCTGGGCGCCTTCCAGGGGTTCTTCCTGGCCACGGCCTTTTTGGGGGCCGAAGGGGGCCGCTTCCTCCTCCCGGGCTGGTCCCCCGGCCCCTTCTTCTGGTTCGTGGTGGTGGTGACCCAGGTGGCGGGCATCGCCCTCCTCCTGTGGATGGCGGAGCGCATCACCGAGTACGGCATCGGCAACGGCACGAGCCTCATCATCTTCGCCGGGATCGTGGTGGAATGGCTTCCCCAGATCCTACGCACCATCGGCCTCATCCGCACCGGGGAGGTCAACCTGGTGGCCTTCCTCTTCTTCCTGGCCTTCATCGTCCTGGCCTTCGCCGGCATGGCCGCCGTCCAGCAGGCCGAGCGCAGGATCCCCGTCCAGTACGCCCGCAAAGTGGTGGGGCGCAGGGTCTACGGGGGCCAGGCCACCTACATCCCCATCAAGCTCAACGCCGCCGGGGTGATCCCCATCATCTTCGCCGCGGCCATCCTGCAGATCCCCATCTTCCTGGCCGCCCCCTTCCAGGACAACCCCGTGCTGCAGAGCATCGCCAACTTTTTCAACCCCACCCGGCCTTCGGGACTCTTCCTAGAGGTCCTCCTCGTCATCTTCTTCACCTACGTCTACACCGCCGTCCAGTTTGACCCCAAGCGCATCGCCGAGTCCCTGCGGGAGTACGGGGGGTTCATCCCGGGGATCCGCCCGGGCGAGCCCACGGTGAAGTTCCTGGAGCACATCGTTTCCCGTCTCACCCTCTGGGGGGCCCTCTTCCTCGGGCTCGTGACCCTCCTTCCCCAGATCATCCAGAACCTCACCGGCATCCAAAGCATCGCCTTCTCGGGCATCGGCCTCCTCATCGTGGTGGGCGTGGCCTTGGACACCCTGAGGCAGGTGGAGAGCCAGCTTATGCTCAGGAGCTACGAGGGCTTCCTCTCCCGCGGGCGCCTGCGGGGGCGGAACCGGTAGGGTAGGAGGTGAACGTGGGACAGGCGGTGATCTTCCTGGGGCCTCCGGGGGCGGGTAAGGGCACCCAGGCCTCGAGGCTTGCCGAGGAGCTTGGCTTCAAGAAGCTCTCCACGGGGGACATCCTCCGGGACCACGTGGCCCGGGGGACCCCTTTGGGCGAGCGGGTGAGGCCCATCATGGAGCGGGGGGACCTGGTCCCCGACGACCTCATCCTGGAGCTTATCCGGGAGGAGTTGGCCGAGCGGGTGATCTTTGACGGCTTTCCCCGCACCCTGGCCCAGGCCGAGGCCTTGGACCGCCTCCTCGCGGAGACGGGCACAAGGCTTCTCGGGGTGGTCCTGGTGGAGGTTCCTGAGGAGGAGCTCGTCCGGCGCATCCTCAGGCGGGCCGAGCTCGAGGGCCGCTCCGACGACAACGAGGAGACCGTGAGGCGCCGCCTCGAGGTCTACCGGGAGAAAACCGAGCCCCTGGTGGGCTACTATGCGGCCAGGGGGGTGCTGAAGCGGGTGGACGGGCTCGGCACCCCGGACGAGGTGTACGAGCGGATCCGGGCGGCGTTAGGGATCTGATGGCCATCAAGCTGAAAAGCCCCTGGGAGATTGAGCGCATGCGGGAGGCGGGGGCCCTCCTCACCGAGGTGGTGGAGGAGGTGGCCCGCCACGTGGAGCCCGGCGTCTCCACCTGGGAGCTGGACCAGATCGCCTACGAGGCGATCCGCAAGCGTAAGGCCAAGCCCGCCTTCCTCGGCCTCTACGGCTTCCCCGCCACCCTTTGCACCTCGGTGAACGAGGTGGTGGTCCACGGCATCCCCTCCAAGGAGCCCCTGAAGGAAGGGGATATCCTCTCCGTGGACGTGGGCCTCATCTACCAGGGGTTCGCCGCCGACATGGCCCGCACCTTTCCCGTGGGCCGGGTCTCGCCGGAGGCGGAGAGGCTCATCCGGGACACGGAGGCCGCCTTCTGGGAGGGGATGAAGTACCTGCGCCCGGGCTTCCGCCTCGGCGACGTGGGCCACGCCATCCAGACCTTCTTGGAGAGCCGGGGCTACGGAGTGGTCCGGGAGTTCGTGGGGCACGGGGTGGGCCGGGAGATCCACGAGGACCCCCAGGTGCCGAACTTCGGCAAGCCCGGGACCGGGCCCAAGATCCGCCCCGGGATGACCCTGGCCCTCGAGCCCATGGTCACCTTGAGGCCAGCCCCTGTGGTAATATTGGAAGATGGCTGGACGGCGAGCGCCGGCCGAGGCAACCTCGCCGCCCATTACGAGAACACCGTCCTGGTGACGGAAGAAGGTCCCGAGCTTCTCACCGGGGTCGCCCTGGCGCGGGCCGAGTAGGGAGGGGTATGGCGAAGGAGAAGGACACCATTCGGACGGAGGGCGTGGTCACCGAGGCGTTGCCCAACGCCACCTTTCGCGTGAAGCTGGACTCGGGGCCGGAGATTTTGGCCTACATCTCGGGCAAGATGCGGATGCACTACATCCGCATCCTCCCCGGGGACCGGGTGGTGGTGGAGATCACCCCCTACGACCCCACGCGGGGCCGGATCGTTTACCGCAAGTAGGAGGCAGGCATGAAGGTGCGCGCGTCGGTCAAGAGGATCTGCGACAAGTGCAAGGTGATCCGCCGGCACGGGCGGGTCTACGTCATCTGCGAGAACCCCAAGCATAAGCAGCGGCAGGGTTAGGGAGGAGGACTGTGGCGAGGATCGCAGGGGTAGAGATTCCCAGGAACAAGCGGGTGGACGTCGCCCTCACCTACATCTACGGCATCGGCAAGGCCCGGGCCAAGGAGGCCCTGGAGAAGACGGGGATCAACCCCGCCACCCGGGTGAAGGACCTCACGGAGGCGGAGGTGGTCCGCCTCCGGGAGTACGTGGAGAACACCTGGAAGCTGGAGGGGGAGCTCAGGGCCGAGGTGGCGGCCAACATCAAGCGCCTCATGGACATCGGCTGCTACCGGGGCCTCCGGCATCGGCGGGGGCTGCCGGTTCGGGGCCAGCGGACCCGCACCAACGCCCGCACCCGCAAGGGGCCCCGCAAGACGGTGCCGGGCAAGAAGAAGGCCCCGAGGAAGTGAGCCTAAGGGCCAGAGGATACTCCGGAGAGGGAGAGTATGGCCAAGAAGCCGAGCAAGAAAAAGGTCAAGCGGCAGGTGGCGAGCGGTCGCGCCTACATCCACGCCTCCTACAACAACACCATCGTCACCATCACCGACCCGGACGGCAACCCCATCACCTGGTCTTCGGGCGGCGTCATCGGCTACAAGGGAAGCCGTAAGGGCACCCCTTACGCCGCCCAGCTCGCGGCCCTGGACGCCGCCAAGAAGGCCATGGCCTACGGCATGCAGAGCGTGGACGTGATCGTGCGGGGCACCGGGGCGGGCCGGGAGCAGGCCATAAGGGCCCTCCAGGCCTCCGGCCTCCAGGTGAAGTCCATCGTGGACGACACCCCCGTCCCCCACAACGGCTGCAGGCCCAAGAAGAAGTTCCGTAAGGCTTCCTAGAAGGAGTGAGCGATGGGTCGTTACATTGGTCCAGTTTGCCGTCTTTGCCGCCGGGAAGGCGTGAAGCTCTACCTCAAGGGGGAGCGGTGCTACAGCCCCAAGTGCGCCATGGAGCGCCGCCCCTACCCCCCTGGGCAGCA
The DNA here is from genome assembly GCF_019974155.1 of Thermus thermophilus. Classification (NCBI taxonomy): domain Bacteria; kingdom Thermotogati; phylum Deinococcota; class Deinococci; order Thermales; family Thermaceae; genus Thermus; species Thermus thermophilus. Next base: position 234,553 of record NZ_AP025158.1, read on the forward strand.
CGGGCAGAAGCGGGCGCGCCGCCCCTCCGACTACGCGGTGCGGCTTAGGGAGAAGCAGAAGCTTCGCCGGATCTACGGCATCTCTGAGCGCCAGTTCCGCAACCTGTTTGAGGAGGCGAGCAAGAAGAAGGGCGTCACCGGCTCCGTCTTCCTTGGGCTTTTGGAGTCCCGCCTGGACAACGTGGTCTACCGGCTGGGCTTCGCCGTAAGCCGCCGCCAAGCCCGCCAGCTGGTGCGCCACGGGCACATCACCGTGAACGGGCGCCGGGTGGACCTCCCCTCCTACCGGGTCCGGCCCGGGGACGAGATCGCCGTGGCCGAGAAGAGCCGCAACCTCGAGCTCATCCGCCAGAACCTCGAGGCCATGAAGGGCCGGAAGGTGGGCCCTTGGCTCTCCCTGGACGTGGAGGGCATGAAGGGCAAGTTCCTCCGCCTGCCTGACCGGGAGGACCTGGCCCTGCCCGTGAACGAGCAGCTGGTGATTGAGTTTTACTCCAGGTAAGCCCCTGGAAGGAGGCGTATGTTGGATTCCAAGCTCAAGGCCCCGGTCTTCACGGTGCGCACCCAGGGGCGGGAGTACGGGGAGTTCGTCCTGGAGCCCCTGGAGCGGGGTTTCGGCGTCACCCTGGGAAACCCCCTGCGGCGCATCCTCCTTTCCTCCATCCCCGGGACCGCGGTCACCAGCGTCTACATTGAGGACGTCCTCCACGAGTTCTCCACCATCCCCGGGGTCAAGGAGGACGTGGTGGAGATCATCCTCAACCTCAAGGAGCTGGTGGTCCGGTTCCTGAACCCCAGCCTCCAGACCGTGACCCTCCTCCTCAAGGCCGAGGGCCCCAAGGAGGTGAAGGCGCGGGACTTCCTTCCCGTGGCCGACGTGGAGATCATGAACCCCGACCTCCACATCGCCACCCTGGAGGAGGGGGGGCGGCTCAACATGGAGGTCCGGGTGGACCGGGGGGTGGGGTACGTCCCGGCGGAGAAGCACGGCATCAAGGACCGGATCAACGCCATCCCGGTGGACGCCGTCTTCTCCCCGGTGCGCCGCGTGGCCTTCCAGGTGGAGGACACCCGCCTGGGACAGCGCACCGACCTGGATAAGCTCACCCTCAGGATCTGGACCGACGGCTCCGTCACCCCCCTCGAGGCCCTGAACCAGGCGGTGGAGATCCTCCGGGAGCACCTCGCCTACTTCTCCAACCCCCAGGCGGCCGCCGTGGCGGCCCCCGAGGAGGCCAAGGAGCCCGAGGCGCTGCCAAAGCAGGAGGAGCTGGACCTGCCCTTGGAGGAGCTCGGCCTCTCCACCCGGGTGCTCCACAGCCTCAAGGAGGAGGGCATTGAGTCCATTCGGGCCCTTCTTGCCCTCAACCTCAAGGACCTGAAGAACATCCCCGGGATTGGGGAGCGGAGCCTGGAGGAGATCAAGGAAGCCCTGGAGAAGAAGGGCTTCACCCTGAAGGAGTGAGACCATGCGCCACCTGAAGTCCGGACGTAAGCTGAACCGCCACTCTTCCCACCGCTTGGCCCTTTACCGCAACCAGGCGAAAAGCCTCCTCACCCACGGCCGCATCACCACCACCGTGCCCAAGGCCAAGGAGCTCAGGGGGTTTGTGGACCACCTCATCCACCTGGCCAAGCGGGGCGACCTCCACGCCCGCAGGCTGGTCCTTAGGGACCTCCAGGACGTGAAGCTGGTGCGGAAGCTCTTTGACGAGATCGCCCCCCGCTACCGGGACCGCCAGGGGGGGTACACCCGGGTCCTCAAGCTGGCGGAGCGCCGGCGGGGGGACGGGGCGCCTCTTGCCCTGGTGGAGCTCGTGGAGTAGCCCCGCCGGGACCGGCCCCCCGGAGCCTCGGCCCGGGGGGCTTTGCGCCACCTTGGGCTCGCGCGGCGTAGGGGCTTTTCCCCGAGGGTCCGCACGTCGGTGCGCAGACGAGGTGCGGGCGCTTAGCCTCCGGGGCCCTGCTTGCGCTCGCCCAGGAGGCGCAGGATCTGGTCCTCGAGCTCCCCGATGTAGGCGGCGAGGGTGTTCCCGTGCTTCTCCAGGGTTTCCACCACTTCCTGCTTCAGGGCCCTAAGCTCCTCGCGCTCCGCCTCCCTTAGGGCCTGGAACTCCCCTTCCAGGTAGCGGCGGAGTTCGGTGAAGCGGCTTTGCTCCGCGTCCTCCGCGAGCTTTTTGTAGTGGAGGAGTTCCCGGGCATACCGCCGCACCTCCAGGAGGGCGGCGGTCTCGAGGCCGAGGGTGAAGAGGAGGTAGAGGAGGGTCGCCACCCCTAAGGCCACGAGGAGGACCAGGCCCAAGGGGGCCTCCACCCGGGTGATAAGAACCCCAGGGAGAGGGGGGCCGTCCGGGTGACCTCCGGCCAGTTGAGCCAGGCGAAGAGGCCGCCCAGGACCAGGACGAGAAGGGCGAAAGAGGTGCGCGCTCCCATAGAGCCTCCAATAACGCCTGGGCCGATTATACACTTGTCCCATGGGCTACCTTTACGTCCTGCTGGCGGCGTTTCTTTGGGGCCTCATCGGGCCTTTAAGCCGTATGGCCTTCCAGGAGGGGCTTACCCCTTTGACGGTGGCCTTCTACCGGGCGCTTTTGAGCTGGATCCTCTTTCTGGCCCACGCGGCCCGGACGGGAGGCCTTCGGGTGGCGCCCCGGGACCTGCCCGTCTTTCCCCTCTTCGGCCTTCTGGGGGTGGCCCTCTTCTACGGGGCCTACCAGCTCGCCGTCCTCTACGGGGGGGCGGCCTTGGCCTCGGTTCTCCTCTACACTGCTCCCGCCTGGGTGGCCCTCCTCTCCTGGGCCTTCCTCCGGGAGCCCCCCACGGCCAGGTCCTGGGGGGCGGTGGCCTTGACCCTCCTCGGGGTGGGGCTTTTGGGCCTGGGCGGGGGGAGCGAGGTGCGCTTCGGGGTGCGGGCCTTCCTCTTCGGCTTGGCCTCCGGATTCTTCTACGCCCTTCACTACCTTCTCGGCAAGCTTTACCTCGGCCACTACACCACCCCCACCTTCTTCGCCTACGCCCTGCCCGTGGCCGCCTTGGCCCTTGCGCCCTGGGCGGAGTTCGGCCCCTTGACCCCCCGGGCGCTTGGCGCCCTCCTGGCCCTCAGCTTCTTTTCCACCTACGGGGCCTACCTCGCCTTTTACGCCGGCCTCAGGCGGCTTCCCGCCACCGTGGCCAGCGTGGTGGCCACCTTGGAGCCCGTGGTGGCCGTGGTCCTCGCCTACCTGCTCTTCGGCGAGGTCCTTTCGCCCTTGGGCTATTTCGGGGCTTTGCTCGTGATCCTGGCGGTGCTTCTTGCGGTGCGGCGCTAGCCAAGGAGGCCCTCCACGAAGGGCCGCCAGTCCGGGGGGACCTCCTTGAGGTCCAAGAGGAAGAGGGGGACCTTTGGGGGCTTCGGGGGGCGGAGGAGGCGCATCCCCGCCTCCTCGGGGGTGCGGTCCCCCTTCCTGAGGTTGCAGCTGCGGCAGGCGGCCACCAGGTTGTCCCAGGTGCTCTTGCCCCCGCGGCTTTTGGGGAGGACGTGGTCCACGGTGAGCTCCCCGCCCTTTTGGCCGCAGTACTGGCAGGTGTAGCGGTCGCGCCGGAGGACGTTTCTGCGGTTCAAGGGAACGCGCCCCGGCCTGCGGCGGACCATGCGCTTGAGGCGGACCACGCTGGGGACGGGGATCCGGGTGGAGGGGGTGTGGAGGTAGAGGCCGCTTTCCGAGACCATCTCCGCCCCGCCCCCGAGGACGAGGAGCACGGCCCGCTTGATGCTGGCCAGGCCCAGGACCTCGTAGGCGGCGTTGAGGACCAGGACCCGTGGGGCGTCCAGGTTCACGGCCTCAGCTTAGCACAGGGGTGTGCTATGCTAGCGGCAAAGAGGGGGCTTCTATGGGACCTTTTCTGACGCGTATGCTCGCCCTCGGGCTCCTTTCTGGGGCGGCCTTGGCCCAGGGCGTTCAAGCCTGGCTGGAGAGGGGGGAGCGCCTCCTGGCGGAGGGGGCCTACGCGGAGGCCGTGGCCGCCTTTGAGGAGGTGCTGCGCCAGGACTACGGCCAGTTCCGGGCCCACCTGGGCCTCGGCGTGGCCTTGGTGCGGCTTGGCCGGCTGGAAGAGGCCCGGTTCGCCTTTGACCAGATGACCCGGGTCTTCCCGGACCGGTACGAGGGGCACTTCAACCTGGGCCAGGTCTACCTCCGCCTGGGGGAGGCGGGAAAGGCGGCCGAGGCCTTCGCCAAAGCGGCCGCCATCGCTCCCCAGGAGGAGGCCTACCTCGCCTGGTCCGGGGTCCTCCTCCAGGAGGGGAAGGCCAAGGAGGCGGCGGCCATTCTGGAGCAGGGCCTTTCCCCGGAGCGGAGCCCCGCCTACCGCCTCGCCCTGGCCCAGGCCCTCTACGCCGCTGGGGAGCGGGAGGCGGCGGTGCCCCACCTGTACGCCGTGCTCAACCGGGAGCCCGGCCGGGCGGAGGCCTGGGACCTCCTCGTCCGGGTGCTGGCGGAGGTGGGGCTTACGGACCGGGCGCGCCGGGAGGTGGAGCGGGGCCTCGAGGCGCTCCAGGATCCCAAGGGGAAGGCCCTCCTCCTCCTGCGCAAGGGGACCCTGGTGGAAGCCCCCGAGCCCGTTTGGCGGGAGGCCTTGGCCCTGGACCCGGACCTTTGGCAGGCCGCCTACCTCCTGGGCCGGCGCCGGCTTGAGGCGGGGGACCTGAAGGAGGGGCTCCGCTGGCTCCGGGAGGCCTACGCAAAGGGCCAGGATCCCGAGGTGGCCTTGGCCTTGGCGGCCGCCTACCTCAAGGCCAAGGATTACGCCAACGCTTACCGTTACGCCAAAGAGGCTGGGCCTGCCGGGGCCTTCCTCCAGGCCCAGGCGGCCCAAGGCCTGGGACGGCGGCAGGAGGCCCTAAAGCTCCTCGAGGGGCTCGCCTCCCCCCAGGCCCTGGCCTTGCGGGGAAGCCTCCTCTTGGAGGAGGGCCAGGCCGAGGAGGCGGTGGCGGCCCTCCAGGCCGCCTACGAGGCCACCCGCGACCCCCAGGTGGGGGTAAACCTGGGGGCGGCCCTCGTCCTTGCCAAGCGCTTCGGCCAGGCGGAGCTCGTGCTGCGCGAGGTCCTGGTCAAGGACGCCTCCTCTGCCGCCGCCTGGTACAACCTGGGCCTGGTCCTCAGGGGCTTGGGCCGCCAAGCGGAGGCCGACCGGGCCCTGAGGCAGGCGGCCGCCTTGGGCTCGAGGGAGGCCCGGGCCCTTCTCGGGAGGTAGGATGCGCTGGCTGAGGGAGAACTGGTTGGACTTTCTCATCTTCGTCCTCATCGCCGTGGTGGCGTTGGGCGTGGTCCTTTACCTCGTGGGCCTAAACCCCTTCGCTGCGCGCCCCGCCCCGCCCCCGCCCCCGGCTCCGCAGGCGCCTGCGGCCCCGGCGCCCGGCCTTGCCGGCGAGGCCCCCGCGGAGGCGCCCGTGGTCACCGTCCTGCCCTTGCCCGAGGCCCCGCCCGCCCCTTCCCCGGGGGAGGCCTTGGGGCGCGCGCCCGCTTCGGCGCCTTCGCCTTCGGAGCCCGCCCGGCCTAGCGCCGGCGCGGCCTCCCCGCCCGCAAGCCCTGGGGGGGTCTACCGGGTGGCGGTGGGGGCCTTCGCCAACCCTGAGAACGCCGCCAGGTTGCGCCAGACGCTGGCGGACCGGGGCTACCCCGCACGGCTGGAGCCCGCCGGAAGCCTCACGCGGGTGGTGCTGGGCCCCTACGCCACCGAGGCGGAGGCCAGGAGGGTGGCCGAGGCCCTCCGGGACTACGCCCCCCAGGTCTACCGGGGGGAGGGCCCGGCGCCCCTCTCTCCCGAGCGGGTCTACCTCCAGGTGGGGGCCTTCCAGAAGCGGGAAAACGCCCTCGCCTTGGCGGAGAAGCTCCGTGGGCTGGGGTTCAGCGTGGTCCTGAGCGAGGACGGCCTGCACCGGGTGCGGGTGGGCCCCGTGCCCGTGGGCCAGGTGGACGAGGTGAAGGCCCGGCTCAAGGCGCTGGGCCTCGAGGCCTTGGAGGTGCGATGAAGGTCCCCGAAGCGGCCATCAGCCGTTTGATCACCTACCTCCGCATCCTGGAGGAGCTGGAGGCCCAGGGGGTTCATCGGACGAGCTCCGAGCAGCTTGGGGAGCTCGCCCAGGTCACGGCCTTCCAGGTGCGGAAGGACCTCTCCTACTTCGGCTCCTACGGCACCCGGGGGGTGGGGTACACCGTCCCCGTCCTCAAGCGGGAGCTCCGCCACATCCTGGGGCTCAACCGCAAGTGGGGCCTGTGCATCGTGGGCATGGGCCGGCTCGGGAGCGCCCTCGCCGACTACCCGGGGTTCGGGGAGAGCTTTGAGCTCAGGGGCTTCTTTGACGTGGACCCGGAGAAGGTGGGCCGCCCGGTGCGGGGCGGGGTGATTGAGCCCGTGGACCTCCTGCCCCAACGGGTGCCGGGGCGCATTGAGATCGCCCTCCTCACCGTGCCCCGGGAGGCGGCCCAGAAGGCGGCGGACCTGTTGGTGGCGGCGGGGATTAAGGGGATCCTAAACTTCGCCCCGGTGGTCCTCGAGGTGCCCAAGGAGGTGGCGGTGGAGAACGTGGACTTCTTGGCGGGGCTCACGCGGCTTTCTTTTGCTATACTCAATCCCAAGTGGCGGGAAGAGATGATGGGGTGAGCGAGGTGGTTTATGCGGCGTATATGGGTCAGGTTCCTTGGCGGTCTGGTCCTTGTGGCCTTGGGGGGATGTGGCAACTTCTTCGCTGGCGGCGTTATCCTAGGTGGGCCGACGGTCTTGGCCTCGCGGGAGAACTTCTCGTTTCAGGCGGAGACGGACCAAAACAACAATACGGTTTACACCTACAGCTACCAGATCGTCCTCTACGCCCTTCCGGGCTCCGGGGCGGGCACGGTGATCCTCCTGGACGCCTCGGAGAACCAACTGGAGGCCCCCTTCCTCATCCCCGAGGCTTGTCCGCCCAGCAACCCCAACCCTTGCGGGCCTTACACCCGGGAGGTGGTGAAGAAGTCCTCCGCGCCCTTGACCCCGGTGCAGGCGGTGAAGTACCGGACCATTTCGGCCAACGGGCAGTCCAAAGTGGTCCCCCTGAACGCCCCGATAGAGCTCTACTAGGGCTAAGAGGCTGTCGTAAAACCCTTCCACGGCCAGCTACGCGGCCCTAGCCAGCCGCTTCACCAACAAGCGTAGCATGCCCAGATACACCCAGGCCTCGCTCACCCCAGGGTTGGCTTCATAGTCCTTGGCGAGCCGCCGATTCCGCCCCAGCCAGGCGAAGGTCCGCTCCACCACCCACCGCTTGGGCAAGGGCTTGAACCCCATCTCCCGCGGAAGCTCCGGCGCCTCTTCCCCCTCTCGCACCCATACCCCACGCACCCCCGCGTAGGGACGGGCCACCACCTCAAGCTCCAGCCCCAGGGAAGAAGCGAGCCCCTTGAGGCCCCGGTACCCCCAGTCCACAAACAGCTTCCGCACCCTTGGCCAAAGGGAGAGGTCCATCCCCAGGAGCAAGGCCTCCCCACCCCGCTTGTCGTGCTCGTTGGCCGGGTGGACGAAGGCCTTCAGCAAGCGGCCCCCCGTGTCCGTCAGGATCTGGCGCTTTCTCCCCTTGACCTTTTTGGCCCCGTCGTTCCCTCGGGGCCCCCTTTTTCCGTGGTCTTCACGGACTGGCTATCCATCACCAGAGCGCTGGGCGAAGCTTGCCTCCCTTCTCGCTCCCGGTCCTGGCGGGCCAGGGCCTGGACGGCCTTCTCCCAAATGCCTTCCTTCTGCCACTTGCGGAAGTAGTGGTAGACGGTGGACCAGTGGGGCAGATCATGGGGCATGGCCCGCCACTTGATGCCGTTCTCCAGGACGTAAAGGATGGCGTTAACGATTTCTCTCCTCGGCACCTTGGCGGGGCGGCCGCCGGGCTTGGGGGCTGGGATGAGGGGCTCCAGGAGGGCCCACTCCGCATCGCTGAGGTCGCTGGGGTAAGATCGTCTAGAGCTCACCCCTCAAGGATACCACCCTTTTACGACAGCCTCTAAGTGCCAACCCCTTATCATCTCAACATGGCAGCCCCACTTCGGATCCAGCTGACCCCTGAGGAGGACCGGCTCCTCCTGGAGCTCTCCCTGGACCCAAGGACCCACAAGAAGACCCGCCTGTGGGCCATGATGGTCCGCCTGGCCGCCCAGGGCTGGACCGCCCCAAGGATCGCCCAGCACTTCCACAAGGACCGCACCACCGTCTACCTCGTCCTCAGGCGCTTCCTGAGGGAGGGCCTCCAAGGCCTCGTCTACCGCAAACCCCCGGGAACCCCCAGGAAGTTCACCCCGGAGATGGCCGCCTTCGTGGAGGAGAAACTGGCGGAAGATCGGGTCTGGACCGCCCCGCAACTTGCGGAGGCCATAGCCGAGCGCTTCGGGGTCCGCCTGGCCCCCAAGGTGGTGGCCCGGCACCTCAGGGCCATGGGGTATGTGTGGAGACGGACGCGGTACGTGCCCAGGGGTAAACCGGAGGCGGAGGAGGTGGAAGCCTTTGTGAAGGAGGAAGAGGAGGCAAAAAGGGGGCTCAGGAGGGGGTGATGGAGGTGGGGTACTTGGACGAGAGCGGGTTCGCCCTGACCCTGCCTCCCACGTACGCCTGGTGCCGGAGGGGGGAGGCGAAGGGGGTGCCGCGGGCGTGGGGCAAGGAGGGGCGGGTGAACGTGGTGGGGCACCTGGTGCGGGGCCGGGAGGGGGAGCGGCTTTTCTTTGCCCTTTTGGAGGGGCCGGTGCGGTGGGAGGTGGTGCGGGGGTATCTGGACCGGGTGGCCGAGGGGTTGACCAAGCCCCTGAAGGTTTTCCTGGACAACGCGCCTTTCCACCGGTCCCGTGGGGTGGAGGGGAGGAGGGGGGTGTGGCGAGGGCGGGGGCTGGAGGTGGCCTACCTGCCGCGGTACAGCCCCCATTTGAACCCCATGGAGAACATCTGGCGGCGGGTGAAGGGGTTTTTGATGCCGAGGCGGCACTACGGGAGCCTTGAAGAGCTGAAGGACGCGGTAGTGCAGGCCCTAAAGGCCCTGGGGGGTGTGGAGTTGAAAATCTCGGGGGAGGGCACTTAGCCCGAGGTAGAGTGGGCTTTGGCCCCGGGTTTTTCCGGGGCCTTTGCTTATACTGGGGGGTGTGACCGACCTCGAGGCCCCCCTCCGCCGCTTTGAAGAGGCCCTTTCCGAGCTCGTCCAGTCCGATGTCCTCTTCATCCGCCTCATCCACCAGGACCTGGTGACGGCGGGGGGTAAGCGCATCCGGCCTAGGCTCGTCTTCCTGGCCTCGAGGGCCTTAGGAGGGGCGCCCTTTGAGCTGGAGCTCGCCCTGGCGGTGGAGCTCCTCCACTCCGCCACCCTCCTCCACGACGACCTCATTGACGACGCCGAAACCCGCAGGGGCAAAGAGGCGGCCTTCCGCAAGTACGGGAACGCTGTCTCCGTGCTCTCCGGGGACTTCCTCCTCTCCCGGCTCCTCCACGTGATCGCCAAGACGGGGCGGATGGAGCTGGTGGAGCGGTTCGCCGAGGTGGCCAAGACCCTCGCCGAAGGCGAGGTCCTCCAGTTCCAGGTGGCGGCCCTCGAGGACTACTCCCTGGAGAACTACGAGCGGATCATCACCGCCAAGACGGCGGTCCTCATGGCCCTCGCCACGGAGGGCCCCGCCCTCCTCCTCGGGGCGGAGAGCGGGGTGCGGGAGGCCCTTTACCGTTACGGCCTCCTCTACGGCCAAGCCTTCCAGATGCGGGACGACTACCTGGACCTCATGGGAAGCCCGGAGGTCTTGGGCAAGCCCGTGGGCGGGGACTTGCGGGAGGGCAAGGCCACCCTCATCCCCCTCCTCCTCATGGAGCGCTACCCCGAGGTGCGGGAGGTGCTCAGGCGCCGGGCCCGGGAGGCCGGGGACCTGGAACGGGTGCGGGCCCTGGCCCGGGAGAGCGGGGTGGCCGAGGAGGCGGTGCGCCGCATCCGGGAGCGGGCCGAGGCCGCGGCCCAGGCCCTGGAGGCCCTGCCTCCGAGCCCCTTCCGGGAGGCCTTGCGCGAGCTCGCCCTAAAGGAGGCGGAGCGGGTCCGCTAGGGTATGCTTAGGGGGATGAAGGTGGTCCTGGCCACCTCCAACCCCGGGAAGGTGCGGGAGCTCAAGGAGGGCCTTGCCCCCTTGGGCTGGACCCTCCTCACCCTGGCGGACTTCCCCTTGCGCATGCCCAAGGAGGAGGGGGCCACCTTCCTGGAAAACGCCCTCCTCAAGGCGGCGTACGTGGCCAAGGCCACGGGGCTTCCCGCCCTCGCCGACGACTCCGGCCTCGAGGTCTACGCCCTCGGGGGCGAGCCCGGGGTCTACTCCGCCCGCTACGGGGGGAGGGCCACGGACCGGGAGCGGAACGTCTACCTCCTGGAGAGGATGCGCCACCTCAAAGGGGAAGAGCGCAAGGCCCGCTTCGTGGCCGTCCTGGTCCTGGCCTACCCCGACGGGCACGCCGAGGCCTACGAGGGGAGCGTGGAGGGGCTGATCCTCGAGGCCCCCCGGGGGGAGGGGGGCTTCGGTTACGATCCCCTCTTCTACGTCCCCGAGGCGGGGAAGACCTTCGCCGAGATGGGCCTAGAGGAGAAGGCCCGCTACACCCACCGGGGAAAGGCCCTTAGAGCTCTCCTGGAGGCCTACAAGGAGGGGCCTCCTCCCCGGGAGATTTCCCAGCTGGAATGAACGTCCTCTCCCCCCACATCGCCCTCTACCGCCTCTTTGACGTGGCCGACGAGATTGACCTAGGCCGCCTGTCCACACCCCGCCTTCGCCTTTCCCGGGCGAGGCTTGGGGCGGTGCGCTTTGAAAACCCACCGGGGGAGATGGAGCTTGGGGTGCGGAGCGTGGAGGGGCTTTCCGGCCTCCTCACCGCCAGGCTCTACGAGTTCGGGGTGGTCTCCCTCTCCTTCCGCATCCACCTGGGGGAGCGGGTGCCCTGGGAGGCCTTTTTGGAGAAGGGGCTCAGGATCCCCGAGCTTCCCTTCTGGGAGGGGTTCTTCCTGGCGGAGCTCGCCGCCCTCGAGCCCCACCTCCGAGGGGCCCTTCTCCGCCCCGAGGAGAAGCGCCTCTCCGAGGAGTTCGTGGTCTACCACGCCCTGGGGCTGGAAGGGGAAAAAGCCTTCCGCCCCTCGGTGGACCTCACCCCCCTATGGATGGGGGCCGAGGAGGAGTTCGCCCCCGAGGTGCGGCGGGAGATGGAGCGCTACCGCTACAGCTATTCCACGGAGGACCTGGCCCTCTTGGGCTTTGACCGCGTCCTCATCCTGGACTCCGAGGGGATCTGGGACGTGGCCGACCTGGTGGAGTTCGTCCACGCCCAGCTTCTGGAGCTTTCCTACTACGACCGGGTGCTCACCGAGGAGCTGGAGTTGGTTCCCCAGGTCCTAAGGCACCGGGGGCTTTGGGGGTACGGGAGGCTGCAGCGCCTCCGCCGCCGCCTCATGGCCCGGCACGCGGAGATCGCCGACGTGAAGGCCCGGATGGAGGGGGCTTTGCGCATCACCGAGGACCTTTTCTACGCCAAGATCTACCGGGCGGCCTTGGAGCTCTACGGGGCCCACGAGCTGGAAAGGAGCGTGGAGGAGAAGCTCAGGGTCCTCGAGGCCACCTACGAGATGGTGACCGAGGAGGTGGCCCACCTCCGCACCCAGGCGGTGGAGGTGGCCATCCTGGCCCTCATCGCCTTTGAGGTGGTGCGGGCCTTCCACTAAGGGGACTTGTGTCCCGGTCTGGAGGTGGTATACTTTGCCCCGAAGGGCGCGGGAAAAACCTTCAAAAACCTTCCTTGAGGAAGCGCTACCACGCGCCCGGAGGTGGAGTATGAGGAAGCTCGTTCCGGCATTGGCCCTAGGCCTTTCCCTGGCCCTCGCCCAGGGGAAGATCACCGTCTGGACCCACTTCGGCGGCCCCGAGCTGGAGTGGCTCAAGGAGCAGGCCCGGACCTTTGAAAGGACCTCCGGCACCAAGGTGGAGGTGGTGGAGGTCCCCTTCGGGGAGATCAAGCAGAAGTTCATCCTGGGCGCCCCCCAGGGCCAGGCGGCGGACCTCGTGGTCACCGTGCCCCACGACTGGGTGGGGGAGATGGCCCAGGCCGGGGTCCTCGAGCCCGTGGGCAAGTACGTAACCCAAACCTACCTCGCGGACCTTCAGGGCGTGGCGGTGGAGGCCTTCACCTTCGGGGGGCGGCTTTTTGGCCTGCCCGCCTTCGCCGAGAGCGTGGCCCTCATCTACAACAAGAAGTACGTGAAGGAACCCCCCAGGACCTGGGAGGAGTTTTTGGCCTTGGCGCAAAGGCTCACCACGGGTTCCACCTTCGGCTTCCTCTACAACATCGGCGACCCCTACTTTAACTTCGGCTTCTTCAAGGCCTTCGGCGCCGAGAACGTCTTCGCCAAGGACGCCAAGGGCAACCTGGACCCCAGCAAGCTCCTCATCGGGGGCGAGGCGGGGGAGAAGGCCCTCCAGTTCATCAAGGACCTCCGCTTCAAGTACAACCTGGTCCCCGAGGGGGTGGACTACGGGGTGGCGGACGGGGCCTTCAAGGACGGGGCGCTGGCCATGATCCTCAACGGCCCCTGGGCCCTGGGGGACTACAAGAAGGCCAAGGTGGATTTCGGCATCGCCCCCTTCCCCACGCCGCCCGGGGCCAGGGGGGCCTGGGGGCCCTTCCTGGGGGTCCAGGGCGTGGTGGTGAACGCCTACTCCAGGAACAAGACCCAGGCGGTGAACTTCGCCAAGACCCTGGTGACGGGGCGGAACCTCGTGGCCTTCAACCAGGCGGGCGGGCGCATCCCCGTCTCCAAGAGCGCGGTGAAGCAGCTGGAGAAGGACCCGGTGGTGGCGGGCTTTTCCAAGGTCTTCCCCTTGGGCGCCCCCATGCCCAACATCCCCGAGATGGGCAAGGTCTGGGGCCCCTGGGGGAACGCCATCAGCCTCGCCATCCAAAAGCCCGACTCCAACGTGAAGAAGATCGTGGAAGACATGGTGGCCGAGATCAAGAAGGCCATCGGCAAGTAAGGCCTATGCCCGCCCCCCACGGGACCTCCTTCCCCCGTGGGGGGCGTATCTTTAGACCATGAAGCACCCTCCCGGACTCAAAGGCTTCCTCCTGGCCATGGGGCTCCTCCTGGGGCTTCTCCTCTTCTCCACGGGGGTGGGCCTCCTGGCCTACTTCCTCCTGGAGGCCCGCTTCGCCCCACCGGGCTGGACCATCCTGGTGGTGGCCCTCCTGGTCCTGGTCCCGGGGGCGGTGGGGGTGGGAAGGCTCTTCCCCTGGCTTTCCGACTGGTACTACTTCCTCCCCGCCCTGGCCTTCCTCCTGGTCTTCACCCTCTACCCCGTGGGCCTCACCGTGTACCTGGTCTTCACCGACTACTCCGGAGCCAAGAACGGCTTCCCCGACCGCTCCACGGAGACGAAGGTGGTGGCCCAGGAGGGGGCGAGGCTCGTCCTCGAGGCCCCCGCGGCGGAGGCCCTGCGCTGCGACCCCTGCCAGGGGGTGCCCGTGGAGGTCTACGCCCAAGGGCACCGGATGCGGGCCAGGGTCCTCGAGGCCAAGGGGGAGGCCCTCCTCCTTGACCGCACCCCCCCCTTCCGCGCGGAGTTCGTGGCCAAGGTGAACGCCTTCCGCTTCGTGGGCCTCAAGAACTTCGCCTTCATCCTCTCCCAGGCGAGCCAGGCCCTCTTCCCCGTCTTCCTCTGGAACGTGACCTTCGCCACGGCCACCGTGCTCCTCAACGCCCTCGTGGGCCTTCTCCTGGGCCTCATCCTCAACAACAAGGGCCTTAAGCTTCGGAACTTCTACCGCACGGCCCTCATCGTCTCCTGGGCCCTGCCCGGCGTGATCACCGTCCAGGTCTGGGTGGCCCTCCTCAACTACAACTTCGGGGCCATCAACCGCCTTCTCGGGGTCTTGGGCCTCTACCCCATTCCCTGGCTCAACGACCCCGACTGGGCCAAGGTGGCCATCCTCCTCGTCAACCTCTGGCTCGGCTTCCCCTACATGATGACGGCCACCCTGGGGGCCCTTTCCACCATCCCCGACGAGCTCTACGAGGCGGCCAAGGTGGACGGGGCCACCCCTTGGCAGGCCCTCCTCCGCATCACCCTCCCCCTCCTGGAGAAGCCCATGTTGCCCATCCTGCTCTCCTCCTTCGCCTTCAACTTCAACAACTTCTACATCATCTACCTCCTCACCGGGGGTGGCCCGGCGCAGGAGGGGAGGCTCGCCACCGCCCAGGCCACGGACATCCTCATCTCCTGGGCCTACAAGACGGCCTTTAGCGCCGAGGGGCAGTCGGCCTACGGCCTGGGGGCGGCCATTAGCCTCCTCATCTTCGCCATCACCGTGGCCATCAGCCTGGTGAACTTCCGGGTGACCGGGGCGCTGAGGGAGGTGAAGTAGGTGCGCAAGCTCGTGGCCTTTCTCCTCACGGGCCTCGCCCTCTACGGGGTCTACTGGTTCGCGGCGAACCGCCTTTTTGACGAAGGGTCCTACCGCAAGCAGGTGGCCTTCGGGAGCGTCTTCGTGCCCTATGGTTGGGCCTACGCCCTGGGCTTCCTCGGGGCCTTGGTCCTCCTCGTCCTCCTCTATAGCCTTCTCTACACCGCCCTCGTAAACCGCCTCCGGGGAAGGCGGAAAAGCCCCTGGCCCCTTTTCCTCCAGGGGGTGACCCACCTCTTCCTCTGGGTCCTGATCCTCCTCGTCTACTACCCGGTGGTCCAGGTGGTGGCGGCGAGCTTTGACCCCACCAACAACCTCTTCAGCTTCAAGAGGCCGGAAACGGGCTTCCTCCTCCTGGACGCCAAGGTCATCCCCTACCTGCCCAACCCCTCCTTGGAAAACTACGCCAAGCTGGTGGAAGGGGTGGTCCTCTACCCTTACCAGGTGGTCCTCGCCCTCCTCGCGGGCCTAGCCCTCCTGGGGGTGGGGGTCGTGGGCCTTCTCCGCAGGCTTCTTGCCCCCGAGGCGTGGATGGACCTCTGGCAGGGGAGGCTCCTTTTCCTCATGGCCCTTTCCGTCTTCGCCCTCGCCCTCTCCCTCTCGCCCAGGCAGTTCACCGGGCAGGGCACGGAGACCAAGTTCCTCCTCTGGGTGCGGAACACCTTCCTCATCTCCGGCCTCACAGGGCTTCTCGCCGTCCTCCTCACCGCCACGGCGGGGTACGCCTTCGCCCGCTTCCGCCACCTGCCCGGCCGCTACCCCATGCTCCTCTTCTTCATCTTCGTGCAGATGTTCCCGGGGTTCTTGGCCCTGGTGGCCATCTACTACCTCCTCTCCCGGCTGGACCTCCTGAACACCTTCACCGGGCTCGTCCTGGCCTACTCCGGGGGGATCATCAGCTTCGGCACCTGGGTCTACAAGGGCTATCTGGAGAGCATCAGCCCGAGCCTCGAGGAGGCGGCCATGGTGGACGGGGCCACGAGGTGGCAGGTCTTCACCAAGATCCTCCTTCCCCTCTCCGCCCCCATGTTCGTCTTCATCTTCCTCCTGCAGTTCGTGGGCACCTACTCGGAGTTTGTCCTGGCCAACCTCGTCCTCACGGGGGTGGAGAGCTGGAACGTGGGCGTGGGCTTAAGGAGCTTCACCACGGGGCAGTTCCAGACCAAGTGGGGCGTCTTCGCCGCGGCGAGCGTCTTGGGCTCCTTACCCATTCTTTTCCTCTTCTACGGGTTCCAGCAGTACTTCGTTTCCGGCTACACCGCGGGGGCCGTGAAAGAATAAGGGCATGGACCTGGAGACCCTCAGGGCCAGAAGGGAGGCCGTGCTAAGCCTCTGCGCCCGCCACGGGGCGGTGAGGGTGCGGGTCTTTGGCTCTGTGGCCCGGGGGGAAGCCCGAGAAGACAGCGACCTGGACCTCCTGGTGGCCTTTGAGGAGGGGCGCACTCTTCTGGACCATGCCCGTCTAAAGCTGGCCCTGGAGGGGCTCTTGGGGGTGCGGGTAGATATCGTGAGCGAGAGGGGCCTGGCCCCTAGGCTCCGGGAGCAAGTCCTGCGGGAGGCCATCCCTCTATGAGGAACCCCCGGGAGAGGCTTCTGGATATCCTGGAGGCCATTGCCCGTATTGAGCGGTACGCCGCTCTGGGGAAGGCACGCTTTTTGCAAGACGAGCTGGTTCAGGTCTGGATCGTGCACCACCTAGAGCGCATCGGGGAGGCTGCGGCCAGGCTGGGACGGGAGTTTCACGAGGCCCACCCGCACATCCCCTGGCGGGAGATGGTGGCCATGCGCAACCTCCTCGTCCACGAGTACTTCAGCGTGGACTTGGAAGAGGTCTGGTCTACTGTGGTCCGGGATTTGCCCGCGCTAAAGGTTCAGGTACAAGCCCTCTTGGAGGTTGATTCTTGAATCACCACGACCTGGAACACGTTGACCCCCCCTTTCCCGAGCTCGGGGAGGAGGTGGAGCTTTTCCTGGAAACCGAGGCCCGGGAGGGGCTTCTCCTCTACGAGCGGGACGGGGAGCTCCACGAGAAGCCCATGGAGCCTTGGGAAAGGGGCCTCAGGGCGCGGGTTCCCGTCCACGCGAGCCCCTTCCGCTACGTTTTCCGCCTCCCCCAAGGCTACCTGGGCAGCCACGGCCTGGAGAAGACCCTGCCCCGCTACGACCGCTTCTTCCACCTCCTCGCCAAGCCCCTTCCCCCGGAGTGGGCCCTGGGGACGGTCTTCTACCAGATCTTCCCCGACCGCTTCCGCCAAGGGCGCCCGGAGCTCGCCCCCAAGGAGGGGGCCTGGCTTTACGGGGGGAGGCCCATCCGCAAAAAGGCCTGGAATGAACCCCCCGGGGAGGACGGGGCGCGGGAGTTCTACGGGGGGGACCTCTTTGGGGTCCTCGAGGCCCTCCCCTACCTGGAGGCCCTTGGGGTGGAGGCCCTCTACCTCACCCCCATCTTCCAAAGCCCCTCCAGCCACCGCTACGACACCGAGGACTACCGCCGGGTGGACCCCCACCTGGGCGGGGAGGAGGCCCTTAGGGCGCTCTACGAGGCCCTCGAGGCCCGGGGGATGAAGCTCATCCTGGACGGGGTCTTCAACCACGTGGGGGCGACCCACCCCTGGTTCCAGAAGGCCCTTGAGGACCCCTCCTCCCCCGAGCGGGGGATGTTCACCTTTTACCCCGACGGCACCTACGCCAGCTTCTGGGGGGTGAGGCACATGCCCAAGCTGGACTACGCCTCGGCGCTCACAAGGGAGCGCTTCGTCTTCGGCAAGGAGGCCCCCGTCCGCCACTGGATGCGCCTCGCCCACGGCTGGCGGCTGGACGTGGCCCACTCCATCGGGGAAGGGGGGACGAACCGGAAGAACGCCCGCTGGCTCAGGGCCCTGGCCCGGGCCGCCAAGGAGGAGCGGGAAGACGCCCTGGTCTTCGGGGAGCTCTCCTACGACGCCGTCCCCACCCTAAGGGCCCACACCCTGGACGGGGCCATGCACTACGCCGGCTTCGCCCACCCGGTGATGGCGTGGCTTTCGGGGCGGGACCTCCACGGCAACCCCGTGGAGCTGGAGGCCGAAGACCTTTGGCGGGTCCTTTGGGACCACTACGCCGCCCTTCCCCTCCAGCTCCGCCACAGCATGTACACCCTCCTCTCCTCCCACGACATCCCCCGGGCCCTCTGGCGCCTTAGGGGGGACAAGGAGCGTTTCAAGACCGCTTATGCCCTCCTCTTCGCCTTCCCCGGAAGCCCCGCCGTCTACTACGGGGACGAGGTGGGCCTCTCCCAGCCCAACCCCTACGAGGTCTGGCGGGGGGACCCCTACTGCCGCGCTCCCTTCCCCTGGGACGAGGCCCTTTGGGACAAGGACCTCCTCGCCTTCCTCCGGCGCCTCATCCTCCTTAAGAAGACCCACCCCGCCTTGAGGCTCGGGGGGCTCCTCCCCCTCGAGGCCCCCCCGGGGGTCCTGGCCTTCAGGCGGCGCCACCGGGGGAAGGAGGTCTGGGCCTTCTTCGCCAAGGAAGGGGTGCGCCTTTCCCTTCCCCGGGGGGTGGACCTCCTTTCGGGAAGGGAGGTGGCGGGGGAGGTGGAGGCGCGGCACCTCCTCCTGGAACCTTTAGAATGAAGGGGATGCGCCTTAAGCGGTTTAAGGGGAAGGTGCGGCGGGTGGCGCGAAAGAAGGTTGAGGCCCCGGTGGACCTCCTTGCTGAAGCGGAGGCCCTTCATAAGGAGGGCGCCGGCGCGCAGGGCTTTCGGGAGCGGCTACGTGCCCTGATAGAAGGGGTTCAGCGCCGCTGGGAGGCCCTGAGCCTCGAGGAGAGGGAGCGACTGCTCTCCCAGATCACGGCCCTCCTGGCCCTGCTTCCCGCGGGGAGGCTTGGGCGGTTGGGCCTTCTCGTGGCCAAGGGGGCAAAGCTTGGGGCGAATAAGGAGGTTCTTTCCCTGCTCCTTAAGCTCCTGAAACGCTAGGCCCGGGGTATACTCTTTCTTTGTGCGGGACGTCCTCGAGGTCCTGGAGTTCCCCCGGGTGCGGGCCCTCCTGGCGGAGAGGGCCAAGACCCCCTTGGGCCGGGAGCTCGCCCTGGCCCTCGCCCCCCTTTCCCGAGAAGAGGCGGAGCGGCGGCACGAGCTCACGGGGGAGGCCCTCCTCTACCCCTACGCCCTCCCCGAGGCGGGGGCCTTAAGGGAGGCCTACGGGAGGGCCCTCGCGGGGGCGAGGCTTTCCGGCCCCGAGCTCCTAAAGGCGGCCAAGGCCCTGGAGGAGGCCATGGCCCTAAAAGAGGAGCTCCTTCCCCTGCGAAACGCCCTAAGCCAGGTGGCGGAGGGCATCGGGGACCACACCCCCTTCCTGGAGCGGGTGCGGAAGGCCCTGGACGAGGAAGGGGCGGTGAAGGACGAGGCGAGCCCCAGGCTCGCCGAGATCCGCAAGGAGCTTAGGCCCCTCCGCCAAAAGATCCTGGACCACCTCTACGCCCTCATGGACCGCCACCGGGAGGCCTTCCAGGACCGCTTCGTCACCTTAAGGCGGGAGCGCTACTGCGTCCCCGTGAGGGCGGGGATGGCCCAGAAGGTGCCGGGGATCCTCCTGGACGAGTCCGAGTCGGGGGCGACCCTCTTCATAGAGCCCTTCTCCGTGGTCAAGCTCAACAACCGCCTCCAGGCCCTGAGGCTCAAGGAGGAGGAGGAGGTGAACCGCATCCTCCGGGACCTCTCCGAGAAGCTCGCTAAGGACGAGGGGGTGCCGAAGACCCTGGAGGCCCTGGGCCTTTTGGACCTCGTCCAGGCCCAGGCCGCCTTGGCCCGGGACCTGGGGCTTTCCCGCCCCGCTTTCGGGGAGCGGTACGAGCTCCACCGGGCCTTTCACCCCCTGATCCCAAACCCCGTGCGGAACTCCTTCGCCCTGGACGGGAAGAACCGCATCCTCCTCATCTCCGGGCCCAACATGGGGGGGAAGACCGCCCTCCTCAAGACCCTAGGCCTCGCCGTCCTCATGGCCCAGTCGGGCCTCTTCGTGGCGGCGGAGAAGGCCCTTTTGGCCTGGCCCGACCGGGTCTATGCCGACATCGGGGACGAGCAGTCCCTCCAGGAGAACCTCTCCACCTTCGCCGGGCACTTAAGGCGCCTCAAGGAGATGCTGGAAGAGGCCACCCCCAATAGCCTCGTCCTCATTGACGAGCTCGGAAGCGGCACCGACCCCGAGGAGGGGGCGGCCCTTTCCCAGGCCATCCTCGAGGCCCTCCTGGAGAGGGGGGTCAAGGGGATGGTCACCACCCACCTCTCCCCCCTGAAGGCCTTCGCCCAGGGGAGGGAGGGGATCGGGAACGCCTCCATGCGCTTTGACCTCGAGGCCCTCCGCCCCACCTACGAGCTCGTCCTCGGGGTGCCGGGGCGGAGCTACGCCCTGGCCATCGCGAGAAGGCTCGCCCTCCCCGAGGAGGTCCTTAAGCGGGCCGAGGCCCTTTTGCCCGAAGGGGGGCACCTGGAGGCCCTTCTGGAGAGGCTCGAGGCCGAGCGCCTGGCCCTGGAGGCGGAGCGGGAGCGCCTGAGGCGGGAGCTTTCCCAGGTGGAGAGGCTGCGCAAGGCCCTGGCCGAGCGGGAGGCCCGTTTTGAGGAGGAGCGGGCGGAGAGGCTTAAGGCCCTCGAGGAGGAGGTGCGGGCCGAGCTCCTCAAGGTGGAGGCCGAGCTCAAGGCCCTCAAGGAGAAGGCCAGGGCCGAGGGCAAGCGGGACGCCCTCCGGGAACTCATGGCCCTCCGGGAGCGCTACGCCAAGAAGGCCCCGCCGCCCCCGCCCCCCCCGGGCCTCGCCCCCGGGGCCCTGGTGGAGGTGCCGTCCTTGGGCAAACGGGGCCGGGTGGTGGAGCTCAGGGGGGAGGAGGTCCTGGTCCAGGTGGGCCCCCTGAAGATGAGCCTCAAGCCCCAGGAGGTGAAGCCCCTTTCCGAGGCCGAACCGGGCAAGCCCCTCCTCGCCAAGCCCCGGCGGGAGGTGAAGGAGGTGGACCTCCGGGGCCTCACGGTGGCCGAGGCCCTCCTGGAGGTGGACCAGGCCCTGGAGGAGGCCCGGGCCCTGGGCCTTCCCACCCTCCGCCTCCTCCACGGCAAGGGGACGGGGGCCTTAAGGCAGGCCATCCGGGAGGCCCTCCGCCGGGACAAGCGGGTGGAAAGCTTCGCCGACGCCCCGCCCCACGAGGGGGGGCATGGGGTTACCGTGGTGGCGCTTCGGCCTTGAGGGCCTTGACCACCTCCTCTGGCTCGTCCAACAGGCGGAAGAGCCCGAGGTCCTCCGGTCCCACGGCCTTTTGCTCCCGGAGGAAGGCGAGCCAGCGGACGAGCCCTTCCCAGTAGCCCCGGTCCAAAAGGAAGACGGGGAAGGGGTGGACCTTCTCCGTCTGGATCAAGACCAGGACCTCGGAGAGCTCGTCCAAGGTGCCGAACCCCCCGGGCAGAAAGACGAAGCCCACGGCGTAGCGGACGAAGAGGACCTTGCGCACGAAGAAGTAGCGCAAGGAGAGGGCGTGGGTCTGGTAGGGGTTGGACCGCTGTTCGTGGGGAAGCTCTATGTTCAGGCCCACGCTCACGCCGCCCGCCTCGTAGGCCCCCCGGTTCACCGCCTCCATCACCCCGGGTCCGCCCCCTGTCACCACCCCGAAGCCCGCCTCGGCCAGGGCCTTGCCCAGGCGGTAGCCCATCTCGTAAGCGGGGTGGCCCTCGCCGAAGCGGGCAGAGCCGAAGACGGAGACCAAGGGCACCTGGAGCTCGGAGAGGGTTTCAAAGCCCTCCACGAACTCCGCCAGGATGCGGAAGAGGCGCCAGCTGTCCTCGTGGTGGAGCTGGTCAATGAGGGGCTTCTTGGGCATGCCCTAAGCCTACCCCTTCCCCGGGCGGGCCTAAAGCTCCTCCAGGCTCACCCGGTGCACGGCCTCCACCCTTTCCCCCAGGCGCTCGGCCAAGGCCCGGTAGGCCTCCGGGTCCCCGGTGACGAAGTGGAAGGTCCGGCCCCGGCCCTCCGGGTTGAGGAGCCCTTCGGCCTCGAGGGCCCTCGCCACCTCCTGGGCGGTGAGCTCGGCGGAGTCCAGGAGGACCACCCCAGGGAGGACCGCGCCGATGGCCCCCTTGAGGAAGGGGTAGTGGGTGCACCCCAGGATCAGGGCCTCGAGGTCCTTGGGGGCGTCCTCGAGGTAGTGGCGGGCCACGAGGAGGGCCACGGGGTCGTCCCATAGGCCCTCCTCCACCAAGGGGACGAAGAGGGGGCAGGCCTGGGCCCAGGCCAGGTCCACGTACCTGGGGTAGGCCCCGCTTTCCACGGTGGCCTGGGTGCCGATGAGGCCCACCTTCCGGAAGCCCCGGGCGGCCCTGGCGGCGGGCTCCACCACCCCGAAGACCGGCACGGAAAGGTCCTCGGCGAGGTCAGGCAAGGCGGCGGAACTCGCCGTGTTGCAGGCCACCACGATGGCCTTCACCCCTTGCCGCAGGAGGAAGCCCGCGATCTCCCAGGCGAAGCGGCGCACCATGGCGAGGGGCTTGCCGCCGTAAGGCACGCGGGCCGTGTCCCCGAAGTAGAGAAACTCCTCCCGGGGCAGGAGGCGGCGGAGGGCCTTGAGCACCGTGAGCCCCCCCACCCCGGAGTCAAAGACGCCGATGGGGGCCTTGGGGTCCTTCACGGGCCCCCATCCTACCTCCCTGGACGGAAAAGGGGGGGTGCTATACTATCAGGGTTGCCCCGAAGGGGGCATCGGGGTAAAGGAGGTGCGCGCGTTGAGGCTGGTCACGTCTGAATCGGTTACCGAGGGGCACCCGGATAAGCTGGCCGACCGGATCTCCGACGCCATCCTGGACGCCCTCATCGCCCAAGACAAGAAGGCCCGGGTGGCGGCAGAGACCCTGGTGACCACCGGGCTCGTCTTCGTGGCGGGGGAGATCACCACCGAGGGGTACGTGGACATCCCCAACCTGGTGCGCAAGACGGTGCGGGAGGTGGGGTACACCCGGGCCAAGTACGGCTTTGACGCCGACACCTGCGCCGTGCTCACCGCCATAGACGAGCAGTCCCCCGACATCGCCGGCGGGGTCAACCTCTCCTACGAGTGGCGGGTGCTCAAGTCCACGGACCCCCTGGACCGGGTGGGGGCGGGGGACCAGGGGCTCATGTTCGGTTACGCCACCGACGAGACCCCCGAGCTCATGCCCCTTCCCATCACCCTGGCCCACCGCCTCACCATGCGCCTCGCCGAGGTGCGGAAGACGGGGCTCCTGCCTTACCTCCGGCCCGACGGCAAGGCCCAGGTCACCGTGGTCTACGAGGGGGATAAGCCCCTTTACGTCAAGACCGTGGTGGTCTCCGCCCAGCACTCCCCCGAGGTAGAGCAGGAGCAATTGCGGGAGGACCTGATCCGGGAGGTGGTGCGCCAGGCCATCCCCCCGGAGTACCTGAAGGACGGGGAGACGGAGTACCTCATCAACCCCTCGGGCCGCTTCATCCTGGGCGGCCCCCACGCGGACACCGGCCTCACGGGCCGGAAGATCATCGTGGACACCTACGGGGGGGCGGTGCCCCACGGGGGCGGGGCCTTCAGCGGCAAGGACCCCACCAAGGTGGACCGCTCCGCCAGCTACTACGCCCGCTACATGGCGAAGAACATCGTGGCGGCAGGGCTTGCGAGGAGGGCCCTCGTGGAGCTCGCCTACGCCATCGGCAAGGCCAGGCCCGTTTCCCTCAGGGTGGAGACCTTCGGCACCGGGGTCCTGCCCGACGAGAAGCTCACGGAGATCGCCAAGAAGGTCTTTGACCCGAGGCCCCTCGCCATCATTGAGGAGCTGGACCTCCTGCGGCCCATCTACACCCCCACCTCGGCCTACGGCCACTTCGGCCGCCCGGGCTTCCCCTGGGAGGAGACGGACCGGGTGGAGGCCTTGAGGCGGGAGGCGGGGCTTTGAGGCCACCCCATGCGGGCTTAGGCCAGCATAGGGGTAAGCGTCCGTGCGCTTAGGAAGAGCTTTTGGGGCCCCCACCGCGGCGAAAGCCGCGGTGGGGCACTTATTTGGGGGCCGCCTCCACCCGGTTTTTCCCCTTGCGCTTGGCCCGGTACATGGCCTCGTCCGCCCGGCGGAGGAGGGAGAGGGGCGAGTCGGTGGGGCTGGCCTGGGCCACGCCCAGGCTGGCGGAGAGGTGTTCCACCGGGGGCACCTTCAGGGCCGCCACCTTTTGGCGGAGCCGCTCCGCCAAGTGGATGGCCTGGGCCAAGGAGGTTTCCGGCATAACCACGGCGAACTCCTCGCCTCCCAGGCGCACCGCCCGGTCGCTCTGGCGCACGTGGCCCTCGAGGCAAGCCGCCAGGGCCTTGAGCACCCGGTCCCCCACCTCGTGGCCGTAGGTGTCGTTGATCCCCTTGAAGCCGTCCAGGTCCAAGACCACGAGGGAGAGGGGGCGGCCGTAGCGTTGCACGCGGAATAGCTCCCGCTCCAGCACCAGCTCCAGGTAGCGCCGGTTGCGAAGGCCCGTGAGGAAATCCGTGTAGGCGTCCAGCTGGGCTTCCAGATACCCTTCCTTCAGCTGCACCAGCAGGTAGAGGAGGCCCACGTAGGCCAGGTTGGCCCCGAAGAACTGGGCTAAGGCGTTGAGGTGGATGGCCTGGAAGTGCCCTCGGAAGGTGCCCAGTAGGGCCAGGAGGAAAAGAGCCATGAGGTAGAGGAAGGCCAGGCGTACCGCTTTCCGAGCGGGGAAAAAGAGGTAGCTGGAGAAGTAGAAGAAGGGCACCCAAAAGGCGGCGGGGGAGAGGCCCATGGGGTTGGGCTGGAAGAGGAGCTGGTAGCCCAGGGTGGAGAGGAGGTAGGAGGCGACGAGGGCGTGGGCGGTGGGGATGGCCCACCGGGCCGAGGAAGGAAGGCGCCAAAGGAGAAGGGCGAGGAGGAGGAAGCCTATCCCCATCAGGGGCAGGAAGACCCGGTCCACGGGGTCCACGCCCCCCGGCCTCGAGGCCCAGTAGGCTACCCCCGCGAGGAGGGCTCCCAGGGGGAGAAGCCAGAGGGCCATCCGCCGCCGAACCGGGTTCAAGGGGTCCAGGAGCTCGAGGGTGGGGTGCAAGCTACCCTTAGCGTACACCTTCCTTGGGGCCATCACGGCCCCATCCTGCCCCTTCTCCCCTTAAGGGGGCCTTAACGCCCCTCAGTCTTCCAGATAGGTGTACCCCTGGAGTTCCCGGGTGTACCGCTCCAAAAAGGTCCCCTTCTCCGCGGGGGAGAGGCGGCTTTGCCGCACCAGGCGCTCCACCCCGAGCATCAGCTCCCGGGCGGTGAAGCCCATCTTCTCTATCACCCGCTCCGCCGTCTCCCCTCCCACGAAGCGCTCTATGGCGAAGCCCTCCTCCTCCACCCGCACGTGGGCCTCCCCCACCTGGCCGAAGAGGTTGTGGTTGCTCCCGAGGACGTCCTGGTACGCCCCCACCAGGAAGACCCCAAGGTAGTAGGGCTCCCCGGGACGGACGGGGTGGACGGGCAGGGTCTGGCGCACGTCGTGGAGGTCAATGAAGCGGTCTATCTTGCCGTCCGAGTCGCAGGAGATGTCCACCAGGGTGGCCCTCCGGGTCGGGGGCTCCAGCAGGCGGGAGAGGGGCACCACGGGGAAGAGCTGGTGGATGGCCCAGGCGTCGGGGAGGCTCTGAAAGACGGAGAAGTTGCAGACCAGCTTGTCGGCGAGGAGCTTCTCCAGGTCTTCCAGCTCGTCGGGGACGTAGGGGAGGCTCTGGGCGATGGCCTGGACCCGGCGGGCGATGTGGTAGAAGAGCTCCTCCGCCAGGGCCCGGTCCCGCAGGGAGACCAGGCCCAGGTCGTAGAGGGTCTGGAGGGTCTCCTTGTCGGCGAAGGCGTCGTGGTAGACCTCCTGGAAGTTCTTGGGGGAGAGGCTTTGCAGGCTCTCCCAGAGCTCCTTTACCAGGGGGTGGGCCTCGGGGGGCGGAGGGCTTGGCCGCGCCTCCCCGGGCGGGGCGATGACGTCAATCACCTGGAGGACCAGGACCTCGTGGTAGGCGGTGATGGCCCGCCCGCTCTCGGTGACCAGGATGGGGTGGGGTTCGCCCTGGGCCTCCACCACCTCCTTGGTGACGTAGACCAGGTTCTCGGCGTACTCGGAGAGGGTGTAGTTGGCCGAGGCGTAGAAGTTGGTCTTGGAGCCATCGTAGTCCACGGCCAGGCCCCCGCCCAGGTTGAGGTAGCGGAGGGGGGCCCCGAGCTTCCTGAGCTGCACGTAGGTCTGGGCCGCCTCTCGCACCGCGGCCTTGATCCGGCGGATGTCCGTGACCTGGCTGCCGATGTGGGCGTGGAGCATCACCAGGGCGTCCAAAAGGCCCTCCTCTTGGAGGACCTCCACCGCCCGCACGATCTCCGGGGTGGTGAGGCCGAACTTGGCGTTTTCGCCCCCGGAGGCCTCCCACTGCCCCGCCCCCTTGGCCTTGAGCTTGTAGCGGATGCCCAAGAGGGGTTTCACGCCGAGTTCCTTAGAAAGGCGGAGGACCCGGGAGAGCTCGGCGAACTTTTCCAGGGTGATCACCACGTTGCGGCCGAGCTTCCTCCCCATGAGGGCGAGGCGGACGAAGTCGTCGTCCTTGAAGCCGTTGGTGGTGATGAGGGCCTCCTCGGAGAGGTCCTGAGCCAGGATGAGGGCGAGCTCGGGCTTGCTCCCCGCCTCGAGGCCGAGGTGGTAGGCCTTCCCCGCCCGGGCCACGGTTTCCAGGACCAGGCGGCGCTGGTTCACCTTCACCGGGTAGACCCCCCGGTAGGTGCCCTGGTAGCCGTACCTCGCCATGGCCTCCAGGAAGGCCTCGTTGAGGGTCCGGACCCGGGTCTCGAGGATCTGGGGAAAGCGGAGCACGAGGGGCAGGGGCCTACCCTCGTCCCTCAAGGCCTCCACGATCTCCAAGAGGGAGGCCGCGGGGCCCTTGGGGCCCAAGGGGGTGACCTCCAGGTCCCCTTTCTCCCCCACCCGGAAGAAGCCCCCGCTCCAGTGGGGCACCAGGTAAAGCTCCTCCGCGTCCTTAAGGGTGAAGCGCTTGGCCACCTTCAACGCCCCTCAACCTCCTCCCCGAGTGTAGGCCCGGGAGGTGGGTTTGGGAAGACCCGCTCCGGGGCGAAGTAGGCGTACCCCTTCCCCGGGGGGAGGCGCTCGGGGTCCAGGAGGTAGAGGAAGGGGCCCTCCTCCGCGTTCACCACGGCCAGGCCCCGCTCAAGGAGGAGGGGCTTCAGGGGCGCAGGGGCCTGGAAGGCGATGGGGACCGGGCCGAGCTCGTTCTGGACCCCCTCGAGGAGGGGGAGCCAGGCCTCGAGGGCCTCCGGGGAAAGGTCTTCGGGGAGGAGGAGGCGGAGGGCGCCCGCCTTGGGGCCGAAGAGGCGGAAGCGCCGGAGAAGCCGCCTAAGGACGCGCCTTTCCTCCCCCGTGGGGCGGAAGGTGAGGTGCTTGTGGCCCACCGCGCTGAAGCGAAACCCCTCGGGGGCGAGGGCCCTAAGGCGGCTTATCGTCCCCACGTCCCCCACCCGGTGCCACCAGGAGAGCTCCACCGTGGGAAAGGCCTTGCGGTAGGCCTTGAACCCACCGGGGAAGCCCCGGTAGCCCCTGAGCCCCACCAGGATCTCGCTACCGGGCCTCAAGCCAGTACTCCAGGAAGGCCAGCCCCACCCGGGCCATGAGGGGGGTGAGGGTGTGGCCCGCCCCCTCCTCCACGAACCGGGCCAGACGGCCTTCGGGGTAGTGCGGCCTCAAGGCCTCCAAGGTCTTCTCCATCCGGGCCAGGGGGACGATGAGGTCCCGGCTGCCGTGGAGGTGGAGAAGGGGCACCCCTCCGTAGGCCTCCCCCCGGGTGGCGGGCGGGGCCTGGTAGAGGGCCAAGACCCCAGGGTCCTCCACCACCTGCCCCTGGGGGAGTTTCATGGGGAAGCCCGAGCCGATGAAGGCGAGGACCCCTCGAGGCCGGAAGCCCTCGGCGAGGAGGAGGTGGGCCACGAAGGCCCCCAGGCTCCCCCCGGCGAGGAAGAGGGGGAGGCCGAAGCGCCTTTCTGCCTCCTCCGCCACCCTCCGGGCCTCCTCCTTAAACCCCAGGGCCACCCGGTAGACTTCCTCCACGTACCGGGGGCTCTTGGAGGAGGGGGGAGGGCCCTCCCTTTCCCCGTGCCTCGGGGCGTCAAAGGCGAGGAGGAGGAAGCCCCCTTCCGCGTAGCCGGGGAGGAGGGAGAGGATGTGCTCCTTGGAGCCTTGAAGGCCGTGGAGGGCGAGGAGGAGGGCCTTGGGCGCCTCGGGGATCCGGGCGAGGACGGAAAGCCCCGCCAAGGTGAGCCGCTCGGTCCGCACCATCTAGGTAAACAGGCTGGACACCGACTCTCCCCTATGGATCCGCCAGATGGCCTCGGCGAACAGGGGGGCCACGGTGAGGGTCTTAAGCTTGGGGCCTTCCTTGGGGGGGCAGGTGTCCGTGGCGGCCACCTCCTTCACGGGGCTTTGGGCGATCCTCTCCAGGGCCGGGCCCACGTAGACCCCGTGGGTGGCGGCGGCGTAGACCTCCTTGGCCCCGGCCTGCATGAGGGCCTCCACCGCCTCCACCAGGCTCCCCGCCGTGGAGATCTCGTCGTCTACGATGAGGGCCGTCTTCCCCTCTACCTCCCCCACCAGCATCCGCACCCGCACCTCCGTGTCGGAGACCCGTTCCTTGTCAATGAAGGCCAGGGGAAGGCCGAGCCTGCGGGCGAGGGCGCTTGCCCGTTTGAGGTCCCCGGCATCCGGGGCCACCACCACGGCGTTTTCCAGGTCCACCCGGGTGGCGAAGTAGTTGGCGATCACGGGCTCGGCGGAAAGGTGGTCCACGGGGATCTTGAAGAAGCCGTGGACCTGGGGGGAGTGGAGGGTCATGGTGAGGACCCGGTCGGCCCCCGCCGTCTGCAGGAGGTCGGCGATGAGCCGCGCGGTGATGGAGATCCTGGGGGCGTCCTTCTTGTCGCTCCGGGCGTAGGAGAAGTAGGGGATGACGGCGGTGACCCGGGCGGCGCTCGCCCCCTTGGCGGCGTCCACCATCATGAGGAGCTCCATCAGGTGGTCCTGCACCGGGGGGACGAAGGACTGGACGATGAAGACGTCCCCCTCCCTCAGGCTTTCCTCGTAGCGGACGAAGAGGTTGTCGTTGGCGAAGCGCAAGGTGGTGCTCTTGCCCAAGGGGAGGCCTAGGGCCTCGGCGATGGCCTGGGCCAGGGGCCGGTTGGACTGGCCGGAGAAGATCAAGAGGGGGCGGTCCATGCCGTCCCCCAAGATACCATGCCCCCCTAAAGCGGGGTAATGGCCTCCTGAAGGGGGGTGGTGACCTCGGGGCCCGTGGGGTGGAGGTAGACATTCACCTCGGTGCGCACGCCGAAGGCCTCCAGGTAGACCCCGGGCTCCACGGTGAAGGCCAATCCCGGCACCAGGGGGCGGAGGTCGTGGGTTTCCAGGTCGTCCAGGTGGGGCCCGGAGCCGTGGACCTCCTCCCCCAGGTTGTGCCCGGTGCGGTGGCGGACGTAAGGGCCATAGCCCTCCTCCTCCAGGACCTTGCGGGCCAGGCGGTCCACCTCAAAGCCCTTGGGGTAGCGGCCTTCCCGGTAGGCCCTTTCCACGAAGGCGATGGCCTCGTCCCGCGCCCGGGCCACCGCCCGGAAGGCCCGGTGGGCCGCCTCCGGGGGCCTTTTCCCCGCCATCCAGGTGAGGTCGGCGTAGACCCCCCCAGGTACTTTGGCCCAGAGGTCCAGGAGGACCACCGCCCCTTCCTCCAGGCGGGCCTCGGAGGGCTCGTGGTGGGGGTTGGCGGCGTTTTGCCCGAAGGCCACCATGGGGGGGTGGTCAAAGACGAGCCCCTCCGCCTCCAGGGCCCGCACGAGCACCCCCTGGACCTCCCGCTCGCTGGCCTCGGGGTTTTGGCGCAGGAAGTCCAGGGCCAGGTCCTTGGCCCGGGCGAGGCCGGCCGCCGCCTTGCGGTGGCTTTGCAGCTTCCCTTCGTCCCAGGTCTGGAAGAGGAGGAGGAGGGGCCAGGAGGAGGCGAGCTCAAGGCCCAGGCCCCGGAGGAGGTCCAGGGTGCCCCCGTCCACCCGGGAGAGGTAGGGGATCTGCCCCCCCGGGACGTACTCCAAGGCCACGCGCCGAAGCCCCGAAAGGGTTTCGGAAAGGCTCTCCACGAAGCCCCTCCAGGTGTGGTAGGTCCTCCGGTTTCCGGGGAGGGGAGGGAAGAGGCTTGCCTCAATGGCGTGGCAGAGGAGGGTGGGCGCGCCTTCCCGGGGGATGAGGTAGGCGAAGCGGCGGGTGAAGTGGAGGTGGGCGAGGCCCAGGACCTCGAGGGCCAGGGGGTTGCTCCTTCCGAAGGAGAAGAGGAGCCAGCCCTCGAGGCCTTCCTCCTTCAAGACTTCCTGCACGCGGGGAAGGTCCATGCCCCCATGGTATCCCGAGTGGGCGTCGCCTCACCTTTCCCTACCCCTGCCGTGCTAGGCTTACGGGTAGGGAGGGAGAAGCATGGTAGAGGCACAGGAGGCGGTCATCCGCATCACCCCCCTGGCGGCGGAGAAGGCCAAGGAGATCCTCGCCCGCTACGGCAAGGAAGGCGCGGCCATTCGCGTCTACATCAAGTCTGGGGGGTGCTCGGGCTTCCAGTACGGCATGGCCGTGGACGAAAGGGAGCTCGAGGGGGACACCTTCGTGGAGATGCATGGGGTGCGCCTGGTGGTGGACCGGATGTCCCTGCCCTACCTCGTGGGCTCGGAGATTGACTGGGTGGAAAGCCTCATGGGCGGGGGCTTCACCGTGCACAACCCCAACGCCGCCAGCACCTGCGGCTGCGGCCACTCCTTCCGCACCAAGGACCAGGAAGGGGAGGCCCGCGCCTGCGGCCATTAAACCCCCGTTCCTTCGGGGGGCCCTGCCTGAGGGCCCCTTTAGCTTTTTCCCGGTTGACCTTAACCCGGCGGGTCGTATAATGGCCTCGGCCACTTAGACGGTGCCACGAAAGGAGGCGGTATGCAGAAGGTAGGTAAGCTGGCTGTACTCGGTATAACCGCTCTGGGCCTAGCCCTGGCGGGGCCTCAGGACAACAGCCTCGTCATCGGGGCCTCCCAAGAGCCCAGGGTCTTGGCGGGGGACTTCCTCTCGGTCATCTCCAACCAGGCCATCAAGTCGGAGATTGAGCAGTACCTCTTCGCGCCCTTCATCGGCTTCAACGCCAACAGCGAGAACTTCCCCGTTTTGGCCACCGAGGTGCCCACGCAGCAGAACGGCCGCCTGCGGGTCACGGACATCGGCGGCGGCAAGAAGCGCCTGGAGATGGACCTCACCATCCGCCCAGACGCCCGCTGGTCCGACGGCAAGCCCATCACCACCGAGGACGTGGCCTTCTACTACGAGGTGGGCAAGGCCAAGGGCATGCCCGTCCTTAACCCCGACTACTGGGAGCGGGTCCAGCTCCGGGTGCGGGATGCCCGCAACTTCACCGTGATCTTTGAACCCGCCTACTACTACGACACCTACGGCGGCACCTACGGCTCCCCCATCGGCTACGCCCCCAAGCACATCATGGGGCCCGAGTGGGAAAAGGTGAAGGCCGCCGCCCGGAACCTGGACCCCGACAAGGACGCGGAGAAGCTCAACGAGCTCTACCGCAACTTCTTCCTCAAGTTCGCCACCCCCCAGGCGCTGAACCGCGGGGCCATGGTCTACTCCGGGCCCTTCAAGCTCCGCCGCTGGGTGCCGGGGAACTCCATTGAGATGGAGCGGAACCCCAACTTCCCCATCAAGCCCGAGGGCGGGGAGAGCAAGTACGTGCAGAAGGTGGTCTACCGCTTCATCCAGAACACCAACTCCCTCCTGGTGGCGGTGATCGGCGGTTCCATTGACGCCACCTCCAGCGTCTCCCTCACCTTTGACCAGGGCCGCTCGCCCCAGCTGGCGCGGCGCGCCCCCGGCCGCTTTGACATCTGGTTCGTCCCCGGGGCCATCTGGGAGCACATTGACATCAACAAGTTTGAGAACTGCCAGGTGGTCAGGGACCTCGGCCTCAACGACAAGCGCACCCGCCAGGCCATCCTCCACGCCCTGAACCGGGAGGGCCTGGTGAAGGCCTTCTTTGACGGCCTCCAGCCCGTGGCCCACACCTGGATCGCCCCCGTCAACCCCCTCTTCAACCCCAACGTGAAGAAGTACGAGTTTGACCTGAAGAAGGCGGAGGCCCTCCTGGCGGAGATGGGCTGGAGGAAGGGGCCGGACGGCATCCTCCAGCGCACCGTGGGCGGGCGCACCGTGCGCTTTGAGATTGAGTACGTGACCACCGCGGGCAACGTCATCCGCGAGCGCACCCAGCAGTTCTTCGCCGAGGACCTCAAGAAGATCGGCATCGCCGTCAAGATCAACAACGCTCCTTCCGCCGTGGTCTTTGCCGACGACTTCATCCAGCGGGCTTCCGAGTGCAAGTGGACCGGGATGTTTGAGTTCGCCTGGGTGTCTAGCCTTCAGGAGGACGGCGGCCTCTTCCAGTACAGGAACCTGAACACCGGGGCCATCCTGGTCCCCACCAAGGAGAACAACTACCAGGGCCAGAACATCGGCGGCTGGCGGAACGACGAGTTTGACCGCCTGACGAGCCAGGGGGTCTTGGAGTTTGACCCCGAGCGGCGCAAGCAGCTCTTCTGGCGCGCCCAGGAGATCTGGGCCGAGGAGCTTCCCGCGCTTCCCCTCTACTTCCGCGCCAACCCCTACGTGGTGCGGAAGGGCCTCGTGAACTACGTGGCCAGCGCCTACGCCGGTGGCTATGGCTACCCCGGCTGGAACGCATGGGAGATCGGCTGGGAAAGCCGCGGCGCCGTGAAGAAGTGGGACCAGGCGAAGTACGCCCTTTCCACCAGGTAACCCGGGTGGTATAGTGAGGCCCGCTGGGCTTTAGCCCAGCGGGCTTTTTGATGGAATAAAGGGGAGGTACAAGGGTGTTCGCCTACACGGTGCGCAGGCTTTTGCAGATGATCCCCCTGCTCTTCGCCGCCAGCGTGGTGATCTACGCCCTTTTGGCCTTGCAGCCGGGGGACCCTTTGGACGAGCTCAGGCGGCAGAACCCCCGCATGACCGCGGAGCAGTTTGAGGCCTTGAAGCGGGCTTACGGCCTGGACCAGCCCCTCCACATCCGGTACTTCAAGTGGCTCAACCGGGCCTTGCGCGGTGACCTGGGCTACAGCCGTACCTACGGGATCCCGGCGGCGGAGTACGTCTTCGTCCAGCGCCTGCCCAAGACCCTCTTGCTCTCAGGCCTCGCCCTCACCCTGGCCCTTCTGGTGGCCATCCCCGTCGGGGTCTTCTCCGCCGTGCGGCAGTACTCCCTGGCCGACTACGCCATCACCTTTCTCTCCTTCGTGGGCTTTTCCATGCCGGTCTTCTTCCTGGGGATCCTCCTCCTTTACCTTTTCGCCATCGTCTTGCCGGAGAGTATCCCCGGCTTTCCCCGCTTCCCCACGGGCGGGGTGCCCGCGGTGCTCTGGGAGGACGTGCGCTCTGGGGCGGTGAGCCTCTGGGAGTTTTTGGGCCAGTGGGCCTGGCACCTCGTCCTCCCCGTCCTCACCCTCTCGGCGTTGCAGATGGCGGAGTGGACGCGCTTCATGCGGGCCTCCCTCCTCGAGGTCCTCTCCCAGGACTACATCCGCACCGCCCGCGCCAAGGGGCTCGCCGAGCGGGTGGTGCTCTACAAGCACGCCCTAAGGAACGCCCTCATCCCCATCGTGACCCTGGTGGGCCTCGCCATCCCCGGTGTCCTGGGCGGGGCCACCATCACCGAAACCATCTTCAGCTACCCCGGCATGGGCCGGGCCATCTTTGACGCTCTGGTGGAGAAGGACTACAACGTGGCCATGGCCGCCCTGGCCTTTCTGGCCCTGATGACCGCCCTCTTCAACCTCCTGGCGGACCTGGCCTACGCGGTGGTGGATCCCCGGATCCGTTACAGCTAGAGGTGCTTCATGGCGACCGCGACGGCATCCTCTAAGCCTCGGACCTTTTTCAGCCTCTTCTGGCGCCGCTTCCGGCGGCACAAGATGGCCATGGCGAGCCTGGTGGTCATCGTCCTCCTCATCCTCATGGCCCTGTTCGCCCCCTGGATCGCCCCCTACGACCCCACGGCCCAGCCCACGGGGGAGGACGTGGGCCAGTACTACTTCAACCCTCCTTCCCGGGAGCACCTCCTGGGCACGGACGACCTGGGGCGGGACGTGCTTTCCCGGATCATCTACGGCTCCCGGATCTCCCTCCTCGTGGGGTTCGCCGTGGCCTTGTCCAGCGTGATCATCGGGACCCTCATGGGCACCCTGGCGGGCTACTACGCCGGGCGGCCCCTCCGCTTCTACTTGGGCCCCTTGCGGCGGGAGAAGGAGGGGTTTTATCCCTGGAGCTTCGCGCTTTGGCGGGTCTTCTCCTGGGTGCTCTACTACGGGGTCTTGTACCTCGCGGTCTCCGTGGCCTGGACCTTGGCGGCGGAGGGGATCCGGGCGGGAAGCCTATGGGGCTACCTGGGCTTCGGCCTCGTCCTGGCCCTCGCCCTTTGGGCCGCCTGGTTCGGGCTTAAGGGAGAGATCCGCCTGGACCTGGACGTGGCCATAAGCCGCCTCATTGACTTCATGCTCACCATCCCCACCCTTCCCCTCCTCTTGGTGCTCTCCGCCCTCCTGCGGGACCCCGAGGTGGCGGTGGGGCGCTGGGCCCAGGGGGTGTTTGGGGACGCCGCCAGCGTGTTCATCATCATCGCCATCCTCGTTTTCTTCGGCTGGCTGGGGACGGCAAGGCTCGTGCGGGGGAGCATCCTCTCCTTAAGGGAAATGGACTACGCCACCGCCGCCCAGGCCCTGGGGGCCACGGACTTCCGCGTCATGTTCCGCCACCTGGTGCCCAACGCCATGGCTCCCCTCATCGTCCAGGCCACCTTGCAGGTGGGCCAGGCCATCCTGGTGGAGGCGGCCCTCTCCTTCCTCGGGTTTGGCATCCAGCCCCCTGTGGCCACCTGGGGCAACATGCTCACCAACGCTCAGGAGTACATCTTCATCGCCCCTTGGCTGGCCCTGCCCCCCGGGTTCATGATCTTCATCACGGTGCTCGCCTTCAACTACCTGGGGGACGGCCTCCGGGACGCCCTGGACCCGAGGAGCCGCCTCTAGGCGCCTGGGGGTCCCTAAGTGGCTGCACGTTGATTTCGCGACACGGGTTGCCCGAAATAAGGCTTGGGAAGGTCCTTTTGGGGCCCCCACCGCGGCGAAAGCCGCGGTGGGGTGCTTAACTACCCCATGCTGGCTTGGGCCAGCATGGGGGCCCTGGAAGAGGGCTTTCCTAGGCTAGGGGGGAAAAGCCTTAGGGCCTAAGCTTCTCCTCCGGGTAGGCGGCCTCCACGAAGTAAAGGCCGTGGGCCGGGGCGGTGGGGCCCGCCAGGCGGCGGTCGGCGGTTTTCAGAATGGCCTCAAGGCTCTCCGGGGACCGCTTTCCGAGCCCCACCTCCAGGAGGGTGCCCACCATGCCCCGCACCTGGCCCCGCAGGAAGCTCGTCCCCCGGAAGTAGAGGCGCACCTCGAGGCCCGCTTCCCCCTCCGCCACCTGGAGCCGGGCCTCGAGGAGCTCCCGCTCCCCCGGCCGGGTTTCCTCCTTGGCGAAGCCCAGGAAGTTGTGCCGCCCAAGGAGGAGGAGGAGGGCCTTTTCCATGGCCTCCAGGTCCAGGGGGCGCCGCACCCAAAGGGCCCGGTGGCGGAGGAGGGGGGAGGGGTGGGGCCTCACGAGGATCCGGTAGCGGTAGGCCCGCCACAGGGCGTCCTTGCGGGCGTGGAAGTCGGGGGCCACCTCCCTCGCCCCCACCACCTTGAGGTCCTCGGGGAGGAGGCGGTTTAGGGCCTCGGGGACCTTCTCCACGGGGATGGCGCTTTCCACGTCCACGTGGAAGGGCATGGCCAGGGCGTGCACCCCGGCGTCCGTGCGCCCCGCGGCCACCGCCTTGGGGAGGGCGCCGATCCCGGGCAGGGCCCTTTCCAGCTCCCCCTGCACCGTGCGCAGGCCCCTCCCCTGCCGCTGCAGCCCGGCGAACAGGGTGCCGTCGTACTCGCAAAGGAGGAGGAGGCGCCGCACGCCCTCAGGCCTCCTGCCGGACCGGGGCGGCAGGGGGGCCTTCCAGGGCCACCCCTTCCCCCACCACCTCTAGCCCTACCCGGTCCCCCACCTTGAAGGGGCAGGTGGGGCCTTCCTGCACCAGGACCTCCCGCTCGGGCTGGACCCCGTGGAGGCGCACCCGGTAGGTGAGGTCGTGCCCCTTGAACTCCCGGGCCACCACCTCCCCCTGGGGGCCCTGCCCCGGGGGGGTGAGGCGCAGGGCCTCGGGGCGGAGGGAGAGGAGGAGGGGGCCCTCCCTGGCTTCCGCCAGGGGCACGCGGCCCAGGCAGGTCTCGGCGTACCTCCCCCGGCCCTCCCCGGGGAGGAGGTTGGTCCGGCCCAGGAACTGGGCCACGAAGGGGGTCTTGGGGCGGAGGTAGACCTCCTCCGGGGTCCCCACCTGGAGGATCTCCCCGCCCCGCATCACCCCGAGGCGGTCGGCGAAGGAGAGGGCCTCCTCCTGGTCGTGGGTGACGAGGAGGGCGGCGGTGCCCGTCTCCTTGAGCACCTTGCGCACCTCCTCCCGGGTGGCGGCCCTAAGCCCCGCGTCCAGGCTGGAGAAGGGCTCGTCCAGGAGGACGAGCTTGGGCCCGGGGGCCAGGGCCCGGGCCAGGGCGACGCGCTGCTGCTGCCCCCCCGAGAGCTCCCCCGGCCTCCGGTCCTGGAAGAGGGTCATGCCCACCCGTTCCAGGGCCTTGCGGGCCCGCGCCAGGCGGTCCTTGCCCCTAAGGCCGAAGGCCACGTTGCCCAAGGCGGTGAGGTGGGGGAATAGGGCGTAGTCCTGGAAGACGAAGCCGATGCCCCGCTTCTCCGGGGGGAGGGCGGTGATGTCCCGCCCCTCCAGGAAGACCCGGCCCGCGTCGGGGGCCTCGAGGCCCGCCACCACCCGCAAGAGGGTGGTCTTGCCGCAGCCCGAGGGCCCCAGGAGGGCCAGGATCTCCCCGGGATACAGGGCGAGGTCCACGCCCCGGAGGACCTCCAGCTCTCCGAAGCGCTTGCGGATGCCCTTGAGCTCTAGAAGCGGCGCTCGTTCCACAGCAACACCCCCACGAAGGCTGCGGAAAGCCCCACGATGAGGAGGGCGAAGGGGGCGGCCTCCGCGAACATGGCTTCCTGAGTGTAGCCGAAAACCCGGGTGGCCAAGGTGCTGAACCCCGTGGGGGCCAAGAGGAGGGTGATGGGAAGCTCCTTCATGGCCCCGATGAAGGCCAGGCTGCCCCCGGCCGCGGCCCCCCGCCAAAGCAGGGGAAAGGTGACCCGGAAGAAGGCCCGGGTGGGGGTGTCCCCCAGGGTGCGGGCCGCCTCCTCCAGCCTGGGGGGGACCTGGGCCAGGGCGCTCCGCACGGGGCCTAGGCTCTCCGTGAGGAAGTGGAGGGCGAGGGCGAGGACCAGGAGGGCCAGGGTGCCGTAGAGGAAGGGGAGGGCTCTCAAGATGAAGAAGATCCAGGCGAGGGCGTAGGCCAGGGGCGGGATGGCGTAGGCCAGGTAGGCGAGCCTTTCCAGGGTGCGGGAGGCGGCGGAGGGATAGCGGGAGGCCAGGTAGGCGATGGGGAGGGCCATGCCCACGCTCAGGAAGGCCACGGGGAGCGCCACGAGGAGGGCGTGGCCCAAGGCCTCCGCGAGGCCGCTCGTGGCGGAGGCGGGGAAGCGGCGGGCCAGGTGGAGGAGGGCGTAGAGGGGGAAGGCCACCGCGAGGAGGAAGGGGAGGAGGAGGAAGAGGTGGGCCAGGGGGGCGAAAGGCCCGAGGCGGGCGGGGGGCGAGGTCCGGGCCGCGCCCCGGCCGGTCCGGCCCAGGTTCAGGCGGCGGAGGAGGGCGGCCTCCAGGAGGAGGAGGCTTCCCGTGAGCAGGAGAAGGAAGAGGGCGAGCCAGGCGGCGTAGACCCGGTCAAAGGCAGCGTTGTACTGGAGGTAGATGGCGTAGGAGAAGGTCTCGTAGCGGAGGAGGCTCACGGTGCCGAAGTCGCCGAGGACGTGGAGGGCGATCACCAGGTAGCCCGAGAGGAAGGCGGGGAGGAGCTGGGGCAGGGTCACCCGGAGGAAGGCCCGCCACGGGGGGTGGCCCAGGGTGCGGGCCGCCTCCTCCACCGAGGGGTCCACCCCCAGGAAGGCGGCCCGGAGGGCGAGGAAGAGGTAGGGGTAGGTGGTGAGGCCCAGGACGAGGAGGGCCCCCCAGTACCCCTCGGGCCGGGGCAGGGGGAGGAGCCCCCCCGGCCCCGTGGCCGAGAGGAGAACGTAGGCCCCCACGTACCCCGGGACGGCGAGGGGGAGGGTGAGGAGGGTGGCCCAGAGGCGCTTGCCCCTGAGGTCCGTGCGGGTGGTGAGGTAGGCGGCGGGAAGGGCCACGAGGGTGGCGAGGCCCAAAACCCCGGCCGCGAGGCCCAGGGTGTTGCGGAGGAGCTCCAGGTTCTTGGGTCTGAGGAGGATCTCCCGCAGGACCAAAGGGTCGGCCTCGAGGGCCCGCACCCCCAGGTAGGCCACGGGGAGGAGGACCCCGCCCCCGGTGAGGAGGGCGGGAAGGAGGAAGGGAAGTAGGCTGGGAAGGGTGGCGCGCTGAAAGAGGGTCATGGCCGTTTGGGGAAGGGGCGGGGAGACCCCGCCCCTTGGGCCCGCTAGAGGACTCCGGTCTCCCTCAAAAGCCTCAAGGCCTGGTCCAGGGGAAGCTTCTCAAAGTCCAGCTTGGGGCTTTTCGCTATGGCCTCCTCCAGGGGGATGAGGTTGGGGTCCAGCACCACCCCCTTCACCAGGGGGTACTCCCCAATGTTGCCCATGAAGTACTGCTGGGCCTGAGGGGAGAGGAGGTAGGTGAGGAAGCGGGTGGCCGCGGCGAGGTTCTTGCTCGTCTTCAGGATGCCTGCCCCCGTCACCAGGGCCAGGTTGCCCACGTCCCCCTCCTTGAAGTGGTGCAGGCCCAGGTTGTACCCCGCCCGGCGGAAGCGCACCACGTAGTAGTGGTTGGTGGAGCCGAGGTCTATCTCCCCGGCCCGGATGGCGTCCAGCATGGCCGGGTTGGAGGGGTAGGCCTTGGGGGCGAGGGCCTTCATGGCGAGGAGCCACTCCCGGGCCTTGGCCTCACCGTGGAGGGCGAGGATCCCGGCCACCATGTCCTGGAAGCTGGAGTAAGTGGGGGTCCAGCCCACCCGGAGCCCCTTCTCCTGGGCGAAGCGGGGAAGGTCCAGCAGGCTTTGGGGAAGTTCCTCGGCCTTGACCTTATTGGGGTTGTAGGCCAGCACCCGAAGCCGCATCGTGACCGGTACCCAGGCCTTGGAGCCGGGGACGAAGGCCAGGGGCTTTCCCAAGAGGCTTTCCCCCAAAGGCCGAAGGAGCCCCTTGGCCGCCGCCTGGCCCAGGGCCCCGGAGGTGTTGAGCCAAAGCACGTCCGCCGGGGAGCGGTTTCCCTCCTCCTGGAGGGCGGCGAGGATCTGGGCGTCGGTGCTGTAGCGCACCTGTACCCGGATCCCAGTCTCCGCCTCAAACCGCTTGACCAAGGGTTCCACCAGGCTCTGCCCCCGCCCCGAGTAGATGGTGAGCGTGGGGCTTTGGGCAAGGGCGCCTAGGGCCGCGAAAGCCGCGAGGGTCAAAAGGTAACGCTTCACCATGGGTACCTCCGTTCTCTTCGGGAGGCGCGCCTCCCGGGAAGGAGGGTACCCCGGGGTGGGGGAAATGTCAAGTATTCCGGTCGGATTTATTGGTTTTAGAAGTGATAATCGTTCGCAACCAGGGGAAGACGCCCGTGAGGTCTTCCGGTGGGGGAGGGGCCTCCCCGGTGTAGACCAGGGGGACGGGGTTTAGGGTGTGGCGGGGGTGCCAGGGCTCCTCGGCGTTGCCGTGGTCCGAGGCCAGGAGGAGGACGCCGCCTTCGGCGAGGAAGCCCTGGAGGAAAAGGGTGAGCTCCCGGAAGCGCTCGCGAAGGCTTTCGGGGTGGCGGTGGGCGGCGAGGTCCAGGGCCCAGTACTCCAAGACCACGAGGTCAAAGGCCCGGGCTAAGGCCGCCGCCTTGGCCCCCGTCCCGTAGGGGTCCTCCCAGAAGCCGGGGGGAAGGGCCAGGGGGTGGCCCAAGGGGAGGAGGGGAAGGCCCGCGAGGCGGGCCGCCTGGGCGAAGGCGGAAAGGAGGAGCCTTTTCCCCTCCGTGGCCCGCCTGAGGTAGTCCGGGCGGTAGCCGTTGGCGTGGAGGACCTTGAGGCCCTTCCCCTTGGCCCAGGCGTAGAGGCTTTGCGCCAGGAGGGGCCGAAGCCTCGGGCTTGGGAAGGGGCCCTGGTGGTGGCCGAGGAGCCTGGCGGCGTTTTCCCCGGTGAGGAGGGCGGTCTGCCCCGTGCCCGACTGGGGCAGGCCCTCCACCCCCAAGGTGGCGTCCAAGGGGGTGGGGGCGAGGGTGAGGAGGAAGGGGAAGAGGTCCGCCAAGGCCCCTCCCACGCCCAGGCCGTCCACGAAGAGGAAGAGCACCTTTCCATCCTAAGGGGGACATTTGCCATGGGGGGATAGAGCTACCCTGAGTTTAGGAGGTGATGGGGTATGGGAAGCTACAACCCGCTGGTCTTTGTTCTAGGCCTGGTCACGGCGGCCGGGGTCTCGGGGGTGGCCTACTTGCTCGCCGTGGCCCGGGGTGGGGACGAGAGGGCCCTGGGGCGGCTTTATGGCCCCCTCTTCTTCACCCTGGGGGTCTTCTCCCTGGGGGCGGTGGCCCAGCTCTACTGGACCAACTGGGCGGGCCGTCCGGTGCCCCAGTACACCGAGCTCTTCGGGGTGGCCACGGGGCTTTTCGCCTTCATGATGGTCCTCGCCGGCTTTTACCTCTACCAGGGCCTGGAGCTTAAGGCCCTGGCCTGGCCCTCCGCCTTCCTAGGGCTTTACCTCCTCTAGGGGGCGCGGGCGGTTTTGGACTTCGGCCTCACCCGCAACCCTCCCCTCACCGCCCTCATGTGGGGGGCGGCGGGCCTTGCCAGCCTTGGGATCCTCTTCTACGCCTATAGCCGCCCCGAGGCCCGGCGCACCTGGGCCTACCTCGGGGCCCTGGTCCTGGCCCTGATGGCCCTGGGGGCCTTCCTCACCGGCTTTACGGCCTACTACGGCCACATCGCCAGCGCCGTGGGGGGCGGGGGCTAAGTGGCTGCACGTTGATTTCGCAACATGGGTCGCCAAGGCTTGGGAAGGTCCTCTTGGGGCCCCCACCGCGGCGAAAGCCGCGGTGGGGTACTTAAAGGGCCCAAGGGTTTGTGTCCCCATGCCCAAAGCGCTTCCGGGCATGGGGTAGCCTTTTGAGCAAGGGAGGTTCTATGCCGGTTCGGAAAGCAAAGGCGGTATGGGAGGGCGGCCTTAGGCAGGGGAAGGGGGTTATGGAGCTGCAAAGCCAGGCCTTCCAGGGGCCTTACTCCTACCCCTCCCGGTTTGAAGAAGGGGAGGGGACGAACCCCGAGGAGCTCATCGCCGCGGCCCACGCGGGGTGCTTCTCCATGGCCCTGGCGGCCAGCCTGGAGCGGGAGGGCTTTCCCCCGAAGCGGGTTTCCACCGAGGCCAGGGTCCACCTGGAGATGGTGGACGGGAAGCCCACCCTCACCCGGATTGAGCTTCTGACCGAGGCGGAGGTGCCGGGGATCCCCCCGGAGAAGTTCCTGGAGATCGCCGAGGCCGCCAAGGAAGGCTGCCCCGTGTCCCGGGCCCTGGCGGGGGTAAAGGAGATCCTCCTTACGGCCCGCCTGGTCTAGGGGCTACTCCCCCTTCCAGAGGAGGCGGCCGCAGGAGGGGCAGCGGGTGAGCTGCCCCTGAACCACCTTCTGGGCCACGTGGGTGGGTAGGACCACGTTGCATCCCTCGCAGCGGTAGACCTGGCCCTGGACCGCCATCCGGGCCACCCCGGTGCCCCGACGGGCCCTGCGGATGGCCTCGTACTCCTTGAGGATCTGGGCGGGGATCGCCGCCGCCATGGCGGTTCGCTCCTCCACCTTGGCGGCGATGGCGGCCTCCAGTTCCGCCACCCGGGCCCGGTTGGCCTCGAGGAGCTCCTGGAGCCTGGGCTTGAGCGCGGCGAGCTCCTCCTCCACCTGGGCGATCTCCGCCTCCAGGTTCTCCATGGCCTCCATGATGGGGGTGGAGAGTTCTAGGAGTTCCCGGATCCGGTCCTTGATCTGCTGGATGCGGTTCTCGTACTGGGTCTGCTCCCTGGCGCTTTGGGCCCGCTTTTGCTCCTCCTCCGCCTGCTTCTCCTTGGCGCTCAGGTCCTCAATGTCCAGGCTGTGGCGGTTGTACTCCCGCTCCAGCTCTGCCCGCCGCTCCAGGAGGTTCGTGAGCCTTTCCTCCAGGGCTTCCACCTGGCCCTGGAGGGCCACGAGCTCCTCGGGCAGGCTCTCCGCCTCGGTCCGGAGCCGGTCTATTTCCAGGTCCTTTTCCTGGAGCGCGTAGAGCGCCTTCAGTGCCTCCGCCCCGTTCACGCCTCCCATTCTAACCCCGTGAGAAAGGGGTTCGTCCGGGCCTCGAGGCCCAGGGTGGTCCCGGGCCCGTGCCCCGGGTGGACCCGGGTTTCCGGGGGAAGGGAAAGGAGCCTCTTTAGGGAGGCGAAAAGCGCCTTGGGGTCGGCCCCGGGGAGGTCGTAGCGGCCGACGCTTCCCCGGAAGAGGAGGTCCCCGGAGAAGACCTGGGCTCCTTCGGGGTCGTAGAAGGCCACGTGGCCGGGGCTGTGACCGGGAAGGTGGAGGACTTGGAAGCCGAAAAGGGCCATGCCCTCCTCCAGGGGGCGCACGGGGAGGGGGGGCTTGGGGATGGCGAAGCCCCAGGCCTGGGCGGCGAGGTCCGCCCTTTCGTACAGGGGGAGGTCCAGGGGGTGGAGGTAAACGGGGAGGTCCAGGGCCTCCACCAGGGGGGCCACGGCCCCCACGTGGTCAAAGTGGGCGTGGGTGAGGAGGATGGCCC
Organism: Thermus thermophilus; assembly: GCF_019974155.1. Lineage (NCBI taxonomy): Bacteria > Thermotogati > Deinococcota > Deinococci > Thermales > Thermaceae > Thermus > Thermus thermophilus. Next base: position 277,041 of record NZ_AP025158.1, read on the forward strand.
GGGGGGTGAGGCCCGTGTTTTGGAAGAGGGTCAAGAGCTTTTCCGGCTCGTCCCCGGGGTCAATGAGGACCGGGCCTTCCCCCGTCTCCACCAGGTAGGCGTTTTCCTGCAGGGGGCCTAGGGTGACGGGAAAGACCCTCATGGCTCGGTGGGCAGGCCCTCCTGGAGCCACTCGTGCATGGAGCCGAGGTAGTTCCGGGCCCGGACCCCGAGGCTCCTCAAGACGAAGAAGGCCACGGCGCTCCGGGCCCCGGAGTGGCAGTAGACCCCCACCTCCTGCCCCGGCCGAAGCCCGAGCCTTTCAAGAAGCCCCTCCGGGCTTAAGAAGAGCTCCAGGGGAGCGTTTTTGCTCCCGGGGATGCGCCCGCCCCGGGGGCAGCAGGGGGGGTGGACCTCCCCCCGGAACTCCTCGGGGCTCCGCACGTCCAAAAGAAGGGGGTGGCGGGCGGCCTCATCGGCGGTGAGGAGCCAGTCCCGCCGGAGCTTGGCCACCACTTCGGTGCGCTCGGGCTTGGGCTCCTCCTTCTCCGTGGCGTAGGGCTCCCAGCCCTCGGTCCAAAGCTGGACCTCGAGGCCGCCCAGGCCCAGAAAGAAGGCGGTGCGGCAGAGGCGGCTCGTGAGCCCTTCGTCGTAGAGGACCACGGGGTTTTTTAGGCCCAGGGTCTGGAAGAGCTCCGTGAGTCCGCCTTCCAGGGCCTTAAGCTCCGCCTCCTCCCGCAGGCGGAGCTTGGGGGCGGAGAGGTCCAGGTGCCGGGCCCCGGGGAGGTGGCCCGCCTCGTAGGCGGGGCGGGGGCGGGTGTCCACCAGGACCGCGTCCCTAGGCAGGTCCATGGGCCTGATTATAGGGGACGCATGGGTAAGTGGGAAAGAGTAAGGGGACTTGACAAAGAACTGCGCAGGTGTTATAAGCGTAACTGGAGGTGATAGATATGGCCCTGGTGCGTAGGGACGCACGCCCCACGGAAATCACCCCCTTCCGGACCTGGGGACCCCTTTCCCTCCTGGAGGAGGCCAACCGGCTCTTTGAGGAGGTGATGGGCGAGTTCGCCCGGCCCCTCGCCCCCGCCTACGTGGCCCCGGCGGACCTCTACGAGACGGACGAGGCCCTGGTCCTGGAGATGGCCGTGCCCGGGATGACCCCTGAGGACTTGGAGGTGAGCCTCGAGGGCACCAAGCTCACCGTCCGGGGCCAGGTGAAGCCCCAGGAGGACGCCAAGGCCCGCCGCTACTACCTCCAGGAGATCCCCCACGGCTCCTTTGTGCGCACCTTCACCCTGCCCGTGGAGGTGAAGACGGACGAGGCCAAGGCGGAGTTCCGCCACGGCATCCTCCGGCTCACCCTCCCCAAGGTGGCCGAGGCCCGGGCCAAGCGGATCCCCATTGAGGTGGTCCAGTAAGGGCGTGAGGCCTTAACCCCCCTGGGTTCTCCCAGGGGGGCTTACTTTAGGGCCCCGTCCAGCCGCCTTAGGGCCTCTTCCAGCACCTCGGGGTAGGTGGCGAAGTTGAGCCGGACGTAGGTGTCGTACCCCCGGCCGAAGCTTTCCCCCGGGTTCAGGGCCACCCGGGCCCGCTCCAGGAAGTACGCGGCGGCCTTGGGGAAGGGGGTCTGGATCCAGGCCAGGTAGGTTCCCTCCGGCGGGTGGTGGCCGAGCCCCCGCGCCTTGGCCCAGGCCGCCACCCGGTCCCGGTTGGCCCGAAGCCGCTCCAGGGTGGCCTTCAGCCAGGGCCCCCCTTCCTTCAGGGCCGCCTTCCAGGCGGCCATGGCCAGGACGTTGGGGAAGACGTGGGGCAGGTGGCGCTTCACGGCCTCCACCAAGGGCTTGGGGCCGAGGACCGCCCCGATGGGCAGCCCCGCCAAGTTGTAGGCCTTCCCCGGGCCCACCAGGGTGAGGGTCCTTTCCGGGAGGAAGCGGGCCAGGGGGACGTGGGGCTTCTCGTAGGTGAGGGGGGCGTGGAGCTCGTCGGAGACCACGATGAGGTCGTGCCTGCGGGCGATCTGGGCCAGGGCGGCGAGCTCCTCCTCGCCGAAGACCCGGCCCGTGGGGTTGTGGGGGTGGCAGAAGAGGAGGAGACGGGTGGCGAAGGCCAGACGCTCCAGCCCCGCGAGGTCCAGCCGGTAGCCTTCCGGGGTCTCCCGCAAGGGGTTGGCGAGGACGGTGCGGCGCTGGTCCCGGATGGCGGCGAGGAAGGGCGGGTAGATGGGGACCTGGGTGAGGACCCCCTGGCCCGGGGCGGTGAAGGCGGCCACGGCGGCGTAGAGCCCCACCACCACCCCGGGCATGAAGGCGAGCTCCGCCTCGAGGCCCAGGGCCTCCAGGATCAGCTCCCTGAGCTCCCGGTCCCCCTCCCGGGGCGGGTAGCCGAGAAAGCCTTGGGCCCGTTCGGCGAGGGCTTGCTGGATCGCCTCGGCCGGGGGGAAGTCCATGTCCGCCACCCAGAGGGGGAGGACGTCCTCGGGGTAGGTGCCCCACTTGAGGGAGCCGGTGCGGGGAGGCAGGTCCATGGGCTTATCTTACCCGGCCTCAGGTGTGGTCCTGGACCACCTCCAGCCCGTGGGCCTTGAGCCGTTCCACCAGGGCCCGCACTGCTCCCTTGACGGCCTCGGTGATGAGGGGGCTGCCGAAGCGGCTCACCCCGGCGTAGACCCCCCGGGCGCTCTTGCGGACCTCGAGGAGCAGGTCCTGGGTCAGGTCCTCCTCCTCCACGTGGGTGAGGACGTAAAACCCCTCCTTGCCCCGGGCCACCTCCAGGAAGACGGCGACCCCTTCCTTCAGGCGCACGGGGGTCTTCTCCAGGGCCAGGTCTTGGGGCAGCTCGCCGGAAAGCAGGGCGTGGGCCACGTCGTACCTCCTTGAGGGGGGCCAGGGGGCGGGGTCTTCGCGGAGCTTGGTGAAGACGGCGTGGAAGAAGGTCCGCCCCGCCTCCTTCCACTTTAGGGCGTACTTGGTGCGGAGGTGGGCCTCGGGGGGCGGCCGGACCTCCACCCGGTAGAGCCCGGTCCGCTCCGCCTCCTCCAGGGCGAAGCGGAAGTACTCCTCGTGGTCCGTGGTGAGGAGGAGGCTTCCCCCGGGCTTCAGGCGGGTGGAGAGCCTGCGGAAGAAGGCCTCCCGCAGGAGGCGCCGCTCCTGGTGCCGCTTCTTGGGCCAGGGGTCGGGGAAGTTGACGATGACCTGGTCCAGGGTCCCCGGCAAAACCAGGTTCCGAAGGGCGAAGGGGCCCTGGCCGTGGTAGAGGCGGACGTTGGCGAGGCCCTCGCGGCGCATGCGGCGAAGGGCCCGGAGGACGCTGGCCGCCGAGACCTCGGCCCCGAGGACGAGCCAATTGGGGCGCGACCGGGCGAGCTCCGCCGTGAAGCGGCCGTCGCCAAAGCCGATCTCCAGGACCAGGGGGCCTTCCCGGCCGAAGAGGTCCCGCACTTCGGGAGGCCAGCGGTGGAGGCGGGCGGGCACGACCAGCACGGTTGCCGATTATACGGCCTCCGTCCTTGACGGGGCCTTCTCCCCGGCGCAAAATCAGAAGGATGCGCGCCGCCTTCCGTACCCTGGGGTGCAAGGTCAACCAGGTGGAGACCGAGGCCCTTCTGGGCTTCCTCAAGGCCCTGGAGCCGGAGGTGGTGCCCCTGGAGGCCGGGGGGGCGGACCTCGTGGTCATCAACTCCTGCGCCGTCACCACCACGGCGGAGGCGGACACCCGCAAGGAGGTGCGCCGGGCGAGGCGGTACAACCCCCAGGCCTTCATCGTGGTCACGGGGTGCTACGCCGAGCTCGCCCCTGAGGTCCTAAAGGAGCTCGGGGCGGACGCGGTGGTCCCCAACGCCCGGAAGGCCGAGCTTCCCCGGGTGATCCTGGAGCGCTTCGGCCTTCCCTCTGACCCCATCACCACCCCGCCCAACGAGTTCTGGGGGGCGGGGGAGAGGGGGCTTTTGAATAGCCGGGTACGGGCCTTCCTCAAGGTCCAGGACGGGTGCCAGGCGGGCTGCGCCTACTGCATCATCCCGAGGCTAAGGGGCAAGGAGCGCCACCGGGACCACCGGGAAGCCCTGGCCGAGGCCGAGGCCCTCCTCCGCATGGGCATCAAGGAGATCGTCCTCACCGGGGTGCGCCTCGGGAGCTACAAGGGGCACCCCCGGGGCCTGGCCGGGCTCGTGGAGGACCTCTACCACCTGGGGGCCAAGGTGCGGCTTTCCTCCATAGAGCCCGAGGACACGGGGGAGGACCTCCTTAGGGTGATCGGCCGCTACGCCCCCGAGGTCAGGCCCCACCTCCACCTCTCCTTGCAGACGGGCTCGGACCGGCTCCTTAGGCTCATGGGCCGCCGCTACGATAAGGCCTACTACCGGGAGTTGGTGCAGCGGGCCTACGACCTCATCCCCGGCTTCGCCCTCACCACCGACGTCATCGCCGGCCTGCCCACGGAGACGGAGGAGGAGCACCGGGAGACCCTGGCCTTCCTGGAGGAGCTCAGGCCCACCCGGGTCCACGCCTTCACCTACACCCCGAGGCCCAAGACCCGGGCGGCCTCCATGCCCCAGGTCCCCCCGGAGGTGCGGAAGCGGCGCACCAAGGAGCTCATCGCCCTGGCCCAGCGCCTGGCGGAGGAGCGGATTCGCCCCAGGCTCGGGGAGCGGGTGGAGGTCCTGGTGGAAAGGGTCCAGGGGGGCGAGGCCCTGGGCCACACCCCCGACTACTACGAGGCCCGCCTCCAGGGCGAGGCCCGCCCCGGGGAGACGGTCTGGGCCCGGGTCCTGGGGGTGGAGGGGTACGTCCTTTTGGGCCGGGTGGAAGGGGTGAAGGGGCCCCTGGAGCTTCCCGTGCGGTAGGATGTTTCCCATGGAGTGCGTCTTCTGCCGCATCATCGCCGGGGAACTCCCCTCCAGAAAGGTCTACGAGGACGAGGGCTTCGTGGCCTTCCACGACATCAGGCCCAAGGCCCCGGTGCACGTCCTGGTGGTGCCGAAGGAGCACGTGGAGAAGCTCTCCGACTACCCCGACACCGAGGAAGGGGAGCGGAAGCTCGGGGCCCTCTTCCGCACCGCGAACCGGGTGGCGCGGGGCTTGGGCCTTCAGGGCTACCGGGTCCAGGTGAACGTGGGGGAGAAGGGGGGGCAGGAGGTCTTCCACGTCCACGTGCACGTCATGGGCGGCTGGGGATGAGGAAGCGGTCCAGGACCCTCCCCGCGGGGTCTAGGGCGTAGCCCAAAAGGCCCTCCCGCCCCACCTCCAGGAAGAGGGCGTGGTGGGCCACGGCCAGGGCCCGGCTCCAGGGGAGGGGAGGACGGGTGGGGTAGAGGCCCGCGCCTCCGCCTCCCGTCACCACGTGGAGGAGGCCCTGGACCTCCAGGCGCTCGTAGTGGTGGTCGTGGCCCGCGAGGACCAGGGCTACCCCGTGGCGGCGGAGGAGGGGTTCTAAGAGGCCCCTCAAGAGGGGGCTTCCCCCGTGGAGCCCCGAGGAGTAGAGGGGGCGGTGGAGGACCAAAAGCTTCCAGGGGGCCCGGGAGGTTTTGAGGGCCTCCTCCAGCCAGGCCCTCTGGGCCCTGAGGTCGCCTTCCGTGTAGAGGACGAAGACCTCGAGGCCGCCGAAGCGGACCCGGTAGTGGGGCCTCTCCAGGCCGAAGCGGCGGAGCTGGGCCTCGAGGTTCGGGGCGTCGTGGTTGCCGAAGGCGGGGTAGAGGGGGACGGGGGGGAGGTCCTGCAGGAAGCGCTCCACCACCTGCCCCTTGGGATAGAAGTTGTCCCCGGTGGTGAGGAGAGCGGTGAGGGGGCTTTGGGCGTGCTCCTTCCGGAGGAGGGCCGCCACCTGGGCCCGCCCCGGGGTGTCCTGCCCCCAGTCCCCGAGGACCGCAAGCCGCTGGCCCAGGGCGAGGGAGAGAAAGAGGGCCAGGGCGAGGAGGCGCAAGGCCTAGGCCTCCGCGGCCCCGTGGGGCTTGAGGCTCGCCTCTTCCACCCCGGCCTTCTCCACCACCTCCTCCGCCACCAGGATGGGCGCCCCCGCCCGGAGGGCCAGGGCCATGGCGTCGGAGGGGCGGGCGTCCACCTCCAGCTCAATCCCCCGGTGCTCCAGGATGAGGCGGGCGTAGAAGGTGCCCTCTTTGAGGTCAATGATCTCCACCCGCTTGAGCTTGGCCTGGAGCATCTCCATCACCGAGAGGAGGAGGTCAGGGGTGAGGGGTCTTGGGGGTTTTTCCCCCTGGAGGGCCACCACGATGTGGTGGGCCTCGAGGGGGCCGATGACGATGGGGAGGAGCTTGTCGTTTTCCGTCCTGAGCAGGACCACCACGCTGCCGTTCTGGGGGTCCACGCCCAGGGTTTCAATCTTGGCGTGCAGCATGCCCTCAGTATAGACTGGGCCCGTGAGGACCTACCCTGTGGAGATCGCCGGGGTCAAGCGGGAGCTTCCCATCGTCCAGGTGGGGCCAGGTGTCGCCGTGGCCCTGCTCAACCTCTTGGGGGACACCGAGCTCACCGAGGCCGCCGCGGAGGAGCTGGCCAAGCGGCTTCCTCCGGAGGCGGAGGTCCTGGTCACCCCCGAGGTCAAGGCTGTCCCCCTGGCCCACGCCCTCTCCCGCATCACGGGCAAGCCCTACGTGGTGGCCCGCAAGACGGAGAAGCCCTACATGATCAACCCCGTGAGCCGCCAGGTGCTCTCCATCACCACGGGGAAGCCCCAGCTTCTGGTCCTGGACGGGGCCGACATCCCCCGGGTTCGGGGCAAGAAGGTGGCCATCGTGGACGACGTGGTCTCCACCGGCTCCACCCTGGCGGGCCTCAGGGAGCTCATTGAGAGCGTGGGGGGGGAAGTGGTGGCGGTGCTTGCCGTCTTCACCGAGGGCACCCCCCGCCAGGACGTCGTGGCCCTCGGCCACCTTCCCCTCTTCAAGCCGGAGTAGGAGGACCCTATGGAGACCTACCCCATCACCGTAGGCGGCGTGACGCGGCACGTGCCCCTCATTGAGCCCCTTCCGGGGAGGCGCATCCCCCTGGTGGAGTTCCTGGGGGACCCGGAGTTCACCCGGGCCGCGGCCGAGGCCTTGAGGCCTTTGGTGCCCGAGGAGGCGGAGATCCTCTTCACCACGGAGACGAGCCCCATCCCCCTCACCCACGTCCTGGCGGAGGCGCTGGGCCTGCCCTACGTGGTGGCCCGCAGGCGCCGCCGCCCCTACATGGAGGACCCCATCATCCAGGAGGTCCAGACCCTGACCCTCGGGGTGGGGGAGGTGCTTTGGCTGGACCGGCGCTTCGCGGAAAAGCTTCTCAACCAGAGGGTGGTTCTGGTCTCGGATGTGGTGGCGAGCGGGGAGACCATGAAGGCCATGGAGAAGATGGTTCTCCGGGCGGGGGGGCACGTGGTGGCCCGCCTGGCGGTCTTCCGCCAGGGCACGCCCGGCCTCGCCGTGGACACGGTGGCGGAGCTTCCCGTGCTCTAAGCCCGACGTCCCGGCGCCCAAAGGGGGGTGTAGACCTCCGCCCGGAGGCCGAGCCTCCGGGCAGTTTCCACGTTCTCGGGGTCGTCGTCCAGGTAGAGGGTCTCCTCAGGGGCGAGGCCCAGGCCCTCCAGGGCGAGGAGGAAGGCCCGGGGGTCGGGCTTGGCCACCCCGAGAGCGCAGGAGGCGAAGAAGCCGTCCACGTACCGGGCGAGGCCGTGGTGGGCCAGGCTTTCCTGGAGGCTTGGCAGGGTGTTGGAGAGGACACCCACCTTGAGGCCCCGGGCCTTGAGCCTGCGCAGTAGGCCCTCGGCCCCGGGGGCGGGCCGCATGAAACGGTAGTACCTCCAGGGGAGAAGCTCTTCGGGCGGCACCCGGAGCTCCTGGGCCACCTCGAGGACCAGGGACCGCCAGAGGGCCTCCTCCTCCTCCAGGGTCCGCACCGCAAGCCCCCGCACGGCCTCGTTCAAGGCCCGCACCGCGCGGGCCAAGGCGGCCAGGCTCCGCTCCAGCCCGGCGCCCCGCGCCGCAAGCTCCACGGCCTTCCGGTAAAGGGCCTTCTCGTCCAGGAGGAGGAGGACCCCATCGCGGTCCAAAAGGGCCCCGCGCATGGGGCCTAGTCTAGCAGGCTCCCGGGGTCCTTGGCCGGGCGTTTGACCGCCTCCACCCCCGCCTCCGTGGCCAGGTGGTCCACGGGCACGTCCCAGGGGTCCCGGGGGAGGGCGGGGAAGAGGAGGGCCTGGGGCACCACGCCCACGGTGGCGGCCCGCACCTCCTTGAGGAAGCGGTCGTAGAACCCCTGGCCGTGCCCCAGTCGGTACCCCTCCCGGTCAAAGGCCAGGCCCGGCACCACCACCAGGTCCAGGACCAGGGGGTCTTCCGGCGGGGTGGTGGGCTCGAGGAGGCCGAAGGGCCCGGGGGCGAGGGGGCCGAAGGGGTGGACGGTGAGCCCTTTCCCCGCCACCTTGGGCAGGTAGTAGCGGGCGGGGTAGGCCTCCACCAGGGGCAGCAGGTTGAGCTCGTGGGGCAGGGGGTGGTAGAGGAGGATGTGCCGGAAGCCCCGCTCCCGTAGCCAAGGGAGGAGGGCGGCCCCCACGGACCGGGAGAGGGCCTTAAGGTCCAGCCCCCGCCAGGCGGCCCGGGCCCTGCGGCGGAGCTCGGCCTTGGTCACGGGGGGAGGGTACCACGCCCGCCCCTTGACACTCAAGGAGGCTAAGCGTCAAAATCCCATTGGGGAGGGAAGGGTATGCCGATCTACGTCTACAAGGGCTTGGAAACGGGCAACTACTACGAGTTTGAGCAGGGCTTCCACGACGAACCCCTCAAGGCCCACCCCGAGACGGGGGAGCCCTTGAAGCGGGTCATCACCCCGCCCGCCATCATCTTCAAGGGCTCGGGCTGGCACGTGAAGGACTACGCCAAGAAGGACTCCGGCGCCAAGAAGGAAGAGGGTTCGGACACCAAGGACAAGGAGGACTGATCCCCTCTTTCCTTCGCCCGACCGGCGCGGGGGAGCTTTGAGGCGGCCCCGTTCCGGGAGGGGGTGTTCAGGGCACCACCTGGTCCCCCGGGGCGAGGGGGAGGAGTCCTTCCCGCACCTCCAGCACGCCCCGGTAGGCGGTCCCGGGGGCGTAGACTTCCCCCGGGCTTAGCCGCTTCACCTGGAGCACCCGTAGGGTTCCGTCCAGGAAGGCCACCACCACGGGAAAGCGGTAGCCCTCGGCGCTGAAGGGGGCGTCCGTGGCCTCGGGGAAGAGGTAGAGGAGGGCTTCCAAGCCCTCCTCCCGCAGGCCGAGGCCCCGTCGCCAGGCCTCCGGGGTCCGGGCCACCCGTCCCCGGAGGGTGTGGGGGCCTTCCCGGGTGAGGACGGTGAGGGCCTCGGCCGGAGGGGGGGCCTGGAGGCGCCGCGCCGCGAGCAGGTAGCCCATAAAGGAGAGGACGGAGAGGAGGACGAGGAGGGCGAAGGCCAAAAGGGGGAGGAAGGGGTTCCGCTCCACTTGCTTCGTTTCACCGCTGGGGCCAGCGCTTCAGGGCCTCCCCCCCGACCCGGGCTCCCTCGGCGAGGCCGCGGCGGCGGAACCAGCCCTGGTTCACCTCCAGGGCCCCTTGGTAGACCACGCCCGGGTAGTAGACGGGGCAGGGGTCGGCCCGGCAGGGCTCCATGTCCAGGATGCGCAGGATAACGCCTTGCCGGTCAAAGAAGGCGATGGAAAGGGGGATGAGGGTGTTTTTCATCCAGAACCCGCCCGCCGTGGGCTCGGGGAAGAGGAAGACCATGCCCTCGTCCTCGCCGAGGCGCTCCCGGAACATGAGGCCCCGGGCCCAGCGCTCCGGGGTGTCGGCCACCTCCACCTTGAGGAAGTGGCGCTTGCCGTTTCCCTCCACGTAGAGGGTGCTCTTGGGGAAGGTGAGCCCCTGGGCCAGGGCGAGGAGGCCCAGGAGGCCGAGGAGGGCGAAGAAGCGCATGGGTCCATTATGGCAGGAAGGCTTTAAGGCGGGCCCGGATCTCCTCCTGCACTTCCTCCACGCTCCTCGTGGCGTCCAGGACCACGAAGCGCTCAGGCTCCGAGCGGGCGAGGTGGAGGTACCCTTCCCGCACCCTTTGGAAGAAGGCGAGCCCGGCCTTCTCCATGCGGTCCTTGCCCTTCGCCCGCCTGAGGGCCACCTCGGGGGGGAGGTCCAGGAGGAAGGTGAGGTGGGGCTTGAGGCCTAAGGTGGCCCTCTCGGCCACCTCTTGGAGCCAGGGAAGGGGAAGCCCCCGGCCATAGCCCTGGTAGGCCAGGCTGGAGTCCAAATAGCGGTCCGAGACCACGCAGGCCCCCTCCCTGAGGGCGGGGAGGATGGTTTTGCGCACGTGCTCCGCCCGGTCGGCGCTGAAGAGGAGGTACTCCGCTTCCGGGGAAAGCTCTTCCTCCAGCAAGCCCCTCACCCCCTTTAACCCCTCCCCGGGCTCCCGGGTGAGGCGCACCCTGAGCCCCCGTTCCTCGAGGAAGCGGGCGAGGAGGGCCGCCTGGGTGGTCTTGCCGCTCCCGTCCAGGCCCTCCAGGGTAAGGAAGAGCCCTTCCATCAGAGCCCCGTGGGGTGGTCCAGGAAGACCCAGGGGAGGCCGAAGCGGGCCTCGAGGTGGGCGGCGAGGGCCTTCACCCCGAAGGTCTCCGTGTCGTAGTGCCCCGCGTAAATGACGTTGAGCCCCCGCTCAAAGGTCTCGTGAAAGACGCTGTGCTTGGGCTCCCCGGTGATGAAGAGGTCGGCGTCCACCTTGGGGAGGAGGCCCGTTCCCGAGCCCGAGACGAGGATCGCCGTCTCCACGTGGTCCAGGCCTCCTTGGTGCACTAGGGGCTGCATGCCCGTGAGCTGGCCCAGGCGGTCGGCCACCTGCAGGAGGGGGGTGGGCACGGGGAAGCGCCCCTTTACCCCAACGTCCCAGGGCGTGAGGTCCACAAGCCCGAGCTCCCGGGCCAGGACGAAGTTGTTCCCCACCTCCTCGTGGGCGTCCAGGGGCAGGTGGGCGGCATAGAGGTTGATCCCCCCTTGGAAGAGGAGCTCCAGGCGGCGCTTGTGGTGGCCCACGATGGGGAAGGGCTTTCCCCAGAAGAGGCCGTGGTGGACGAGGAGGAAGTCCACCCCCTCTTCCAGGGCCTTCCGGAAGATGGCCTCCCCGGCGTCCACCGCCGCCCCCACCTTGCACACGGTCCTCTTCCCCTCCACCTGGAGGCCGTTCAGGGAGGGGTCCTGGGGGAAGTCCCGGATCCTCAGGTAGGCGTCCAGGTAGCGCACGAGCTCGTCCCGGTCCATGGGGAAAGCTTACCCGATGCCCCCCAGGGGGCTTTGCGGGCGAATGACCGGTCAGTATGATGGCGGCATGGAGCCCGAAACCCTGCTGAAGCTCCGCTTCCTCTCCGACCTCACCCCAGGCCCCGAGGGCCTTCCCCTCTTCCTCCTCACGGAGATCCAGGAGGGGGACCCGCCCCGCTACCGCTCCCGCGTCGCCCTCTTTGACGGGGCCTTGCGCCTCCTCACCCAGGAGGAGGCGAGAAGGCCCCGCTACCGCGCCCCCTTCCTCTACTTCCTGCGCCGGGTGGGGGAGCGGGAGGAGCTTTTCCGCCTGGACCTCCGGGGGGGCGAGGCGGAGCGCCTCACGGAGACCGCCGGGGTCCTGGACTACGCCCTGGGCCCCGGGGGCGAGGTGGCCTTCCTGGCCCTGAAGGAGGCCCCCCGGCCTGGGGAGCCCCGGGTCTTCGGGGGCTGGCCCTTCAAGTTTGACGGGAGGGGGCTTCTGCCCGAGGGGAGGGTGGCCCTCTACGCCCTGGAGGAGGGCAAGGCCCGCCTCCTCCTGGACCGCTACCCCCCGCCCAAGGAGATGGTCTACGCCCCTGAGGGGCTCTATTTGGTCATGCCCGAGGACGCCCGGGCCCAGGCGGAGGGTCGGGACACCCTCTTCCTCCTCCGGGAGGGGCGGCTGGAGAAGGTCTACGGGGGCGTGGGCCCCATCTTCGCCCTGGAGTGGAGCCCGGAGGGGCTTTTCTTCCTGGGGCACGCCTTTGAGCGGGGCGGGGGCACGGAGGCGAGGCTTTACCACCTTAGGGGGGGCGAGGCCCGGGTGCTCTTTGAGGGAAGCCTCCAGAACTCCCTGAACTCCGACCTGCGCTACGGCCAGCACCCCCAGGGCCCCAGGTGGGGCGAAGACGGGGTCTACCTGGTGCGCACCGAGGCGGGGAGGGCGCGGCTTTACCGGGTGGGCCTGGACGGGAGGGCGGAGGCCCTCACCGAGGGGGGAAGCGTCCTCGCCTTCGCCCTCACGGAGCGGGGGCTTTTCCTCCTCAAGGAGGACTTCACCCACCCGGCCAGGCTCGAGGGCCCCTTGGGCCCCTTTGACCCCAACGCCGGGGTCTTGGACCTGGCCGAGCCCCTCTACACCGAGTGGACAAGCCCCGAGGGGCACAGGGTCCCGGGGTGGGTCCTCCTGCCCGAGGGGGAGGGGCCCCACCCGGTGATCCTCTACATCCACGGAGGGCCCCACACCGCCTTCGGGGCCGCCCCCATGCTGGAATTCCAGCTTTTCCGCCGGGCGGGCTACGCCGTGGCCTTCGCCAACCCCCGGGGCTCCACGGGCTACGGCCAGGACTTCGCCCTCCTGGAGGGGGAGTGGGGGGAGCGGGACGAGCGGGACCTCATGGGGTTCTTGGACCACGTCCTGGCCCACTTCCCCTTAGACCCCAAGCGGGTGGGGGTGGCGGGGGGAAGCTACGGCGGGTACATGACCAACTGGCTCACGGCCCGCTACCCCGAGCGCTTCAAGGCGGCCGTCACCGACCGGAGCATCTGCAACTGGCTGAGCTTCTTCGGGGCGAGCGACATCGGCCCCCGGTTCACCTACCTGGAGCTTGGGGCCAAGCCCTGGGAGAGGCCCGAGGTCCTTTGGGAGAAGAGCCCCCTCCGCCTGGTCCACCGGGTCCGGACCCCTACCCTCGTGGTCCACTCGGAAGAGGACCACCGTTGCCCCATAGACCAGGGGGAGACCTGGTACACCGCCCTCTTCCACCTTGGGGTGAAGACCCGCTTCTTTAGGGTGCCCGAGGAAGGCCACGAACTTTCCCGCTCGGGGCGGCCCGACCGCCGCCTGGCCCGGCTTCGGGCCTACCTGGACTGGTGGCGGGAAAACCTGTAAAACCGCCTGCCTCCTTCGCCGGGTAGGGCGGGGGAGGCAGGAGGGTTTTCCCGGGGGGCTTCAGGCCTGGCTTTCCGCCACGGGCTCGGGGATGGGGCCGAAGGCCTCCTCGTAGCGGGCGATGTTCTCCGCGAGGCTACGGAGGAGGGCCTTGGCGTGCTGGGGGCTCGTGATGATCCGGCTCACCACCAGGGCCCCCCCCTGGGGCTGGAGCAGGGCGAAGTCCAGGATGAACTCGTTTTTGGTGTGGGCGATGAGGGCCAGGTTGGCGTAGCGGCCCTGGGCCACGTCCTTGTCAATGTGGATGTCCAGCTTCAGCTCGTTCATGCTAACGCCTCCCTCAATGCGCGGGCGCGCTCCCTTGAGGGTCACCCGGGCCCGGCCCAGGTCCTGGAGGTCCTCCAGCAGGAGGAGAAGGTGGTGGCCGGCCACGGGGGCCAGGAAGAGGGCGCCCTCGGGGTACTCTACCACGAGCTCCGCCACCTCCTCTCCCTCGCTTTGGGCCAGGGCCACGCCCAGGCCCAAAAGGGCGGCGGCCCGCTCCGCCGCGCCGGAGGCCTCCCCCACCGCCTCCAGGAGGAGGCCGTCGGGGCGGAGCAGGGCCACTCCGCGGATGCCCCGCGCCAAAAGGCCCTCGAGGAGCTCCCTCAGCCTTCCCTCCACGCCTCCTCCAACCTCAAGGCGATGCGGGAAAGCTCCTGTCCCACGGCCTTGCGGTTCAGGCCCCGGTGGACCACCGCCCCCAGGAGAAACTCCCCCACCCGGACGGCCAGGACCTCCCGGTCCTCCGTGGCCAGGGTGAAGCGGAGGACCTTCCCGCCCAGGGCCTGGGCCAGGGGGTCCATGCGCCGCGCCAAGGCGGCGAGCTCCGCCGCCAGGGCCTCGGCGGAAGGCGGCCCCTTGCCCAAGGCCTCAATGACCAGGCCGTCCATCCCCGTGAACACCGCCTGGTCCACGCCCAAGGCCGACAAGCCCGTCAAGTAGGCCATGCCACCACCCCCCCTGCCCGGTCCAGAAGGCGCCGGGCGGCCAGCCGCGCCTGGCCCAGGTTGGCCTCTGGGGTGAGGAGGAGAAGGAGGAAGAGGGGTTCCGGGTCCTGGGTGCGCATGCTTCTCAGGTAGCCTACCACGCCCGTTCCCCCCACCAGGAGCTCGCCCACCTCCTCCGCCCCTAGGCTTCGGGCGTAGGCCGCCCGGGCCTGCCGCCACAAGGCGGCGTGCTCCGCCACGGCGGCCTCGAGGTCCAGGGGGCGCTTCCTCACCCCCTCCACCAGGAGGCCGTCCGGGGTGCCGATGGCCGCCGCCAGGCTCCCCTCCACCCGGTCCAGCAGGTCTTGGAGAAGCTCGGGTCCGATCCGCATCCCTAGACGGGCCGCCTCCCCTCCAGGGCCCGGCCCAGGGTCACCTCGTCGGCGTACTCCAGGCTCCCCCCCACGGGGAGGCCGTAGGCGGGCCGGGTCACCCGCACCCCCCGCCGCTTCAGCTCCTCGGCGAGGTAGAGGGCGGTGGCCTCCCCCTCCACGGTCATGGAGGTGGCGAGGACCACCTCCTCCACGCCTTCCAGCCGCCGGAAGAGCCCCTCCAGGTTGAGCTCCTTGGGGCCGATGCCCTCCAGGGGGTTCAAGGCCCCTCCCAGGACGTGGTAGAGGCCCCGGAACTCCCCGCTCCGCTCCAGGGCGTACAGGTCGGCCACGCTCTCCACCACGGCGAGGAGGGAGCGGTCCCGGTCCTCGTCCTGGCAGATGGGGCAGAGCTCCCCCTCGGCCAGGTTGCCGCACTCGCGGCAGGCCTGGACCCGCTTGAGCCCCTCCAGGGCCTCCGCCAGGGCCTCGGCCTCCTCCTTGTGGAAGGCGAGGTGAAGGGCCAGGCGCTGGGCCGTCTTGGGGCCGATGCCGGGGAGGCGGGAGAGGGCCCGGGTGAGCTTGAGGAGGCTTTCCGGGTAGCGCATCTAAAAGAGCTTCCCCAGCATCTGCCCCACGCCCCCGAGCTCCTTGGCCATCTCCTTCTCCGAGAGCTCGTGGGCCTTGGTCTGGGCGTCCTGAATGGCCACCAGAAGGAGGTCCTCGAGGCCCTCGGGGTCGTCCTGGAAGGCCTTGAGGGCCTCGGGCTTGAGCCTCAGGGCGAGGATCCTCCCGTGGCCGTTCGCCTCCACCTCCACGAGCCCCTGGGCCGAGCCCACCACGGTCATCCGCTCCAGGCGCTCCTGCACCTCGGCGGCCTTCTTCTGGGCCTTCTGCGCTTCCTTGAGAAGCTTCTGGAAGTTCATCGTCTCTCCCCTACTGAGTATAGTGGAAGGCATGGAGCGCCCAAGGAGGCTTCGGTCCCCCCTGCTCCGCCCCCTGGTGGCCGAGGTGGAGCTTTCCCCAAAGCACCTCATCCTCCCTCTCTTCGTGAAGGAGGGCGGGGAGAAGGAGGAGGTTTCCTCCATGCCCGGGGTCTTCCGCCACCCCCTCGCAGGGCTTCCCCGGGTGGCGGAGGAGGCCTTGAAGGCGGGCCTCGGCGGGGTCATCCTCTTCGGCGTCCTGCCCCAGGAGGCCAAGGATCCCCTGGGGAGGGGGGCCTACGCCGAGGACGGGGTGGTGCAGCGGGCCATACGGCTCCTCAAGCGGGAGTTCCCCGAGCTTCTCGTCGTGGCCGACACCTGCCTTTGCGAGTACACGGACCACGGCCACTGCGGCGTGGTGAAGGAGGGTCCCCTGGGCTTCTACGTGGACAACGACGCCACCTTGGACCTCCTCGCCAGGACCGCCCTCTCCCAGGCCCAGGCGGGGGCGGACGTGGTGGCCCCGAGCGCCATGATGGACGGGCAGGTTAGGGCCATCCGGGAGGCCCTGGACCGGGGAGGGTTCGCCCACGTGCCCATCCTCTCCTACGCGGTGAAGTACGCCTCCGCCTTCTACGGGCCCTTCCGGGAGGCGGCCCAAAGCGCCCCGGGCTTCGGGGACCGCTCCGGCTACCAGATGGACCCCCGGGCGGGCCTCTGGGACGCCCTTCGGGAGGCGGCCTTGGACGACCTGGAAGGGGCGGACATGCTCATGGTGAAGCCCGCCCTGCCTTACCTGGACGTGCTCCATGCCCTGAAGGGACGCTTTGCCAAGCCCCTCTTCGCCTACCAGGTCTCCGGGGAGTACGCCATGCTCAAGGCCGCGGCCCTCAAGGGGTGGCTGGACGAGAGGCGGGCCGTGCTGGAAAGCCTCTTCGCCCTGCGCCGGGCCGGGGCCCAGGGGATCCTCACCTACTACGCCCTCGAGGCCGCCCGCTGGCTTAGGGAGGCCTAAGTGGCCACGCGTTATTTCGCAACAGGGGTTACCCAAAGCAAGGCTGGGGAAGCTCCCTTTTGGGGCCCCCGCCGCGGCGGGGTGCTTAGACCTCCTTGGGCCTCGGGGCGGGGATGCCCCCGGTGAGGAAGGCGTAGCCCGCGGCGAGGGCCACCATGGCCCCTGCGAGGAGGAAGACCCTGGGGGCGCCCAAGGGTTCCTCCAAGGCCCCGCCCCACATGGTGCCGAGGAGGACGGCGGCGTTCATCACCGCGCTGAAGGCGGCGAAGATCCGCCCCCGCATCTCCTGGGGGGTGTTGAGCTGGAGGATGGAGCGGGCGGGCACGATGAAGGCCATGTTGAGGAAGCCGCTCACGAAGAAGGCGGCGAGGACCCAGGCGTAGACGGGGAAGAGCCCCACCGAGGCCTCAAAGACCCCGAAGAGGAGAAGGGCGAGGAGGAAGAGGCGCTCCCGGGGGATCCGCCTCAGGAGGTAGGGGAGGCCCACGCCCCCCAGGATGGCCCCCAGGGCCATGGCCGCCTCCATGAAGCCGAACCCCGCCGAACCCACCCCGAGCCACTTGAGGGCCAGGACCACCCCCAAGGCGGTCTCCACCGAGCCGAAGGCGGCGGCGGCGAAGAGGGTGCCCACGGTGCGGCGGACGGCGGGCTGGCGGAAGAGGTGGCCCAGGCCCTCCTTCACCCGCTCCAGGTACCCCGCCTTGGGCAGGGCCTGGGGCTTCAAGGGGGGAAGGCCGGTGAGGAGAAGGCCCGAGGCCAGGTAGGTGAGGGCGTCCAGGTAGAAGGCGTAGGCGGGGCCCACCCAGGCCACCAGAACCCCGGCCGCCCCCACGAAGAGGACCTCGGAGATGCGGTCGGCGAGGAGGATGAGGCCGTTGGCCTCGTCCACCTCCTCCTCGGGCACCAGGTCGGGAACCACGGCGTTTTGGATGGGGTCGTGGAGGTCCCGGAGGAGCTCCATGAGGAAGACGAGGAGGAGGAGTGCGGGAAGGCTCTTGGCCCCGAGGAGGGGGATGAGGGCCACGAGGGGGGCCCTGAGGAGGTCCGACCAGACCAGAAGCCGCTTCCGGTCCTGGGTGTCGGCCCAGGCGGAAAGCAGGGGGGAGAAGACCACGGTGCCGAGGAGCTGGGTGCCCAGCACCAGGGAGACCCAGAGGGCGTTTTCCGTGAGCAGGTAGACGAGGACGAGGAGGGCCACCCGGTGGACCTTGCTCCCCGCTTGGGAGACCAAATAGGCCGCCACCAGGCGGGCGAAGGCCTTATGACGCAAGACCCGCATCGCTGCTCCTTGGAGGGGATTATACCTTGGCCTTTCTCCAGGTCAAGGGAGCGAGAGGAGGGTGTAGGCCAGGCGGCGCCCTTCCCGGGCCAGGACCAGGGCCTTTCCCCCCAGGCGGTAGACCAGGAGGTCTTTTAGCCGCCTCGGCACCTCCCCCGCCTGGCCCAAGTAGACGGCGTCCTCCTTCAGGCGCACGGAGAGGACGTGCTGGTCCACCTTCAGGGCCTGGGGCTCGGGGGTCAAGGCCAGGAAGTGGACCTCCCCCCCGAGGGTCTCCCGGGTGGGGGGGCGGCGGCCCAGGTACTCCCGGAGGGCTTGGCCCAGGGTTTGGGCCTCCGCCTCCAGGCCCAGGGCCTGGCCCACCTCTTGGAGGAGGGGAAGGGGGTCGGCCTGGCCCAGGCGCTTGAGGGTGAGGTCCAGGCCCTTGCGGGCGAAGTCCTGGAGGGCCTCTTCCGGCGCTTTGCGGTACTTCTCCGCCAGGGCGGGGCCGAAGGCCTGGGCCTGGAACTCGCCTTTGAGGCGGGCGGAAAGCCCCCTCAGGAGCCGGAGGTAGGCGTAGTCCTTTCCCGGGTGGAGGAGGTAGGCGAGGAGCCTTCCCTCGGACAGAAGCTCGTAGAGGCGGAGGCCGCTTCGGGCCTCGAGCCTCAGGTGGAGGAGGTCGTTTTCCCGCACCGCCCACACCTCCAGGTCCTCCCAGGGGAGGACGAGGGTGTCCTCCAGGGGGTGGTCCTCCCCCTCGAGGCCCAGGTACCAGGCGCCCTCCGCGTGGCTCAGGATGAGGGTGAGGGGGCCGAGGACCACAGGGCCCGGGGCGAGGCGCAGGGTGAGGAGGCCCTCCTCCTCTTGCCCGGGCTCGGGGACCCTGGGCCAGGGGGTCTCCCCCTGGGGGGTGGGGAGGAGGCTGAGGAGGGCGACCACCTTCTCCAGGGCCACGCGGAACCGCCCCTTCTCCTCCTCCAAGAGGAGCTCCCGCCGCCTCGCCTCCTGGGCCGCCTTGCGCAGGCGCTCCTCCAGCTGGGCCACCTCCTTCTCGCCCGCGCCCAGGCGGCGGGCCTCCTCCAGGGCCCGGCGGAGGGCGGGGAGGTCGGGCTTCGGCGGGAGGTTGTAGGCCCCCTCCCACTCCAGGAGGCGGTTCAGGAAGCGCCGGACGTAGGTGCGCGTCTCCTCCGGGGGAAGGGGGAGGAGCTTGGGAAGCTCCCGCGCCGTCTCCAGGAAGTCCACCACCAGGGCCTGGGCCACCTTGGGGTCGTCCAGGTCCATGAGCGTGTCGGAGAGGGAGGGGATGGGACGGGTGGGGACGAAGCGGGAGAGGTTGAAGTCCCTCTTGAACCCCGGGGTCTCCCGGTAGAGGGCGAAGTTGTCCAGGAAGGCGTGGATAAGCCGGAGCTCCTCCCGCCTCCCCGCGAGGAGGGCCTCGAGGCGGGCCTTCACGTCCCGCTCCACCTGGAGCCGCCACACCTTGAGGGCTAGGGCGGCCAGGGGGCTCGCCTCCGGAGGCGGGGGCT
Organism: Thermus thermophilus; assembly: GCF_019974155.1. Classification (NCBI taxonomy): domain Bacteria; kingdom Thermotogati; phylum Deinococcota; class Deinococci; order Thermales; family Thermaceae; genus Thermus; species Thermus thermophilus. Next base: position 296,190 of record NZ_AP025158.1, read on the forward strand.
CGGGCTCCTCGGGCACGGCGATGGCGGGGAGCTCCACGGGGGCTTGGGCCTCGGGGGCGAGGGCCCGCCTTTGGGCGCGGAAGCGGGCGTCCGCCTGGCGGAAGCGCTTGGCCAAGGGCCCCGGCAGGCGGGACTGGATGAGGAGTTGGCGGAGCCTTAGGAGGGCCTGCTTCCCCCCTTTAGGCGTGCGGCCCTGGAGGAGGTCCTCCACCCGGTACTCGTAGAGGTCCACCAGGTCGTCCAGGTGGTCCACGGCTCCATCCTATACAATAGAGCCGATGCGCATCGCTCCCCGGCTGAGCGTGGCCGCTGTTTCCCACGTGGGCCGCCGCCAGAACAACGAGGACTTCCACCGGGTCCTCCCCCTGGAGACGCCGGCAGGGCTTTTGCTCCTCCTCGCGGTGGCCGACGGGATGGGGGGCCTCGAGGCCGGGGAGTGGGCGAGCAAACTCGCCATTGAGGCCCTTTCCGAGGTGGCCCGGGGCTACGCGGAGCACCTCCAGAGCGGCCGCCCCGCCGTGGGCCTTGCCCGGGTCATGGAGAAGGGTTTCCTCCTGGCCCGGCGCCGGGTGGAGCGGGAGGCGGGGCGGCCCGAGCGCCGGGGGATGGGCACCACCCTCACCGCCTTCCTCTACGCCGACTGGCTCAAGGAGGGGGTGGTGGGGCACATCGGCGACTCCCGGGCCTACCGCTTCGGCCCCACCGGGGTTTTTCGCCTCACCGAGGACCACTCCTGGGTGGCGGAACGTCTGAAGGAGGGGGTCCTCACCCCCACGGAGGCGGAGCGCCACCCCTACCGCAACGTCCTCACCCGGGCCCTGGGCCTTCCCGAGGCGCGCTTTGACCTCGTGGAGGTGCGCCTCGCCCCGGGGGAGGGGGTGCTTCTCGTGACCGACGGGCTCTACGGGCACGTACCCGAGGAGGAGTGGCGGCTTGGGCGGGACCTCCAGGCGAGCCTGGAGGCCATGGTGGCCGAGGCCTTGCGGCGGGGCGGGGACGACAACGTCACCGCCGTGGCCCTGCGGGTGGAGTGATGGCCCTGCTCCTCGCTGCCCTCCTCGTCCTCCTCACGGTCCTCCTGGCCGTTCGCCTCCCGGCCTGGGCCTCGGCCCTTCTCCTCGGCCTTCTCGCCGGGAGCGGGTACGCCCTGGGGGTCCGCTCGGAGGCCTTGCCCGCCGGGGCGCTCCTCTTGCTCGGGGCCCTCGCTGCGCCCCGCCTCTACTTGGGCCCGAGGCGGCGGAAGCGGCCCGAGCGGCGGCCCCCAGGCCCAAAGCGCCCCGCCGCGGCGGGGACCACGGCCGAGCGGGAGGCCCTCTCCCAGCGGTACGAGATCCTGGAGAAGGTGGGCCTCGGGGGGATGGCCACCGTCTACAAGGCCAAGGACCGCAAGACGGGCCGCTTGGTGGCCCTGAAGGTTCCCCAGGAGCGCTTTCTCGGGGACCCCAGGTTCGTGCGCCGTTTCCACCGGGAGGCTGAGGTCCTTACCCGCATGGACCACCCCAACATCGTCAAGGTCTACGACCACGGTCAGGTGGAGGGCGTCCACTACATCGCCATGGAGTTTCTGGACGGGGAGGGGCTGGACAAGCTCATAGAGGAGAGGCGCCTCTCCCTTAGGCAGGCGGCGGCCATCCTGGCCCGGGTGGCGGACGCCCTGAGGCACATCCACGCCCAGGGCATCGTCCACCGGGACATCAAGCCGGGGAACATCATGGTCCTCAAGGGGGCCTTGAGGGAGGAGGGGGTGGACCCCAGAGGGGTGCGCCTCATGGACTTCGGCATCGCCGCGGGCCGGGTGCTCACCCGCCTCACCATCACCGGGGCCCGGATCGGCACCCCCGTGTACATGAGCCCGGAGCAGGCCAAGGGGCAGAAGCTGGACCACCGCTCGGACATCTATTCCCTGGGGATCGTCCTCTACGAGGCCCTCACCGGCCAGCCCCCCTTCACCGGGGGGTACGAGACGGTGATCCATCAGCAGATCTTCCAGATGCCCACGCCCCCCAAGCAGCTCAGGCCCGAGATCCCCCAGGCCCTTTCCGACCTGGTCCTGAGGATGCTGGAGAAGGACCCCGCCAAGCGGCCGGGCCTGGACGAGGTGGTGCGGGTCCTCGAGGGCCCCTGGGAGGAGGAGCGCGAGCTTTCCGAGGCCCAGTACCTCCTGGTGGCCGTGGAGGCGAAGAAGGGGGCGGTGCGCCTCTTGGACCTGGGGGGCACCCCGGCCCGCCTCCTCTCCGGGGTGGGGTCGGGGGCGGGGCAGTTCCCCTCGCCTCCCTTGGCCGTGGCCGCCGATCCTGGGGGGGGGATCTGGGTCGCCGTCTTCCAGCACGGGGAGAAGCTCCTCCACCGCCTCTCCCCTCAAGGGGAGGTCCTCCTCTCCACTGGGCCCTACGGGATGAAGCCGGGGGAGTTCCTCCTCCCCGTGGGGCTCGCCGTCCTCGAGGACCAGGTCTTCGTCTTGGACGGGGAGACGGCCACGGTGAGCCGGCTGGACCTCGCGGGGCGGTACCAGGGCCGCTTCGGGGGCCAGGGGCTTGGGCGGGGCACCTTCCGAGACCCCAAGGCCCTGGTGGCGGCCGAGGGGCACCTCTTCGTCCTGGACTACGGCAACCGGCAGGTGCAGCGCCTCACCCCCGAGGGGGCGTACCTCTCCCGCTACGCCTTCCGCCGCTCCCGCGAGGACGGGGCCCTTAGGCTCCTCGGGGGGCTGGGGGCGGGGGAGGGCCGGCTCTACCTTTACGACGTGGAGGCGGTCAAGGTCCGGGTGTTGGACCTCTCGGGGCGGCTTCTCGCCTCCTACCCCCTGCCCCTTCTGGAGGGGGAGGACCGGATGAGCCTGGTGGAGCTCCTTCCCGTGGGCCGGGTCCTATACGCCGCCCGCCGGGGCTCTAGCCGCATCCACCGGATCTCCCTGGACACCGGGGAGGCCCTTCCGCCCTTGGAGGTCTACGCGCCCGTGCGGGGCCTGGCCCTTTGGAGGCGGACGCCGTGAGGGTGCTTCTGGTGGAGGACGACCCCGGGGTGCGGGAGGCCTTGGAGCTCGGCCTTTCCCTGGAGGGGCACGAGGTGCGGGCCGTGGACCGGCCCGAGGAGGCCTTGGGCCTTCTTTCTTGGGCCGAGGTGGTGGTTTTGGACGTGCTGTTGCCCCAGGGAGACGGGTTTTCCCTTTTGCGCGCGATCCGGGAGCGCTCCGAGGTCCCCGTCCTCATGCTCACCGCCTTGGACGGGGTGGAGTGGCGGGTGAAGGGCCTTAGAGAGGGGGCGGACGACTACCTGGTGAAGCCCTACAGCCTCCAGGAGCTTTTGGCCCGCCTCGAGGCCCTGGTCCGCCGGGCGCGGAGGCGCGAGGAGGTCCTCGCCTACAAGGACCTCCGCCTCTACCCCCGGCGCATGGAGGCCTTCCGCGGGGAAAGGCGCCTCGCCCTCTCCCCCAAGGCCTTCCTCCTCCTGAAGGCCTTCCTCGAGGCCCCGGAGGAGGTTCTGTCCAAGGAGGCCCTGATGCGGAAGGTCTGGGGGGAGGAGGTGGAGCCCGCCACCTTGGAGGTCCACCTCTCCGCCCTGAGGAAGGCCTTGGGGGAGCCCAGCCCCATCCAGACGGTGCGCGGGTATGGCTACCGCCTTTTCCTCCCTGAGGGCTAGGCTCTTCGCCCTCCTCCTCCTCGCCCTTTTCCTCCTCCTTGCCCCCTTGGCCTGGCTTTCCGCCCGGGAGGCGGAGCGGGCCGCGAGCGAGGACCTGAGGCGGGCCCTCTACACCCGGCTTTACCTCCTCCAGGCGGAGGGGATCCGGGACGAGGAGCGGCTTCTTCGGGAGCTTTTCCGCCTGGCCCAGCTCTTCGGGGGCGGGGTGGGGTTTGTCCTCCGGGAGGGAGAGGCCCGCTTCACCCAGCTCGGGGACTGGCCTTTACCCCCCGGGCTTCCCGCGGCCTTGGCGGCGGAAGGGGTCTACCAGGGGGTCTTTCGGGGGACGCTCTATGTGGCCCTGGCCCAAGGAGGGCTCGCCTACGGCCTTGCGGTGCCCCTGGAAGGGGTTTCCGGGCTCGGCCGGCGCCTCCTCGCCCGCTACGCCCTCTGGGGCGGGGGGCTTTTGCTTGGGGTCTTCCTCCTCGCCGCCCTCGCCCTTTCCTGGGCCCTCCGTCCCCTCCGGGACCTGGAGAAGGCCTTGCGGGCCCGGGCGCCCGAGGACCTGAGCCCCCTCCCCGACCCGGGCCTGGCCGAGCTGAAGCCGGTGGTGGCGGCGCTGAACGCCCTTTTCGCCCGGGTGGGGCGGCTCCTCGCCGAGCTTGCCGAGAAGGAGGAGGCGGCCCGGCGCTTCGCCCGCCACGCCTCCCACGAGCTCCGCACTCCCCTCACCGCCCTCAAGGGCTACCTGGAGGTGCTGCGGCGAAGGCCCGAGCCCCGGGCCCTGGAAGGGGCTTGGCGGGAGGCCGGGCGCATGGAGGTCCTCCTCGCGGGGCTTCTCCGCCTCTCCCGCCTCGAGGCCCTTCCGCCCCAGAGGGTCCCCTTGGACCTCCGGGCCTTCCTGGAGGCCCAGGGCCTCGAGGTCCAGGGGGAGGGGAGGGTCCTGGCCGACCCCGAGCTTTTGGCCCTCGCGGTGGAGAACGTTCTGGAGAACGCGCGCCGCCACGGCAGGCTTCCCGTGCGGGCGGAGCTTTCCCGGGAAGGGGAAGGGGTCTGGGTCTGGCTCGTGGACGCGGGCCCCGGGTTCCCCGAAGACCTCCTTCCCCGGGTCCTGGAGCCCTTCGTCCACGGGGGCAAGGGGACGGGGCTCGGCCTCGCCCTGGTGGCCGCGGTGGCCCGGGCCCACGGGGGCAGGGTCCGCGTGGAAAACCGCGGGGGGGCGGGGGTGGGGCTTTACCTGCCTTTGGCTCCGCTTAAGGTTTCCCCCGGTGCGCCCTTTGGGGAGGGGGGCTAGCCTGGGTCCTGGGAGGTGATGCGGGATGAAGAAAGCGGTTGTCGGCGTGCTGGCTCTTTTGGCGGGCCTCTCCCTGGCCCAGCAGGTGGACTACCGGGAGGCGGCCTGGGCGGCGGCGGCCCTCGCCCGGCTGCAGACCGTGGCCGAGAAGGCCTCGGGGGAGGAGAAGCTCCTCTCCTGGGCCAAGGAGCTCAAGGCCCGGGCGGAGAAGAGCTACGAGGCCAAGGCCTACTTCAAGGCGGCCCGGGAGGCCCAGGCCGCTCTCCTCCTCTACCGGGCCGCTCAAGGGGAGCCCGAGGCCCCCATGGGCTACCGTCACGGCCATGGCCCTAAAGACTGGGGCCGCTGGGGCAGGGACCTTTCCGCCCGTCTTGGCTCCCGCGCCCAGGCCCTGGTGGACCGGGCGGAGAAGGAGCGCGTCTACTACCGGGGGCAGGACCCCCTGGTGCAAAGCCTCATCGCCGAGGCCAAGGCCCGGCTGGACAAGGAGCCCGGAAGGGCCTTCCTCCTTGCCCAGGCGGCGCTGGCCCTGATCTCCGCCGAACGGGGGTTCTAAGGTAAGGATGCGGTGGCTCGTCGGCCTCCTCCTCCTCGCCCAGGCGGTCCTGGGCCAGGGGGAGGCCGACGGGCCGGTGGCTTCTCCGTCAGGAGCCCACCTGGCGGAGCGGGCGCTTTTCCGCTGCCTCGAGGTCCTCAAGGGCCTCGAGGTCCAGGCCTTCTACCGGGAGGGGCCGGGCCTCCTCGTCCTCCTCGGGCGGGAGCGGTCCCTCCTCGTTTTGGCCCTGGAGGGGGGAAGGCTTTGGCCCCACCCGCGGCCGCCCCGGGGGAGGCCCCTGCCCAAGCGGCCCTTTCCTTTCCTGCGGGAGCTCACCCTGGCCCCCTGGGTGCTGGAGGTGGAGGGGGAGTACCGCTGCTTCGTCCTCCACCGCGGGCGGGTGGTGGGGATCCTCCGCCTGGACCAGGACCTCCGCCCCCTGCCCCTCTTTTAGGCCGGGCAAAGGGGGTGGGGAGGCCCTTTGGGGCCCCCGCCGCGGCGGGGGGCTTAAGTACCCCACCGCGGCGAAAGCCGCGGTGGGGGCCCCAAGAGGACCTTCCCAAGCCTTATTTCGGGCGACCCATGTTGCGAAATCCACGTGCAGCCACTTAGCCTTGGCCCCGGCATGTGCTAAGCTTTTCTCCGTGTGCCCCTTGGGGGCTTGGGAGGAGCCATGGAGTACCGTTTGAAAGCGTACTACCGCGAGGGAGAGAAGCCGTCGGCCCTCAGGCGGGCGGGCAAGCTGCCTGGGGTCATGTACAACCGGCACCTGAACCGGAAGGTCTACGTGGACCTGGTGGAGTTTGACAAGGTCTTCCGCCAGGCCTCCATCCACCACGTCATCGTCCTGGAGCTTCCCGACGGCCAGAGCCTGCCCACCTTGGTCCGCCAGGTGAACCTGGACAAGCGGCGTCGGCGCCCCGAGCACGTGGACTTCTTCGTCCTTTCCGACGAGCCGGTGGAGATGTACGTGCCCCTCCGCTTCGTGGGCACCCCGGCCGGGGTGCGGGCGGGCGGCGTGCTCCAGGAGATCCACCGGGACATCCTGGTGAAGGTCTCCCCCCGGAACATCCCCGAGTTCATTGAGGTGGACGTGAGCGGCCTGGAGATCGGCGACAGCCTCCACGCCTCCGATCTCAAGCTGCCTCCGGGGGTGGAGCTCGCCGTCTCTCCCGAGGAGACCATCGCCGCCGTGGTCCCGCCCGAGGACGTGGAGAAGCTCGCCGAGGAGGCGGCGGCCGAGGTGGTGGAGCCCGAGGTCATCAAGAAGGGCAAGGAAGAGAAAGAGGAGTAGCCCAAGGGTCCGGGCGTGTTCCTGGTGGTGGGCCAGGGGAACCCGGGGGAGCGGTACGCCCGCACCCGGCACAACCTCGGCTTCATGGTCCTGGACCGCCTGGGCCTTTCCTTCCGCCCCCGGGGGGAGGCGCTCGTGGCGGAGGCGGAGGGCGGGTTGTTCCTCAAGCCCCTCACCTACTACAACCTCACGGGGCAGGCGGTGGCCCCCCTCGCCCGCTTTTACAAGATCCCTCCCGAGCGGATCCTGGTGGTCCACGATGAGATGGACCTCCCTTTGGGGCGGATCCGCTTCAAGGCCGGGGGGAGCGCCGCCGGGAACCGGGGCGTGCTCTCCATAGAGGAGGCCCTGGGCACCCGGGCCTTTCATCGCCTGCGCCTCGGCATTGGGAAGCCCCCGGACCCTTCCCGGGGGGCGGAGTACGTGCTCTCTCCCTTCCGCGAGGAGGAGCTTTCCGTGGTGGAGCGGGTCCTCGAGGCGGCCAAGGAGGCGGTCTGGTGCTGGGTGCGGGAGGGCCTTCCCCCCTGCGCCGGGCGCTTCAACGGCCTGGACCTCTCCTTGGGGTAAGCTCAGGCCATGAGGGTTCTCCTGATCGCCGGGGGCGTAAGCCCCGAGCACGAGGTTTCCCTCCTCTCCGCGGAAGGGGTTCTGCGCCACATGCCCTTCCCCACGGACCTCGCCGTGATCGCCCGGGACGGGCGCTGGCTTCTGGGGGAAAAGGCCTTGGCCGCCTTGGAGGCCAAGGCGGCCCCCGAAGGGGAGCACCCCTTCCCCCCGCCCCTCCCCTGGGAGGGGTACGATGTGGTCTTCCCCCTGCTCCACGGCCGCTTCGGGGAGGACGGGACGGTCCAGGGCTTTCTGGAGCTTTTGGGCAAGCCCTACGTGGGGGCGGGGGTGGCGGCGAGCGCCCTCTGCATGGACAAGGACCTGAGCAAGCGGGTCCTCGCCCAGGCGGGGGTGCCCGTGGTCCCCTGGGTGGCGGTGCGGAAGGGCGAGCCCCCCATGGTGCCCTTTGACCCCCCCTTCTTCGTCAAGCCGGCCAACACCGGCTCCAGCGTGGGGATAAGCCGGGTGGAACGCTTCCAGGACCTGGAGGCCGCCCTGGCCTTGGCCTTCCGCTACGACGAGAAAGCGGTGGTGGAGAAGGCCCTTTCCCCGGTGCGGGAGCTGGAGGTGGGGGTCTTGGGCAACGTCTTCGGCGAGGCGAGCCCCGTGGGGGAGGTGCGCTACGAGGCCCCCTTCTACGATTACGAGACCAAGTACACCCCGGGCCGGGCCGAGCTCCTCATCCCCGCGCCCTTGGACCCCGGCACCCAGGAGACCGTCCAGGAGCTCGCCCTCAAGGCCTACAAGGTGCTCGGGGTGCGGGGGATGGCCCGGGTGGACTTCTTCCTCGCGGAGGGGGAGCTTTACCTGAACGAGCTCAACACCATTCCCGGCTTCACCCCCACGAGCATGTACCCCCGCCTCTTTGAGGCGGGGGGGGTGGCCTACCCGGAGCTTCTCAGGCGCCTGGTGGAGCTCGCCCTCGCCTAAGCGCCCCTCGGGCATTCCCTGCCCGCTTGGGCCAGCCCGGGTTAGATGTCTAGCTCCGCGTAGCGGGCGTGCTCCTCAATGAACTCGCGCCTCGGGGCCACGTCCTGGCCCATGAGCTTTTCAAAGAGCTCGCTGGCCTCGAGGGCGTCCTGGAGCTCCACCCGCTTGAGGACCCGCTTCTCCGGGTTCATGGTGGTCTCCCAAAGCTGCTCCGGGTTCATCTCTCCCAGGCCCTTGAAGCGCTGGACCTCGTAGGGCTTGCCTTCCAGCTCCTTGAGCCGGGCCTGGAGCTCCTCTTCGGAGTAGAGGTACTCCACCTTCTTCCCCACCTGGAGGCGGTAGAGGGGAGGCTGGGCGATGTAGACGTGGCCCCGTTCAATGAGGGGGCGCATGTAGCGGTAGAAGAAGGTGAGGAGGAGGGTGCGGATGTGGCTCCCGTCCACGTCAGCGTCGGTCATGATGATGATCTTGTGGTAGCGGAGCCCGTCCAGGTCAAAGTGGGCCTCCCCATCCCCCCCGATGCCCACGCCGATGGCCGAGACCATGGCCCGCACCTCGGCGTTCTTCAGGGCCTTGGAAAGCCCCGCCTTCTCCACGTTGAGGATCTTCCCCCGGAGGGGCAGGATGGCCTGGAAGCGGCGGTCCCGGCCTTGTTTGGCGCTTCCCCCCGCGGAGTCCCCTTCCACGATGAAAAGCTCCGCCTCCTCGGGGTTTTCCGTCTGGCAGTCGGCGAGCTTGCCGGGAAGGTCGTCGGACTCCAGGGGGTTCTGCCTGCGGACGAGCTCCCTCGCCTTCCTCGCCGCCTCCCGGGCCTGGGCGGCCCTCAAGGCCTTCTCGTAGAGGGCCTTGGCGATGCGGGGGTTCTCCTCCAGGATCTCCAGAAGCCGCTCGTAGACCACCTGGCCCACGGCGCTCCCCGCCTCGGGGTTTAGGAGCTTCCCCTTGGTCTGCCCCTCAAACTGGGGGTTGGGAAGCTTCACCGAGACCACGGCGTAAAGCCCCTCCAGGAGGTCGTCCCCCGTGGGCTGGGGGCCTTTTTCCTTGTTGAGGCCCGCCTTCTTGGCGTACTGGTTCAGGGCGCGGCTGTAGGCGGACTTGAAGGCGGTGAGGTGGGTGCCCCCGTCCCGGGTGGGGATCATGTTGGCGTAGGTGAGGATCTCGGCGTTGTACCCCTGGGTGTGGAGGAAGCCCACCTCCACCTCCACCTCCCCGTGGGTGCCCCGGATGAGGAAGGGCTTCTCGTAGAGGAGGTCCTCCCCCTCGGCCAAGGCCTTGGCGAAGGAAGCCACGCCCCCCTTGTCCAGGAAGACCTCCTCCTTGCCGTGCTGCAGGTCCTTGAAGACCAGCTTGAGCCCGGCCACCAGGTAGCTCACCTCCCGGAGGCGGGCCCGGATCTTGCTCGGGTCAAAGCGGAGGTTCCCGAAGATCTCGGGGTCGGGCTTGAAGGTGACCCGGGTGCCGGTCTTCCCTTTAGGGGCCTCGCCCACCACCCGGAGGGGCTCCGTGACCTCGCCCCGGCTGAAGGCGATCCGGTGGTGCTTCCCCTCCCGGAAGACCTCCACCACGGTCCACTCGGAAAGGGCGTTCACCACGCTCGCCCCCACCCCGTGGAGCCCCCCGGAGACCTTGTAGGCGCCCTGCTCAAACTTGCCCCCGGAGTGCAAGGTGGTGTAGATGACCTCCACCGCGGGCTTTCCCTCCTCGGGCATGAGGTCCACGGGGATGCCGCGGCCGTTGTCCTCCACGGTGAGGGAGCCGTCCGGGTTTAAGGTGGCGACGATCTCCGTGGCGTAGCCCGCCAGGGCCTCGTCCACGGCGTTGTCCAGGATCTCCTTGAAGAGGTGGTGGTACCCCTCCACCCCCGTGCCGCCGATGTACATGGCCGGGCGGTGGCGGACCCCCTCCAGGCCCTTGAGCACCTTAATGGCAGAAGCGTCGTAGCTCACCCCCTCAGTATAGCACAAGCCGGGATGGGCGTTTTTCCCTTAAAAATGGGGGGTCTTCCCGCCTAAGCCCGGAGGGTTTATGGGACTGGGGCCAATGTGCGGCCCTTTTCTGCCCGGGCGTTTCCCGGGTATCCTGCGCCCATGGTTTGGGTGCTTCTGCACGCTTCCCTTGGCCTCTTCCTCCTTTTGGCGGTGCCCGCCTTGGCCCTCGTGGGCCTTTGGGGCTTTTTCCGCCCCCTTCCTCCCCGCTTTTACGCCTTTCTCCGGGGGGTGGCTTGGGTGGCCATCCTCCAGGTCCTCCTAGGCTTCCTCCTCTTCCTCCAGGGGCTAAGGCCTAAAGACGGCCTCCACCTCCTCTACGGCCTCCTCCTCGCCGCCGGCCTCCACTACCTGGGGGGCCTCGAGCCCGGGGGGTGGTTCTACCGGGGCCTCAAGGACCCGCCCAAGCGCCCCGAGGTCTTCGTGGCCCTGGGGCTCCTCTTCTGCGTGGGGCTCGTCCTTCGGGTGTACTTCACGGGCCGGTGAGGGCTTCCTGCGCCACCCTTTCCCAGGAGATGATCCCAGACAGGGCTGGAGCGTTTTCCTGGAGGAATCTTTCCACACCTTTTACGTAGCTTTCTTGGAAAATAACAAAGCCGTTGGGCAAACGTCCAAGGTGATGGGCAACCCTTGCCCACAGGAGGTGAGTTTCTTTCTTGGTTCGGGCTCGTTCGGCTCTTTTTAGTATTTCCTCCAGACTTTGTAGAGTGTAGGGGACCTCGAGGAGAGCAAAGTTTTTTAGCTTCTTTAAAAAGCGGTTGTCTCCCCGGGCTTCCGAGCGGTAAGTCTCCTTCTTGATCTGGATGCCCGCTTGATGCCCACCCACTTGGATCAGTGCGTCTACCCCTTGGGCATCGAGCTCTGGGGTAGCTGTCAGAGGGAACCCGCAAGAAGCGTTCCAACGGTAACAGAAGTGGAATTGAGTCCAAATGGAAACGGCGGTCCGGTAAAGCCTGGCCTCGAGGCCGAGGCGGACAAACTCGTAGGAACACCCCCAGAAGTACTTGCGAATGAACTCGTCCAAAGGCTTTAGACGCGTCTCCCACCAGCGGTTAAAGAAGTCTTCGTAGCTGGGAAAGGAAGGGTCATCCCCATCGGGCTTCCAGTAGTGTTCGTATAAGTCTGGAAGGGGATTTAACTCTCTAGGCAGGTCTTGTTCTACCGTTTTGATGGGTCGGTACTTGCGCTGGTAGGCATCAAGGTCCAAACGTCCGAGAAAGTTTTCGAAAGCCTCAAGAGCTGCTTGGGTTTGTCCGGAAGCCATTTTCCCTCCTCACAGGAAGCCGCTCCAGCATCCTTAGCGTCAAATGCGGCACAAAATCCCGGTAAAGGGTTCTAACATACACTTGCATCTTCTCGGAGTTTAACCACTCTACCAAGAACAGGGGGTCTAGCTTCACGCCCTCCTTGGGCAGAAGGTGGAACTCCTCCCTCCACGGATAGGCCTTCTCGTCCCAAGCGGCCACCACTTTGGTCCCTTTGGTGTGGGCCACCACCAGGTGGGGGGTGGCGTAAAAGTCCCTAAGCTCCTTGGCTCTTTCTTTGGGCATCCAGAGGCCAGAGTAATTGCTCTCGTAGTCTATCCATCCTGGCTTTAGGTTTCTTCCCGTTAGGACAGGAACGAGGCCTGGTCCCGGTTCTCTTCGGACGGCGGGATGCTTCTTGAACTCCGGACTCCTGGCGGCGAAGCGGATGTGGAACAGGCTGCCTAGAGGAGTCCCGGAGGCCTCCATTTCCCTGGTCCACCCTGTTTCGAAGCGGATGATTTCCCCATTCCATTCGGGGTCCTCGCTCCACAGGAAGGGGATGAAGCCTTCCCCTTCCTTTCGGGTGTCCCAAAGGGCTAGGCCCCTTCCTCCCTTTCGGAACCGGAGGACCACGGCGCTCACCTTTCTTCCGGGGAAGACCTCCCCTAAATAGTAGACCTCCGTTCGCCCTTCTCGGGCCAGGAACGCCCGGAGGAGAGAAAAATCGTCCAGAACAAGCCACGTGGCCGGGACCACGAAGACCAGGGTTCCCCCCGCCCTAAGGAGGCGCACGGACTGCTCGATGAAGGCCCCGTAGAGGTTGTACTTGCCCTTCCAGGTGGAAAGGGCTTTCTTGTAAAGCCCTTTGGCCTCCTTGAGGACGTGGATGGGGTACTTAGAAGCCTCTCCCACGATGCCATAAGGGGGATTGCCCAGGATGAGGTCAAAGGCTTCCCCCGGCTCCCAGAGGAGGAAGTCCGCCACCACCCCTTCCGCCCAAGGGGGGAGGTCCAGGGCGTTGGGGTCTATCTCCACCCCCACGAAGCGGTAGCCGGTGCCGTGGGCCTCCCGGAAGGCCCGGAGGAAGGGCCCATGGGCGCAGGCGGGCTCCAGGACCCTCCCCCCTTTCGGGGCCTCGGCGAGCCCCACCATGAAGCGCACCACCTCAGGGGGAGTTTCCACCCGGCCCAGGCTCCTCTCGGAGGGCGTGGGAGGGAGGGAAGGAGGGAAGAGCATTTAGCGGATTATACCGAGCTTCCGTCCCACCTTGGCGTAGGCCTCGAGGGCCCTATCCAGCATCTCCTTCGTGTGGGCGGCGGTGACGATGTTGCGGATCCTCGCCTTCCCCCGGGGCACGGTGGGGAAGCCGATGCCCACGGCGAAGACCCCTTCCTCCAGGAGGAGGCGGCTCGCCTCAAAGGCCAGGGGGGCCTCGCCGAAGAGCACCGGGGTGATGGGGGTCTCGCTCCCCAGGGTGTCGTAGCCCAGGCGGGCGAGCTCCCGCTTGAAGTAGCGGGTGTTCTCCCAGAGCCTTTCCACCCGCTCGGGCTCCTTCTCTATCAGCTCCAAGGCCCCAAGAAGCGCCCCCACCACCGCCGGGGGGTGGCTCGTGGAGAAGAGGAAGGGCCTGGCCTTGTTGATGAGGAGGTCCTTGAGCTCCCGGGCCCCCGCGGCGTACCCCCCGATCCCCGCCCAGGCCTTGGAGAGGGTGGCCACCTGAATGACGTCGGGGTCCTGGTGGAAGCCGAAGTGGTGGACCGTGCCTTTCCCCTTCTCCCCGAGGACCCCCGAGCCGTGGGCGTCGTCCACGTAGACCACCGCCCCGTACTTCTTGGCCAGGGGGACGATTTTGTCCAGGGGGGCGATGTCCCCGTCCATGGAGAAGACCCCGTCGGTGACGATGAGCTTGAGCCCGTCGGTGTCGTGGGCCTTGAGGAGCTCCTCCAGGTGGGCCACGTCCGCGTGGCGAAAGACCACCCGGGTGGCCTTGGTGAGGCGGAGGCCGTCAATGATGCTGGCGTGGTTCAGCTCGTCGGAGAAGACCACGTCCCCCTCCTTGAGGAGGGCCCCCAGCACCCCCTGGTTGGCGGTGAAGCCCGACTGGAGGACGAGGGCGCTTTCCGTGCCCTTGAAGCGGGCCAGGGCCTCCTCCAGCTCCAGGTGGTAGGTGAAGGTGCCGGCGATGGTGCGCACCGCCCCGCTTCCCGCCCCCCACTTTTCCAGGTACTGCCGGGCCTTCTCCTTGAGGTAGGGGTGGTTGGCGAAGCCGAGGTAGTTGTTGGAAGCGAGGTTCACCACCTCCCGCCCCTCCACCCGGGTGACGGGCTCCTGGGGGGCCTCGAGGACCTTGGGGGAGATGTAAAGCCCCTCCCGCTTGAGCCTTTCCAGCTCCTCGCGGACGCGTGCGCGCAAGTCCAGGCTCATGGCCTTATCTAACCGCCTTGGCCCCGGGGCTGTCCAGGGCCTCACCTTCCTCTGACCGAAAAGCGCTACCCTAGGGATGGGAGGTGGTAGCGGTTCCATGAGGGCCGAGCTGCAAGCCGAAACCGAGGCCGAGCGCCTGGAGCGCCGGGCGAAGCTCCACGAACTCCTCCACCGCTTGCGGGGGGAGCCGAACGTCCTCCTTCCCTTCCACCAGGCCCTGGCGCTGAGGCCCAGAGGGGAGCGCCATCTGGGCCTCAGGACCATTGAGGTGGACAAGGTGGTGGGCTCCGTGGACCGCTACGAGGACTTTGACCACCGCTTCCTCCCCAAAACCCCCCACACCCTGGAGCGCTGGAAGCGCCTCCGCGCCCTCCAGCTTGAAGGGGTGGAGTTTCCCCCCATAGAGGTCTACCAGGTGGGGGAGGCCTACTTCGTGAAGGACGGGAACCACCGGGTGGCCCTGGCCAAGGCCACGGGGCAGAAGTTCATTGACGCTTACGTCATCGCTCTGGACGTCCCCGTGCCCGTGGAGCCCGGGGACACGCCCAAAGACCTCCTCCTCAAGGCGGAGTACGCCCACTTCCTGGAGAAGACGCGGCTCAAGGAGCTCCTTCCCGAGGCGGAGGAGATCCGCTTCACCACCTTGGGCCGCTACGACCTCCTCCTGGACCACATCGCCACCCGCCGCTACTTCAAGGGGCTGGAGGAGGGCCGGGAGATCCCTTGGGAGGAGGCGGTGGTGGACTGGTACGAGAACCTCTACAAGCCCACGGTGGAGGCCATCCGCCGCCTGGGCCTCCTCAGGGACTTCCCGGGCCGCACCGAGGCCGACCTCTACCTCTGGGTCATGGACCACCGCTACTTCCTGGCCCAGGAGCTCGGGGTGGACCCCGGTCCCGAAGGGGCGGCGGAGAGCTACGAAGCCCGCTTCGGGGGCGTGTGGAAGCGGCTTGGCGGGGGGCTTAAGCGCCAGTTGAAGGCTTTTTTCTTGGCGAAGGGAAAGGAGAAATTCTAGCGGCCCGAATTGCCGTGTCAAGTGCATATGCACTCGCTTCTCTTTGGTTTTCCCCTTAGGCTCACCCTAGCCCCAAGCTGTGTGGGGTAAAGTCAAGGGTCAAAAGGGAGGTGAGCCTACAGTGAAGAGGGCTTGGTTTCTTCTGAGCGCTTTTGCCCTGGCCGCTTGCGCACCCCAGGTGACGACCAAGGTGGATTCGGGGCTTTCCCCGGACAACCCTTATGCCACCTACACGGGGCCTCGGGCGAAGGTAGTTGTGGCTTCATTCCCGTGTAAGGCGGAAAAGTGCGGTCCTGGTGTGGATTCGTCCCAAGTGGGTGCGGCCGTTTTGGGTAAGCTTTTCGGCATCGAGGTGTCCACCAGCAAGGGCGATGTTGGGGCTGGGATTGCCGATATGCTTACCACTGCTCTTATTAACTCCAACCACTTTATCGTCTACGAGCGCTCTATCCTAGATCAGCTGCAAAAAGAGAGCCAAATCGGCAATCAGGCTCAGCAACTGCAGGGGGCGGAGATTTTGATCACCGGGACCATCACTGCCTTTGAGCCGGACGCCGGCGGTACCCGTGGTGGAGGCGGTGGGTTAATTGGAGGCCTCTTGGGAGCCGTTACGGGAGGTCAAAAGAAGGCCTACGTGGCCGTGGACTTCCGTGCGGTGGATGTTCGCACGGGAGCTGTGGTGGCCGCCTTCCGGGTGGAGGGAGAGGCTTCGGACACGGACTTTGGGGGCTTGCTTGGGGCCTTGGTACCCGGGGCTGCCTTGGGTGGCGCTTTGAGCCAGTACCAGAAAACCCCCATGGGTAAGGCCTTGGCTGTGATGGTGGGCAAGGCGGTTGAAGAGCTGATCCGTCGCATCCCCCCCTCTTACTTCAAGTACGGCCCGGACGGGCAGCCTGTGCCTCAACCTGCGAAGTAGGTGTGTGAGGATGGGGAGCGGCCTTAAGGCCGCTCCCCGCTTGACGTTCCGGTCTTTTCGCTGCATTCTGTATACAGGATGCACGCCCTGGGCTTCCGCCGCCCCAACCAGGTGCGCGAGGCGGTCTACCGTCACCTCAAGGACCTCCTCCTCTCGGGCCGCTTTGCCCCGGGGGAGAGGCTTTCCGAGCCCCTTTTGGCCCAGGAGCTCGGCGTTTCCCGCACCCCCGTGCGGGAGGCCCTGATGCGCCTCGCCGAGGAGGGCCTGGTGGAGCTCGTCCCGGGGAGGGGGGCGAGGGTTAGGGCCTTTGCCCCGGAGGAGGTGGAGGAGGTCTACGGGGTGCGGGCCCTTTTGGAGGGGGAGGCGGCGCGGGAAGCGGCTTTGAGGGCCACGCCCTGGGAGCTCGCCGAGCTTGAGCGCCTCCTTCGGGCCATTGACGAGGCCCCCCGGGAGGACTACCCGGAGCAGATGCGCCGCGACCTGGAGTTCCACCGCGCCTTGGTGCGGCTATCCGGGAACCGGACGCTTTACCGCCTCTACGAGGATCTCCTCGCCACCCTGGCCCTGGCCCGGAGCGCCCTGCCCACCCTTTCCCAGGACGAGGCCACGAGGCGGGAGCACCGGGCGATCCTCGAGGCCCTCCTCCAAAGGGACGCCGAGGGGGCGAGGTGGGCGGTGGAGGCCCACGTCTTCCGCTTCCGCGACCTGGTGGTGGGGCGGCTTCGGAAGGAGGGAGGATGAACCTGGACCTGGCCTACCGTTCCTTCGTGCTTTCCGTGGCGGGAAACCCGCAGGTGGAGCGCCTCATCAAGCACCGGGCGAAGGCCCTGGTGCGGCGCTACGTGGCAGGGGAGACCGTGGAGGAGGCCCTTAAGGCGGCGGAGGTCCTGGAGCGGGAGGGCGTCCACGCCATCCTGGACCTTCTGGGCGAGGGGGTGAAGACCGAGGAGGAAGCCCGGGCCTTCCAGCGGGGCATTTTGGAGCTTATATGGGCTTTGTCGGAGAAGCCATGGCCTAAATACGTCTCCCTGAAGCCCACCCAGCTCGGCCTAGACCTCTCCGAGAACCTCGCCCTCGCCCTTCTGCGCGAGATCCTGAGGGAGGCCGAGCCCCGGGGGGTCTTCGTGCGCCTGGACATGGAGGACTCCCCCCGGGTGGAGGCCACCTTGCGCCTCTATAAGGCCCTGAGGGAGGAGGGGTTTTCCCAGGTGGGGGTCGTCCTGCAAAGCTACCTCTACCGCACGGAGAAGGACCTTTTGGACCTCCTTCCCTACCGCCCCAACCTCCGCCTGGTGAAGGGGGCCTACCGGGAGCCCAAGGAGGTGGCCTTCCCGGACAAGCGCCTCGTTGACGCCGAGTACCTGCACCTGGGGAAGCTTGCCCTCAAGGAGGGGCTTTACGTGGCCTTCGCCACCCACGACCCCAGGATCATCGCCGAGGTCAAGCGCTACACCGAGGCCATGGGGATCCCCAGGTCGCGCTTTGAGTTCCAGCTCCTCTACGGGGTGCGCCCCGAGGAACAGAGGCGGCTCGCCCGAGAGGGGTACACGGTGCGGGCCTACGTGCCCTACGGCCGGGACTGGTACCCCTACCTCACCCGGAGGATCGCGGAAAGGCCGGAGAACCTCCTCCTCGTCCTGAGGAGCTTGGTCTCCGGCTAGAGGAGGTGGACGAGGATGACGGTGGAACCTTTCCGAAACGAACCCATTGAGACCTTCCAGACGGAGGAGGCCCGGCGCACCATGCGCGAGGCCCTGAGGCGGGTGCGGGAGGAGTTCGGCCGCCACTACCCCCTCTACATCGGGGGGGAGTGGGTGGACACGAAGGAGCGCATGGTCTCCCTCAACCCCTCGGCGCCAAGCGAGGTGGTGGGCACCACCGCCAAGGCGGGGAAGGCGGAGGCGGAGGCCGCCCTCGAGGCCGCCTGGAAAGCCTTCAAGACCTGGAAGGACTGGCCCCAGGAGGACCGGAGCCGCCTCCTCCTCAAGGCGGCGGCCCTCATGCGGCGGCGGAAGCGGGAGCTGGAGGCCACCTTGGTCTACGAGGTGGGCAAGAACTGGGTGGAGGCCTCCGCGGACGTGGCCGAGGCCATTGACTTCATGGAGTACTACGCCCGGGCCGCCCTGCGCTACCGCTACCCCGCCGTGGAGGTGGTGCCCTACCCCGGGGAGGACAACGAGAGCTTCTACGTGCCCCTGGGGGCCGGGGTGGTCATCGCCCCCTGGAACTTCCCCGTGGCCATCTTCACCGGGATGATCATGGGCCCCGTGGCCGTGGGGAACACCGTGATCGCCAAGCCCGCCGAGGACGCCGTGGTGGTAGGGGCCAAGGTCTTTGAGATCTTCCACGAGGCGGGCTTCCCCCCCGGGGTGGTCAACTTCCTGCCCGGGGTGGGGGAGGAGGTGGGGGCGTACCTGGTGGAGCACCCCAGGACCCGGTTCATCAACTTCACGGGAAGCCTCGAGGTGGGCCTGAAGATCTACGAGGCCGCCGGGCGCCTGGCCCCGGGCCAGACCTGGTTCAAGCGGGCCTACGTGGAGACCGGGGGCAAGGACGCCATCATCGTGGACGAGACGGCGGACTTTGACCTGGCCGCCGAGGGGGTGGTGGTCTCCGCCTACGGCTTCCAGGGGCAGAAGTGCTCCGCGGCGAGCCGCCTCATCCTCACCCAGGGGGCCTACGAGCCCGTGCTGGAGAGGGTTCTGAAGCGGGCGGAAAGGCTTTCCGTGGGCCCCGCCGAGGAGAACCCCGACCTCGGCCCCGTGGTGAGCGCCGAGCAAGAGAGGAAGGTCCTCTCCTACATTGAGATCGGGAAGAACGAGGGCCAGCTCGTCCTGGGGGGGAAGCGCCTCGAGGGGGAGGGGTACTTCATCGCCCCCACGGTCTTCACGGAGGTGCCCCCCAAGGCCAGGATCGCCCAGGAGGAGATCTTCGGCCCGGTGCTTTCCGTGATCCGGGTCAAGGACTTCGCCGAGGCCCTGGAGGTGGCGAACGACACGCCCTACGGCCTCACGGGCGGGGTCTACTCCAGGAAGCGGGAGCACTTGGAGTGGGCGAGGCGGGAATTCCACGTGGGCAACCTCTACTTCAACCGCAAGATCACCGGGGCCCTGGTGGGGGTCCAGCCCTTCGGCGGCTTCAAGCTCTCCGGCACCAACGCCAAGACCGGGGCCTTGGACTACCTTAGGCTCTTCCTGGAGATGAAGGCGGTGGCCGAGCGCTTCTAGGGGTATAATCCTCGGCGGTGATGCTATGCCGCTAAAAGCCTACCGGCCCCCCGAGGACCCGGGGCTTTGGGACACCTACCTGGAGTGGCTGGAGCGGGCCCTAAAGGTGGCGGAGGCCCACCCCACCACCCTGGAGTACCTGGCCCACCCCAAGCGCTTGGTCATCCTCTCCCTCCCCGTGGTCATGGACGACGGGAAGGTGCGCATCTTCCAGGGCTACCGCGTGGTGCACGACATTGCCCGGGGACCGGCCAAGGGCGGGGTCCGCCTGGACCCGGGGGTCACCCTGGGCCAGACCGCGGGCCTCGCCGCCTGGATGACCTTGAAGGCGGCCGTCTACGATCTGCCTTTCGGCGGGGCGGCGGGGGGGATCGCCGTGGACCCCAAGGGGCTTTCCCCGGGGGAGTTGGAGCGCCTGGTGCGCCGCTACACCGCCGAGCTCGTGGGCCTCATCGGGCCCGATAGCGACATCCTGGGGCCCGACCTCGGGGCGGACCAGCAGGTCATGGCCTGGATCATGGACACCTACTCCATGACCGTGGGCTCCACGGTGCCCGGGGTGGTGACGGGGAAGCCCCACGCCCTGGGGGGGAGCGAGGGACGGGACGACGCCGCGGGGCTTGGGGCGCTCCTCGTGCTGGAGGCCCTGGCCAAGAGGCGGGGCCTGGACCTTCGGGGCGCCCGGGTGGTGGTGCAGGGCCTCGGCCAGGTGGGGGCGGCGGTGGCCCTGCACGCCGAGCGCCTGGGGATGCGGGTGGTGGCCGTGGCCACCTCCATGGGGGGCATGTACGCCCCCGAGGGGCTGGACTTGGCCCAGGTCCTTTCCACCTACGAGGCCACAGGGTCTTTGCCCCGCCTGGACCTGGCCCCGGAGGAGGTCTTCGGCCTCGAGGCCGAGGTCCTCGTCCTGGCGGCCCGGGAAGGGGCCTTGGACGGGGACAGGGCCCGGCAGGTCCGGGCCCGGGCGGTGGTGGAGGCGGCCAACTTCGGCCTCACCCCCGAGGCCGAGGCCTACCTTTTGGGCAAGGGGGTCCTGGTGGTGCCCGACCTCCTCTCCGGCGGGGGCGGACTCCTCGCCAGCTACCTGGAGTGGGTGCAGGACCTCAACATGTTCTTCTGGAGCCCGGAGGAGGTGCGCGAGCGCTTTGAAACCCGTGTGGCCCGGGTGGTGGACGCGGTCTGCCGGCGGGCGGAGCGGGACGGGTTGGACCTGAGGATGGGCGCCTTGGCCCTCGCCTTGGAGCGGTTGGACGAGGCCACCCGGCTTCGGGGCGTGTACCCCTAAAGGAGCGGCGATGAAGAGCGAACCCCTTTCCTACCTGGGCAAGGACGGAGGCCCCTGGGAGATCTTCACGGAGCAGGTGGACCGGGTCGTCCCCTACCTGGGGCGGCTCGCCCCCCTGGCGGAAAGCCTCAAGCGGCCCAAGAGAGTCCTCATCGTGGACGTCCCTGTGCGGCTGGACGACGGGAGCGTGGCCTACTTTGAAGGGTACCGGGTCCACCACAACACCGCCCGGGGGCCCGCCAAGGGCGGGGTGCGCTACCACCCCGAGGTCACCCTCTCCGAGGTCATGGCCCTGGCGGGGTGGATGACCATCAAAAACGCCGCCGTGGGCCTGCCCTACGGGGGCGGAAAGGGCGGGGTGCGGGTGGACCCGAGGAAGCTTTCCCCCGGGGAGCTGGAACGCCTCACCCGCCGCTACACCTCGGAGATCGGGATCCTCCTCGGCCCCGACCGGGACATCCCCGCCCCCGACGTGAACACCGGGGAGCGGGAGATGGCCTGGATGATGGACACCTACTCCATGAACGTAGGCCGCACCGTGCCCGGGGTGGTGACGGGGAAGCCCATTGCCCTGGGCGGCTCCCTGGGCCGGAGGGACGCCACGGGGAGGGGAGTCTTCATCACCGCGGCGGCCGCGGCGGAGAAGATCGGGCTTCAGGTGGAGGGGGCCAGGGTGGCCATCCAGGGCTTCGGCAACGTGGGCAACGCCGCCGCCCGGGTCTTCCACGACCACGGGGCCCGCGTCGTCGCCGTCCAGGACCACACCGGCACCGTCTACAACGAGGCGGGCATTGACCCTTACGACCTCCTCCGTTACGTGCAAGAGTTCGGGGGGGTGAGGGGGTACCCCAAGGCGGAGCCCCTGCCGGCGGCGGACTTCTGGGGCCTGCCCGTGGAGTTCCTCATCCCCGCGGCCTTGGAGAAGCAGATCACCGAGCAGAACGCCTGGCGCATCCGGGCCCGGATCATCGCCGAGGGGGCGAACGGCCCCACCACCCCGGCCGCCGACGACATCCTCCAGGAGAAGGGGGTCCTGGTGGTCCCCGACGTCATCGCCAACGCCGGGGGGGTGACGGTGAGCTACTTTGAGTGGGTCCAGGACTTCAACTCCTACTTCTGGACGGAGGAGGAGATCAACGCCCGCCTGGAGCGGGTGCTCCGCAACGCCTTTGAGGCGGTGTGGCAGGTGGCCCAGGAGAAGAGGATCCCCTTGCGCACCGCCGCCTACGTGGTGGCGGCCACCCGGGTCCTCGAGGCCCGGGCCCTCCGGGGCCTCTACCCGTAGGCTAGTGGTGTGGACTGGCCCCGCTTCGGCCGCGTGGTCCTCAAGCCCTTTGCCGCCGGGCTTTCCGAGGAGGAGTGGAAGGGCCTCTACGAGACCTTCCGCGACCCCGAGGTGGCGGAGTGGAACGGCTCAAGCCCCCTGCGCTCGCCCTTTTGGCTCTTCAAGCGCTTCGTCCTGGCGGAGGCCCGGAGAAAGGACCGCGTGGCCTTCGTCATCCTGGACGAGAAGGGGGAGTACCTGGGGACGCTTGAGCTTTACGACCTCACCCGCGAGGAGGCCACCTTGGGCATCCTCATCGGGCGGAAGGACCGCTGGGGGCAGGGCTACGGTACGGAAGCGGTGCGGGCGGCCTTGGACTACGCCTTCCGCGTCCTGGGCCTGAGGCGGGTGAAGCTCAGGACCTTCGCCCACAACCTGAGGGCGAGGCGGGCCTTTGAGAAGGCGGGCTTCCGCGAGGTGGGCGTGGTCCCAGGCCCCAAGGGGAGAGAGGACGTGCACATGGAGGTGCGCCGTGAGGATCTTGGCCCCGAGGCTTAGGGAGGAGGTGTGGGCCGCCTTGCCCGAGGAGGTGGAGGTGCGCTTTCTGGACGCGCCCTGGCCCAAGGCCTGCGACCTCTTCATCCCCCCTTACGGGCAAGAGGAGGTGGTGCGGCGGGTCCTGGAGGAGGTGGAGGTCAAGGTGGTCCAGACCCTCTCCGCCGGGGTGGACTGGATCCTGCCCCTCGTCCCCGAGGGGGTGGTGCTCTGCGACGGCTCCGGGATCCACGACGCCCCCGTGGCCGAGTGGGTGGTCCTGGCCCTCCTCGCCCTCCTCAAGGACCTCCCGGGCTTCCTCGAGGCCCAGAGGGAAAGGCGCTGGGCCCCGAGGAGGCTTTCCGACCTGGAGGGGAAGAGGGTCCTCCTCTTGGGCTACGGGTCCATCGGGAAGGCGGTGGCGGAAAGGCTTAGGCCTTTTGGGGTGGAGCTTTTCCCCGTGGCCCGCCACCCCCGCCCCGGGGTCTACACCCGGGAGGACCTGCCCGGCCTCCTGCCCCGGGCGGACGCCGTGGTCCTCCTCCTCCCCCTCACCCCCGAGACCCGGGGCATCGTGGACCGGGACTTCCTCGCCCGGATGAAGGAGGGGGCCCTCCTGGTGAACGCGGGGAGGGGAGGGCTCGTGGACACGGAGGCCCTCCTCGAGGCCCTGGAGGCGGGGCGGGTCCGGGCCTTCTTGGACGTCACCGACCCCGAGCCCCTTCCCCAGGACCACCCCCTCTGGCGGGCTAGGGGGGTGGTCGTCACCCCCCACGTGGCCGGGCTTTCCGAGGGGTTTTCCCGGAGGGTGGCCCGCTTCCTCGCCGAGCAGGTGGGGCGGTACCTCCGGGGGGAGCCCCTTCTGAACGTGGTGCGGGAGGGGTATTAAGGCCACTCCGTGCCCGCTTGGGCCAGCACGGGGACCCCGGGCACTTGGCCACCCTTGCGGGAAAAGTGCTACCCTGGAGGAGGATGCGGCGTATTGCTCTCCCCGAGGACGTGGCCGAGGCTTTGGAGCGTTTCCGCCGTGCACGGGGCCGAGGCTGGCGCAAGGCGCTCCTCCACCTGGCGGTAGAGGAGGAGCGGAAAGCCCTGGCCCGGTTGGTGGGGGAGCTTAGGGCCACGGCCGCTTCCCAGGGGCTCACCGAGGAAGAGGTGGCCCGCCGACTGGAGGTGTGAGGGTCGTCCTGGACACCAACGTCTTGGTGGCGGCCCTGTTGACCCAGGGGGCGGCCGCCCAGGTGGTGGACCTGTGGTTGGCGGGCAGGTATACCCTCCTCACCGCCGAGGTCCAGTTGCGGGAGCTTCGGCGGGTGCTGCGGAACAAGTTTCCCGAGCTGCCCCGCGCCAAGGTGGGTAGGCTCGTCAACCTGTTGCGCCGTCAGGCGGAGGTGGTGGCCCGCCCCCGTCCCCCCGGCCTTTCCCCGGACCCCGACGACGACCTCCTCCTGGGCCTCGCCCTGGTGGGAAGGGCAGACTGCTTGGTGACCGGGGACAAGAGCCACCTGCTTTCCCTTAAGGTGAAGGGGTTGCGCATCCTTTCGGTCCGTTCCTTTTTGCGGGAGGTGAGCTGATGGAAGTCGTCCTTCACGGCGACCTTCGCCGCTTCGGCGAGCGTTTCCAGGTGGAGGCCAAGACCCCCAGGGAGGCCCTGGAGAGGCTTGGGGTTCCCCTGGAGGAGGTCTGGCTCCTCGCCGTGGGGGACAAGGCGGTGGGCCTGGACGAGGAGGTGGAAGGCCCCCTCGAGGTCTACCCCCCCATCGCCGGGGGTGGTATACTTGAGGTCCTGCCCTAAAAGGCAGGGGGCGCGAAAGGGGGGGAGCCGCCCGACGCCCACCCCGCGTGGAAAGGAGAAACGTGCAGAAGAAGGACCTCCTCTCTACGCCCGTGGTCCCCATAGACGTCAAGGCCTTTGACGCCGGGCCCATCCTCGAGGCCATGGGCAAAACGGCCTTCCAGGCCAGGAACCTCCACCGGGCGGCGGAGATCTACCTGGAGATGCTCCAGGACGATTGCGCCGTCATCCTCACCCTGGCGGGGAGCCTGGTCTCCGCGGGCCAGGGCCTCATCGTCCACGACCTCATCCGGAAGGGCCTGGTGGACGTCATCGTGGCCACAGGGGCCAACATCGTGGACCAGGACTTCTTTGAGGCCCTGGGCCACCGCCACTACCAGGGGGACCCGAGGGCGGACGACGAGACCCTGAGGCGCCTCTGGATTGACCGCATCTACGACACCTACATTGACGAGGAGGAGCTAAGGCGCACGGACTACACCATCGCCGAGATCGCCGACGGCCTAGAGCCCCGCCCCTACTCCAGCCGGGAGTTCATCTGGCACATGGGCCGCTACCTGGCGGAACGGGGCCTGGGGGAGAAGAGCATCGTGCGGGCCGCTTACGAGGAGGGGGTGCCCATCTTCGTCCCCGCCTTCTCCGACTCCTCCGCGGGCTTCGGCCTCGTCTACCACCAGGTGAAAAACCCGAAGGCCCACGTGACCATAGACTCCGTGGCCGACTTCCGCGAGCTCACCGAGATCAAGCTGGAGGCGGGCACCACGGGGCTCGTGATGCTCGGGGGCGGGGTGCCCAAGAACTTCGCCCAGGACATCGTGGTGGCCGCCGAGGTCCTGGGCCACCGGGTGGAGATGCACAAGTACGCCATCCAGATCACCGTGGCCGACGAAAGGGACGGGGGGCTTTCCGGCTCCACCCTCTCCGAGGCGCAAAGCTGGGGCAAGGTGGACGCGCGCCGCTCCCAGATGGTCTTCGCCGAGGCGACCCTCGCCTTCCCCCTCCTCGCTTCCTACGTCTGGCACCGGGCCCCCGCGCGGGCCAAGCGCCGCTACGCCGAACGCTTCCGGGAGAAGGCGCCCGCCTGAAGGCAAGGGGGGGTGGCTTTACCGCCCCCCTCGTCCTTTGGTAGACTCCCGGCAAATGCCCGATGAGTTGAGGCTTTTCCTGAAGGAGCGTTTCGGCGTCCAGGGGCCTCTGTCCCCGGGGCGCTTTGAGGCGGAGCTCGCCAGGTGGGTGGGAAGCCCCGCCAAGCGGGCCCCCCTCCTCAAGGCCTGGCGGGCCTATTTGGCCCAAGGGGGGCGGGAGGCGGTGCGAAGTTTCTACCGGGAGGTCCTCAAGGTCCCCAAGGGGGAGGCCCTGGTCTACGGGATGCACCTCCCCCACCTGGAGTTCTACGCCAAGGAGCTTCCTTCCCGGGTGGAGGGGCGGGTCCTCGAGGTGGGGGCCTTCACCGGGGCTTTGGTGGGCTTCCTGCAAAGGAAGCGGCCCGACCTGGCGTGGCACGCCCTGGAGGGGGTGGAGGAGGCGGTGGAGGTGGGGAAAAAGAGGGTGCCCGAGGTGGTCTGGCACCTGGGCTGGGCGGAGGAGGCCGAGCTTCCCCCCTTTGACACCCTGCTCCTCCTCTCCGTCTTCCCCGAGGGGCTCGTGGACCAGGGCCTGGAGAGCCGCTTGGCGCCCGAGGCCTTCTGGAAGCGCTTCGCCTTCTTTGAGCGCCTCCCCCTCTTCGCCCGCCTCCTCCGCCCCGGGGGGCTTCTCGTCTACGGCCACGGGCCCTTTTTGGGCAAAAGCCCCGAGGGGGTGGAGGAGGGCCTTAGGCGCCTGGGGTTTGACCGGGTGGAGCGGGTGGGGGAGGGGGAGTACTTCCTCGTCCTTGCCCGCAAGCCCGAGGCCCTGGCGGCGGTGCGGCTGGAGGAGAGGGAGGCCCCGCCCCCAGAGGAGGCGGAGGAGGTGGCCGTGGCCTTGGAGGAGGCCCGGGCCCTCCTGGAGGCGGGCCGCTACGCCGAGGCCCTCGCGCTTCTGCCGGAGGAGGCGGAAGGGGAAGCGGCCTACCTCCGGGGCCGGGCCCTCTTCGCCCTCTCCCGCCACGCCGAGGCGGAGGAGGCCCTGAGGCGGGCCCTTTCCGAGGAGGCCGAGGACCTCAGGGCCTTGGCCTTGGTGGAGCTCGGGGAGTACGAGCGGGCGAGGGGGCGCCTCGAGGCCCTGGCGGTGCGGGGCGGGCGGTACCGCCTGGCCCTGGGCCGGGTCTACCTCGCCCAGGGGCGGTACGCCGACGCCCTGCGGCAGTTCGTGGAGTCGGGCCTTCCCGAGGCCGACCTCTACACCCGGGAGACCCTGGAGCGCATCACCGAGAGGATGCGCCGCTTCGCCCGGGAGGGGGAGTGGGCGGAGGTGAGCCGCCGGGCGGAGTTCGTGGAGGACCTTTCCCCGGGGCTTCTCACCCGGGAGATGCTCCGCCTGGGCCTCAGGGCCGCCCTGATCCAGGGGCTTTTCGCCCGGGCGGAGCGGTACGCCCGGAGGCTTGCCGACCTGGACGAGGCCGAGGGGTTCTTGGGGCTCGCCCTCGCCGCCTTGCGGGTGAAAAGCCCCCTGGAGCTCCGCGGGGGGGAGGACCTGAAGGCGGTGGAGCCCTACCTCACCGAGGCCCTGAGCCGGGCGGAGATCCCCGAGGCCCTCCTCCTCCTCGGGGTCCTGAGGGAGAGGGAAGGGCGGTTCTGGGAGGCCCTCCACCTCCTGGAGCGGGCCGCCTTCCGGGGGGAGGGGGAGGTGAAGGGGATGGCCTACCACCACCTGGCCCAGGTGAAGCGGGCCTTGCGGCGGCCCCTCAAGGAGGTCCTCGGGGACCACAAGCGGGCCCACGCCCTAAGGGCCTACCCCGCCCCCTACCTCTTCCGCCTGGCCCAGGAGGCCTTGGAGGGGGGGGAGGAGGTGCTGGCCCGGGAGCTCCTCTCCCGGGCGCGGGACGCGGGGCTGGAGGCGGTGGCCGAGGAGGACCTCACGGGCCTCGTCCACCTCCTGGAGCGGCTGGAGGGGCCGTGGGCCGCCTTCAGCGTCCTCTACCAGGCCCTAAGCCGCACGCCCCAGCCCCCCCTGGAGCTCCTCGCTTTGGCCTACCGGCTCTCCCGGGCCTTCCGGGAAAGCCCCGAGGCCGAGACGGCGCGGGGCCAGTACCTGGCCGCCCTTTACGCCGCGGGGCGCGCCGAGGAGGTGGGCCGCCTCCTGGAGGAGGAGCTCAAGGCCCATCCCCAGGCCCTGGAGGTCCTTTTTGACCTGGCGGAGCATCACGAGGCCCAGGGGGACTGGCGCCGGGCGGCGGAGTTCTGGCAGAAGGCCCTGGAGATGGCCCTCTACCGGGAGAAGGACCTGGCCTTGGCCCGGGAGATCCTGAGGAACCTCCTCTTCCTCCGGCCCCACGACGAGAGCCTCGCCCTCTACCTGGAGGAGCTCAAGGCCGTGGGGGAGGGCCTTAAGGCTTTGGGGGAGGAGGCGCCCCACCTGCCCGAGGCGCCCCGGGACCTTCTGGAGGAGGACCTGCCCCGCTTCCACGGGGAGCACCTTGTGGTGGTGGGGGGGCACACCCAGCTCAGGAGCCGCCTCGTGCCCTTCCTGGAGGGGCGGGGCCTTAGGGTGGACTGGTACGACGCGGACACCGTGGGGGTGGGGAAGGAGGCCCTAAGGCGCATCCTAAACCGCCTGGAGAAGGCCCACGGCCTCATGATCGTCTCCAGCTACGTGGGCCACGACCTCTCCGAGCCCGTGCGCCTCGAGGCGGAGCGGCTTGGGGTGCCCGTCCACGTCATCCCCGGCCGGGCCCGGGGGACCACGGGGTTCCTCCGGGCCCTGAAGCAGTTCGCCCCGGAGGTCCTCAAACGGGCCCTGAAGGGGGTAGAGTAGGGGGGTATGGAGGCGCTCAGGCTCGGCTTCTCCCCCTGCCCCAACGACACCTTCATCTTCTACGCCCTGGTCCACGGCCGGGTGGAAAGCCCCGTTCCCCTGGAGCCCGTCCTGGAGGACGTGGAGACCCTGAACCGCTGGGCCCTGGAGGGAAGGCTTCCCCTCACCAAGCTCTCCTACGCCGCCTACGCTCAGGTGCGGGACCGGTACGTGGCCCTAAGGAGCGGGGGGGCCTTGGGCCGGGGCGTGGGGCCCCTTGTGGTGGCCCGAGGCCCCCTCCCGGGCCTGGAGGGCCTGAGGGTGGCGGTCCCGGGGCGGCACACCACCGCCTACTTTCTCCTCTCCCTCTACGCCCAGGGCTTCGTTCCCGTGGAGGTGCGCTACGACCGCATCCTCCCCATGGTGGCCCGGGGAGAGGTGGAGGCGGGGCTCATCATCCACGAGAGCCGCTTCACCTACCCCCGCTACGGCCTCGTCCAGGTGGTGGACCTGGGGGCCTGGTGGGAGGAGCGGACGGGCCTGCCCCTGCCCTTGGGGGCCATCCTCGCCCGGCGCGACCTGGGGGAGGGGCTTATCCGGGCTTTGGACGAGGCGGTGCGGCGAAGCGTGGCCTACGCCCTCGCCCACCCCGAGGAGGCCCTGGACTACATGCGGGCCCACGCCCAGGAGCTTTCCGATGAGGTGATCTGGGCCCACGTCCACACCTACGTCAACGCCTTTAGCCTGGACGTGGGGGAGGAGGGGGAGCGGGCCGTGGCCCGCCTCTTCGCCGAGGCCGAGGCCCGGGGGCTCGCCGCCCCCAGCCCCCGGCCCCTTTTCGTGTAAACTCGGGCCATGCTCCAAGGACTGAGCCTCGAGGCCCGCCAAGAGGCCCTCAAGGTCTTCCGTCCTTTGCGCTTGAGACGGGGGGCGGTCCTCTTCGCCCCCGGGGACCCCGTGGACGGGGTCTACCTGGTGCGCCAGGGCCTCGTCGGGCTCCACCGGCCTGGACCGGGCCTGGAGGAAGGGGTCTTGGACGTGGTGGGGCCGGGGGGGGTCTTTGGGGAAGAGGCCTTGGGGGAAGAGGCGAGGCGGCGCGCCGGGGCCGAGGCCCTCACCTATGCCGAGCTCTACTTCGCCCCCCGGGAGGGCTTGGCCGCCCTAAGGGCGCGCTTCGCCGAGGTAGAGGCCTTTTTCCTCCAGGCCCTTTACGGGCGGCTCTGCTCCTTGGAGGAGCGGCTTTGGGAGGCGCGCCACCTCTCCGTGGCCCAGCGCCTGGCCCGCCTCCTCCTCCGGATGGGGGAGGACGGGGTCGCCCCCTTCTCCCACCAGGACCTGGCCCGGATGGTGGGGGCCTCCCGGGAGACGGTCACCAAGCTCCTCGGGGAGTGGGCGCTGAAAGGGTGGGTGGACCTGGGCTACCGCAAGGTGGAGGTCCTGGAGCCCAAGGCCCTTGCTCGCCTCGCCGAGGAACTTTAGGCTTTAAAGCATGGAAGCCGCCTGTCTGGTCCGCCGCCTGGGCCTGCCGCAAGGGGAGGAGGCCTTGAAGGCCCGCCTCCGCCGCCCGGGCCACCCCCGGCTGCGGGAGGCCCTCGCCGCCTACCTGAAGCGCCTTCAGGCCCCCGAGGAGGCCTTCCGGGCCCTGGAGCGCCTCGAGGTGGGGGCGGTGGTCACGGGGCAACAGGCGGGACTTCTCGGTGGGCCCGCCCTCACCTTCTACAAGGCCCACACCGCCCTCTGCCTCGCCAACCGGGCGGGGGCGGCCGGGGTGTTCTGGGTGGCCTCCCAGGACCACGACGTGGAGGAGGTGCGCCACCTCCACCTGCTACGGGACGAGGTGCCGGAGACCCTCTCCCTGGACCTCCCCCCCTTGCCCTCGGGCAGGATCCCCCTGGCCCCTCACCGCGGGCGCCTCCGCGCCTTCTTGGGGCCTTGGGCCCAGGACCCCCGCCTGGGCTACGCCCTGGAGGCGGAGACGCTTTCCGAGTTCTTCGCCCGCGTCCTCCTCGCCTTTCTCGGGGAGCGGGGGCTCCTTCCCTTTGACCCCATGGCGGAGGAGCTCGCCCCCCTCTTCCTCGAGGCCCTGGAGCGGGAGCTTTCCGACCCCTTGGGGAGCGCCGAAGCCATCAACCGGGAGGCGGAAAGGATCCGGGCCCTTGGGGGGAAGCCTCCCCTTAGGCGCAAGCCCGGGGCCACCAACCTCTTCCTGGAGACGGACCAAAGGCGCCTCCTCTTCTACGAGGGTGGGGCCTTCACCGACGGGGTGCGGCGGTACACCGCCAAGGAGCTTTGGGAGATCGCCCGGGCCGACCCCTCCCGCCTGACCCCGGCGGCGGGGCTCAGGCCCGTCTTCCAGGACTTGGTCCTGCCCACGGCGGGCTTCGTGGTGGGGCCCAACGAGCTCCGCTATGTGGCCGAGCTCTCCGGGGTCTACGCCCGCTACGGCCTCGCCATGCCCGCCCTCTTCCTCCGGGCCTTCGGGGTGGTGGTGGAGCCGCCCGTCCGGCGCATCCTGGAGAAGTACCGCCTGGACCCCTGGGCCTTCGTGGACGAGGGGGAGGCGGCCTTCCTCCGGGCGGCGGAGGCCTGGCTGGCCCCTTTTCGCGCCTTCCGGGACCGGGTGGAGGGGTTTTTGCAGGAGGCCTCCCGGCTTGTGGAGGAGGCGGAGGCCCTGGAGCCCAACCTCGTCCGGCCCCTCCGGCGTTTCCGGGCCCGGGTTGGGGGGGAGGCGGAGCGGCTTAGGCGGAAGCTCCTCGCAGCCCAAGTGGCCCGGGACGAGGTCCTCGCCCGCCACCTCAGGCGGCTTAAGGTCCACCTCCTCCCCTTTGGGCTTCCTCAGGAGCGGGTCTACCCCTACGCCATGTACGCCCTGCGCCACGGGGAGGCCCTGAGGCGCCTGGCCGAGGCCCCCTGGGAGGGGAGGGTGGCCCTCTACCTCGGCTGAAGAAGGGTTAGGATGTTCGGCGAGAGGAGGCGGGGTTGAAGCGGCTCTTGGCGTGGGTAGGGCTATTGGCCTTGGCCCTGGCGGCGCTGGGCCAGAAGGCCCCAGGCCTCCAAGCCCTCCTCGTCCGGGTGCTTCTCAAGGAGGTGGACCTGGGGGAGGAGGTGCGGCTTGCCCTCCCCACGGGGGAGGTGGCCCTCCGGGGCCAGGCGGAAGGGGTGGTGGTGGAAGGGCGCCTCCTCCCCTCCTGGGCGGTGGAGGGGCCCTACTTCGCCTTGGAGAAGAGGCCCTACCGGGGAGGGCTTGTGGCCCGGGTAGAGGGGGGGCGCCTCCTCCTCGTCAACGTCCTTCCCCTGGAGGACTACCTCCTCGGGGTCCTGCCCGCGGAGATGCCTGCCTCCTTCCCCGAGGAGGCCCTGAAGGCCCAGGCCGTCCTGGCCCGCACCTTCGCCGTGCGGCGGCTCAACCCTTTGGCCCCCTACGACCTCTGCGCCACGGAGGCCTGCCAGGTCTACCTGGGGCTTTCCGCGGAGACGCCCCGGCACGAAAGAGCGGTCCGGGCCACGGAGGGGCGGGTGCTGAGCTACGGCGGGCAGGTGGCCTCGGCCCTCTACCACGCCGACTCCGGGGGGATGACGGCGGGGAGCGAGGAGGTCTTCCAAAAGGCCCTCCCCTACCTCCGCCCCCGGCCCGACCCTTACGCCAAGGGCCCCAAGAGCGTCTGGCAGCAGGCCGTGCGCCCCGAGGAGGCGGCCCGGGCGCTCCGGGCCTTGGGCTACGCCCCGAGGGGGGATGACCCGCCCCAGGTCCTGGAGAAAAGCCCCTCGGGGCGGGCCTGGCGGGTGCGCCTCCTCGGGGTGGAGGTCCGGGGCTCCGAGGCCCAGCGCCTCCTCCGCCTCATGGGCCTGCCCTCCGCCATGGCGGAGTTCCAGGGCTGGCTCGCCCTGGGCCGGGGGGCGGGGCACGGCGTGGGCCTCTCCCAGTGGGGGGCCAAGGGGATGGCGGAGCGGGGCTACGGCTACCGGGAGATCCTGGGGCACTACTTCCCGGGCACCCTCCTCTCCCCCCTCGAGGTGGCGGCGCGCTAAGCGGCTGCACGTTGATTCCGCAACACGGGTGGCCCGAAATAAGGCTTGGGAAGGTCCTTTTTGGGCCCCCACCGCGGCGAAAGCCGCGGTGGGATACTTAAGTCCGTGTGGATCCCCACGCCCTTAGGTCCCCTGTGGCTGGAGGTCTCGCCCCTGGGGGTGCGCCGCCTCGAGCCTGCCCTCTACCCCCGGGGCCCGGAGGCCGAAGGGGCGCTGGCCCTCAAGGTGCGGGAGGAGGTCCAGGCCTACTTCGCCGGGGAGCGGCCCGACTTCCTGGACCTCCCCCTGGACTACACCGGCCTCTCCTCGGCCAGGCTCCGCCTCTACGAGCGGGTCCGCCTTGTGCCCTACGGGCGGACAGTGAGCTACGGGGCCTTGGGCCGGGAGCTCGGCCTCTCCCCAAGGGCGGTGGGGGCCGCCCTTAGGGCCTGCCCCTTTTTCCTCCTCGTCCCCGCCCACCGGGTGATCCACGCCGACGGGCGGCTTGGGGGGTTTCAAGGGCGGGAGGGGCTGAAGCTTTGGCTCCTCCGCTTTGAGGGGGCCCTTTAGGCCTCCTGCCACAGGGCCAGGGAGAAGGGCGGGAGCACGGGGCCGCAGAGCCTGCCCCCCTGGGGCGTGCAGACTTCCCCGGAGAGGAGGTCTATCGCCTTTCCCCCCCGGGGGAAGACCCCGTGCAAGGGGAAGTCTTGGCGGAAGGGGTGGGGAGAGGCGTTCACCACCACCAGGTAGGGCCCCCGAGCGAAGGCCAGGTGGCCGTCCTGGGCGTAGACCCGCCGGTAAGGGGCGGTGCGCAGCGCGGGGTGTTCCTTCCTGAGCTGGGCCAGGCGCTTGACCGTCTCCCGGAGGTCCTTCTGCCAGCGGGCCTCCTCCCAGACCATCCCGCCCCGGTTTTCCGGGTCCTTGCCCCCCGCCATCCCCACTTCCTCCCCGTAGTAGACGGTGGGGTTCCCCGGGAGGAGGAAGAGGAGGGCCAGGGCCAGCCGGGCCCGCTCCACGCTCCCCCGCATCAGGCTGAGGAGCCTGGGGGTGTCGTGGGAGGTGAGGAGGTTCATCTGGGCCCGGACCACCTCGGGGCGGTAGCGGCCGAAGAGGTCCTCCAGCCGATGGCTGAAGGCCAGGGCTTGGAGGGGCTCTATGCGGCCTAGGCCTGTCTGCGCCGCGAGGTCCCGGTCTAGGGCCTCCCCGCCCACGAAGCCCAGGACGGCCCGGGCGAGGGGGTAGTTCATCACCGCGTCAAACATGTCTCCCTGGAGCCAAAAGTCCGCCTCCTCCCAGATTTCCCCCACGATGTAGGCCTCGGGGTTCGCCCCCTTGACCCTTTGGCGGAACTCCCGCCAGAAGCTGGGGTCGGGGATTTCGTTGGGCACGTCCAGACGCCAGCCGTCTATGCCGAAGCGGATCCAGTGCTCGGCCACGGCGAGGAGGTATGCCCGCACCGCCGGGGTCTCCACCTTGAGCTTGGGGAGCTCGGGGTTGCCCCACCAGGCCTCGTAGTTGGGGTGGGCGGTGTAGGCCTTTAGGGGGAAGCCCTTGACGTGGTACCAGTCCCGGTAGGGGCTTTGCTCGCCGTTTTCCATGAGGTGCTGGAAGGCGAAGAAGCCCCGGCCCGTGTGGTTGAAGACCCCGTCCAGGATGACCCTCACCCCGTGGGCGTGGGCCACCTCCAGGAGGTGCCTTAAGGCCTCGTTTCCCCCCAGGATGGGATCTACCTGGAAGTAGTCCACAGTGTGGTAGCGGTGGTTGGCGGTGGAGGCGAAGACGGGGTTGAGGTAGATGGCCTCCACCCCGAGGTCCAGGAGGTAGGGGAGCTTCTCCGCCACGCCCCAAAGCGTCCCCCCTTTGAAGCCCCTGAGGGTAGGGGGGGCTTCCCAGGGCTCAAAGGGCCCTGCAGGGGCGGGTCTGCCCGGCGGGCCTGCGCGGAAGAAGCGGTCGGGGAAGATCTGGTAAAAGAAGGCGCCTTCGTACCAGGCCACGCCTCCGAGTCTAACACCCCGGTCCTGTGGTATCCTCTCCCGGGTGAGGGGGATGCGGGGCCGCCTTTTCGTGATGACCGGGGCGAGCGGGGTGGGGAAGGGCACGGTGCGGGCGAAGGTCCTGGAGCGCACCCGGCTCTTCTATTCCATCTCCATGACCACCCGTCCCCCCCGGCCAGGGGAGGTGGACGGGGTGGACTACTACTTCGTGGACCGCCCCACCTTTGAGGCCCTCGTCCGCGAGGACGGCTTCTTGGAGTACGCGGAGTACGTGGGCCACCTCTACGGCACCCCCAGGGCCCCGGTGGAGCGGGCCTTGAGCCGGGGGGAGGACGTCCTCTTGGAGATTGAGGTCCAGGGGGCGCTCCAGGTGAAGCGGGCCGTGCCCGAGGCGGTCCTGATCTTCCTCCTTCCCCCCTCCCTCTCCGAGCTGAAGCGCCGCCTGGTCTACCGGGGCAAGGACAGCCCCGAGAAGATCCAGAAGCGCCTGGAGCAGGCGGAGTGGGAGATCCGGAACGCCCACCTCTTTGACTACGTGGTGGTGAACGACGTCCTCGAGGAGGCCGTGGCCGACTTCCTCGCCATCCTCACCGCGGAGAGGCGGCGGAGCGGGAGGATGGGGGAGGCTTTGGCGATGGCCCTGCGGCGCGATCCGGCCCTCGAGGCCGAGCTGGACGAGATCCTAAGGAGGCGGTATGGCGGAACCGGGCATTGACAAGCTCTTCGGCATGGTGGACTCCAAGTACCGGCTCACCGTGGTGGTGGCCAAGAGGGCGCAGCAACTCCTCCGCCACGGCTTCAAGAACACGGTCTTGGAGCCGGAGGAAAGGCCCAAGATGCAGACCCTCGAGGGGCTTTTTGACGATCCCAACGCCGTGACCTGGGCCATGAAGGAGCTCCTCACGGGCCGCCTGGTCTTCGGCGAGAACCTGGTGCCCGAGGACCGGCTCCAAAAGGAGATGGAGCGGCTCTACCCGGTGGAGCGGGAGGAGTAGCGCGCCGTGGCCCGGGTCCTGGTGGCGGTGACGGGGGGGGTGGCCGCGGTGAAGGCCCCCCACCTCCTCCGCCTCCTGCGCCGGGAGGGGCACGAGGTGCGGGCCCTCGCCACCCCCAGGGCCCTGGAGTTCGTCACCCCCCTCTCCCTGGCCGTGGCCTCCGGGGGCGAGGTGGCCACGGAGGAGGCCTGGTTCCGGCCCGATGGGAGGGCCCTCCACATAGAGCTCGCCCGCTGGGCCGAGGCGGTCCTGGTGGCCCCCGCCACCGCCGACGCCCTGGCCAAGGCCGCTTTGGGCCTCGCCGACGACCTCCTCTCCGCCACCCTCCTCGCCGGGGCCAAACGGGTGGCCTGGGCCCCGGCCATGAACGAGGCCATGTGGCTTGCCCCCCAGACCCAGGCCCACGTCAGGCGGCTGGAGGAACTGGGGCACGCCTTCTTCGGCCCGGCCTACGGTCCCTTGGCCGCCGTGGGGGAGGGGGAGGGATGGGGGCGGATGCTGGAACCCGAGGAGCTTGTGGAGCGGTTGCGGGCTTTCCTCGCGCCCAAGGACCTCTTGGGCCTCCGCCTCCTCGTCTCCGCCGGGCCCACCCGGGAGTACCTGGACCCGGTGCGCTTCCTCTCCAACCCTTCCTCGGGCCGGATGGGCTACGCCGTGGCCGAGGCCGCCCGGGACCGGGGGGCGGAGGTGGTCCTGGTTTCCGGGCCCACCGCGCTTCCCGACCCCTGGGGCGTGGAGGTGGTCCGGGTGGAGAGCGCCCTGGAGATGCGGCAGGCCATCCTGGACCGCTACCCCTGGGCCCAGGCGGTGGTCATGGCCGCCGCGGTGGCGGACTACCGGCCCGCCGAGACCCTAAAGGACAAGGAGCCCAAGGCCGCGGCGGAAAAGCTCCTCCGCCTCGTGCCCAACCCCGACATCCTCCGCGAGCTCGGGGAGAGGAAGGGGGGGCGGGTGCTCGTGGGCTTCGCCATGGAGACCCGGGAGGGCCTGGAGCGGGCCCGGGGGAAGCTCGCCCGCAAGAACCTGGACCTGATCGCCTTGAACTACGTGGGGCGGGAGGGGGTGGGCTTTGGGAGCCCCGAGAACGAGGTGACCCTGATCCTCCGGGACGGCCGGGTGGTGGAGCTTCCCCGGCTTTCCAAGCGGGAGGTGGCCCACCGTATACTGGATTTCGTCAAGGAGTTCTGGGAGCGATAGGAGCTGCGTATGGGCAACAAGGCGGAACGGCACCGCGCCATCCAGGAGATCGTCCGCCGGGAGGAGATCGGCACCCAGAAGGAGCTGGTGGAGAGGCTGCGCCAGCTGGGGTTTGAGGTGACCCAGGCCACGGTGAGCCGGGACATCGCCGAGCTGGGCCTGGCCCGCATCGCCTTGGGCAAGGGGCGGCACCGGTACGTCCTCCCGGCCTCGGACCTTTCCGAGAACGCCTACGAGGAGCTCAAGCGCCAGTTCGGCCTCTTCGTGCGGGACGTGGACCGGGGAGGGAACCTCCTCGTGGTGAAGACGGTGGAGGGGCACGCCTCCGGCATTGCCTACCTCCTGGACCGCCTCCGCCGGGACGAGATCGTGGGCACCTTGGCCGGGGACGACACCATCCTCGTGGTGGTCCGGACCGAGGAAGCGGCCCAGGCCCTCGAGGACGAGTTCGCGGGCCTGCTCCTAGAGGGAAGGGCCCTGCGGCGGGCGCTTTCCGGCTCCTAGGGTGCTGGAGCTCTTTCTCAAGTCCTTCCTGACCCTCTTCGTGGTCATGGACCCGGTGGGGCTCGTCCCCGTCTTCGTGGCCTTGGCGGGGGACCGGCCCCACCGGACCCAGGTCCTCATCGCCCGCAAGGCGGTCCTGGTGGCGGGGGGGCTTCTCACCTTCTTCTACTTTTTCGGGCGGGAGCTTCTGGGCCACCTGGGGATCTCCCTCGAGGCCCTGCGCATCGCGGGCGGGGTGCTCCTCTTCCGCATCGCCACGGAGATGGTCTTCGCCCACCACGAGCGGGAGACGGAGGAGGAGCGGGACGAGGCCTTGAGCCGGGCGGACATCTCCGTCTTCCCCCTCGCCATCCCCCTCATCGCCGGGCCTGGGGCCTTGGCCAGCGTCCTGGTCCTGGGGGCGGAGGCCAAGGGGGTGCCCTACGGCTTCGCCGTGGTCCTCTTCACCACCTACCTCGTCCTCTTCCTGGCCTACCTCTTCCTCCGGGGGGCCACGGCGGTGCGCCGGGCCCTGGGGCGGACGGGGGTGAACGTGGTCACCCGCGTCCTGGGCCTCCTCCTCGCGGCCCTAGCCGTGCAGTACGTGGCGGACGGGGTGAAGGGCCTCCTCTAGACCTGGAAGACCCCGATGCGGAAAGGCTCCCGCTCCGGGTTCAGGGCGCAGGCCTCGAGGGCCCGGATGAGCCACTTCCGGGTCTCGTGGGGGAAGATGACGGCGTCCACCCAAAGCCTCGCGGCGGCGTAGCGCGGGTCCAGGGTCTCCTCGTAGCGGCCCTTGATGCGCTCGTAAAGCTCCCTTAGCTCCTCGTCCGAGGGCTCCTTTCCTTCCTGCCTGAGCTTCTCCACCTCAAGCTCCAGAAGGGTCTTCGCCGCCTGGGCCCCGCCCATCACGGCGTACTTGGCGCTGGGCCAGGCGAAGAGGAACCGGGGGGCGTAGGCCTTGCCCGCGAGGGCGTAGTTCCCCGCCCCGAAGGACCCCCCGAGGATCAGGGTGATCTTGGGCACCACGGAGTTGCTGACGGCGTTCACCAGCTTCGCCCCCCGCCTTATGATCCCCGCCTGCTCTGACTCCTTGCCCACCATGAAGCCCGTGACGTCCTGGAGGAAGAGGAGGGGGATATGCATCTGGTTGACCTCGAGGATGAACCGGGCCGCCTTGTCCGCCGCCTCGGCGTAGATGACCCCGCCCACCTCAATCCGCCCCCGCTTCTTCAGGACGAGGCGCTGGTTGCCCACGATGCCCACCGGAAAGCCCCCGATCCGGGCGAAGCCCGTGACCAGGGTCTCCCCGTACCCCCCCTTGTACTCCAGAAACTCCGAGCCGTCCACGATGCGGGCGATCACCTCCCGGAGGTCGTAGGGGCGGGAACCGTCGGGGGAGACGAGGCCGTAGAGGTCCTCTATGGGGTAGAGGGGTTCCCTTGGCGCCTTGCGCCCTTCCGCCCAGGGGGCGAGGCGGGGGGGCGGGTAGAGGGCGGCGAGCTCCCTTATGCGCGCCAAAGCCGCCTCGTCCGTGGGCTCGTAGAAGTCCACCGTCCCCGAGACCTCGTAGTGCATCCTCGCCCCCCCGAGCTCCTCGGAGGAGACCTCCTGGCCGATGGCCGCCTTCACCAAGGCGGGGCCCGCGAGGTAGAGGCCGCTTCCCTCCGTCATGATGAGGACGTCCGTCATCACGGGGAGGTAGGCCCCCCCGGCCACGCAGTTCCCCATGATGGCCGAGATCTGGGGGATCCCCAGGGCGGACATGCGGGCGTTCAGGTAGAAGATGCGGCCAAAGTCGTCCTGGTCGGGGAAGACCTCGTCCTGGAGGGGGAGGAACACCCCGGCGGAGTCCACCAGGTAGACCGTGGGGAGGCGGTTTTCCAGGGCGATGGTCTGGGCCCGGATCACCTTCTTGGCGGTGATGGGGAAGAAGGCCCCGGCCTTCACCGTGGCGTCGTTGGCGATGATCATCCAGTCCCGGCCCGCGATCCGCCCGATCCCCGTGATCACCCCCCCCGCCGGGGCCCCGCCCCACTCCTCGTACATCCCCCACCCGGCAAAGGCCATGAGCTCGTAGAACTCCGTGCCGGGGTCCAGGAGCTTTTGGATGCGCTCCCTGGCGGTGAGGCGGCCCTTTTTGTGCTGGCGCTCTATGGCCTTGGGGCCGCCGCCTTGGCGCACCTTCTCCAGGCTTTCCCTAAAGTCCCGCACCAGGGCCACCCAGGCGTCCTTGTTGGCCTTGAAGGCGGGGCTTTCCCGGTCCTCCGGGCGCAGGGCGGTTTCCAGCATGGCCCGATTATAACGCTTTTATGCCTCTTCGTGGAAAAGCGTGGGGGCCTGGGGCGGGCAGGGCGTCTTGGCCTGGGCTTGGGCCTGGCGCCTCGCCTCCCGGTCCACCCGCTCGTTCTCCGGGTGGCCCGTGTGCCCCTTCACAAAGTGGAACCGCACCCGGTGGGGGGCCATGGCGAGGAGGAGGGCCTCCCAGAGGTCGCGGTTTTTCACGGGCTTGCCCTCCGCCGTCTTCCAGCGGCTTTTTTGCCATCTTTCTAGCCAGCCTTCCGTGAAGGCCTTCTTGAGGTAGTGGCTGTCGGTGTGGAGGTCCACCTCACAGGGCTCCTTCAAGGCCTTCAGGCCCTCTATGGCCGCCTTGAGCTCCATGCGGTTGTTGGTGGTGCAAGGCTCTCCCCCGGAGAGGAGCCTCTCGTGGGCGTTAAAGCGGAGGAGGGCCGCCCACCCCCCGGGGCCGGGGTTTCCCAGGCAGGCCCCGTCGGTGAAGAGGGCCACGCGTTTCCTGGGGGAGGGGTTCACGTCTCCTCCAGGCCCCAGATCCGCGCCGGGGCGAGCTCCACCAGGTTGCCCGCGGGGTCCTGGGTGTAGAGGCTTTTCCCCTTGGGCCACTCGGCCCACCACACCGGGTAGCCCGCCGCCTTGAGGCGCGCTTCCCAGGCGGGAAGCTCCTCCTCCTCCACCCGGAAGGCCACGTGGACGCTTCCTTTGGCCCCGTGGGGAGGGAGGTGGGTTTCCTCAAAACTTGCACCTCCCGCATACCCCGCATAAACCTTCACCCCCTCCCCCCGGCGGCCCCAGACCCAGGGCGTGGAGCTCCCGCAGGATGACCTGCACCACCAGCTCGGGCAAGAGAACCCGAGCTGCCCCCTCCCTGGCCTCCCGCCAGCTCCCCTTCCCCTCCACCCCCACCCAGTGGGCCAGCAGGTAGGCCAGAAGGGAGAGCACCAGAAAGCGGTGCACCCCCAAGGCCGTCCGCTGCCCGAACTGCCCCAGGGAGAACTCACTCTTCGCAGCCCGGAAGAAGTGCTCTACCGTGAACCGCCTCCTTCCCCAGGTGAGCATGGTCCGGGGCGTGGCGGGAAAGGTGGCCACCACGTACCGCCACTCCCAGCCCCCTTGGGGCAGGGGGTAGCGGTACCAGGCCACCCAGACCGGGAAGGAAAGCCCCCACAGGTAGACCCGGCTCCCCTGCCGCCTGAGGTCCAAAAGCCTTCCCCCTCCCCGCAGCCTCCGGTCCCGCCGCATCCCCACCACCGTTTCCAAGCCCAACCGCCTCACCCCAAAGAGGAACCAGGCCGTACCAAAGGCCGCGTCCGCGGCCACCCGTATCCGGAAGGTCCGGCGCATCCAGAGGGGCAGAGAGGCCAGGAGGCTCAGGGCCAGGAGGGAGAGGCCTTTCTCCCCCTTGCCCCGCCATAGACGGTAGGCCCAGGGGACGCGGAGGTCCCCGTAGACGAGGTAAAGGACCACGAGGTGGAGGCCCCACTTGCCGTGAAAGAAGGAGAGGGGGAGGTGGGGGAAGTGGCCCCGCTTTTCCAGGGTGACCAGGTCCAGGACCACCAGGAGGCGGGGCTTGGGGCCCTTTCTCCGCCTGGCCCGGTCCAGGGCTTTCTGGGCCTCCTCGCGGGCCAGGCGGATGAGGGCGCGGGTGGGCCAGGGGTAGCGGTTGAGGAAGCGGGAGAGGGCGGAGGGGGACTTGGTCTTGCTGTGCTGGGGTCTAGCCTTGCCGTGACCGGTGAGGAAAAGGAACAACAGGGCCTTCAAGGATTCCCGCAGGTGGGGGGTTGGCATGAGGGCCAGGATGGTCCAAAGTAGGGATAGGGCTACTGGTCTCATGGCACCCCTCATAAGAGGGGAAACCAGTAGCCCTCTTCAAGTGGTCCCCAAGCATACTCATGCCCGCGGTGAATAAGTGCAAGTTTTGAGTTTCCTTTTCCGTGAGCTTGGGGTTGAAGACCAAAAACACCCCCCGCCCAGCGCGGAAGAAGGCGTGCCGGGGCGGTTTGAACTGGAAGCAGGGAAGGCCCAAGACCCCTTCGTAGAAGGCCCGGGCCTTCTCCAGGTCCTCGGCGTAGACGGAGGTTTCCAGAACCTCCACTACTTGAGCCGGGCGATGAGGTCGGCCACGGGGATGGCCTCGAGGGTCATCGTCTTCACGCTTCCCCTCGAGGCCAGGTGGAGCATGGCCCGGGCCACGCTGGCGGCGTCCTCCGCCTCCACGATGTTCACGAAGTCGTAGGGCCCGAGCACGGCGTACTGGGCCACCACCTTCACCCCGAAGTCCCGCTCCAGCTCCTGGTTCACCTCCTTGATGCGCTCGGGGTTCTTCACCAGGGTCTCGGCGCCGTCGTCCGTGAGGGTGCTGAGGACGATAAAGGTGGGCATGGCTTGCCTCCCTTTCCACTCTACGCCTCTTGGCCCTCCAGCGCTACCCCGGCGTAGACCTCCGCCACGGGGAGGCTCCCCTCCAGGCAGGGCAGGGGCACCTCGCCTTCCTCCGCCACCTGGTAGAGGATATCGCCCTCCCTCCAGTAAAGCTCCACCCGCCTCTCCCGGGCGCTCACCAGGAGGTAGCCCTTGAGGGAGGGAAGGGAGAGGTAGCGCCAAAGCTTCTCCCTGCGGTCCACCCCCTCCGTGGCGGGGGAGAGGACCTCCACCACCAGGCAGGGGGCCTCCTCGTAGAAGGGGTCTTTCGGGGGTGGGGCGCAGACCGCCATGAGGTCCGGGTAGTAGAAGGTGGCCTCCCCCACCCTAAGCTTCATGTCGGCCACGTAGAGGCGGCAGCCCTTCCTGCGGGCCAAGGGGTAGAGGAGGTAGTGGAGGTTGCTCACGATGAGGTTATGGGCCCGGCCCGCCCCGGCCATGGCGTAGGGAACCCCCTCCAAAAGCTCCCGCTTCACGGGGGAGGTGGCCTCCTCCCTCAGGTACTCCTCGGCGGTGAGCCGCCTGAGCCTTGCGGGCTCGCCCATCACTCCCACTCTATCGTGGCCGGGGGCTTGGAGGTGAGGTCGTAGACCACCCGGCCGATCTCGGGGACCCGGCGGGTGATGCGCCGGGCCACCTCGTCCAGGAACTCCAGGGGAAGCCTCGCCCAGTCGGCGGTCATGAAGTCCTCGGTGGTCACGGCCCTGAGGGCGAGGACGTAGCCGTACTTCCGTTCGTCCCCCGCCACCCCCACGCTCCTCACGGGCGTGAGGACCGCCAGGGCCTGGGCCACCTTCTCGTAGAGGCCCCACTCCCGGAGGAGGCTCGTGAAGATGTCGTCCGCCCGCCTTAGGACCTCGAGGCGTTCCTCCGTCACCTCCCCCAGGACGCGCACGGCGAGGCCGGGCCCGGGGAAGGGGTGGCGGAGGCGCAAGGTGTCGGGAAGCCCGAGGAGAAGGGCGAGCTCCCGCACCTCGTCCTTGAAGAGGAGGCGGAAGGGCTCTAGGAGTTCAAACTCCAGGTCCTCGGGGAGGCCCCCCACGTTGTGGTGGCTCTTGATCTTGGCCGCCCCGTGCCCCCCGGCGGACTCTATGACGTCCGGGTAGAGGGTCCCCTGGGCGAGGAAGCGGAAGGGGCCCCGCTCCCGGGCCACCTCCGAGAAGGCCGCCACGAACTCCCGCCCGATGATCTTGCGCTTTTCCTCGGGATCCTCCACGCCCTTTAGGGCCTTCAGGAAGCGCTCCTTGGCGTCCACCACCAGGAGGTTCACCCCAAGGGCCCTCAGGGCCCCTTCCACCTCCTCCCTTTCCCCCAGGCGCAAAAGCCCGTGGTCCACGAAGACCGCCAGGTGGTCCACCCCCGCCTTGGCGAGGAGGAGGGCTAAGGTGGAGGAGTCCACCCCCCCGGAGACGGCGAGGAGGACCCGCTCCCTTCCCACCCGCTCCCGCACCTCCTGGAGGAGGGCTTCCAGGACGTGCTCCGGGGTCCAGTCCCGCTTGGCCCCGGCAAGCTCCAGGAAGTTCTCCAGGATCTGCATCCCCTTGGGGGTGTGGGCCACCTCGGGGTGGAACTGGACGCCGTAGGCCCGCCCGTCCGGGGAGGCGATGGCGGCCACGGGGTTCTCCTCCGTCTCCGCCACCACCCGCCAGCCCGGGGGCGGGACGGT
Source organism: Thermus thermophilus (assembly GCF_019974155.1). Taxonomy (NCBI): domain Bacteria; kingdom Thermotogati; phylum Deinococcota; class Deinococci; order Thermales; family Thermaceae; genus Thermus; species Thermus thermophilus. The sequence continues at coordinate 339,088 of NZ_AP025158.1, forward strand.
TACGGCGTCCTGGTGGCTCATCCAGACCTGGACCTCCCCCTCAAGGCCCCGGAAGAGGGGGCCCTCGTGGCGGGTGAGGAGGGCCTTGCCGTACTCCGCCCTTCCGGCGCGCTCCACCCGTCCCCCGAGCTCCTGGGCCAGGAGCTGCATGCCGTAGCAGATCCCGAGAAGGGGCAGGCCCGAGGAGAAGAGCCTGGGGTCGGGTCGGGGGGCGTCGGGGTCAAAAACGCTTCTTGGCCCCCCCGAGAGGATGAGGGCCTGGGGGCGGTGCTTGAGGACCTCCTCCAGGGGGGCGTCCCCCGGAAGGATGAGGGAGAAGGCCCGGAGCTCCCGGAGCCTTCTCGCGATGAGCCGGGTGTACTGGGAGCCAAAGTCCAGCACCAGGACCATATGGGCCAGTCTAGCAGGGTAGGATGGGGGCATGGCCGAGGTGGAGAGCTTCAGCCTGGACCACACCAGGGTCAAGGCCCCCTACGTGCGCCTGGCGGGGAGGAAGGCCCTCGCGGGGGGCGTGGTGGAGAAGTACGACCTGAGGCTCGCCCAGCCCAACCGGGAAGCCCTTCCCACGGGGGCCTTGCACACCCTCGAGCACCTCCTCGCGGGGTATTTGCGGGACCACCTCCCGGGGGTCATTGACCTCTCCCCCATGGGCTGCCGCACGGGGTTTTACCTGGTGGTGGAAGGCCCTGTGGGGGAGGAAAGGGTGCTGGAGGCCTTCGTCCAGGCCCTGAAGGACGTCCTCGCCCACGAGGGGGAGGTCCCCGGGGCGAGCTTTAAGGAATGCGGCAACTACCGGGACCATGACCTTCCTGGCGCCAAGGCCTGGGCGGAAAAGGTGCTGAAGGCAGGGCTTAGGGTGCAGCCCACCATTCCCCTGGAGGCGAGGTGACCGCCTTTTTCGCCGCCGAGCCCGAGGAGGCCTCCGCCCTCCGGGAGGCCCTGGGGGCGGGGGAGGCCCTCCTGGCCCCCTTTCCCCTCCACCGGGGCGAGGGGGTCTTGGTGGCGGAGACGGGCGTGGGGAAGGTGGCGGCCGCCATGGCCGTGGCCCACGTCCTCACCCGCTTCCGCCCCTCGGAGAGCTTCTTCCTGGGGGTGGCGGGGGCCTTGGACCCTACCCTTCGCGCCTTGGACCTCCTCCTGGCGGAGAAGGCGGTGCAGTGGGACGTGGACCTCACCCCCTTCGGCCGCAAGCCCGGGGAGACCGCCTTTGGGGTGGGCTTCTTCCCTTCTGACCCCGCCCTCCTTGCCCGGGCGGAGAAGGCTGCCCTGGCCTTGGGCCTTCCCTTCAGGCGGGGGGTGGTGGCCACGGGGGACCGCTTTCTGGCCCAAAGGGAGGAGGCGGAAAGGCTTCGCGCCCTCCACGGGGCGGACGCCGTGGAGATGGAGGGGGCCGCGGCCCTCATGGTGGCCTGGCGCTTCCGCCATCCCATGGCCCTCCTCCGCGTGGTGACGGACGGGGCCGGGGAGGGGGCGGCCTCGGACTTCCAGGCCTTTTTGCGGGAGGCCGCAAGGCGCCTTGGGCTCCTCGCCCGGGCCCTGGTAGAGTGAGGAGGGGGTCCGGCATGGAAATCCAGCTCTTCTCGGGGAGCGCCCACCCCGACCTGGCCCGGCGGGTGGCGGAGGCCTTGGGGGTCCCCTTGGGGAAGGCCCTGGTGGACCGCTTTCCCGATGGGGAGGTGCGGGTCAGGCTTCTTGAGAGCGTCCGCGGGGAGGACGTCTACCTCATCCAGCCCACCTGCCCCCCGGTGAACGACCACCTGATGGAGCTCCTCCTCCTCGCCGACGCCGCCAGGCGGAGCTCGGCGGGGCGCATCAACGCCGTCATCCCCTACTTCGGCTACGCCCGCCAGGACAAGCAGACGGAGGGCCGGGAGCCCATCAGCGCCAAGCTGGTGGCGGGGCTTTTGGAGAGGGTGGGGGTGGAGCGGGTCATCGCCATTGACCTCCACGCCCCCCAGATCCAGGGCTTCTTTGACATCCCCGTGGACCACCTCTCCGCCGTGCGCCTCTTCGCCCGCTACCTCCGGGAAAAGGGATACGTGGAAAACGCCGTGGTGGTCTCCCCGGACGCGGGCCGGGCCGAGGAGGCGGGGAGGCTTGCGGAAAGGCTCGGCCTTCCCCTCGCCATGCTGGCCAAAAGGCGCCTCGGGCCCCGGGAGACTTCCGTGACCTACGTCATCGGGGACGTGGAGGGGAAAAGGCCCATCCTGGTGGACGACATCGTCTCCACCGGGGGGACGATAAGGCGGGGGGTGGAGGCCCTCCTCCGGGCGGGGGCGCTTCCCGAGGTGGTGGTCATGGCCACCCACGCCGTCCTGGTGGGGGAGGCCCGGGAGAACCTCTCCCACCCGGCCATCCAGGAAGTGGTCTTCACCGACACCGTCCCCCTAAAGGACGGGGGCTACACGGTGCTCTCCACCGCCGAGCTCCTGGCCCAGGCCATCCGCCACGTCCACACCAACCAGTCGGTGAGTGCCCTCATCTGAGGGGTGTCCGCACGTGGGCCCGGGCCAGGGCTTGGGGAGGCTGTAAGCCCGCATAGGTCAGGTGGGCTCTTCCCCAGCCAGGGCCGCCTTGAGGGCCCGGGCGGCCTCGAGGCTCATCCCGGGAAGCCGGGCGAGCTCCTCCAGGGGGGCTTCCTTAAGGGCCCTTAGCCCCCCGTAGCGCTCCAAAAGGAGCCGCCTCCTCCTCTCCCCGATCCCGGGGATGCCCTGGAGGACCCGGAAAAGCTCCTCGCTCCGCCGCTTCTGGTGGTAGCGGAGGCCGTTTTGGTGGGCCTCGTCCCGGAGGTGGATAAGGAGCTGCAAGGCCGGGTGGGTAAGGGGGAGGCGGAGCTCCCGCCCCTCCGGCGTGACCAGGACCTCCTCCCCCTTGGCGAGGCCCACCAGGGGAAGCCTGAGGCCCGCCCGCGCCAGGGCCCTTTCCGCCGCCCGCACCTGGCCTATTCCCCCGTCAATGAGGAGGAGGTCGGGGAGGGGAAGGTCTTTGAGGCTTCCCGTGTAGCGGCGGAAGACCCCTTCCTCCATGGCGGCGTAGTCGTCGTTCCCCGCCTTGAGGCGCATCCTGCGGTACTCCTGCCGCTTGGGCCTTCCCCCCTCAAAGACGGCGATGGAGAAGACCCGGGCCTGGCCCTGGAGGTGGCTCACGTCGTAGCCCTCGAGGCGCCAGGGGCGGGCGGGAAGCCCCAGGAGGTCCTGGAGGGCCTTGAGGGCGGGGTGCTCCCCCCGCCTTTCCCGAAGCTTAAGCTCGGTCTCCAGGGCGAGGCGGGCGTTCCTTTCGGCAAGCTCCAAGAGCCTCGCCTTCTCCCCCTTCTTCGGCACCCTTAGCTCCACCTTCCGCCCCGCGCGGCGCTTAAGGAGCTCGGCGAGGCCCTCCAGGTCCTCCAGGGGAAAGGGGAGGAGGACGAGGGGGGGGAGGGGGGAGGCCTCCAGGTAGTGGTCCCGGAGGAAGGCCCAGAGGATTTCCTCGTCCGTGGCCTCCTCCTTCTCCACCACGCGGCCGATGCGGCCGAGGATCCGCCCGGAGCGCACCTGGTAGAGCTGCACCACGGCGAGGGCTCCGGAGCGGGCAAGGCCCAAAAAGTCCAGGTCCCCCATCTCCGGGTCAAAGGCCTGCTGGCCCGTGGAGAAGAAGGCCCTTAGGGCCTCCATCTGGTCGCGGATCTCCGCCGCCCGCTCAAACTCAAGCCTTCTCGCCGCCTCCCGCATCTTGGCCTCGAGCTCCTGAAGGAGCCCGTCCACCCGGCCCTCCAGGACCGCCTCCACCTGGCGCACCACCTCCCGGTAGGCCTCTGGGTCCGCCTTCCCCACGCAAGGGGCGAGGCAGCGCCCCATGCTGTAGTTCAGGCAGGGGTAGCGCCTCCGCTTCATGGGGTAGCCCGAGTTCTTGCGCAAGGGGAAGAGGCGGTCTATGAGGGTCTTGATGCGGCGAAGCGCCCCCGCCTCGGGGAAGGGGCCGTAGTACTTGGCCCCGTCCTCCTCCACCCGGCGCACCACGAGGAGGGTGGGGAAGGGCTCGTTGGTGAGCTTGAGGAAGGGGTAGTGCTTGTCGTCCTTGAGGAGGACGTTGTAGGGGGGGCGGTGGGCCTTGATGAGGTTGGCCTCGAGGAGGAGGGCCTCCACCTCGTCCCGGGTGGCGATGAAGTCCAGGCCCGTGGCCTCCTCGGCGATGCGCCGGGCCTTGCCCTCGGCGTGGAAGTAGCTCCGTACCCGGGCGCGGAGGCTCTTGGCCTTGCCCACGTAGAGCACCTCCTCCCCCCGCTTCCAGAGGTAGACCCCGGGGGCCTCGGGGAGGGGAGGGAGGTCTTGGGCCCGCACGCCCCCCATTGTAGACTTTCCCCGTGCCCCCCTTCCTGGTGGACGCCCACCTGGACCTGGCCTGGAACGCCCGCGCCCTGGGGCGGGACCTCACCCTTTCCCTGGAAGCCCTCCGCGCCCAGGACCCCCACCCCGACACCCCCCTGGTCACCCTCCCGAGCCTTAAGGAGGCGGGGGTGGCCCTCGCCTTCGCCACCCTCTTCGCCGACCCCCGGGAAGGGGCACGGGAGGACTGGGAGGAGGAGGTGTACGCCCAGCTCGCCCTCTACGAGGCCTGGGAGAGGGGGGGCCTCGTGAGGGTCCTAAGGGAGCGGGCGGACCTCTTGGCCCACCTGGAGCGCTTCCCCCAAGACGGCGTCTTGGGCCTCGTCCTCCTCCTGGAGGGGGCCCACGCCCTGGAAGCCCCGGAGGACCTCCGCCCCTTGCGGGAAAGGGGCCTCAGGCTCCTTTCCCTCACCTGGGCCACGGGAAACGCCTACGCCGGCGGGAACGCCGAGCCCGGCCCCCTTACGGCCAAGGGCCAAGCCCTCCTCCAGGAGATGGCGGCCCTGGGCGTGGCCCTGGACCTCTCCCACCTGGCGGAGGAGGCCGCCTGGAGGGCCCTGGAGGCCTACCGGGGCCCCGTGTGCGCCACCCACGCCAACTGCCGCGCCCTGGTGCCCTCCGAGAGGCACCTCTCCGACGGGCTCTTGCGGGCCCTGGCCGGGCGGGAGGGGGTTTTGGGCCTCGTGCCCTTCAACGCCTTCTTGGACCCCGCCTGGAAGCGGGGGATGCCGCGGCTTCCCCTGGAGGCCTTCCTCCGGCACAAGGCCCACGCCGAGGCCCTCATGGGCGGGGGGCGGGTGGGCCTGGGCACGGACTGGGACGGGGGGTTCGGCCTCGAGGCCACCCCCCAGGGCCTGGACCGGCACCGGGACCTATGCGCCTTAGGGGGCGAGGGGTTTTTGGGCGGGAACTGGCTACGCTGGCTCCTTGGCTGGTTCTAGGGGGACCACGGCCAGGGTGCAGCGGCTTGCGGCCACCAGGCGCCCTTCCTCGTCGTAGACCTTCACCTCCCAGACCTGGGTGGTGCGGCCCACGTGGAGGGGCTTCCCCACGGCCCGGATCGTCCCCTCCCGCTTCTTGCGGAGGTGGTTGCAGTTGATCTCCAGGCCGAAGGCGGCGTGCCCCGGGGGGCAGTTCAGAAACCCCCCCACGCTCGCCACGCTCTCCGCCAGGGCCACCGTGGCCCCCCCGTGGAGGAAGCCGAAGGGCTGGTGGACCTTGGGCGTCACCGCAAGCTCCGCCACCACCTCGTCCTTCTCCGCCTTGAGGTAGCGCACCCCCAAAGTCTGATCCAGGGTTTCCCGTTCCAGGAAGGCCTTGACCTCCATGCCCTGGAGTATAAAGGGGCCGTGGGCGAGATCCGGCTCTTTCCCGGCCTCCTCGCCCCCCCGGCGGGGCTGGACTTCCTCTTGGACCTCCCTTCGGAGGAGGGGCTTCACCTCGTGGCCTTCGCCGAGGGGGCCTTGGACGCGCTGAAGGCGGCCTTCCGGGAGGGGGCGAGAAGCCTCGTCCTCCTCTCCCCGGTCCTCTTCCGGGACGCGCTCCTTGGGGCGCGGCTTGGCGCCTTGCGCTTCGGCTTGGAGCGGGGCGGGGTGGAGGGGTTTGCCCGGGTGGGCCGGGCCCTCTTCTTCGGGGCCTTAAGTGCGGGGAGCGAGGAGGTCTACGAGGCCTGGAAGGAGGGCCTGAGCGAGGCGGGGCTTTGGCGGTGGCTTGGGCGCCTCGAGGCCCTCACCGACGAAAGGCGCTGGCTTCGGGGCACCGAGGCCCGGGTCCTCGTGGTCCAGGGGGCCCTGGACGCTTTCACGCCCCCCCTTCACGGGGCCAAGGTGGCGGACTTCGCCAAGGGGGAGGCCCTCCGCTTCGTGGTGGACGAGGCCGGGCACCTCGTGCCCTGGGAGGCCCAGGAGGAGGTCCGGGACCTGGTGGCGGACTTCCTCCTGGGGGAGGGGTTCAGGCCCCTGCCCGGGGGGCTCGCCTTATGAGGCGCACGGGCTACCTCCACCTCTACGGCCTGAACCTGGTCTTTGACCGGGTGGGGAAGGGGCCTCCCGTCCTCTTGGTGGCCGAGGAGGCTTCCCGCTGGCCCGAGGCGCTTCCCGAGGGGTACACCTTCTACCTCCTGGACCTGCCCGGGTACGGCAGGACCGAGGGGCCGAGGATGGCCCCCGAGGAGCTCGCCCACTTCGTCGCGGGCTTCGCGGTCATGATGAACCTGGGCTCCCCCTGGGTCCTCCTCCGGGGCTTGGGGCTGGCCCTCGGGCCCCACCTCGAGGCCCTGGGCCTCCGCGCCCTCCCGGCGGAGGGGGTGGAGATTACAGAGGTCTTGTCAAGTAAACTTAGCTATGGTAGCATAGACCCAGGAGGTAACCTATGAGGAAGCTTTTGGCGACCGCGGTTCTGCTTTTGGGCCTGGCCTCGGCCCAGTTCTCGGTGGAGAACCTGAAGCCTTCCTTCGCCTTCGTGGGCGGCACCCAGGGGTTTGGCCTTGAGCTTTCCTGGCACTGCCTCCTCTTCCAGCTCCCCGTGGGGGAGGTGCGCCCCGCCTTGGACCTGGCCTACACCGTTGCGGGGGACTTTAACGGGGCCTTCCTCTTCCGCTACCTCTACCCGGTGGCCGAGGGGTTTAAGGCGGGGGCCGGCCTCGGGGTGGCGGTTACCGGCCTCAACTTCAGCAACACGAGCCTTTACTTCCGCGCCGACGCCGAGTACGACCTGGCCCAGGCCCTGAACGTGCCCGCCTTCGTGGGCGCCGACCTGGGCCTTGCGGGCGGGAAGTTCGCCGCCCAGCTCAAGGTGGGCTACCGCTTCTGAGCACCCCACCACGGCGAAAGTCTAAGCGGGACGAAAAGATGGAGGCGGCCAAAAGCCGCCTCCATCCTTTTTGGCGGAGGGGGCGGGATTCGAACCCGCGAGGCCCCGCGAAGGGCCTACCGGTTTTCGAGACCGGCCCGTTCAACCGCTCCGGCACCCCTCCCTGAGCCGGGCGAAGAAGTCCCTTAAGAGCTTAGCACACTCCCTTTCCCGCACACCACCCCGGGCCCGGGTGGGGAGGCCGAAGCGGGTGAGGGCGCCTTCCTTGAGGTTTTCCGCCCCGTAGACCACCTCTACCCCCGCCTGGGCCAGGGCGTGGTGGCACATGAGGCAGGGCTCGAGGGTCACGTAAAGCCGCCCGCCCCGGGCCTCGGGCCCCGCCTCCCTAAGGAGGAGCATCTCCGCATGGGCCGTGGGGTCCCTTAGCCCCTCCACCCGGTTGTGCGCCCGGAGGACGCGGCCCGGGAGGACGAGAACCGCCCCCACCGGCACCTCCCCTTCCCGGAAGGCCAAAGCCGCCTCCGCCAAGGCCTCCGCCATGTGGGCCTCCTCGGGAGGGGGCGGGTAAAGGCCCAGGACCTCCACCACCCGGCTGCCCTCGGCACGCACGGGCCAGAGGGGCTTGAGCTCCCGGGGGACCCCTTTTTCCGCCAGGAAGTCCACGAGGCGCTTCCTCCCGGAAGGACGCTCCAGGTAGTCCCCGGGCGCGGGGCGGCGGAACCCCGGGGGCAGGGGCAGGCGGGGCCTTGGGGGGAGGAGGAAGAGGGTGCCCCCCTTGCGCCGGGCCAGGACGCCCCCCGGGAGGGTCTGGGGCCGGCCGCGGAGGGCCTCTTCCAGGAGGAGGACGAGGCGGGCCTCCGGCCTGAGGCCGAGCTTTTCCAGAAGCCGCCTCAAGGCCCGGCGGCGCACCGCCAAGGGGGCCTCGAGGAGGGGCGCCGCCCGGAAGGCGGGGACGAAGAAGCGGGGGTCGGGGAGGAGCCGGGCCTCGGCCTGGCGCTCCAGGACCCCTTCCTCCTCGGCCCGAGCCTCGGCGAAGCGGGCCAGGGCGCGCTTGGCCGCGGGAAAGCGCTCCTCCAAGAGGGGAAGGACGAAGAGCCGGAGGAAGTTCCGGTCCAGGGCGGGGTCCTGGTTCGTGGGGTCCTCGCGCCAGGCCTCTCCTCGGGCCCGGAGGTAGGCCCGAAGCTCCTCCCGGGTGTGGGCCAGGAGGGGGCGGACCACGATCCCCTCCCGCTCCCGGATGCCCGTGGCCCGGGCGGTTCCCTGGAGGAGCTGGAGGAGCACGGTCTCCGCCTGATCGTCCAGGGTGTGGGCGGTGAGGATCGCCCGGGCCCCCACCTCCCGGGCCACCCGGTGGAGGAAGGCGTAGCGCACCTCCCGGGCCACCGCCTCCAGGTTCTCGCCCCGGGCCTGGGCGATCCGGGCCACCTCCACCCGCTCGGTGAAGAAGGGGAAGCCCAGCCTTTCCGCCAGGGCCCGGACGAAGGCCTGGTCCAAGGGGCTCTCCGGGCGCAGGCCGTGGTCCAGGTGGGCCACCACCGCCTGGCGCCCCGCTTCCTTCACCAGGAGGGCCAGGGCCACGGAGTCCCCGCCCCCGGAGACGGCGAGGACGAGGGGGTCTTTGGGGGCGAGGCGAAGAAGGCGCTCGCGGAAGGCCGGGACGTCCATGCGCCTTCCATGATGCCACGGCCCCCCGGTTTCCCGGGGGACCTCCTGGTGGCGGCGGTGGGACTCGAACCCACGACACCACGATTATGAGTCGTGTGCTCTGACCACCTGAGCTACGCCGCCAGGCGCCAGGCAACCCCCATCATAGGGGAGGCCGGGCCTCTGGTCAATCGTTTCGCCATTGGCCCGGGGAGTCTCCCCAAGGACCTTCTGCCGGGGTCCCCGTGTGGACACAAGCCCGTTACACAATGCCCCGCTCCCGCAAGGGCTTTCCTTCCCGGAAGCGGCTTAGGCGGAAGGGGGCGATATCCAGGCTTTGCGCCTTTCCGAAGGCCACCTCCTCCGCCATGAGGCGGCCCACCATGGCCGCCTGCTGCACCCCGTGCCCCGAGAAGCCCGCGGCCAAAAGAAGCCCCTCCTCCACGAAGCCGAGGATGGGGTTGTGGTCCGGGGTTACCTCGTAGTAGCCCCACCAGCTCGCCCTTGGGTCCAGGGAAAGCCCTTCCAGGAAGGGGAAGCGGGCGAGGCCCGCCTCGAGGGTGGGCCCAAGCCACCCCCAGTCCATCCCCTCCCGGAAGCCCGGGGGCTCCTCGGGGTTGGAGCGGCCGAAGAGGAGGCGGCCTCCCTCGGAGCGGAAGTAAAAGCCCGTGCCGAGGTCCACGGTGAGAGGAAAGGCGTGGGGGAAGGGCGTGGGGGCGGTGGCGAAGACCATGCGGCGCACCGGGTAAATGGGGATCTCCAGGCCCAAACGCCTTCCCACCTCCCCCGTCCAGGCCCCGGTGCAGAGGAGGAGGAAAGGGGCCTCGTACCGCCCCTTCGCCGTCTCCACCCGCCAAAGCCCCTCCTCCCGCCGGGCGGAGAGGAGGGCTTCCGAAAAGCGCACCTCCGCCCCAAGCCGCCTCGCCTCCCGGAGGTAGTAGGCCGTGGCCCCGTGGGGGTCTATGGTCCCGTCCATGGGGCCGAAGGTGGCGTAGGCCAGGCCCTCCTCCTTAAAAGGCACCTTCCTTTGGGCCTCCGCCAGGGAAAGCCTCTCCACGGGGACCCCCAGGGCCTTCTGCACCCTTAGGGCTTCCTCCTGGGCCTCGGCCTGGGCCTCGGGCACCAGGAAGAGGTACCCGATGGGCCGGTAGGCGGCCTCGGGGATCTCCCGGTACTCCAGGATGGAACGGTAGGAGAGGAGGACGTTAAGGGGCTCGGAGAACTGCACCCGCACCCCGGCGGCGCTCTTGCCCGTGGACCCTTGGGCGTAGGTGGCCTCCTTCTCCAGGACCAAGACCCTAAGCCCCTTTTCCGCCAGGCGGTAGGCCGAGGCCGCCCCCACGATCCCCGCCCCCACCACGACCACGTCCGGCATAGGCCAAGTCTAGGACACTTTTCCCCCGGGGAAGGGGTATGCTATGCCCCGGAGGTCAGGTATGGCCTACACGCACATCCGCATCCCGGAAGAGGGCGAGAAGATCACCATCAAGGACGGGGTCCTTCAGGTTCCCGACCGGCCCCTCATCGGCTTCATTGAGGGGGACGGCACCGGCCCCGACATCTGGAGAGCGGCCAAGCCCGTCCTAGACGCCGCCGTGGAGAAGGCCTACGGGGGAAGGCGCAGGATCGTTTGGGTGGAGATCTACGCGGGGGAGAAGGCCAACCAGGTGTATGGGGAACCCGTGTGGCTTCCCGAGGAGACCCTGGAGTTCATCCGGGAGCACCTGGTGGCCATCAAGGGCCCCCTCACCACCCCCGTGGGGGGCGGGATCCGCTCCATCAACGTGGCCCTGAGGCAGGAGCTGGACCTCTACGCCTGCGTACGCCCCGTGCGCTGGTTCCGGGGGGTGCCGAGCCCGGTGAAGCACCCGGAGCTCGTCAACATGGTGATCTTCCGGGAGAACACCGAGGACATCTACGCCGGGATTGAGTGGCCCGCGGGGAGCGAGGAGGTGAGGAAGGTCCTGGACTTCCTCAAGCGGGAGTTCCCCAAGGCCTACGCCAAGATCCGCTTCCCCGAGACCTCCGGCCTCGGGATCAAGCCCGTGTCCAAGGAGGGCACGGAGCGCCTGGTGGAGGCGGCCATTGAGTACGCCATCAAGGAGGACCTCCCCAGCGTCACCCTGGTCCACAAGGGCAACATCATGAAGTTCACGGAAGGGGCCTTCCGGGAGTGGGGCTACGCCCTCGCCCGGGAGAAGTACGGCGCCGTGCCCTTGGACGGCGGCCCCTGGCACGTGATGAAAAACCCCAGGACAGGCCGGGAGATCGTCATCAAGGACGTCATCGCCGACAACTTCCTGCAGCAGGTCCTCCTCCGCCCCGACGAGTACTCGGTGATCGCCACCCTGAACCTCAACGGGGACTACATCTCCGACGCCCTCGCCGCCCAGGTGGGGGGGATCGGCATCGCCCCCGGGGCCAACATCAACTACCGCACGGGCCACGCCGTCTTTGAGGCCACCCACGGCACCGCGCCCAAGTACGCGGGCCAGGACAAGGTGAACCCCTCCAGCGTCATCCTCTCCGGGGAGATGATGCTCCGCTATCTGGGCTGGAACGAGGCGGCGGACCTCATCCTCCAGGCCATGGAGCGCACCATCGCCAAGGGCCTCGTCACCTACGACTTCCACCGCCTCCTCCAGGCCGAGGGGAAGCCCGCCACCCTCCTCAAGACCAGCGAGTTCGGCCGGGCCCTGATTGAGCACATGTAGCTACACGAGGGCGAAGCGGGCCTCGAGGCCCGGAAGGTCCGCCTCCAGGAAGCGGAGGCGGGCCTCGGCGTTCAGGGGAAGGGCCTGGGAGAGGGCCACCTGGGCGGAAAGCCCGAGCTCGGGGAGGAGGAAGACCCCTTGCCCTCCCCGCCTTTCCACCAGGACGCCGGGCCCCTCGTACCCCCTCTCCTGGAGGTAGAGGAGGGTCCAGTGGAGCTTGCTCTTCCGCTCCGCCTCCCGCACCAGGTCGGCCACCGCCTCCGCCGCCCCCACCCTTTCCAGGACCTCGCTTTGGGAGAGGGGCCTTTCCCCCTTGAGCCAGGCCCTGAGCTGCTGGTGGGCCACCAGGTCCAGGTAGCGCCTTAGGGGGCTCGTCACCTGGGCATAGAGGGGAAGGCCCAAGCCCTTGTGGGGGGCGGGGACCGCCTTGAGCTGGGCCCGCTTCATGGCCTTCCGCTGCTCCCACATGGCGGCCAGGCCCTCCCCTTCCACCCGCCTCGAGGGGGCCTCCTGGGCAGCGAAGGGGAAGGGAAGCCCCTCCCGCACCGCCAGGTGGGCCGCGGCGTACCCGGCGAGGAGCATGGCCTCCCGCACCCAGGCGCGGCTTGGGTAGGGGGGCAAGGGGGTGATCCGGACCTCCTCCCCCTCCACCCGCACCTTCACCTCGGGGAGGGCGATCTCCAAGGCGCCCGCGGCGAGGCGCCTGGCCCGGAAGGCCTCCGCCAGGGCCTCCAGGGGCCTCAGGGCCTCCACCCCCAGGGCCTCCCGGTAGGTGAGGCGCTTCACCCGCACCCAAGAGGGGTAGACCCGCTCCTCCAGAAGCTCTCCTTCCTCCGAGACCCATAGCTCAAAGGTGAGGGCCGGGGAGACCTCCCTTAGGCCTAGGCCAAGGGCCTCGGTGACGGCGGGGGGGAGCATGGGCACCGTCCCCTCGGGCAGGTAGAGGTTCGCCCCCCGGCGCAAGGCCTCCTCGTCCAGGGGGCTTTTGGGGGGGACGAGGGCGGCCACGTCGGCCACGTGGACGAAGAGGCGGAAGCCCCCCTTCACCCGCTCGGCGAAGACGGCGTCGTCGGGGTCTTGGCTTCCCTCGTCGTCTATGGCGAAGGCGGGGAGGTGGGTGAGGTCCACCCGGTCCTCCTCGGGGAGGGGAGGGACGGGCAGGTCCGGGGGCTGGAGGGGAAGGCCGAGCCTCCTTGGGTGGGGGTTTTCCCTCTGCCAAAGCCCCAGGCGGAGGAGGAAGGCGTGGGCCGCCTCAGGGGTTTCGGGGAGGCCCAGGGCCCGGAGGACGGGGCTTTCCTTCCTCTCCCCCCGGGCCAGGGCCTCTACCTCGGCGAGGAGGGGGCGGTCCTCGGGGGCGGGGCTTCCCTCCCTTAGGCGCTTCAGGGCCTCCTGGAAGGCCCGTTCCCGCTCTACCCGCTTCCTTTCCGCCTCCTTCAGGGCCAGAAGCTCCTCCCGGGTGCGGGCCCGGACCCCTTCCCCCTCGAGGACGAAGCGCTCCCCCCTTTGGGCAAGGAGGTAGGCCCCGTAGGCGGCCTCCGGGGTGTAGGCCCCGTAGACCAGCTCGGCAAGCTCCCTAAGGCTCACCGTCTGCCCCTCCAGGAGTTCCCAGGCGGCCTCCTCCTCCCCCTCGGGCACCTTCAGGTCCAAGGAGGCGGGGCCCGGGTGGAGGAAGAGGACGTCCTTGGGGCGCACCTTCTGCTTCGCACCCCCTTCCAGGGTGAGCTCCAGACGGCCCCCCTTCTCCTCGGCGAGGGCGGGTTTGCCTTTGTAGACGACGAGCGCGGCCACGCCCCTTAGCATACGGGGATCCGACCGGACGGGTCTTGGGGTGTACCCACGTCGGTCAGCGAAGCTCGGCGGCGTGTACCTGAACGAGGAGGGACGGAAGCGGCTCATCGCCCTGGTGGAGGAGGCGAGCCACCCTTTGGGGTTCCGCAAAATGATTGAGGTGCAGGCTCAGCGGCTGAAGGGGACCCTTTTGGGGCGGGGGCGCTACACCCCCTTTTACCTCTGGCGATAGGGCGGGCCTTGGCTATACTTGTCAGCAAAATTACGATGCAACTGGCTTTCTTTGAACTTTGAAAAACAAAGCTCAGTGCAGGAGCCCTTTCTTCACCGAAATTTTGACCTGGCCCAACGTTGCGGTGTGTGCTATACTCCCCCTAACCCGGACCTCCGGGCGGGGACCTTGAAAGCCAGTTTTCCCCTTGCCGAAGGCGAATATGCGTTTTTCCCTTCTCATCGCCCCTTTCTCCTGTGGCTTGCCATCGGCACAAACCCCCGAAAACCCCTGTTATTCGCCGTGTGCATATTCCAAGCTTCATCTTTCTCACAAACCCCCCCTCTGGCGGTGCCGTCCAGGACGGGGTTCTGAGGGGGGGTAGAGTTGCAAGAGCTTGAGCCCCGTAAGGGGATTGCGACTCCTTGCCCTCGTAGGTCTCCGTCTGGAGCCTCCCTTGTTGCAAGAGCTTGAGCCCCGTAAGGGGATTGCGACTAGGCCCCACCCTAGGGGGTGCCCTAGGCACCCCTTCAGGTAGTTGCAAGAGCTTGAGCCCCGTAAGGGGATTGCGACTGAAAGCACAGTTGTAGTTGGCTTGCCCGTTCTCCTGGAGTTGCAAGAGCTTGAGCCCCGTAAGGGGATTGCGACTGGAGGGGCCTGGCCCGGAACAGGAGCTCTTCGAGCTCTTGCCGGGTTGCAAGAGCTTGAGCCCCGTAAGGGGATTGCGACGGGACGTAGTACGTGGAGACGGCTCCCTCTTCCTCCGTTGCAAGAGCTTGAGCCCCGTAAGGGGATTGCGACGCTGACCGCAATAACGCACATCGCTCACCCCCTAATCCAGTAGAGTTGCAAGAGCTTGAGCCCCGTAAGGGGATTGCGACGGGCCCCGTAATCTGTATCGTCAGGCACCCCGAAGTGCACATGTTGCAAGAGCTTGAGCCCCGTAAGGGGATTGCGACTTATCCCGCACGACCCCCTGATGCACCCAGAACTTCCGCTTTGTTGCAAGAGCTTGAGCCCCGTAAGGGGATTGCGACCTCGGCGAGGTGACCGGAGAAGCTAAGGAGCAAGTCCTTGAGTTGCAAGAGCTTGAGCCCCGTAAGGGGATTGCGACCCGGTCATAGACCCGGGTGGGGACGGTGGCAATGACAACCGGTTGCAAGAGCTTGAGCCCCGTAAGGGGATTGCGACTCCTTGGCGTGGCGGTAGGAGGCGGGGAGGGGGAAGAACCTGGTTGCAAGAGCTTGAGCCCCGTAAGGGGATTGCGACCGCCCTATGCCTCTACTCCTCCTCCGCCTCTTCCTCCTCAGTTGCAAGAGCTTGAGCCCCGTAAGGGGATTGCGACTCGGTGATGAGGACGCTTCCTTCGCGACTCCTGAACTTAGCCAGTTGCAAGAGCTTGAGCCCCGTAAGGGGATTGCGACACGGGTTTGACAGCCTTGATGATCTTAGCTTTCATCTGTTGCAAGAGCTTGAGCCCCGTAAGGGGATTGCGACTCGCCGTACTCCCGGGTGACGAAGACGCGGTACTCCTGGTTGCAAGAGCTTGAGCCCCGTAAGGGGATCGCGACGCACGTAAGCGCCCCCTGCCCCTCGCTTCCCCGGAGGGTCCGACGGGGCCTACGCCCTCTACGGCCGCTTCCACCCTTATATGGACCTCCAGGTGGAGTGAGCTTCCTTTATAGTGGTTCCCCGTGGAGTGGAACCTTGACGACCTTTACGCGGGTCCTGCCGACCCGCGGATTGAGGAGGACCTGAAGGCCGCCCTCGCCCTGGCCCAAGGCCTTGACCCCCAGGGCCTCCTGGACCCGAAAGAGGCCCAGGACCTCTTGGGGCGGTACGAGAAGGCCCTGGAGCTCGCCTATAGGCCCCTGAACTACGCCAGCCTCTACTTCGCCACCCGCACCCAGGACCCCGAGGCCAAGGCCCTCCTGGACAGGGTGCGAAACCGGTACACCGAGGTCAAAAACCGCCTCGTGCCCCTGGAGGTGGCCCTGAGGAAGCTTCCCGAGGAGGCCTTCCAAAGGCTTTTGGACCACCCGGGGCTAGCCGACCTCCGCCACTTCCTCAAAAGGCAGAGGGCCTACGCCCCCCACACCCTCTCCGAGCGGGAAGAGGAGCTTCTAAACCTCAAGGGCCTGGTGGGAAGGAGCGCCTGGAGCCAGTTCTACACGGAGTACACGGGCCGCTTCCGCTTCCGGGTGCAGGGCAAGGAACTCACGGAGATGGAGGTCCGGGCCCTCCGCCGCGACCCAAGCCCCGAGGTGCGCCGCGAGGCCCACCGGGCGCTTTACGGGAAGCTCCTCGCCGAGGCCCCCACGCTGGGCGCCGTCTTCAACGCGGTTTACCTGGACTACCTCCAGGACCTCCGCCTCAGGGGCTACCGCCACCCCTTGGAGCCCGTGGCCCTCCGGGACGAGGTGGAGGTGAAGGACATTGAGGCCCTGCTGGAGGCCACGGAGGCCCACTACCCCCTGGTGGAGCGCTACTACCGCTGGAAGGCCAGGAGGCTCGGCCGGGAGAAGACCCCAAGCGAAGACCTCCTCGCTCCCCTGGGGGAGAAGCCCAAGGTGCCCTTCGCGGAGGCGAAGGCCCTGGTGCTGGAGGCCTTCCGCCGCTTCTCCCCGGAGCTTGAGGCCATCGCCCGGGAGTTCTTTGAGAAGCGCTGGATAGACGCCTACCCGAGGCCCGGCAAACGGGGCGGGGCCTTCTGCTCTGGGGGGCTTCCCTCCACCCACCCCTACATCCTCCTCAACCACACGGACGACCTGGACAGCGCCCACACCCTCGCCCACGAGCTCGGGCACGGGGTGCACTTCTACCTCGCCCGCAAGCAGCGCCTCCTCAACTTCGGGGCCTCCACCCCCCTCGCCGAGACCGCCAGCGTCTTCGCCGAGATCCTCCTGGACGACCTCCTCCTGGAGAGGCTTTCCGGGGAGGAAAAGGCCCTCCTCCTGGCGGAGAGGGTGGAGGACGCTATAGGCACCCTCTTCCGCCAGGTGATGTACACCTTCTTTGAGCAAAGAAGCCTCGAGGCCCGCAAGGAGGCCGCCCTCTCCCCCGAGGCCTTCCACGCCCTCTGGGACGAGGAGCAGAGGAGGCTTTACGGGGAGGCCGTGGCCTGGACGGAGCTTGACCGCGCCGCCTGGGCGGGCATCCCCCACTTCGTCCACTACCGCTTCTACACCTACAGCTACGCCCTGGGCTACCTGGTGGTCCTCGCCCTCTACGGCAGGTACCGGGAGGAGGGGGAGGCCTTCGTGCCCAAGTACCTCCGGGTCCTCGAGGCCGGGGAGAGCCGAAGCCCCAAAGAGATCCTCGCCGAGGCCGGGGTGGAGCTCGGCTCCGAGGCCTTCTTCCGCTACGGCTTCGGCGTCCTGGAGTCTTGGCTTGAGGCCCTCCCTTAGGCGAGAATAGGGGGATGGACCTCGTTTACCGCCCCGAGCGCTACCCCTTTCTCACGGAAGACCTCCCCGGGGTAGGGGGGGAGATCCGGGTGGAGCCCCAGGACTTCCAGGTGGAGGAGGTCCCCGCCTACCTCCCCAAGGGGGAAGGGGAGCACCTCTACCTCCTCCTGGAGAAGGAGGGCCGCACCACCCGGGAGGTCCTGGAGTTCCTGCGGGACGAGGTGGGGGTGCCCGAGAAGGAGATCGGGGTGGCGGGCCTCAAGGACAAGCGCGCCCAAACCCGCCAGTGGTTCTCCATCCCGAGGAAGTACGAGGACGCCCTCTGCCTTCTGGAGAACCTCCAGGGCGTGAGGCTCCTTGCCGCCGACCTCCACACCAACAAGCTCAGGACGGGGCACCTCAAGGGCAACCGCTTCCGCGTCCTCATCCGCCGCCCCAAAGGGGGGGTGGCGGAGGCGGAGGCGGTCCTTAGGCGCCTCGCGGAGAAGGGCGTCCCCAACTACTACGGCCCCCAGCGCTTTGGCCTTGGGGGGCTCAACCCGGTTAGGGGCTACAAGCTGGTGAAGGAAGGAAGGGGCCGGGGAAGCCCCTGGCTCAAGCGCTTCCTCATCGGAAGCCTCCAAAGCCTCCTCTTCAACGACTGGGTGGCCCTGAGGATGGCCCTGGGCCTCTACGACCGGGTGGTCCCCGGGGACTGGGCCAAGAAGCACGCCACGGGAGGGGAGTTCCTGGTGGAAGACCCAAGGGAGGCCGAGCGCGCCCTAAGGCTTGAGATCAGCGCCACCGGGCCCCTCTTCGGCAAGAAGTACCCCGAGGCCCAAGGGGAGGCGAGGGCCATAGAGGACGAGGTCCTCGCCCGCTACGGCCTCAAGCGGGAGGAGTTCAGGGCGAGGCGGGGCGCCCGAAGGCCCATCCGGGTCCCCCTCGCGGAGTGGAAGGTGGAGGAGGGCCCGGAGGGGCTTTGGCTTTCCTTCTTCCTGCCCAAGGGGAGCTACGCCACGAGCCTCCTCCGGGAGGTGATGAAGGTAGAGGCCCTAGACCACCTGGAAACCGAACCGGCCTCCGAGGACGCCGAGGGCCTTTAACCGGGCCTCCACCCCTTCCCGGTCCTCGGGGAGGCCGGTGAGGAGGAGGTAGAGGAGGCCGGAAAGCTCCCCGAGCACCAGAAAACCCGTCCGGGCCCGCTCCTCCTCCCAAAGCTCCTCCATCCGCCTGCGGGCCATGCGGTGGGGCACCCGGAGGAAGTGCCCGGGTCCGTGGTGGGGCTTGGGGGCGGGGTGGGGGTTTTCGGGGTCGCAGTAGGCGGGGTCCTCGTCGGTCAGAACCCCCCGGCAGGCCAGGGGGCGGTGGGCGTAGACCCCGCAGAGCCCCTCCTCCAGGAGGGGGCAGGGGCTTCTGCTTAGGAAGAAGCGGCGGGGGAAGCCGGGGTCGTCCTTCCCGCGGGCGAGGAGGGCGAGGCGCCTCGGGCCTTCCTCCAGGACGCGGGCCTTCTGCGCCTCGGTGAGGTGGGGGAGGAGGGCTTGGGCCTCGAGGCGGCTCGCCGTCACCCAGCCGTAGCAGCAGGCGAAGCACCCCGGGCCACAGGAGGGACGGATCCCTTTTCGGGCGAGGTAGTCGGCGATCCCCTCGTCCAGCGCCCGGAAGGCCCGCTCCACCGCCTCCACGCCCCGTAGAATAAGGCTATGCCCGCGCCCTTTCTAGAACCCCTGGAACCCGGGGTTTCCCCGGCGGTGTCCGCCTGGATCAAGGGCCTGAAGGAGGTGGCCCTGCACCTGGACGGGTGGGCCTTTGACCTCCCCGAGGAGCCCTTCTGGCGGCGGCCCAAGGAGGGGGCGAACCCCATCGGCGGCCTGGTGCGCCACATCACGGGAAGCTCCTTGCGCCTCGCCCACTACGCCCTGGGCGTGGAACTTCCCGAGTGGGCGAGGAAGGGGAGGGAGTGGGAGCTTTTGGGGGAGCCCGAGCCCAAGGAGGCGGTGGAGGCCCGCTTCCGGGAGGCCTGGGCAGTCCTCCTCGCCGCCTTCCGCCGGGTGGAAGAGGCGGCCTTGGCGGAGGTGGTGCGCGTGGGGCACCTGGGCGCCGAGGCGCCCCGGGCCCACGTCCTCCACCACCTGGTGGAGCACGCCCAGCACCACGCCGGCCAGGTGATCTACGCCCGGAAGCTCCTTTAGCGCGTAAGATGAGGCCATGGTACGCGTGGGCATGCGCGCCGCGCCCCGGGTGAGCCTCGAGGCCCTGAAGGCGGCCCTGGGCGGCCTGAAGCTTTCCGAGGCCAAGGTTTACCTCATCACCGACTGGCAGGACAAAAGGGACCAGGCCCGTTACGCCCTCCTCCTCCACACGGGCAAGAAGGACCTCCTCGTCCCCGACGCCTTCGGCCCCGCCTTTCCCGGGGGAGAGGAGGCCCTCTCCGAGCTCGTGGGGCTCCTCCTCGCCCAGGGGGCGAGGAAGTTCTACGAGGCCGTGGTCTCCCCCGGGGAGATGACGGCCCTCTTGGACCTGCCCCCGGAGGAGCTCCTCAAGCGGGTCATGGCCATCGCCAACCCCACGGACCCCGGGATCTACCTCAAGCGGGCGGCTTAGGAAGTTTCTTCACAAAAGGGGGCCTAGGCCCCCCTTTAAGGTTTTTGAGGGGGGTGAGCCGATGCGCGCGGTGGTGCTCAAGGGCTTCGGCGGGTTGGAGATGCTGGAGGAGCGGGACCTCCCGGTGCCCGAGCCCGGGCCCGGGGAGGTCTTGGTGAGGAACCTGGCCGTGGCCGTGAACCCCGTGGACGCCAAGATCCGAGCGGCGGGGCGCTGGGCGGGGGTGGAGCCCCCCTTCGTCTTGGGCTACGACGCCGCCGGCGTCGTGGCCAAGGTGGGCCCCGGGGTGAAGGACCTTAAGGAGGGGGACGAGGTCTACTACACCCCCGAGATCTTTGGAAACCCCCACGGCACCTACGCCGAGTACACCCCCGTGCCCGCGGGGATCGTGGCCAAGAAGCCCAAGAACCTCTCCTTCGCCGAGGCCGCCGCCATTCCCTTGGCGGGGGGTACCGCCTGGGAGGCGGTGGTGCGCCGCCTGGCCGTGCGCCCGGGGGAGACGGTGCTGGTGATGGGCGGGGCGGGGGGCGTGGGCTCCTTCGCCGTCCAGTTCGCCAAGGCGGCGGGGGCCTACGTGATCGCCACGGCGGGCGCGGAAAACCTCCCGGTGCTCAAGGAGCTCGGGGCCGACCTCGCCCTGGACTACCGGGGCCCCTGGCCGGAGGAGGTCCTCAAGGCCACGGAGGGCCAGGGGGTGGACGCCGCCCTGGAAACCGCCGGGGAGAACCTGGTGGAGCGGGTCATCCCCGTGGTGCGCCCCTTCGGCCGCATCGCCACCATCCTCCCCCCGCAGGGGAACCTTTCCGGGCTTTACACCAAGAACCAGACCCTCTACGGCGTCTTCCTCACGCGGGAGAGGAAGCGCCTTCTGGAGATGCGCCCCCTCTTTGAGCGGGGCCTGGCGAGGCCCCTCATCGCCGAGGTCCTCCCCTTCAGCCTGGAGAACCTGAGGAAGGCCCACGCCCGCATGGACTCCGGGCACGGGCGGGGGAAGATCGTCCTCACCTTTCAGGCGTAAAGGCCCTTAAGCCGCGCCGCCTCCTCCGCGAGAAGGGGGAGGCGGCTTGGGTCTACTCCCGTGGCGAGGCCCCGCTTCTCCAGATGGGGGAGGACGACCTCCGTGGGGAGGTTGCCCACGAGCTCGTCCCCGGCGAAGGGGCACCCCCCCACCCCCGCCAGGGCCCCCTCGAGCCAGGTGACCCCCGCCGCAAGGACCGCCTCCACCTTGGCCAAGGCCCCCTCGGGCCGGGCGTGGAGGTGGGCCCCGAGGCCTTCCGGGCCAAAGCGGGCCACGGCGGCCTTCAAGACCTCATGAATCCGCTCCGGTTCCGCCACCCCGTAGGTGTCGGCGAGGGCGATCTCCCGCACGCCCATTTCCTTAAGCCGGGCGAGGGCCTGGAGGACGGCCTCCACGCTCCAGGGGTCCCCGTAGGGGTTGCCGAAGGCCATGGAGAGGTAGACCACGAGGCCAAGCCGCCCCCGCGTCCTCTCCACCATGGCCGCCACCAGGGGCCAGGAGGCCTCTATGGAGCGGTTGGTGTTCCTCCGCTGGAAGGTCTCGGAGAGGGAGAAGGGGTAGCCCACGTGGGTGAGGTTGGGGGTGGCGAGGGCCCTTTCCAAGCCCTTCTCGTTGGCCACGATGGCGAGGTAGGTGCGCCCGTTGGGCGGGGGGAGGGCCTTGAGCACCTCCTCGGCGTCCTGCATCTGGGGCACCCACTTGGGGGAAACAAAGCTCGTGAGGTCCAGGTGGGTGAACCCGGCCTCCAGGAGCTTGTTGAGGAAGGCCACCTTCTCCTCCGTGGGGATGAAGCGGGAAAACCCCTGCCAGGCGTCCCTGGGGCACTCCACCCACCGCACCCTCGCCTTCACGCTTCCACCTCCTAAAGGGCGCCCTGGGCCTCCAGAAGCTCCCGGGCGTGGGCCAAAGCCGCCTGGGTGTAGGCCCCGGAGAGGAGGCGGGCGATCTCCTGCACCCGGGCCTCGCCCTCCAAGGGCTCCACCCGCACGCCCTCGGGGGTCTTGGTCACCCGGAAGTGGCGCTGGGCCACGGCGGCCACCTGGGGCAGGTGGGTCACCACCAGGACCTGGCGCCTCTCGGCCAGGCGCTTGAGCCTTTCGGCGAGCCGCCAGGCGGTTTCCCCGCCCACCCCGGCGTCCACCTCGTCAAAGACCACGGTGGGCGCCTCGGCCCCCGTGAGGAGGGCGAGGGCCAGGGCCACGCGGGAGAGCTCCCCGCCGCTTAGGGCCTCGAGGGGGGCCGGGGGCAGGTTGGGGTTTGGGGCCACCCGGAAGGCCACCGCCTCGAGGCCCTGGGGGCCGGGCTCGGGGAGGGGCTCCAGGACCACCGCGAAGCGGGCCCCGGCGAGGCCCAGGGCGGGAAGCTCCCGCATCATCCCCTCCGTAAGCCTTCGCGCCGCCTCCTCCCGGGCCCGCCTCAGGGCCTGCCCCCGGGCCTTGACCTCCTCGTGGAGGGCCTTAAGGAGGCGCTCCACCTCCGAAAGCCGCTCCTCCCCCCCTTCCATCCGGGCGAGCTCCTCCCGGGCCTTTTGGGCGTGGGCCAGGACGTCCGCTAAGGTGGGGCCGTACTTCCGCTTCAGGCGCTCCAGGAGGCTGAGGCGGGCCTCCACCCGGTCCAGCGCCTCGGGGTCTAGGTCCAGGCCCTCCAGGTGGTCCTCCAGCTCCCGGCCCACGGCCCGGACCGCCTCGGCCGCCCCCGAAAGCTCCTCGGCCAGGGCCTCGAGGGCCGGGTCGTGCCGGGCCGCCGCCCGCACCTCCTTCGCCGCCAGGGCCAGAAGGTCCTGGGCTTCCCGCTCCGTGAGGAGGGCGAGGGCCCGGGCGAGCCTTTCCCGGATGGTCTCCAGGTGGCGGAGGCGTTCTGCCAGGGCCAAAAGCTCCTCCTCCTCCCCGGGCCGCACCCGGGCCTCCTCAATCTCCCGGATCTGGTAGCGGAGGAGGTCCTCCCGCTCCGCCCGGGCCCTCAGGCTTTCCTCCAAGGCCGCCTTCTCCTTTAGGAGGGCCTCGCGCCGGGCGTAGGCCTCCTGGTAGGCGGCGAGGAGGCCCTCGGGGAGGAGGGCGTCCAGGGCCTCCCGCTGGCGCCTGGGGGAGAGGAGGGCCAAGGCGGTGTGCTGGGCGTGGAGGGAGAGGCGCCTTTCCGCTTCCGCCTGGAGTTCCTTCAGGGTGACCACCTCCCCGTCCACCCTGGGGGTGGAGCGGGCCCCCACGCGGCGGGAGAGGACCGCCTCCCCGGGGGAGCCCTCAAAGAAGGCGGTCACGAGGAGGCTTTCCCCGTAGGGCCCGATAAGCCCCTCCGCCCGCCCCCCGAGGAGGAGGGCGAGGGCGTCCACGAGGAGGCTTTTCCCCGCGCCCGTCTCCCCGGTGAGGACGTTGAGGCCGGGGGCGAAGTCCAAGGCGGCCTCGCGGATGACGGCGAGGTTCTGGACCTCGAGGCGGCGGAGCATCCCCCCCATTTTAAGGGGGCCCCGCGGGCGCCTTCAGGGCATGGGGTGGGCCAGGGCGAGCCTCCTGACCTCTTCCCGCAGGGCCTCCGAGGGGCCCTCCAGAAGGGCCCGGTCAATGAGTTCGGCGACGAGGGGCATCTCCTCGGGGGTGAAGCCCCGGGTGGTGATGGCCGGGGTGCCGATGCGGATCCCCGAGGTGACCCGGGGGGGCTTGGGGTCAAAGGGAATGGCGTTCTTGTTCACCGTGATCCCCACGGCGTCCAGCCTCTCCTCCGCTTCCTTCCCGGTGAGGCCCTTGGGGCGCAGGTCCACGAGGAAGAGGTGGTTGTCCGTCCCCCCGGTGACGATGCGGTAGCCCCGGCTTGCGAGCTCCTCCGCCAGGCGCTTGGCGTTTTCCACCACCAGGCGGCTGTACTCCTTGAACTCGGGCTGCAGGGCCTCAAAGAAGGCCACGGCCTTCCCGGCGATCACGTGCTCAAGAGGCCCCCCCTGGATCCCGGGGAAGATGAGCTTGTCTATCTTCTTGCCGAGCTCAGGGTCGTTGGAGAGGATGAGGCCGCCCCTTGGGCCCCTTAGGGTCTTGTGG
This sequence comes from Thermus thermophilus, assembly GCF_019974155.1. Lineage (NCBI taxonomy): Bacteria > Thermotogati > Deinococcota > Deinococci > Thermales > Thermaceae > Thermus > Thermus thermophilus. Next base: position 362,651 of record NZ_AP025158.1, read on the forward strand.
GTGGTGCTGGTGACCACGTGGGCGAAGGGGACGGGGTTCGGGTGGAGGCCCGCGGCCACGAGCCCGGCGAAGTGGGCCATGTCCACCACGAGGTAGGCCCCCACCTCGTCGGCGATCTCCCGGAAGGCCTTGAAGTCCCAGAAGCGGGGGTAGGCGCTGGCCCCGGCCACGATCACCTTGGGGCGGTGCTCCAGGGCGAGGCGGCGGACCTCCTCCAGGTCTATGAGCTCCGTGTCGGGACGGACCCCATAGGAGACCACCTTGTAGAGCTTCCCGGAGAAGTTCACGCGGGAGCCGTGGGTGAGGTGCCCGCCGGCGGCGAGGTCCATGCCCATCAGGGTGTCCCCCGGCTCCATCAGGGCCATGTAGACGGCCATGTTGGCCTGGGAGCCCGAGTGGGGCTGGACGTTGGCCCAGGCGGCCCCGAAGAGGGCCTTGGCCCGCTCTATGGCCAGGGACTCCACCCGGTCAATGACCTCGCACCCCCCGTAGTACCGGGCCCCGGGGTAGCCCTCGGCGTACTTGTTGGTGAGGACGCTCCCCACCGCCTCGCGCACCTCTTTGGAGACGAAGTTCTCGCTGGCGATGAGCTCCAGGCCCTCTCGCTGGCGCTTCTCCTCCAGGGCGATGAGCTCAAAGAGGGCTTCGTCTCTCGGGCTCGTGCGGACCATGGTCTGATTATAGGCCCTGGCCCCGGGCGGTTGGTAAGCTTAGGCCATGAAAGGGAACGCCTTCACCATCTTGAAGTGGGGCCTTCTGCTCACCCTGGTCGTCCTCCTCCTCACCATCCTCCTCATCAACTTCACCACGAGCCGCGACCTTCCCGAGCTGGTGCGGGTCCAGGTGGAGCGGTATGCGGTGTGCAGCTATTGGTTTTTCGGCTGGCACCTGGCCTCCACCGGGGCCTTCGCCTTCACCTTCTTGCTGGTGGGGTTTTTGGGCGGGCTCGCCCTTGGGTTTTTCCTGAGGGGAAATGCGCCTAGAAGGGCTTGAGGGAAAGCGGGCACAGGTCCGGGCCCTCCTCGCCCGGGGCCTCGAGGCCCTCGCCCGCACCCCCGTTGACCCCGCCCCCCTGCGCCAGGCCCTTCTGGACCTGGAGGGGCCCTTCCTTCTCGTGGCCGTGGGGGAGTTCAACAGCGGCAAGTCCAGCCTGGTGAACGCCCTTTTGGGCGAGGACCTCCTCCCCGAGGGCCCCACCCCCACCACGGACCGGATCCAGCTTCTGGAGTACGGGGAGGAGGGGAAGGAGGAAGGGGAAGGCTTCCTGAGGCTCCGCAAGCCCCACCCCCTCCTCCGGACCCTGGCCCTGGTGGACACCCCGGGCACCAACGCCCTTCTGGAGCACCACGAGGTCCTGACCCGGACCTTCCTCCCCCGGGCGGACCTCATCCTCTTCGTCACCAGCGCCGACCGCCCCCTCACCCGCTCCGAGGCCGAGTTCCTCCGCCTCATCCGCGACTGGGGGAAGAAGGTGGTCCTGGTGGTGAACAAGGCGGACCTCCTCTCCGAGGAGGACCGGGAGGCCGTGGCCCGCTACGTGGCCGAGGGGGCGAGGGCGGTCCTGGGGGAGGAGGCGCCCCTTTTCCTGGTCTCCGCCCGGCGGGGGAAGGAGGGGAGGGACGAGGGGCTTTGGGGCCTCCGGGACCACGTGGCGCGGGTCATCGCCCAGAAGGCCCTCCCCCTCAAGCTCTCCGCCGCCCTCGGGGTCCTGCGGCGCCTCCTCGTGGAGGGGGAGCGGGCCCTGGAGGCGGAGGCCGAGGAGGTGGGCCAGGCCCTCGCCACCTGCGAGGCCCTGGAGGACCTCCTCAGGCGGCACGGGGCCCGGGTGCGGCGCGACTTCGCCGGGCAGGTGGCCCTGGTGGAGCGGGTCTTCCGCGAGGTGGAGGAACGGGGCCACCGCTTCTTGGACGAGACGGTGCGCCTGGGCCGCCTTCCCGACCTCCTGAACGCCAAGGCCTTCCGGGAGAGCTTCCTCAAGGAAGTGGTCCAGGACGCCGGGGCGAGGCTGGAGCGGGCGGTGGGGGAGGCCTTGCGGTGGCTTGCCCGGCGCGAGGAGGAGCTCCTCCTGGACGCCCTCGCCCTCCTCAAGGAGGCCCGGCCCCTTCCCAGGGGGGAGGAGCCCCTTCTTGCGCCCTTGGAGGAGGCCCTCGCCCGCTTCCGCCCCGAGGAGGAGGCGGCGCGGCTTTCCGGCCTGGCCCAGGAGGCGGTGGTGCGCACCCTGGCGGGGGGCGTGGGGGGGCTTGGCCTGGGGGCGGCCTTGACCCTGGTGCTCAAGGGGCTGGTCGCGGACCTCACCGGGCTTTTGGCGGGGTTCTTCGTGGCTTTCCTCGCCCTCTCCGTCCTGCCGAGGCGCAAGGAGCGGGCGAAGCGACTCCTCTCCCAAGGCCTCGAGGAGGCCTACGCCGCCGTGCGCCGGGCCCTGGAGGAGGCCTTGGAGGAGGGCCTTGCCCGGCAGGAGGAGCGGTTCCGCGGGCTTTACCGGGACCGGTGCGAGGCCTTGGCGGAGAGGCGCCACGAGCTCAAGGCCCGCAAGGAGGCCTTGCAGCGGCTTCGGGAGGAGGCGGAGGCCCTTGTGGCTTGAGGCCACCACCCACCCGGGCCTGGAGGACCTCCTCCTGGAGGAGCTTTCCGCCCTCTACCCTGGCGAAGGGGCGGAGGTGGACGCCCGGAAGGGCCGGGTCCGCATCCCCAGGGCCGGGGTGGGGGAGGAGGCCTTAGGGCTTCGCCTCGCCCACCACCTCGTCCTCTTCCGCGCCCGGCTTCCTCTGCCCCGGGAGGACCCCTTGGGGGCCCTGGAGCGGGCCGCCTTGGCCCTTCCCTGGCCCGAGCTTGAGGGGGCGGGAAGCTTCCGCGTGGAGGCCCGGAGGGAGGGCGAACACCCCTTCACGAGCCCGGAGGTGGAGAGGCGGGTAGGGGAGGTCCTCCACCGGGCCTACGGCGTGCCTGTGGACCTGAAGCGCCCGGCCGTGCGGGTCCGGGTGGACGTCCGCGGGGAGGAGGCCTTCCTCGGGGTCCAGCTCACGGAAAGGCCCCTCTCCCGCCGCTTCCCCAAGGCGGCCCTCCGGGGAAGCCTCACCCCCGTCCTCGCCCAGGCCCTCCTCCGCCTCGCGGACGCCCGCCCCGGGATGCGCGTCCTGGACCCCTTCACGGGCTCGGGGACCATCGCCCTCGAGGCGGCGAGCACCCTGGGGCCTGCGAGCCCCGTATACGCCGGGGACCTGGACGAGGGGAGGCTCGGGCTTGCCCGGGAGGCGGCCCTGGCCTCAGGGCTTTCCTGGATCCATTTCCTTCGGGCCGACGCCCGCCACCTCCCCCGCTTCTTCCCCGAGGTGGACCGGATCCTCGCCAACCCGCCCCACGGCCTCCGCCTGGGCCGGAAGGAGGAGCTTTTCCGCCTCTACCGGGACTTCCTCCGCGGGGCCTTGGCCCTCCTCCCTCCCGGGGGAAGGGTCGCCCTCCTCACCCTGCGCCCCGCCCTCCTCAAACGGGCCCTGCCCCCGGGCTTTGCCCTCCGCCACGCCCGGGTGGTGGAACAGGGGGGCGTCTACCCCAGGGTCTTCGTCCTAGAGAAGCTCTAGGGCGAGCTTCTCCCCCTCCTCGGGCACCCCCGCCGGGTAGCGCCCGTTGAAGCAGGCGAGGCAGACGGGCCGCCCGATGGCCCGCCTCACCCCCTCCTCCGAGAGGAAGGCCAGGGAGTCCGCCCCGATGTAGGCTCGGATCTCCTCCACGCTCTTCTCCGCGGCGATGAGCTCCTTGCGGGCGGCGGTGTCTATGCCGTAGTAGCAGGGGAAGCGGATGGGGGGGCTACTGACGCGGAAGTGGACCTCGAGGGCCCCCGCCTCCTTGAGCATGCGCACGATGCGGCGGCTCGTGGTGCCCCGAACGATGGAGTCGTCCACCAGGACCACCCGCTTGCCCCGCACCGCCCCCGTGGGGGAGAGCTTGAGCCTCGTCTTCAGGTCGCGGAGCTCCTGGGTGGGCTGGATGAAGGTGCGCCCGGCGTAGGGGTTCTTGTAGAGGCCAAACTCCAGGGGAAGCCCGCTCGCCTTGGCGTAGCCCACGGCGGCCCCGATGCCCGAGTCGGGGACGGGGACCACGAGGTCGGCCTCCGCGGGGGCCTCCCGGAAAAGCTCCATCCCCATCCTCACCCGGGCCTCGTAGGCCTCGGCGCCGTCCAGGACGCTGTCGGGCCGGGCGAAGTAGATCCACTCAAAGGCGCAGGGGGTGGGCTCTGGGGGGAGGGCCTGGAGGCTTTGCAGCCTCCCCTCCTCCACCCAGACCACCTCCCCGGGGCGCACGTCCCGCACGTACTCCGCCCCCATGAGGAGGAGGGCCGGGGGCTCGGAGGCGAAGGCGAAGCCCCAGGGGGCCTTGCCGAGGACGAGGGGCCTCACCCCGTGGGGGTCGCGGAGGGCGAGGAGGGTCTTGCGGTTCATGAGGAGGATGGAATACCCCCCCTGAAGGAGCCGCATGGCCTGGGCGGCGGCCTCGGGGAGGGGGAGGTGGCCCAGGCGGGCGAGGAGGAGGAGCATGACCTCCGTGTCCGAGGTGCTCTGGAAGGTGGCCCCCTCCCGGAGGAGCCGGTCGCGCAGGGGCTTGGCGTTGGTGAAGTTGCCGTTGTGGGCGATGGCCAAGACCCCGTGGGCGGTGCGGGCGGTGAGGGGCTGGGCGTTGATGCGCAGGTTGGAGCCCGTGGTGGAGTAGCGGGTGTGGGCGAGGCCCAGACGGGCCTCGGGAAGGCGGAGCTTCCCCAGGCGCTCCTCGGTGAAGACCTGGTTCACGAGGCCCAGGTCCTTTTCCACCAGAAATTCTTTGCCGTCCGTGACCGCCATCCCCGCCGCCTCCTGGCCCCTGTGCTGTAGGGCGAGGAGGCCGAGGTGGAGAAGCCCGGCCACGTCCACGGGGCCTTCGCTCCAAAGCCCGAGGATGCCGCACTCCTCCTGGGGCTTATCCATCCAGCACCTCCCTGAGGGGCGCTTTCCAGGCGGAAAGCAGTTCCTCCAGGCTCCACTCTAGGACACCCCCCGGGGTCAGGACCGTGAGGGTCTTCCCCCCGGTCTCCCCCAGGACCCGGTAGGGGAGGCCCCGCTCCTCCAGAAGGAGGGTGGCCTCCTGGAGGCGGGCCTTCTCCACGGTGAAGAGGACGCGGCTTGGGGCCTCGCCGAAGAGGGCCTCGAGGCTCCCCTCCCGCACCTCCACCGTGGCCCCCACCCCGTAGGGGAAGGTCATCTCGGCGAGGGCCACAAGAAGCCCCCCTTCCGCCACGTCGTGGGCCGTTCGGGTGAGGCCCCTTTGGATGAGATCCCGGATCGCCTCCTGCACCGCCTTTTCCCGCCCGAGGTCAAGCCTTGGGGGGTGGCCGAACTCCCTCCCCGTGAGGAGGTAGAGGACCTCGCTCGCCCCGAGCTCCCCCTTCTCCTCCCCGATGAGGAGGAGGACCTCCCCCGGGCGCCTAAAGCCCATCTCCGCCCGCTTGTCCACCTCCAGGACCCCCACCACCCCCACCATGGCCGTGGGGGGGATGCGCCTCCCCCCGCTTTCGTTGTAGAGGGAGACGTTCCCCGAGACCACGGGGACGCCCAAGGCCTCGCTCGCCTCCTTGAGTCCGGCGATGGTCTCCTGAAGCTCGTGGTAGCCCTCCGGGGTCTCCGGGCTTCCCAGGTTGAGGCCGTCGGTGTAGGCGAGGGGCTTCGCCCCCACCACGCTGACGTTCCGGCAGGCCTCCGCCAGGGCGTGCATGGCCCCAAGCCGGGGGTGGAGGCGGCTATACCGGGGGTTTTGGTCCACCTTGGCGGCGACGCCGAGGCGGGTGCCCTTGATCCATAAGACGGCGGCATCCCCTCGTCCCGGGAGGAGGGCGGTGCGGGTTCCCACCTGGTGGTCGTACCGCTCGTAGACCGCCTCCCGGCTCGCCAGGTTGGGGGAGGCGAGGAGCCTCCTTAGGACCTCCTGGGGGTCGGCCTCTAGGGGGGGGATGGGGGTCTCCCGGAGCCTCCGCACCTCGGGGTCCTCCCGCCCCACCCTCACGTAGGTGGGGGCCTCGGCCAGGGCCTCCGTGGGCACCTCCGCCACCACCTCGCCCCGGAAGAGGACCCGGAAGACCCTTTCCGGGATGGTCCTGGCCACGGGGACGCAGTCTAGGCCCCACCTGCGGAAGACCGCCTCCAGCGCCTCCTCCTTCCCCTCCTTGGGCACGAGGACCATCCGCTCCTGGCTTTCCGAGAGGAGGAGCTCCTCCGGGGTCATCCCCTCCTCCCGGGTGGGGACGAGGTCCAGGTGGAGCTCCACCCCGAGGCCCGACTTGTGGGCGAGCTCCGAGAGGCTACTGGTGAGCCCCGCCGCCCCCATGTCCTGGACGCCTTCCACGAGGTCTTTTTCTATGGCCTCGAGGGTGGCCTCCATGAGGAGCTTGCCGAGGAAAGGGTCCCCCACCTGGACCGCGGGCCGGTCCTCCTCCTTCTCCTCCTTGAGCTCGCGGCTCGCGAAGGCCGCTCCTCCAATGCCATCCCGGCCCGTCTTGGCCCCGGCGTAGTAGATGGGGCGGCCCAAAGAGGCCCGGCTCCGCCGCAGGTGTTCCTCCCTTAGGAGGCCGAGGGCCATGGCGTTCACCAGGGGGTTTTCCCGGTAGCCCTCGTGGAAGTAGAGGTCCCCGCCCACCGTGGGCACCCCGATGGCGTTGCCGTAGAAGCTGATCCCCGAGACCACCCCCTTGAGGAGGTAGCGGCTTCGCCCTTCGGGCGGCCCGAAGCGGAGGGAGTCCAGGAGGGCGATGGGCCTCGCCCCCATGCTCAGGATGTCCCGGAGGATCCCCCCGACCCCCGTGGCCGCCCCCTGGAAGGGCTCCACCGCCGAGGGGTGGTTGTGGCTTTCTATCTTGAAGGCCACGGCCCAGCCCTCGCCCACCCGCACCACGCCGGCGTTTTCCCCGGGGCCCTGGAGGACGGCCTCCCCCTCCTTGGGAAGCTCCTTGAGGAGGGGGCGGGAGTTCTTGTAGGCGCAGTGCTCGCTCCACATCACCTTGAAGAGGAGGAGCTCCACCCGGTTGGGCTCCCGCCCAAGCCTCCGGACGATCTCCCGGTACTCCCCTTCCGGGATGCCGATCTCCTTGGCGAGGGCTTCCATCACGTGAGGAGGGAGAGGAGCTCCCGGTGGTCCTTCACCTTGGCCGTGGGCTTCACCTCCCCGTTCACCTCCCTCAGGCCCACGTACTGGACCGCCCAGGGGTAGCCCGTCCCGAAGGCCCCCTTGATGTCCGTCTGGGGCAGGTCCCCCACGTGCAGGGCCTCCTCCGGGGCCACGCCCAGGGCCTCGAGGGCCACGCGGAAGGCCTCGGGCTTGGGCTTCACGAAGCCCGTCTCGTCGGAGAAGCTAAAGGCCTGGAAGACGTCCAGGCCCTGCCGCTTGAGGTGCTCCCGCAGGAGGCGGCCCGGGGTCATGCCGGTGTCGGAGACGATGGCCAGGGGGTACTTCTTGGCGAGGTCCTTCAGGACCTCCACCCCGGGGAGGGGCTTGAGGGGGGCGAGGAGGGAGCTTTCCTCCAGGCGCCTTGCGGTGAGGGCGATGAGCCCGGGGTCGTGGGGGGCGCCGAGGAGGGCGAAGATCCGGGCCACCCGTTCGTAGACGGGCATGTGCTCCCCCGCCTTCCAGGCCTCCTCAAAGGCCAAGGCGGCCTGGCGGTAGGCCTCCCGCACCTCGGCCTCCTCGGCGGGGTGCCCGGCCTCGGAGAGGGCGTCCAGGAGGATCTCGTACCGGGCGGGCATGACCTTTTCCAAAAACGCCTCCCCCTCGGTGAAGAGGGTGCCCCAGAAGTCAAAGGTGATGGCTTTGGGTTTCATCGCGCCACCTCCTTGACGAGCCCCAGGAAGAAGGGAAGCCCGTCGGTGTTGCCCAAGACCTCGTCCACGGCCCTTTCGGGATGGGGCATCATCCCGAGGACGTTGCCCCTTTCGTTCGTGATCCCCGCGATGTCGTTGAGGCTTCCGTTGGGGTTATAGTCCGCCTCCCCCTTCAGGGGGGCGTAGCGGAAGACCACGAGCCCCTCCCCCTCGAGCCGGGCGAGGGTTTCGGGGTCGGCGTAGTAGCGGCCCTCCCCGTGGGCGATGGGAAGCCTCAGGACCTGGCCCCTTGGGTAGAGCCGGGTGAAGGGGAGGTCGTTCCGCTCCACCCGCACCCCCACCTCCTTGCAGGTGAAGTGGAGGTTGAGGTTGGCAAGGAGCGCCCCCGGGAGAAGCCCCGCCTCCGTGAGGATCTGGAAGCCGTTGCAGACCCCCACCACGTACCGCCCCTCCTCGGCGAAGCGCCGCACCGCCTCCATCACCGGGCTCTTGGCGGCGAGGGCCCCCGCCCTCAGGTAGTCCCCGTAGCTGAACCCCCCGGGCAGAAAGACCCCGTCAAAGCCCCGGAGGTCCCTTTCCGTGTGCCAGACGAACTCCGCCCGAAGCCCCGCCTTCTTTAGGGCGAAGCGGGCGTCCTCGTCGCAGTTGGCGCCGGGAAAGCGGACGATGGCCCACCTCATGGGAGTTCCTTTAGGGCTTCCAGGGCGTAGACCTCCATCACCGGGTTGGCGAGGAGGGCGCCCATGGCCTTGGCCTTCGCCTCGGCCTCCAGGAGGTTTTCCGCCGGGAAGACGATCTCCAGCACCTTCCCCACCCGCACCTCCTCCACCGGGTGGCCGAGGTCCCTCAGCACCCCCTCCACCGCCCGGCCCTGGGGGTCCAGGATGCCCTTCTTCAGCTCAATGAGCAGGGTGGCCTGGTAGCGCGGCATATGGCCCAAGTCTACCCCAGGACCCGCCGGAGCACCTCCCGGTAGGCCTCCTCCACGCCGCCTAGGTCCTTGCGGAAGCGGTCCTTGTCCAAAGGCTCCCCCTTTTCGTCCCAAAGGCGCATGGTGTCGGGGCTGATCTCGTCGGCGAGGAGGACCTCCCCCCCAAGCCGCCCGAACTCCAGCTTGAAGTCCACGAGCTCTAGGCCCCGCTCGGCGAAGAAGGCCTTGAGGAGTTCGCCCACCTTGAGGGTGGTGCGCTTCACCGCCTCAAGCTCCTCTTCCCCTGCAAGCCCCAGGGCGAGGACGGCGTTCTCGCAGATCAAGGGGTCCCCTAGGGCGTCGTTTTTGAGGGAGAACTCCAGAAGGGGCGCCCCAAGCGGGGTCCCCTCCTTCAGGCCGTAGCGCCGGGCGAAGCTTCCCGCCGCCAGGAAGCGGAGGATCACCTCCAGGGGGAGGATCTCCACCCGCCGCACCCGCATCTCCCGGTCGGAGACCTCCTCCAGGAAGTGGGTCTTGACCCCGTGGGCCTCGAGGTAGCGGAAGAGGGCCGCCGAGACCTTGTTGTTCACCACGCCCTTGCCCGGGATCACCCCCCGCTTTTGCGCGTTGAAGGCGGTGGCCTCGTCCTTGAAGTAGACCCTTAAGGTGTCCGGGCCTTCCCGGTAGAGCACCTTGGCCTTGCCCTCGTAGAGCTTTTCCATGCCTCTCCCTGTGGGCCTGAGGGCCCGTTACCTTCATTGTAGCGGCAGGAGGCGAACCCGCGTTTTCTCGGGTCCGATCACCGCCAGGGCTCCCCGTTCCAGAGCTTCGGGGAAACGCCTTAAGACCTCCAGCACTGAGGGTAGGGCCTCGTCGGGGGCGTTAGCCGGGCCCACGTGGCGCCACCATACGGCTTCGTACCCCGAGGCCTCGAGCGCTTCCCGCCAGCGCGGCGAGAGGTTCATGTCCACCAGGATCTTCACAGACTTAGGGCGTGCTCTTCCTCCTCCAGCCTCCAAGCGGCGTAGGCGAGGGCTTCCCGAATGTCCTCGAGGGTAAGCTCGGGGTAGTCCCGGAGGAGGTCCTCGGGGCGTTCTCCGTAGGCCAACCGCCGGAGCAGGGCCGCCACCGTGAGGCGCAGCCCCCGGATGGTGGCTTTACCGCCGAAGAGGCGAGGATCGTGGGTGATCCGGCTAAACCGGGGCATGCCTTCATTCTAAGTACCCCGCTTCGGCTTGCGCCAGAGCGGGGGCCCCAAAAGGCTTCTGGCCAGGGGACCCCATGTTGCAAAGTTCGGGTGCGGGCGCTTAGAGCCCGAAGCGGGCGTAGATGGCGTCCACGTGCCGGAGGAAGGGCTTGGGGTCAAAGAGGGCCCTCAGCTCCTCCCCCTTGAGGGGGTTCTCGGGGTCGGCCTCCAGGAGTTCCAGGAAGCTCCGCTCCTCCTCCCAGCTCCTTAGGGCGTTCCGCTGGACGAGGGCGTAGGCCTTGTCCCGTGAAAGGCCCCGGGCGATGAGGGCGTTCAGGACCTGCTGGGAGTAGACGAGGCCCCGGGTGAGCTCCAGGTTCCTGGCCAGGTTCTCTTCAAAGACCTCGAGGCCCTCGAGGATCCCCTTGAGGCGCCTTAGGGCGTAGTGGGCCAGGGTGGTGGCGTCGGGGAGGACGACCCGTTCCACGGAGGAGTGGGAGATGTCCCGCTCGTGCCAGAGGGCGATGTCCTCCAGGGCGGGCCCTAGGTACCCCCTAAGCAGCCTCGCCACCCCGGTGAGGTTCTCCAGGCCCACGGGGTTCTTCTTGTGGGGCATGGAGGAACTCCCCGTCTGCCCCTCGCGGAAGGGCTCCTGGGCCTCGAGGACCTCCGTACGCTGGAGGTGGCGTAGCTCCACGGCCACCCGCTCCAGGTTCCCCCCCAGGAGGGCGAGGGCCGCCATGACCTCGGCGTGCCGGTCCCGGGGGACGACCTGGGTGGAAAGGGGTTCGGGCCTGAGGCCAAGCCTAGAGGCCACGTGGGCCTCCACCTCGGGGGGCACGTGGGCGTAGTTGCCCACGGAGCCCGAGAGCATGGCGACCCCGATGGTCTCCTGCGCCCGCTTAAGCCGTTCCTCGTCCCTCTGGAAGGCGGCGTAGAAGGAGAGGAAGCGGAGGCCGAAGCTCGTGGGCTCGGCGTGGACCCCGTGGGTGCGGGCGATGGCGGGGGTGTGCTTGTAGCGGAGGGCGAGGGCCCTAAGGGCCTCCTCCACCCCCTTAAGCTCCTCCAGGACGAGGCTTAGGGCCTCCACCAGGAGGGCGTTTTGCGCCGTGTCCACCACGTCCGAGCTGGTGAGGCCGAGGTGGAGGTAGCGCCCCACCTCCTCGTCCCCCGTCCACTCCACTAGGGCCCGGGTGAAGGCCACCAGGTCGTGGCGGGTTACCGCCTCAAGCTCCGCCACCCTTTGGGCGAAGGCGGCGTCCAGGGGCTTTTCCTCTAGCTTGGCGAGAAGCCTCGCCGCAAGGCCCCTAGGCACTTCCCCTAAGTTCTCCCAGGCCTCGAGGGCGTAGGCCTCCACCCGGGCCCACATCCGGTAGCGGCTTTCCTCCGACCAGAGGCGGGCCATCTCCGGCGTCTGGTAGCGGGCGATCATGCCCTTTAGGGTACCAGGGAAGGGGGGTATACTGGGAGCACGGAGGCGGTTTGGCCCCTTTCGGGGTAGCGGACCATGAGGACCCTAGGCAGGATCCGGCGCATCCTGGCCCGGCACAAGCCGGAGCTTCGGCGTGCGGGAGCTGGCCATTTTCGCCCGGGGGGAAGCCACCCCCTTAAGCGACGTGGATATCCTGGTAGCGCTAGAACGCCCTCTAGGATGGGAGATTGTGGACCTGCGCGATTACCTAGAAGCCCTACTGGGGCTTCCGGTGGACCTGCTGGCCGCAGGGGCCTTGCGGCGCAAGCCGCACTTGTGGCAAGCGGTGCAAGAAGACCTGGTTCATGCCTAGGCGGAATGCGCGCCTCTTCATCCGGGCAGGGTGAGGACGAAAGCCCCCCGGTACCCCTCCCCTTCCCGTTCCAGGCGGAGGAGGAGGTCCGCCCGGAAGAGGCCGTCCTGGCGGTTGTTCACCCGGGGCATCCCCCTTTCCCGGTAGGGCGGGAGGGCGTAGACCTGGCGCTGGACCTCCTCGGGGAAGAAGAGCTGGGTGGCGAAGCTCCGCCCTCCCGCCTCCACCCTTAGGTGCAGGTGGGGGGTGCGGCTTGGGTACCAGCCGGGGAAGAGGGTGAGGAAGGCTACCTCCCCCCGTTCGTCCGTGGCCTGCCAGCCCCGGCAGAAGGTCCCGGGGGCGTTGACCCCGGAGTAGCGGCCCAGGGCGTCCGTGTGCCAGAGGTCCACCCGGGCGCCTTCTAGGGGCCTGCAGGCCCGGTCCCGCACGCGAAGGAGGAGGCGCAAGGGCACCCCGGGAAGCCCCTCCCTGAGGTCTTCCCTTTGGGGCACGTCCCGAAGGTAGTAGGGGCCCTGGGTGAGGGCGGGCGTGGGGGTGCAGGTTCCCTGGCCCCGGGCCAAGGGCAGGAGGAGCATTCCCAAAAAGGCGCGCCGCTTCATTGGCGTTTAAGGAGGAGTTCCACCTCCAGCCGGATGCGGTTTTCCACGCTCAGGAGGATGGGCACCCGGGGCTGGACCAGCTTGAACTTCTCAAAGGGAAACTCCGTCTTCAGGAAGACCCGCACCTCGTCGCCCTTGAACTCCGCTTCTCCCTCCCACACCACCTCCTCCGTGACGTCCCGGATGGTGAGGTCCCCCACCACCTGGATGGCCGCCTTGCCGCTTTGGGGGAGGGGGTTGGGCAGGCCCCTCACCTCCTTGGGCCGGAAGGTGGCGGTGGGGAAGCGGCCGGTTTCTAGGGTGTTCTGCCGCAGGTAGTTGTCCCGCCGGGCCTGGTCGCTCCTAAGCTCCCTCAGGTCCACCACGAACTCCCCGCTCACCCGCCCCCCCTGGAGCCGGACCTCCCCCCGGACCGCCTTGGTGGTGCCCACGGCGTCCGTTAGGCCAACGCCCACCAGTTGCTCCCGAACCCGGTAGCGGGCCTCCCCCGAGGCCACCTGGAAGGTCTGGGCCAGGGCCGGAAGGGAAAGGAGCGCCGCCCAGAGAAGCCAACGCATCTTCACCTCCCTTACCGCTACGAAAAGCGTAGCAGGACCAGGTTAGAGGCAGGTTAAAAGGCGGGGGCTTAGACTTGAGCTATGGTCCGGGCCCTGACCTTTGACGTGGGGAACACCCTGATCCTGGCGAGCCCCCGCTTCTGGCTCCTGCCCTTTCTGGAAGAGCGGGGTCTGAGGCCGCGAGGGGACGTGCGCAAGGCGGCCCTCGAGGCCTTCCGCTTCTACGAGGAAAACCACCTGAAGGCCCGGGACCTGGAGACCGCCTTGGGCCTTTGGCGGGAGTTCCACCGGAGGCTCCTCGCGGGGATGGGCCTCGAGGACCACGCCGAGGCCCTTTCCCGGGAACTCGTGGCCCGCTGGCAGGACCCCGCCACCTGGCCCCTCGCCCCGGGGGCGGAGGAAACCCTAAGGGCCCTCAAGGCCAAGGGGTACCCCCTGGCCGTGGTCTCCAACTGGGACGCCACCCTGCCGGAGATCCTCGAGGTGGTGGGCCTCAGGCGCTACTTTGACCACCTCGCGGTGAGCGCCCTCTCCGGCTACGCCAAGCCCGACCCGAGGCTCTTCCAGGAGGCCCTGGCGGCCCTCGGGGTTTCGCCGGGGGAGGCGGTGCACGTGGGGGACGCGGAGGCCGACCTCCTGGGGGCAGAGGCCGCGGGGATGCGGGCCCTCCTCTTTGACCCCTTGGGGGAGAACCCCAAGGCCCTCTCCCGGCTCCAGGGGGTGCTAGACTACCTCCCATGAGCGTCCGGGAGGCCATCTGGGGGGAGAAGCGGGAGGCCATTGAGGAAAGCCTAAGGGCGGTGGACGAGGATCTCTTCCGCTACATCCGCGACTTCGCCTACGAGGAGGTCCTGGCCCGCCCCGGGCTGGACCTGAAGACCCGGGAGCTCCTCGCCATCACCGCCCTCATCGCCTTGGGTAGCCCCAAGGAGCTCGCCACCCACCTGGAGGGGGCCTTGAGGGTGGGGGCCACGGAACGGGAGGTGCGGGAAGCCATCCTGCAGTCCGCCCTCTTCTTGGGCTTTCCCCGGGCCCTGGCCGCCATGAAGCTTTTCCAGAAGGTGCTTAAAGGTCGTGGTGCTCCTCACGAGGGGGAAGGATAGGGCGCTTCTTGCGAGGCTTGCCGCCCTCGGGATAGAGGCGGCGGAGGTGGCCCTTCTGGAGCAGGTGGACCTCCCCGCCTTTGCCCTCCTCCCGGGGAGGCTCAAGGAGGGGTGGGACTTCGTGGCCGTCACCTCCAAGGAGGGGGCAAGGCGCCTCCTCCTTGCCTGGGAAGCGGCGGGGCGCCCCTTTCTGAGGGTGGCTGCCGTGGGGGAGGGCACGGCGGGGGTCCTGAGGGCGGGGGGGCTTCCCCCGGCCTTCCTGCCCCCACGGGCCACGGCCAAGGACCTGGCCCGGGCCTTCCCCCAGGCGGAAAGGGTCCTCTTCGTGGCCGGGGACTTGGCGGGGTGGGAGCTGGAGGAGGGGCTTAGGGCGCGGGGGGTGGAGGTGGAGCGCCTCGAGGTCTACGCCACCCGGGAGCGGCCCCTTGCCCCAGAGGAGCGGGAGCTTTTGGAACAGGCCCAGGTGGTGGCCTTCTTCAGCCCAAGCGGGGTGCGGGCCTTCGCCCGCTGGACGGCTAAGCGTCCCAAGGCGGCCGCCATCGGCCCGAGCACCGGGGAGGAGGCCCGGAGGCTTGGCTTCCCCGTGGTGGAGGCGGAAAGCCCGGGGCTAGAAGGGCTTTTTTCTGCCCTTCTCCGGGCCCTTGGGCGGTAGGGCAAACGTCCCTACCCCGGTGGCGTATACTCAGGAAGGCGTATGGCCCTGCCCCTCTACCTGGTGGGCCTCTCCCACAAGACCGCCCCCCTGGAGGTGCGGGAGAAGGCCGCCTTGGACCCGGTGGTGGCCCTCCCTGCTGCCCTTACGGCCTTGGGCAAGGGGGTGGTCCTTTCCACCTGCAACCGCACGGAGCTTTACGGGGTGGGAAGCCCCGAGAAGGCCAGGGCCTTCCTCCTGGAAAGGGGGGTGGCCCCCCGGCACCTCTACGTGAAGGAGGGGGTGGAGGCCCTGCGCCACCTCTACCGGGTGGCTGCGGGGCTGGACTCCCTGGTGGTGGGGGAGGCCCAGATCCTGGGCCAGGTGCGGGAGGCCCTCTTCCTGGCCAGGAGGCAGGGCGCCACGGAAAGCCTCCTGGAAAAGGCCTTTCAAACGGCCATCGCCTTGGGCAAACGGGCCCGGAGCGAAACGGGCATCGGCATGGGGGCGGTGAGCGTGGCCTACGCCGCCTTGGACCTGGCCCTTGCCGTCTACGGGGACCTTTCCGGGCTTGCCGTGGCCGTGCTGGGGGCGGGGGAGATGGCGGAGCTCTTCCTCACCCACCTGAAGGCCCACGGGGTGGGGCGGGTTCTGGTGGTGAACCGCACGGAAGAACGGGCCCGGGCCCTGGCGGAGCGCTTTGGCGGCGAGGCCTTCGGCCTTTCTGCCCTTCCCCAGGTCCTCCGCCAGGCGGATTTGGTGGTGGCCTCGGCCGCCGCCCCCCACTACCTGGTGGGCCCCGAGGACCTGCCCAGGCGGGCCAAGCCCCTCTTCCTCATAGACATCGCCCTTCCCCGGAACATTGACCCCCGGGTGGGGGACCTCCCCCACGCCTACCTCTACAACCTGGACGACCTCAGGCGGGTGGTGGACCGGAACCTAAGGGCCCGCGCGGGGGAGATCCCCAAGGTGGAGGCCCTCATTGAGAAGGCCCTGGGGGACTACATGGAGTGGTACGCGGGCCACCGGGTGCGGGAGGCCATCCGGGCCCTCGAGGCCTGGGCCCGGGTCCAGGCGGCCAAGGCCCAGCCGGAGGCCGGGCCCTTGGAGCTGGAAAAGGCGGCGGGGCGTCTGGCCCACCCCTTCATCCTGGGGCTGAAGCGCCGCGCCCTGGACCGGGTGGGGGGGCCTCCCTGTCCGGAGGACTGCCTCCTCTACCGGCTTTCCCGGACATGACCTTGGCCCTGGCCTTTCTCGGGGTGGTGGGGGTGGCCTTTGGGGTCTTCCTCCCCGCGGGGCTTTCCTGGGGCGGGGCCCTCCTCCTCCTCGCGGCCCTCTTCCACGCCCTGGCCGAAGGGCCCTTCGCCGGGCCCGCCCAGGTGGCCTTGGTCCTGGGGGGGCTCCTCGCCCTCCGGGGAAGGACCCTTTGGGACCGGCCCCGGCTTAGGCCCCTGGGCCGGTACCTGGCCTTTTTGGCCCTCCTCCTCGGCCTCTTCGCCCTCCGGTCCCTACCCCATCCCGGGGGAGACCTGCCCCTCCTCCTCACCCTCTTCCACGCCGGGGCCTTCCTCGTGGCCTACCTCGCCCTGAGCGTGGGGGTGGGGGCGGGGGCGATGTGCGCCCTCCAGGACCTGAGGCTCCGCCTGGCCCCCGAGCGGGCCGTGGCCGCCGCCCCCCTTTGGAGCCTGAGGCGGCTTGAGCGGGGTTACCTCCGGGTGGGGTACGTGGCGGCCACCCTGGGGCTTGCGAGCGGCATGGCTTGGGCCTTCGGCTACTTCGGGAGCCCTTTGAGCCCGGACCCCAAGGAGGTTTCGGTGGTCCTGGGCTGGCTTCTCCTCACCCTCTACCTCCTTCTGGACGAGCGGCTGCGGGGCCTGCTTCGGGCGGGCCTCCTCCTTGGGGCCTACGCCCTCTTCCTGTTCGCCCTTTTGGGGGCCCCCTTCCTGGGTTCCCGCCACCCCTCGGGGCTGGGGTTTTAACGGGCGCTTCGCCTTAAACGAGTTCGCCCTCCTCCCCAAGGAGCACCTGGACTTCCTGCGGCTTTTCGTGAAGACCCGGGGGAACCTGAAGGAGGTGGGGCGGGTCCTGGGGGTCTCCTACCCCACGGTGCGGGCCCGGCTGGACGCTCTCCTGAAGGCCCTGGAGTACGAGGAGGACGAGGGGAAGGACCGCCTCGAGGTCCTGGAGGCCCTAGGGCGGGGGGAGATCAGCGTGGAGGAGGCGGTGGCCCGCTTGCGGGAAGGGAGAAGCTGAAGGCCGTGCCCTTTCCCACCTCGCTTTCCACCCAGATCTCGCCCCCGTGGGCCTCGAGGATGGCCTTCACGATGGCGAGGCCGAGCCCCGACCCGCCCCGTTCCCGGTCCCGGGCCTTGTCCACCCGGTAGAAGCGCTCAAAGAGG
Organism: Thermus thermophilus; assembly: GCF_019974155.1. Classification (NCBI taxonomy): domain Bacteria; kingdom Thermotogati; phylum Deinococcota; class Deinococci; order Thermales; family Thermaceae; genus Thermus; species Thermus thermophilus. Next base: position 379,655 of record NZ_AP025158.1, read on the forward strand.
TGGGGGAGGTGTTCCTCGGGGATCCCCTCCCCGTCGTCTTCCACCCGGACCACCGCCTTGTCCCCTAGGTCAAAGGCCCTAAGCCACACGTGCCTGGCCCCCGCCTTGAGGGCGTTGGAGACGAGGTTGGCCAGGACCTGGTGGAGCCGGTCGGGGTCGCCCAGGACATGGAGGTCCTCGGGGGCTTCCACCAGGATCTCCCCGTCAAAGCTTTTGGCGAACTCCTCCCGCACTTCCTCCAGGAGGTCCAGGACCCGCACGGGCACGGGGCGGATCCTCCAGGTGCCGCTTTGCGAGAGGTCCAGGAGGTCGGAGACGAGCTTGCCCATGCGCTCCGCCTCCCGCCGCACGATTTCCAGGCTTTCCCGCTGGGCCTCGGTGAGGGGGGTGCGCCGGAGGAGGTAGCCCACGTGCCCCAGGATGGCGGTGATGGGGGTCCTGAGCTCGTGGGAGGCGTCCTGGAGGAAGCGGGTCTGGGCCTCAAAGGCCTCCTGCAGGCGGGAGAGCATCCCGTTCAGGGCCTTGACCAGGGCGGCCACCTCGTCCCGGGTTTCCGGCTCCGGTAAGGGCTCGGGGCGGGCGCTCATGGCCTCGGCCTTTCGCGCCGCCCACTCCAAGGGCTCCAGGGCCCGGGCCACGAGGCCGCGGGCGAGGAAGAGGGAGAGGAGGAGGACGAAGAGGGCCGTGCCCGCGTAGATGCGGGCGAACTGGCTTAGGGTGGCCTCCAGGTCCTCCGTGGGCCGGCCCACGAGGAGGGCGCCCTTCCACACCGAGCCGGAGAGGTTGACCTCCACCTTCCGGGCGTAGACGAGAAGCCGCAGGGGGTGGCCCTCCCGGGGGAGCTCCGCGTAGGCCCACACCTCTCCCCGCTTGAGGAGCTCCCGGTAGGCCTCCTCTTGGAGGAGGAGGCGCTGGCTTCCCAGGGCGGGGCTTTTCTGCAGGCTGATCCCGCCCTCCCGGGCGAGGAGGGCCGGGTCCTCCTCGGGGAGGAGCTGGACCTCGGCGTAGAGGCCCGGGGGGAGGCCGGCCTCGAGGAGGGCCTGGCCCCCCAGGTTGAGGAGGCGCACCACCTGGTTGGCCGCCTCCTTTAGGTCGGCGCGCAGGCTCCCGTAGAGGAAGTTCCGAAGGAGCCCCTCCAGGGCGAAGCCGAGGACCAAAAAGGCCACGAGGAGAAGCCCCGCCGTGAGGAGGGTGATCCGGGTCCTAAGGGTCATTCCGGGAGGGTGGGTCTACCGGGGCTTGGGCTCAGTCCTCCCTGAGGACGTACCCCACGCCCCGCACCGTGTGGATGAGGCGGCGCTCCCCCCCCGCCTCCAGCTTCTTGCGCAGGTAGCCGATGTAGACGTCCACCACGTTGCTCCCCCCCTGGTAGCCCGGCCAGACCTTCTCCTCAATCTCGTAGCGGCTGAAAACCTTGCCGGGGTTTTTGGCGAGGAGCTCCAGAAGCTCAAACTCCTTGTTGGAGAGTTCAATGCGGCGGTTTCCCCGGAAGACCTCCCGGCCCTCGAGGTTGATGATGAGGTCCGCCACCCGGATCTCCCCGGTGATGGCCGGGGTGACCCGGCGGAGGTGGGCCCGCACCCGGGCGAGGAGCTCCTCAATGGAAAAGGGCTTCACCAAGTAGTCGTCGGCCCCGGCGTCCAGCCCCGCCACCTTGTCCTCCACCCGGTCCTTGGCGGTGAGGATGAGGATGGGCACGTTGGAGGTCTTGCGGATGCGCTTGGCCACCTCAATCCCGTCCATCACGGGGAGCATCAGGTCCAGGATCACCAGGTTGGGGTTCACCTCCCGGAACTTGGAAAGCCCGGTGATCCCGTCGTGGGCCACCTCCGTGCGGTAGCCCTCGGCCTGGAGCTCAAGCTCAAGGAAGCGGGCGATGTCCTTCTCGTCCTCCACGATGAGGATCAGGGGCGGCTCCATGCCTCCCATGGTACTTACTTTCTCATGAGAAAGCTAAGTGGCTGCCGCCGCACGGGCCGCCCGAAATAAGGCTTGAAGAAGAGGGAAAGCCACCCCAGGGCCAGGTAGGCCAGGGTGTAAAGCCACCTGGGGGCCTTGAGGTAGAGGAGGCGGAAGCCCACCCCGAGGAGGGCAAGCCCCCACACGAGGGCGAGGGCGAAGGTCCTCCCCCTTCCCTCCAGCCCTTTGGCCAGGAAGGGGGTGTAGCTCCCCGCGATGAAGAGGAAGATGGCGGCGTGGTCCAGCCTCCTGAGCCAGGCGAGCCCCCTTTCCCCCAGGTGGAGGCTGTGGTAGAGGGCGCTCGCCCCGAACATTAGGGCCATGGTGAGGCCGAAGGCGAGGAGGGCGGGCCAGGCCTCCTTAGGGGCCAGGAGGAGGAGAAGGAGGCTTCCGAGGAGGGCGAGGGGCACCCCGAGGGCGTGGCTTAGGGCGTTGAAGGGCTCGCGGACCACGCCCCAGGCTACCCGATCCCGAGCCTCCTTTCCACCTCGGCCACCTCCCGCACCGTGCGCAGGAGGGCGTCGGGGTTGAGGCTTAGGGAGTCTATGCCCCGTTCCACCAGGAAGGCGGCGAACTCGGGGTAGTCGGAGGGGGCCTGGCCACAAATACCCACCTTCTTCCCCTTGGCGTGGGCCTTCTCAATGAGCATGGCCGCGAGGCGCTTCACCGTCTCCCGCCGCTCGTCAAAGAGGTGGGCCACCCGCTCGGAGTCCCGGTCCAGGCCCAAGGCGAGCTGGGTGAGGTCGTTGGAGCCGATGGAGAAGCCGTCAAAGAGCTCGGCGAAGGCCTCGGCCTCGAGGACGTTGGAGGGGATCTCCGCCATCACGTAGACCTCGAGGCCCCCCTCCCCCCGCCTAAGCCCCCCCTCGGCCATGGCCTCCAGGACCTTCTTTCCCTCCTCCGGGGTGCGGCAGAAGGGGACCATGACCATGAGGTTCTTGAGGCCCATCCCCTCCCTGACCCGCTTCACCGCGGCCACCTCCAGGAGGAAGCCCTCCTTGTAGTCCGGGTGGTAGTAGCGGCTCGCCCCCCGCCACCCCAGCATGGGGTTTTCCTCCTTGGGCTCAAAGAGGTGCCCCCCGAGGAGGCGGGCGTACTCGTTGGTCTTGAAGTCGGAGAAGCGGAGGAGAACGGGCCTCGGATAGAAGGCGGCGGCGATGAGGCCGATGCCCTCGCTCAGGCGCTCCACGAAGTAGGCCCGCTTGTCGGGGTAGGCCTCGGTGATCTCCTCCACCTGGCGGCGCACCTCCTTGGGGAGGGTTTCAAACCGGGTGAGGGCCAGGGGGTGGACGCGCACGTGGCTCGCGAAGACGAACTCCATGCGCAAAAGCCCCACCCCCTCCGTGGGAAGGAGGCTCGTCCTCAGGGCCTCCTCCGGGGTGCCCACGTTCACCAGGATCCGGGTCCGGGTCTTGGGCAGGGTCTCGGGGCGGATCTCCTCCACCTCAAAGGGGAGCCTTCCCCGGTAGACCACGCCCCGCTCCCCCTCGGCGCAGGAGACCGTGACCTCCTCCCCCTCGGGGACGCTCCGGGTGGCCCCCACCGCCCCCACCACCGCGGGCACCCCCAGCTCCCGGGCCACGATGGCCGCGTGGGAGGTGCGCCCACCCCTTTCGGTGACGATGGCCGCCGCCTTCTTCATGATGGGCTCCCAGTCGGGGTTGGTGGTCTCCGTGACCAGGACCTCCCCCTCCTGGAAGCGGTCCATCTCCCTCGGGTCCCTGAGGACGCGGGCCCGGCCCGCGGCGATGGCCTCCCCCACGGCGAGGCCCTCCGCCAGGACCTCGCCCCGCTTGAGGAGGCGGAAGACGCGGAGGACGGGGGCCTTCTGGGAGTGGACGGTCTCGGGCCGGGCCTGGAGGACGAAGAGCTCCCCCGTGGGGCCGTCCTTGGCCCACTCAATGTCCATGGGGGTGGGGCTTCCCCGCTTCCTGGAGTAGTGGTCCTCAATCTTCAGGGCCCAGTCGGCGAGGCGGAGGACCTCCTCGTCCTTTAGGGCGAAGCGGTTCCTTAGGTAAGGCGGCGTGGGCCGGTTCTTGAGCCGGCCTTCCCTGGGGTCAAAGGCCAGGGTGAGCTCCTTGGCGCCGAGCCTTCGGTAGACCACGGCCCGGAAGCCCTCCCGGAAGGTCTCCTTGTGCACGTAGTACCCGTCCGGGATCACCCGGCCCTGGACGATGTTCTCCCCGAGGCCGTAGATGGCCGTGAGGTAGACGAAGCCCCGGTGGCCGGTGTCGGGGTCCAGGGTGAAGATGACCCCGCTTGCGGCGCTGTCCGCCCGCACCATGCGCTGGACCCCCACGGAGAGGGCCACCTTGAGGTGGTCAAAGCCCATGTGGGCCCGGTAGCTGATGGCCCGCGCGGTGAAGAGGCTCGCCATGGCCCGCTTCACGTGGAGGAGGAGGTCCTCCTCCCCCTGGACGTAGAGAAAGCTTTCCTGCTGCCCGGCGAAGCTCGCCGTGGGGAGGTCCTCGGCGGTGGCGCTACTCCGCACGGCCACGGGGATCTCCTCCTCCCCCGCCTCCTCGGAAAGCCTGCGGTAGGCCTCCAGGATCTCCTCCCGGAGGTCTTGGGGGTATTCGCCCTTCAGGATCAGGTTCCGCAGGCGGCGGCTTGCCCTCTGCAAGGCCTTGGGGTCCTCCGGGTCCAGCCCCTCCAGCTCCCGGGCGATGGCCTCCTGAAGGCCGTTATGCCGGAGGAAGTGCCAATAGGCCTCGCTGGTGGTGGCGAAGCCCTCGGGCACCTTGACCCCTAAGGGGGAGAGCTCCCGGATCATCTCCCCCAAGGAGGCGTTCTTCCCCCCCACCAGGGGGACGTCCTCGAGGCCCACCTCGTGGAAAAACCGCACCCACTTCATGGAATGCCTCCTTTCTTTAGGGCTTCCTTCAGCACCCCTTCGGCGCTTTCCCCTTCGTAAAGCGCCTCCTCCGTGAGGAAGAGGCGGTGGGGGAGGGCGAGGAAGGCGGCGTCCTTAAGCTCCTTCCAGTCCACCAAGGGCTTCCCCCGCAGGTAGGCGAGGGCCCGGGCGAGGGAAAGCCACGCCTTGGCCCCGCGGGGGGAAAGCCCCATGCGGAGGCGCCGGTCCTCCTGGGTGAGGAAGGCCACGTGGGTGATGGCCTCCAGGGCCTCCTTGGCCACCCGCACCTCCTTCGCCTCCTCCTGGGCCTTTAGGAGGTCCACCTCCACTGGCTCTGGGGCCTTGGGTTCCTCGGTGAGGATCCTGAGCCACACCTCCCGCCTCGGGGGGCGGAAGGGGATCTTGGCGGTGAAGCGGTCCAGCTGGGCCTCGGGCAGGGGGTAGGTGCCCTCCAGCTCCAGGGGGTTTTGCGTGGCCAGGACGAAGAAGGGTTCGGGCAAGGGATAGCGCACCCCCCCTGCGGTCACCGCCCTTTCCTGCATGGCCTCGAGGAGGGCCGACTGCACCTTGGGGGGCGCCCGGTTGATCTCGTCCGCCAGGACCACCTGGGCGAAGATGGGGCCCGGGACGAAGACGAAGCGCCCCTCCCGGTAGACCTCGCTTCCCGTGAGGTCCTGGGGGAGGAGGTCCGGGGTGAACTGGATGCGCTTGTAGCTTAGGCCGCTCGCCCGGGCGAAGCCCTCCGCCAGAAGGGTCTTTCCCAGGCCCGGGGTCCCCTCCAAGAGGGCGTGCCCCCGGGCGAGGAAGGTGGCGAGGAGGGCCTCTATGGCCTCCTCCTGGCCGAAGAGCACCCTCCCCAAGGCCTCCCGAAGGCGTTCCAGGGACACCTAGCCCTCCCGGGCCCTCTCCTGGACGATCCTTTGGGCGAGGTGCGGGGGGACCTCGGCGTAGTGGCTGAACTCCAGGGTGTAGGCCCCCGCCCCCCCGGTGAGGCTCGGCAGGACCTTGTAGTACTCCAGGACCTCGGCGAGGGGCACCTCGGCCCGCACCGCGCTTAAGGCGCCTTCCTGCTCCATGCCCAAGATCCGCCCCCGGCGGGCCTGGAGGTCGGAGAGGACGTCCCCCACCCGCTCCTGGGGGACGAGGACCTTGAGGCGGTAGATGGGCTCTAGGAGCACGGGGTGGGCCTCGGCCATCACCTTCTTGAAGGCCATGCTTGCAGCGATCTGGAAGGCCAGGTCCGAGGAGTCCACCTCGTGGTAGGAGCCGTTGTAGACGATGGCCTTGAAGCCCATCACCGGGAAGCCCGCCAGCACCCCCTTCTTGGCCGCTTCCTTGATCCCCTCCTCTATGGCCTCCTGGTACTTGCTGGGGATGACCCCGCCGGTGATGCGCCACTCAAAGGCGTACTCGCTCGCGGGCTCCAGCCTGAGCCACACGTCCCCGTACTGGCCGTGCCCCCCGGTCTGCTTCTTGTACTTGCCCTGGCCCTCGGCCACCTTCTTGATGGTCTCCCGGTAGGGCACCTTGGGCACGGAGAAGGTCACCTCCACCCCGTAGTCCGAAAGGCGCTCCTTGGCCGTGGCGAGGTGGAGCTCCCCGTGGCCCCAAAGGAGGAGCTCCCCGGTCTCCTCCTGGCGCTCTATCTTCAGGCTTGGGTCCTCCTCCAAAAGCTTCCTCAGGGCCTCGCCCAGCTTGGCCTCGTCCGTGCGCCCCTTGGGGTGAAGGGCCACGGGCACGTTGGGCTCGGGCAGGCGGGCGAAGGGGACCTCCTCGCTTTCCGGCCTTTCCCCTTGCCAGAGGACCATGCCCCGGTGGAGGTTTTCCGCCTTGGGAAGCCCCAGGATGAACCCCGCCTCCGCCTCCTCCACCTCTAAGAGGTCCTTCCCCATGGGCACGTAGAGGTGGGGGAGGCGCACCGGTCCCGCCTCGCTTTGGAGGGCGTCCCCGGGCTTAAGCCTTCCCCGGTAGAGGCGCAGGTAGGCCACCTGGCCCATGAAGGGGTCCACCTGGACCTTGAAGACCTTGGCCAAAGGGGGGCCATCCCCGAAGCGCTCTTCGGGGGAGGGGAAGGCCTCGAGGATCAGGTCCAGAAGGGGCAGGACGCCGATGCCCGTTTCCCCGGAGGCCAGGGCCACGGGGTAGAGGAGGCCCCGCCGCACCGCCTCGTGGAAGGCCTTCTCCAGGGCCTCCCCCGTGACCTCCTCCCCCTCCAGGTACTTCTCCAAGAGGCCCTCGTCCGTCTCCACGATGGCCTCGAGGACCTCCTGGCGGAAGCGCTGGGCCCTTTCCCTCTCCTCCTCGGGAACCTCCACCTCCACTTCCCGCCCCTCCTGGTAGCGGTAGGCCTTGCCGTGGAAGACGTCCATGAGCCCCACCCACCGGCTTCCCTCGTAGAGGGGTAGGTCTATGGGGAGGATGGGGCCCAGGGTGCTCCTCAGGTCCTGGAGGAGGGCGTAGTAGTCCCCGCCCTTGTCCAGCTTGGTGACCACCACCATCCGGGGAAGGCCAAGCCTTTCCGCCACGGTCCAGGCCCTCTCCGTGCCCACCTGCACCCCGGCCTCCGCGGACACGGCCACCAAGGCGGCGTCCGCGGCCTCCAGGGCTCCCCGGATCTCCCCCACGAAGTCCCCGTACCCGGGGGCATCCAGGAGGAAGATGCGGTGCTCCCGGTAGCGCAAGGGGGCGACCCCGGTGCGCACCGTGGTGCGGTGGAGCTTGGCCTCGGGGGTGTAGTCCGTGGTGGTGGTGCCCTCCTCCACCCGGCCCATGCGCTCCTTGGCCCCCGTGTGGAAAAGAAGGGCTTCGGTGAGGGTGGTCTTGCCGCTTCCCGCGTGCCCTACCAGGGCAACCGTTCTGATCATGGCGCCTCCTTCTTGGTGCCCATAGTATAGGGCCGAGGAGGGGGCGATTGTCCCAGGTGCTTTACCTGCCGCGGAGGTTGCTTGAGGAAACGGAGGCCCACCTGCGCCGGGAGGCCCCCAAGGAGGGGGTGGGGCTTTGGGCGGGGAGGCGGGAGGTGGAGCGGGTCGTTCCCCTGCCCAACGTCCACCCGAACCCCCTCACGGGCTACCTGGCGGAGCCCCTGGCCCTGCTTAGGGCCCTAAAAGCGCTTGAGCGGGAGGGGCTTTCCCTCCTCGCCATCTACCACTCCCACCCTTCTGGCCCCGCCCTCCCGAGCCCGAGGGACATCAAGGAAGCCCGCTGGCGGGTGCCCTACGTCATCTTCGGCACGGACGGGGTCCGGGCCTTCCTCCTTCCCGAGGGGCAGGAGGTGGCCCTGGTGGTGCTCTAGGGCGCATAAACTTCCCAAGCCCCGTATGGGCGTTTCTGCTACCATGCCCCCCATGGAACGCGTGGCCGTGGTGGGCGTGCCCATGGACCTGGGGGCGAACCGGCGGGGCGTGGACATGGGGCCGTCCGCCCTGCGGTACGCCCGGCTTCTGGAACAGCTGGAGGATCTGGGCTACACCGTGGAGGACCTGGGGGACGTGCCCGTCTCCTTGGTCCGGTCCTCGAGGCGGAGGGGGCAGGGCCTCGCCTACCTGGAGGAGATCCGGGCCGCGGCCCTCGCCCTAAAGGAGCGCCTGGCGTCCCTGCCCGAGGGGGTTTTCCCCATCGTCTTGGGCGGGGACCACTCCTTGAGCATGGGCTCGGTGGCAGGGGCCGCTCGGGGCCGGCGGGTGGGCGTGGTCTGGGTGGACGCCCACGCCGACTTCAACACCCCCGAGACCTCGCCGAGCGGCAACGTCCACGGCATGCCCCTCGCCGTCCTCTCGGGCCTGGGCCATCCCCGGCTCACGGAGGTCTTCCGGGCCGTGGACCCCAGGGACGTGGTCCTGGTGGGGGTGCGGAGCCTGGACCCCGGGGAGAAGCGGCTCCTTAGGGAGGCGGGGGTCCGGGTCTACGCCATGCACGAGGTGGACCGCCTCGGGGTGGCCCGGATCGCCGAGGAGATCCTAAGCCACCTCCAGGGCCTCCCCCTCCACGTCTCCCTGGACGCCGACGTCCTGGACCCCGCCCTCGCCCCCGGGGTGGGGACCCCGGTGCCCGGGGGGCTCACCTACCGGGAGGCCCACCTCCTCATGGAGATCCTGGCCGAGTCGGGCCGGGTGCAGAGCCTGGACCTGGTGGAGGTGAACCCCATCCTGGACGAGCGCAACCGCACCGCCGAGATGCTGGTGGGCCTGGCGCTCAGCCTCTTGGGCAAGCGGATCCTTTGAGGCCACCCCAGGCCGGCCTCCATCGCTAGGATGGCCGAAGGAAGGTCCTTTTGCCGCAGCGGGGCCGTTAGCCCGGCCTCGAGGCCCGCACCACCAGGGTGTCGGCGATGAGGTCGTGCCAGGCCTGGCGCCTCGGGTGGAAGAAGGCCCAGAGGTAGCCGAGCCCCAGGGGGAGGGTGGAGAGGGTCTTGCCCACCACTTCCCGCATGAAGGCGGTGAGCCCGTCCACGGGCCGCTCGTCCGTTCGCACCACCTTGAGGCCCAAGGCCATCTTGCCCGGGGTGGCCCCGTAGAGGGCGGTGAAGGCGGTGTAGTAGGTCCAGCCGGGGATCCACTGGAAGAGCAGGTCCTGGACCCAGGTGGTGGGGCCCAGGGGGTCCACCCCCGCCAGGGCCATGAGGAGGAGGCTTAGGGGGAGGAGGACGAGGCTGTCCACCAGGGAGGCCACGAGCCTTCGCCAAGGGCTTGCGATCACCACAGGCCACCTCCAAGGTAGCGGTATTCTACGCGAAAGCGCGCCTGGAGAAGGGTCTGGGCCCAGGGAACCTCCTCGCCCCAAAGCCCCTCCAGGAGGCCTTTGGGCCTGGTGTAGCGCACGAGGCGGAAGGCCTTAAGGCCCGCAAGCTCCGCGGCCCTTTGGGCGGCGTCCTCCAGGTAGCCTTCCCGGTCGGCGAGGCCCAGGGCCACGGCCTGCTTCCCCGAGTAGATGCGCCCGTCGGCGAGGGCGAGGACCTTCTCCCGGGGCATCCCCCGCCCCTCCGCCACCCGCTGGACGAAAAGCTCGTAGGCCTCGCGCAGAAGGCCCTGGACCACTTCCCGCTCCTCCGGGGTGAGGGGCCTGAGGGGCGAGGCCATGTCCTTGAGCCGCCCTTCCTTGAGCACCTCCACCCGGACCCCCACCTTGGCCAGAAGCTCCCCCACCTGGGGCAGGTAGCCGACCACCCCGATGGAGCCGGTCACCGCCGTGGGAGGGACGAGGATCTCCCGGGCGGCGGTGGCCACGTAGTAGCCGCCGCTTGCCGCCACCCTTCCGAGGCTGGCCACCAGGGGCTTCTCCTGGGCCAGGGCGAGGAGGGCGCGGTGCAGGGCCTCCGTCTCCGTGACCCCGCCCCCGGGGCTTTCCACATAGAGGACCACGGCCCGCACCCCCTCGTCCTCCCGGGCCTGGCGCACCTGGGAGAGGAAGTGCTCCAGGGCCTTGCCCGAGGGGATCTCGCCGAGAAGCTCTAGGAGCAGGACCTTTTCCCCTTGGCCGTAGAGGGGGGTCTCCCGCCAAGGGCCTTGGGCGGGGGGCCTCGCCGTGAGCCGGCCCAGGCCCACCACGAGGAGGACCACGGCGAGGAAGAGGACGAGGGCGAGCCACCGCTTCCGGTTCATGGCTCCACCATAGCAGGCGTATGCTGGGGCCTGTGCTGAGGCTTGTGGTCAAGGCGGGCAAGGAGCGGAAGCTCCGCAACTTCTACCCGAACCTCTACCGGGACGAGATCGCCACCCCGCCCGAGGGGGTGGGGGTGGCGGAGGCCGTGGACACGGAGGGGCGCTTTTTGGCCGTGGGCTACTACGACCCCCGGAGCCGGGTGCCCTTTCGGGCCTTCCGCTTTGACCCGGGGCCCTTGAACCGCGCCTTCTTCCAGGGGCGGTTCGCCCGGGCGCTCCGGCGCAGGCAAGGCCTAGGGGGGAGCCACCGCCTTGTCCACGGGGAGGCGGACGGGCTTCCCGGCCTCGTGGTGGACCGCTTCGGGGAGGTCCTGGTCCTCCAGGTCCGCTCCCGGGGCATGGAGGCCCTGCGTGAGGTGTGGCTTCCCGCCCTCTTGGAGGTGGTGGCCCCCAAAGGGGTCTACGAGCGGAGCGACGTGGAGGCCCGGCGGCAGGAGGGCCTTCCCGAAAGGGTGGGGGTGGTCTACGGGGAGGTGCCGGAGGTCCTCGAGGTGGAGGAGGACGGCCTCCGCTTCCCCATCCCCCTCGCCCTCGCCCAGAAGACGGGGTACTACCTGGACCAGCGGGAGAACCGCCGCCTCTTTGAGGCCATGGTGCGTCCCGGGGAGCGGGTCCTGGACGTGTACAGCTACGTGGGGGGGTTCGCCCTGAGGGCGGCCCGCAAGGGGGCGTACGCCCTCGCGGTGGACAAGGACCTCGAGGCCTTGGGCGTCTTGGACCAGGCGGCCCTGCGCCTGGGCCTCCGGGTGGACATCCGCCACGGGGAGGCCCTCCCCACCCTCCGGGGCCTGGAGGGGCCCTTCCACCACGTCCTCCTGGACCCCCCCACCCTGGTGAAGCGCCCGGAGGAGCTTCCCGCCATGAAGCGCCACCTGGTGGACCTCACCCGGGAGGCCTTGCGGCTCCTCGCGGCGGAGGGGTTCTTGTGGCTTTCCTCCTGCAGCTACCACCTCCGCCTGGAGGACCTTTTGGAGGTGGCCCGCCGGGCCGCCGCCGACCTCGGCCGCAGGCTCCGGGTCCACCGGGTGACCTACCAGCCCGAGGACCACCCCTGGAGCCTCCACATTCCCGAAAGCCTCTACCTCAAGACCCTCGTCCTCCAGGACGACCCCCTCTGACACCGCCCCGCATGGGGCCTTCCTGCGGCCCTCGCCGGGGGTCCTTCCGCTCCGAGGCCGCCTAGGCCCCGCCCAGGGCGCCCCCCGGCTTCACCTTGGGCACCACCCGGGGAGGCTCCCGCTCCTCCCGGGCCTCCTCGGGGGTCTCCAAGGGGAGCCCCTCCACCACCCGCTGGAACTCCTCGGCGGTGAGGGTTTCCCGCTCCAGGAGGGTCTCCGCCACCCGCTCCAGGACCTCCCGCTTTTCCAGGAGGAGGGCCTTCACCCTCTGGTACTGCTCCTCAATGAGGCGGCGCACCGCCTCGTCAATGCGCTTGGCGGTCTCCTCCGAGTACTGGCGGACGTCGTAGCCGCCCAGGTAGGTGTCCTCCCGCACCGCGTAGGCCACGGGGCCGAACTCGGGGTGCATCCCCCACTCGGTGATCATGCGGCGGGCGAGCTCCGTGGCCTGGCGGAAGTCGTTCTCCGCCCCCGTGGTCACGTCGTCAAAGACGATCTCCTCCGCCGCCCGCCCTGCCAGGGCCACGGCGATCTGGTCCAGGAGGCGCTTCTTGGACCAGTGGAGCATGTCCTCCCGCTTGGGCATCATGAAGCCCAAGGCCCTTCCCCGGGGCACGATGGTCACCTTGTGCACCCCGTCGGCGTGCTCCAGGAAGTGGGCCGCCAGGGCGTGCCCCGCCTCGTGGAAGGCGGTGATCCTGCGGTCGCGGGGGGAGAGGACGAGGCTTTTCTTGGCCGGGCCCATCATCACCCGGTCGGCGGCCTCCTCCAGGTCCTTCATGGTGATCTTCCTCCGCCCTTCCCGGGCGGCGAGGAGGGCGGCCTCGTTCAGGAGGTTCTCCAAGTCCGCCCCCACGAAGCCCGGGGTGCGCTTGGCGAGGAGGGCCAGGTCCACGTCCTCCGCCAGGGGCTTGCCCCGGGCGTGGATCCTGAGGATCTGCTCCCGGCCCTTGACGTCGGGGGCATCTATGGCGATCTGCCGGTCAAAGCGCCCGGGGCGCAACAGGGCGGGGTCCAGGATGTCGGGGCGGTTGGTGGCGGCCATGACCACGATGGCCGTGTCCTTCTCAAAGCCGTCCATCTCCACGAGGAGCTGGTTCAGGGTCTGCTCCCGCTCGTCGTTCCCGCCCCCCACCCCGCTTCCCCGCTTCCTCCCCACGGCGTCAATCTCGTCAATGAAGACGATGCAGGGGGCGTGGCGCTTGGCGGTCTCAAAGAGGTCCCGGACCCTTGCCGCCCCTACCCCCACGAACATCTCCACGAAGTCGGAGCCCGAGGCGGTGATGAAGGGCACCCGGGCCTCCCCGGCCACGGCCCGGGCCAGGTGGGTCTTGCCCACCCCCGGGGGCCCCACCAGGAGGACGCCCTTGGGGATGCGGGCGCCCATCTCGTGGAAGCGGCCGGGGTTTTTGAGGAACTCCACGATCTCCTTGAGCTCCTCCTTGGCCTCTTCCGCCCCGGCCACGTCCTTGAAGGTGACCTTGGGGGCCTCGGTGAGGACCCGGGCCCGGCTTTTGGTGAAGCTGAAGGCGGAGTCCGAAGGCCCGGCCCGGCCGTTGCGGGAGAAGTAGTAGAGGGCGCCGATGAGGAGGCCCACGAGGAGGAGGGGCCAGAGGAAGCCGAGGGCGTTTTGGCCCTGAGGGGGCTCCACCCGGACGCTCACCCCCCGGGCGAGCCAGCCCTCGAGGGTGGCGTTGTCCGGGGGGCTCGCCGCGTAGGTGGTGAAGGCGGAGCCGTCCTCCAGGACCCCCTGGATCCGGGTGTCCCCGGCGCGCACCACCACCTCCTTGACCCGGCCCGCCTTGAGGTCCTCCAGGAAGGTCGTGTAGTTCACCGTCCCGCTTGGGGCGCCCACGGTGCCCGCGAGGCTGAAGGCCCAGGCCAGGAAGGCGAGGCCCAGGACCAGGGCGAGAAGGGTAAAGGGGGCTCGAGGCATGTCTTCCCTCAAGGTACACCGGGGGGAGGGAAAAAGGGTAGGCCACCTCACCAACCGACCATGACAAAGTTATACTCAACTCCCTTGACAAAAACGCGGCATGTGCGTTAGCCTGGGAGGCGAGGTGAAGACGTATGGCCAAGGCAGTGGGCATTGACCTGGGCACCACCAACAGCGTGATCGCCGTCCTGGAGGGCGGCAAGCCCGTGGTGCTGGAAAACGCCGAGGGGGAGCGCGTCACCCCGAGCGTGGTGGCCTTCCGCGACGGGGAGACCCTGGTGGGCCGCATGGCCAAGCGCCAGGCGGTTTTAAACCCCGAGGGGACGATCTTTGAGATCAAGCGCTTCATCGGGCGCCGCTTTGAGGAGGTCCAGGAGGAGGCCAAGCGGGTCCCCTACAAGGTGGTCCCCGGGCCCGATGGGGGCGTGCGGGTGGAGGTCAAGGGCAAGCTCTACACCCCCGAGGAGATCAGCGCCATGGTCCTCCGCAAGCTGGTGGAGGACGCCTCCAAGAAGCTCGGGGAAAGGATCACCAAGGCGGTGATCACCGTGCCCGCCTACTTCAACAACGCCCAGCGGGAGGCCACGGCCAACGCCGGCAGGATCGCGGGGCTTGAGGTCTTGCGCATCATCAACGAGCCCACCGCCGCCGCTTTGGCCTACGGCCTGGACAAGAAGGGGAACGAGACCGTCCTCGTCTTTGACCTGGGGGGCGGGACCTTTGACGTCACCATCCTGGAGATCGGCGAAGGGGTCTTTGAGGTGAAGGCCACCTCCGGGGACACCCACCTGGGCGGGTCGGACATGGACCACGCCATCGTCAACTGGCTCGCCGAGGAGTTCAAGCGGGAGCACGGCGTGGACCTCAAGGCCGACCGCCAGGCCCTGCAACGGCTCATTGAGGCGGCGGAGAAGGCCAAGATTGAGCTCTCCAGCACCCTGGAGACCACCATCAGCCTGCCCTTCATCGCCCTGGACCCGGCGAGCAAGACCCCCCTTCACCTGGAGAAGAAGCTCACCCGGGCCAAGTTTGAGGAGCTGATCCAGCCCCTCCTCAAGCGCCTCAGGGGCCCCGTGGAGCAGGCCCTGAAGGACGCGGGCCTCACCCCCGCCCAGATTGACGAGGTGATCCTCGTGGGCGGGGCCACCCGGGTGCCCGCGGTGCAGCGGGTGGTGAAGGAGCTATTGGGCAAGGAGCCCAACCGCTCCGTGAACCCCGACGAGGTGGTGGCCATGGGGGCCGCCATCCAGGCCGGGGTGCTCATGGGTGAGGTCCAGGACGTGGTCCTTCTGGACGTCACCCCCCTCTCCCTGGGCGTGGAGACCAAGGGCGGGGTGATGACCGTCCTCATCCCCCGGAACACCACCATCCCCACCCGCAAGTGCGAGATCTTCACCACCGCCGAGCACAACCAGACCGCCGTGGAGATCCACGTCCTCCAGGGGGAGCGCCCCATGGCCCAAGACAACAAGAGCCTGGGCCGCTTCCGCCTCGAGGGCATCCCCCCCATGCCCGCCGGGGTTCCCCAGATTGAGGTCTGCTTTGACATTGACGCCAACGGCATCCTCCACGTGACCGCCAGGGAGAAGTCCACCGGGCGCGAGGCCTCCATCACCATCCAGAACACCACCACCCTCTCCGAGGAGGAGATCCAGCGGATCATTGAGGAGGCCCAGCGCCACGCCGAGGAGGACCGCCGCCGTAAGGAGCACGCCGAGCTCAAGAACGCCCTGGACTCGGCCCGCGTCCAGGCGGAAAGGGTCCTCCAGGAGAAGCAGGGGGCCCCGGAGGCCAGGGCCCGCCTCGAGGCCGCCATCCAGAAGGCCAAGGAGCTCGTGGAGCGGGACGCCCCCGACCCCGAGCTCAAGGCGGCCACGGAGGAGCTCCTTAAGGCGGTGGAGGCGTACGAGCGGGGCGCCCAGGCGGCCTCGGGCAAGGGACCGGACGACGTGATTGACGCCGACTACAAGCCCGCGGAGTGAGGCGCAAGGCCGGGGCCCCGCTCCGAGGGGCGGGGCCCTTCTAGGGAGGGCCCATGGAGGAGAGGAACCACGAGAGCACCCTGGAGAAGGACCTAGAGGCCGTGGGCCAGGAGGCCCAGGCCCTGGAGGAGCGCCTGAAGGCGGCGGAGGAGGAGCTTAAGGGCCTCAAGGACAAGTACCTCCGCCTCCTCGCCGACTTTGACAACTACCGCAAGCGCATGGAGGAGGAGCTTAAGGCGCGGGAGCGGGAGGGGGTGCTCAAGGCCCTGAGGGCGCTCCTTCCCGTCCTTGACGACCTGGAACGGGCCCTGGAGTTCGCCGAGGCGAGCCCCGAGAGCATCCGCCAGGGGGTACGGGCCATCCGGGACGGCTTCTTCCGCATCCTGGCGGGCCTTGGCGTGGAGGAGGTGCCCGGGGAAGGGGAGGCCTTTGACCCCAGGTACCACGAGGCCGTGGGCCTCCTCCCGGGGGAGCCGGGGAAGGTGGCCAGGGTCTTCCAGCGGGGCTTCCGCCTGGGGGAGGCCTTGGTGCGCCCGGCCCGGGTGGCCGTGGGCGAGGAGAAGCGGGAAGAGGCGGATCTGGAGTAGCCTATGGCGGCCAAGAAGGACTACTACGCCATCCTCGGGGTGCCGAGAAACGCCACCCAGGAGGAGATCAAAAGGGCCTACAAGCGCCTGGCCCGCCAGTACCACCCCGACGTGAACAAAAGCCCCGAGGCGGAGGAGAAGTTCAAGGAGATCAACGAGGCCTACGCCGTTCTCTCCGACCCCGAAAAGCGCCGGATCTACGACACCTACGGCACCACCCAGGCCCCGCCCCCGCCGCCTCCCGGGGGGTACGACTTCTCCGGGTTTGACGTGGAGGACTTCTCCGACTTCTTCCAGGAGCTCTTCGGCCCCGGCCTCTTCGGCGGCTTCGGGCGGCGGACCCGCAAGGGGCGGGACCTCAGGGCCGAGCTTCCCCTCACCCTGGAGGAGGCCTTCCACGGCGGGGAGCGGGTGGTGGAGGTGGCGGGTAGGCGCGTTTCCGTCCGCATCCCGCCCGGGGTGCGGGAGGGGAGCGTGATCCGGGTCCCGGGGATGGGAGGGCAGGGGAACCCCCCTGGGGACCTCCTCCTCGTGGTGCGCCTCCTTCCCCATCCCGTCTTCCGCCTCGAGGGCCAGGACCTCTACGCCACCTTAGACGTCCCCGCCCCCATCGCCGTGGTGGGGGGGAAGGTGCGGGCCATGACCCTGGAAGGCCCCGTGGAGGTCACGGTTCCCCCGAGGACCCAGGCGGGAAGGAAGCTCCGGCTAAGAGGCAAGGGCTTCCCCGGGCCCGCGGGCCGGGGCGACCTCTACCTAGAGGTGCGCCTCACCATCCCCGAGCGCCTCACCCCCGAGGAGGAGGCCCTTTGGAAGAAGCTCGCGGAGGCGTACTATGCTCGCGCGTAGCCCCTGGCTTTCCCTCGAGGCCCTCGCCGAACACGGCCTTTCCCTGGCGGCCGTGCGGGCCTACGTGGAGATCGGTTTCGTGGAGCCCCTGGAGGTGGGAGGCACCTGGTACTTCCGGGAGGAGGACCTCCTGAGGATGGCCAAGGCCGAACGCATCCGCAAGGAACTCGGGGCCAACCTCATCGGGGCGGCCCTGGTGGTGGAGATCCTGGAGCGGACTTAGGACATTCTTCCCCGGGTGTTCCCTGTACAATCCAGGTAAAGGCGCGCTTCTCCTCCGCCTCGCGCGTGCGCGTTCTGATTTTTAACATTTGCGCTCAATGACATTGACAATATTGATATCAGGTGATATGCTAACATATAGGAGGCAGGGATGAACCTGGAACGTTGGACCCAAGCCGCCCGCGAAGCCCTGGCCCAGGCGCAGGTCCTGGCGCAAAGGATGAAGCACCAGGCCATAGACCTGCCCCACCTCTGGGCCGTCCTCCTGAAGGACGAGGGGGGCCTCGCCTGGCGCCTCTTGGAGAAGGCCGGGGCGGACCCCAAGGCCCTTAAAGGGCTCCAGGAGCGGGAGCTTTCCCGCCTGCCCAAGGTGGAAGGGGCCGAGGTGGGCCAGTACCTCACGGGCCGCCTCTCCGGGGCCTTGAACCGGGCCGAGGCCCTCATGGAGGAGCTCAAGGACCGCTACGTGGCGGTGGACACCCTGGTTTTGGCCTTGGCGGAGGCCACGCCGGGGCTTCCGGGCCTGGAGGCCCTGAAGGGGGCACTGAGGGAACTGAGGGGAGGGAGAACCGTGCAGACGGAACACGCGGAAAGCACCTACAACGCTTTGGAGCAGTACGGCATTGACCTCACGCGGCTTGCCGCCGAGGGGAAGCTGGACCCGGTGATCGGCCGGGACGAGGAGATCCGGCGGGTGATCCAGATCCTTCTCCGGCGCACCAAGAACAACCCGGTGCTCATCGGCGAGCCCGGCGTGGGGAAGACGGCCATCGTGGAGGGCCTGGCCCAGCGCATCGTCAAGGGGGACGTGCCCGAAGGCCTCAAGGGCAAGCGGATCGTCTCCTTGCAGATGGGCTCCCTCCTCGCCGGGGCCAAGTACCGGGGCGAGTTTGAAGAGCGCTTGAAGGCGGTGATCCAGGAGGTGGTCCAGTCCCAAGGGGAGGTCATCCTCTTCATTGACGAGCTCCACACCGTGGTGGGGGCGGGCAAGGCCGAGGGCGCCGTGGACGCGGGCAACATGCTGAAACCCGCCCTGGCCCGGGGGGAGCTCAGGCTCATCGGGGCCACCACCCTGGACGAGTACCGGGAGATTGAGAAGGACCCCGCCCTGGAGCGCCGCTTCCAGCCCGTGTACGTGGACGAGCCCACGGTGGAGGAGACCATCTCCATCCTCCGGGGCCTCAAGGAGAAGTACGAGGTCCACCACGGGGTGCGCATCTCCGACAGCGCCATCATCGCCGCCGCCACCCTTTCCCACCGGTACATCACGGAAAGGCGCCTTCCCGACAAGGCCATTGACCTCATTGACGAGGCGGCGGCCCGCCTGCGCATGGCCCTGGAAAGCGCCCCAGAGGAGATTGACGCCCTGGAGCGCAAGAAGCTCCAGCTGGAGATTGAGCGGGAGGCCCTGAAGAAGGAGAAGGACCCGGACTCCCAGGAGCGCCTCAAGGCCATTGAGGAGGAAATCGCCAAGCTTGCGGAGGAGATCGCCAAGCTCCGGGCCGAGTGGGAGAGGGAGCGGGAGATCCTGGGGAAGCTCCGCGAGGCCCAGCACCGCCTGGACGAGGTGAGGCGGGAGATTGAGCTCGCCGAGCGGCAGTACGACCTGAACCGGGCCGCCGAGCTCCGCTACGGGGAGCTTCCCCGCCTCGAGGCCGAGGTGGAGGCCCTCTCCGAAAAGCTGAGGAACGCCCGCTTCGTCCGCCTCGAGGTCACGGAGGAGGACATCGCCGAGGTGGTCTCCCGCTGGACCGGGATCCCCGTGGCCAAGCTTTTGGAAGGGGAAAGGGAGAAGCTCCTAAGGCTTGAGGAAGAGCTTCACAAGCGGGTGGTGGGGCAGGAGGAGGCCATAAGGGCCGTGGCCGACGCCATCCGCCGGGCCAGGGCCGGCCTAAAGGACCCGAACCGCCCCATCGGGAGCTTCCTCTTCCTCGGGCCCACGGGGGTGGGCAAGACGGAGCTCGCCAAGACCCTGGCCGCCACCCTCTTTGACACCGAGGAGGCCATGGTGCGCATTGACATGACGGAGTACATGGAGAAGCACGCCGTAAGCCGCCTCATCGGGGCCCCGCCCGGCTACGTGGGCTACGAGGAGGGGGGCCAGCTCACCGAGGCGGTGCGGAGGAGGCCTTACTCGGTCATCCTCTTTGACGAGATTGAGAAGGCCCACCCCGACGTCTTCAACATCCTCCTCCAGATCCTGGACGACGGCCGCCTCACCGACAGCCACGGCCGCACCGTGGACTTCCGCAACACCGTCATCATCCTCACCTCCAACCTGGGAAGCCCCTTGATCCTCGAGGGCCTGCAGAAGGGCTGGCCTTACGAGAGGATCCGGGACGAGGTCTTCAAGGTCTTGCAACAGCACTTCCGCCCCGAGTTCCTGAACCGCCTGGACGAGATCGTGGTCTTCCGGCCCCTCACCAAGGAGCAGATCCGCGAGATCGTGGAGATCCAGCTCGCCTACCTCCGGGCCCGCCTCGCCGAGAAGCGCATCTCCCTGGAGCTCACCGAGGCCGCCAAGGACTTCCTGGCGGAAAGGGGCTACGACCCCGTCTTCGGGGCAAGGCCCTTGCGGCGGGTCATCCAACGGGAACTGGAGACGCCCCTCGCCCAGAAGATCCTGGCCGGGGAGGTCAAGGAGGGGGACCGCGTGCAGGTGGACGTGGGGCCCGCGGGCCTCGTGTTTGCCGTCCCCGCCCGGGTAGAGGCCTGAGGAGGGGGTATGGACCCGGTGAAGGTGCTGCAGAAGGCCTACCAGGACGAGCTCCTAGACGCCCTCCGGGCGGAGGGGGCGGCGGAGGGGGTCCCCTACCCCCACGTCAAGGCCCTCCTCCTGGAGGTGGCGAGGAGGGAACGGGCCCACGCCGAGGCCTTGGCGGAGGCCCTGAGGCGGCGGGGGGCTTCCCTGCCTCCCGCCCCGAAGCCCGAGGAGGGGGGGTGGGAGGCCCTTCTCCGCCTCCTCTCCGAGGAGGGGCTGGACCGGGCCTACTACCTGGAGAGCACCTTCCCTGACCCTGAGCTCGAGGCCCTCTTCACCCGGCTCGGCCAGGAGGAAAGGCTCAACCAGGAGGCCGTGCGCAAAGCGGTGATGCTTATAGGAGGTGGTCTATGATCGGAAAAGAGGAGATCCGCCGTATCCGCGAGTCCGTCGGTGCCAAGGAGGGGCCCGTCCTCTCCCTCTACGTGGACGTCAACCCGGCCAAGCCGGAAAACGCCGGGAGGGCCTACGCTCTCCGGGCCAAGGACGCCATGAAGGCCCTCGAGGTCCCAGGGGACCTTTCGGAAAGGGTCCTGGAGGTGCTGCAAAACCAGGTCCTCGAGGCCAGGACCGCCGTCTTCTTCGCCGGGGAAGACCTCTTTGAGGTCCTCCTTCTCCAGGTGGAGCTTCCCCTGGTGAATAGCGTCAAAACCGCGTTCCTGGACGAGAAGGCGGGGCGGTACCTGGTGGACGGTGCCCTCGCCCACTGGGGCGAGCCCTTCCTCCTCCCCCTGGTCTACGCCCTGGACGAGTACGAGCGCTACGGCATCGTCTACGTGGACCGGGAGAAGTGGCGCGTCTTTGAGGTCTTCCTGGGGGAGATTGAGGAGGTCCATGACGCCTTCCTGGCCCTGGACACCGAGGCCTGGCGCCGCCTCTCCCTGGACGCCCCCGGGCGCCGCTTCCACCTGGGGGGCATCGCCCGGGGCGGGGCGGGCCAGGACCTCTTCGCCAAGCGCCTCGAGGCCTGGGAGGAGCGGTTTTACAAAGCGCTCGCCCACGAGCTGGAAAAGCTTAGCGAGGCCCGGGGCTTCACCCGGCTCGTCCTCATGGGCCCGGAGGAGCACACCAAGCTCTTCCTGGGCCACCTGCCCAAGCGCCTGAGGGAGCGGGTGGTGGCGGAGCTTCCCTCCCTGCCCCACCCCGGGGCGAGCCCCGGCGAGGTGCTGAAGCGCTTGGAGCCGGTCCTGGAAGAGGTGGAGCGCCGGGAAGAGGTCAAGCTCCTGGAGAGGCTGGAAGAGGCCTACCCCAAGGCCGCCTTCGGCCCCGAGGTCCTCGCCCGGGTGCAGGAGGGCCGGGTGGAGGTCTGGGTCCTCCCCTGGCACCTGGAGCAGGAGGTCTACCTCTGCCAGGACTTCGCCTTCGCCGACGAGGCCCAGGCCTTGGCCTACTGCGAAACCCCCGAGAAAAAACCCCTCGCCGCGGCGCTCGCTTCCTTGGCCGAGGGCTACGCCACCAAGCTGGAGTTCGTGCGCGGCGAGGCCGAAAGCAGGCTTCTTGAGCGCGGGGGCATGGCCGCGCTCTTGAGGTGGTGAAGGAGGTGAGCTGGCATGATGCGGTTTGATCCCTTCAAGGAGCTTGAGGAGCTGCAGGAGAGGCTGGTTAGGGCCTTTGGCGCGCCCCAGCAGGGGCCTAGGGTCTACGCCCCGCCGGTGGACGTGTGGGAGGACGAGGAGGGGCTCCACCTCCTGGTCTACCTGCCGGGCGTGGAGCCCGAGAAGGTGGAGGTGGTGGCCGAGGAGGGGGTGCTCTCCGTGAAGGCGGAAAGGCCCTTTGAACGCAAGGAGAACGCCGCTTACCACCGGCTGGAGGGCACCTACGGCACCTTCGCCCGGAGCTTCAACGTGCCCAGCACCTACGACCTCTCCCGGGTCCAGGCCCGCTTCCGCCACGGGGTGCTTCACCTCCTGGTGCCGCGGGCCGAGGCCACCAAGCCGAAGAAGATCCAGGTGCAGGTGGAGTAAGGGGGTGAGACCATGCGGCGCACGGTAAGGTACATCCTCGCCACCTCCAACCCCATGGGGGACCTGGAGGCGCTGGAGAAGTTCGTCAAGCTGGCCCCCGACACCGGGGCGGACGCCATCGCCCTCATCGGCAACCTGATGCCCAAGGCGGCGAAAAGCCGGGACTACGCCGCTTTCTTCCGCATCCTCGCCGAGGCGCATCTGCCCACCGCCTATATCCCCGGTCCCCAGGACGCCCCCATCTGGGAGTACCTGCGGGAAGCGGCCAACGTGGAGCTCGTCCACCCCGAGATGCGCAACGTCCACGAGACCTTCACTTTCTGGCGTGGGCCCTACCTGGTGGCGGGCGTGGGCGGGGAGATCGCCGACGAGGGCGAGCCCGAGGAGCACGAGGCGTTGCGCTACCCCGCCTGGGTCGCCGAGTACCACCTCAAGGCCCTTTGGGAGCTCAAGGACTACCCCAAGATCTTCCTCTTCCACACCATGCCCTACCACAAGGGCCTGAACGAGCAGGGCTCCCACGAGGTGGCCCACCTGATCAAAACCCACAACCCCCTCCTGGTCCTCGTGGCCGGTAAGGGCCAGAAGCACGAGATGCTGGGGGCGAGCTGGGTGGTGGTCCCGGGCGACCTCTCCGAGGGGGAGTACAGCCTCCTGGACCTCAGGGCGAGGAAGCTGGAGACGGGGAACGTCCGCTGAGGAGGGCCCCACCCCGGGCTTCCCGGGGTGGGGTGCCTCAGAGGGGATCTGGGGATAGCCCCATGGTCGTGGCCTGCCCTAAATGCGGGGCCAAAAACCGCCTGGGCACCCCTCCGCCCGGGCAGGTGCCGGTGTGCGGGGCCTGCAAAACCCCCTTGCCCTGGGTGGTGGAAACGGACGAGAAGGGCTTCGCCCAGGAGGTGGCGGGGGCTCCTTTGACCCTGGTGGACTTCTTCGCCCCCTGGTGCGGCCCCTGCCGCCTGGTGAGCCCCATCTTGGAGGCGCTCGCCCGGGACCACGCCGGCAAGCTCAAGGTGGTGAAGGTGAATGTGGACGAGCACCCGGGCCTGGCCGCCCGGTACGGGGTGCGGAGCGTGCCCACCCTGGTCCTCTTCCGCCAGGGTGCGCCCGTGGCCACCTGGGTGGGCGCGAGCCCCAAGCGGGTTCTGGAGGAAAGGCTCAGGCCCTACCTAGAAGGGAGGTGAACCATGTTGGAGAAGCTTTGGCCTTTTGGCCGCTCCCGCGTGCGCAAGGCGGTGGAGGAGGCCCTGGAGAAGGCTTTCCAGGACGTAGGCGAAGTTTTGGAACCCCTTTCCGAGCTCCAAGAGCACGAGGACCACTACCTCCTTAGGGTGGAGGTGCCGGGGCTTGGCCCGGAGAACCTGGAGGTGCGCCTGGAAGGGGATCAGCTGGTCATTGAGGGGGAGAAGCGGGAGGAGAAGCGCACCAAGCACCTCGCCGAGATCGTCTACGGCCGGATCTACCGGGCCTACCTCCTCCCCAAGGACACCAAGAAGGAGGGGATTGAGGCGAGGCTCGCCAAGGGGGTGCTGGAGGTGCGGATCCCCCGGGAGAAGCGGCCCGAGGAACCTCCCGTGCGGATTCCTATTCAGGAAAGCTAAAATCTCTTGCTGAAGATACTTGACAAGAGTAAGCGCAATTGTTAGCCTGTTCCCCGGAGGTGGCCCATGTTGATGAAGGTGGCCGAGTTTGAAAGGCTCTTCCGCCAGGCCGCGGGCCTGGACGTGGACAAGAACGACCTCAAGCGGGTTTCCGACTTCCTGCGCAATAAACTCTACGACCTCCTGGTGGTGGCGGAGCGGAACGCCCGGTACAACGGGCGCGACCTGATCTTTGAGCCCGACCTGCCCATCACCAAGGGGCTCCAGGAGACCCTGCAGGAGTTCCGCCGCATGGACACCGCCCTGGAGCTCAAGCCCGTGCTGGACGCCTTGGCGGCCCTGCCGCCTTTGGACCTCGAGGTCTCCGAGGACGTGCGGAACCTCCTGCCTGAGCTGGCCGGGGCCCTGGTGGTGGCCTACGCCCGAGTGCTCAAGGAGCTGGACCCCGCCCTCAAGAACCCCCAGACGGAGCACCATGAACGGGCGGAACGGGTCTTTAACCTCCTCCTCTAGCGTGAGCCAGGACCTTTTGCTCCGAGCCTACCGGAGGGCCATCCGCCTCGTGTTCAACCTGGTGGTGGTGGCCCTCCTCGTGGGCCTTTTCGTGGGAGTCTGGCGCACCTTCTTGGAGCTCGGCCTCACCCTCACGGAGCCCACGGTGCGCCTGGGGCTAAAAGAGCTCGTCACCAACGTCCTCTCCCTCGTCATCGTCTTGGAGCTGGTCCGGGCCTTCGTGGAGTACTTTGAGGTGGAACGGGTGCGCTTGGAGATCCTCCTGGAGATCGGGATCGCCCTGGCCCTGCGGGAGCTGCTTCTCCTTCTGTATGAGGCCCGGCTTTCCGGTATGGACCTCTTTTTCTGGAGCCTGGGGATCCTGGCCCTCGTGGCCGGACGCACCCTGGCGGTGCAGTTCTCCCCGAGGAGGGCAGGATGAAGGTAGAGGAAGTGGTTCTTCCCGGTGTGGGGCGCAAGTACACCATCACGGTGAAGAGCGGGGACCGGATCGTCATCGTGGTGCACAGCTCCGGTAAGCGGGAGCTTCAGTACTTTGAGGCGGGCGAGGAGGACGAGCCCACCGTGGCCCTGGACCTTACGGACGAAGAGGCGAGGGAGCTTGGGGCCATCCTGGCCGGGGTCCTCTTCCACCCCGAGGCCGTGGGGGACACGCGGAGCAAGCTGGGGGCCAAGGTGATTGAGTGGGTCAAGGTCCTTCCCGGCTCTAAGCTTGTGGGGAAGAGGGTCGGGGACCTCGCCCTGCCCCCGGGGGCCCACCTCCTCGCGGTGGACCGGCCCGGGGCCCCCCTCATCCCCCACCCCGGCCCGGACGTGGTCTTAGAGGTGGGGGACACCCTGGTGGTGGCGGGGAGCCGGGAGGCGGTGGAGGCCCTGAAAGGGAACTTCTGATGCACCCTTCCCTCGAGGCCTTCGCCCTGGCCGCGGGGCTTCTGGCCCTGGGTGCGGCCCTGGTGCACCGCTATGGTTTCCCTCCCCTCCCCGTCTACCTCCTCACGGGGCTTGTGGTGGGGGAGAGGCTTCCCGTGGAGGATCTGGAGCCCCTCCCCTCCTTGGGGCTTTTGCTCCTCCTCTTTTCCGTGGGGCTGGAGTTCGGCCCGGACCGGCTCCGGGAGCTTTCGGGGAAGGCCCTGCGGGCAGGGTTTTTTGACGCCCTGGCCCTCCCCCTGGGTTTCCTCCTCGGCCTCCTCGCCGGGCTGGACCTGAGGGGGGCCCTCCTCCTTGCCGGGGTGGTCTACATCAGCTCCAGCGCCGTCATCGTCAAGCTCATCATTGACCTGCGCCGCGCCGCCAACCCCGAAAGCGAGGTGGTCCTCGGGGTCTTGGTCCTGGAGGACCTCATCATCGCCCTCCTCCTCGCCCTCCTGGGCGGCCAGGGGCCCGTGGGCTTCCTCGGGGGGGTGGCCCTGGCCCTCGCCTACCTCCTCTTCGCCCGCTTCCTGGGCCCGAGGCTCGTCCGCTTCATGGAGGGGCTTTCCGACGAGCTCGTCCTCCTCCTCGGGGCCGCCTTCACCGCGGGCACCGCCCTCCTCTTCCACGCCGTGGGGGCCTCGGAGGGGGTAGGGGCCTTCCTCTCCGGGGTCATCGCCGCGGGGCTTGGCCTCAGGGAGAGGCTTGAGCACCTCTTCGGGCCGGTGCGGGACCTCGGGGTGGCCCTCTTCTTCCTCGTGGTGGGGGCGGAGGCCTTGGGCCTCCTTCGGGGGCTTACCCCCTGGGCGGTGGGGCTTGTCCTCCTGGGCCTCCTTCTCAAGCTCCCCCTGAACCACCTGGGTGGGGCGAGGGCGGGGCTTGGCCGGAAGCGGCGGCTCTACAGCGCCCTCTACCTCGTGCCCCGGGGCGAGTTCAACCTGGTCTTAGGCGCCTTGGCCCTGCAGCAGGGCTACCCCCTGGTGGCCCAGGTGGCCGTGCTCCTGGTCCTGGTCTCCGTCCCCTTGGGGGCCCTCCTCATCCGCTACGCCCCCGGGATCGCCCAGGCCCTCTACCCGGAAGCGCGCCCCGGGAAGAGGGCGAAGAGGGCCGAAGGAAGCCCTGTAGAATGATTGCCGGAGGTGAGGCATGGACATCTTTTTCCAGCTCTTTTGGCTTTTCTTCATCCTCTCTGCCCTCTCCCCCTACTTCCAGCAGCAGTGGCTCCTCGGGGCCAGGACCCGCAAGATCGCCGAGCTGGAGAGGCAGCGGAAAAGCCGGGTCATCACCCTCATCCACCGCCAGGAGGCGGTGAGCTTTCTGGGAATCCCCATCTCCCGCTATATCAACATTGACGACTCAGAGCAGGTCCTGAGGGCCATCCGCCTCACGGACAAGAACGTGCCCATAGACCTCATCCTCCACACCCCAGGGGGCCTGGTGCTGGCGGCGGAGCAGATCGCCGAGGCCCTCCTCCGCCACCCCGCCAAGGTGACGGTCTTCGTGCCCCACTACGCCATGTCCGGGGGGACGCTCATCGCCCTCGCCGCCGACGAGATCGTCATGGACGAGAACGCCGTCTTGGGCCCCGTGGACCCCCAGCTCGGCCAGTACCCGGCGGCGAGCATCCTCAAGGTCCTGGAGAAAAAGCCCATCTCCGAGATTGACGACCAGACCCTGATCCTCGCCGACGTGGCGGAGAAGGCCCTTAGGCAGGTGAAGGCCACGGTGAAGAACCTCCTCAAGAAGCACATGCCCGAGGAGAAGGCGGAGGAGGTGGCCACCCTTCTCTCCCAGGGCACCTGGACCCACGACTACCCCATTGACGTGGAGCAGGCCCGGAGCCTGGGGCTTCCCGTATCCACGGAGATGCCCCGGGAGGTCTACGAGCTCATGGAGCTCTACCCCCAAGCCCAAGGCCAAAGGCCCAGCGTCCAGTACGTGCCCCTGCCTTACCGCCAGGGTCCGCCGCGATGATCCCCCTGCATGACATCAACCCCGCGCGCCGCCCCGCCCTGGTGGTCCGGTCCCTGGTGGCCCTGAACGTGGCCGCCTTCCTCCTGGAGCTCCTTCTCGGGCCCACCCAGGTGGTGGCCAAGATGGGCTTCGTCCCCGCCCTCTTCTTCCAAGACCCCCTGGGCGAGGGGTACCGGGTCCTCACCAGCATGTTCCTCCACGGGGGCCTTTTCCACCTCCTCTCCAACATGTGGTTCCTCTGGGTGTTCGGGGACAACGTGGAGGATCGGATGGGAGGGGAGCGCTTCCTCCTCTTCTACCTCCTCGGCGGGGTGGCGGCGGCCCTGGCCCAGGCCCTGTTCATGCCCGCCTCCACCGTGCCCATGATCGGGGCGAGCGGGGCGGTCTCCGCCGTCCTTGGGGCCTATTACGTCCTCTTCCCCCGGGCCTACGTGATCACCCTGGTCTGGTTCGTCCTGCCCTTCACCCTGGCCCTGCCCGCGGGCTTTTACCTGGGGTACTGGGCCTTCCTCCAGCTGGTGCAGGGGCTTTTGGGCGTGCCGGGCATCGCCTTCTGGGCCCACCTCGGCGGGTTCGTCTTCGGCGTGGCGGCGGTGCGCGCGTTCCTTCCCCGAAGGTGGGGCTGGTAGACTGGGGCCCATGAAGGTCAAGGACCTGATGACCCAAGACCCCGTGGTCCTGGGGCCGGAGGCCACCTTGGAGGAGGCCGCCCGCAGGATCCTGGAGACCCGCTACGGGGGCTTCCCCGTGGTGGACGGGGAGGGGAGGCTGCTCGGCGTGGTCCAGGTGGAGGAGCTTCTGCCCCACCCGGAGAACGTTCCCTTCTCCGACGTGGAGGCCCTGCAGCTTTTCGGGGAGTGGGTGGACGAGGACGTCCTGGCGGAGATCTACCGCCGCTACCAGCGCACCCCCGTGAAGGCGGTGATGCGCACGGAGATCCCCAAGGTCCACCCCGAGGACCCCCTGGGCAAGGCCCTCAAGGTGGTCCTCACGACCGGCCTACGCCACCTCCCGGTGGTGGACGAGAAGGGCAAGGTGGTGGGCATCCTCACCCGGAGCGACTTCTTGAAGCTCATCCTAGGGAGGAGTTGATGCACGGCGCGGAACACCTGTTGGAGATCTTCTATCTCCTTCTCGCGGCCCAGGTGATGGCCTTTATCTTCAAGCGCCTGAACCAGCCCGTGGTCATCGGGGAGGTGCTCGCGGGCGTGCTGGTGGGGCCCGCCCTTTTGGGCCTGGTGCACGAGGGGGAGGTCCTGGAGTTTCTGGCGGAGCTTGGGGCGGTCTTCCTCCTCTTCATGGTGGGCCTGGAAACCCGCCTCAGGGACATCCTGGCGGTGGGGAAGGAGGCCTTTTTGGTGGCCGTTTTGGGGGTAGCCCTGCCCTTCCTGGGGGGGTACCTCTACGGCCTAGAGATCGGGTTTGAAACCCTCCCCGCCCTCTTCCTCGGCACCGCCTTGGTGGCCACCAGCGTGGGCATCACCGCCCGGGTCCTCCAGGAGCTCGGGGTCCTTTCCCGTCCCTACTCCCGGATCATCCTGGGGGCGGCGGTGATTGACGACGTCCTGGGCCTCATCGTCCTCGCGGTGGTGAACGGCGTGGCCCAGACGGGCCAGGTGGAGGTGGGGGCCATCGCCCGGCTCATCCTCCTCTCCGTGGTCTTCGTGGGGCTTGCCGTCTTCCTCTCCACCCTCATCGCCCGCCTGCCCCTAGAGCGGCTTCCCGTGGGGAGCCCCTTGGGCTTTGCCCTCGCCTTGGGCGTGGGGATGGCGGCCCTGGCGGCCAGTATCGGCCTCGCCCCCATCGTGGGGGCCTTTTTGGGGGGAATGCTCCTTTCCGAGGTGCGGGAGAAGTACCGCCTCGAGGAGCCCGTCTTCGCCATAGAGAGCTTCCTCGCTCCCCTCTTCTTCGCCATGGTGGGGGTTAGGCTGGAGCTCGCCGCCTTGGCGAGCCCCGTGGTGCTGGTGGCGGGGACGGTGGTCACGGTGATCGCCATCCTGGGGAAGGTCCTCGGGGGCTTCCTCGGGGCCCTCACCCAGGGGGTGCGGAGCGCCCTCACCGTGGGGGTGGGCATGGCCCCCCGGGGGGAGGTGGGGCTCATCGTGGCCGCCTTGGGCCTCAAGGCGGGCGCGGTGAACGAGGAGGAGTACGCCATCGTTCTCTTCATGGTGGTCTTCACGACCCTCTTCGCCCCCTTCGCCCTCAAACTCCTCATCGCCTGGACGGAGAGGGAGCGCGCCGCTAAGGAATAGCCTTGTAGGCGGCGTAGGCGGAGAGCACCTTGGCGAGGTACTCCCGCGGTTCGTCCCGCTCCTGGAAGCGGAGGAAGGCGTAGAGGCCCCCCTCCCGGGCGATGCCCCTTAGGGTGTAGCCGATCCCCCCGTTGTAGGCGGTGACGGCACAGGCAAGCCGTTCCACGCCGGAAAAGGCGGCGCACCGCTCTAGGAGCCACCGGAGGTAGCGGGCGGCGTAGCGGATGCTGGCCTCGGGGTCAAAGGGGTCGGCGGGGGGCTCCCCCAGCATCCGGGCCACGTCCGCCCAGGTGCTCCTGAGGAACTGGGCGAGGCCCAAGGCTCCCGTGGGGCTCACCGCCTTAGGGTCAAAGCGGCTTTCCACGTGGAGGAGGGCGAAGAGGAGGTCGGGGTCCAGCCCCTCCCTCCCCGCGTAGGCCTCCACCCACGCCCGGTAGGCCCTGGGGTAGGCGAGGGCCGTGGGCCAGGCGGCCCGGATCCCCTCCCGATAGGCCCCCAGGCGGTAGAGGAGGGGGACGAGGGCGGGCCAGTCCTTTGGGCGCCTCCAGAGGGCGTAGCGCACCTCCCCCCGGGCCCAGGCCGCCTTGCCCGCCCGGACCAGGGCCTCCACCAGGGAGGCCTCGGGGGGTAAGGAAGCCGGAGGGGCTAGGGCCGGGGGGGACGGGGTCTTCCCCACGAGGAGGCCCAGGCCCCCCTCGAGGCGGGCGTAGGCCTCCTGCCGCGCCTCTCCATTCCCGAGCTCCCCGGCGAGGAGGTAGGCGCGGAGGGCGGCATCGTCGGCGTAGGGGCTTTCCCCCCGGGCGAGGCGGAGGTAGACCCCGAGGGCTTCCTCCTTCCGCCCCAGGCGCTCAAGCAGGGCCGTGGCCCGCCAAAGCCCCTCCGGGGTGCTCGCCAGGTAGCGGGAAAGGGCCTCCTCCACCCGCCCCATCCCCTCCAGGAGGCGGCCTTGGGCCAGGCGGCTTTCCGGGTGGTCGTAGCGGGCGAAGGCCTGAAGGGCCTCCTCTCGCCTCCCGAGCCGCCAGAGGGCGTAGCCCAGGCCCAGGTAGCCCCTCGGGTCCTCTTCCGCCCAGGCCCGGTAGTGGGGAAGGGCCTCCCCGTAGCGGCCCAGGCGGTAGAGGGCCTGGGCGCGGAGGTCGGGCCTTGTCCCCTCGGGGAGGGCCTTGAGGAGGGGCTCGTACGCCCGGCCGCGGAAGAGGGCCTCCCAGAGCCCCTCCCCCTGGCCAAGGCGGAGGAGGGCCAGCACGGCCTCCTCTTTAGGAAGAAGCCTCGCCCAGGCGGAAAAGGCCCTCCCGTCCCCCGCCCTTTCCAGGAGGGGGGCCGCCACCCGCCAGGCCGCCTCCGCCTCCCAGCCCGGCTCAAAGGCCCGCACCTCTTCCAGGAAGAGGGCGTAGCGCCAGGCGTACTCCGCCCGTTCGGCGAGGGGGAGGTCTTCCTCGCCCACCAGGAGCCAGCCCGCGAGGAGGCCCGCGTACCCCTCGGCCCTAAGGGCCACCTGGCGGAGGGCTTCCTTCCCTCCCCTTTCCAGGGTGGCGTAGGGCTCGGGCAGGCCCTGGGCCTGGCAGGCGGCAAGGAGAAAGAGGAGAAGGAGCCAGCGCACGCCTTAGAGCTTAGGCCCCTCCCCTGAGAAGCGGAAAAGAGCCAATCCTTCCTAAAAGGAAAGGCCTCTGGCGGAAGGGGGGGAGGCGGGCTTAACCTGGGGAGGCTTATGGAAGGCCGTATCCCCCCCCACAGCCTCGAGGCGGAGCAGAGCGTCCTAGGGGCGATCCTCCTGGACTATCAAGTCCTGGACGAGATTGAGGGCCTGCTCCCCACCCCCGAGGCCTTCTACGCCGAGGCCCACCGCAAGATCTACGCCGCCATGCAGGGCCTAAGGGCCGAGGGCAGCCCCGTGGACCTGGTGACCCTTGCCGAGGAGCTTTCCCGCCGGGGGGAGCTGGACGGGGTGGGCGGGGTGAGCTACCTGGTGCAGCTTTCCGAGGCCACCCCCACCGCCGCCTACGCCGAGCACTACGCCCGCATCGTGGCGGAGAAGTGGACCCTGCGCAGGCTCATCCAGGCGGCCGGGGAGGCCATGCGCCTGGCCTACGAGGAGGCGGGAAGCCTGGACGAGATCCTGGACCAGGCGGGGAAGCGGATCCTGGAGGTGGCCCTGGCCCAGACGGAGGTGGAGGCCCGCTCCATGCGGGAGCTCGTCCACGAGACCTTTGAGCACATTGAGGCCCTCTTCCAGAACAAGGGGGAGACCGCCGGGGTGCGCACGGGCTTCAAGGAGCTGGACCAGCTCATCGGTACCCTCGCTCCCGGCTCCCTGAACATCATCGCCGCCCGCCCCGCCATGGGGAAGACCGCCTTCGCCCTCACCATCGCCCAGCACGCCGCCCTCAAGGAGGGGGTGGGGGTGGGGATCTACTCCCTGGAGATGCCCGCGGCCCAGCTCGTCCTCCGGATGATGTGCTCCGAGGCCCGCATTGACATGAACCGGGTCCGGCTCGGCCAGCTTTCCGACCGGGACTTCTCCCGCCTCGTGGACGTGGCGGGCCGGCTTTCCGAGGCCCCCATCTTCATTGACGACACCCCCGACCTCACCCTCATGGAACTCCGCGCCCGGGCCCGGAGGCTCAGGAGCCAGCACAACGTGGGCCTAATCATCATAGACTACCTTCAGCTTATGTCGGGCCCCGGAGGGGGGCAGAAGGGGGAAAACCGGCAGCAGGAGATCGCCGCCATCTCCAGGGGGCTCAAGGCCTTGGCCCGGGAGCTCGGCGTGCCGGTGATCGCCTTGAGCCAGCTCTCCCGGGCGGTGGAGGCGCGGCCCAACAAGCGCCCCATGCTCTCCGACCTCAGGGAGTCGGGCTCCATTGAGCAGGACGCCGACCTGGTGATGTTCATCTACCGGGACGAGTACTACAACCCCCACTCGGAGAAGGCGGGGATCGCCGAAATCATCGTGGGCAAGCAGAGGAACGGCCCCACGGGGACCGTGGAGCTCCAGTTCCACGCCCAGCACGTGCGCTTCAACGACCTGGCCAAGGAGCCCTAGGCCCGGGAGAGGAGGGCTGAGGCCCCTGCCTTGAGGGCTTGGGCGAGGTCCCGGTGCCCCAGGGAAAGGCCTAAGGAGAGGGCCTCGAGGTAGCTCTCCTCAATCAGGGCCACCTCCACGGCCACGAGCTTCTCAAAGGCCTCCACGGCGCTGTAGACCTCGTGCCCCCTCAGGGCCATGCGCATGTGCTCCAAGGAGAGCTCCTGGACGAGGCCCATGGCGGGGATCATGGCCCGGGGGCCGATGCCGAGCCGGGCGTGCACCAGGCCGATGCGCCGCCTCCGCTCGGCGTAGGCCCGGTCATAGACCCCCGAGAAGAGCTCGCCGTACCAGCGGGCGAAGGTCCGGTAGAGCCTCTCCACCCGCCCCGGCTCGGCGTGGAGGATGGCGCCAAGCTCCGGGTCCCGCCCCAGGTAGTCGTAGAAGGCCAGGGCCACCTCGTGGGCGATGGGGACCATGACCTCACCGAGCTCCCTAAGGAGGGCGGCGTGGGCCTCGGTGAAGCCCGTACGGCGCTTGAGGAGTTCCAAAAGTTCCCCGGGGTCCACGGGACAAATGTACCCGTCCCGGACCCTTCCCGTCCAGGGCAGAGGGCCCAGGCTTGCCCTGGGCCCTCTGCCGAAGTGGCCCTTTAGACCTGGCCTTTAAGGCCAAGCTGGGCCGCCACTTCCCTCCGCAATGCCTCGGGGTCCAGCTCCCCTCTCGCCGCTTTGAGGGCCTTCTCCAAGATCGCTTCCGCCTCCACCCCGGAGGGGCCACCGAGGGCCATCCGCCTCACGCCTTCCCTGTAGGTTTTGGCCTCTTCTGGTGTGGCCCGGACCAAGCGCACTTTGGTGTCGTAGAAAACCACGCTACCCCCGGTGAGGTCCGTAAGCCCTACGTCCTTGAGGACGGGGTCCACCCGCATGGCGGCGTTGGCGTGGATGCCCGCCGCCCGCCTGGGGTCGGCCTTCACCACCTGGCCGTTGATCTCTATGTCGCTTGCCCCATAGGCCCAGTGGCCGTAACCGAGGGCGAAGGCCACGTTTCCGGGCCGGATGCCGGGGAGCACCTTAAGCTTACCCACCATGGGCTTTTTGCCGAAGGGGCCGAAGTCCCAGAGGCCCTCCGGGTTGCTGGCGGAGACCACCTTGACGAGCTCCCCGTCCTTAAAGCCCAGGCGCTTGGCGTCCACCGGGTTGATGGCGATGTAGTTCTCGGGCATCACGTTGAGGAGCCAGTAGTTGGAGATCGTCCGGCTCTTGGTCATGGTGATCACCCGGTGGGTGAGGAGGGTGAGCTCGTAGCCTTGGGCTTCGTCCGGGATGGGCTGCCCAAGGGCGTCGGTGTAGGGGTGAAAGAGGCGGGGCAGAGGCCAGTAGGGCTTGCCCGTCATGCTGTTCTTGGTCTTGGCGTGCTTTTCTAGGTAGAGGTTGATCTGCCGGCCGTAGGCGTTGGCCACGGTGCCGTCGGACTTGAAGGCCTTTTCAAAGGCCTGGTAGCGGCCGCCCCGGTTGAGGAGGTAGACGGTGCGGCGGAAAAGGCTTTCGTCGCCCACCGCCTCCCGCCAGCGGTTTTCGTCAAAGACCGAAGGCGGCAGGTGGCGCCGGGCCTTGCGGAAGATCTCCAGCTCCTTATCGTCCGCCTCGGGCAGGGCATCGGAGCCGTCCGCCTTCTCCCCGAAGGCCAGGTTGGCGGCGAGCTTGAGGTAGAAGTGGTCGGGGTGGGTGAAGGGCATCCCGTTGGCGAAGCCTTGTTCTCCGAACCCGGGAAGCCCCAGGTACTCGGCGAGGGCCAGGAAGAAGCTCTCCGCCGAGATGGGCATCTCTTGGCCGAACACCTTTACCGTCTCGGGGATGGGGGGGATGGTGGGCTGGCGGACGGTCTGAACCTTCCAGGGGTTGTTGGGGTGGCTGCCGTGAAACTCCCACCGCTCCAGGTAGGAGAGGTCGGGGATGATGTAGTCGGCGAAGAGGTAGGTGTCCCCCACCACGATGTCAAAGGCCACGATGAGGGGGATCTTGTCCGGGTTCAGCATGGCCTGGATCTGGGTGTGGCCTGCGGGGAGGGCGTAGGCGGGGGAGCCCATGTAGTGGAAGAGGATCTTTACGGGGTAGGGGTAGCCCTGGGCGGCGGAGGGGAGGATCTCCTGGTAGACATCGGAGCTGTGGGGGAACCAGGGGCGCTTGGCGGGGTAGCCCTCAAACAGGGTGGTGTCCTCGTAGTTCACATCGTGCCGGATGAGGGAGATGCCGAAGGGCTCCATTTTGGCCGGGTGGAGCTTGTCCATGTTAAAGGGGCCACCCGCCTTCTTCCCGGTGATGTCGTAGGTGCTGGCCTTGATGAAGCCGCCGTGATGGTCGTAGTTCCCCACCATGGCGTTTAGGGTGAACCAGGCGAAGCAGTTGTAGAAGCCGTTGCTGTGTTGGCTTGCTCCCCGGTGGACGTCTACCACGGCCTTCTTCCCGTGGCGGGTGAACTCGTAGGCCAGCTCGGCGATGTCCTGGGCCTCCACCCCGGCGAGCTCCGCCCACTCCTCCAGGGTCCGGCTCAAGGCCTCCTCCCGGATGAGCTGGAGGACGCTTTTCACCCGGATGCCGTTTAGGGTGGTGTCCACGAAAAGGTCGCCGTAGACCGGCTTGTCCTCGCTTTGCGGATCCACGGGGGTGGGCTTGCCCTTCACCAGGACCACCGGATGGTCAAAGACCACCTCTTGGCCTTCAATAACGCGCACCTCGGGATCCATGCCCAGGTGGCTCATCCGCAGGAGCTTGGCGGGGAAGCCCTCCTCGTCCAGTTCCACGAGCCAGGTGGCGTTGGTCCAACTGGGCTCGCCTAGGGCTTGGGCGGCCGCCTTGTTGGCGGCGGAGAGGAAGCGGGCGTCAAACCGCCCCTTTTCAAACATCCAGCGCATCATGCCGAAGGCGATGGCCGCGTCCTGCCCCGGCTTTACCGGAAGCCACTTGGTGGCGTGGGCCACGCCCTTCTGGGCCCGCGGGTCAATGACCACGTACTTCAGGTTCCCCGTGGCCGCGCCCAGGGTGAGCTTGTTGACCCGCAAGGGGGGGCCGTAGTTGGCCTCAAAGATGTTGGCCCCCACGAAGATGACGAACTCCGCTCCCGTGAGGTCGGCCTGCCAGTAGAACTTTTCCCCGCCTGTCCAGGTGTACTGCCCCTTCTTCTCGTCGTAGGCGAGCTGGTAGCTCATGGCTTTGCCGGTGAAGTAAAGGGAACCCTGGCAGACCGTGGTGTGCCCGTGGACGTTGACGGAGCCGAGGCTTTGCTGGAAGAACCACTTGAAGAAGTCGCTCCGTCCCGCCTTCAGGCGGCCGTAGGCGAAGACGGCCTGGTTGTTCTTGGGGCCGAGGTCGGGGTGGTCGGGGTCAATGAGGGTGTGGAGGTGCTCTTTGAACTCCTCCTTAAAGCTTTCCACCAGAGCCCGCTTCTTCGCGGGGTCCTTTTCCCTCCAGATGGCCTCTACCCGGGCTTTCATCGCCTTCATGACCTTGGGGTCCCTTAGAGCCCAGACCTCCTTGAGGCCCGGGTAGTCCCGGTCGTCGCCGATATCGGCGAAGAGCTTGCCCCCTTCGGCGATCTCCCGCACCGCCTGCTCAAAGGGGATTTCCTTCCACTTGCCGCTTCCCCTTGGGCCTGCCCGCTTGAGCACCTTGCGGATGCGGTAGGGGTCGTACACCGTCTGCAGCCCGGCCTGGCCCTTGGGACAGAGGGCGCCGTCCACCTTGGCCGCCTCCTCGAGAGGCGTGGACAGGGGCAGATGGGGATAGAGGGTCCAGGGCGCGTAGGGGCTCCCGTCAATCTTCGCTGCCACGCCCTCGTAGACCTTGACCTTGATGGGGCAACCCGTGTTGCATTGGAGGCAGACGGAGTAGATCTGGTTCTCGGGGTCGTTGAGGGGGTAGAACCCCGTGCTCTTGGCTTCGGCCGCCTGGACCTGGCTGAAGAGTTCCGTGGCCTTCTCGCCCAGAAGGACGCCGCTACCGGAGAGCACCCCCAACTTGATGAGCTCGCGCCGGGAAAGCATTTAACCCACCTCCTTCAGCGTCTTGCCTTCCACCACAGGAAGGACGCGGACCAGTAGGTAAACCACCGTGAACCCCAGGACCACGGAGAAGACCACCACGCTCCACTCAAACCAGGTGGGCACGTAGGCGAAGAGGAGGCGGTGGTCGTGGTAGGCGTGCACCAGCTCTTCCAGCTTGGGGTGGACCAGGCTAGGGATGACCAGGTTGAGCCGGATGGCCAGGAACGTCACCGCCACCAGCAGGCCGGCCAGGCCGATGGGGGCCACCCTTTGGCTGCGGAGGCCATAGAGGATCAACCCCACCGGCACCGCCACGCCCAAGAGGATGTGGAACACCCAGTAGACGTACCAGAAGGGACCAAAGAGGGTGTGCCACAGGGCCTCAAACTCGGGCCCTACCCCGTACCACATGGGGATGGAATACTCGGCCCACTCCAAGAGAAGGTCAAAGAGGATGAGCCCAAGGACCACCCGCCCCAGGAAGAGGCTTAGGTCCTTCCAGGCTCCGTCCTTGTGCGGCCAGAAGTAGGCGTAGATCCCGGTCATCAAAGCGCCGCCTGAAAGGAGGGCGCCCGTCAGGAAGAGGATGGGGTAGATGGGGCTGTGCCAGAGCTCCTGGGCCAAAACGGTGGCGAAAAGGGCCCCCACCCCACCGTGGAAGGCGATGGCCAAGGGGACGCCGAGGGAGCCCAGCACCTGCAGGATCCTCTCGTCGCGGGCCACCTCCTCCGGGGAGAAGGGGGTCTTCCGGCCCCCAGTGAGAAGCCGGGCCAGGAGCCCCGTAAAGCCTCCTGCGTTCGCGTACTTGGGCAGGTGCCGCCTGAGGGCGAAATACAACTCCAGAAGCAGGAGAAGCCCATAGGCGGTGTAGAGCCACACCATCCAGGCCATCATGGAGCGGAAGTTGGGCCGGAGGTAGACGTAGTAGAAGCGCTCCATGTGGCCCAGGTCAAACCAGATGGTGACCAAAGCCATGAGGAGGCTCGCCAAGGCCACCACCAGGGCCAGGGGGGCGATGGGCTCCAGCTTCCGCACGCCGAAGACGTACACCAGGGCGGAGAGGAGAAAGGCTCCCGCCGAAAGCCCGATGAAGTAAATGTAGGCGGCCACCCAAAGTCCCCAGGGAACGTAGCTTCCGTAAGCGGCTAAATGGTGACCGGTGGCGAGGCGAAGGAAGAAGCCTGTAAGCCCTACTGCGGCCAGAGCCAGGTAAAGGATCCATCCTAGGGCGCGCATGCCGCACCTCCTCTAGACCAGGTAGTAGACCCGTGGTTCGGTGCCCAGCTCTTCTTTAAGTCGGATCGCGTTGGGCTTGTATATGAGCTGGCTCACCAGGCTTTCCGGGTCGGAGGCGTCCCCGAAGAAGGTGGCCCGTCCGATGCAGGTGGTGACGCACTGGGGGAGGAGCCCTTTCTCAATGCGGTGGAGGCAGAAGCTGCACTTCCTGGCGTTGCCCACGGGGCTTTGGGGGACCACCCCTTCCTTGCGGAAGTGCACCTCCCCCCACTCAAAGGTGGGGAGCTCCTCGTAGGGCATCCTGCCTTCCCCTGGGGTGCCGTCGGTCCAGTTTTCCCCAAAGTCAAAGGTGCGGGCCTGATAGGGGCAGGCCACCAGGCAGTACCGGCACCCGATGCAAGCGTCATAGTCAATCTCCACGATGCCGTCTTCCCGCTTCCACGTGGCCCCTACGGGGCAGACGGGGACGCAGGGCGGTTTGTCGCACTGCATACAGGGGCGGGGCAGGAACCGCCAGGTGACGTGGGGGTACTCCCCTACCTGCTCCTCCACCACTGGGCGGTAAACCACGCCCGGGGGGAGCTTGTTCTCCACCGCGCAGGCGATGGTGCAGGCGTGGCACCCCACGCACTTGCGGGTGTCAATCACCATCACCCACTTGGGCGTGGTCCCTTTTTTCAGGGCCCGCTCCAGATCCTTTTGCATGCGGACCAGGACGTCTTCGTATGTGAGGTCGGGGAGAAGGGGTCCATCGGGGGAGCGAGGAGGCCGTTCCACCTTTTCCGCCCGGACCTCCTGGCCTCCTAGGACCATGCCGGCAAAGACCATGGAGGCCACTTTCTCTAAGAACGCCCTCCGGCTTTCCAAGTCCATACTCACCTCCCCGCTTTCAAGCTATGGCTCGCTAAGTGGCTTAGCATCGGCTTTTCTCCGACCGGAAAGGGGGAAGGGCGTCCTCGGGAAATTTCCTACAAGCCCTAGGACGTTTGTCCCGCCTTTTCCGCCCCATACTGAGGATGTGGTCCGCCCCCTTCTGCTTGGCCTTCTTTTGGCGGGGTGCGCGAGCCTTGCCGAGGTGGGTCCTGCGGAGCCCATGCCCCCTGTTCGCCCCGAGCGGGAAGGGGCCTTCCGGGTGGCGGGGAGGGTTTCCCCCAAGGAAGCCCACCCTTACCGTGAGTTGGTACAGCGCCTCTGGCCCCACGCGGTGGTTTTTGGCCGGAGGGGATACGGGGAGGTCCTGGCCCAAAGCGTGCTTGTGGGGTGGACCCGTTGCCGGGCCTTGGCCATAGTGCCTCAGGGGTCTTCCCACCGGACCTTAAGCGACCTTGTGGGGGCCACGGTGGCCTTGGTGGACCCGCTCTTCAACACGGGGCGGGCCTGCTTCTTCCGAGCCCTGCGCCGGGAGGGCTTCCAGCCGGAGCGGATGCTTCGCCGGATGGTCTACACCTATAGCCACGACCGGGCGGTGGAGGCGGTGGCCCGGGGGCTTGTGGACGTGGCGGCGGTAGATGGCATGGTGTTGGACGCCCTGCTCCGCGCGCGGCTCGGGTGGAGGAACCGGATCCGGGTCCTCGAGGACCTCCTCCAAGCCGGGGACCCCCTCCTTGCCCTCGGGATCGTCGGCTTCAGGCTCGCAAGCGGAAAGCCCCACGTGGACCTCTGGCGGGAGGTGAGCCGGTGAGGAGGAGCTTGAAGGAGAAGATCCTTTGGGCCTTGGCCTTGGGTTTCCTTCTCTTCGGGGTCGGTATGGGTGGGGTCGCTTACCATCTGGTGCGCTCCGGCCTGGAGGAGGCCCTCGAGGCCGAGGGGCGTGCCCAGGTGGCCCGCTTGGCCTCCTTGGTGGAGGAAGACCTTCTTCTGAACGATCTTTACGCCGTCTACCGTAAGATGTCCGCCCTCGGAGAAGGGGTCTACGGTTTCCTGGAGGGACCCGAAGGGGAGGTTTTGGTCCACACCTTCCCGGGGGGCATCCCCGCGGGGCTTAGGGGCCTGGAGGGGCGGTTCCTTTGGGAGGGCCGGGTTTACCGGGCCTACCTTAGCCCCATTGCCGAGGGGAGGTTAGGCCGGGTCACCTTGGTTTTTCCCGAGGAAGGGTTGAGGCGCTCCCTTGCTAGGCTCCTGGTGGCAGGGTTTTGGCTTTCCCTGGGGGTGGGAGGGATGGCCTTCCTTTGGGCGGGGGCCCTCGTCCAGCGGGCGCTTAGGCCCTTGGAGGATATGGTCCAGGGGGTGAGGACCTGGGAGCAGGGCCGGACCGAGCCCCTGGCCGAGCCCGAGGGGGAGCTTGCGGTCCTAGCCTGGACGTTGAACCGGTACCACCGCCAGGTGCTGGAGCGGGAGCAGGGGCTTTCCCTCCTCAACCGGGTAGCGGAGGCGGTGAACCGGGCGGACACCCCGGAGTCCGTTCTGGCCTGCGCCTTAAAGGCCCTCTGCGAAAGCGGCCTCTTCCAGTGCGGGGAAGCTTGGCTTGGGGAGGCGCGGGTGGCCAAGGCGGGCTGTCCCCACCTGGGCGACTGCCCGTGGAGGGGGGAGCACCGGGTCCTCGTCCTTTCCGGAGCCCGGATCCACCTCAGGACCCAGGTGTCCCAGGCCCTCCTGGAGGCGGTGAAGGTCCCTATTGAAGCGGGGCTTCATCGGGCCCGCTACGCCCAGGCCCTCGCCGAGCGGGACAGGGAGCGGGCCCAGTTCCTAAAGGCCCTCCTAGAGGCTCAGGAGGCAGAGCGAGCCCGCATCGCCCGGGACCTCCACGACCAGGTGGGCCAGATCCTCACCGGGATTGACCTGGGTCTGCGGGCGGTGAGGGAGGGGAAGATGGAGGCCTTGCCCACCCTCCAAGAGCTGGTGCGGAGCGCCATCCAGGATGTCCGCCTCCTTTCCCGCTCCCTTCGCCCTCCTGCCCTAGATACCCTGGGCCTCGAGGCCGCCCTAAGGCGAATGGTGGAGGAGTTCGCCGAACGCACCGGCCTCCGGGCCAACCTCTTCTGCCAGCTTCCCGAACGCCTGCCGGAGTCCCACGAGATCGTCCTTTACCGGGTGGTCCAGGAGGCCTTGACCAACGTGGCCCGCCACGCCAGGGCCCAGGAGGTGTCCGTGGTTCTCCGCCGGGAGGAAGGGGGGGTGAGCTTGGTGGTGGAGGACGACGGACAGGGGTTTTCCCCCAGGGTGCGGCCCGGACTTGGGCTTCTCGGCATTCGCGAGCGGGTGGAGCTTTTGGGCGGCAGCTTCCAGGTGGAGAGCCTCGAGGGCCAAGGGACCACCCTTTACGTGCGCC
The DNA here is from genome assembly GCF_019974155.1 of Thermus thermophilus. Classification (NCBI taxonomy): domain Bacteria; kingdom Thermotogati; phylum Deinococcota; class Deinococci; order Thermales; family Thermaceae; genus Thermus; species Thermus thermophilus. The sequence continues at coordinate 420,358 of NZ_AP025158.1, forward strand.
TTCCTCTGGTCTTGGAGGAGGTGAAGGTATGATCCGAGTGTTTCTTGTAGACGACCACCCGGTGGTGCGGGCGGGGATCCGCTTCCTCCTGCAGGGCAAGGTGGAGGTGGTGGGGGAGGCCGAAACGGGAAAGGAGGCCCTGGAGAGGATCCCTAAGGCGAACCCGGACGTGGCGGTTCTGGACATCGCCCTTCCCGATATGGACGGCATCCGGCTGGCCGAGGCCTTAAAGGAGGCGTGCCCCGGGGTGCGCCTCCTCGCCCTCTCCATGTACGCCGAGCCCGAGTACGCCGAACGCTTCCTCCAGGCAGGGGGCGCGGGCTATCTGCCGAAGGACGCAGCAGAAGAGGAGCTTCTGGACGCGGTCAAGGCGGTGGCCCGGGGAGAGTTCTACGTTCCCCAAGGGCTTCTCTACCGCATGATCCGCTCCCAGACGGAGAGGAGACCGGGCCCCGAGGTCCTCACGGAGCGGGAGCTTGCGGTGGTCCGCTGTCTGGCCCAAGGATGCTCCTACAAGGAGATCGGCGAGCGTATGGGCATCTCCGAGAAGACGGTGGCCACGTACCGGGAAAGGGCAGCGGAAAAGCTCGGCCTGAGGAGCCGGGCCGAGCTTGTGCGTTGGGCTTTGGAGCACGGGCTGGTCTGAACTACTCCGTGCTCACCCCCTGGTCCACCTGCTGGTTCACGGGCTCCACCATGCGGAAGTGCTCCGCCGGGTTCTCCAGGAGCTTTTCCAGCCGCTTCGCCTTCTCCTCCCGCTTGGCCTCCCAAAGCACCCGGATGTAGGCGGAAAGGAGCTCCCGCACGTCCTCCACGCCCCTGGCGTCCAGGGGCTTCACCGCCACCCTGGCCCCCTTGGCCAGCCGGCGCTTCATGGCCTCCTCCGTGAGGCCCATCTCCGGCCAGTGGCGCAGGTAAACCCGTCCCCCGGTCATGCCCGAGCAGATCCAGGGCCCGGGGTCCCCGAGGACCAGGGCCCGCCCCCGCGTCATGTACTCAAAGGCGAAGCCCTTGGCCTGGGCCCGGGCGGCGAGGTTGCCGAGATCGTCCCGCAAGGGGCGCTCCGGCTCCCCGCCCAGGATCACGTCGGCCCCGGAAAGCCGGATGCAGAAGCGGCTGTCCGCCACCCCCTCCACGATGAGAAGCCCCCCGATGGCCCCGTAGGCGAAGCTCTTCCCCACCGAGCCGTCCACGTAGGCGCCGAAGGGATTCTTCCCCTTGAGAATGGCCACGGTGCCGCCGAAGGCGCCCTTGGCCACCCCGTCCTGGGCCCCGCCTTCCACCACCACCTTCATCCCCTCCACGTTGAAGGCGGCAAGGCCGTTGCCGGCCACGCTCCCCGCGTCAAAGCGGAGCTCCACCTCCGCGTCAAACCCCTTGCCGTAGAGGCGCCGCCTCGCGATCTCCCCGGCGAGGTGGGCCCCAAGCGCCCGGTCGGTGGAGTCCACGGGACCTTCCTGGAAGACGAGGCGCTTGCTCCCCTCCTGGTAGGCCGCCATGACCACCTCGGTGATGGTGCGGGTGAGCTGGTTCAGGGGCTTTCTGAGGACGTGGGCGGAGGTGTCCTTAAGCCACTCGGGCTCCTCCACGGGGGCGAAGAAGTAGCCGAGGTCCAGCTCCTCCAGGTGGTCCCGCTGGTAAAGGAGGTCCGAGCGGCCGCGAAGCTCCCGCAAGGAGCGGGCCCCGAGAGCGGCCACGAGTTCCCTCAAGGCCTCCCCCATGGCCCCGAAGAAACGGGTGAGCTGCTCCACCGCCCGCTCCAGGTCCTGGGGGACGAAGCGCTTGAGGCCGTGGGCCATGGCCTCCTCCACCGTCTGGATCTGGGTGGTGATGCCCACGTGGCAGGTGTCCAGCTGGCAGCCACGGCAGATGGTGCAGCCGATGGCCACCATGGCCATGGTGGCCATGCCCACCCGGTCCGCCCCCAAAAGGACCATGCGCAGCACGTCGTAGGCCGTCTTCAGTCCCCCGTCCGCCCAGATCTCCACCTTGTCCCTGAGCCCCGCCCGCACCAGGGCGCGGTGGACCCGGCGCACCCCGAGTTCCACGGGAAGCCCCGCGTACTTCAGGGCGTGGAGCCTGGCCGCCCCCGTCCCCCCCTCAAACCCCGAGAGGGTGATGACGTCCGCCCCCGCCTTGGCGATGCCCACGGCGATGGTGCCGATGCCGGGGATCACGGGCACCTTCACCGAGACCAGGGCCTTGGGGTTCACCGTCTTCAGCTCCTCAATGAGCTGGGCCAGGTCCTCAATGGAGTAGAGGTCGTGGTTGTTGGAGGGGCTGATGAGGTCCACCCCGGGCACGGCGTTCCGGGCGGCGGCCACCTTGGGGGAGACCTTCTTGCCGGGGAGGTGCCCCCCCCTCCCCGGGCTTCGCCCCCTGGCCGATCTTGATCTCAATGACGCTCGCCGAGTTCAGCATGTAGGCGTGAACCCCGAAGCGGCCCGAGGCCACCTGCTGGCCCCGCCAGGGGGTGTACTTGCCCAGCATGTCGGGGATCTCCCCGCCCTCCCCGTTGATGCACAGCATGTTGAGGCGCTTGGCGGCCTCGGCGTAGGCGCGGAAGGAGGCCTCCCCTTGGGAGCCGAAGCTCATGGCGCTGATCACGAAGGGCAGGGAGTGGGCCCCCACGGAGAGGTCCACCTCCTCCGGGGCCACGTCGCTCCTTTCGGGGAAGCGCACCTCCAATAGCTGCCTGGCGGCCACGGGGTTTTCCCGCTCTAAGGCGCGCACCTTCTCCTGGAAGTGGGCGTAGGGGGCCTTCCCCGAGGCCACCTCCTGGGCCGCCTTGTAGATCCTGGGGTTGAAGCGGAAGTCCTTGGCGGGCATGACCTTTTCCGCCCGGAGGAACCCCTCCCGCTCCAAGAGGGTCCGCTCCAGCTCCAAGAAGCCGTACCCCGCCTTCTCCGAGCCCAGGAAGTTGCGGGTGCCGAAGTACTCGGCGAGCTCGGGCTTGAGGCCGATGGCGCTGAAGATCCTGCCGTAGCCCCGGAGCTCGTGGATGCCCATGGTGGAGATGACCTTCTCCAGGCCCTTCTTCAGGGCCTCGAGGACCCCGGCGAGCCCCTTCCTCCCCTCCAGGGCCCGGGCCTTCTCCTCCATGAGCCAGGGGGCCACGGCCTCGGCGCCGAGCCCCAGGAGGAAGGCCACGTCGTGGAGGTTCCGCACGCCCCCGGAGTGGACGAGAAGCGAGGTGCGCCGCCTTAGGGCCACCCCCTCGGCGTCCCGCTTCATTAGGGCCCGGTTCACCGCGGCCACGGCGAGGCCCACGTCAATCCACACGCCCCCCTGGAAGGCCTCCCGGTCGGAGAGGATGAGGACCTCGGCCCCTTCCTCCACGGCCTTCACCGCTTCCTCTTCCAGGCGCTTGAGCCCGGCCAAAAGCCCTTCCTCCACGGTGAACTGGGGGACGAGGGTCTTGGTCTTGAAACGGGCCCGAACCTCGGAGAGGGTCAGGGTGCCGAAGGCCTCCGCCAGGGCCTGGTCCTCCTCGAGGACGACGGGGAGGAGGAGTTCCTCCACCCTTCCCCCGCCCCGGCCGTCGGGCAGGGGGCGGCGGCCCAGGAGGGTGCGGGTGGAGAAGTGCTCCACCTCCCGCTCCCGGTCAATGGCGGGGTTGGTCACCACCGCCACCGTCTCCTTGAAGAACTCGGAGAGGTTGGGCTTTTCCGGGTTAAGGGCGGCGAGCGGCCCATCGTAGCCCAGGGAGCCGATGGGCTCGTTCCCCGTCTTGGCCAGGGCCTCGAGGTAGGCCTGGTCCCAGCGGTCCCAGCCGAAGGCCCGCTCCAGGCCCAAGGGGGGCGGGGCGGGCTTCTCCTCCACCTCCACCCCGCTTCCCCCCGCCAAAGGGGGCGGGGCCTGGCGGAGGGGACCCGCCAGGTGGACCCGGTACCCCTCCACGGGCGTGCGGGCGGCGATCCTCTCCAGGACCTGCCGCTGGTGGCGGTCAAAGGGGAGCACCTTGGCCCCTTCGGGGGTGAGGCGGAGGTAGACCTTCTCCCCGGGGGCCAGGGGCTTGGGCTCGGAGACAAACTCCTCGGCGCTGAAGACCCCGCGCTCGGAGGAGAAGACGAGCTCGTAGGGGGTTTCAAACTGCCAAAGGGGCCTCAAGCCCATGGCGTCCGTGGCGAAGACGGCCTCGTCCCCGTGGCGGCTCACGATGGCGGCAGGCCCCTGGGCCAAGGGGCCGAAGCGCTGGCGCAGGGCCATGTAAAGGTCCTGAAGGTCCTCGGGCAGGGCCTTGATCTCTCCCAGGACGGGGGGGAAGACCAGGTCCATGGCCTCGGGGAGGGTGAGGCCGTAGCGGTAGATGAGCCCCTCCAGCATGCGGTTCAGGTCCTGGGAGTCCGAGCCCCCGGTCCGGGGGATGCCCAGGTAGTCCATCTCCCGCCTCAGGCGCTCAATGGTGTTGATCTCGCCGTTGTGGCCGATGAGGCCGAAGGGCTGGACCTGCTCAAAGGTGGAGAGGGTGTTGGTGGAGTAGCGGTTGTGGCCCAAGGCGATGCGGCTTTTGAACTCGGGGCGGGAAAGCTCGGGGTAGTAGCGCTTGAGAAGCTCCGCCGCCCCCCGCACCTTGTAGACCACGCTGTGGGTGGACAGGGAGACCACGTGCACGGGGAAGCTGGCCTCGAGCCTCAGGCCAAGCTCCCACAAAGGAGCGTCCCCGTCCGGGGAAAGCCCCGCCACCTGGAGGAAGAGGGGCTCCGTGCGCCGCCCCACGGGGCCGAGGACCTCGCTCACCACCTCTCCCCGTCGGAAGAGGACGGGGCGGATGCCGAGCCGTTGCCCTTCCCGCCTTAGGAGGTCCTCAAACTCCTGGAGCCTGCCCGCTTCCTTCTTGGGCACGAAGAAGTGGCCCACGAAGAAGCGGGGGTTATGGGCCAGGCCCGGGTCCAGGCCCGCCTGTTCCAGGAAGAGCGCCCATAGCTCCCGGGGGATGTCGGTCTGGATTCCCGTGCCGTCCCCCTCGCCCCGGATGGCCCCCGCGCGGTGGGCCATGCGGTAGAGGCTCTCCAGGGTCCTCCGCACCACGCGGTGGGAGGGCTTGCCGCTCTTTTCCGCCATGGCGATGATGCCGCAGGCGTCCCGACCTAGGGGGATGTCCGGGTAGGCGTCCTTCCAGCTCATCTTCGGGCTCCTTTTGCTTGGGGGTGGGTGGGGGTAAAAGAATGCACGTTGTTCCTGGGATTATACAGGCCGTGCCCGGCCCGGTCAAGCCATTGTGGGCTTGCCTAGTAAATCGCCTTGTACCCCGGAGGGGGCGGGAGGAGGGAGAGAAGAACCCTAAGGCCGTAGGCGATGAGCTCCAAAAGCGCCCGCGCCATGGCCGTCCAAGGCTTCCGCTCCAAAAGGTACCCCCCACCCAGCCGCGTCTTCATCCCCCCAAACACCCCCTCCACCACCCCGCGAAACCGGTACACCTCAAGGTCCCACCCCTCCCGCACCCGCCGCACCTCCTTCCCCCGGCGGAAGCGGAGAAGCCGGTCCTTGCTCCGGTAGGCCAGCCCCGTGGTGTCCATGAGGTAGAGGGGGGGAAAGCGCCCCGGGAGGGGCTTCTGGGGAAGAGGCCTGGGGGCCTCCCGGCCCCTGCCCCTCCTCGCTTCCACCCTCTGGAGGGCCATCCCCTTCAGGGGAAGGCAAGGAGACATCGCCTTGACAACTTCAAGGGGAAGGGCTAGACTCTTCTTTGGCGTTTGGGCCGCTAGCTCAACTGGTAGAGCAACCGACTCTTAATCGGTGGGTTACAGGTTCGAGTCCTGTGCGGCCCACCAACGCGCCCCCGGGAAACCGGGGGTTTTCCTTATCGGGGGGTATCATGGGCGGCATGGTGCGGGTGCCCGAGAACCCCGAGGCCCTTTTGCCGCTGGACCTGCCCGAAGGGGAGCCCTGGGGGTACGCCTTCGCCCAGGCCCTTCTCCGGGCCCCCTGGGCCTTCCGGGCCTTAAAGCCCACACCGGGCCTTCTGGACCTCATCCGCTGGGATCTGGACAGGCTTCACCGGGAGCTGGAGGCCAGGCGCCGGACCTGGCCCTTGGGCGCCTTGGGGCTGAGGCCCCCACACCCCGCGGAGGAAGCCCTTCTCCAGGCGCTTCTTCGCCGGGACCCCGAGGGCGTGGTGGAGGCTTTACAGGTCCACGGGCCCTGGCCCTTCGCCCTCTACCGGGCCTTCCGCTTTGACGGGGAGGTCCACCCCTTGCGCGCCCTGCGCCTGCCCCGGCAGGACGAGCTCGTGGGCTACGAGGCCCAGCGGGAAGCCCTCGAGGCCAACGCTCGGCGCTTCCTCTCCGGCAAGCCCGCCCTCCACACCCTCCTCTACGGGGCCCGGGGCACGGGGAAGAGCACCGCCGCCAAGAGCCTCCTTCACCTGCCTGGGGCCCGCATGGTGGAGGTGGAAAAGGGGGCCTTGCCCCGCCTGGGGGCGCTTTTGGAGCAGCTCGCCTCCCTGCCCCACCGCTACCTGCTCTTTTTGGACGACCTCTCCTTGGACCCCGAGGACGAGGCCTTCCACCACCTCAAGGCCCTCTTGGAGGGGAGCCTCGAGGGCCCCCCCGAGAACGTCCTCCTCCTCGCCACCTCCAACCGCCGCCATCTGGTGCGCCGCCTGGGGGAAAACCCCCTACCCGGGGAGGCCCCCGAGGCCTGGGACGCCCTCCAGGACACCCTGGCCCTTTCCGAGCGCTTCGGCCTCGTCCTCACCTTCCCTCCTCTGGACAAGGCCCTCTACCTGAAGGCCGTGGCCCACCACCTGGGGCGGTCCCTGACCCCCGAGGAGGAGGGGAGGGCCCTGCGCTTCGCCCTGGAGCGGGGCTTCTCCGGCCGGGTGGCCCGACAGTTCGCCCAGACCTTGCTTTAGGCCCTTTCCTGGTAGGCCAGCGCCGCCTCCACGAAGCCCACGAAGGGCGGGGAAGGGCGCATGGGGCGGCTCTTGAACTCGGGGTGGCTCTGGAGGCCGAGGAAGAAGGGGTGGTCCTTGAGCTCAATGGCCTCCACGAGCCCCGCCCCCCGGCCCCGCATCCCCGGGGTGGTGGCGGAGACCACGAGGCCCGCCCGCTCCAGCCCGTCCACGTAGAGGGGGTTCACCTCGTAGCGGTGGCGGTGGCGCTCCAGCACCTCCTCCCTGCCGTAGAGGCGGTGGAGGAGGGTGCCGGGCTTGATGCGCATGGGCCAGTCCCCAAGGCGCATGGTCCCCCCTAGGCCCTCCACCTCCAGCTGCTCGGGCATGAGGTCAATCACCGGGTGGGGGGTGTAGGGGTCAAACTCCGTGGAGTTCGCCCCCTTGAGGCCCGCCACGTGGCGGGCAAACTCAATCACGGCGATCTGGAGGCCGAGGCAGATCCCGAGGTAAGGGATTTTCCGCTCCCTGGCGTACTGGGCCGCCCGCACCTTGCCCTCAATGCCCCGCACACCAAACCCCCCCGGGACCAGGATGCCGGAGACGTCCCGGAAGGCCTCGTCCAGGTCCGCCGCCTCGAGGCTTTCCGCGTCCACCCACTTCACCTCCACCCGGGCCCGGTTCTTGATCCCCGCGTGGCGCAAGGCCTCCAGGAGGGAGAGGTAGGCGTCCGGCATCTTCACGTACTTTCCGGCGATGGCGATCCTGACGGTGCGCTCGGGGTGCTTGAGGACCCGGACCGCTTCCTGCCAGAAGGAGAGGTTGGGGATCACCGCCTCGAGGCCCAAGGCCCGCTCCACCGCCCGGCCCAGGCCCTGCTCCTCCAGGAGCAGGGGGACCTCGTAGAGGTGCTCCACGGTGGGGCTGGAGAAGACGTGGCCCGGACGGACGTTGGTGAAGAGGGCGACCTTCCTCCGCACCTCCTCGGGCACGGGCCGGGCGGAGCGGAGGACCAGGATGTCGGGCTGGATCCCCACGCCCCGCAGGGTGGCCACGGAGTGCTGGGTGGGCTTGGTCTTGAACTCCTCGCTGGTCTCCAGGTAGGGGACCAGGGTGAGGTGCAGGTAGAGGGTGTTCCCCTCCCCCTCGTCAAAGCGGAACTGGCGGATGGCCTCGAGGAAGGGGAGGCTCTCAATGTCCCCCACCGTCCCCCCCACCTCCACCACCACGATCTCCGCCTTCTGCTCCTCGGCCACCTTGCGGATCCTTTCCTTGATCTCGTCGGTGATGTGGGGGATGACCTGGACGGTCTGGGAGAGGTACTCTCCCCGGCGCTCCTTCTGGATCACCGAGAGGTAGACCTGCCCCGTGGTGAGGTTGTTCCCCCGGGAGAGGTCCATGTCCAAGAAGCGCTCGTAGTGGCCGATGTCCAGGTCGGTTTCGGCCCCGTCGGCGGTGACGAAGACCTCCCCGTGTTCGTAGGGGCGCATCGTCCCCGCGTCCACGTTGACGTAGGGGTCTATCTTGATGGCCGTCACCCGGTACCCCCGGGCCCGGAGGAGGGCCCCGAGGGAGGAGGTGAGGATCCCCTTGCCTAGGCTGGAAACCACGCCGCCGGTGATGAAGACGTATTTTCTGGGCCTGGGGCCCGCGTCGGCGCTCCCGTTCACGGGTCTTCAGCCTACCACATCTGGCGCGGGGCCAGGGGGATATGGTAAAGTCGTCTTTGGCGTTCTTGCGGGGTCCCCCGATCCCCCGTCAAGAACAAAGGAGGGCCCTGGTGAAGACGTACGTGCCGAAGCAAGTGGAACCCCGCTGGGTTCTCATTGACGCGGAGGGCAAGACCTTGGGGCGGCTTGCCACGAAGATCGCCACCCTCCTTCGGGGCAAGCACCGCCCCGACTGGACCCCCAACGTGGCCATGGGGGACTTCGTGGTGGTGGTCAACGCCGACAAGATCCGCGTCACCGGGAAGAAGCTGGAGCAGAAGATCTACACCCGCTACAGCGGCTACCCTGGGGGGCTTAAGGAAATCCCCTTGGAGAAGATGCTGGCCACCCACCCCGAGCGGGTGCTGGAGCACGCGGTGAAGGGGATGCTGCCCAAGGGGCCCCTGGGCCGCAGGCTCTTCAAGCGGCTCAAGGTCTACGCCGGCCCGGACCATCCCCACCAGGCCCAGAGGCCGGAGAAGCTGGAGGTCTAGCGATGGAGCAGTATTACGGCACCGGAAGGCGCAAGGAGGCGGTGGCCAGGGTCTTCCTCAGGCCTGGGAACGGGAAGGTCACCGTGAACGGCCAGGACTTCAACGACTACTTCCAGGGCCTGGTGCGCGCGGTGGCCGCCCTGGAGCCTTTGCGGGCGGTGGACGCCCTGGGCCGCTTTGACGCCTACATCACCGTGCGGGGCGGGGGGAAGAGCGGCCAGATTGACGCCATCAAGCTGGGCATCGCCCGCGCCCTCGTCCAGTACAACCCCGACTACCGGGCGAAGCTCAAGCCCCTGGGCTTCCTCACCCGGGACGCCCGCGTGGTGGAGCGGAAGAAGTACGGCAAGCACAAGGCCCGCCGCGCGCCCCAGTACTCCAAGCGTTAAGGCCTGGCGGAGGAAGCGCCCTGGGGGCTTCCCCAGGGCGCTTTTCCTTCGGGCCTAGCCCTGCTTTTTGGCGAACTCCTCCCTAAGCTCCCTCCTCAGGATCTTCCCCACGCTGGACTTGGGGAGGCTTTCGCGGAATTGGACGATGCGGGGGACCTTGTAGGCGGCGAGGTTTTGGCGGCAGAAGGCCTCTATGTCCTTTTCCGTGACCTTGCCCCGGTACTCGGGTTTGAGGACGAGGAAGGCGGCCACGGTCTCCCCGCGGTAGGGGTCTGGGACGCCCACCACGGCGGCTTCCTGGACGGCGGGGTGCTGGTAGAGGACTTCTTCTACTTCGCGGGGGTAGATGTTGTAGCCGCCGGCGATGATCATGTCTTTTTTGCGGTCTACGATGTAGAAGTAGCCGTCTTGGTCCATTTTGGCGAGGTCGCCGGTGAGGAGCCAGCCGTCTTTGAGGGCCTTTTGCGTCTCCTCGGGGCGGTTCCAGTAGCCTTTCATGACGTTGGGGCCTTTTATGGCGAGTTCGCCCACCTCGCCTGGGGGGAGTTCCTTGCCCTCCTCGTCCACCACCTTGGCCTCCACGCTGGGCAGGGGCATGCCGATGGAGCCCTTCTTGATGAGGCCGAGGACGGGGTTGGAGTGGGTCACGGGGCTCGCCTCGGAGAGGCCGTAGCCCTCAATGAGCCTCGCCCCGGTGATCTCCTCAAACCGCTTGGCCACCTCCACGGGCAGGGGGGCGGCTCCCGAGAGGCAGATGCGGATGCTCTTGACGTTCCGCCCCTCTATGCCGGGGAAGTTGTTGAAGGCCACGTAGAGGGTGGGCACACCGGGGAAGTGGGTGACCCGGTGTTTTTCAATGGCCTCCACGATGGCCTTGATCTCGGGCCTCGGGAGGAGGACGATCTTGTACCCGGAGAAGAGGCCGTAGTTCATGGCCACGGTCATCCCGTAGACGTGGAAGAAGGGCAGGGCCCCGAGCATCACCCCCTTGCCCAGAAGCTCCCGGGAGGTGGGGTCCCAGGCATCTATCTGGAGGACGTTGGCCACGAGGTTCCTGTGGGTGAGCATGGCCCCCTTGGAAAGGCCCGTGGTGCCCCCGGTGTACTGGAGGAGGGCGAGGTCCTCGGGGTCGGGGAGGTGGGGCTCGGCGGGGGGACGCTTCAGGAGCTCGGCGAAGGCGTGGAAGCCCTCCCGCTTGGGGAAGCCCAGGGGGAGGCCCTCCCGCTTGGCCTTCAGGGGGTAGAGGAGGTTTTTGGGGAAGGGGAGGAAGTCCTTGATCCCCGTGACCACCACCCGCTTCACCGGGACCTCCTTTTCCACCTCTAGGTAGCGGGGGAGGAGGTGGTCCAGGATCACCAGGGTCTCCGCCCCCGCGTCCGAAAGCTGGTGGCGGAGTTCCCTCGGGGTGTAGAGGGGGTTCACGTTCACCCCCACGCCCCCGGCGAGGAGGGTGCCGTAGAAGGCGACGACGAACTGGGGGGTGTTGGGGAGCATGAGGGCCACCCGGTCCCCGGGCCGCACCCCCAGGTCCTTAAGCCCCTGGGCGAAGCGGCGGGCGAGGCTCCATAGCTCTTGATAGCTGAGGGTCTTCCCCAGAAACTCCAGGGCGACGTTTTGGGGGAAGCGGCGGGCGCTTTCTTCCAGGAACCGCCAGAGGGGAATGTCGGGGACCTGGATCTCCGGCGGAACACCGGGGTCGTAGTGGGCTAGCCACGGCTTCTCGCGCACCTGGTCCATCGCTTGCCTCCTTTGCCTTTCAGGTTACCAGAAGCCTTGTACCGGGTTCAAGGCCTCCCGGGTGTACCATGGGGGTATGCGCTTCCGCGACCGCAGGCACGCCGGGGCGCTCCTCGCCGAGGCCTTGGCGCCCTTGGGCCTCGAGGCGCCCGTGGTCCTGGGCCTGCCCCGGGGCGGGGTGATGGTGGCCGACGAGGTGGCGAGGCGCCTGGGCGGGGAGCTGGACGTGGTCCTGGTGCGCAAGGTGGGCGCCCCGGGAAACCCGGAGTTCGCCCTGGGGGCCGTGGGGGAGGGAGGGGAGCTCGTCCTCATGCCCTACGCCCTGCGGTACGCCGACCAAAGCTACCTGGAGCGGGAGGCCGCTCGGCAGCGGGATGTCCTCCGCAAGCGGGCGGAGCGTTACCGGAGGGTGCGGCCCAGGGTGGCCCTCAAGGGTCGGGACGTGGTGCTGGTGGACGACGGGGTGGCCACGGGGGCGAGCATGGAGGCGGCCCTCTCCGTGGTGCTCCAGGAGGGACCGAGGCGGGTCGTGGTGGCCGTGCCCGTGGCGAGCCCGGAGGCGGTGGAACGGCTTAAGGCCCGGGCGGAGGTGGTGGCCCTTTCCGTCCCCCAGGACTTTGCCGCCGTGGGGGCCTACTACCTAGACTTCGGCGAGGTGACCGACGAGGACGTGGAGGCCATCCTGCTAGAATGGGCGGGATGAAGCCCGTGGTGAGGCAGGCGGCAAGCGTGGAGGCCCGCCCCGTGGAGCGCGGGGAAAAGGCCTTCATCCAGGTGCTCATCGGTCCGGAGGACGGGGCCCCCCACTTCATCCTCCGCAAGTTCACCCTCCTGCCCGGGGGGCGCATCCCCAAGCACCGCCACCCCACCCTGGAGCACGAGCAGTACGTCCTCTCCGGGCGGATGAAGGTGACCTTGGGGGACGAGGTGCGGGAGGTGGCGGCGGGGCAGGCGGTCTTCATCCCCGCCGGCACCCCCCACGCCTACGTGAATGAGGGGGAGGAGCCGGTGGAGTTCCTCTGCATCATCCCCAAGACGAGCGGCTACGCCACGGAGTGGCTGGAGGGGTAGGGGGGCAAGCCGCTAGGCGGCCTCACGCCCGTACCTCCTGCCGCTGGAAGGCCACGTAGGCCCCGGTGAAGAGGAGGAGGGTGAGGGCGAGGAGCCCCGTGATCTGGGGCCAGACCAGAAGGACGCTCTGGGAGAGGGGAAGGGGTGTGCCCAAGACGGCGCCCTCCAGCTGCGTGATGAGGATGGGGCCCAAGGAGCGGACCTCTGGGTTGAGGAGGGCGGTGAGGGCCTCGGCGTAGAGGGTGTTGGGGGAGAGGCGGGAGATCCAGAGGGCGAGCTGGGCCTGCCTGAGCTGGCTTTCCGGGTCAAAGGGGTCGGCCCGGAGGAGGAGGGCGCTGGCCGCGAGGTCGGTGAGGATGGGGTAGAAGACGGCGAAGAAGAGCCAGACCCCTAAGGCGGCCAAGGCGGCGGTGGCGGGCTGGCGGAAGAGGACGGAGAAGAGGAGGCCCAGGGCGAGCCAGACCCCGGCGTAGCCCAAGGTGGCGAGGAGGAAGAAGAAGGCCCGCCCCACCTCCTCGCTTCCCGGCGGCACCCCGAGCCTGAGGAGGCCCAGGCCCACCACCATGAGGAAGAGGGCGAAGAGGAGGAGGGCCAGGGTGCCGAGGCCCGCCAGGAACTTGCCGAAGAGAAGGGCGTCCCGGTAGATGGGCTGGGAGAGGACCCGGGAGAGCGTCCCCCGGGCGTACTCCCCGTTTACCGCGTCAAAGGCCAAGGCGATGGCGGCCAAGGGGATGAAGAAGGAGAGGAAGCCCACGAAGGAGGGCAGGGGGTCTTGGGCCGTGGTGAGGAGCTTGAGGTAGAGGAAGGGGTCCTCCCCCACCGTCTGGCGCAGGGCCTGGCTTCCCGTGTAGAGGGCCCCCAGGGCGGAGAGGAGGATGAGGGCCTCCAGGATCCGCATCCTGAGGCCGGTGAGGTGGTCGGCCATCTCCTTGAAGAAGACGGCCCATAGCCCGGTCCAAGGCGAGCCTTCACGCCGCATGGGCCACCTCCTTGAAGTAGTGGGCGTAGATCTCGTCCAGGCTGGGCTGGCGCAGGCTCAGGGCGTAGAGGGGGCCCCGTTCCACCGCCAACCGGGCGAGCTCGGGGCGGAGGTCCCGGGTGGCGAGGACCCGGTAGCGGCCTCCTTCGGCCTCCACCCGGCTCACGCCCTCCACGCCCTCGAGGGCCCCCTCCAGGCCGGGGGCGCCCTCCAGGAGGATCTCGTACTGTCCCCCCAGGACCCGGTGGGCGAGCTCGGCCACCGTGCCCTCGAGGGCGAGCCGCCCCTTGTGGAAGAGGCCCACCCGGTCGCAGACCTCCTGCACTTGGTGGAGCAGGTGGCTGGAGAGGAGGACGGTGATCCCTTCCGCCTTGAGGCCCTTGATGAGGTTCAGGAACTCCCGGGCGGCCTCGGGGTCCAGGCCCAGGGTGGGCTCGTCCAGGATGGCCACCTTGGGCCTTTTGAGGAGGACCTCGGCGAGGCCCAGGCGCTGGCGCATTCCCCGGCTGAAGGCGGCGACCTTCCGGTCCCTGACCTCCCAGAGCCCCATGCGCTTCAGGACCTCCTCAATCCGGGCCTCCGCCTCTTTGTCGGGAAGGCCGAGGAGCCTCGTGGTGTAGCGCAGGTTCTCCCAGGCGGAAAGCTCCCCGTAGAACCCCACCTGGTCGGGCAGGTAGCCCACCCGGGACTTGACCTTGAGGGGCTCCCGCATGGGGTCAAACCCCAGGACCCGGGCCTCCCCCGAGGTGGGCTCGGTGAGCCCGAGGAGCATGAGGATGGTGGTGGTCTTGCCGGAGCCGTTGGGGCCCAGGAGGCCGTAGACCTCCCCTTCCCGCACCGAGAGGTTCAGGTCCTCCACGGCCACCACCCGGCCGTACCGCTTGGTGAGGCCATGGGTCTGGATGACCGTCATCCTACCTCCGGCCGAAGCGGTTCACGGCGAAGCCCAGGACGAGGACGGCCACCGCCACGAGGGCCACGCCCACGAGGCCCCAGAGGGTGGAGGTGACCACGGTGGCCCGGTAGTCCAGGCTCTCGCTCACCCCTTCGTCCCCGGAGACCCTGAGGGTCACCATGTAGTCCCCCGCCACCGCCTTGGGGGAGGGCTTGATGCGGGCGGTGACCTCCTCCTCCTTCCCCGGCTCCAGGACCTCCAGCTTCTCCGGCTCAAACTGCACCTCCCAGCCCGAGGGTTCAAAGGCGCTGAAGGAGAGGTTCTTGGCGGGGGCGCTCCCCTCGTTTTTCACCACGAGCTTCACGGCGTTTTCCCGCCCGGCGGTGACCGAGCCGGAAAGCCGCCCCTCCTTGGTGCTGAGGCGCACCTCGGGGCGGCCGGTGACCTCGAGGGTCAGGGCCAAATCCGCCCGGGCGTCCCCCGCCACCGCCCGGAGGGTCACCCCGTAGGCCCCGGCGGGCGTATCCTTGGGCAGGGAGACCTCCGCGTCCAGGTCCCGGCTCTCCCCGGCCTTGACGGGGAGGCTCGTCACCTGCTGGCTGGAGAAGGCGGGGGTGAAGGTCACCTGGAAGCCCTGGGGCGCCTGGTACTCCAGGGAAACCAGGAGATCCTGGTCGGACTCGTTCCTAAGGGTCACCCGGTAGCGGAAGGAGCTCGTGGGGGGGCCTTTGAGGATAGGGAGCTCCGCCTCGAGGGAAAGCCGTTTGGGGAGCCCCTGCCCCACCATGAGGGTGATGGGCAGGCTCGCCGTCTGGCCGAGGCCCTCGGCGCGGACGAGGAAGCGGTAAGCGCCCTCCTTGACCTCCTTGGGGGGCTGGAGGCGGAGGGTGAGGCTTACTTCCTGGTCGGGGTTCAAGTAGACGGCCCGCACCAGGCGGCCGCCCCCGGTGAGCACCGCCTGCCACCCCGCCGGGACCTCGGGCACGGAGAGGCGCACCACCCCGGGAGGGAGGCCGTAGCTTTTCAGGGTGAGGGTGAGGCTCACGCTCTCCCCGGGCTGGACCCCGATCTCGGGGTAGGCGGTGCCCAGGGCCAGACCCCGGTACTGCTGCGCCAGCGCGAGGCTCCAAAGCACCGCGAGAAGGGCCAAAACGTTCCGCATCATAGACGCCTCCACCCCTCAAACTAGGGAAGGCGCATGAAGGAAACATGAAAGGCCCCGGGGGGCTCCCGGGGCCAGAGGGGGGCGGCCTCAGCCCACCCGGGCTTCCAGGTACTCCCGCTCGCCCAGGACGATCTGGCGGGCGAGCTCGGGGTCCTTGGGGAACTCCTTGCCCCGGTTGATCATGTAGGTCTCGTAGCGCCGGATCTCAAAGACCTCGGCGAGCTTCTTCAGGGCCTTCGCCATGTCAAAGGCCTTGCAGGAGAAGATGTCCACGGAAAGGAAGCGCTTCTTGGGGAAGGTGTGGATGGCGATGTGGCTTTCGGCGATGAGGACCACGCCGGTGACCCCGTCCTCGCCCCCGGGCCCGTAGCTGTAGACGAAGGGGGGAAGGACCTTGGTCATCTCCATCTCCTCAGGAAGCTCGTTGAGAACCCGGCGGATGAGCTCCGCGTCCCGCAGGCGATCGGGGTTCGCCTCGTAGCCGTCCACCATCAGGTGAGGACCGAAGCCAAAGAGTTCCACCAAGACCACCTCCTTTCCGTGCCCCCCGGGGTATCCCCCCTACGGCACGCCCCCCATTATGCCCCCCCCTCCCCCCCCTGTCAAGACCCCGTTAGAGAGCGGGAAAGCCCGCGTGGGGCGTGGGGGGCTTTACGGGGGGTTTGCCCGGGGGCGCCTGGGGAAGGGGCGGTGGGCGTTTCTTCCCATGGGATGGGCGCTTTATACCCCCCTCCTGTAACCTGGGGTCAGGTGTGCCGGGGAATACCGAGGGGGATGAGGGAAAAGTGATATGATGGCCTCCGGCTGGAGGGAAGCATGTACAGGGGAAGCGAAGGGCAGTGGGCGTTCTACCTGCACCGCATCTCGGGGATCGGGATCCTGGTCTTCCTCGTCCTTCACGTCCTCAACATCGCCAGCGCCATGTGGGGGCCGGAGGTGTCCAACGCCTTCATGAAGTTCTACCACCAGCCCGTGTTTCAGGTGGGGCTTCTTTTCCTCATCGCCGGGGTGCTCTACCACGGGTTTAATGGCCTCCGCATCATCCTCATGGACTTCACCTCCTGGGGGGTGCGCTACCAGCGGCAGCTCTGGTACGGGGTCTGGGTCCTTTTCGTGGTCTTCTACCTGCCCTTTTTGATCAAGATCGGGGGCGGGATTCTGGGAGGCGGCCATGGCGATTAAGTCCCGGCGCTACGAGGAGGCCAAGCTGGAGGCCAGCACCAACCTGGAGCTCTACTGGTGGGTTTTCATGCGCGTCTCCGGGGTGGTGCTCGTCTTCTTGCTCATCGGCCACATGTGGATGAACGCCATTCTCGTGGACCTCAACTCCATTGACTACGACTACGTGGCCAAGAGACTTTCCCAAACCACCTGGAAGGTCTACGACTGGCTGATCCTGGCCCTGGCCCTCCTCCACGGGGGGAACGGGCTGCGCTACGTGCTGGACGACTGGGTGCGGGATCCCATGAAGCGCTTCTGGACCAAGGTGGTGGTCTACAGCCTGCTGGCTTTCCTCTTCTTCCTGGGGAGCCTTTCCCTCTTTAACCACGACTTCGGGGTGAACTAGTATGGCGCACAGGCACGAGGTCATCGTGGTGGGTGCGGGCGGGGCGGGCCTCACGGCCGCCCTCTACGCGGCCAAGGAAGGCGCGGACGTGGCGGTGGTCTCCAAGCTCTACCCCACGCGAAGCCACACCGGGGCGGCCCAGGGGGGCATAGGGGCGGCCCTCGGCAACGTGGAGGAGGACCACTGGGAATGGCACATGTTTGACACGGTCAAGGGGGGGGACTACCTCACGGACCAGGACGCCGCCGAGGTCTTCGCCAAGGAAGTGATTGAGGCGGTGATTGAGCTTGAGCACATGGGCCTCCCCTTTGACCGGCTCCCGAACGGCAAGATCGCCCAGCGCCGCTTCGGGGGGCACACCAAGGACTGGGGCAAGGCCCCGGTGCACCGAGCGGCCCACGCCGCCGACCGCACCGGGCACATGATCCTCCAGACCCT
Source organism: Thermus thermophilus (assembly GCF_019974155.1). Taxonomy (NCBI): domain Bacteria; kingdom Thermotogati; phylum Deinococcota; class Deinococci; order Thermales; family Thermaceae; genus Thermus; species Thermus thermophilus. Next base: position 437,634 of record NZ_AP025158.1, read on the forward strand.
CTACCAGCAGTGCGTGAAACACAACATCACCTTCTACAACGAGTTCCACGTTACCGACGTCATCCTCGAGGACGGGGTGGCCAAGGGCCTGGTGGCCCTGGAGCTCGCCACGGGGGAGCTCCACCTCTTCCAGGCCAAGGCCATCGTCATCGCCTCCGGGGGGTTCGGGCGGATCTACAAGGTGACCTCCAACGCCTACACCCTCACCGGGGACCTGCAGGCCATCCTCTACCGCAAAGGGCTTCCCCTGGAGGACATGGAGTTCTACCAGTTCCACCCCACGGGCCTTTACCCCTTGGGCATCCTCCTCACCGAGGGGGCCCGGGGCGAGGGGGGGATCCTCCGGAACGCCCTCGGGGAGCGGTTTATGGAGCGCTACGCCCCCACCATCAAGGACCTCGCCCCAAGGGACCTCGTCTCCCGGGCCATGTACCTGGAGGTGCGGGAGGGGAGGGGTTGCGGCCCCAAGAAGGACCACGTCCTCCTGGACCTCACCCACCTGCCCCCCGAGGTCATTGAGAAGAAGCTCCCGGACATCACCGAGTTCAGCCGCATCTACCTGGGGGTAGACCCCCTGAAGGAGCCCGTGCCGGTGATGCCCACGGCCCACTACGCCATGGGGGGGATCCCCACCACCCTCTGGGGCCAGGTGATCAAGGACGAGAAGAACACCGTGGTCCCCGGGCTCTACGCCGCCGGGGAGGCGGCCTGCGTGAGCCTCCACGGGGCGAACCGCCTGGGGACGAACTCCCTGGGGGACCTCGTGGTCTTCGGGCGCCGGGCCGGGATCCACGCCGCCCGCTTCGCCAAGGACGCCGACTACCACGAGCTCACCGAGGAGCACCTCGGGGAAAGCCGGGAGCGCATTGAGCGCATCAAGAACTCCACCGGCAAGGAGAAGGTGGCGGCCCTTAGGGCCGAGCTGCAGCAGTCCATGATGGACCACGCCTCCGTCTTCCGCACCGGGGAGCTCCTTAAGAAGCAGGTGGAGATCCTCAAGGAGCTCATGGACCGTTACAAGCGGATCTCCATTGACGACAAGGGGGACGCCTACAACACCGAGCTCGTGGAGGCTTTGGAGCTCGGGTACCTCCTCGAGGTCTCCGAGGCCCTGGTCCACTCCGCCCTAAACCGCACCGAGTCCCGCGGGGCCCACGCCCGGGAGGACTACCCCGAGCGGGACGACGAGAACTGGCTCAAGCACACCCTGGCCTACAAGGTGGAAGACGGCAAGGTTTGCTTCCGCTACAAGCCCGTGGTCCTGGGCCGCTTTGAGCCCAAGCCCCGGACCTACTAGGAGGGAAGCATGCAGGTCACGCTGAAGGTCCTCCGCTTTGACCCCCAGAAGGACCAGAGGCCCCATTGGGAGACCTACCAGGTGGAGGCCGAGCCCTGGGACCGGGTCCTGGACCTCCTGCACAAGGTCAAGTGGTACCAGGACGGCTCCTTGGCCTTCCGAAGGAGCTGCGGCCACGGCATCTGCGGCTCGGACGCCATGCTCATCAACGGCAAGAACCGCCTGGCCTGCAAGACCCTGGTCCGGGATCTGGGGAACGTGATCACCGTGGAGCCCATCCGGGGCCTCCCGGTGGAGAAGGACCTCATCGTGGACATGGAGCCCTTCTTCGCCGCCTACCGGGCGGTGAAGCCCTACCTCATCAACGACGAGCCCCCGCCCCAGCGGGAAAGGCTCCAGTCCCCCGAGGAAAGGGAGCGGTTTGACCAGGGCACCAAGTGCATCCTCTGCGCGAGCTGCACCACGAGCTGCCCCGTCTTCTGGGTGAACGGCACCTACATCGGCCCTGCCGCCATCGTCCAGGCCCACCGCTTTATCTTTGACTCCCGAGACCGGGGCAAGAGGGAGCGCTTCAAGGCCCTTGGCTCGGGGAGCGGGGTGTGGCGGTGCCGCACCGCCTACAACTGCACCGAGGCCTGCCCCCGGGAGATCCCCGTGACCCAGCTCATAGAGGAGGTCAAGCGGGCGATCCTCATGGACCGCTTCTAGGGCCGGTACCCTGTTGCCTTCCCCCCGGCTCCCTTGGGAACCCTTCGCCGGGGCCCCCATGCTGGCCCAAACCAGCATGGGGTGGCGTAAAAGGGGCGCGCTCCGGGAAGCCCGGGGCGCTTTGCTTTAGGGCGTGAGCCGGTGCCGGTCCCGGGGGAAGGCCCGGGCGTAGCGCACGTTGGGGAGGCCCAAAAGCTTCTGGGTGAGGCGCTCGGCCCCGATGGCGAACCCCCCGTGGGGGGGCATGCCGTACTTGAAGACCTCCAGGTACCCCTGGAAGGCCTCGGGGTCCATGCCCTTGGCCTTCAGGCTTTCCAAAAGCTCCTCGTAGCGGTGGATGCGCTGCCCCCCCGAGGTGATCTCCAGGCCGCGGAAGAGGAGGTCAAAGCTCCTCGTGGTGCCGTCCTCCTCGGGGTAGGTGTAGAAGGGACGGACGGAACGGGGGTAGCGGGTGACGAAGAGCCAGTCCGAGCCCCAGCGTTCCTTGGCGTACTTCCCCAGGAGGCGCTCCGCCTCCTCGGAGAGGTCCTGGCCCACGGGGTAGCCGAGCTCCTCCTTGAGGACCCTTTTGGCCTCGGCGTGGGTGAGGCGGGGGATGTCCTGGGGGAAGGAGGGCCACTCTGCCCCCAGGAGGCGGATCTCGTCCCCGGCCGTGTGGAGGGCCTCCTCCAGCATCTCGGCGAGGAGGGCTTCCTCCAGCCGCATGAGGTCCTCTTCGCTTGCGATGAAGCCCATCTCCACGTCCAGGGAGAGGTACTCGTTCAGGTGGCGGCTCGTGTGGTGCTCCTCCATGCGCCACACCGGGGCCACCTCGTAGACCCGCTCAAAGACCCCCACCATGATCTGCTTGTAAAGCTGGGGGGACTGGGCGAGGTAGGCCCTTTTTTCAAAGTAGTCCACCCCGAAAAGCCCGCTTCCCCCCTCGGCCCCGGCCCGGACCACCTTGGGGGTGAAGATCTCGGTGAAGTCCTGGCGGTCCAGATAGCGGCGGAAGCCCCGCACCAGGGCGGCCTGGACCTTGAGGGGGGCGCGGGCCTTCTCCCCCCTTAGGGTGACGTAGCGGTACTCCAGGAGGGTTTCGGGGTTCGCCCGCCACTCCTCCTTGGGGATCTCCACCGGGGTGGGCTCGAGGGCCGGGGAGAGGACCTCCACCTCCTTGGCCTGGACCTCGAGGCCCCCCGGGGCTTTTGGGTTTTCCACCACCAGGCCCCGCACCCTTAGGGCGGACTCAGGTAAAGGGAGCTTGAGCCCCCCGGTGACCACCTGGACGACGCCGCTTCGGTCCCGGAGGAGGAGGAACTGGACCTTGCCCAGGTCTCTTCGCCAGTGGAGGAAGCCCAGAAGCTCCACCTCTTGGCCCACGTGCGCTTTGAGGTCCCGTACCAGTACCCGCATGGCGTGCCCCCTTTCCTAAGCCTTGGCCCCCCCGGCCAAGGGGAGCCGGGGGGGCCAGGCCTTGCCCCCCTTAGCGCTCGTTGTTGCGAAGGCGAGGGCGCATGTTGGGCCTAAGTTTAGGGGTTTTCCCCCGGAGGGTCAAGCCGTTCAAAGGCGAGGACCAGATGGGGAAGCTCCTCGGGGCCCGCCACGGCGAAGAAGTTCTCCTCCACCTCCCAGCGGGCCGCCCACTGCCCCGCCACCCCGGCGAGGGCGAGGGGCCTCGCCTCCTCCTTGAGGAAGCGCTTGCGCCTCAGGCGGAGGTCCCCCTTTTCCCCGTAGAAGACCTGGTAGACCACCCCGCCCCGGCGCTTCTCCCCGTAAACGCCCCCCTCTATGGGGCTCACCTCGTAGCCCAGGGCCTTAAGGGCCTCCATCCACCACCTCCAGGTTCTCCGGGCCTTCCAGGACGATCTCGTAGTAGCCGGCGTAGAGGACGATCCTCCCCCGGGCCCGCACCCGCTTCCCCAGGTAGCTTTCGGGGAAGGGCTGGCGGAAGAGGCCGTAGCTCCTCGGGAAGACCACCAGGCGGAGGTCGCTTTCCCCGGGGCCGAACTTGAGGAAGGCCACCGTGCCCCGTTCCTCCACCGCCTGGATCACCCCCTCCACCGTGGCCACGCGGCCGAAGTACCGGGGGGCCTCCTGCCAGGGGATGACCCCCTCCACCGGGGGGAGGGCGAAGGGGTTTTCCGGAAGGGCCTTCTCCCAGTCCCCTTCCATCACGGAAAGGAGCCTCCTAAAGGCCTCGGGGGCCTCCCGGGCGGCGAGGCGCACGGCGAGCTCCCGGTTGGCCTGGATGGAGTTGGCGCTCAGGTTGAGGCTTCCCAAAAGGGCCTCTTCCCCGTCCCGCACCAGGACCTTGGCGTGGACGTAGGGGTCGGGGAGGAAGCGCACCAGGGCCCCCGCCTCCTTGAGCCTCAGGGCCCCCGCCAGGAAGTAGGTGTCCCCGGGCTCCTGGGGGCTTCCCAGGATCCGGACCCGCACCCCCCGGCCCAGGGCCTCCTTCAGGGCGGCCTCCACCTCGGGGTCGGCCATGGCCTGGTGCTCCAGGAAAAGCTCCCTTTGGGCCCCCCGGATGAGGGCGAGGAGGGTTTCCCGGGCGTTCCCCTCCTTCACCCCGCCCAGGACGCGGCTTGGCGCCCAGACGAGCAGGGCTCGGGAGAGGTCCAGCCTTTGCCCCTCCCAGTCGGCCTCAAAGACCCTGGCGATCTCGGCCACCTGCTTGGGGTCGTCCAGGATGAGGGCGTACTCCCGGTTGGCGGCGAAGGAGCTTCCCGTGAGGTTCATGGTCCCCACCCAGGCCCGCTTGCGGTCCACCACCAGGCTCTTCTCGTGGACGAAGACGAAGCGGAAGGGGGTGGTGAGCCTGACCTCCACCCCTCGCGCTTTAAGGGCCTGGAAGACCTCGAGGTCCACCCGCCCCCCCGAGGGCTCCCGCTCCAGGAGGACCCGCACCCGCACCCCCCGCCTCACCGCCTCCCCCAGGGCCTCCACCACGTCCATGCGGCTTGGGGTCCAGAGGTACATCTTCACCAGGATCTCCTCCCGGGCGGAGGCGATGAGGTCCAGGAGGGGCTTGACCCCGTCCTCGGGCTCCACCACGAGGCGGGGCGCCGCCAGGGCCAGGGGGAGGAGCCAGAGCAAAAGGAGGAAACGCCTCATGGCCACCCAAAGCATACCCGGGCGTTCCGGTCGGTGAGGGCTTCCGCCTCGGCGAAGGCCAGGCCCCGCGCCTCCGCGAGCTTCTCCAGGGTGAAGCGCACGTAGTGGGGGCGGTTCCGCCTGCCCCGGAAGGGCTCCGGGGGGAGGAAGGGGGTGTCGGTTTCCACCAGGAGCCTGTCCTCGGGGAGCCGGGCCGCGGCCTCGCGCAGGGCGGCGTTTTTCCTGTAGGTGAGGGGCCCGGCGAAGCTGAAGTAGGCCCCCACCTCCAGGCCCGCCGCCTCCAGGGCGGGGTGGCCCCCGTAGGCGTGGAGGACGACCCGCTTGGGCCGGTGGAGGAGGAGCCAGGCGGCCAGGTCCTCCTCGGCCTTGCCGTCCTTGCTCCGCACGTGGAGGACCAGGGGAAGGCCCATGGCCTCCGCCAGGGCCGCCTGGAAGTCCAGGGCCTTGAGCTGGGCGGCCCTGGTCTCCGGGGTCCAGTAGTAGTCCAGGCCCGTCTCCCCGATGGCCCGCACCCGCTCGCTTCGGGCGTAGTGGCGGAGGGCCTCCTCCACCTCGGGGGAGAGGAGGTGGGCGCTCGTGGGGTGGAGGCCCACCGCGGCGTAGACGTTCCCTTGGGCCAGGCTTAGGGTCTTCTCCCAGCGGGTTGGGTCCACCCCCAGGGTGAGCACGGCCCGCAGGGTGGGGAGGTGGGCTATGGCCTCGGCGAGCTCCTCGGGTTCCAGGAAGTCCAGGTGGGCGTGGGTGTCGGTCACGGGACCACTTTATACCCTTTCTTCCCTTCGTCCGACCGGCCCAGGGAAGCTTCCTAGAGGCCTTTGGCCGGGGCCCCCATGCTGGCGCAAGCCGGCATAGGGTGGGATTACGGCCTCCCGTGCTTCCCCTCCAGCCCTTTCAGGTCCACGCCGGGGTAGCCCCGGGGGAGGAGGCCCCGCTCCCAGGCGCCTTGGAGGAGGGCCTCGCGGAAGTCCGGGTGGGCGATGGCGATGAGGGCCTTGGCCCTTTCCCTTAGGGAGCGGCCGAAGAGCTCGGCCACGCCCCACTCCGTGACCACGTAGTGCACGTCCGCCCGGGTGGTGACCACCCCCGCCCCCGGCTTGAGGTAGGGGACGATGCGGCTTTGGCCCTTGGCCGTGGAGGGCAGGGCGATGATGGGCTTTCCTCCCTCGCTCCTTGCCGCCCCCCGGATGAAGTCCAGCTGGCCGCCGAAGCCGGAGTAGATTCGGGTGCCGATGGAGTCCGCCACCACCTGGCCCGTGAGGTCCACCTCAATGGCCGAGTTGATGGCCACCATCTTGCGGTTTTGGGCGATGACGAAGGGGTCGTTCACGTAGTCGGCGGGGTGGAGCTCAAAGAGGGGGTTGTCGTGGACGAAGCGGTAGAGCCGCTCCGAGCCCAGGACGAAGGTGCCCACGATCTTCCCGGGGTGGAGGGACTTCCTGGCCCCGGTGATGAGGCCCTTTTCCCAGGCCTCGAGGACCCCGTCCGAGATCATCTCCGTGTGGACCCCGAGGTCCTTGCGGCCCTCCAGGCTCGCCAGGACCGCGTCGGGGATGGCCCCGATGCCCATCTGCAGGGTGGCCCCGTCCTCAATGAGGCCCGCCACGTGCTCCCCGATCCTCCGCTCCACCTCGCCAAACCCCTCCCGCTTGAGCTCCGGCAGCGGCCAGTCCACCTCCACGATGGCGGTGAAGCGGGAGACGTGGACGAAGGTGTCCCCCAGGGTTCTCGGCATCCTGGGGTTCACCATGGCGATAACGATGGGGGCGGTCTCCACCGCCGCCTTCGTGGCGATCACCTCCACCCCCAAGGAGCAGAAGCCGTGCTCGTCCGGAGGCGACACCTGGACGATGGCCGCGTCCAGGGGGAGGATGCCCCGCTTGAAGAGCCAGGGCACCTGGTGGAGCATGACGGGCACGTAGTCGGCCCGGCCCTGGTTCACCGCCTCCCGGTCGGCGGGGCCCACGAAGAGGGAGCGCCTTCTGAAGTGCCCCTCCATTTCCAAAGAGGCGAAGGGGTCTTCCCCCATCTGCAGGAGGTGGACGAGCTCCACGTTTTCCAGCTCGTCCTTGCGGGCGGCGAGGGCCTTGAGGAGGGGCGTGGGGGTGGCGGCGTTGCCGGAGACGAAGACCCGCATCCCGGACCGGATCAGGCCCACGGCGTCCTCGGGGGAGGTGAGCTTCTTGCGGTAGCTCATTCTAGGTGGCCTCCTTTCTCGCCGAAGAGGAGGTAGGCCCCCTGGCGGAGCTCGGGAAGGGCCAGGGGGTCGTCCGCCATCCGCAGCAGGAAGGGCAAGAGGGTGGCGGTGAGGGCGTGGCTTGCGGTGCGGGGGACGAGGGCGGGGACGTTGGGGAGGCAGAAGTGGGTGACGCCCATCTCCTGGTAGATCCCGGGGCGGCTGGTTTCCGAGACGCCCCCCTGGTCTATGGCGAAGTCCAGGAGGACGCTTCCGGGGCGCATGCGGGCGAGGAGGCTGCGGGTGAGGAGAAGGGGGGTGCGCTCCCCGGGGACGGCCACCGCCCCCACCAGGACGTCGGCGAAGGCCACGTAGCGCTCCAGGCGGTCCTGGGTGACGAGGGCGGTGATGGCCCCCGGGGCCTCCCGGGCGGCCTCCTCCAGCGGGGGAAGGGCCCGGTCCAGGAGGTGGACCGAGGCCCCCGCGCCCAGAAAGGCCCGCGCCGCCGCCCGGCCCAAAACCCCCGCCCCCAGGACGACCACGTCCGCCGGGGGGATGCCCACCAGGCCGGAGAGGAGGATGCCCGGGCCCTGAGGGGCCTCGAGGAGCCGCCCGGCGAGCTGGGGGGCCATGCGCCCGGCGATCTCGCTCATGGCCTTTAGGACGGGGCGGCGGCCCTCCTCGCCCACCAGCTCGTAGCCGATGGCGGTGAGGCCCTTTTGGGCCATGGCTTCCACCAGGGGGCTTTCCGCCACCGCCAGGTGGAGGAAGGCCATGAGGACGGCGTTTTTGCGCATGAGCCCCACCTCCTCGAGGGTGGGGCGGGCCACCTTGAGCACCACCTGGGGGCGGCCGAAGGCCTCCTCCCGGCCCACGAGCCTGGCCCCCGCTTCCTCGTAGGCCTTGTCGGGAAAGCCCGCCCCCTCCCCCGCGCCCCGCTCCACGTAGACCCGGTGCCCCGAGGCGACGAGCTCCCGCACCCCCTGGGGCGTGAGGGGGACCCGCCTTTCCGGGATCTCCCGGCCCGACCGTTCTTTGGGCACGCCGAATTCCATGCCCCAAGCCTACGCCGAAAGCCCCGGGGCGGATGTCCTTGGGGAAGAGGCCCCATGGGGTGCTTGGGCGTTCCGCGCCCTGCGTGCTTACGGCCCGGAAGCGCCCCAGGGGCCTCCCCGTTTAGACCCGGATGGTGACCCGGGCTCCCGTCTCAAAGAGGTGGATGGAGTCTATGAAGCGCACCACCCGTGTGGCGTGGCCCATGACGATGGAGTGGGTCCTGGCCCCGCCCCCGAAGAAGCGCACGCCCTCTAGGATGTCCCCGTCGGTGATGCCCGTGGCGGCGAAGACGATCTCCCGCCCCGGGGCCAGGTCCTCCGTGCGGTAGACCCGGTTCTCGTCCCCGCCCATGGCCTTGAGCCGCGCCCTTTCCTCCTCGTTTTGCGGGACGAAGCGGGCCTGGATCTCCCCGCCCAGGCACTTTAAGGCGGCGGCGGCCAAGACCCCTTCCGGGGCCCCGCCGATGCCCATCACCGCGTGGACCCCCGTGCCCCGGATGGCCGCCGCCAGGGCGGCGATCACGTCCCCGTCAGAGATGAGCTTGACCCTGGCCCCCGCCTCCCGGATCTCCCGGATGAGCCTTTCGTGCCGGGGGCGGTCCAGGACCACCACCACCAGGTCCTCCACGGAGCGCTGAAGGGCGAGGGCCAAGGCCTTGAGGTTGGCGGAGACGGGCCAGGTGAGGTCCACGAGCCCCGCGGCGGGCGGGGGGACGATGAGCTTTTCCATGTACATGTCGGGGGCGTGGAAGAGCCCGCCCTTTTCGCTGATGGCGATCACGGTCACGGCGTTGGGCAGGCCCTTGGCGGCGGTGGTGGTGCCCTCCACGGGGTCCACGGCGATGTCCACCTCCAGCCCCCCCTGGCCCAGAACCTCCCCGATGTAGAGCATGGGGGCCTCGTCCATCTCCCCCTCGCCGATGACCACGGTGCCCCTTATGGGGAGCTCGTTCAGCACCCGGCGCATGGCCTGGGTGCCCGCCTCGTCCACCGCCTCCTTGTCCCCCTTGCCTGCGAAGCGGCTCGCGGCCAGGGCCGCCTGCTCCGTGACCCGGACGACCTCGAGGACCAGCCGGCGTTCAATTTCCATGGCTTCCATCATAAGGGCTTCGCGGCCGGTGCCTTTCCCAGAGGGTCTTCGCCAGGTCCTCGGGCCCAAGGCCGAGCTCCGCCAGGGTGAGGAGGAGGTGGAAGAGGAGGTCCGCCGCCTCGTGGCGGAGCTCCTCGGGGTTTTGGTTCTTGGCGGCGAGGATCACCTCCCCCGCCTCCTCCCCGATCTTCTTCAGGATCCGGTCCAGGCCCGCCCGGTGCATCCGGGCCACGTAGCTTCCCTCGGGGAGGGTCCTTAGGCGCTCCTTGATGGTGGCGTAGACCTGGCCCACCACGAAGCCGAGGTCCTTTTCCCCTTCCAGGAGGGCCCGGTGGAAGCAGGTCCTCTCCCCCGTGTGGCAGGCGGGGCCTTGGGGGAGGACGCGGTAGACCACGGCGTCCCCGTCGCAGTCCAAGAGGACCTCCACCACCTCCTGGGTGTGCCCCGAGGTCTCCCCCTTGCGCCAAAGCGCCTGGCGGCTTCGGCTGAAGAAGGTGCTCCGCCTGGTCCTTAGGGTCTCCTCCAGGGCCTCCCGGTTGGCGTAGGCCAGGGTGAGGACCTCCCCGGTGCGGGCGTCTTGGACCACCACGGGGACGAGGCCCTTTTCGTCAAAGCGGACGGCGGAAAGGTCCATGCCCCTAGTCTAGCCGCACGGGGAGGCCCTTTCCCGCGAGGTAGCGCTTGAGCTCGGGAATGGGGATCTCGCCGAAGTGGAAGACGCTCGCGGCCAAGGCGGCCTCGGCCCCGGCCTGGAAGGCCTCGAGGAAGTGCTCCATCCGCCCGGCCCCGCCGCTTGCGATCACCGGGACCCCCACCGCCTCGGCCACCCTGCGGGTGAGCTTAAGGTCGTACCCCTCCTTGGTCCCGTCCCGGTCCATGCTGGTGAGGAGGATCTCCCCGGCCCCAAGCTCCACCCCCTTCACCGCCCACTCCACGGCGTGGAGGCCCGTGGGCACCCGCCCCCCCGCCACATAGACCTCGGGGAAGTCCCCCCGCCACCTGGCGTCTATGGCCAGGACCACCGCCTGGGCGCCGAAGTGGTCGGCAAGCTCCCGGATGAGCTCGGGGCGCCGCACCGCCGCAGAGTTCACGCTCACCTTGTCGGCCCCTGCCAAAAGGAGCTTGCGGGCGTCCTCCAAGGAGCGCACCCCCCCGCCCACGGTGAGGGGGATGAAGACCCTCTCCGCCACCCTCGCCACCACGTCCAGGAGGATGGCCCGTTCCTCGTGGGTGGCGGAGATGTCCAGGAAGACGAGCTCGTCCGCCCCCGCCTCATCGTAGGCTTGGGCCGCCTCCACGGGGTCCCCGGCGTCCCTTAGGTTCACGAAGTTCACCCCCTTGACCACGCGGCCCGCGTGGACGTCCAGGCAGGGGACGATGCGCTTGGCGAGGCTCATAGGGGGGGCTGGAAGAGGAGCTCCGCCTGGGGCAGGAGGAGGGGAGCGATCTTTTCGCCTCTGGCCACAAGGAAGCGCCGGCGGAAGCGGCCCCCCTCGGGGTCCCGGTGGACCTCGAGGCCCTCCCGGGTGAGAAGCCAGACCTCGGGGAGGCCCGCCCGGGCGTAGAGGGGAAGCTTCTTCTCCCGGTCCCAGGCCTCGGTGGAGAGGCTAACCTCCACCAGGAGGAGCACGTCCTCCGGGCCGGGATGGGCCTGGGTGTAGAAGTCCTCCCGGGGCCTGAGGAGGAGGAGGTCGGGAAGGGGAAGGCTTTCCTCGGAAAGGCGCAAGGGGCTTTGCACCCGGAGTTGGGCAAGCCCCGCCACCTTGGGGGCAAGCGCATGGAGGAGCCAGTCCAATAGCCCCGCGTGCTCGCTGGAGGGGGGAGCCATCTCGTAGACCTCGCCGTCTAGGAGTTCCAGGCGGAGTTCGGGGTGGAGCGCCCCCAAGGCCTCCACCTCCTCCACCCGGAACCGGTGCCGCACCATGGAGCTCATTATACTTTTCCAAAAGCCCTTCCGGTGCTACCATCTAAAGGATGGAACGGGTGAACGTGGTGGGAGCGGGCCTCGCGGGGAGCGAGGCCGCCTGGACCCTCTTGCGCCTGGGCGTGCCCGTGCGCCTTTTTGAGATGCGCCCTAAGAAGATGACCCCGGCCCACGGGACGGACCGCTTCGCCGAGATCGTCTGCTCCAACTCCCTGGGCGGGGAAGGGGAGACCAACGCCAAGGGGCTTCTCCAGGCGGAGATGCGCCAGGCGGGAAGCCTCGTCATGGAGGCGGCGGAAAGGGCCCGGGTTCCCGCCGGGGGGGCCTTGGCCGTGGACCGGGAGGAGTTCAGCGGCTACATCACGAAGCGGCTCACGGGCCACCCCCTCCTGGAGGTGGTGCGGGAGGAGGTGCGGGAGATCCCCCCCGGGATCACCGTGCTCGCCACGGGGCCTTTGACCTCCGAGGCCCTGGCCGAGGCCCTGAGGCGCCGCTTCGGGGACCACTTCCTCGCCTACTACGACGCCGCAAGCCCCATCGTCCTCTACGAGAGCATTGACCTCACGAAGTGCTTCCGCGCGGGCCGCTACGGCCAGAGCGCCGACTACCTCAACTGCCCCATGACGGAGGAGGAGTACCGCCGCTTCCACCAGGCCCTCCTCGAGGCCCAGCGCCACACCCCCCACGACTGGGAGAAGCTGGAGTTCTTTGAGGCCTGCGTCCCCGTGGAGGAGCTCGCCCGGAGGGGCTACCAGACCCTGCTCTTTGGCCCCATGAAGCCCGTGGGGCTAAAGGACCCCCGCACGGGGAAGGAGCCCTTCGCCGTGGTCCAGCTTCGCCAGGAGGACAAGGCGGGGCGGATGTGGAGCCTGGTGGGGTTCCAGACGGGGCTTAAGTGGCCCGAGCAGAAGCGCCTCATCCAGATGATCCCCGGCCTGGAAAACGCCGAGATTGTCCGCTACGGGGTGATGCACCGGAACACCTACCTAAACGCCCCGAGGCTCCTTCGCGAGACCCTGGAGTTCAGGGAGGCGGAGGGGCTTTACGCCGCCGGGGTGTTGGCCGGGGTGGAGGGGTATTTGGAGAGCGCCGCCACGGGCTTCCTCGCCGGGCTCAACGCCGCGCGGAAGGCCCTGGGGCTTCCCCCCGTGGTGCCCCCGGAGGAGAGCCTGCTGGGGGGGCTTGTGCGCTACCTGGCCACGGCGAACCCGGAGGGCTTCCAGCCCATGTACGCCAATTGGGGCCTGGTGCCCCCGGTGGAGGGGAGGATGGGCAAGAAGGAGAAGCGGCAGGCCATGTACCGTAGGGGCCTCGAGGCCTTCTCCGCGTGGCTTTCCCGCCTGAACCCGCCCCTTCCCCGCCCCGAGGCGGCCCTCGTTTGAGAGGCCTCTCCGCGCCCTCCTCTTCGCTGTGGGAGGGACGAGGAGCCGGTGGCCGCCGGCGGGGCCCCGGCCGCGTTGGTGGGGGTGATGGAGGCCGTGGCCCCCTTGGCCGCCGCCGGGTTTCTATTGGGGGCAGGCCACCCGGAAAAGGCCTTTGGGGCCGTGCTCCTCTTCGCGGCGAACGTGGCCGGCGTGGACGTGGCGGGGGTGGCCCAGCCCTGACGCTTCCTTCGCCACGGGCGCCCGGGGCCCCCGGACCGGCGCAAGCCCGCGTGGGGTTTAGTCCGCCGCCACCCCGATCCGGGCGGCGATCTCGGGGATCCGGGCGAGGAAGGCCCCCGTGGGGCTCCCCGCGAGGGCCACCTCCTCGGGGGTGCCCTCGGCCACGATCTCCCCGCCCCGGTCCCCGCCCTCGGGGCCCAGGTCAATCACCCAGTCCGCGGTCTTCACCACGTCCAGATTGTGCTCAATGACCACCACGGTGTTGCCCGCGTCCACCAGCCGGTGGAGGACCGAGAGGAGCTTCGCCACGTCGTCAAAGTGCAAGCCCGTGGTGGGCTCGTCCAGGATGTAGAGGGTGCGGCCCGTGGCCTTGCGGCCGAGCTCCGTGGCGAGCTTGATCCTCTGGGCCTCCCCCCCGGAGAGGGTGGGGGAGGGCTGGCCCAGCTTCATGTACCCCAGGCCCACGTCCACCATGAGCTGGAGCTTCCGGGCGATGGAGGGGACGTTCTGGAAGAATTCCAGGGCCTCCTCCACCGTCATGTCCAGGACGTCGGCGATGCTCTTCCCCCTAAGCTTGACCTCCAGGGTCTCCTTGTTGTAGCGCTTGCCCTTACAGACCTCGCAGGGTACGTAGAGGTCGGGGAGGAAGAGCATCTCAATCTTCACCGTCCCGTCCCCGCCGCAGGCCTCGCACCGCCCGCCCTTGACGTTGAAGGAGAAGCGGCCCGGGCCGTACCCCCGCTTTCTGGCCTCCGGGGTCTTGGCGAAGAGGTCGCGGATCTCGTCAAAGACCCCGGTGTAGGTGGCGGGGTTGGACCGGGGGGTGCGGCCGATGGGGGACTGGTCAATCTCAATGACCTTGTCCAGGTGCTCCACCCCTTCCAGGGCCTCGTAGGGCCCGGGGGTCGTCTTGGCCCGCATGAGCCGCTGGGCCAGGGCGGCGTAGAGGACGTCGTGGACGAGGGTGCTCTTCCCCGAGCCCGAGGGGCCGGTGATGGCCACGAAGCGGCCCAGGGGGATCCTTAAGGTGACGTTCTTCAGGTTGTGCGCCCGCGCCCCCTTGAGGACGAGCCACTTGCCGTTCCCCTTGCGGCGCTCCTTGGGCACGGGGATCTTCTTGTCGCCGCGAAGGTAGGCGGCGGTGAGGCTTCGCTCGCTTTTCAGGATCTCCTCCAGGGGGCCCTCCGCCACCACCTCCCCCCCGTGGATCCCCGCCCCCGGCCCCATGTCCACGATCCAGTCCGCGGCCCGCATGGTCTCCTCGTCGTGTTCCACCACGATGAGGGTGTTGCCCAGGTCGCGGAGCCTTTTGAGGGTGCGGATGAGGCGCTGGTTGTCCCGGGGGTGGAGGCCGATGCTGGGCTCGTCCAGCACGTAAAGGACCCCGGTGAGGCCCGAGCCCACCTGGGTCGCGAGCCGGATCCTCTGGGCCTCGCCTCCGGAGAGGGTGTTGGCCGCCCGGTCCAGGGTGAGGTAGTCCAGGCCCACGTCCACCAGGAAGCCGAGCCGCTCCACGATCTCCCTGAGGATGGGCCGGGCGATCTGGGCCTGGAAAGGGGAAAGCTTCTCCTCCAGGCCCTGGAAGAACGCCAAGGCCTCCCGCACGGGGAGGGCGGAGACTTCGGCGATGTTCCTCCCCGCCACCTTCACCGAGAGGACCTCCCGCTTGTACCGGGTGCCCCCGCAGGCGGGGCAGGGCCTTAAGGACATGAAGCCCTCCAGGGCCTCCCGCACCCCCTCGGACTCCGACTCCTGGTAGCGCTTCTCCAGCCAGGGGATCACCCCCTCGTACCGCACCTCCACCCGGAAGGTCTCCTTGCCGCCCCGGCGGAAGACCACCTCAAAGGGCTCGGGAAGGCCGTAGAGGACGGCGCGCTTCGCCGCCTCCGGCAGGTCCTTGAAGGGGGTCTTGAGGTCAAAGCCCAGGTGCTCGGCCAAGGCCCTAAGGCGGTCCCAGAGGTAGCTCCTCCCCGTGTCCCGCCCCCGGGACCAGGGGAGGATGGCCCCCTCGGCCAGGGAGAGCTCGGGGTTCACCACGAGCTCGGGGTCAAACTCCTGGCGGTAGCCGAGGCCGGAGCAGGCGGGGCAGGCCCCGTAGGGGCTGTTGAAGGAGAAGATGCGGGGCTCAAGCTCCTCCAAGACCGAGCCGTGTTCCGGGCAGGCGAACTTCTCCGAGAAGAGCTCCTCTTCCCCGGTGTCCGGGTAGAGGACCCTAAGCAGGCCTTCCCCCCGAAGCAGGGCGAGCTCCACCGCCTCGGCGATGCGGGGGCGCTCCTCCTCCTTCAGGACCACCCGGTCAATCACCAGGTCAATGTCGTGCTTCTCGTACTTCTCCAGGTTGAGGCCTTGGGCCTCCTCCAGGAGGTAGATGACCCCGTCCACCCGCACCCGGGCGTAGCCTTCCTTCAGGAGCTGCTGAAAGAGCCTCCTGTACTCCCCCTTTCTTCCCCGCACCAAGGGGGCCATGAGGATGGCCCGGGTGCCGGGAGGGCGCCTGAGGAGGCGGTCGGTGATCTCGCTGGCGGACTGTTTCTCTATGGGGCGGCCGCACTCGGGGCAGTAGGCCTGGCCCACGCGGGCGAAGAGGAGGCGGAGGTAGTCGTGGATCTCCGTGACGGTGCCCACGGTGGAGCGGGGGTTGTGGCTCGTGGTCTTCTGGTCAATGGAGATGGCCGGGGAAAGCCCCTCAATGCTCTCCACCTCGGGCTTGTCCATCACGCCCAGAAACTGCCGGGCGTAGCTGGAGAGGCTTTCCACGTAGCGCCTTTGCCCTTCGGCGTAGATGGTGTCAAAGGCCAAGGTGCTCTTCCCCGAGCCGGAAACCCCGGTGATGACGATGAACTTGCCCCGGGGAAGCTCCAGGCTGATGTTCTTCAGGTTGTGCTCCCGAGCGCCCCGGATGACGATGCGGTCCATCCGTGGAAGTATACCACCCCCTCGGGGGACGGGGGTAGAGCCCAGGGCGGGAATGGGCCTTGCTATCATGGCCCCATGGCCTCTTGGACCGCGGAAGCCCCGGGGGTGGTGGAACGCCTCCTCAAGGAGAACGCGCCCGAGGTGCGAGGCCTCGCCCGCTTTCTCCGCCGCAGGAACCCGGCCCTCGTCCTGGCCGCGGCCCGGGGGCGGGGAGGCCTCGCCGCCCTCTACGCCAAGCACCTCCTCGAGGCCCGCCTCCTCTGGCCCGTCCTCCCCTTGGCCCTTCCCCTCTTCGCCCTCTACGGGGCAAGGCCCAAGGCGCCTTTTCCGAGCCTCCTCCTCGCCTACGACCTCGCCGGGGAAGGGGCGGGCGCGGCAGAACTGGTGCGGGCCTACCGGGGGGAGGGCGTCCTGACCCTGGCCTTCGTGGGCCGGGAGGAAAGCCCCTTGGCCGGGGCGGCCGAGGCGGTCCTCCCCCTCCACCTGGGCGGGGCGGAGGGCGCAGGCTTCCTTGCCGGGCTTGCGGCCACGGCCCAGCTGGCCGCCCACCTCCTGGAGGAGACCCGCCTGCGGGAGGCCCTTCCTGCCTTGCCGGAGGCCATGGCGCGGTCCCTGGAGGGGGGGGAGGGCCTGGAGGTGGGGGAGGGTCTCTTCGTTCTGGGGCCGGGCTTTGCCCATCCCGTGGCCTTGGAGGCCGCCTTGCGCCTCAAGGAGGCGGGCTTCCGCGCCGAGGGGGTGGCCGCCCTCGAGGAGCTTTTCCCCGCTGACCTCCCCCTCCTGGTCCTGGCGGGGCGGGACGGGGCCTTGGCCGGCCTCATGCCCGCCCTGGAGGGCCTAAAGGCCAAGGGGGTGCCCCTCTTCGTCCTCTCCCCCGAGCCCGAGGCCCTGGCCCTCGCCGACCTTCCCCTGCCCCTCCCCGTGGCCCTGGCGCCGGAGCTGGACCCCATTCTCCTCGGCCTGGGCTTCCACGCCCGACTCGCCGCCCGCTAAGCCCACCAAAAGGGCTTCCCCCCGTGGGCGCGCTTTTGTGGAGCCTGGAGGCTCAGGCCCGCTTGAAGATGAGGGCCTCGCCCACCCGGCCCCGGAGGACGGGGACGGCGGCGCTTTTGGCCACCTGGGCGCAGAAGGGGACGTCGGCCTCGAGGCCCACCTGCTTGAGGGCTAAGGCGGCGGCGGAGAGGGAGAGGGCCTCCAGGGGGTCGGGGTGGGCCCGCTTCACCGCGAGGGCGACCCGGGCGCCGTCCTCCGGCTCCACCTCCCCCAGGAACCCCAGGTACTCGGCCAGGACCCCGGCGGTGTAGAGGTCGTCCAGGCCCGCCCGCCCCTCCTTTCCGGCGCAGAGGATGGCCACCTCCTCCGTGGCGAGCTCCCTCGCCAGGCGGGCCGCCGCGTGGGCGTTGTAGAGGGAGGCCAGGAGGACGTGCTTGGCCGTGCGGGCGGCGGCGTGCGCCGCCTTGGTGCCGTTGGTGGTGCTCATGACCACCACCCTTCCCGCCACCTGGGCCGAGAGGGCCTCCCGGGGGCTGTTGCCCAGGTCAAACCGGGGCGGCTTCAGCCCCCCCGTCTCCCCGGCCAGGACCACGTCCTCGTCCTTGAAGGCGAGGGCGCTTTCTAGGCTAGGCGTCCAGTACAAGGCCTCGGCCCCCGCCTCCAGGAAGGCCGCCGCCGTGGTGGTCGCCCGGATCACGTCCACCACCAGCACCACGTCCGGGTAGGTGAGGTGTTCCCCTGGGATCACGTCCACGCGCAGGCGCACCGCTTCCTCCTAGGCAAGCCCGAAGGCGATCTCCTCAAGAAGCGCCGCTTCCCGCACCTCCACCGTCCCGGGGCCGAGCCTGACCACCCCCTCCGCGGCCAGGGCGTGGAGAACCCGGGAGACGGTTTCCCGGCTGGTCCCCGCCAGGGCGGCGAGCTCGTGGTGGCGGAGCTGGAAACGGGGGCCAAGCCCCTGGCGGAGGAGCTTGAGGAGGGCGTAGGCCACCCGGTTCCGGGCCTCCTCAAAGGAGAGGAGGTCAAGCTCCAAGTCCGCCTCCCGGAGGCGCCGGGCGAGGAGGGCGGCCAGGTTATGGGCCACCAGGGGGAGGCGCCGGATCAGGGCCAGGTAGTCCTCGCGGAAGAGGGCGAGGAGCTCGCTGTCCTCCACGGCCACGGCGCTGGCGCTCCTCTCCCCCTCGTCCAGGAGGCTCATCTCCCCGAAAAGCTCCCCCGGCCCCAGGAGGGCTAGGGTCCTTTCCTGGCCCCCGAGGTGGGTGCGGAAGAGGCGGACCTTCCCCGAGGCCACCAAGTAGAGGGCCTGCCCCAGGTCCCCCTGGTGAAAGATGGGCTTCCCCTGGGGGTAAAGGCGCCGCTGGAAGTAGCTCAGGGCCAGGTCCACCTCCTCCGGGGCCAGGCCGTGGAACAGGGGGCTTCCCTCCACCGCCAAGAGTCTAACGGAAACTTCATCTTCTGCCTAGAGGATGAGAGGGTGCGCCCGGTCCTCGAGGCTCGAGGCCTCGGCTACAGCTACGGCAACGGCCCCCTTTTCCGCGGCCTCTCCTTCGCCCTGGGCCCGGGGGAGGCCCTCGCCCTTCTTGGGCCTTCGGGGAGCGGCAAAACCACCCTCCTCCACCTGGTGGCGGGCCTCCTCCCCTTCCAGGAGGGGGAGGTCTACTGGGAGGGAGAGGCGATCCGGGGGGTTCCTGAGGCGCGCCTCGCCCGGAGGCGGCTTTCCTTTCTGGGCCTCGTCTTCCAGCACCACTTCCTCCTCCCCGAGCTCACCGCCCTGGAGAACGTCCTCGTGCCCGGGTACCTGGCGGGCCGGGTGGACCGAGGGCGGGCGTGGGCCCTCCTGGAGGCCCTCGGCCTTAAGGAGAAGGCCCACCTCCTGCCCCAGCGCCTTTCCGGGGGGGAGAGGCAGCGGGTGGCCGTGGCCCGGGCCCTCTACCTGAGGCCCCGGCTCCTCCTCGCCGACGAGCCCACGGCGAGCCTGGACCGCCGCCAGGCCCGGGAGGTGCTGGCCCTCCTCCGGGCCCTGGCCCGGGAGGAGGGGGCGGCCCTCCTCCTCGCCACCCACGACGAGCTCCTGGTGGAGGGTCTTCCCGCCCTCAGGCTGTAGTATGTTGGCGGTATGAGCCCCATCCACGTGCGCGCCCACCCCGGGGACGTGGCGGAGCGCGTCCTTCTCCCCGGGGATCCGGGCCGGGCCGAGTGGATCGCCAAGACCTTTTTGCAAAACCCCAGGCGGTACAACGACCACCGGGGGCTTTGGGGGTACACGGGCCTTTACAAGGGCGTGCCCGTCTCCGTCCAGACCACGGGGATGGGCACCCCCTCGGCGGCCATCGTGGTGGAGGAGCTGGTCCGCCTTGGCGCCCGGGTTCTCGTCCGGGTGGGGACGGCGGGGGCCGCCTCTTCGGACCTTGCCCCGGGGGAGCTCATCGTGGCCCAGGGGGCCGTGCCCTTGGACGGCACCACCCGGCAGTACCTGGAGGGGCGCCCCTACGCCCCGGTGCCCGACCCCGAGGTCTTCCGGGCCCTCTGGCGCCGGGCAGAGGCCTTGGGCTACCCCCACCGGGTGGGGCTCGTCGCCAGCGAGGACGCCTTCTACGCCACCACCCCCGAGGAGGCCCGGGCCTGGGCCCACTACGGCGTCCTCGCCTTTGAGATGGAGGCCAGCGCCCTCTTCCTCCTCGGAAGGATGCGGGGGGTGCGGACGGGGGCCATCCTGGCCGTCTCCAACCGCATCGGCGACCCGGAGCTCGCTCCCCCTGAGGTGCTCCAAGAGGGCGTTCGGCGTATGGTGGAGGTGGCCCTCGAGGCCGTCCTGGAGGTTTGAACCATGGAGCACGAGCACGAACACGAGTTCGTCCTGGAGATCCCGGAGTTTGAGCACCTCAGCTACGAGGTGGAGGAGGGCATCGCCCTGGTGACCCTGAAGCGGCCCGAGGCCCTAAACGCCCTCTCCCAGAGCCTCCTGGAGGAGCTCGCCGAGGTCCCTGAGCTGGTCCAGCAGGACCCCGAGGTCCGGGCGGTCATCTTCACGGGGGAGGGAAAGGCCTTCGCCGCGGGGGCCGACTTGAAGGAGATCGCGGCCATCAAGGACCCCTTCATGGCCCGGGAGTACGCCCTCTTCGGCCAGCGGGTCTTCGCCGAGATCGCCGCCCTCCCCGTTCCCACCATCGCCGCCATCAACGGCTACGCCCTGGGCGGGGGTCTGGAGCTCGCCCTGGCCTGCGACCTCAGGGTGGCGGCCAAGACCGCCAAGCTGGGCCTCCCCGAGGTGGGCCTCGGCCTCATCCCCGGCTTCGGAGGCACCCAGCGCCTGCCCCGCCTCATCGGCCGGGGGAGGGCTTTGGACCTCATCTTCACCGGGCGGCACGTGGACGCGGAGGAGGCCCTTTTCCTCGGGCTCGTGAACCGGGTGGCGGAGGACGCCCTGGAGGAGGCCAAGAAGCTCGCCCAAAAGATCCTGAAGAACGCCCCCATCGCCTTGGCCCTGGCCAAGGAGAGCGTGGTCCGGGGCGAGGGCCTGGACCTGGCCGAGGCCCTGGAAATAGAGGCCGACCTCTTCGGCTACGCCGCCGCCACCGAGGACATGAAGGAGGGGGTGCGGGCCTTCCTGGAGAAGCGCCCCCCGAGCTTCAAGGGCGAGTAGGGCCGAAGCCCTCCCCTCCCGGATGGGGTAAGGTGGGCGGAGGATGCAGGAGCGCGTATTCCACGTAGCGAGCCCCAAGGCCAAGCTTTACTCGGAGGCCGACCAGGCCATCCGGGAGCGCCTCAAGGACTTTCCCAAGGCCCTCAGGGCCTACGAGATGCTCGTCCAGGACCCCGAGGCCCGCGCCGGATGGAACATGGCCAACTACCTCACCATGCGCAAGCTGGGGTACAACGACCACGGCCGGGTCCACGCCCTCCTCACCGGCGCGGCCAGCGTGGCCATCCTCGCCCTCCTCTCGGAGGCGGGGGTCCGGCTGGACACGGTGGAGTCGGGGGCCGGGGGGCTGGAGGACGCCTACGTGGTCGTGCTCCTCTCCACCATGCTCCACGACCTGGGCAACCAGGTCCATCGCTTCGGGCACGAGGCCTTCGGGGTGGTCCTCGCCCTTCCCATCCTGAACCGCATCCTGGACAAGCTCTACCCCGACCCCGAGCAGCGCACCGCCATCCGGGCCCTGATCCTCCACGGCATCTACAGCCACGACCTTTCCCCGGAGCCCCTCACCATTGAGGCGGGGATCACGGCCGTGGCGGACGGGACCGACATCACCAAAGGCCGGGGCAGGAAGGCCTTCCAGCTTGGGAGCATAGACATCCACTCCATCAGCGCCCTGGCCGTGGACGAGGTGCGGATCCTCAAGGGGGAAAAGGTGCCGGTGGAGATCCAGGTGACCATGAACAACTCCGCCGGGATTTTCCAGGTGGAGGAGACCCTCACCAAGAAGGTGCTGAAAAGCCCCTTAAGGCCTTACGTCACCGTGGTGGCCATGACGGAGGGGGAAGGGAGCCAGGACCAGCGCATCGTCCACCGGGTGCGCCTGCACGAGACGGAGGACCGCTTCATCCTGGACTGAGGCCGAAGCCCCCGGGGGTTTTCCGCCGGGGCATCCCCTTGGGCGGAGCCCGGGGGCGTTTAGGCCTGGGGCCAGAGCGCCCGCAGCTCCTTGGGCAGGAGGCCCAGAATGCCCTCCAGCTCCCCTTGGGAGATCTCCCGGGAAAGGACCTTGAAGACGGCCTGGGTGGCGGCCTCTGGGTCCACGGCGGGGCCGGAAGGGGTTTTGAGCTCCTCGGCCACGTGGGCCAGGAAGGCCTCCTTGTGCCGCTCCTTCAGGGGGTTGCCCGTGGGGGTCCAGCCCTCGTAGTAGAGGCCTCGGATGAGCATGGGGAGCTGGGCGGCGAGCTGGGTTACCTCCTCCACGGTGAGCCGGTCGCGCAGGGCGTGCAGCACCGCCCTCAGGGCCAGGTAGGCCTTGTGGCGGTCTTCGGTGCCAAGCTTCTCCATGATCGCCGCTAAGTCTGCCTACTCTTTCAAGCGGACCCCCACCTCCAGGACCACCTGGTACTCCTTCACCTCAAACCAGTCCAGGTGGCACAGGGTCTTTCGCGCCCGCGCCAAGGCGGCTTGGATGGCGGCCTCGAGGCCCTCCCCGCCCGTCCCCACGAGCCCCACCTTCTTGTAGACCTTGCCCGTGGGGGCATTCTACCGCTTCGTCGCCACTTCCTTTTGCAGCTCCCGCTTGAGGATCTTCCCCACGCTGGACTTGGGGAGGCTTTCGCGGAATTGGACGATGCGGGGGACCTTGTAGGCGGCGAGGTTTTGGCGGCAGAAGGCCTCTATGTCCTTTTCCGTGACCTTGCCCCGGTACTCGGGTTTGAGGACGAGGAAGGCGGCCACGGTCTCCCCGCGGTAGGGGTCTGGGACGCCCACCACGGCGGCTTCCTGGACGGCGGGGTGCTGGTAGAGGACTTCTTCTACTTCGCGGGGGTAGATGTTGTAGCCGCCGGCGATGATCATGTCTTTTTTGCGGTCTACGATGTAGAAGTAGCCGTCTTGGTCCATTTTGGCGAGGTCGCCGGTGAGGAGCCAGCCGTCTTTGAGGGCCTTTTGCGTCTCCTCGGGGCGGTTCCAGTAGCCTTTCATGACGTTGGGGCCTTTTATGGCGAGTTCGCCCACCTCGCCTGGGGGGAGTTCCTTGCCCTCCTCGTCCACCACCTTGGCCTCCACGCCGGGGAAGGGGAGGCCCACGCTCCCCAGGCGCCTTTCGCCGTAAAGGGGGTTGCAGTGGGTCACGGGGCTCGCCTCCGTGAGGCCGTAGCCCTCCACCAGCTTGGCCCCGGTGAGCCTCTCAAAGCGCTCCGCCACCTCCAAAGGCAAAGGGGCGGAGCCGGAGATGCAGGCCCGGACGCTCTTGAGGTTCCGCCCCTCTATGCCGGGGAAGTTGTTGAAGGCCACGTAAAGGGTGGGGACGCCGGGGAAGAGGGTGACCCGGTGTTTTTCAATGGCCTCCACGATGGCCTTGATCTCGGGCCTGGGGAGGAGGACGAGCTTCGCCCCGCCCAGGAGGGCCAGGTTCATGGCCACGGTCATCCCGTAGACGTGGAAGAAGGGGATGGCCCCGAGGACCACCTCCTCCCCCTCCCTGAAGTCGGGGATCCAGGCCCGCACTTGGAGGGCGTTGGCGGAGAGGTTCCTGTGGGTGAGCATGGCCCCCTTGGAAAGGCCCGTGGTGCCCCCGGTGTACTGGAGGAGGGCGAGGTCGTCCAGGTCCAGGGGGACGGGGCGGGGCGTTCCGGGCCTGAGGAAGGCCCGCCAAGGGATGCCCTCGAGGGCCTTGGGGGCTTCCCCTTTCCGCCTGAGAAGGAGGGGGTAGAGGAAGTTCTTGGGGAAGGGGAGGTAGTCCCGGATCCCCGTGCGCACCACCCTCTCCACGGGCACCTCCCCCTTCACCTCCAGGTAGCGGGGGAGGAGCTGGTCCAGGATCACCAGGAACCGGGCCCCGGCGTCCCTGAGCTGGTGGCGAAGCTCCCGTGGGGTGTACATGGGGTTGGTGTTCACCCCCACGCCCCCGGCGAGGAGGGTGCCGTAGAAGGCGATGACGAACTGGGGGGTGTTGGGGAGCATGAGGGCCACCCGGTCCCCGGGCTTAAGCCCCGCCTCCTGTAGGCCCTTGGCGAAGGCCTCCACCTCGCGCCAGAGGGCCGCGTAGGTGAGCCTTCGCCCGAGGAACTCCAGGGCCACCTTCTTGGGGAAGCGGCGGGCCGTTTCCGCCAGGGCCTCGGGAAGGAGCCGGGGCACGGGGGCCTCCTTGGGGACCCCGGGATCGTAGTGGGCGTACCAGGGCTTCATGGCACCTCCTTGAACCGGGTCAAAGTCTACCCCCGGGGACTGCCCCGGGGCAACCCTGCCGAGGGCTAGGGGGCTTAGCGCCGGAAGTACCGGTAGGGCGGGCCCTCCCGCCCCACCGCCCCTTCCTCCCGGAGGTACTCCAGGTGGGCCAGGGTCTCGGCGAAGGCGAAGCGCCGGCCCGCCGGGTCCAGCTCCTGGGGGAAGAGCTGGAGGGAGAGTTCCCAGGCGGTCTTGGAGCCGTCCAGGGAGGCAAGGAGGGCCTCGAGGCGGGCCTGGTGGTGGGCCTTCAGCTCCTCCGCCCTTTGCCGCACGTCCGCGATGGGCCCGAAGTGGCCGGCGTAGGCCACCCTGGCCTCCAGTTCCGCCAGGCGGTCCAGGGAGCGGAGGAAGTCCTTGAGGGGGTTTTCCCGGGTGTAGGCCCAGAGGCCCACGTTGGGGGAGACCCTTTCCAGGAGGGCGTCCCCCGCGAGGAGCACCCCCTCTTCCTCCAGGTAGAAGGCCGCGTGCCCGTCCGCGTGCCCCGGGGTCCAGAGGACCCTAAGCCGCTTCCCCGCCACCTCCAGCGCCTCCCCGTCCCTCAGGGGGAGGGGGTTTTGCGGCGGGTGGACCCGCTCCCTCGTCTTCTCCACCGTCTCCCGGATGCCCTGGAGGGCGCTTTCCGGGGTGCCGTGGTCCAGGAAGAGCCGCCAAGAGGCCTCGGCGAAGGCCTCGGGTTCCAGCCAGAAGCGGTGGCCCCGGGCGAACTCCTCCTCGTGGAGGAAGACCCTGGCCCCCAGGCCCTCAAAGAAGCCGGAGAGGCCGTAGTGGTCGGGGTGGTGGTGGGTGAGGAGGACGGCCTTCACGTCCTGGAAGCAGAGGCCGAGCTCCGCCAGGTGGAGCTCCAAAGCCCCCCGGGCGGCCCGGGTGCCGAGGGCGGTGTCCACGAGGGCCACCTCCCCCGCCCCCTGGAGGAGGTAGAGGTTGACCGTCTTCAGGGGGTAGGGGATGGGGACGGGAAGGAGGTAGAGGCCGGGCAGGAGGGCCTTCACAGGAGCACCCCCATGAGGAGGAGGGCGGCGAGGAAGGGGTCGGGCTCCTCCAGGTGCCAGGGGAAGCGGTAGGCCCCCTCCCCCAGGGCCTCCACCTCCCGGCCCTGGGCCGCCTCCCGGAGGCGGGCCAGGGCCTGGTCCTCGGGGAGGGCCTCCCCCCCGGGGAGGTAGACCCCGAGCCGGTCGGCGTCCCCGTCCAGGGCGAGGCCCAAGGCGGGGGGCTTGGCCTCGCGGAGGAGGAGGCGGAGGGTCCTGAGGTGCTCCGGCCTCGGGTCCGGGGCCACCCCGTAGAAGAGGGGGTGGGGGAGGGGGTGGAGCTCCCTGAGCTCCACGGGGGCCTCGAGGCGCTTCAGGACCTGGCCCAGGATCCCGCCGCCCGCCCCGCCCATGGCGTCCAGGTAGACCACGCCCCGCTTGAGGGCGAGGCCCTGGGCGCTCTTCCGGAGGTGGTCCAGGTAGTCCCGGCGCGCCTCCAGCGGGGCGAAGGGCCCCAGGGGAGGGGGGGGTGTGGGGGCCACCTCCTTCCCGGGGAGGGGCCTCCCCGGGCCCAGGCGGAGCTTTACCCCTTGGAAGGCGAAGGGCCTGCGGCTTCCCGTGAGGTAGAGCCCTGCGGCCTCCTTCGCCCGGAGGGCGAAGCCGAAGAGGGGCAGGGGGGCGGGGCCCTGGAGGAGGTGGACCTCGAGGCCGAGCCCCCCAAGCACCCCGGCGGCGTGCTCCGCCATCTCCCGGGCGAGGAAGCGGGCGTCGTGCCCCACCACCACCCGAAGGATCCCCTCCGCCTGGAGGCGCTTCCCGAAGCCCGCCGCCACCTCCCCCAGGGCCTGGAAGGTGAAGCCCCGGGCCATCTCCCCTACGAAGCCGTCCTGTGTGGCCACAAGCTCCATGCCCTAAAGTCTACCCCGCGCGTGGTAGACTCTCCCCGTGAGCGACGCCCTCCTAGCCCCCCTCAACGAGGCCCAGCGCCAGGCGGTCCTCCACTTTGAGGGGCCCGCCTTGGTGGTGGCCGGGGCGGGGAGCGGGAAGACCCGCACCGTGGTCCACCGGGTGGCCTACCTCGTCGCCCGCCGGGGGGTCTTCCCCTCGGAGATCCTGGCCGTCACCTTCACCAACAAGGCCGCGGAGGAGATGCGGGAGCGCCTCCGGGGGCTGGTCCCGGGGGCGGGGGAGGTCTGGGTCTCCACCTTCCACGCCGCCGCCTTGAGGATCCTCCGCGTCTACGGGGAGCGGGTGGGCCTCAGGCCCGGCTTCGTGGTCTACGACGAGGACGACCAGACCGCCCTCCTCAAGGAGGTCCTGAAGGAGCTCGCCCTCTCGGCCCGGCCCGGCCCCATCAAGGCCCTTTTGGACCGGGCGAAGAACCGGGGCGTGGGCCTCGAGGCCCTCCTCGGCGAGCTTCCCGAGTACTACGCGGGGCTTTCCCGGGGAAGGCTTGGGGACGTCCTGGTGCGCTACCAGGAGGCCCTTAAGGCCCAGGGGGCCTTGGACTTCGGGGACATCCTCCTTTATGCCCTGAGGCTTCTAGAGGAGGACGAGGAGGTCCTCAGGCTCGTGCGCAAGCGGGCCCGCTTCATCCACGTGGACGAGTACCAGGACACGAGCCCCGTCCAGTACCGCTTCACCCGGCTTCTCGCCGGGGAGGAGGCCAACCTCATGGCCGTGGGCGACCCCGACCAGGGGATCTACTCCTTCCGGGCGGCGGACATCAAGAACATCCTGGACTTCACCCGGGACTACCCCGAGGCCCGGGTCTACCGCCTGGAGGAGAACTACCGCTCCACCGAGGCCATCCTCCGCTTCGCCAACGCCGTGATCGTGAAGAACGCCCTCCGCCTGGAGAAGGCCCTGCGCCCGGTGAAGCGGGGCGGGGAGCCCGTGCGCCTCTACCGGGCGGAGGACGCCCGGGAGGAGGCCCGCTTCGTGGCCGAGGAGATCGCCCGCCTCGGCCCCCCCTGGGACCGGTACGCCGTCCTCTACCGCACCAACGCCCAAAGCCGCCTTCTGGAACAGGCGTTGGCGGGGCGGGGGATCCCGGCGCGGGTGGTGGGCGGCGTGGGCTTCTTTGAAAGGGCCGAGGTCAAGGACCTCCTGGCCTACGCCCGCCTCGCCCTCAACCCCCTGGACGCCGTGAGCCTGAAGCGGGTCCTGAACACCCCGCCTCGGGGCATCGGCCCGGCCACCTGGGCCAGGGTGCAGCTCCTCGCCCAGGAGAAGGGGCTTCCTCCCTGGGAGGCCCTGAAGGAGGCGGCCAGGACCTTCCCCCGCGCCGAGCCCCTGAGGCACTTCGTGGCCCTGGTGGAGGAGCTTCAGGACCTGGTCTTCGGCCCCGCCGAGGCCTTCTTCCGCCACCTCCTCGAGGCCACCGACTACCCCGCCTACCTCCGGGAGGCCTACCCCGAGGACGCCGAGGACCGCCTGGAGAACGTGGAGGAGCTCCTCAGGGCGGCCAAGGAGGCGGAGGACCTGCAGGACTTCCTGGACCGGGTGGCCCTCACCGCCAGGGCGGAGGAGCCCACCGAGGCGGAGGGGAGGGTCGCCCTCATGACCCTGCACAACGCCAAGGGGCTGGAGTTCCCCGTGGTCTTCCTCGTGGGGGTGGAGGAGGGGCTTCTGCCCCACCGCAACTCCTTAAGCACCCTCGAGGGCCTCGAGGAGGAGCGCCGCCTCTTTTACGTGGGCATCACCCGGGCCCAGGAGAGGCTCTACCTCTCCCACGCCGAGGAGCGGGAGGTCTACGGCAGGCGGGAGCCCGCCCGGCCGAGCCGCTTCCTGGAGGAGGTGGAGGAGGGGCTTTACGAGGTGTACGACCCCTACCGGCGCCCGCCCTCCCCGCCCCCCCATCGCCCGAGGCCCGGGGCCTTCCGGGGCGGGGAGCGGGTGGTCCACCCCCGCTTCGGCCCCGGCACCGTGGTGGCGGCCCAGGGGGACGAGGTCACGGTCCACTTTGAGGGGTTTGGGCTCAAGCGCCTTTCCCTCAAGTACGCGGAGCTTAAGCCGGCATGAGGGCGCTTGCCTCCACCCCCCGCCCCCTCCTCTACCTCCACCGTGGCGGGGGCGGCTTCTTTGACCTCCTCCTCGCCCAGGTGACCGCGGCCCGCCTGCCCCTCTTCCTCCACCCCGTGGCCATGGAGGAGGGGTGGGAGGCCTTCCTCCCCTGCCTCAGAGGGCTCGGCTTCGCTGGGGCGGTCCTGGAGGAGGCCGTTTCCGTGCCCGAGGGGGTCCGCCTCGAGGCCGAGGCCGAAAAGGCCAGGCGGGTGGACCTCCTCGTCCCCACGGGCGGGGGGCTTCTCGGCCAGTACACGGAAGGCGTGGCCCTGGAGCGGCTCCTCGCCCAGCGCTTCCCCGGGGCCCGGGCCTTGTGGCTTGGGCCCCTCCGCTTTGAGCTCGCCCCCTTCCTCCGGGGCCTCGGCGAGGTCCACGTGGCCGCCCCAAGCTACGCCGAGGGGGACGCCTTCCTCGCCCGCCTCCCCGCCCCCCTCCGGGGCCGGGTGGCCCTCCGCCCCGAGGAGGTGCGGGCCTTGGTCCTCCGGGTGGACCTCCTCCTCCTGAACACCCCTCGCCCGCCTTTGGACCTGGCCCAGCCCTACCACGCCGCCTTGGCCTTCGCCCCCGGGGCCCAGGCCGTGGCCGAGCGGGTCCAGCTCTTCCTCGGGCCGGAGGACCTTTGGAGCGGGCGGGTCTGGGCCGTCCTCGAGGGCCTGGGGCACACCCCCTTGGGCTAAAACAGGTAGAGGAGGGCCCGGCCCGCCTCCACCCGCACCCGGATGGGCCCCAGGGCCTGGTTTTCCAGGGTGAGGGTGGTGGCCTTGAGGGGGGTGGGGGGAAGGTCCCACCGCGCCCCCTCCACCCCCAGGGCGGCCTCGGGGAAGGGGAGGAGGCTGAAGGGGGTTCCGGGCTCCAGGGAAAAGGCGTGGAGGCCCGGAAGGAGGGGGAAGGCCCGGGCGAGCCCGTCCGTGAGCTCCACCCGCACCCCCCTTTCCAGGAGGAGGAAGGCGAGCTCCAGGTGGGCCAGGGTGTGGTCCAGCCGCCCGCCCAAAGCCCCCAGGAGGAGGGCCTCCTCCGCCCCAAGCTCCAGGGCCTTCCGGAGGAGGGCCTCCCCGTCCGTGAGGTCCTTCTCCCGGGGCAGGACCTCCTTGGGCGCGGAAAGGGCTTCCTGGAGCCAGGGGGGGCTTGAGTCAAAGTCCCCAAGCCATAGCTCCGGGGAAAGCCCCAAGGCGAGGGCGTGCCGCCCGCCGGAGTCCGCCGCCAGGAGGCGGTAGCCCTTAAGCCTTTCCTTAAGGGCCTCCGTGGCCAGGAGGGGGCCGCCCAAGAGGAGGGCGAAGCGCCTCATCCCTCCAAGGGTACCGCCTGGGCGGGGTCCAGGCGGAGGGCTATGGGGGCGCCCTCTTCCGGGCCCTCGGGGGCCTCGAGGTAGAGCCTAACCCCCCCCACCCGCACCCAAAGCCCCACCCGGGGCCCGAAGAAGAGCCGCTCCTCCACCACCCCCTCCAGGCCTCCTCCAAGGGCGAGGGCCTTTGGGGGGAGGAGGTGGGCCTTTGGGGGAAGGCCTAGGGCCTGGCTTTCCCCGGGGGAGAGGAGGTTCTTGTGCCCCAGGAAGCGGGCGGCCCATAGGTCCTTGGGGCGGGCGTAGACCTCCTCGGGCCGGCCCACCTGGACGAGCCGCCCCTCGCGCAGAAGGGCCACCCGGTGGGCGAGGAGGAAGGCCTCCCCCTGGTCGTGGGTCACGAGGAGGGCGGTGACCCCCTCTTCCTTTAGCGTCCGGCGCAGGAAGAAGAGGAGCTCTTCCCGAAGCCTCAGGTCCAGGGCCCCTAAGGGCTCGTCCAGGAGGAGGAGCCTGGGCCTAGGGGCCAAGGCCCGGGCCAGGGCCACCCGTTGCTGCTCCCCGCCCGAAAGCTCGTGGGGGCGCTTCCGGGCGTGGGGGGTGAGCTCCATGCGCTTAAGGAGCTCCCGCACCCGGGCCTCCCTCGCCTCCCTTGGCCAGCGGGCCTCCAAAAGGCCAAAGGCCACGTTTTCCGCCACGGTGAGGTGGGGGAAGAGGGCGTAGTCCTGGAAGAGAAAGCCCACCTTCCGCCTTTCCGGGGGAAGGGGGGTGAGGTCCTCCCCGAGGAAGCGCACGAAGCCCCCATCGGGCCTAAGGAGCCCGGCGATGAGCCTGAGCAGGGTGCTCTTCCCGCTTCCCGAAGGCCCGAGGAGGGCCAGGGTCTCCCCCTCGGCCACGGAAAGCTCCACGGAGAGGCGGAACCCGGGGAAGGCCTTTTCCAAGTAGAGCTCCAGCACCCTCCCATTAAACCGGAAGGGCCTGGGGTACTCCCCAGGCCTCGTTTTCGCTTTTACCAGGGCCCCCATGCCGGCGCAAGCCAGCATGGGGTGGTATTTACTTCAGGCCGAGCTTCTTCCGCTCCTCCAGCACCTGCTGGGGGGTGAGCTTCTGGGCCCGGAGCTTCTTCACCTCCTCGGCGGTGAAGGGCTTGAAGCCTTTCACCTTCTTGTCGTCGCCCCAGGCGGTGGCGATGTGGTTGAGGACGGCGGCGATCTCCTCGTCCTTGAGGCCGTTGAAGGCGGACATGTTCCCGTTGTACTTCACGCCCTTCACCTCAATCTGGCCCTGGAGGCCCCAGAGGAGCACCTTGATGAGGTACTCCCGTCCCCCCTGTTTGGAGAGGATCTCCGCCACGTGGCCCGCCAGGGGCGGGAAGGCCCCGGGGATGCCCTGGCCGTTTGCCTGGTGGCACCCCGCGCACTGGGCGTAGAGCTTGGCGCCGTCCGCCTGGGCCAGGGCCAGGCCGCCGAGCAGGAAGAGAGCCATCAGGGTTCGCTTCATCTTTACCCTCCGGGGTATAGGGTAGAGGCCCGCCCTGGGCGGCGTCAAGGGGAGTGGGGTTAAGCGGGCCTTAAGGTAGGCGGCCGGGGCCCTTGAACCCCCGTGGGGGATGTGGTAAGGTACAAATGTCCTTGTGGGGTACCCTGGCGGTGTACCGTATGCGGAAGATGTACACACTTCTCCTCCCGGCCCTCCTGCTTTGGGCCTGGGCCCTCCCCGACTTCGGCCGCTGGTATCCCTACCCGGAGGCCCTCGCCCTCGCCCAGGCCCACGGGCGGATGGTGATGGTCTACTTCCACAGCGAGCACTGCCCCTACTGCCAGCAGATGAACACCTTCGTCCTCTCCGACCCTGGGGTGAGCCGCCTCCTGGAGGCCCGCTTTGTGGTGGCCTCGGTGAGCGTGGACACCCCCGAGGGCCAGGAGCTCGCCCGGCGCTTCCGGGTGCCGGGCACCCCGACCTTCGTCTTCCTCGTCCCCAAGGCGGGGGCGTGGGAAGAGGTGGGCCGGCTCTTTGGCAGCCGGCCCCGGGCGGAGTTCCTCAAGGAGCTTCGCCAGATGTGTGCCAAGGGAGGTGCGTGTGAATAGGCGAGCGTTTCTGAAGGCGACCGGCGCGGCCCTTGGGGCCGTGGCCCTCTCGGGGCTTCCCGCAAGGGCCCAGGGCCTCGAGGGCGAGGACCTGGAGAACCTGGAGAAGGCGCTCAAGCAGGTCTTCGGCAAAGGCTTTAAGGACCTTACCCCCTCGGACGCGGTGAAGCTCAACATGCCGGCCATTGCCGAAAGCGGGGCCAACGTGCCTGCCGAGGTGGAGGTGGCCCTGCCCAAGGGGCAGGTGAAGGCCATCCACCTCTTCGCCGACAAGAACCCCACCCCGCACATCTTCGCCTTCATGCCCATGGAGGCGGAGCCCTACTACGCCACCCGGGTCCGCTTGGCGGAGACCACGGCCGTCCGGGCGGTGGTGGAGACCCAGGACGGGAAGCTCCTTCTGGCTTCGGCGAGCACCCGCGTCACCGTGGGGGGCTGCGGTTAAGGGAGGTGCGGCATGCCTTTTAGGACCATCGCGCGCCTAAACCCCGCCAAGCCCAAGGCGGGCGAGGAGTTCCGGCTTCAGGTGGTGGCCCAGCATCCCAACGAGCCCGGCACCCGCCGGGACGCCGAGGGGAAGCTGATCCCCGCCAAGTACATCAACCTGGTGGAGGTCTACTTTGAGGGGAAAAAGGTGGCGGAGGCCCGGCCCGGGCCTTCCACCAGCGCCAACCCCCTCTACGCCTTTAAGTTCAAGGCGGAGAAGGCGGGGACCTTCACCCTCAAGCTCAAGGACACGGACGGGGACACGGGCGAGGCTTCGGTCAAGCTGGAGCTGGCCTAAAGGGGGTGCCCGGGGACCCCCGGGCACCTTATGGAAGGGAGGTTTTGGTTATGCGCCAGGGCCTGGGTTTATTGCTCGCCGCCCTCCTTCTAGGGGTGGCCTTGGCCCAGGGCGACGTGGACCCTAGGGAGGAGGCCAAGCGGCAGAAGCAACTCCTCTTGGAGACTGCGGGCATCCTCCCCACGGAGCTCATCGTGGCCCAAGGGGAGGAGCTCTTTAACCGCAAGGGCCCGAGCGGCAAGACCATGGCCGAGTGCGACTTCGGCCTGGGAAAGGGGGTCCTGGAGGGGGCGGCGGCCAGGCTTCCCCGCTACTTCCTGGACACGAACCGGGTTGAGGACCTGGACAGCCGCATCGTCACCTGCATGACCCGGGTCCAGGGCTTCAAGCCCGAAGAGGTGAAGCGCTCCGAGGTGGTGGCCGTCGCCTTCTACATCGCCAGCAAGTCCACGGGGCACAGGATCCAAGTCCGCCTGCTTTTCCCCGAAGAGCGGGAGCTTTACGCCCTCGGGGAAAAGCTCTTTTATGCCCGGAGCGGGGCCCGGGACGTGGGGTGCGCCACCTGCCACGTGACCTACGTGGGCCGGCGCGCCGGGGTCCTGCCCTACGCCGACGTCCTGGGCAAGGACAAGTCCTGGACCCACTGGCCCGCCTACCGCTACTCCAACGACCAGGCCTGGACCATGCAGGACCGGATCCGGGCCTGCTACGGCAACATCGCCCACCCCCCGCCCGCCCTTTACTCCCGGCCCATCCTGGCCCTGGAGCTCTTCCTGGCCTACAACAACAACGGGGCCGTGGTGGAGGAGTGGCCCGCCTTTGTGCGGTGAGGAGGGAGCATGCGGAAGGTTCTCGTAGCCCTTTTTGCCTTGGCCCTGGCCTTCGCCCTGGCCCAGCGCTACTTCACCGAGGAGGAGCTGAAGCGGATTCAGGACGGGGGTAAGGCCTACGCCGAGGTCTTCGTCAACCAGCGCCCCGACCAGGCCCTCTGCTCCATCCACCGGAACCGCCTCCCCGCCGACCTCCTTCCCAAGTTCCTGGAAGAGCAGCGGGCCCTGATCAAGTACCCCGCTTCCGGGAAGCTTATGGGGGACTGGAGGAAGGGCGGGGCCATCTTCAACAACCTGCAGAAGGCCAACTGCTTCTCCTGCCACTATGGCTCCCCCGAGCACCTGGGGGGCGACGTGGGCCCGAGCCTGGAGAAGTACGGCCTCAATCGGGGCCAGTCGGAGGCGGTGCAGCGGTACACCTACGAGGTGATCTACAACGCCTGGGCCTACTTCCCCTGCACCGTCATGTACCGCTTCGGGGCCCAGGGCCTCCTCACCCCCGAGGAGATCGCCGACGTGGTGGCCTACCTCCTGGACCCGGAAAGCGACTTCAACACCAAGCCGGCGGTGGGGTCTAGATGAACCGCAGGGAGCTCCTTCAGCTTCTTTCCGCCCTGGCGGTCCTGGGGCCTAGGGGTTGGGCCCGGGCCCTCGAGGACCCCAGGTCCCTTTACGACCTCCCCCCTTACGGGGACGCCACCCTCCTCTTCTTCTCCGACCTCCATGCCCAAGCCTTCCCCCACTACTTCATGGAGCCCCCGAACCTCATCGCCCCCAAGCCCCTCATGGGCCGCCCGGGTTACCTCACGGGAGAGGCCATCCTCCGCTACTACGGCGTGGAGCGGGGCACGCCCCTCGCCTACCTCCTCTCCCACGTGGACTTCGTGGAGCTCGCCCGCACCTTCGGGCCCATAGGGGGGATGGGCGCCCTCACCGCCCTCATCCGCGACCAGAAGGCCCGGGTGGAGGCGGAAGGGGGTAAGGCCTTGGTCCTGGACGGCGGGGACACCTGGACCAACTCCGGGCTTTCCCTCCTCACCCGGGGCGAGGCCCCGGTGCGGTGGCAGAACCTCGTGGGGGTGGACCACATGGTCTCCCACTGGGAGTGGACCCTGGGGCGGGAGCGCGTGGAGGAGCTCCTTGGGCTCTTCCAGGGAGAGTTCCTCTCCTACAACATCGTGGACGAGCTCTTCGGCGACCCCCTCTTCCCCGCCTACCGCATCCACCGGGTGGGGCCCTACGCCCTGGCGGTGGTGGGGGCGAGCTACCCCTACGTCAAGGTCTCCCACCCCGAGGCCTTTACGGAGGGCCTCTCCTTCGCCCTGGACGAGAGGCGGCTCCAGGAGGCGGTGGACCAGGCCCGCGCCGAGGGGGCGAACGCCGTGGTCCTCCTCTCCCACAACGGGATGCAGCTGGACGCCGCCTTGGCGGGGCGGATCCAGGGGATTGACCTCATCCTCTCCGGCCACACCCACGACCTCACCCCCAGGCCCTGGCGGGTGGGGAAGACCTGGATCGTGGCGGGGAGCGCCGCCGGGAAGGCCCTGATGCGGGTGGACCTGAAGCTCTGGAAGGGGGGGATCGCCAACCTCCGGGTGCGGGTGCTCCCCGTTCTCGCGGAGCACCTGCCCAAGGCCGAGGACGTGGAGGCCTTCCTCAAGGCCCAGCTCGCCCCCCATCAGGACCACCTCTTCACCCCCTTGGCCCTTTCCGAGACCCTCCTCTACAAGCGGGACACCCTCTACTCCACCTGGGACCAGCTTGTAGGGGAGGCGGTGAGGGCCATTTACCCTGAGGTGGAGGTGGTCTTCAGCCCGGCGGTGCGCTGGGGGACCACCATCCTGCCGGGGCAGGCCATCACCTGGGACCACCTCTACGCCTACACCGGCTTCACCTACCCCGAGCTCTACCTCTTCTACCTCCGGGGAGAGCAGATCAAGGCGGTCCTGGAGGACATCGCCAGCAACGTCTTCACCCCGGACCCCTTCTACCAGCAGGGGGGGGACGTGAGCCGGGTCTTCGGCCTCCGCTACGTCCTGGACCCCGATGCCCCCACCGGGGCAAGGATCCGGGAGGTGGAGGTGGGGGGCAGGCCCCTGGACCCGAACCGCCGCTATTTGGTCGCCGCCTACGGGGGGAGGCTCCAGCGGGTGGGCGAGGCCAAGCCGGGGTACGAACCCAAGCCCATCTACGAGGTCCTCGCCGAGTACTTGAGGTCCGTGGGCCGGGTGCGCGTCCGGCCCGAGCCCAACGTGAAGGTCATTGGGCGCAGTTACCGCTTGCCGGAGGTGTGGGAATGAAGGGAAAAGCGGTTTTGGCTGTAGGGGTTTTGCTCCTGGGCCTGGGGCTTTCCCAGGGGCCTTTTCGGGCCCGCCTCGAGGCCGCCATCCAGACGGGGGGCGAGGCCTTCGCCCAGGTGATGCTCTCCCAGGACAAGGCCCAGGCCCTCTGTACGCAGTACCGCGACAGGCTTCCCCCTGAACTTGTCCCGGCTTTCCTCGCGGAGCAAAGGGCCCTCATCAAGTACCCCGCCTCGGGGAAGCTCATGGGCGACTGGAAGAACGGGGAGAAGGTCTTCACCGACCCCAAGCGGGGCAACTGCTACGCCTGCCACCAAGGGGACCCCCGGGAGGTCGCCTACGGGACCATGGGGCCAAGCCTCACGGGCTACGGCGAGCGCGGCCTTTCGGAGGCGGTGGTGCGCTACACCTACGAGAAGATCTACAACGCCTGGGCCTTCGTCCCCTGTTCCCTCATGTACCGGGGCGGGGTGCACGGCCTCTTCACCCCCGAGGAGACCGCTGACCTGGTGGCCTTCCTCCTGGACCCCGAATCCCCCATCAACCGGAGGTGAGCCGTGAGCGTGCGGAAGAAGCGTCTGATCCTGCTGGCCGGGGTGGCCCTGGGGGCGCTTGGGGGGCTTGTGGCCTACACGCAACAAAACAAGCCCCTGGATCCCTTTGAGGAGGCCATGCGCCAGCGGGAGATGTACCTGGAGACCTTCGGCGTCCTCCCCGGCGACCTCTTCGTGGAGGAGGGGAAGGAGCTCTTTTACCGGAAAGGGCCCTCGGGCAAGACCCTGGAGGAGTGCGACTTCGGCCTGGGCAAGGGGGTTTTGGAAGGGGTCTACGCCGTCTTGCCCAAGTACTTCCCCGACACGGGCCGGGTGGAGGACCTGGAGACCAGGGTCTACACCTGCATGCAACGGGTCCAGGGCTTCAAGCCCGAGGAGATCCAGCGGGACGAGGTGCGGGCCATCACCACCTTCATCGCCTCCAAGTCCAGCAAGGCCAAGATCCAGGTGGTGCCCAAGCACCCCCAGGAGATCGCCATGTACAACCTGGGGCGGGAGCTCTGGTACACCCGCGCCGGGCCCCGGGACATGAGCTGCGCCGTCTGCCACGAGCAGTACGCGGGCCAAAGGGTGCGGCTTTCCCCGGTGCGGAGCCCCAGGCAGGGCCTCGGCAACGAGTGGCCCGCCTACCGCTTTGAGGAGGACAAGCTCTACACCATGCAGGACCGGATTGACTTCTGCTACGAGTCCATCGGCATCCCCAAACCCGAGTTCTACTCGGAGGCCCACATCGCCCTCACCACCTACATCCTGGCCGAGGCCACCAAGGCGGGGCAGGCCTTCCTGGAGCTCCCCTTCTTCACGAGGTAGCCATGCGCCGGCGGGACCTCTTGGCCCTCCTCCCCCTCCTCGCCCTGGCCCGGGGGCAGGGCGGGGCGGGGGAGGACTGGACCGAGGCCTTCGGCCGCTTCCTCAAGGCGGTGCCCCCGGCGGGCTACCTCGTCTACCCCACGGAGGCCTACGACCTCCTCCTCTTTGAGCCCTTCGTCCTGGACGTGCGCACCGCCGAGGAGAGGACGCGGGGTTACATTCCGGGCTCGGTGCACATCTACGCCGGGGAGGTCCCGGACCGCCTGGGGGAGCTTCCCCGGGATAAGGAGGCCCTGATCCTCGTCTACTGCAACTCGGGGAGCGTCTCCGCGGTGGTGGCGGCGTTTCTGCAGGCCAAAGGCTACAGGAACGCCAAGAACATCGCCCACGGTTTCAAGGGCTGGCTGGACGCCGGCCTTCCGGTGGAGGGAGCATGAAAAGGATCCTGGTGGCCGTTCTCGCGGCGCTGGGCCTGGCCTTGGCCCAGGCCCTGGTGGTGGAGGTGGAGGGTTCCTTGGAGGACGTGGAGGCGAGGGCCCTTAAGGCCCTCGAGGCGGCGGGCCTGCAGGTGGACCGGGTCTTGAACCTGGGCGAGCAGGTGCGCCAGGTGACGGGCCCGGGCTTCCCCGAGTACCGGCTCATCGTCCTGAAGCCGGAGAAGGGGAGTGTGGCCGCCGTGAGCAAGAACCCCATGGCGGCCATCGTCCTCCCGCCCACCGTCTTCCTGACGGGGGAGGGGGAGCGCTACCTGGTGGGCACCTTTGACCCCCACCTCCTTTTCGGGATGCTCGGGGTCTACGAGGGGGCGGTGCGGGACCTCGGCCTCAGGCTCCAGGCGGCCTTGGGGAGGCTCGGCCTGGTGCGCCGCGTGGCCCCCGCCGCGATGCCGGACCCGCAAAGCGGCCTGATGCCCGCCCTCCTCTACCGGGTCCCCCAGGCCAGCGTGGAGGAGGTGGTCCTCCTGGTGGAGACGGAGCTCACCTCGAGGGGCCTGAACCTCCTGCCCCACGTGCGGGTGGGCCCGGTCACGGTGATCATGCCCTGCAAGAGCGAGTGGGCCCGCATCATGTTCCTCACCCAGCCCGCCGGGGGGTTCGCCGCCCCTTGCCGCTTCTTCGCCATGTCCATGGGGGAGGACGTCCTGGTGGGGGCCATTGAACCCATGCTCATGACCATCATGCCCGGCGTCCCGGGCTCGGAGGCGGTGGGGATGCTCCAGGAGGCCCGGCAGGTGATGGGCGAGGTGCTGGAGTCCGTGGGCGGGAAGCCTTACCGCCCTGGGCAATAAGTAAGGAGGTGAGGTATGGCGAAGGTGAAGCGCAGGGACCTGTTGAAGGCGGGGGCCGCCTTGGCGGCGGCCGGCACCCTGGGCAAGGGCTTCGCCCAGGAGTTCTACGCGAGCCCTCCCACCCTCCTCCCCCGCTCCCGGGCCCCCCGGGTGGTGGTGGTGGGGGGCGGCTGGGGCGGGACCACGGTGGCCCGCAAGGTCAAGCAGCAGAACCCCGGGGTGGAGGTGGTGCTCGTGGAGCAGAAGCCCATCTTCATGTCCTGCCCCATGTCCAACCTCTTCCTCGCCGGGGTGAAGCCTTTGGAGTGGCTCGTCTTTGACTACACCAACGTGGTCAAGGACGGGGTCATCTTCGTCCAGGAGAAGGTCCTGGAGATCAACCGGGAGCGCCGCCTGGTGCGCACCACGGGGGGGTACCTGGCCTACGACTTCCTGGTCCTCGCCCCCGGCATTGACTACATGTACGAGGCCATCCCCGGCTACGAGGAGGCCAAGCCCTTCCTGCCCGTGGGCTTCAAGCCCTTTGAGCACGTCGCCCTCCGCCGCATGCTGGACCAGTTTGACGAGACCGGGGGTGAGCTCGTCATGTACATTCCCCCGCCCCCCCTACCGCTGCCCCCCTGGGCCTTACGAGCGGGCGGCCATGCTGGCCTGGCGGCTCAAGACCAAGGGGGTGAAGGGGAAGGTCATCGTCCTGGACGCTAACCCCCAGCCCCTCTCCAAGGCCCCCGGGTTCCTCGCCGCCTACAACGAGCTTTACAAGGACTACCTGGAGTATGTCCCCAACACCCGCATCACCGGCCTGGACTACGAGAAGAAGGTGGTGAAGACCGAGCTCGGGGATGTTCCCTTCACCCTGGCCAACGTCATCCCCCCCATGAAGGCGGCGGAGATCGTGCGCCAGGCGGGGCTTGGGGAGCGGTGGGCCAACGTCCGCATCCCCTACTTCCTCTCCGAGGCCGACGACCGGATCTATCTGGTCGGGGACATCACCGGGAACACCCCCTACCCCAAAAGCGGCATGATCGCCTACGTCTCCGGCACCATCGTGGCCCGCCACCTCACGGAGAGGCTCAAGGGGAAGCCCCTCGCCGAGATCCCGCCGGAGCTTCCCACCAACATCTGCTACTCCTTCGTGGACTCCGAGGAGGCCATCTGGGTCTCCGCCAACTACTCCTGGGACGAGGCGGAGAAGCGCATCCAGGCGCAAAGCCAGGTGGACAACCAGCGCTCCAAGGCGAACGGCGAGGCGGCCATCGGCTGGGCCTTGGGCCTCTGGAACGACATGTTCGGCCCGGCCTAAGGGCTTTTTACCCCCGCCCCTTTAGGGGCGGGGGGTTCCCTTGCGGGAATAGAATACGCTAGGAGGGTATATGGACCGAAGGAGGTTTTTCCGGATTCTGGGCGCAGGGGGGCTTTTGGGCCTCTTCAAGGCCAAGGCCCAGGGGCTTCCCTGGACGGAGGAGACCTTCGCCCCCACCAAGACCCTGGGGGCGCCCCTCGCCGAATACGGGGAGCGGAGCCCCTTTGAGGCCGGGGTGGTGCGCTACATCTCCCCCAACCTCCGCACCCGCCACTCGGGGGCGAGCTTCGCCCCCCTGGAGCGGCTGGAGGGGGTCATCACCCCGAACGGCCTCCACTTTGAGCGCCACCACGCCGGGGCCCCGCAGGTGGACCCCAAGCACTACCGCCTGGTGATCCACGGGATGGTGGAGCGGCCTTTGGTCCTCACCCTGGAGGACCTGAAGCGCTTCCCCTCCGTGACCCGCACCTACTTCATTGAGTGCGCCGGGAACGGGCAAAACGGCTACCGCAACCCCCCGGACCCCGAGCTCACCGCCACCCGCAGCCGCGGCCTCGCCTCCAACGCCAGCTGGACCGGGGTGCCCCTGGCCCTCCTCCTCAAGGAGGCGGGGGTGAAGCCTGGGGCCAGGTGGCTCATCCCCGAGGGGATGGACGCCGCCATGTACACCCGTTCCCTCCCTCTGGAGAAGGCCATGGAGGACGTCCTCGTGGCCTACGCGCAAAACGGGGAAGCGCTTCGGCCTGAGCAGGGCTATCCCGTGCGTTTGGTGGTGCCGGGGTGGGAGGGGAGCATCCAGGTGAAGTGGCTGAGGCGCATCCTGGTCACGGACCTGCCCGCCATGGCCAAGGACGAGACCAGCGAATACACGGACGTCATGGCGGACGGGCGGGTCCTCGCCTTCACTTGGGTCATGGAGCCCCAGTCCATCATCACCTACCCCTCCGGGGGCCAGCGGGTCCAGCCCGGCTTCCACGAGATCCGGGGCCTGGCCTGGAGCGGCTTCGGCCGCATCGCCAAGGTGGAGGTTTCCTTTGACGAGGGCAAGACCTGGCGGCAGGCCACCCTCGAGCCTCCCGTGGAGCCCTACGCCTTCGTCCGCTTTAAGCTCCCCTGGTACTGGGACGGCAAGGAGGTGGTCCTCTGGAGCCGGGCCTGGGACGAGAAGGGCAACACCCAGCCCACCCGGGAGGAGTTCTTCCGCCGCTGGAGCCGGAACAACCGCTACCACTACAACGCCATCCAGGCTTGGCGGATCCTGCCGGACGGCCGGGTGGTGAACGGCGACCGCCCCCTGGGCCAAGGGGCCTTCGCCCCGGTCGGCCCCGTGGGGGGGTGCGATGGGGAGGTGTTGGATGTTTAGGCGCGCCCTCGCTTGGGGGGCCCTCCTCGCCGCCTTGGGCCTCGCCTTGGCCGCGCGTTACGGCCTGGGCACGCCCATCTCCGAGGAGCTCGCCCGCCAGTACGACCTTAGGCCCGTGGTTCTGCCCGACGGCCGCGGCCTTCCTCCCGGGGAGGGGAGGGTGGAGGAGGGCCAAAGGATCTACGCCCAGAAGTGCGCTTCCTGCCACGGGGAGAACGGGGAGGGGTATCCCTTCAACCGCCTGGTCTCCGAGCCTTTCCCCATCACCCCGGACACGGAGCCCGTGGAGTACGCCATCGGCAACTACTGGCCCTACGCTACCACGCTCTTTGACTACATCCGCCGGGCCATGCCCTTCGGCCAGGCGGGGACGCTGACGGACGAGGAGGTCTACCACCTCGTGGCCTTCCTCCTCTACATGAACGGGATCATTGACGCCGGCACCCCCGTGAACCAGAAGACCCTCTCCGAGATCCGGATGCCCGCCCGGGAGCTTCTGGAGCTGGACCCCGAGACCAAGCGCCGCTTCCCCTGGCTCACCCTGCCTTAGGATGGGGGGTATGACGCTTTCCTTGACGGCGGCCTTTTTGGCGGGGGTGCTCTCCTTCCTCTCCCCCTGCGTCTTGCCCCTCGTTCCCACCTACCTCTTCTACCTGGGGGGGGAGAGGGGGCGCCCCCTCTTCAACGCCTTCTTCTTCATCCTGGGCTTTGGGGCGGTCTTCTTTCTCCTGGGCCTGCCCTTCACCCTCCTCGGGGGGCTCCTCTTTGAACACCGCCAGACCCTGGCCCGGGTGGGGGGGGCGGTGCTCATCCTCTTCGGCCTTTACATGCTGGGCCTGAGGCCCAGGTGGGGGGTGGCCCTCCGCTACGAGGGGGAGACGGGCCGCCCCTTGGGGGCCTTCCTCCTTGGGGCCACCCTGGCCCTGGGCTGGACCCCGTGCATCGGCCCTATCCTTGGGGCCATCCTGACCCTTACCGCCGTGGGGGGCGGGGTGGGGTTCCTCCTGGCCTACATCCTGGGCCTGGCGGTGCCCTTCCTCCTGGTGGCCCTTTTCGCCGAGCGGCTCAAGGGCTGGCTCAGGCGGGCCGGGCGGCTTTCCCACTACGTGGAGGTCTTCGCGGGGGTGGTCCTCATCGCCGTGGGGGTGCTCCTCCTCACCGACACCTTCACCGCCCTCAACACCTTCTTCCTCCGGATTACCCCGGAGTGGTTGCAGAAGTACCTGTGAACCCCTTGCCCTAAACTGGGGTAGGCATGCTCCTTCGCCTCGAGGCCGTTTCCAAGCGCTTTGGCCGCGACTGGGTCTTCCGCGATCTGAACCTTGCCCTAAAGCGGGGAGAGGTGGTGGCCCTCCTGGGCCCGAACGGCTCGGGCAAGACCACCCTCCTCCGCCTCATGGCGGGGCTTATAAGGCCCACCCGGGGCCGGGTGGAGCGAAGGGGAAGGCCCCTCTTCCTCCCCAACCCCCCCGCCTTCCACCGCCACCTCACCGCCCGGGAGCACCTCCTCTTTGACCTGGGCTTCCACGGGGCAGCGGGGGACTGGGAGGGGGCCTTGGCCCGCTTCGCCCTCCCCCCGGACCTTCCCCTCGCCGCCTTCTCCAGCGGGATGAAAAAGCGCCTCGCCCTCGCCCGCCTTCTCCTCCTGAGGCCCGACCTCTGGCTTTTGGACGAGCCGGAGACGGCCTTGGACCAAGAGGGGCGGAGGCTTCTTCTGGAGGTCTTGGAGGAGGCCCGTAAGGGCGCCGGGGTGGTCCTCGCCACCCACGACCGGGCCCTGGCCGAGGCGGTGGCCGACCGGGCGGTGTGGCTGGGGGCGGCGTGAGGCGGATCTGGCTTCTGGCCCTTAGGGACCTCCGCCTCGAGGTCCGGGACCGCCTCGGGGTCCTCTCGGCCCTGGCCTTTCTCTTCGTCAACCTCTTCGTCATGGCCCTGGCCCTGGGCCCGGAGGAGGGGACACTGCGCCGGGCGGCCCCCGGGGTCCTCTGGGTGGCCCTGGCCTTCCTCTCCACCCTCCTCGCCACCCGGGCCTTCGGCCGGGAGACGGAGGAGGGAACGCTGGACGACCTCCTTCTCGTTCCCGGGAGCAAGGAGTGGGTCTACTTCGGCAAGCTTCTCTTCCAGCTCCTCGTCCTCCTGCCCTTGGCCCTCCTCGCCCTCTTTGGGGCCGCGGGGTTCTTCCACGTCCCCTTGGAACGCGGGGGGGCTCTCTTCCTCACCCTCGCCTTAGGAAGCCTGGGCTACGCCAGCGTGGCCACCTTCTACGCCGGGCTTTTGAGCCGCCTGAGGGGGCGGGAGGTCCTTCTTCCCCTTCTCCTCTTCTCCCTGGTGGTCCCCGTGGTCCTGGCCTCGGTGCGGGCCACGGCGGGGGTCGCCGAGGGGCTTCCCTTGGGGGAGGTGGCCCCTTGGTGGCAGCTGCTCCTCGTCTTTGACCTGGTCTACGTCACCGCGAGCGCCCTCCTCTTCCCCCTGGTCATGGAGGGGTAGGGGGGTTTACAGAAACCTCACCTTCCCTCGGCTATCCTAGGTGCTGAAGGAGGTTTGACCGATGCAGAAGACCGCGTCGCTTTCCCGTCCCGACGGCCTCACCTGGGCCTTCCTGGCCCTTGGGGTGTTGCTCCTTCCCCTGGGGCTTTACCTCGCCCTCGCCGCGCCCCCGGACGCCAACCAGGGGTATTTGGTCCGGATCATGTACCTGCACGTTCCCACCGCCTGGGTGGGGTACCTGGCCTTTTTCGTCACCTTCCTCTACTCCCTCCTCTACCTCTTCCGCCAGGACCCGCGGCACGACCGGATCGCCGCCGCGAGCGCCGAGATCGGCCTTGTCTTCATGGGCCTTGCCCTGGTGACGGGGATGCTCTGGGCCCGGCCCACCTGGGGGGTCTACTGGACCTGGGAGCCCAGGCTCACCACCACGGCCATCCTCTTCGCCGTCTACGTGGGCTACTTCCTCCTCCGGGGGGCCATTGAGGACCCCGAGCTTCGCCGCAAAGCGGCGGCGGCCGTGGGCGTTTTGGGCTTCCTCAACGTGCCCATCAGCTACATGTCGGTGAAGTGGTGGCGGAGCCTGCACCAGACCCAGTCCATTGACCTCACCACGGGTAAGATCCACATGGCCCCGGAGATGCTTCAGGTCCTCCTCTTCCACCTCGCCGTCTTCACGCTTCTGTACCTGGGCTTCGTCCGCTTCCGCGGCCTCGTGGCGGCCCTGGAGGAAGCGAAGGAGGAGGCGTGATGGGGGTCTTCGTCACCTGGGTCTACGTCCTCACCTACCTCGCCGTCTTCGGCTACCTGGCCTACCTCTTCTGGCGGTACGGGAGGGCGCGGTGAAGGGGAAGCACCTCCTCGGCCTCCTGGTCATCCTGGGCGCTTTGGGGTACATGGTCTTCGGGGGGCTTGGGCGGAACCTGGTCTACTTCCTCACCCCTTCGGAGTACCTCCAGGACCAGGCCCGCTACCAGAACCGCCCCGTGCGCCTCGGGGGGCTCGTGAAGCCCGGAACCGTCCAGTACGATAAGGACCGCTTGGAGCTCCGCTTCGTCCTCACGGACGGGGTGGCCGAGGTGCCCGTCCTCCACAAGGGCACCCCTCCGGGCATGTTCAAGGAGGGCCAGGGGGTGGTGGTGGAGGGCCGCTTCCAGGGAGGGGTCTTCCAGGGCACCAACCTCCTGGTGAAGCACTCGGAGACCTACCAGCCTCCCAGGGAAGGCTGGACCCCGGAGGAGGTGCGCAAGCTGATTGAGGAGGCCAAATGACCCCGGCCCTTCTCGGCAACCTAAGCGTGAGCCTGGCCCTGGCCTTTAGCCTCCTGGGCCTGGGCCTCGCCCTCCTCGCCTACCTCCAGGGGGACGGGCGCTTCCTAAGGGGGGCGAGGGCCCTCGTGCTCCCCGCCTTCCTCGCCGCCCTTGCCGCCTTCCTCGCCCTGGAGTGGGCCCTCCTCGCCCATGACTTCAGCCTGGCCTACGTGGCGAGGAACCACTCCACCAAAGACCCCCTCTGGGTGACCCTGGTGACCCCCTGGGCGGCCCTCGAGGGGAGCCTCCTCCTCTGGGGCCTCCTCCAGACCCTCTACACCCTCCTCGCCAGCCGCAAGCCTCTGGACCCCTGGCGGGCCTCTTTGGTCCTCGCCGTGCTCTTCGGCATCCAGGCCTTCTTCTTCGGGGTCATGGCCACCATCGCGAGCCCCTTTGAGACCCTGCCCGACCCCCCTCCCGACGGCGTGGGCCCGAACCCCCTCCTCCAGAACCACTGGATGATGGCCGTCCACC
Source organism: Thermus thermophilus (assembly GCF_019974155.1). Taxonomy (NCBI): domain Bacteria; kingdom Thermotogati; phylum Deinococcota; class Deinococci; order Thermales; family Thermaceae; genus Thermus; species Thermus thermophilus. Next base: position 482,252 of record NZ_AP025158.1, read on the forward strand.
CCGTCCTCATGTACCTGGGCTTCGTGGGCCTGAGCGTGCCCTACGCCTACGCGGTGGCGGCCATGGTCGCCCGGCGCTACCAGACCTGGGTGGAGGAAACCCGTTGGTGGACCCTCATCGCCTGGGGCTTCCTCACCGCGGGGAAGGTGGCGGGGATGTGGTGGAGCTACGAGGTCCTGGGCTGGGGCGGGTACTGGGCCTGGGACCCGGTGGAAAACGCCAGCTTCATCCCCTGGCTCCTCGCCACCGCCTTCCTCCACACCGCCTTCGTCCAGCAGACCCGGGGGGCCTTCAAGACCTGGAACTTCGCCTTCGTGACCCTGGCCTTCGCCGCCACCGTCCTCGGCACCTTCCTCACCCGAAGCGGGGTCATCCAGTCGGTCCACGCCTTCGCCGAGGGCCCCGTGGGGCCTGCCTTCCTCGGCTTCTTCCTCCTCGCCACGGGCCTTGGCCTCGGCCTCCTCTCCCGAGTCTCCCGGGAGGTGCGGGACACCGCCCTTTTCCACCCCCTCTCCCGGGAGGGGGCGCTTCTCCTCGGGGCCTTCTTCTTCGCGGGCTGGGCCCTCGTGGTCGTCCTCGGCACCTTCTACCCCCTTCTCGTGGAGGCCTTCACCGGGGCCAAGGTGAGCGTGGGGGCCCCCTTCTTCAACCAGGTCTCGGCCCCCCTGGGGGCGGGGATCCTCCTCCTCATGGGGGTGGGGCCCCTCCTCCCCTGGCGCAGGGCCCGGCGGGAGGTCTTGCGGAACCTCCTCGTCCTTCTCCTCGCCCTCGCCTTGGGGACCCTATTCGGCCTCCTCCGGGGCTACGCCTTGGGGGCCTCCTTCGCTTTGGGACTTTTCCTCTACAACGCCGCCGCCATCTACCTTCTGGCGCGGGAAGGGGTCTTGGCCCGGGTGCGGGCGGGGCTTTCCCCCTGGGGCTTTTTGGCGAACCGGAGGCGGGTGGGGAGCCTCGTGGTCCACTTCGCCGTGGCCCTCATGGGGCTTGCCATCGCCTTCAGCCAGACCTACCGCCTGGAGAGCGAGAAGACCCTCTACCGGGGAGAGGCCTGGGAGGTGGGGGGCGTGCGCATGACCTTCCAGGGGGTGCGGGCCTTGGACGAGGGGCGGCGCTTCGCCGTGGAGGCCCTTCTTGGGACGGACCGCTTCGGGGAGGTGAGGCCCAGGCTCCACTTCTACCCCCAGATGAATAGCCCCCTTCCCGCCCCCGAGGTCATTTACACCCCGGGGAACGACTACTACTTCCTCCTCATGGACTTTGACCGGGAAAAGGGAGAGTGGGCCTCCATCCGCCTCATCGTCACGCCTTTGGTCTTCTGGATTTGGGTGGCAGGGGCGCTCATGGCCCTGGGCACCCTCTACATCCTCTGGCCCGCGGGCCGGGCCGAGGAGGCTAGGGGGGTGAGCCCGGCGTGAGGGGGTGGCTCTGGCTCCTCCTGCTCCTGGCCCTTGGGGGCCTCTTCTTTTGGGGGATGCAGCGGAACCCCAAGGAGCTTCCCTCCGTCCTCGCCAAGGAGCGGAGGCCCGCCCCCGACTTCACCCTCCCCCTCCTTTCCCCCTACCGGGCGGAGTGGGGGGAGGCCTTCCGCCTCGCCGACCACCTGGGCAAGAGGCCCATCGTCCTCAACTTCTGGGCCAGCTGGTGCTACCCCGCCTGCTACGAGGAGGCGCCCATCTTGGAGGCCTCCTGGCGCCGCCACCGGGGGGAGGTCCTCTTCGTGGGGGTGAACACCCAGGACAAGGAGGAGGAGGCCCTAAGGTTCATCGCCCAGTTCGGCCTCACCTTCCCCCAGGTCTACGACCCCCGGGGCCGGGTGGGGGTGGACTACGGGATGTACGGGGTGCCCGAGACCTTCTTCATAGACCGGGAGGGCCGGGTCCTCGCCCGGCACGCCGGGGCCATTGACGAGGCCACCTTAGCGCGTTACCTAGAGGAGGCCTTGCGATGAGGTGGGTTGTCCTGCTCTTGGCCTTTCTCCTTCCCGCCCTGGCCCAGGAGGCGCCGCCCCCAGACCTCTCCCCGGAGGTCTTCCGCATCGCCCGGGAGCTCCGCTGCCCCGTCTGCCAGGGGGAGTCGGCGGCGGAGAGCAACTCGGGGGTGGCGGCGGAGATGCGGAGGATCATCGCCGAGATGCTTCAGGAGGGGAAGACGGAAGAGGAGATCAAGGCCTTCTTCGTGGAGCGGTACGGGGAGTGGATCCTCTACGCGCCCCCGAGGCGGGGGGTGACCCTTTGGGTCTGGGTGCTCCCCGTCTTGGGGCTTCTCCTCCTCGGCCTTGGCCTCTTCGCCTACTTCCGGCCCAAGCCGCTTCCCAAGGAGCTTTTGGAGGAGGCGGAGCGCCGCCTTAAGGAGCCCCCGAGATGACGGCCACCCTGCTCTTTCTCGCCCTCTTCCTCCTCGGCCTCCTCCTCGCCCTAAGGCCCCTCCTCGGCCCCAGGGAGCCCTTCCCCGAGCCGCCTAGGCGGGAGGAGCTTCTGCGGGAGCTGGAGGTCCTCAAGGAGGAGGTGGAGGCCCTGGAGGGGGAGGAAAGGAAGCGGGCCCTCGCCCGCATGGTGGAGGTGGAAAGGCTTTTGGAGGGCTACCGCCCCCCCGCTCCCCGCCCCTTCAACCCCTGGCCCGTGGCCCTGGTCCTGGGGGCCGTGGTCCTCCTCGGGGTAGGCCTTTGGCGCTACACCCTCCCCCGCCTCCCCGGGGAGACCACGGTGACCCAGCGCCAGGAGGCCCGGGAGCTCAAGGCCCTGGCGGACAAGGCCAAGCGCACGGGGGAGGTGGAAGACCTTTTGGCTTGGGGGCGGAAGGCCTACGAGCTCCAGGCCCTTGACCAGGCTGCCGAGGCCTACCTGGAGGTCCTCAAGAAGGACCCCAGGAACGTGGAGGCGGTGCGCCGGGTGGGGATCCTCCTCTTCATGGGGGGAAGGCCGGAGGAGGCGAGGATTTTCCTGGAGATCGCCCAGCACGCCGACCCCAAGGCCGCGGAGGGGTGGCTTTTCCTGGGGAACCTCTACTTCCAGGAGGGGAGGATGCAGGAGGCCATCGCCGCCTGGGAGAGGTACCTGGAGGCCGGGGGCGAGGCCAAGGAGCGGGTGGAGGCCCTCATCGCCATGGCCAAAGCCCAAGCCCAAGGGGGAAAGGACGGGAAGAGCGTCTACGAGGCCCGCTGCGCCGCCTGCCACGGCCTCCAGGGGGAAGGGGGCGTGGGCCCGAGGCTTAAGGGGAACCCCATCCTAAAGGCCCCGGAGGCGGTGCGGGAGATCGTCTTAAAGGGCCGGGGGACGATGCCCGCCGTTCCCCTCTCCGAGGAGGAGCTTGGGGCCCTCTTGGACTACCTGGGAAGCCTCTAGCCATGAAGCGGCGCGACCTCTTCTTCTACCTTCCCGTGGCGGTGGCCGGGGGGTTTTTCGCCTGGTTCGGGGTGCGCACCTACAACCTCCGCTTCCGCCCCCGGCCCGAGGTGGGGGCGCCCACCTGGAAGGCGGGGCCCAAGGTGGCCGTGGCCCGGCTTGGGGAGCTTGGGGTGTGGCAGGCGAAGCCCTTCCTCTACCCCCTTCCCTTGGGGGAGCTTAAGGCCTTCCTCCTCCGCCTGCCCGAGCCCGCCCCCGGGGGGCTTTCCGTGGGGGAGGAGCACTACCTGGCCTTAAGCCGCATCTGCACCCACCAGGGGTGCACGGTGAACCTCGTCCCCGACCCCGAGGCGGCCTCCCTCCTCTACAACTTCCGCTACGAGCGGCCCTTTCTGGGCTGTCCTTGCCACTTCGGGGCCTTTGACCCCCTGCTTGGGGGGAAGGCCGTCTACGGCCCCCCTCGGTTTCCCTTGCCCCGCCTGCGCCTCGAGGCGGAAGGGGAGACCCTCTACGCCACCGGGCACGAGGTGCCCCTAAGGCCCATGGAAGGCGGGTGAAGACAAAGCCAAGGTCCCGCCCCAAGCTTGGGCGGGGCCCTCAGGAGGGGCCCATTAGTAGGGCTCGCCCTCCAGCATCTTCCGCTCCTGATCCACGGAGACCAGGGCCAGCTCAATGGGGTAGTGGGGCTCGTTCACCCCAGGGTGGGCTCCCGAGGGGATGAGGTTCACGTGGTTAATGCAGGTGATCCCCAGGGCCCTCAGGGTCTTCGTGCCGATGTCCACGTACTTCTGGCTCTCGTTACCGGGTTCCCCGCCCTTTCGTAGGCGAGGAAAGGGTCTTCAGGCAGGGTGCTCGGGTCCACGTAGAGGGTGCCGAGGCCGGAGATGAAGTTGGGGAGCGCCCCCTTCAGGGCCTCGCTCACGTTCACGTAGGGGGCCGAAGGGGGGCCTTCCGCACCTAGAGTATCTGGGCCAGGTCCAGGCCAAAGGCCACCGCCAAAGAGACCATCACGAGCGCTTTCGCCTTCCTCATATGTCTGCCTCTCTTAGGAGCCCTCTGGAGCTCCACCCTACCCTGCGGCCGGAGGGGGGTGGTGGATGAGGCCAAACCGGACGGGCTTTCTGCCCGTATGGTAGGGTGGAGGCGGATGGGCTTGCCCGCCGATTCCCTCTCCGACGAGGCCCTCCTCGCTTTGGTGGCCCGCGGGGACGAGGAGGCCTTCCGCGCCCTTTTCCGACGCTACGCGGGAAGCTTTCTCGCCTTGGCGCGCAGGATGGGCCTGGATGGGGCGGGGGCCGAGGATGTGGTGCAGGAGGCGATGATAAGGGTCTGGCAGAAGGCCAAGGAGTTTGACCCCAGGCGCGGGAGCGCCCGGGCGTTCCTCCTCACCTTGGGGCACCACGCGGCGGTGGACGAGGTGCGCAGGCGAGCCGCGAGGCCCCTTCCCCTGGAGCCCGATCCCGAGAGGGATGAGGAGGCTTTTGACCTTCCGGGTCCCGGGCTGGACGAGGAGGGCCACTTGGACCGTACCCGCCTTGGCCGGGCACTGAAGGCCCTGTCTCCGGAGGAGCAGCGGGTGATTGAGGTCCTCTACTACCAGGGCTACACCCACCGGGAGGCGGCAAGGCTTCTTGGTGTTCCCTTGGGAACCCTCAAAACCTGGGCCAGGAAGGCCCTCTTGAAGCTCAAGGAGGTGCTCCGTGAGCCCTGAAGAGGTCCGGGAACTCCTCCCCCTTTACGCCTTGGGGGCCCTCACCCCCGAGGAGCGGGCCCGGGTGGAGGAGGCCCTAAAGCGCTACCCCGAGCTCTGGACCGAGGCCAAGGCCCTTCTGGAGACGGCGGCGGAGCTCGCCGCGGGCCTTCCTCAGGAACCTTTGCCCTCAGGGCTCGAGGAGCGGGTCCTCCGCCGCATCCGCCCAAGGCGCCTTTCCCTTCTCCCCCTCCTCGCCCGGGCAGCCGCGGTCCTGGCCTTCCTCCTCGTGGGCTACGGGGCCTACTTCGGCCTCTCCTGGACCTTGAGCCTAGGGGCGCCCGCCACCCGGGTCTACGCCCTGGTGGGCCCCCAAGGGGGGGTGGTGGGGCATGCGGTGGTGCGCCAGGACGGGCGGGCCCTGGTGGTCCTGGGGGCCCTGCCCCCCCAAGGGCGGGTTTACCAAGCCTGGGGATTGGGGAAGGGCGATCCTGTACCCTTGCCCACCTTTCGCCTCCCCCTTAAGGTGGTGCGCTTGCCCGAGGGGGCCCAGGCCCTGGCGGTTTCCCTCGAGCCCCCGGGGGGAAGCCAAAGGCCCACGGAGATCCTAGGCTTGCCCAAGCTCTAGGGCAGGTAGGGCTTCAGGGCTTCCTGGGCCTCTTGGGGGAGGAGTGCCCGCTCCAGGGCCCGGTCGTTGGCCACAAAGGGAGGGCGGAGCAGGGGGTCTTGGAACGCTAGGCGGGCCTGGCGCACCAGGACGCGGTGCCCCGCCTCCACCCCCAAGATGGCCCCCGCCAGACGCAAGGCTTCGCCTTCTAAAAAGGGCAAAGCCCCTAGGTAGGCGCCTACGAAGGCCTCCTCCAGGGTTTCCAGGAGGCGGAGAACTGAGCTCTCATCACTTTGAGGGCTGGGGCTTGACAAGGGAAGAGAAGAGGGGGGTAAGTAAGGTGTGCCGCCCACCACCCCCCTTTCCCAAGTTATCACCCTCTGGGTCCATAAGGTCTTCGCCTCCCTCAGGAAAACCATCCGCTCCAACCTCGCCCTCTTCCTGTCCACCCTCCTCACTACCCCCCTGGACCCCACCCTCTCCGACCTCGCCCGCAGAACCCCCCTCCCCACCCTGGCCCAAAGCCGCCTCAATCGCCTCTGGCGCTTCCTCCATCACCCCACCCTGCAAGACCCCTGGGCCCTCACCGAAGCCCTCCTCCCCCTCCTCGTCCCTCGTTTCCCCAAAGACCGCCCCCTCCCCCTCATCGTGGACTGGACCTTCACAGAGGACGGTAGGCACCAAGCCCTGGTGGCCGCCCTTCCCCTCAAGGGAAGGGCCCTGGTGGTGGCCTTCGCTCTTCACCCCCTCTCCCCTTTCCCCAGTCAAAACCGGGTGGAGGAGGAGTTCCTCCACCGCCTGGGCCGCGCCGTCCAGGACCTGGGATATACCCCCCTCTTCCTCCTGGACCGCGGCTTTGACCGGGTCTCCCTGATGCGAAAGCTCCAGGGGTGGGGCATGGGCTTCCTCATCCGCCTGCGGCAGAACCGGGAGGTGGAACCCCAAGGGGGGAAGCGCCTTCCCCTGAAGGAGGGCTACCGGCGTGTGGTCCACCCCCTGCGGGAGGAGGTCCGCCTTTTCGGACACGGTGGGGAGGGGGTAGAAGTCACCCTCCTGGTGTACCCAGGGGGTCGGGATCCCTGGTATCTGGCCTATTCGGGCCCTTTTGGGGGGGAGCCGCCCTATGGGTGGCGGATGTGGATTGAAGAGGGGTTTAGGGACCTGAAGGGGCAGGGGTTTGGGCTGGACCGCCATCGGCTGCGGACGGGGGCGAGCCTCAGGGGGTGGTTATGGCTTCTGGCCTTGGGGATGGCGCTCTTGGTCCTTCTGGGGGCGCGCTTGCAGGGCAGGGAATGGCTTCCCCGGCTTCTGGCCCATCCCGAGCGGCAAAGCCTCTTCCGTCTGGGCCGGATCGCCCTGGCCCAGGGGCCCCCGCCTTGGAGGGAAGCAGTGGTGGAGGAGCTGGTCAGGTTGCTTCAGGAACTGGGGGGAGGAAAGTGATGAGAGCTCAGGGCGGAGAAGGGGGATGGGGCTTTGGAACACCTCGGGCAACCGGAACCTAAGGGTGGGCCTTCGGCCTAGGGCTTCCCGAAGGCGGCGCACGTGCTCTTCTTCCTGGGCTAAGTGGCTGCACGTTGATTTCGCAACACGGGTCGCCCGAAATAAGGCTTGGGAAGGTCCTTTTGGGGCCCCCACCGCGGCGAAAGCCGCGGTGGGGTACTTAGGAGGAAACGCCGGTAGGGCCCGATTGCGCCCATGCCCTCACCTCCTCAAGGGGTAGCCGGTCGGCCCCGTTTTTCCCGTAATGGGCCCGGGCGATGCGCAGGTCTTCGCCGATGAGGAACTCGGCGGGCATCCGAAAGAGCTCCCCGTCCGTGGAACCGTGGGGAATACCTAGGCGGAGGCCCTCGAGGTAATAGGGAAGGGCCTTTGGGTCCAATAGCCCCCACAGGGAGTTGCGGGTGCGGTAGAGGGCGTGCACCCGATCGTCCGGGTCGGCCAGGATGGGGAAGGGGGGATGCTGCCGCCCCACCCGCGTTCTTAGGGTTTCTAGGGGGGAGCCGAAGATCCCCACCACTTCCACCCCTAGGGCCCGAAGCTCGGGGTAGAGGGCTTTAAGCTCGTGCACCCGGCGGTTGCAAAAAGGGCATCCCCCGTGGCGGAAGAAGGCCAAGAGGGTTTTTTGGCCCCGCCTCTCCCCCAGGCTAAAAATCCTGCCGTCCAGGGCCTCCAGGGTAAAGGGGGGGGCGGGGTCCCCCGGGCGGAGAGCGGGCCCAGGACGGAAGGCCTCCCCCAGAAGTCCCAGGGCCTCCAAGGCCCGCACCCGGGGCACGAAGGCGCCCCAGGGGTAAAGTCCCCGGACTGCGGCTAGGGCGAGGGGCGTGCCGGTGGCGAAAAGGCCTAGGAAGCGCAGCTCCTCCGGCTCCAGGGACAAAAGCCGGCCGCCCGCAGGGCCCAGGTCCTCCGGGATGGCGAAGCGGGCCAGGGGGTCCATGGGGGGGCCCGGGGGATGGGCGTGGGCTTCTATCTCCTCCAGGAGGCGGCCTAAGCGGGGACCCAAGGGGGGAAGGTCCAGGGGGCGGAAGCTAAAGGAGGTGGGGCGGTCCCAGAAGGGGCTTAAGGCCACGAGGAAGCGGAGCCGCTGCGCCTCCTCCCCCCCGGGCAGGGCGGAGAGGCGGGCGCCTTGGGCGAGCGCCCCGGCGAGGGCCTGAAGCCCAAGGGCCTCGAGGACCCGCCCCACCCGGGGTACCAGGGGCCCGCCCAAAGCGACAAGCCTTCCCTCGGCAAGCTCCAGGGTGAGGCCGAGCCCCGGGGCAAAGTGCAGGGTAAGCCGGCCGGCATGCCGGTGGCGGGCGAAAAAGGAGAGGAGCTCCCTCGGCGTGGTTTCCCGAGTCAAGGTCCGGACCATCCTGTCCTTCTGTACGCAGAGGGGGAAGGTTCCGGATGAGGAAATCCAACCCCACCCCTTCTGCCGTAAGGAAGGGTGAGGGGGAGACCCCTCACCCTTGAAGGAGGTGGTTATGGAGCGGATTCTGGCGCGCAGGCAGTTCATGCGGGTGCTCACGGCCACCGGGCTCTCCGCGGCCTTCGCGGGAAGCCTCCTGGACCGGGCCTCGGCGGCCCGCGGGGGGCCCTCGGACGCGGACATCCTCCAGCTTGCCCTCACGGCCGAGTACCTGGCGGCGGACGCCTACACCAAGAGCCTCTTCGGCGGCTTCCAGGGCCTGGTGAAGGACTACCTCGAGGCCGCCCTGGCCCAGGAGGAGGCCCATGTGAAGGCCCTGCGGGACACCTTGAGCGCCCTCGGGGTGAGGCCCGTGGAGAAGCCCAGCTTCGCCTACCCCGTGGAGTTCCTCCCCCGGAACCAGCTCGCCATCCTAAGGCTTTTGAACGCCCTGGAGGACGCCTTCGTGGGGGCCTACCTCGGGGCCCTGCCCCTCATCCAGAGCAAGGACGTCCTCAAGGCCGCCGGGGCCATCCTGGGGAACGAGGCGGCCCACCGGGCCACGGTGCGGGCCTCGCGGATCCTCCTCGGGGACCAGGAGCTCCCCGGGCCCCGCTCCCCCGCGGACCGGGCCTTTGAGGTGGCCATCACCCCGGAGGAGGCGCAGAAGGCGGTTTCGGGATTTATCCGGAAGTGAGCCTGCTTGGGAGAGGCCCCGGGGGAGGCCCCGGGGCCTTCGCCACATCCAAACCCGGGGGTTGGGCCGTAGGGAAGGACGAGGGGGAAGAACCCAAGCCCCTCGGGGGAGGTTAGGTATGCGCAAGACGGTTTTGGAGGCGCGCTTGAGCCGTAGGGAGGCCCTGAGGCGGGCCGGGGCTCTGGGGGCGGGGGCGGTTTTGGGCGGGGCGGTCACCGCCTGCACCACCACCGCCCAGACCCCCAACCTGGACGTGGCTGTCCTCAACTTTGCCCTGAACCTGGAGTACCTGGAGGGCCTCTTCTACCTGGCGGCCACCGGCCGGCTAAGCGAGCTCAACCAGGTGGGGGGCAACGCCCAGATCGTCCTTCCCCCGGGCTTTGACGGCACGAGCCCGGTTCCGGGGCTTACGGGGGACCTCCTGGCCCTGGCCAACGAGATCGCCGACGACGAGAAGGCCCACGTCCTCTTCCTCCGCCAGGCCCTGGGCAGCCAGGCGGTGAACCGGCCCGTCATTGACTTCTACAACTCCTTCAACGCCATCAGGAGCGGCTTCAACCCCTTCAACGACCCCATCTCCTTCTTCGTGGGGGCCTTTGTCTTTGAGGACGTGGGGGTCACCGCCTACAACGGGGCCGCGCCCCTCATCACCGACAAGCAGAACGTCCTGGCCCCTGCGGCGGGGATCCTGGCCACGGAGGCCTACCACGCCGGGGCCATCCGCCGCTACCTCATTGAGGTCCGCAACCAGCCCGTCCCGGGCACGGGCCTCACGGTGGAGCAGCTGGCCAACGCCATCAGCAACGCCCGGAACACCCTGGCGGGCGGCGGCGACCAGGGCCTCACCGTGATGGGCACCCCCAACAACGTGGCTGCGGACCAAAACGGCGTGGCCTTCAGCCGCACCACGGACGGGGTCCTGAAGATCGTTTACCTCAACGCCCAGAAGCAGCCCGGCGGCTTCTTCCCTCAGGGCCTGAACGGGCAGATCAAGTAGCCCTTCCGGCCTTGGGCCCCCCGGCCGGGGGGCCCTTTATACTTGGGCCATGGGGGAGACCGAACGGGAGATCGTGGAAGAGCTGGGCTTCGGGATGGTGCCCAACGCCTTCGCCTGGGCCCGCGAGGTGCCGGAGGTCCAGACCGCCCTCTGGAAGGCCTTTCGCCACGTGGTCCTAAAGGGGATTCTCCCGAGGACGGTCAAGGAGATGATGGGGGTGGTGGCCTCGAGGCGGGCGGGCTCCGAGTACGCGGCCCGGGTCCACCTGCACGCCCTCATGGTCCAGGGGGTGGAGGCCCCCCTCCTCGAGGCCCTGGAGCGGGGAGAGGTCCCGGAGGGCCTCCCCCCCAAGGTGGCCGCCCTCCTCCGCTTCGCCCACGAGGCGGCCTTGGACCCCGGGAGGCCCGAGCTTCTCCGGCCCCTCCGGGAGGCCGGGCTCAGCGAGGCCGAGGTGAAGGAGGCCGTGGCCACCTTGGCCCTTTTCCGGATGGTGAACGCGTGGACCGACCTTCTGGCCATTCCGGTGGACGGGGTGTAGGCCCGGCCCCTCCGGGGGCCAGTAGGGGCGCCCTCTAGGGGAAAGGGTGGGGGTGTGCCGCAGGCTATGGGCCAGGAGTCCCTCCTCCTCCGCCTTCTCCTCCTGCACGAGGTTACGGCGGGCTTCTCCGAGCCCCCCTTTCTGGAGGTGCTGGCCCAGGCGGAGCGGGGGGTGGAGTGGGTCTTCCCCGGGGCCAGGCTGTTGGCCCTGCTTCCCGAGGAGGTGAGGGGCCTCCCCGGTCGGGGCCTGGGGCGCTTCCGGGGGCTTTTGGGGTACGGGGCCTACTTTCCTGGTCCCCCCCTGCCCCTCTACCTCTTCCTGGACCACCCCGGGGTGGAAAGGCCCGAGGAGCTCCGCCTCGCGGCCCTCTTTATGGAGCACCTCCTGGCGGCCCTAAGGGGCGCGGGCTACCGGGACGAGTTGGAGCGCCAGGCCCGCACCGACTGGCTCACGGGCCTGGGCAACCGCCGCGCCCTGGAGCGGGCCCTCCGGGAGGGGCTGGCCCGGGGCGAGGTCCTGATGGTCCTGGACCTGGACGGCCTGAAGGCGCTGAACGACCGCGAGGGGCACCTGGCCGGGGACGCCCTCCTCAGGCAGCTCGGGGCTTGCCTCCAGGGCCTGGCCCGCTCTCACGGGGGGCGGGCCTTTCGCCTCGGGGGGGACGAGTTCGCCCTGATCCTGCCGGAGAGGGCCTTGGGAGAGGCCCGGCGGGCCTTGGAGGCCTTCCCCGTGAGCCTGGGGGTGGCGCGGGCCGAGGAAGGCCAGGGCCAGGACCTTTTGGCCCTGGCGGATCTCAGGATGTACGAGGAAAAGCGAAGGAAAAAGGGGGACTAGTCCCCAAGCCGCACCCGTACGAAGCGGTCCCTGCCCCGCTGCAGGATGCGGGGCCGGGAGAGGTCCACCTGGAGCATGGGGTCGGTGAGGACCTCCCCGTCCAGCCTCAGGCCCCGGTTCTGGATGAGCCTTCTCGCCTCGGCGTTGGAGGGGGTGAGGCCTGCTAGGGTAAAAAGCCTCGCCACCCAGATCCGGCCTTCCTTGAGCTCCGAAGGGGGGATGGCGACCTCGGGGATCTCCTCGGGGATTCCCCCTTTGGCCACCTCGTCGTAGCGGGCCTCCGCCCTCCTTACCTCCTCGGGGCCCGCCTCCTTGTCCCGGCCGAAGGCTTCCCAGGCGTAGCCCAGGCCCTCGTAAAAGGCCCGGTCCAGGCGGGGGGGGATCTGGGGCCGGGCGTAGGCGGCGGTGAGAAGGCGGGCGAGGACCCGGTGGGCGGGGACGGGGCCCGCCTTCAGGAGGGCCTCTATCTCCTCCTCCTCCAGGTCCGTGAGGAGGCGGAAGTAGCTCGGGAGGAGAGGGTCCGGCACCCGCATGAGCTTCTTGAACATCACCTCCGGGGGCTCGGTGAGGCCGATGTAGTTGTCCAGGCTCTTGCTCATCTTCTCCCGCCCGTCTAGGCCCACCAGAAGGGGCATGAGGAAGCAGACCTGGGGGTTTTGCCCGTAGGCCCGTTGCACTTCCCGGCCCACCAGGAGGTTGAAGCGTTGGTCCGTGCCCCCCATCTCCACATCGGCCCTTATGGCCACGGAGTCATAGGCCTGGGCGAAGGGGTACAGAAACTCGTGCAGGGAGATGGGAATCCCCGCCTCGTAGCGCTTCTTAAAGTCCTCCCTTTCCAGCATCTGGGCCACGGTCATGAGGGAGGTGAGGCGCACCACCTCCTTGAAGGTGAGGCCCTCCAGCCACTCGGAGTTGTAGCGGAGCTCAAAGAGGTGGGGCTCCTGCCTCAGGATCTTCCCCGCCTGCTCCACGTAGGTCTTGGCGTTCTCCCGGGTTTCCTCGAGGGTGAGGGGGGGGCGGGTCTTGGATCGGCCCGAGGGGTCCCCGATCATCCCGGTGAAGTCGCCGATGATGAGGACCACCTTGTGGCCGAGCTCCTGGAACTGGCGCATCTTCCTCAGGACCACCGCGTGGCCTAGGTGGAGGTCGGGCCGCGTGGGGTCGGCGCCGAGCTTTACCGTGAGGGGCCGCCCCTCCTTGAGCTTGGCGAGAAGCTCTTCCTCGGGGACGATCTCCTCGGCCCCCCGCTTGAGGAGGGCGAGGGCCTCTTCCGGGGTGTGGCCGATGCCCGCCATGTGCCCAAGTATACTTAGGCCAATGCGGACCCTGCTCTTTTTGGCCCTGGCAGCCCTGGGCCTCTACGGGTACGCCGAGCGGTACGGCCTGGCCGTGGGCTACCCCCCCTTCCTCCCCGTCTTCTACTGGAAGTATACGGGGGAGGCGGAGTACCCCGTCCGGGTCACGGGCCTTTACGACGCCCTGAAGGTGAAGGTCTCGGGGAGGCTGGAGGAGGGGAGGCTCAGGGTCCTTCTGTTGCGGGACGGCCGCAAGGTGGGCGAGAGGAGCTACAGCGGCGCTTTCCAGGACGAGGTGCGCTTCGGCGTGAGCCCTGGGACGTACCTTCTCCGCTTTGAGCTCCAGGGGGCCAAGGGCCAGGTGCGCTACGACTGGGTAACCACCAAGTTTGCCCCTTAGGCGCAGGGTGTGCTACACTGGGCCCTGGTTTGCCCCCGAGGGGGGCCAAAGGGGAGAACGATGGCGCAGAAAAAGCCTAAGAGGAACCTTTCCGCCCTTAAGCGGCACCGGCAGTCCCTGAAGCGCCGGCTCCGCAACAAGGCCAAGAAGTCGGCCATCAAGACCCTCAGCAAGAAGGCCGTCCAGCTGGCCCAGGAGGGCAAGGCGGAAGAGGCCCTGAAGATCATGCGCAAGGCCGAAAGCCTCATTGACAAGGCGGCGAAGGGCTCCACCCTCCACAAGAACGCCGCCGCCCGCAGGAAGTCCCGGCTGATGCGCAAGGTCCGTCAGCTGCTCGAGGCCGCGGGGGCACCTCTCGCCGGCGGCGGCCTCAGCGCCTAAGGAGGGCGTATGGGCAAGGGCGACCGCAGGACCCGGCGCGGCAAGATCTGGCGCGGCACCTACGGCAAGTACCGGCCCCGGAAGAAGAAGTAGGCTATTCGGCCTCCTTCTCGGCTTCCCAAAGCAGGTCCCTGAGGAGCCACCCCCGTCCTGGGGGGGTTAGCTCTTCCTGGGCCAGGGCCCGGATGAGGTAGCGGCGCACCAGGCCGAGGGGGACCCCTTCGGCCACGATCTCCCCCAGGTTACGGGAGCCGTCCAGGAGGGCGGCGAGGTGGCCGAACTCCTCCAGGGTCTTGGGCTTCTTCCCCACGTGCCGGATGCGGAGGGCGAACCAGCTGTAGCGGCGAAGGGGGTAGAGGTCGCCTTCCCGCACCCCCATGTAGGCCCGCTCCATGGCGATGATGAGGGGGACGCCCCAGGCCTTGGCCGCCCCCCGCACGCTCTTTCCCCCCTGGAAGACCTCCAGGGGAGGCTTGGGGCGGATGGCTTCCAGCACCCGGCTCGGGGAGTCTAGGAGGGTGCGGAACCGGTCCCACTCGTCGTTCACCCGGGCCCACTCCCCGAGGAGGACGGAAAAGGGCATCAGGGCCTGGGCTGCCTCCGGAGGCCTCGTGGGCACGAAGCGGAAGGTTCCCTCCTCCGGGTGGAGGGGGAAGGTGAAGAGGGCGTCCAGCCCTTCCCAGTCCAGGATGCTCGCCCCCACCACCTCCCCCAGGGCGAAGCGGAGGGTGAGGGGAAGGGCTCCGGCGCGCACCTCCAGGACCCCGGAGCGCCTGTGGGCGTGGACCAGCTCCAGAACCTCGGTCAGGGGGATGGCCTTCAGGTCTCCTTCCAAAAGTATCCCTCCCCTATGCCCAATACTAGCGTGCGCCCTTCCGGACCCCGGTAAGCGGAAAGGGCCCGGATCACGGGGGCCTCCTCCCCGGCGCGCGCCAGGGCGGCCAGGGTGGGGCCCGCCCCGCCCACGAAGGCCGCCAGGGCCCCGGCTTTTAGCGCCCTTTCAATCGCCTCCAGGACCCCGGGCATCAGGGGGGCCCGGTGGGGCTGGTGGAGCCGGTCGCGGCAGGCCTCCCTTAGGGCCTCGAGCCTTCCCGAGGAAAGCGCCGCGGGCCAGAGGGCGCTTCGGGCCAGGTTGTAGACCGCGTCTTCCAGGGGCACCTTCCGAGGCAGGGCCTCCCGGGCGAGGGGGGTGGGGACCTCGTAGGGGGGGACGGCGAGGACGAAGCGCACCCCTTCGGGCCTCGGCAGGGGGATGGCCAGGGGAGGGGTGCTCAGGGCCGCCACGAACCCCCCGTAGACCGCCGGGGCCACGTTGTCGGGGTGGCCCTCGAGCCCCGCCGCCACCCGGAAGACCCCCTCCCGCCCAAGCCTTCCCCCGGAGAACCGGTCCGCCAGGGCCACCCCGGCCACTAAGGCGGCGGAGGAGCTCCCCATGCCCCGGGCCAGGGGGATGGGGTTGAAGGCCCGCACCCACAGGGGCCGGGGCTCAAGCCCCAGGGCCCGCATGCCCGCGCGGTACCCCTCGTGGATGAGGTTGTCCGTGCCCTCCACGTGGCCTTCCCCCTCGTAGAGGAAGGCGTCCTCCGGGGCGGGGTGGGCCTCCACCTCGAGGTAGAGGTCCAGGGCCACGCCCAAGGCGTCAAAGCCCGAGCCCAGGTTGGCCAGGGTGGCGGGGACATAGAGGCGGAAAAGGGGCTCCATAGGTCCCGCCCTAGCATACCAGGACTTTCCCTGGGGCCTTGACAAGAAGAAGCCCTATTTTAGGGGTGGAGGTGGTACAATGAAGCTGGCTACGCCGGGAGGGCTTGTGTTTATGGTCTTGGGTTTGCCGGTGGCCATGGCTCAGGCCGTGCCCTTCCCTCAAGAAGGGCCTTCTTGCCCATTGCCGGCCGATGCTTGTAGTGTTGTCGTCTTCAACGAGTGCAAAAAGCAGTGCGAGCCAGTATGTCGGTAAAGGGAGGATGTGGCCATGCTCCTTTTAAACAGAGAAGTTCTGAGAAAAGCCCTGAAAGGCCTGTTCTCGCTTGGCGCGTTCCTGGTTTTTGCGGTTCTTGCCTACCTCTTTGAGCAGTGGAGCCTATGGAGTGGGATTCAGTTCCTACTGGGCTTGGGTGCGGTGTTGGTTTCCCACTTGGCCTGGGGTAAGGGTGTTACCCTTAATCCGCCCAAGGCGTTGGCTGTTTCTCTCCTTGGCTTAGCCCTTTTTTACGTTGTTCTAAATGGTGTTTTTCCCGGGGCTTTAGCCCAACGGGTAAGCGACTTGGCCGTAGAGCCCTTCACCGCTGGTGTTCTATTGGGCTTGTTTCTCTTTAGCCCGATACCTCAGCTAGAAGCCGAGGGCAAGGCTATTCGCTGAATGGGGGTAGGAAGGGGTGCTCATACCCGGGAAAAGGGCCAGGGGGTCCGCCCCTCCGCCAAAAGCTTCCTTGCCCGGGGCAAAGCCTCCGCCACCTCCCGGGCGAGGAGCCCCACCCCCTTCTCCTCCGCCAGGAGGTCCCCGGCGAGGCCGTGGAGATAGACCCCAAGCCTGGCCGCGTCAAAAGGCCTAAGGCCCGCCGCGAGAAGGGCGGCGATGGCCCCTGCGAGGACGTCCCCCGTCCCCCCGGTGGCCAGGGCGGGGTTTCCCGTGGGGTTCACGGAAAGCCTCTCCCCTTCGGCCACCACCGTGGGGTTCCCCTTGAGGACCACGGCGAGGCCCGTCCGCTCGGCGAGGGCGCGGGCCGCCCCTAAGGGGTCTTCGGCCACCTCCTCGGGGGAAGCCCCAAGGAGCCTCCCCGCCTCCCCCGCGTGGGGGGTGAGGACGGCGGGGACGCCCGCCTTCCGGTAGGCCTCGGCCACCTCCGGGTGGAGGGCGTCCGCGTCCAAGACGGTGGGAAGCCGGGCCTCCAGGGCCTTGAGGGCCCACTCCTTCCCCCACGGCCCCCCGCCCATTCCCACGGCCAGGGCCTCCGCCTTGAGGGGGGGAAGGGCGGGGTGGGGGACGGGGTGGAAGACGGCCTCGAGGGGCTCAAGGGGTGTGCCCTCCGGGACCACCAGGTGCACAAGCCCCGCCCCCATGCGGTAGGCCCCGAGGGCGGCGAGGAGGGGCGCCCCGGCGTAGCGGAGGCCCTCCCCCCGGTACCCCCCCAGGACCCCCACCCTCCCCACGCTTCCCTTGTGGGCGGTGAGGGGGCGCTTGGGGAGGAGGGGCCTTAGGGCCTCGGGCGCCGCCACCTCGGGGAGGTCCTCCCTTTCCAGAAGGGCCTTGGGCAGGCCGATCTCCGCCAGGTAGAGCTTTCCACAGGCCTCCCTCTGGAGGAGGTGAGGGGTCTTGAGGGCGGCGAAGGCCACGGTGGCCGTGGCCCGCACGTGGGGGCTGTAGGGAAGGCCCGAGGGAAGGTCCAGGGCGAGGACGGGAAGGCCCGCCCGGTTCACCCGCTCCACGAGTTCGGCGTAAAAGTCCGTGAGGGGCCCTTTAAGGCCGGTGCCGAAGAGGGCGTCCACCACCACCTCCCCCTCCCGGAAGGAGGCCTCCTCCAGGGGACGCACCTCCACCCCGTGGGCGAGGAGGGCCCGGAGGGCGAGGAGGGCGTCCCCGGTTTGGCCCTCCGCGGCATAAACCCGCACCCCTACCCCCTCCAGGAGGAGGTGCCGGGCGAGGACCAGGCCGTCCCCGCCGTTATTCCCCTTGCCCGCGAGGACGAGGGCGGGGGCCTTGCCGAAAAGCTCCAGGTAGACCCTTGCCGCCTTCATGCCCGCCCACTCCATGAGGAGGAGGCTCGGGTAGCCCCGCTCCACGGCCTTCCGGTCCGCTTCCCGCATGGCCTCGGGGGTGAAGAGCCTCATGGGTTAAGGATACGATGGGGCCATGGAGCGCTTGGAGGAAGCCCGGAAGCGCCTAGAGGAGGCGAGGCGGGTGGCGGTCCTCACGGGGGCGGGCATCTCCAAGCCCTCCGGCATCCCCACCTTCCGGGACGCCGAGGGCCTTTGGAAGAACTTCAACCCCTTGGACTACGCCACCCCCGAGGCCTACGCCCGGGACCCGGAGGGGGTCTGGGCCTGGTACGCCTGGCGCATCCAGAAAGTGCGGGAGGCCAAGCCCAACCCGGCCCACCACGCCCTCGTGGAGCTGGAGAGGCGCATCCTCTCCCGGGGGGGAAGCTTCCTCCTCGTCACCCAGAACGTGGACGGCCTCCACGCCCTCGCGGGAAGCCAGAACCTGGTGGAGCTCCACGGCAACCTCCTCAGGGCCCGGTGCGAGGCCTGCGGGAAGCGGTTTCCCTTGCCGGAGGCCTTCGCCCCGCCCCCCTTCTGTCCCCTTTGCGGCCACCGGGCCCGGCCCGACGTGGTCTGGTTCGGGGAGCTTCTGCCGGAAGGGGCTTGGGAGAGGGCGGAAAGGGCCTTCGCCGAGGCCGACTTCGCCCTGGTCATCGGCACCAGCGCCGAGGTGGAGCCCGCGGCCTCCTTAGGCCGGATCGCCTTCGCCTCGGGGGCCTACCTGGTGGAGGTGAACCCCGAGCCCACCCCCCTTACCCCCCTGGCCCACCTCTCTTTGCGAACGGGGGCGGTGGAGGGGATGGCGCTACTCCTCCCGCCTGCCCCGGAAGACCAGGCGGAAGGGGACCTCCCTTAGGCCCAGGTCCTCCCCGATGCGGTTTTTCAGGTAGTTCTCAAAGGCCCGGGTGACGAACTCCGGGTGGTTCACGAAGAAGACGAAGGTGGGCGGGGCCACCTCGGGCTGGGTGGCGTAGAGGATCTTGAGGGGCTTGCCCTTGAAGTTCGGCGTCTGCACGCGGCTCGTCCAGACGGCCACCCAACGGTTGAGCTCCGAGGTGGGGACGCGGGTGTGGTTGAGCTCGTGAAGGCGCACCGCCTCCCGGAAGATCCGGTCCAGGTTCTGCCGCGTCAGGGCGGAGGTGAAGACCCGGGGGAGGTGGTCCAGGTGGGCGAGCTTTTCCCGGAGGAGGCGCCGCATCTTGGGGGCGTCCTCCTTGCCCACCAGGTCCCACTTGGTGATGACCAGGAGGACGGGCTTGCCCCGTTCCAGGGCCTCGTTGGCGAGCTTGAGCTCCCGGTCCCCCACCTGGAAGGGGTCCACCACGAGGAGGACCACGTCCGCCTCGTCCATGGCCTTAAGGCTCCGCCGGATGGCGAGCTCCTCCACGAGGCTTTCCGGCCGCTTGCGGATCCCGGCGGTGTCCACCAGGACGAAGCGCTGGCCGCCGAAGAAGAACTCCACGTCAATGGCGTCCCGGGTGGTGCCCGGCTCCTCGGAGACGATGACCCGCTCCTCCCCCAGGATGGCGTTCAAGAGGCTAGACTTCCCGGCGTTGGGCCGGCCCACGATGGCGAGCCGGATGCCCGCCACCTCGGGCTCGGTCTCTATCTGGCGTACGGGAAGCCTCTCCCAGATGGCCTCCACGAGCTCCTCCAGCCCCCTCGCGTGCTCGCTGGAGGTGGGGATGGGGTCGCCGAAGCCCAAGGCGTAGAGGGGGCCCAGGTAGAGCTCGTGCTTGGGGTCGTCCACCTTGGTGGCCACGAGGATCACGGGCTTGCCCTTCTTGCGCAGGTACTCGGCCACCTCGTAGTCCGCCTGGGTGAGCTCGGCCCGCCCGTCCACGGCGAAGAGCACCACCTCGGCGTCCTCCAGGGCCCGGTCCACCTTCTCCTGGATCTTCTTCTCCCACTTGTCCCCGGACCAGAGCCCCCCCGTGTCCACCAGGAGGAACCGGCCCCGGTCGGTTTCCACCACGCCTTCTTTAAGGTCGCGGGTGACCCCGGGCACGTCCGCCACCACCGCGCTCCGCTTCTTGAGGAGGCGGTTGAAGAGGCTGGATTTGCCCACGTTGGGCCTGCCCACGATGACCACCTTGTGCATGCGCCCTCCATGAAAAGGGGTGGGGAAGGCCCCACCCGGCGTTACCCTTTAGTGTACCACACGCGGTATACTCCCAGGAGGCATGCAGAAGTTCGCCCGCTTTCTCCTAAGGCTTTTCGGCTGGGAGCTTAAGGTCGCGCCCCCTCCCTCGCGGAAATACGTCCTCATCGGCGCCCCCCACACCTCCAACTGGGACTTCGTGGTGGGCCTTCTGGCCCTTTGGGCGGCGCGCATCCCCGCCCGGTGGCTCGGCAAGAAGGAGCTCTTCAAGCCCCCCTTGGGCTTCCTCATGCGGGCCTTGGGGGGCATCCCCGTGGACCGTTCCCGGCGGGAGGGCCTCGTGGACCAGGTGGCGGAGATCTTCCGCCGGGAGGAGGAGATCGCCATCCTCATCACCCCGGAGGGGACCCGGGGCAAGGCCCCCTACTGGCGCACCGGGTTTTACTACATGGCCCTGAAGGCGGGGGTACCCATCGCCTTGGGCTACGTGGACTTTCCTCGCAAGGAGGTGGGCATCGGGGGCTACCTCTACCCGACCGGGGACCTCCGCCAAGACTTCGCCGCCATCCGGGCCTTCTACCAGGACAAGGTGGGCCTGAGGCCGGAGAAGCAGGGGCCCATCCGTATCCGGGAGGAAGCGGAAGAGGTGGCCTAGAGCCAGGCTTCCCTTCCTAGGCCCCACCTGATACGCTCGTGGCAGCCCTCTCGCGGACGCGGAGCGGACCTGGGCGGCGGAGGTTTCATCCGCCTCGTGCCCTAGCCTCGAGGACCACCACCGCCAGGGCCATCCCCCGCTCGTGGCTTAGGGAGAGGTGGGCGAAAAGCCCTTCCTCCGCCATGCGGGCCCCTATCCGGGGGGCGAAGCGAAGGGCGGGCCTTTTCCCTTCCATCCCCACCCAGACCTCCTTCCAGGAGAAGCTTTCCGGCCAGCACTTCTGGAAGGCCTCCTTGGCCGCGAGGCGGGCGGCGAGGCTCGGGAAAGGGTTTTGGCGGGCGAGGGCGTAGGCCACCTCCTCCTCGTGAAAAAGCCTCTTTAAAGCCCTCTCCCCGTGGCGGAAAAGAAGCCTTTCCACGCGGGCGATCTCCACCAAATCGGCCCCGAGGGCGACGATCATGGGCCCATGGTATCCCTTGAGGCCTTCGGGCCTTCCGTGCTAGGGTACTCGGGTGCTGCCCAAGGCCTTCCTCTCCCGCATGGCCGAGCTTCTGGGCGAGGAGTTTCCCGCCTTCCTCAAGGCCCTCACGGAGGGGAAGCGCACCTACGGTCTTCGGGTGAACACCCTGAAGCTTTCCCCCGAGGCCTTTAGGAAGATCTCCCCTTGGCCCCTCAGGCCCATCCCCTGGTGCCCGGAGGGGTTTTACTACCCCGAGGAGGCCAGGCCCGGCCCCCACCCCTTCTTCTACGCTGGGCTCTACTACATCCAGGAGCCGAGCGCCCAGGCGGTGGGGGTCCTCCTGGACCCGAAGCCTGGGGAAAGGGTCTTGGACCTGGCGGCGGCCCCGGGGGGCAAGACCACCCACCTGGCGGCCCGCATGGGGGGGAGGGGGCTTCTTTTGGCCAACGAGGTGGACGGGAAGCGCCTCAGGGGCCTTCTGGAAAACGCCGAGCGCTGGGGGGCACCCCTCGCCGTGACCCAGGCCCCTCCCAGGGCCCTGGCCGAGGCCTTCGGGGCCTACTTCCACCGGGTCCTCCTGGACGCCCCCTGCTCGGGGGAGGGGATGTTCCGCAAGGACAGGGAGGCGGTGCGCCACTGGGGCCCCTCGGCGCCCAAGAGGATGGCGGAGGTGCAGAAGGCCCTTCTGGCCCAGGCGGCGAGGCTTGTGGGGCCTGGGGGGGTGCTGGTCTACTCCACCTGCACCTTCGCCCCCGAGGAGAACGAGGGGGTGGTGGCCCACTTTCTCAAGGCGCACCCGGAGTTCCGCCTCGAGGACGCCCGCCTCCACCCCCTCTTCGCCCCGGGGGTGCCGGAGTGGGGGGAAGGGAACCCGGAGCTTCTCAAGACCGCGAGGCTCTGGCCCCACCGCCTCGAGGGGGAAGGCCACTTCCTCGCCCGTTTCCGCAAGGAGGGGGGGGCCTGGAGCACGCCCCGCCTGGAACGCCCTTCCCCCCTCTCCCCGGAGGCCGCGCGGGCCCTTAGGAGCTTTTTGGAGGAGGCGGGGCTTTCCCTAGAAGGCCCCCTTCTTGACCGGGCGGGCCACCTCTACCTCCTCCCCGAGGGGCTTCCCGACCTCTCGGGCCTCAAGGCCCCCGCCCCGGGCCTCTACCTGGGCAAGGTGCAGAAGGGCCGCTTTCTCCCTGCGAGGGCCCTCGCCCTCGCCTTAGGGGCCACCCTTCCCTGGCCCGAGGGGCTTCCCCGCCTCGCCCTCCTCCCCGAGGACCCCAGGGCCCTGGCCTTCGCCACGGGGGAGGGGGTGGCCTGGGAGGGGGAGGACCTGGCCTTGGCCCTGGTGGTCCTGAAGACGGCGGCGGGGGAGTTCCCCCTGGACTTCGGCAAGGCCAAGCGGGGGGTGCTGAGGCCCGTGGGGGTGGGGCTTTGAGGCTGGCCCAAGCCAGCATGGGGGCCTAGCGGAGGAGGCCAAGCCCCTTGAGCTCCTCCCGCCAGGCGCTGTAGGCCTCCCGAAGGAGGCCTTCGGGTAAGGGGCGCACCACAAGCCTCCCCGGGGCCAGAGGCACCACCCAGTGGAGGCTTTCCGAGACCTTCTTCTTGTCCCGGAGGAGGTAGGGGAGGAGGTCTTCAAAGGCGAAAGGCGGCAGGGGAGGGGGGGAGAGCCAAAGGAGGAGGCGGCGCACGAGGGGCAAAAGGTCCTCGCCCCCGAGGGCCCTTCCCAGAAGGGCGGCGTAGAGGAGGCCGTAGGCCACGGCCATCCCGTGGGGGAGGGCGTGGCGGGTTTGGGCCTCCAGGGCGTGGCCCAGGGTGTGGCCGAGGTTTAAAAGGCGCCTTTGCCCCTTCTCCAGGGGGTCTTCCTCGGTAACCCGCACCTTCACCGCCACCGCCCTGGCCAAGAAGGCCTCGAGGCGGGGGCTTTGCGGCGTGAGATCCTCCACCTTGAGAAGGGCCTCGTCCCCGGCGATGAGCCCGTGCTTGAAGGCCTCCACCAGGCCCTCCTTGAAAGTGGGGAGGGGAAGGGTCCTGAGCGCCCTAAGCTCGGCGTAGACCCCCTGGGGGAAGTGGAAGGCCCCCACCAGGTTCTTCCCCTCGGGGAGGTTGATCCCGGTCTTCCCTCCCACGCTTGCGTCCACGATGGCCAAGGTGGTGGTGGGGAAGGCGAGGTAAGCCACCCCCCGGAGGTAGGTGGCGGCCACGAAGCCCCCCAGGTCCGTGAGGGTCCCGCCCCCCACCACGAGGAGGGTGGTGTTCCGGGGAAGCCCCCTTTCCGCAAGCCAGGAGAGGACCTTCCCGTAGACCTCCAAGGACTTCGCCGCCTCTCCCCCGGGAAGCCCCAGGAGGTGGCGCACGCCCAGGGCCTTCGCCACCTCCTGGGCGAAGCCCTCCACCTTCTCGTCAAAGAGAAGGGCGGCGGGGCCCGCAGGCGGGGGGACCTCCTTCAGGACCCCTTCCCCCACGAGGATGGGGTAGGGGACGGGTTCACGTACCTCTAGCCTCTGCATGGCGCCAGAGCTTCTCCACGATCTCCTCCACCACGTCCTCCACGCGACGCCCGTCGGTGGAGACGTGGATGTGGGCCTTGCGGTAGACGGGGGCCCGGACCTCGAGGAGGGTCCGGATCCTCTCCAGGGGGTTTTCCACCTGGAGGAGGGGCCTTTCCCCGGGCTTGCGCAGGGTCCTTTCCAGGATGGTCTCCGGGCTTGCCCATAGGGCCACCACGGGCCCGCGGCTGAGGAGGGCCTTTTGGCTTTCCGGGTCCATGAAGGTCCCCCCGCCCAGGGAGAGGACCAGGTAGTCCTTTCCCACGAGCTCCCGCACCGCCTCCTTCTCCATCCTGCGGAAGGCCTCCTCCCCCAGGTGGCGGAAGATGTCGGGGATGGAGATCCCGGTGCGCCGCTCTATGTAGCGGTCCAGGTCAATGAAGTGGAGCATGAGCGCCCGGGCGAGCTCCCGCCCGATGCGGCTTTTCCCCACCCCCATGAACCCGGTGAGGCTCACGAAGGTGGCGGGGCGGGGGACCTCGAGGCGGGCCATCCTCCTATCCTACCCGGGCTCAGTAGGCCCGCACCCGCTCCCGGTAGCGCTCCACCCGCTCCTGGACTTCCTCCAGGGTGTCCCCCCCGAACTTCTCCAGGTAGGCCTGGGCCAGGACGATGGCCGAGAGGGCGCAGAGGATGACGCTCGCCGCGGGCACCGCCGTGGTGTCGCTTCTCTCCCTGGCGGCGTCCTTGGGCTCGTGGGTCACCACGTCCACGGTGGGGAGGGGCTTCATCAGGGTGGCGATGGGTTTTAAGGCGGCCCGGATCACGAGCTCCTCCCCCGTGGTCATGCCCCCTTCCAGCCCCCCTGCCCGGTTGGTCTTCCGGTAGAAGCCCCGCTCCGGGCTCCAGTAGATGGCGTCGTGCACCTCGGAGCCCCGCTTCATGGCGTTTTCAAAGGCGGGGCCGATCTCCACTCCCTTTACCGCGGGAATGGAGAGGGCCATCTGGGCGAGCCTTCCGTCCAGCTTCCGGTCCCAGTGGACGTGGCTTCCCAGGCCCGGCACGAGCCCCCGGAAGCGGGCCTCAATGACCCCGCCCAGGGTGTCCCCCTCGGCCTTGGCCTGGTCAATGCGGCGGATGGCCTCGGCCTCGGCCTCGGGGTCGGTCATGCGCAAGGGGCTTTCCTCAATGCGGGGCAAAAGGTCCCAGGAGAAGGGCACCTGGGACCACACCCCCGCCATCCCCGGCACATACCCCACCCCCTCCACCCCGAGGAGGGAGAGGAGCTTCATGGCCACGGCCCCCACGGCCACCCGCATGGCCGTCTCCCGGGCGCTGGCCCTTTCCAGCACGTCCCTCAGGTCCTTGTGCCCGTACTTCATGCCCCCGACGAGGTCGGCGTGGCCCGGCCTGGCCGCGGTCAGGGCCCGTTTCCTGGGCCAGTTCCCCGGGGCGGGGTCCATGATCTCGGCCCAGTTCTTGAAGTCGGCGTTCTTGATGGCCAAGGCCACGGGGGCGCCCGTGGTGCGGCCCGCCCTCACCCCGGCGCGAAACTCCACCCGGTCGCGCTCAATGACCATGCGCCGGCCCCGGCCGTAGCCCTTCTGCCGCTTCTCCAGCCAGGGGTTGATGTCCTCCTCGCTAAGGGGAAGCCCGGCGGGAAGCCCTTCAATGATGGCGAGAAGCTCGGGCCCGTGGGACTCGCCTGCCGTGAGAAACCGCATGGGGACATTGTAGGCCAAAGGGGGGCCTGTGGGCCCCCCTTGCGGCACGCCCGGCCTCTTAGGGGTTCGCCGAGGCCGTCTCCTTGAGGATGTCGGCGGTGATGACCACCAGAAGCTCCCGGTCCGTGGTCTCGTTGGTCCGTTGCTTGAAGAGCTCCCCGATGAGGGGGATGTCCATGAGGAGGGGCACCCCCTGCTGGGTCTGGTTGTTCTCCTGGGAGGTGAGGCCCCCGAGGACCACGGTCTCCCCGTCCCTCACCCGGAGGGTGGTGGTCACCACCTGCTTGGTGAAGCGGTCCACGTCCCCGTCCACGGGGTTGCGTTGGACGTTCCCCGAGACCTCGGCCTTGATGTTGAGGAGGATCTGGCCGTCGGCGGTGATCTGCGGGGTGACCTCCACGATGATGCCGATGTCAAAGGGCACCCGCTCCACCCGGTCCCCCACCACCCGGCGGATGAGGAAGGTTTCGCCGGACTGGAGCCGGGCGGTCTGGTTGTTGAGCACCGTCTGGTTCACATCCCGGAGGGCCCGGGAAAGGCCCTGGCGCTGGAGGGCCTCGAGGGTGGCCAGGATGTTGAGGGCGGCGAGGCTACGGGTGGAGTCAAAGATGAGGGAAAGCCCCGAGTCCAAAACGCTCGCCACCACGTTCCCCCCGGCCACGGTGTTCCACTTGAGGCCGAGGTTGCGGGTGAGGTTGGACTGCACCTCTTGGATGCGCACCCGGAGGTTCACCTGGGGCACCGCCTGGTCCAGCCTGGGGATGAGGCCCTCCACCAGGGCGAGGTCCTCCTGGGTGCCGGTGACGATGAGGGTGTTGGTCCTGGGGTCGGCCACCACCGTGGCCTCCCGGGTGGGGAGGGCCTGGTTCTGCTGGCCCTGGTTCTGGGCCTGCCGGGCCTTGAGCGCCTCCTGGAGCACCTGGGCGAGCTCCACCGCCTTGGCGTTGGAGAGCTGGTAGGCCCGCTGGAAGACGGGGGGGCCCTGCTCGGGGGCCCGGTCAATCTGGGCGAGGAGGCTTTCCACCTCGGCAAGCTGCTTCTCCGTGCCCCGCACCGAGAGAACGGGTTGGCCGGGGACGGTCTGGACCACGATCCCCGGCACCTCCCGGGCGAGGAAGGGGGCCACCTGCTCGGCGTTGGCGTAGCGCAGGGGGTAGAGGCGCCTTAAGGTGGCCTCCTGGGGGGCTTCGGGGGCCTGGGGGGGGACGTCCAGGGCCTTCAGGATCTCGGCGAAGAGGGCGTGCTCCGCCTCGGGGGCCTCGAGGAGGAGGGCCTTGGGGTTGCCGGGGAGACCCTCCAGGCGGGCCCCCTTGAGCTCCTTTTCCAGGAGGGGCTTTAGGCGTTCCTGGGCCTCCCTGAAGGTGAGGTTCTGCAAGGCGTAGACCTTCCGGACGGTCTTGGGGACGTCGGCGGCCTTCAGGAGCTCGCTCAAGCGGGCGTGGTCCTCCTCGGTGGCGAGGACGATGGCCCTTTGGGGGTTGGTGGGCACCACGCTGATCTGGGCCTCGGGGAGGCGGGACTGAAGGAAGGCGAGGAGGTCGGGGAAGGTGGCGTAGGTGAGGGTGTAGGTCCTCTCCACCCGGGGCTTGGGCTGGGCCAGGGCGGGGAGGGGGCGGAAGTCAATCCCCGCCCGTTGCAGGATGTCGGCGAAGCGGGCGTGCTGCTCGGGGGTGGCGAGGACGGAGAGGACGGCCTTGAGCCTCCCGCCCTCCTCCACCACGATCCAGTTCGCGTTGAGCCCTGCGGCCTCCCGGGAGAGGAAGGGGAGGAGGTCGTTTTGCACCCAGGTCTTGGCGCCCTCAATGTTGACCACGGTGCGGGTCTGGCCCTGGGCGTCCGTCTCCGTGCGCTCGTAGGCGATCTCGGGGATGCCCACGATGTAGGGCCTGCGCTCCGTGGTCCCCGCGCGGCTTGGGGCGTCCACCAGGGCGGTGATCACCTGGGTGGGGGCCACCACCACCACGTCGGGGGGCAGGAAGAGGTAGTCCAGGCCGTACTGGACCCCGTAGGTGGCGAAGAGGAGGTCCCACACCTCCCGGAAGGGCTTGCCCTGGAAGTCCAGCTTGATGTTGGGCAGGGGGGGCTGAGCCTTGGCGGGGTCTCCGCTTGTATCGTAGGCCCGGTAGATGAGGGGCTGGAGGCCCACGCTCCTCGCCAGGGCCTCGAGGACCACGTCCAAGGGCAGGGTCTGGCCCGCCTTGACCTGGGATTCCGAGACCTTGAGGTTCACCGGGGCCTGGAAGCGGGGCTCCTCGGGAAAGCTCCCCGCAAGGCCAAAGGCCCCTAGCCCTGCGAGGGCGATCACGGCCGCACGGATCCACGCGCTCTTCATTGGCCACCTCCAGCTTGGACGAGGGACAAGTTCAAGGTTTCCTCCTTCAAGGCCAGGGTCACGCTTCCTTCCTCCACCTGGCGCACCACGGCCTCCGTGCCGGGGATGGGGCTTCCCACCGGGAC
This sequence comes from Thermus thermophilus, assembly GCF_019974155.1. NCBI lineage: Bacteria > Thermotogati > Deinococcota > Deinococci > Thermales > Thermaceae > Thermus > Thermus thermophilus. The sequence goes on from NZ_AP025158.1 coordinate 509,543, forward strand.
GACGAGGTAGCCCTCCTTGCTCTCCAGGATGGCCACGCTCACGGGGCCGAGGAGGGTCCCCGAGAGGCGGAGCCCCTTTTCCGCCACCAGGCGCTCCAGCGGCGAGGCCGGGGTGGGGGGCTCCTCCGCCCCTCTTTCCTCGGGCCCGGGGAGGGGGGCCTCCACGAGCGCCGTGGGCAGGGCGACCTTAGGCGGCGTTTCCTTGGGCTCGGGCAGGGGGGCGGCCAGGGCGGGGGAGAGGACCTTGGGCGCCGGGAGGGCGCCGGAGGTCCCGGGAATGGGCCGGGTGGCGGGGGCCGCCCGGGGGGCCGGGGCGGGGGGCTGGACCCGGACGGGGGGTCCCTCGGGGACGGGCGCCGGGCGGGAGGCGGGGGCCGGAGGTGGGGGTGGGGTTTCCACCACCAGGGGGACGAAGGGGTTCGGGGGCGGAGGCTCGGCCCGGGCCACGGGGGCAGGCGGGGGCGCCTGGGCCTCCTCTTGGGGAGAAGTGGGCGCCTGGCCCTCCCCTTGGGCCGGGGCTTCGGCCTGTGGCTTGGCCTCTTCCTGGGGGGCGAGGGGCGGGATTGGCGGGGCCTCAATGACCTGCGTGGAGGGGGCTGGGGTGGGCGCTTCCGTCACCTGGGCCGGGAGGTAGAGGCCCACGTACCAAAGGGCCACGTTCCCCACGAGAAGGAGGGCCGCCAGGAGGATCTTGGTGGACCTGGGCAGGTTTTCCCAGGCTTCCTTCAGGCGTTGCCAGGCGTTCTTCATGGGGTGCCCCCTCCCGTTTCCGCCTCCACCCCCTGGGCCAGCACGTAGACGGTCAAGGTGAGGCTGGTGGCGAGGGTGGGGTTCGCTTCCTGGCTCTGGACGCTCAGGTTGAGGCCGGAAAGGGTGCTGAAGCGGGAGAGGTCCTCCAGGCGCCGCAGGTAGGCGTAGGTCTCGGGGAAGGGGGCCTCGAGGGCCAAGGCCAGGTTCACGGCCCGCACCTCGGGCACCGGGGCCGAGGCGCGGCTTCGGGTGAAGCTTCGGACCACCACCCCGTTCGCCTCCGCGTCCTGGAGCACCTCGGAGAGGACCTCGGCGAGCCTTTCTTCCCGGGGCAGGGCCCGGAGGAAGGCGAGCCTTTGGGCCTGAAGGGCGGCGATGGTGGCGCGGAGCTCGGGAAGGGCCCGCCGGGCCTGGAGCCCGCGGTTGCGCTCTATGGTGAGGCGGTCAATCTCCTGCCGGACGGTCGCGATCTCCTGCCTCGTGGGCACGATGAGCAGGTAGTACCAGAGGAGCCCCAGGAGGGCGGTGAGGACCATGGCCAGGAGGGCCCACTCCCGCTGTCCCAGCCTAGCGAGCACCGCTTTCACCCCCCGTCACGCCCACGCGGGCGCTGAAGGTGTAAAGCCCCCGGCCCTCGTCCAGGGAGGCCCCTTGGAACTCAATGCCGAACCGGGGAGAGGTCTCAAAGGCCCGGATGAACCGGACCAAGGCCTCCCGGCTCAGGGCCTCCCCCTGGAGGGCGAACTCCACCCGGATCCGCTTGCCGTCGTAGGTGCCCTCCTGGGCCACGCGGGCGGCCTCCTCTTCCGAGAGGGCGCGGGCGCTCACCGAGCGGAGGGCCACCTCGAGGCGCCCCCCCGCCCTGGGGATCTGGTTGATGAAGGCGGCCAGGTACTGGGACCAGGGCACGGCGTTTTTCTCCAGGCCTTCCCGGATGGCGAGGAGGGCCTCGAGGGCCTTACGCTCCTCCTGCAGGCGGCCGAGCTCGGCGATGAAGGGCCTCAGGGCCTCCACCTCCGCCTGGAGCTGGTCCCGCTCCGCCTTGGCCAGGGAAAGCTCGGTGTAGGCGGTGTAGTGAACGAGCCCCAAGACCCCGAGGACGACCAGGGCGAAGAGGAAGGCGAGAAGGCGCCACCAGCCCGGTTCCACCCGGCGCCGGAGGTTCTTGGGGAGGAGGTTCAGCCTAATCAAGGGGCTCCACCCCCCTCAACGCCAAGCCCAGGGCCACGGCGAACTCCGGCCCCATCTCCTGGAGTTGCTCCGCCTCAAAGCGCTTGGGGTCCACCGCCACCGCCTCCCAGGGGTTCACGGGCTCAAAGTTCACCCCCAGGGTGTCGGTGAGGAGGGAGGCAAGCCCCCTGAGCTTGCTCCCCCCGCCCAGGAGGTAGCCCACCTCGGGCGAGGCCTCCTCCAGCTGGATGCGGAAGAACTCCAGGCTACGGCGGAGCTCCTGGGTGAGCTCCACCAGCACCGGGCGGATGGCGTCGTAGATGCGCCCCGGGCTGTAGCGCTCCCGTTCGGCGTCAAAGTCCAGGAGGAGCTCCTCGTCCTCGGTGGGGATGGTGGCCATCCCGTAGGTCCGCTTCACCTCTTCGGCGGCGAGGAGGTCCAGGTTGAAGCTTCGGGCGATGGCCTCGGTGAAGTCCTTGCCCGAGAGGGTGAGGACGCGCACTGCCAGGGGCTTGTCCCCCCGGAGCAGGACGAGGCTCGTGCTCTCGGCCCCGATGTCCAGGACGAGGAAGACCCGGTGGGGTTCCTCCGCAAGCCTGGCCTCCAGAGGGTAAAGCCCGGCGAAGGGCTTCACGTCCAGCACCACGGGGACGAGCCCCGCCCCCCTCAGGGCCTCGAGGACCCCCGCCACCGCCTCCTGCCGCGCCGCCGCCACCATCACCTGGACCTGCTCCCCCTCCTGCACCTCGGAGAGGGGGGTCAGGGGGGCGAAGTCCAGGACCACTTCGTCAATGGGGAAGGGAATGTAGCGCTCCGCCTCCCAGCGCACCGCCTCTTCCATCTCCTTGAGGGGCATCTTGGGGACCTGGATGGGGCGGAGGATCACCGACAGGTTGGAGAGGGCGGTGATCACGTAGCGCTTGCGGGTGCGGGCCTCGAGGAGAAGCTCCTTGATCTCCTGGGCCAACGCGGTAGGCTCGGCCACCATCCCTTCCACCAGGAGGCCGGGCGGGGTGGGGCGGGAGGCCAGGGCTTTGAGGGCAGGGGGGTTCCCGGACACCTCCACGAGCTTCAGGGCGGAGGCCCCGATCTCCAACCCCAGGGCCTCAACCCTGGGTCGGAAGAGCTGGCTAAGGCTTTTGAACACACCCCCTCCTCATACCGGCGCCTTCGGGAAGGCCAACCGCGAATCCCTAGCGCTTAGCATAACGCTTTTTCTATTACCTGACAACCCTAAAAAGGAAGCCTGGCCCCCTTTGGGAGCCAGGAAGCCTTTCCCGCCTACAGGTTCTTGAGCGCCTCCACCACGGCCTCGGTGAAGGCTTCCGTAGTGGCGTCCCCGCCCAGGTCGGGGGTCCTGGGCCCCCGCTCCAGCACCAGGTCCACCGCCTTCTCCACCCGCTTGGCCGCCTCCTTCTCCCCCAGGTAGTCCAGCATCATGGCCGCGGAGAGGATGGCCGCCGTGGGGTTGGCGATGCCCTTGCCCGCGATGTCGGGGGCGGAGCCGTGGACGGGCTCAAAGACCGCGGTGGTGTCCCCGATGTTGCCCGAGGGGGCGAGGCCCAACCCCCCCACGAGCCCCGCGACGAGGTCGGAGAGGATGTCCCCCAGGAGGTTGGTGGTGACGATGACGTCAAAGCGCTCGGGACGCATGACGAGCTGCATGGCGCAGTTGTCCACGATGATGTCCTGCACGTTCACCAGGGGGAAGTCCTTGGCCACTTCCTTGACCGTGTCCAGGAAGAGCCCCTGAGTGAGGGGGAGGACGTTGGCCTTGTGGGCGATGTGAAGGGTTTTGCGGGGCCGGCTCTCCGCGATCCTTAAGGCGGCCCGGCCGATGCGCTCGCTGGCCTTCTTGGAGATGACGGCGTCGGCGATGGCCACGTCCAGGTAGCGCCTTTCCTGCTCCACGTAAAGCCCTTCGGTGTTCTCCCGGACGATGACCAGGTCCACGCCGGGGCGGCTTCCCGGGATGGGGCGGCTTTTGGCGGGGCGGACGTTGGCGTAGAGGTCCAGCCTGCGCCTGAGGTAGCGGATGGCCCCAAAGAAGCCCGGCACTTTACGGGTGGGGCTGGTGGCGGCCCCGAAGAGGGTGGCGTGGCAGGAGAGGATCTTCTCCACCGTCTCCTCGGGGACGGAGGTCCCTCTTCTCTCAAAGGTCTCCCAGCCCGCCTCCGCCTCCACGAACTCCAGGGGGAGGCCCGTGGCCTCCAGCACCCTCCGCGCCGCGGGAATGACCTCGTGCCCGATGCCGTCGCCCTCAATCAAGCAGATCCGGTACGCCATGCTTCCTCCCGGTCAGGGGTATGGCCCCTTGGGGAATATACACTACACCCCGCCTTACCCGCGCAGGGTGAGGAGGGCGAGGACAAAGGCGAGGTAGAGGAGGAGGCGGAGGGCGAGCGCCCTCCGCCCTAGGCGGATCCCGCCCTTAAGGGCCCCCTCCACCACCACGCCGACGATCCCCAGGAGGATGAAGAGGTCCCCCGGGCTCACCACCTTGCGCAAGGGGGGCAGGGGGATCACGTCCCCTAAGAAGGGCAGGCGCGTGGTCTCGTCCAGAAGGGCGTGGACCGCGTCCCCTTTGGTGCGCAGGAGGCCTGCAAACTCCGCGATGCCCGCCCGCTCCAGAGCGGCGAGGCTTACCGGCATGTGCCCCCCGTTGGCGAAGATCACCAGGGTGTTGAGGAAAAGGCCCAGGAGCACCAGGTAGAGGCTTTTCAGGTGGCGGTTCTGGTAAAGGCCGTAGCCCACCAGGAGGAGGACCAGAAGCTTGGCCAAGGGGCCGGCCACCTCCGGGGGGAAGAGGCCCCGGTAAGTCCCGTAGGCCAGCCCCCCTTCCAGGAGGGCGGCCAGGAAAAAGGCCCAGGCCGCCTTGAGCTCTATTCCTCCGAGGTCCTTGAGCCGGGCTCCGAGGGCAAGGGCGAGGCCGAGGCCGAAGAGGGCTGCGAAAAGGTAGAGCGTGATACCGATCCCTCCTTTGCCGCCAGGTAGGCGTGGCGGTCGCGCCAGATGGGGTTCTGCGCCCAAAGCTCGGTGAAGGCTTCCACCAACCGGGGGTCAAACTGGTGGCCGGAGAACTCCTGGACCTCCCTTAGCGCTTCCTCGGGGGTCTTGGCCTCGCGGTAGGGGCGGCCCGCGGTCATGGCCTCGTAAGCGTCCGCCAGGCCCACGATGCGGGCTTCCTCGGGGATCTCGTGCCCGGCGAGCCGTTTTGGGTAGCCCCGCCCGTCCCAGCGCTCGTGGTGGTAGAGGATGACGTTGTAGACGAGCTGGTCAAAGGCCACCTTCCGCGCCGGGGAGAGGAGCTCGGCCCCCTTGGTGGTGTGGCTTTGGATGAGGGCGAACTCTTGGGGGGTGAGGGTTCCGGGCTTGAGGAGGACGGCCTCGGGGATGGCGATCTTGCCGATGTCGTGGAGCCGGGCCGCCCGGTAGATGGCCTGGGCGTAGGCCTCGTCCCCGTTTTTTATCTTCCGGGCCAGGTCGCGGGAGATGTCCGCCACGCGCTCGGAGTGGAGGCGGGTCATGGGGTCCTTGGCCTCCAGGGCGTTCATGAGAAGCTCCAGGGTGGTGTCAAAGGCCTGCTCCAGGCGCACCTTCTCGTCCCAGTAGAAGCGGCTGTAGTAGAGGGGGATGAGGAAGAAGAGCACCGTCCACCCGCCCCAGCCCGCGAGAAGGGGCGTCTCGTAGGCCCGGGCCAGGAGGAGGGCGATGGGGGAGAGGAGGAGGTAGCTGGCAGCAATCCACGCGGAGTTTTTGCGCCAAACCTCTCGCCATGGGACGTTGTTGGCCAGGTGGATGGCGGTGGTCACCAGGGTGGTGTTGGCGAGAAAAAAGGCCAGGGAGGCCGCGGCGATGCCCACCCCTGCGGATAGGTTCCAGGAACCGAGGTAAAGGGGGTTCTGCTGGAAAAACTGCCAGGCCAGGGCCGCCAGGGCGGTGGCCAGGCCGTCCTGGGAGCGGTTGAAGAGCTCCTTGTACCAGACCTTACGGCTCCATTGAAAGAGGAAGCTGAAAAGAGGGGGAATCCATGGAGGCGTTAAAACTACCAGCGCAAGAGCAAAAATACCTTCGTGTGCTACTTGATCTGGACCCCCGGGGTGTGAAAAAAGAGGGGGTGCCATGCGGCAAGATCGTGAGCACCCCCTTTACCATCTTGACGCAGAGACCCTTCTCGTGGCTATCTACGTCTGGGTAGATGACGAACTGAAAGCCCTGCAGGCCCAAGGATTCAAGCTCCCCCCAAAGCAAAAGCACCAGAAGGCCACCCTGGCCGAGCTCTTGACCCTCGCCATCTTCGTCCTGTTGCAAGGCCAGGACCTCGCCAAAGGCTACCTGGCCGCCAAGACCACCCTCAAGGCCTACTTCCCCTCCCTCCCCCACCTCTCCCGCTTCTACCGGGTCCTTCAGAAGGCTCAGGGGTTGTTGGCTCACCTGGCCATAAGGCTCTCCGGAGGGCAAGGTCTTCTGCAGGTGGTGGACCTCAAACCCATCCCCCTGGCCCACGGCCACCGGATTCACGGCTTGGACCTTCCTGAGGCCGCTGTGGGGGTGGGCCCCCTGGGGGCTTTCGCGGGCTACGTTCTCATGCCGGTGATGAACGAGCGCGGCCTCTTTTTTCGTTGGGCTATCCTCCCCGGGAATGCCCGGGAGACCTGGGGGAGGGACCTGCTGGACGGTCTGCCCGCGGTCTTGGGGGACCGGGGCTTTCGCTGGGTCCAGGGGGTCAAGACGCCACCCTATCGGGTCAGGGGAGGAACGGTGGTGGAGACGGGATGGAAAGAGTGGATGGGGAGGGTACGGAACTGGATTGAGACGCGGTTTAGCGTGATGGTGCGGTCTTTGGGGCTTCATCGGATAGAAGCGCGGTCCTACTGGGGGCTGGTGGCCCGGGTGAATCTCATCCTGCTCGTTCACAACCTCATACGTAGCCGGGTGCTTCTCAGGATGGCCGGGGTGGAGCTATGAGGTAGCACACGAAGGAATAAAAAGTTGGCTCATGCTGGCGCTCAGGGGAAGAGGTACACGAACAAAGACGCTCCACAGTATGAGTCCGCCCCAGAAAAGCAAGTCCAAAAGGCCCCAACGTATAGGTGTATCTCTATAACCCCAGAGTAAAAAGCCCTCAAGGGTCAGAAAGGTCAGAAAGGCCGAAAGAACCAAAAAGAGCACCCGCGGCGGGGGAAGCTCCAGGCGTCTAAAGGCCATGGTGGCTTGAGTGTAGCAAATTCCTCTCCTCCAGGCAAGAAAAAAGGGCCAGCTTCACTGGCCCTGTCTTTACTCCCAGTGCATAGAAGCCCCAGCCGCGAGCCCGAGAGCGATCAAGCTGCCGAGAAGAACCAACACGCGCGCGATCAGCTTCTTCATCTTCATCCCTCCTTTTCTTCCGCTTCCGGGGGGTCGGCCCCGTCTGCTTGTCTTTCACTTTAGGGGGGGTCGTCAATACTGTCAAGAGGGGAAGAATAGGTATCAGCACGCAATAGATTGCTTTACTCCTCACATAATCCTGGAATGGTTAGTATCTTGCTTTAGCCTAGCACAGACCGGCGCCGCTAGGCTTGGTGGGTAAACCCGGGGGTAGGGCCTGGGGTCCTTGCGGACGTCCAGGCCCCGGCGAACCCCTACCGCCTCATACCCTCGCCTCCAAGGGGGGGGAGGGAAGCGTAGGCGTGACGCGCGTCGCCCCCTTCTCGCCCAGTTTAACAACCCACCAAAGCAAAACGCCCGCTCCAAGGTGAGCGGGCGCCAGGCTCGTCCTTGGTGCCGAGGGGCGGAATCGAACCGCCGACACTGCGATTTTCAGTCGCATGCTCTACCAACTGAGCTACCTCGGCGTGGCGGCCCCGACGGGACTCGAACCCGCGATCTCCCACGTGACAGGCGGGTGTGTTAACCAACTACACCACGGGGCCTTGGGTTGTCGCCGGGTCGGGGGCGTCCGACCGGGCACTTAGGATGATAATCGGGCGTGCGGCGAGTGTCAAGCTTGACCTGGAGCGAGGTTCTTGGCTACCACCGGACGCGAAAGGGGATCGGGAGGCGGAGCCTTTTGGTGGACCGGGGGGAGTCGGGCTACCGCAACCGCTTCCTCCCGGACGGCCGCATCCTCTATATGGGCGAGGGAAAGCGGGGGGACCAGGAGCCCGTGGGGGGGAACCTGCGCCTTCTCCTCGCCCACCGGGAGGGTACGCCCTTAAGGGTCTTCCTCCGGGAGAGGCCCGGGGTCTGGCGCGACCTGGGGTGCTACCGGGTGGAGGGGTGGCGGTACGCCCTCTTGGAGGAGGAGGGGAGGTGGGTCTACTGGTTCACCCTCGCCCCAGGTGGATGCGAAGGAGCCCCTTGAGGGTGAGGTCCTCGTCCACCACGTCAAAGCAGGGGCAGAGGGGCCTAAGGGTCTCGGCGAAGCCCCCCGTGGCGATCACCAGGGCCTCCCCGGCCTCCTCCTTGAAGCGGCGCACCATCCCCTCCACCAGGGCGGCGTACCCCAGGACGAGGCCGGAGCGGAGGGCCTCGAGGGTGTTCTTGCCCACCACGCCCTTGGGCGGGGTGAGGTCTATGCGGGGGAGCTTGGCGGTCCGTTGGGCCAGGGCGTCCGCCGCGGTCTGGGGGCCGATGGCGATGGCCCCGCCCAGGTAGCGGTTGGGCGCCTCCACCAGGTCAAAGGTGGTGGCGGTGCCGAAGTCCACCACGATGTAGCGCCCCGTGGGGCTCGGGTAGGCCAGGGCGCCCACGGCGTTCACCAGGCGGTCGGCTCCGGCCTCCCTGGGGTTGTCTATGAGGACCTCGAGGCCCGTGTCCGCCGCCTCCACCACCCGGGCCTCCACCCCGAAGAGCCTTTCAATGGCCCGCTTCATCTCCCGCTCCACGGGGGGGACCACGCTGGAGAGGAGGGCGACCTTGGGGGGCGGGAGGTCCTCCAGGGCGAAGAGGTTTTTCAGGATGACCCGGTACTCGCTTTCCATCCGCATCCGGTCCGTGTGGATGCGGAAGTGGGCGATGAGTTCTTCCCCGGAGAAGAGCCCTAAGGCGGTGGAGGTGTTGCCGATGTCCACCGCGAGGAGCATCAGCCCTCTCCTTCCTCCCCCTCCCAGGGCTCCAGGACGACCCGGGTGGTGATCTCGGCGTTGAGGGTGGCGGAGACGGAGCAGTACTTGGTGTGGGAGAGGTGGACGGCCCGCTCCAGGGCCTCGAGGGTCACCCCCGGCCCCGAGGCGATGTGGGTCACGGTGATGCGGGTGTAGCGCTTGGGGTGGGTCTCGGCCCTTTCCCCCTCCACCTCCACCCGGTAGCGGGCGAGGGGCTGCTTCTTCTTGCGCATGATGTCCACCACGTCGTAGGCGGTGCAGGCCCCGAGGGCCATGAGGAGGAGTTCCATGGGGCGGGGCCCGGTGGAGGGCTCGTCCCCGTCAATCATCACCTTGTCCCCCTTTTCGTTCACGCCCAGGAAGCGGTGCCCCACGATCTGGTGGACCACGACCTTCTTCGTCATGAGCCGGATTTTACCAGGCCCTCATCCGGAGGGCTAGAATGGGGCGTAGATGCGCTTCCTTCTCCTCTTCCTCTGGCTTTGGGCCTGGGCTTGGGCCTTTCCCCGGGTGGGGGTCCACGAGGGCTACACCCGGGTCGTCTTTGACCTGCCCTCGGAGGAGGCGCGCTACACCCTGGAACGGCGGGAGAACCTCCTTGTGGTGGTGCTCTTGGGCCTAAAGGCCCCGCCCAAGGAGGAGGTGGTGAACTCCAAGGAGGTGGCCTCGGTCCAAACCCTTCCGGAGGGGGAAGGGGTCCGGGTCCTCATTCGCACCCAGGGGCCGGTGGAGGTGACCGTCTCCCGCTACAAGGCCCCCGAGCGCCTGGTTTTGGACCTGAGCCTCGCGCAAAAGGCCACCGCCCCCCCTCCGCCGCCGAAGCCCAAGCCCCCCGACCCCCCTAAGCCCGTGGTCCTCCTGGACCCGGGGCACGGCGGGGTGGACCCGGGGATGGTGGGGCACGTGGTGGAAAAGGAAGTGGTCCTGGACGTGGCCCTCCGCCTCAAGCGCCTCCTGGAGAAGGAGGGGATTGAGGTCCGCCTTACCCGGGACAAGGACGTGCACCTCTCCCCCGACAAGCGGGAGGACCTTTCCCGGCGGGCGGCCATGGCGGACAGCTCCCGGGTGAACCTCTTCGTCTCCATCCACGTGAACGCCTCCCCCACCCACACCGCCCAAGGGGTGGAGGCCTACTACTTCGGCCGGGCCCAGGACCCGAGGGTCCTCGCCCAGGTGATCCGGGAAAACGGCGGCGGGGATCTGGGTCGGCGCCTCACCGAGGAGGCCAAGAGCGTGGCGGAGCGGATCCTCACGGACATCGTGGCCCAGGCGAACCAGCGCTACAGCCAGCGCCTGGCGGAAACCCTGGGCCGGAAGCTCTCCCAGGCCACGGGGAGCCCCTACCGGGGGAGTTTCCCCGGCGACTTCTTCGTCCTCCGCTACGCCAAGGTGCCGGCGGTCCTGGTGGAGATCGGTTTCGGGGACCACCCCGCCGAGGGGCGGAGGCTCGCCGAGGCGGCCTACCGGGAACGGGTGGCCCAGGGCCTGGCGGAGGGGATCCTCGCCTTCCTCGCCCAGGGGGCCTTTGCCCGCTAGGGCCTGGGGCAGGGCCTCTTGCCGGGCGAGGGGATCTTCCGGAAGGGGGCCGGATACCAGGAGAGGGGAAGGGGCGAGGCCTTGAGGGTCCAGGGCCTTTTGGGGAGGGTGAGGGGTTCCGTGCGGTAGGCCATGGGCTCCCCCGCCTCGGCCTCGAGGTTCAGGAAAAGCCCCTCCCCCTGGAAGAGGGCCCGGTAGGAGTACCCGTACGCCCAGGGAGGGTCCAAGGCCCGGAGGGAGGCCCAGGGGCCTCCCCCGTAGCGGGCTCCCCGGGGCCCGAGCCAGAGGCCCTGGAGGACGCCCGCCACCTCCGCCTCCCCCACGAGGTACGCCCCCTGCCAGGCCCTGAGGTAGTCAAAGCCGGGGCGGCGCAGGAGGCGGGCCTTTCCCCGAAGGAGTCCGGGCCAGTCCAGAACTAGGCCCTCCGAGTCCCCCTCCACCTCCAGGCGCCCCACCGCTCCCCGTTCCCCCAGGAAGCGGAGGTAGTCGTTTCCCGAAAAGCCGCTTTGGTAGCCCTGGGCGTAGCCGCCTTTGAGGCCGAGGAAGAAGGCGTCAAACCCCCCGGGGCCGGCCACGCGGCCCACCAGGAAGAGGACCCCCGCGCGGTAGAGCCCGCCGTAGGCGTACCCCTCCGCAGGCAGAGGGAGGCGGTAGGCCCGTGTTCCCTCCAGGACCAACGCCTGCCAGCCCTGGGGCCCCAGGTGGCCCCCCCAGGCGAAGCGGCCGTCGGTCCCCCAGAGGAGGCCTTGGCCGCCCACCAAGGCCGCGAGGGGTCGGCCCTCGGCGTCCAGGGTTACCCGGAGGAGGCGCTCCCCTAGGTGGCCCACCGCCAGGTACCCCCCGGGCCTTCGGGCCAGGCCGTAGAGGGCGGAGTTGGCCTCCCCCTCCAGGAGGTAGGCCCCCGCGGGGCCCAGGATCAGGGCCTGGTGCCCCCCTTCCACCAGAAGCCGCCCCACCGCCACCTCGCCCAGGCCCGCGAAGAGGGCCGAGCCCAAGAGGGTGGAGAGGAGCAGGCAGGAGGGCATGGCGCTAAAAGGGGAAGGCCTTCAGGGCCTCCTGGGCCGTGGGGAAGCGCGCCTTGGGGTCGGGGGCGAGGAGGCGTTCCAGGTAAAGGGCGGCCTCCTCGCCGAGCCCGGCCACGGGCGGATGGGGTCCCCTGTCGGGGTCCAGGGAGACCTGGCCCGAGGGGTCGGCGAAGGGGTGCTCCCCGGTGAGCATCCAGTAGAGGATGATCCCGGCGGCGTAGACGTCGGCCTCGGGGCCCGAGGGCAGGCCCCGGAGGAGCTCGGGGGCGAGGTAGGCGGGGGTGCCCAGGAGAAGGGGCTTTTGGAAGCGCTCCTGGGCGGGGCCCGAGAGGTCAAAGTCCAGAAGGCGGGCCTCCCCGGCGTTCACCAGGATGTTCTCGGGCTTCACATCCCGGTGGACCAGGCCCTTTTCGTGCATGTGGGCGAGGGCGAGGAGGAGCTGGTGGAAGACCCTCATCGCCTGGGAAAGCGCGGGGCTTTTCCCCATCCAGCGGCCGAGCTCCTCCCCCGGGGCGTAGGCCAGGAGGAGGGCGGGGCCTTCCTCCAGGTCCAGGGCCTCGAGGACGGGGTTGAGGTTGGGGTGGGCGAGCCTTTGCCCCACCCAAAGCTCCCGGTCCCGGCGGGGGCGGGCCTTCGGGGGAAAGAGCTTGAGGGCGTAGGGGGTGCCGAAGGGGTCAAAGGCCAGGTAGACCCGGGCCAGGGCTCCGCGGGCCAGGGGCCGCACCACCTGGTAGCGGCCCGAGAGGGTTTTGCCCACCAGGCTCACCGCCCCCACTATACCCTCAGAAAACCCGGGTACCATGGGCCCATGCGCGGCCTCGTGCTTTCCGGAGGCGGGGCGAGGGGGTTCGCCCACATCGGCGCCCTGGAGGTCTTCGTGGAAGCGGGGCTGGACTTTGAGGTGGTGGCCGGGGCGAGCATGGGGGCCATCGTGGGGGCGTTTTTCGCCGCGGGAAAAAGCCCTCAAGAGATCCTGGAGATCGCCCGGAACACCCCGTGGCTCGGGATCCTGGGCTTCTCCTGGCGGGAGGCCCTTTTCTCCCGGGGGCGGCTCAGGCGGTACCTCGCCGAGCACCTGCCCCAGGACTTCGCCCACCTCAAGCGCAAGCTCGTGGTTACGGCGGTGGAGGTGCGGAGCGGGCGGGTGGTCTACCTCTTCCAGGGCGACCTGGTGAGCGCGGTCTTGGCCTCGGCGGCCCACCCCCTCCTCCTGAAGCCCGTGCGGCGGGAGGGCCTCCTCCTCTTTGACGGCGGGGTCCTGGACAACCTGCCTGTGGACGCGGCCAGGTTCTTGGGGGCGGAGGAGGTCTGGGCCGTGGACGTGACCCCGGAGCGGAATGTGGAAAAGCCCCCCGAGGGGGTTTTGGGCCTCGCCCTCAGGGCGGTGGACCTGATGCAGCACCACCTCACGGCAAGCCGCATGGCCCTCTACGCCCCCGAGGTCTACCTGAGGCCCGAGCTCGGGGAGATCGCGGTGCAGGACTTCCTCCGCCTCGAGGAGGCGGTGGAGGCGGGCAGGAAGGCGGCCAAGCGCCTTTTGGAGGGTAGAGTGGGGGAGGTATGAAGGCCTTTTGGGACTACCTGTTCAAGGAGTGGTTTCGCCAGGTGGGGGAGGCCCTCCTGGTGGCCTTCTTGGTCACCACCTTCGTCTTCACCACCGTGGGGGTGGTGGGGCAGAGCATGTACCCCACCTTGAGGAACGGCGAGCGGGTCCTGGTGCCCAAGTGGGAGACCTGGCTTGTCCGCCTGGGGTTCACGGAGTGGCGGCGGGGGGAGATCGCCATCCTCAAGCCCCCGGAGGGCACCCCCTTCTCCACGGCCCGCTTCCCCGTCCTGGGCTTCTCCTTCCGGGCCTTCTTCATCAAGCGCATCGTGGCCGTCCCCGGGGACGAGGTCTACGTGGACCGCGGGGTGGTTTACGTGAACGGGAGGCCCTTGGCGGAGACCCACATCACGGACCGGATCACCCCCTGGCCCGACTCCTTCCCCGGGGTGTGCTACGAGGGGGGGCGCCTCACCCGGATCATCACCCAGCAGGGGGATTTCCCGGTGGACCTCCTGCCCGCCTACCTCCGGCCCCTCAAGGAGATGCTCCTCCCCCCCTCGCGGGAGACCCTGGCCCGAAGCGAGCTCGGGGAGGTGTGCGAGGTGGGGCGGATCAAGCTGAAGCCGGGGTACTACTTCGTCATGGGGGACAACCGCACCCTAGGGGGTTCGGAGGACTCCCGCACCTTCGGCCCCATCCCCGTGGAAAGGATCGCGGGACGGGCGAGCTTCGTCTGGTGGCCCGTGGTGGTGCGGGAGGAGGGGGGCTTTAGGCTCAACCTCCGCCCCCTCGCCATCCCCCCCGCCTACCGCCTGGAGTGAGCTCACTCCAGGACGACCACCACGAGCCTCCCGGGCCCGTGCACCCCTTTGACCATCACCTGGCCGATGTCGGCGCTCTTGGAGGGGCCGGAGTGGAGGCCGAGGGCGGCGGGAAGCTCGTTTAGGTCCTGGAGGGCCTCCAGAAGGGTCCCGTAGACCCTCTTCGCCTCCACCAGGACCAGGTGGGTGGGGGGGAGGAGCTGGGCCTTCCGGCCGTCCTCGCTGGAGAGGGCCACGCTCCCCGTCTCCGCCACGGCGAAGAGGGCCCAGGAGACCCCCAAGGGGGCCTCCTCCGGGGGCAGCTCGGGGAGGGGGGGCCTGAGGTCCTGGGGGAGGGTCTTGCCGAAGGCGGCCCCGGGAAGCCCCTCGGCGAGGCGTTGGGCGAAGGCTTTGGCCTCTTCCCGGGGAAGCCTTTGGGCCTCGGCCCCGTTTTCCCGAAGGCGCCTCAGGAGGAGGTCCACGGGGTCTTCGGCGAGGGGGGTGTGGGGGTGCTCGGGGAGGAGGGCCTTGGGGCGCCCCCTCAGGGCCCGTTGCACCCGGGCGAGGATGCGGGTTCTAGCGTCCATCCGCCACCTCCTTCCAGAGCTCGTGGAAGGGCTTGGGGCTTGGCCTTAAGGGGCCCCTTCCCTCCGTCCAGGCCCTGAGGAGGGGGAGGAGGTCCTGGGGGAGGGGAAGGCCCCTTAAGCCCTTGGAGAAGAGGCGGTAGAGGGCGGGGCTTTCCATCACCTTGCGGAAGGCCCGCATGGCCCCGTGTTCCCACGAGGGGGTGAGGCCCTCTTCCGCCGCCCGGTGCCGCCAGGTGAGGAGGAGCCTGGGGATGGGGATCTTCACCGGGCAGGCTTCATAACAGGCCCCGCAGAGGGTGGAGGCGTAAGGCAGGGGGTAGGCCTCCTCCAGGCCGAGAAGCCCTGGGTCCAGGACCGCCCCGATGGGGCCGGAGTAGACGTAGCCGTAGGGGTGCCCCCCGGTCTGGCGGTAGACGGGGCAGGCGTTGAGGCAGGCCCCGCAGCGGAGGCACCTCAGGGTCTCCCAGGCCTCGAGGTCGTGGAGGAGGGCGGTGCGCCCGTGGTCCACCAGGACCACGTGGACCTCCTCGGGGCCCTCCTCCCCCTCCCTGGCGGGGCCCTGGATGAGGGAGACGAAGGTGGCAAGGCGCTGCCCCGTGGCCGCCCGGGCGGTTAAGGGCAGGAAGAGGGCGAGGTCGGCAAAGCGGGGAAGGAGCTTCTCTATCCCCACGAAGGCCACGTGCACCTTGGGCAAGGAGGTGGAAAGCCTTATGTTCCCCTCGTTCTCCATCAGGGCCAGGGTGCCCGTCTCCGCCACCAGGAAGTTCGCCCCGCTTAGGCCGAGCTCGGCGGAAAGGAAGGCCTCCCTCAGCACCCTTCGGGCCACCTGGGCCAGGGCCTCCGGGGAGGCGTCCAGGGGGGTGCCGAAGCGGGCGTGGAAGAGCTTTTGGATTTCTCCCAGGGAGAGGTGGATGGCGGGGCCCACGATGTGGCTTGGGGGCTCGCCCAGAAGCTGAATCAGGTACTCCCCGAGGTCCGTCTCGTAGACCTCCACCCCCAGGGACTCCAGGAGGGGGTTCACCCCGAGCTCCTCGGTGAGCATGCTCTTGGCCTTCACCGCCCGCTTCACCCCGCGCCTATGCACCACCTCCCGGAGGACCCTATGGGCGTCCTCCGGGGTTTCGGCCCAGTGCACCTGCACCCCGTTTTCCCGAAGCCGCCTCTCGGCGAGCTCCAGGTAGTGGTCCAGGTGGGTGAGGACGTGGTCCTTCACCGCCTTGGCCCTTTCCCGCCACTCCTCAATGGGGACCTCGGCGTAGGCCTTGAGGCGGTTCCTTTCAAAGTGGAGGGTGGCCCCGGTGACCGCCTCCCGCACCCCGGGCTTCTCCCTTAAAAGCCTTGCCGCCTCCTTGGGGTAGAGCTTCGCCTTAGCCCGCATACGCCTCCCAAAGCAGGGTGGCGAGGGGCGCCACCCTGAGCCCCAAGCCCTTCTTGCCCATGCGCCCCGAGAGGTGGAGGAGGCAGCCCGCGTCCGTGGAGGTGAGGACCTCGGCCTCGGGCAAGGTGGCGAGCTTCCGGTCCGCCATGGCCAAGGAGACCTCGGGGAGCTTCACCGAGAAAAGCCCCCCAAAGCCGCAGCACTCCTCCCAGGCCTCCCAGGGGAGGACCTCGGCCCCGGCGTTTTGGAGGAGGAGAAGGGGCTCCTCCCGCACCCCGAGTTCCCTTAAGGCGTGGCAGCCGTGGTGGTAGGCCACCTTCCTCCCTTTAAGCCCCTCTCCGAGCTTCTCCACCCCGAGGACCCGCACCAGGAACTGGGAGAGCTCGTAGGTCTTCTCCGCCATGGCCAAAGCCTCCCGGTTTCCGGGAAGGAGCTCGGGGTAGTGGTTCTTCACCATGCTGGCGCAGCTTCCCGAGGGCAGGACCACGTACTCCGCCTCCTCAAAGACCTCCAGGGTCCTTTTGGCGAGGGGCCTTGCCTCGTCCCAGTACCCGGCGTTGAAGGCGGGCTGGCCGCAGCAGGTCTGGCCCTCGGGGAAGTCCACCTCCACCCCCAAGGCCCTTAGGAGCCTCACCGCCGCCACCCCGGCTTCGGCGTAGAACTGGTCCGCCAGGCAGGTGATGAAGAGGGCCACGCGCATTTGTGCCCAATATACTCCTATGGGACCTGTAGTACCTGGCTTGCCTCAGGGACTTGGAGGAGTACGCCCTGGATTTGATCCGTCAACACATTGCGCGCAAGTTTAAAGGGCACCGCTTGGCTTATCTCGTGGAGGCGATTCTTCAAGCCGAGGGGTACTTCACTTACCGTTCTCCCGAGGGACCCGATGGGGGTGTGGACATTCTGGCGGGGCGGGGCCCTCTGGGGTTTGACGAACCTAGGCTTGCTGTACAGGTGAAGTCGGGGGATGCTCCCGTGGGTGGCCCCGAGCTCAACCAGCTTCGCGGCGCCATGGGCAAGCTGAACGCCCGCGTGGGGCTTTTTGTTTCCTGGGGTGGATTTAAGGGGGCCGCCGAGAAGGAGAAGGCGCAGTCCTTCTTTGAGATAAGGCTTTGGGACGCCAACGACCTCATTCAGGCCCTACTCGCCAACTACGAAAGGCTTCCCGACGATATTCAGGCGGAAATACCCCTCAAGCGCATTTGGATCCTGCTACCTGGTGAGGAAGAAGGGTGACGCTTTCTTGGTGAAGGCTCTGAAACGCAGCTTCTTTCTGGACATCCCTCCGGGCCCTCCTTAGGCCTCCTCCTCCAAAAGGGGCAGCCGCACCCTGAAGACCGTGCGCCCGGGGCGGCTTTCCACCTGGATCTCCCCGCCGTGGGCCTTGGCGATGGCCTGGGCGATGGCCAGGCCAAGCCCCGTGCCCCCCCCGGGCCCCCGGGCGAAGCGCTGGAAGAGGTGGGGGAGGAGGTCTTGGGGGATGCCGGGCCCCGAGTCCTCCACCTCCAGGAGGGCGTGGTCGGCTTCCCGGCGCACCCGTACGCGCACGCCCTCCTTCCCCGCCGCCCGGACGGCGTTGGCGACGAGGTTGCGGAGGAGCTGGAGGAGGCGGTCGGGGTCCCCGAGGACCTCGGCGCTTTCCGCCTCGGCCGCCACCCCGTACTCCAGGGCCGCTTCCCGGGCCACCTCCCCCAGGTCCACGATGTGGAGGTTGAGGTTCCGCTCCACCTCCCCCCGGGCCAGGGCCAGCAGGTCCTCCACCAGGCGGCGCATCCTTTCGGCGGTGGTCCGGGCGGTGCGGAGGGCCTCGAGGTCCATGGGGTTGCGGGCCAGGCGGTCCAGGTGGCCGAGGAGGACGGTGAGGGGGGTCCTGAGCTCGTGGCTCGCCTCGGCGAGGAAGGCCCGCTCCCGCTCCTTGGCCTCCTTCAGGGCCTGGAGCAGGGCGTTCACCGCCTCCACCATGCGCCCGAACTCGTCCTGGGGCAGGCGGTGGGGCACGGGGTCCAGGCGGTCGGGGCTACGGCGCGTGATCTCCCGGGCCACGGCCTCCAGGGGCCGGGCGGCGAGGCGGGCCGTGAGGTAGACCAGGGCCAGGCCCAGGGGGAAGAGGAGGAGGAAGGCGCGGAGGAGGGCCTCCCGGAGGGCCTCGAGGGCGGCCTCAATGGGGCTCGTCTCCGCGGTGAGGACGAGGAGGCCCAGGGGCGTGGCCACGAGGGCGGCGGCGAAGCCCTGCTCCCAGAGGACCTCCGGGGTGGGCCCCGCCCGGCGCAGCCTCTCGGGGGGGAGGCGGTGGTCGGGCCGGGTAAGGGCGATGGGGGTGCCGTCTTGGGCGTAGAGGTGCAGGTAGACCCCGCCCGTGGTGAGGAGGGCGCCCGCCTGGCCCTTCCGGTAGGCCTCGGCCGCCCGGAGGGCGTCCTGGGCGAGGGTGGCCTCGAGGCGCCTTTTCAGGGCCTGGTCCACGCTGCGTCCCGCCAGGTACCAGGCCCCGCCCAGGAAAAGGAGCCACAAAAGGGCGAAGGCCAGGAAGAGCCGGGCGCGGAAGGAGAGCACCTAGCCTTCCTCCTCCTCCTTTCTTCCCGGCCGCACGGCGTAGCCCACGCCCCGGACCGTGCGCAGGTACCCGTAGGCCCCCGCCTCCCGGAGCTTGGCCCGGAGGTTGGCCATGTGAACGTCCAGGACGTTGGAGTCCTTGCCCAAGGGCCTGCCCCAGACCCGTTCCTCAATCTCGGGGCGGGGGAAGACCCGTCCGGGCCGGCTCATGAGGAGGTGGAGGAGGTCAAACTCTTTGGGGGAGAGGCGGACCTCCCGCTCCCGGAAGAAGACCTGGCGCTTCCTGGGGTAGAGCTCCAGCTGGCCCACGGCGAGGACCTCGCTCCCCTCCTTGTGCCTAAGCTGCACCTGGATGCGGGCCAGGAGCTCCGCCGGGTGGAAGGGCTTCACCAGGTAGTCGTCGGCCCCGCCCGTGAGGAGGCTCACCTTGCGGTCCACCGCATCCTGGGCCGTGAGGACGAGGATGGGGGCGTCGTCCGTGGCTCGGATCCTCCGCGCCACCTCCGCCCCGTCCAGGTCGGGGAGGCCGAGGTCCAGGACCACGAGGTCGGGCTTGCCCTCCCGGTGCCGGATCAGCCCCTCCATCCCCGTCTTGGCCCAGTCCACCTGGAAGCCCGCCTCCTTAAGCTCAGCCTCCACGAGCCGGGCCACCTCGGGGTCGTCCTCTATGAGGAGGATCCGCTTCATGGCCAAAGCCTCCCCGGAAGGGCCACGCCGTAGGCCTCTTGGAGGAGCCGAACCAGGCTTACCCGCTCCTTCTCCAGAAGGAGGAGCACGTCCCCCTCCGCCGCCACGCCGGGGAGGACCTGGGGCTTCTTCCCGGGCACGGAGAGGAGGAGGCGCACCTCCGTCCCGGGGCGGGGGGCGAGGGGCGGGGAGAGGGGGAGGAGGCGGTTCCCCTCGAGGCGCCAGGCGGCGAAGAGGGTTTTGAGGTCGGGGGAGAGGAGCCTGAGCTCCGTCCCCGGGGGCAGGGCCTGGCCGAGGAGGGGCGGCAGGGCCGCGAGGGCCAGGCCGCAAAGCCCCAGGAGGAGGACGAGGTGGCGCTTCACGCCTTCATTCTAGGACGGCCGCTCCGCCCTTCGTGGGAGGGAGGTTAAGGGGCCTTGGGGTTTTTCCGGGAGGAGGAAGCCCGCGGAGACCACGTACTTGAGGGCCTCCTCCACGCTGATCTCCAGGGGGAGGACCTCCTCCGAGGGGACCAGGATCACCATGCCGCTTGCGGGCACCGGGCTTGTGGGCACGAGGACGGCGGTGTACCCCTCGGGCAGGGGGGGGAGGCGGTTTCCCACGGGCTGGACCACGAAGCAGAGGGTGTAAAGCCCACGCCTGGGGTACTCAATCACCGCCGCCCGGCTGAACTTCACCTCCTGGTGGCCGAAGAGGGTGTGGGCGATCTGCTGGACGGCCTTGTAGATGTCCCGGACGATGGGGAGGAGGAGGAGGGAGCGCTCCAGGGAGACGATGAGGCGCTTCCCCAGGTAGTTTTCCGCCAGGGTCCCCACCAAATAGACCAGGACCGCGGCGAGGACGAGGCCCACGAAGGGAAGGAAGGGCTGGTAGGCCCGGGGCACCTCGAGGCCGAAAAGGCGCAGGAAGGCCTGGATGTAGGCGCCGGAGTAGGTGTAGACCCAACCTAAGAGGTAGAGGGTGACGAGGAGGGGAAGCAGCGTGACGAGACCGGTGATGAGGCGCTGGCGGAGCCGCATCCCCTCCAGTCTATAAAGGCCTAGCGCCCCTGGCCCCGGCTTTCGGCGAGCTCCTTGAGCCCTTTGAGGTCCAGAAGCTGGATCTTCCCGTATCCGGAGCGGATGTACCCTTCCCGGGCGAGCTCCCCGATGACCTTGGTCACCGTTTCCCGGACGCTCCCCACCGCGGCCGCCAGCTCGTCGTGGGTGGCCTTGAGCACCACCTTGCCCTCCTCCTCGTGGGCCAAGGGGGTCTCCAAAAGCTCCAGGAGGGCCGCGGCCATGCGGTTCTTGAGGCGCTGGGTGGCGAGGCGCTCAATCCGGCGGTAGGCCTCGGCCAGGCCCTGGGAGAGGTGCTGGGCGAGGTCCTTGAGGAGCTCGGGGTCGGGGTTTTCCGGCAGGGGCTCGAGGCGGACGTCCGTGGCGGCCTCGGCGAAGTAGATGCGCTCCTGGCCGAAGAGGGCCTCTTCGCCGAAGAAGCCCCCGGGGCGGACGAGGCGCAGGGTGAGGGCGTTCCCCTCCTCGTCCACCGCCTCCAGGCGCACCAGGCCCTCGAGGACCCGGTAGGCCCGGTCCCTGGGCCCCGGCACCCCGGGGTAGAGGATGACGTCCCCCACCTTGAAGCTCACGGTCTCGCGCGCCTGGGTCATGCCAAACCTCCTTGCCCCCAGGCTAGCACGGGGGCGAGGATTTTGTAAACCTTCGGGTTGCAAAAATCTAGCCCCGGCTACCCTCTCCCCTTCCCGGAAGAGGCCAGGGGGCGCTTCTTCGCCACGGGGAGGAGGCGGTGGGTGGCGATCTCCGCCCTCTCCCCCCGCCCTTCCGCTTCGGCGAGCCTAAGCCGTGCCCAGAAAAGGGCCATCTCCCACACGGCGCGAAGCCTTTCCTCCAGGGGCACCTCCCGCCACTCCGCCCGGTCGTCGGGGGAGGCGTCCAGGGGGAACCTGCGGGCCACGGGCCGGATCTCCCTCATTCCAGCTCCTCCAAGTCCCTGAGGTCCACGGGCCGCCCGAAGGCTCGCTTGAGGGCCTTGAAGTCCTCGGGGTGGACCACGTAGACTTGGACGCCTTCCACCTCGTGCTTCAGGGCCCGGGCGAAGGCCTCGTCAAAGGGGGGCGTTTCCAGGATCACCAGGTCAATGCGGTTGGGGGCGTAGCCCAGCTGGACCACGCCGGGGCTTGCCAGGTCCTCCACGGTGAGGCCCAGGTCATCCCCTCCGAAGAAGCGGCGGATGGCGGCGAGGACCCTCGGGGCTTCCTCCGCGTCCACCCAGAGGTCCAGGTCCTTGGTGAAGCGAGGCCGCCCAAAGAAGGCCAGGGCGTACCCGCCGATGACCAGGAACCGGGCCCCCTCTTGGTGCAGGGCCCGGAGGAAGTCCAGCATGTCCGGGGTCATCCCGTGTTCTCCCGGAGCCAGTCCAGGTAGGGGCCATGCCCCTCGGCGATGGGCAGGGCGATGATCTCGGGCACGGTGTAGGGGTGGAGGGCCTTGACCCTCTCCTTGAGCCTAGGGAAGGCGTGGGTGGTGGTCTTGACGAGGAGGAGAAGCTCCCGGTCCTCCACCACCTCCCCTTGCCAGCGGTAGATGGAGGTGAGGCCGGGGACGATGTTCACGCAGGCGGCCAAGCGCTCCTCCACTAGGGCCTTGGCGATGCTCCTCGCCACCTCCTCGCTCGGCACCGTGATGAGCACCACCTCTTCCATCACTTCTCCTCCTCCACCACGAAGGCGCTCGCCACCTCGTCGTCCTCCGGGAGGTTCATCACCTTGACCCCGGCGGTGGCCCGGGAGTACTGCCGGATCTCGGCCACGGGGGTGCGGATGGCGAGGCCCCTACGGGAGAGGACCAGGAGGTCCTCCCCACCCCGGACCTTGAGGAGGGCGGCGAGGCGGCCCACCTTGGCGGAGACGGCGTAGGTGATGACCCCCATCCCGCCCCGGCCCTGGAGGGGGTACTCGGAGAGGGGGGTGCGCTTGCCGTAGCCCCGGGTGCTCACGGAGAGGAGGTCCGCCATCTCCCCGGGCTTCACCACCACCAGGGAGACCACGCGGTCCTCGGGCTTCTTGAAGCGGAGGCCGATCACCCCTTGGGTGTCCCGGCCCGTGGCCCGCACCTCCTCCAGGGGGAAGCGGATGGCCTGGCCCTCTTGGGTGGCCAGGATGGCCTCGTCCTCGAGGTCGGAGAGGGCCACCCCCACCAGGCGGTCCCCCTCCTGGAGCCTTATGGCGATGAGGCCCGCCTGGCCCAGGTTTTGGTACTCCTTGAGGGCGGTGCGCTTGACGAGGCCCCGCTCGGTGGCGAAGACCAGGTACCCTTCCTGGTCCAGGCCCCGCACGGAGAGGAGGGCCGCCACCTCCTCGTCCTCGCTTAGGGGAAGGAGGCTTTTCACGTGGACGCCCCGGGCCTGGCGGCCCATCTCGGGAAGCTCGTAGACCTTGAGGCGGTAGACCCGGCCCCGGTTCGTGAAGAGGAGGAGGTCGTCGTGGGCGTCGGCCACGAAGACGTGGGTGGCCTCGTCTTCCTCCTTGGTCCTGCCCGCCAGAAGCCCCTTCCCCCCCCGGCCCTGGGCCCGGTAGCTCCCCAGGGGGAGGCGCTTGAGGAAGCCCTGGGCCGTGAGGGTGATGACCATGGGCTCGTCCTCAATCAGGTCCTCGGGGTTGAAGGTCTCCTCAAACTCGGTGATGAGGGTGCGCCGTTCGTCCCCGTACTTCTCCTTGACCCGGAGGAGGTCGGCCTTGACCTCGGCGAGGAGGCGGGATTCGTCCTCGAGGATCGCCTTCAGGCGGGCGATCTCCTCCATGAGCCCCCGGTACTCCTCCAAAAGCTTCTCCCGCTCCAGGGCCACGAGGCGCTGGAGGCGCATGTCCAGGATGGCCTGGGCCTGGGCCTCGCTTAGGCCAAAGCGCTCCATGAGAGCGATGCGGGCCTTGGGGGCGTCCTCGGAGCCGCGGATCAGGGCGATGACCTCGTCAATGTGGTCCAGGGCGATGAGGAGCCCTTCCAGGATGTGGGCTCTTTCCTCCGCCTTCCTCAGCTCAAAGAGGCTCTTGCGCCTTAGGACCTCCTTGCGGTGGTCCAGGTAGTGGCGCATGAGCTCCAGGAGGGAGAGGACCTTGGGCTCCCCGTCCACGATGGCGAGGAGGTTCACCGTGAAGGAGGTCTGGAGGGCGGTGTGCTTGTAGAGCTGGTTCAGGACCACCTGGGGGTTGGCCCCCCGCTTGAGCTCAATGGCGATCCTCAGGCCTTGCCGGTCGGACTCGTCCCGGAGGCCCACGATGTCCTCAATTTTCTTGGCCTTGACCAAGGCGGCGATCTGGGCGATGAGGCTCGCCTTGTTCACCTGGTAGGGGATCTCCGTGACCACCAGGACGGGCCTCTGCCCCTTCTCCTCCACCCGCACCTTGGCCCGCACCTTGAGGCTTCCCCGCCCGGTGGCGTAGGCCTCCTTGATGCCCTTCTTGGAGAGCTTCCCCCCGGTGGGGAAGTCGGGGCCGGGGAGGTGGCGCATGACCTCTTCCAGGGTGATCCCCGGGTTCTCAATCATGGCCACCAGGGCGTCCACCACCTCGGAGAGGTTGTGGGGCGGGAGGCTCGTGGCCATGCCCACGGCGATGCCGCTCGCCCCGTTCACCAGGAGGTTGGGGATGGCGGCGGGCAGGACCTCGGGCTCTTTCAGGGAGCCATCGTAGTTGGGGCGGAAGTCCACCGTCTCCTTGTCTATGTCCAAAAGCATCTCCGCCCCGATGGGGGAGAGCCTCGCCTCGGTGTAGCGCTGGGCCGCCGGGGGGTCGCCGTCTATGGAGCCGAAGTTCCCCTGGCCGTCCATGAGGGGGTAGCGGAGGTTCCAGGGCTGGGCCATGCGCACCAGGGCGTCGTAGATGGCGGCGTCCCCGTGGGGGTGGTACTTGCCCATGACCTCGCCCACGATCTTGGCGCTCTTCACGTGCTTGCGCCCCGGCAGGACCCCTTCTTGGTAGGCGCCGAAGAGGATCCGCCGCTGGACCGGCTTGAGCCCGTCCCGCACGTCGGGCAGGGCCCGGTCCACGATGACGGACATGGCGTAGTTGATGAAGCTCTGCTTGAGTTCCTCGGTGATTTCTACAGGCAGTACCTGGGCCATAGCGCTCCTAGAAGGCGTTTAGACGCCACCCTCCATTATAGCACCGGGGGTCTTCGCGAATAAACGGGAATAAACTCAGAAACCTTCGCCCCCTACCTCCAGGGTTTCCGCCAGGTAGACCAGGGCCAGCTTGTAGGAGAGGGGCCCGAAGCCGGAGACCACGCCCCGGCAGGCCGAGGCGGTGACGGAGTGCTGGCGGAAGGGCTCCCGGGCGTGGAGGTTGGTGAGGTGGACCTCCACCACGGGGAGGGGTTGGGCGCGGATGGCGTCCAGGAGGGCGTAGGAGTAGTGGGTGAGCGCCCCGGGGTTGAGGACGATGGCCAAAAACCCCTCTTGGTGGGCCTGCTGCACCCACTCAATGAGCTGGCCCTCGTAGTTCGTCTGGCGGAAGACCACCCCGAGGCCGAGCTCCGCTCCCCAGGCCTCGCAGAGGGCCTCGAGCTCCTCCAAGGTGGTGCGCCCGTAGACCTCGGGTTCCCGCCTGCCCAGAAGGTTCAGGTTGGGTCCGTTCAGGATGAGGACCATAGGGGCTCCTTTCCCCCTAGGATAAGCCCATGGGACGCCTTTTGGGGTTGGTGGCCTTCCTCGCCCTCGCCTGGGCCCAGGTCCACGTGGTGGCCCCGGGGGAAACCCTCTTCGCCATCGCCAAGCGCTACGGCACCACGGTGGAAGCCCTCGCCCGGACCAACGGGCTTGAGGACCCGAATCGCATTCAGGTAGGGCAGAGGCTTTGGGTCCGCCCCTTCCTGGAGTTCCCCCTGCCCCGGGGAAAGGCCCTCGTGGCGCCTCCCGTCCAGGGAAAGGCCTTCGGCCTCAAGGTGGAGGGCTACCGGGAAGGGTACGCCGAGTTCCTGGGGGTTAGGGTGCCCCTCTTTTCCCAGGGGGGCGTCCTTTGGGGCCTCCTCCCGGTGCCCGCCCTGGCGGAGCCCAAGGCTTCTCCCTTGCGCCTTTTCCTGGACGGGGAGGACTCCTCCTCTCCCTTCCCGTCGCCCCCGGAGGGTACGGCCAGGAGGCCCTGGCCCTCTCCCCGGGCCTCAAGGCCCTCCTCCAGGACCCCGCCCTGAAGGCCGAGCGGGAGAAGGTGGTGGCGGCCTGCCCCCGGGAGGGCCCCGTGCCCTGGGGCCTTGCCTTCCGGCCCCCCCTCTCGGGGCGGACCACCAGCCCCTTCGGCGTGCGGAGGCGCTACGGGGACCTCTTCACCTCCTACCACGAGGGCCTGGACTACGCCGTACCTCCCGGTACCCCGGTGAAGGCGGTGGCGGACGGGGTGGTGGTCCTCTCGGAGAGGCTCAAGGTGCGGGGCGAGGCGGTGGTGGTGGCCCACGGGGCGGGGCTTTGCACGGGGTACTGGCACCTGGAGGCGCGGAAGGTGCGCCCAAGGGATAGGGTGCGGGCGGGGCAGGTGCTGGGGCTTTCGGGGAGCACGGGGCTTTCCACGGGGCCCCACCTGCACCTGGAGGTGCGCCTTTTCGGGGTGCCCGTGGACCCGGGTCCCTTCTTCGTTGGCCTACCCCTCCCCTAGGCGGAGGAGGGAGAGGACCTCCACGTGGTGGGTGAAGGGGAAGAAGTCGTAGGGGCGGGCGAAGGCCAGGCGGTAGCCCTCCCGGGCGAGCTCCCCCACGTCCCGGGCCCAGGTGGCCGGGTCGCAGGCCACGTAGAGGATCTCCCGGGGGCGGGTCTCCTTGAGGTAAGCCCGCACCTCAGGGGAAAGCCCCGCCCGGGGCGGGTCCACCACCACGAGGTCAAAGGCGCCCAGGGCCTCGGCCTTGCGGGCGTCCATGCGGAGAAAGCGGACGTTTTCTGCCCCAAGCCGCTTCCGGTCCATCTCCCCCCGCCGCACCGCCTCCTTGCTGATCTCCACCGCCACCACCTCCTCGTAGCGGGGGGAGAGGAGGAGGGAGAAGAGGCCCGATCCGGCGTAAAGCTCCAGGGCCCGCCTTCCCCCCAAGACCAGGGTGCGGGCCTCCTCCAAGAGGGCCCCCGCCGCCAGGGGGTTCACCTGGCTGAAGCTTTCCACACTCACCGTGGCCTTGAGCGGGCCGAAGGCCTCAAGAAGGGTGCGCTCCCCGGCGAGGGGCGTGACCCGGCCCCGGAAGCGCCCCTTGGGGGAGGGCTCGGCCCAGACCACCCCGGCGAAGCCCTCTTGCACCAGGGCCTTGGCGGGGCGCTTCAGGGCCTCGAGGACCCCCCCGACGAGGCCGAGGAGGACCTTGCCCTCTAGGAGGCTTCCCCTAAGGGCCACCTCCTCCACGGGGAGGGGCCAGAGCTTTAGGACGTCAAAAGCCCAGGCCAAGGGCTCGGCGAGGAGGGGGTCCTTCTCCAGGCGGTAGAGCTCGTGGCTTTCCGGCAGGCGGTAGGCGAGCCCTCCCAGGGGGTGGCGGGCATATTGGGCGGCGGTGCGGTAGGCGAGGGGCCTGGGGGAGGGGCGGATGGGGGCCAAGGGGGCCTCCAGCTTGGCGACCCGCTCCAGGGCGTCCCTTACCAGGGCCTCCTTCAAGGGGAGTTGGGCCTCGTAGACAAGGGGGAGGTCGGCGGAAGGGGGAAGGGGCTCGGGGTAGCGGCCGGGATGGGGCTCGAGGATCTCCGGGGCCTCCAGGAAGAGGGCGCCCCTTTTCCGCTTGGGCTCCCCCCGCACCAGCTCCCCGGGGAGGGCCCCCTTCACCAGGACCACCCCCCTTTCGGTGCGGGCCAGGCCGTACCCCCCGGGCACCAGTTTCTCCACGCGAAAGGTCAGCACCCCTCTACCCTAGTCCCTTTGGCGCTATGATGGAAGGGTGATCCGGGTTCTTCTGGCGGACGACCACGCCCTCTTCCGTCAGGGGCTGAAAAGCCTTCTGGAGGCCGAGGGGGACTTCCGGGTGGTGGGGGAGGCCAAGGACGGATGGGAGGCCTTGCGCCACGCCCTGGAGACCAAGCCCGACGTGATCCTCATGGACATCCAGATGCCGGGCCTGGACGGGGTGCAGGCCACCCAGGCCATCCTCAAGGAGTGGCCCCAGGCCAAGGTCATCATGCTCACCATGTACCGCCAGGACGCCTACGTCTTTGAGGCGGTGAAGGCGGGGGCCCGGGGCTACCTTCTCAAGGACGTGGACGCGAGGGAGCTGGTGGACGCTATCCGCCGCGTCCACGCAGGGGAGGTGCTTCTGGACGCGGAGCTTGCCGGGCACATCATCCAGGACTTCCGCGCCAAGAAGGAGGCCAGCCAGCCGCTCCACGCCGAGCTTTCCGAGCGTGAGGTCCAGATTCTGAGGCTGGTGGCCCAGGGGTACACCAACCAGGAGATCGCCGCCGAGCTCCAGCTTTCCGAGAAGACGGTGCGCAACCGCCTTTCGGAGATCTTCCAGAAGCTTCACCTCAACAACCGGACCCAGGCGGCCCTTTACGCCATCCGGGAGGGGTTGGCGAGGCCCGAAGAGTGAGGGTTGAGGACCCGCGGCGCTACCTCCTGGAGCTCGCCCCCCTTGCGGGGGAGGAGGCGAGGGGGGACTACGTGGCCTCGAGGCTCCCCGGGGCCCGGAGGGACGGCCTCGGCAACGTCTGGGCCGGGGAGGGGAAGGTCCTCCTCCTGGCCCACCTGGACACCGTCCTCCCCCCGAAGCCCCCTAGGCAGGTGGGCGAGCGGCTCTACGCCCCGGGGGTGGGGGACAACACGAGCGGGGTGGCCGTCCTCCTCTCCCTCCCCGAGCTTCCCGGGGTGGTGCGGGGCTTCACCGTGGGGGAGGAGGGCCTCGGCAACCTCAAGGGGGCGCGGGCTTTGGTGGAGGCCCTCTCCCCCGAGGTGGTGGTGGCCGTGGACGGGTACCTCCCCGGGGTGGTGGACCGGGCCCTGGGTTCCGTGCGCCTCCGGGTCCGGCTCCAGGGGCCCGGGGGCCACGCCTGGGGGGACAGGCGGCTTCCCCACCCCGTCTTCGCCCTGGCGGAGGGGCTTTGCCGCGTCCGCGCCCTGGTGGAGGGGCGGGAGGACGCGAGCGTGAACGCGAGCGGCCTCGAGGGCGGCCAGGCGGTGAACGCCATCCCCCAGGAGGCGGCCTGCCTCCTGGAGGTCCGGGCCCTGGAGGAGGCGGCCCTGGCCGCCCTGCTCCAAGGGGTGGAGGCGGCCTTCGCCGAGGCCGCACGGGCCCACCGGGTCGGGCTCGCCCTCGAGGTCTTGGGCAGGCGGCCTGCGGGCCGGACCGCCACGCCCCGCCTCCTTCAGGCGGCGGAGAGGGCTTTGGCGGAGGTGGGGGAAAGGCCCCAGTGGCTTCCCGGCTCCACCGACGCCAGCGCCGCCATTGAGCGGGGCATCCCCGCCTTGGGCTTCGGGGTGTACCGGGGCGGGGGGCCCACACCCCGGGGGAGTGGGTCCTGCCGAGTAGCCTCCTGGAGGGCCAGCGGGCCCTCCTCGCCCTCCTCCGCGGGCTTGGCGTAGGATAAGGCGGTATGCGCGTCGGCTTGGTCCACGGCTTCCTCTCCCGCCGCTACCTGGACTTCTGGCGGGCCTACCTCGAGGCCCTGGGCGTGGAGGTGGTGGAGGCCGCGCCTCCTCCCTCCCACCTCCCCTTCTGCCTTCCTGTGCAGCGCCTCCTCGCCCAGGTGGAGGCCCTGAAGGAAGCGGGGGTGGACTACCTTCTCCTTCCCGACCTGCAGGGCGGGGTGGAGTCGGAGCGGGGCGGAGGGCAGTGCCCCTGGCTTTTGGACCTGGAGGCCACCCTCCTCCGCTACTTCCCCGGCCTGCCCCCGGTGCTCAAGGTTCCGGCGGAGCTCTCCGAGCGGGTTTTGGGCCGGGCAGGGGAGGTGGGCCAGCTCCTCGTCCGCAACCCCATGCTCGTGGGCCGGGCCTTGGACCGTACCCGGAGGCTCCTCAAGCCCCCCCCGCCCCTTCCCACGCCCCAGGGGAGCGTGGGGGTCGTGGCCCAGCCCTACCTCCTGGAGGAGCCCGCCTTCCGCCGGGAGGTGGAGGCGGCCCTGAGGGCCCATGGCCTCGAGGCCTACTTCCCCGACCTTCCCCCCGAGCGGCTTCGGGAGGAAGCGGACCGGCTTCTCCCCGTGGACCTGCCCACGGACCGGGAGCTTGTGGGGGCGATCCACTACCTGGGGCGGCTCGGCCGGGTCAAGGGCCTCGCCCTGGTGGTTTCCTACGCCTGCCCCCCCATCCCGGGCCTCATGCGCAAGGCGGCCCGGCGCCTGGGCAAGCCCTACCGCCTCCTCACCCTGGGGGAGGACTGGCAGGAGCCCCTCGCCGCCCTCAAGGCGGAGATGGAAAAGGGCGACCGGGGGGGCTAGCGCCCCCCCGGCGGAAGGGCCGCTTACTTCTTGACCTTCTCCTTCAGGGCCTTGCCGGGCTTGAAAGCGGGATACTGGGTGGCGGGGATCTTGATCTTCTCCTTGGTGCCCGGCTTCACCCCGGTGCGGGCCTTGCGCTTGCGCACCTCAAAGGTGCCGAAGCCCGTGAGCTGGACCTTGCTCCCGTTGGCCAAGGCCTCCTCCACCTTGGCCAGCAGGGCGTCCACCATGGCCTTCACGTCCTTCTTCTTGAGCCCGGTGGCCTGGGCCACCTGGTCCACCAGATCCGCTTTGGTCACCGTCTTCTTCGCAGCCATCGCTCACCTCCTCGCTTCTTTGCCCTTCCGGGCGGAATATATCACGCTTAGGGGGTCTTCTCAAGGCCTGGTCCCTTTTCTATAAAAATCCGCATCTATGTAGATCAGCGGAAGTATTAGCTCTCCCAGTACCTGGGGGGCAGAAGATCCCGTACCCGGGCCTCAATCTCCCGGGTGAGCGCTTCCAGCTCCCGGTGGGAAACCTTGGACTTCCTGGGAACCGGTATAGGGTCCCCGTAGATCACCCGCACGGGGCGGCAGGGGCGGAAGAGCTTCTTCCCCACGGGCCAGGCTTCCTCCGTGCCCACCACGGCCACGGGGACCACGGGGCTTCCCGTGCGCAGGGCGATGGCCGCCACCCCGGTCTTGAAGGGCTGGAGCTTGCCGGTGCGGCTCCGGGTGCCTTCCGGGAAGATGCCGAAGGCCATGCCCCGCTTCAGGGCGCGGATGGCCCCCTTCACGGCGCTTAGGTCCCCGCTTCCCCGCTCCACGGGGATGGCGTAGAGCCGGGGGAGGAGCCAGGAGAGTAAGGGCAGGCGGAAGACGTCCGCCCGGGCCATGAAGCTCACGGGGCGCCGGATCCCCGCCCCGACGACGATGGGGTCCAGGATGGAGAGGTGGTTCGCGGCCAGGATCACGGGGCCTTCGGCCGGGACCTTCTCCGCGCCTTCCACCCGGTAGTGGAAGAGAAGGCGGAGGAGAAAGCGGGCCAGAGGCCAGGAGGCCCGGTAGACGGGGTTGGGCTTGGCTGCGCTCACGGGGCCTAGTCTAAGGCCTTGAGGGCCCGGCCCGCTTCCAGGTGGGCGAGGCGGAGGGGCTCGGGGAGGCGGAAGCGGGTGGGCAGGCGGCGCACGAAGCGGAGGGCCTCCTCGAGGCCCACCCGGTGCCCGGGGGAGACGTAAAGGGGCTTGACCCCCGCGCGGCTCCGGTAGACGTAGCCCAGCGGGCGGCCGTCCGGGGCGAGGAGGCGCACCGCCGCCCCTTTTTCCTCGGGCAAGGGGGCTTCGGGCCTGCCGTAGAGGAGGCGCTTGGCCACGCCCACGCTGGGGAGGTCCAGGTGGACCCCAAGGTGGCTCGCGATCCCCAGGCCCCGGGGGTGGGCCACCCCCTGGCCGTCCACCAGGAGGGCCTCCGGGGCCTCGGGAAGGGCGGCGAGGGCCTCCAGGTAGGCCGGGGCCTCGCGGAAGGAGAGGAGGCCGGGGACGTAGGGGAAGAGGGCCTCCTCGGGGAGGAGGGCGGTGGCCACGTGGAGGGGGCCCTTTTCCAGGTCGTAGAGGAGGGCCACGGCCACGAGGGGCCGGCCCCGCTTGTGGGAGGCGTCCAGGGCGGCGATCCGCCGCACCCCCTCTAGGCTTCCCACAAGCCGCACCTTTTTCGCCAGGGCCCGTTGCAGCGCCAGGGCCTCCTCGGGGCGGGCGGGCTTGGGGAAGGGGGGCGGGCGCACGGCCTAGGTGACCTCCCGGAGGCGCTCCAGAAGCCCGTGGTCCCCAGGGTCCACCCCGTAGAGAAGGGCGAGGTAGTAGGCGGTCCAGGCCATCCGGTACCAGAGGGCCATGACCTGGGCGAGGCGGTTGGCCCCCGTGGCGGGGACCTCGGCCAAGGCGTCCACGCGGGACTCCAGGATCTCCTTGGCCAAGGCCGCCTCCTCCCCCGGGCCCAGGAGGACCGCCGCCAGGGGGTCCCCTTGCTCGTGGCGGGCCTCGAGGCCCACGAGGAAGAACTCCAGGGCGCTCGGGGGCGGGGTTAGGGAGAGGCTTTTGGCCACGCGGGCGAAGAGGGTCTGCACCGCCCCCTCCAGGGGCCGGAAGAGGGGGCTATAGAAGAGGGGGAGGCGCTCCAGGAGGGTGTAGGCCAGGAACTTGGCCGGGTTCTCCTCCACGGGCACCTCGGGGCCGAGGCGGCGCCTTTCCTCCAGGAGGGCCTCGTCCACGGAGCGGAGCACCTCCTCCCGGCCCGTGGCCAGGAGAAGGAAGCGGAGGTAGCGGTAGGGGGCGAGGGGGCTTGGGGGGATGTGGACCTCCACCCCGGGCCGGAAGCCCACCCGTACCACCCGGGCCCGCCCCGTCTCCGCCAGGAGGGCCATCCCCGCCGCCTCTCCCAGGTCATACCCTCCCTCGAGGAGGAAGAGGGTCCCCTCCTCCCCCCAGTCGGGGAGGCCGGAGAGGAGGGCGGCGAACTGCCCTTCCCCGTAGCCCAAGGCGGCGTGGGGCCCCGGGTAGGCCTCCCCGGGGACGGGGCCCGTGCCCACCAGGTCCCTAAGCTCCAGGGCGAGCCCCGTGCGGTCTACAAGGTAGGTCTCCTCGCGGTCTAGGTCGCGCATATCCCTTATGCTAAGCCCGTGAGGCGGTTGGAGCCCAAGCCCGTGGCGCGGATCTGGGGGGGAAGCGGCCTCGGCTTCGGCCCCGGGATCGGGGAGGTCTGGCTCGCCGAGGCCCCCCTGCTCGTAAAGCTCCTTGACCCCGCGGACTGGCTTTCCGTCCAGGTCCACCCGCCCCACGAGTACGCCCTCCGGGTGGAGGGGAAGCCGGGGAAGTACGAGGCCTGGTACGTCCTTTCCCCGGGGGAGCTGGTCTACGGCTTGGCCCGTCCCCTGAGCCGGGAGGAGCTTCGGGAAAGGGCCTTGGCCGGGACGCTGGAGGAGGTGCTGCGCCGCGTCCGGGTGGAGCCGGGCCAGGTCCTTTACCTGCCCGCGGGGACGATCCACGCCCTGGGCCCGGGGGTCCGGGTCTACGAGGTCCAGACCCCCTCCGACCTCACCTACCGCCTCTACGACTACGGCAGGCCGCGGGAGCTCCACCTGGAGAAGGCCCTGGACGTGGCCGTCCTGGAGCCCACCCCCCTCACCCTGCCCCCGCCCGAGCCGGTCTTGGGCGGGGAGAGGCTCCTTTCCACCCCCTTCTTTGACCTTTTGCGCTATCCCTTGGCGGGGGAGCTTAGGGTGCGGGCGGAGGGCCCCACCCTCCTCACCCTCCTCGAGGGGGAGGCCCGGCTCGGGGAGGAGGTCTTGCGGCCGCCCGCCACCCTCCTTTTGGAGCCCGGGGAGGAGGCGGTCTTCCGGGGCGAGGGGCTCTGGCTTGCCGCCCTGGCCAAGGAGGGGGCGTGAGGCCGCCCCATGCGGGCTTGCGCTCCTGTGGGGGTCCCGAAGGGAGGGTATGCGCTGGACGAAGGAGGAGCTTGACCGGTACCACCGGCAGATGATCCTGCCCCAGGTGGGTCCCGAGGGGCAGGAGCGGCTGAAACGGGCCTCGGTGGTGGTGGTGGGGGCCGGAGGGCTCGGGGTTCCCGTCCTCCAGTACCTGGTGGCGGCCGGGGTGGGGCGGGTGGGGGTGGTGGAGATGGACCGGGTGGAGGTGTCCAACCTCCACCGCCAGGTGCTCTACACCACCGAGGACGTGGGCGAGCCCAAGGCCCTGGTGGCCCAGAAGCGGCTCCAGGCCCTGAACCCCCTGGTCCGGGTGGAGGCCTACCCGGTGCGCCTCACCTCGGAGAACGCCCTGGAGATCCTCAGGCCCTACGACCTCGTGGTGGACGCCTCGGACAACTTCCCCACCCGCTACCTGGTGAACGACGCCGCCGTCCTCCTCGGCAAGCCCCTGGTCTTTGGGGCCATCTACCAGTTTGACGGCCAGGTGGCCGTCTTCCACCACCCCACCCCCCATGGGGAGATGGGCCCGTGCTACCGCTGCCTCTTCCCCAAGCCGCCCCCGCCCGGGGCGGTGCCCTCCTGCGCCGAGGCCGGGGTCTTCGGCGTTTTGCCGGCGGTGGTGGGGAGCCTGATGGCCGCCGAGGCCCTCAAGGTTCTTTTGGGGATCGGCAAGCCCCTGGCGGGGCACCTCCTGCTTTACGATGCCCTCGAGGCCAGCTTCCGCAAGCTCACGGTGCGGCGTAACCCCCGTTGCCCCATATGCGGGGACGAGCCCACCCAGAGGGAACTCGTGGACTACGAGGCCTTCTGCGGCCTGCGCTGAGGCTACTCCTCCCCGCGGGCGAAGGGGTATGATGGACTCCGTGCACCCCTGGGGTGCGGACAAGGAGGCAGTATGGAAGTGGCTCGCGGTCTGGAAGGCGTTCTCTTCACGGAAAGCCGGATGTGCTACATTGACGGCCAGCAGGGGAAGCTCTACTACTACGGCATCCCCATCCAGGAGCTTGCGGAGAAGAGCAGCTTTGAGGAAACCACCTTCCTCCTCCTCCACGGGAGACTGCCGCGAAGGCAGGAGCTGGAGGAGTTCTCGGCCGCCCTCGCCCGGCGCCGCGCCCTGCCCGCCCACCTTCTGGAGTCCTTCAAGCGCTACCCCGTCTCCGCCCACCCCATGAGCTTCCTGCGCACCGCGGTCTCCGAGCTCGGGATGCTGGACCCCACCGAGGGGGACATCTCCCGGGAGGCCCTCTACGAGAAGGGGCTTGACCTCATCGCCAAGTTCGCCACCATCGTGGCCGCCAACAAGCGCCTTAAGGAGGGCAAGGAGCCCATCCCGCCCCGGGAAGACCTCTCCCACGCCGCCAACTTCCTCTACATGGCGAACGGGGTGGAGCCCTCCCCCGAGCAGGCCCGCCTCATGGACGCGGCCCTCATCCTCCACGCCGAGCACGGCTTCAACGCCAGCACCTTCACCGCCATCGCCGCCTTCTCCACGGAGACCGACCTCTACTCGGCCATCACCGCCGCCGTGGCCTCCCTCAAGGGGCCGCGCCACGGCGGGGCCAACGAGGCCGTGATGCGCATGATCCAGGAGATCGGCACCCCCGAGCGGGCCCGGGAGTGGGTGCAGGAGAAGCTGGCCAAGAAGGAGCGCATCATGGGCATGGGCCACCGGGTCTACAAGGCCTTTGACCCCAGGGCCGGGGTCCTGGAAAGGCTCGCCCGGTTGGTGGCGGAGAAGCACGGGCACTCCAAGGAGTACCAGATCCTGAAGATCGTGGAGGAGGAGGCGGGGAAGGTCCTGAACCCCAGGGGCATCTACCCCAACGTGGACTTCTACTCCGGGGTGGTCTACTCCGACCTGGGCTTCGGCCTGGAGTTCTTCACCCCCATCTTCGCCGTGGCCCGGATCTCGGGCTGGGTGGGGCACATCCTGGAGTACCAGGAGCTGGACAACCGCCTCCTCCGCCCCGACGCCAAGTACATCGGGGAGCTGGACGTGCCCTACGTCCCCCTCGAGGCCCGGGAGTAGCCGCCCGCGGGCTTGGGGAAGGGGTCGCAGGAAGCGGCCCCTTCTTGTACACTAGAGGGCATGACCGGTCGGTCAGCGGCACCCCTTCTCCGCCTTTGGCCCTACGTGGGCCGGTACCGTTGGAGGTACCTCTGGGCGGTGCTCGCGGGCCTCGCCTCCATCTTTTTCTTCGTCCTCACCCCCTACTTCCTCCGCCTGGCCGTGGACGCGGTCCAGGCGGGGAGGGGCTTCGGGGTCTACGCCCTCGCCATCCTGGCCTCCGCCGCCCTTTCCGGCCTCCTCTCCTACGTGATGCGGCGGCTCGCCGTGGTGGCGAGCCGCCAGGTGGAGTACGACCTGAGGCGGGACCTCCTCCACCACCTCCTCACCCTGGACCGGGACTTCTACCACAAGCACCGGGTGGGGGACCTGATGAACCGCCTGAACACCGACCTCTCCGCCGTGAGGGAGATGGTGGGCCCGGGGATCCTCATGGGAAGCCGCCTCTCCTTTTTGGTCCTCCTCGCCTTTCTCTCCATGTACGCCGTGAACGCCCGCCTCGCCTTCTACCTCACCCTCATCCTCCCCGGCATCTTCCTCGCCATGGGTTTCCTCCTGCGGCTCATTGACCGTCGCTACCGGGAGGCCCAGGAGGTCTTTGACCGGATCAGCACCCTGGCCCAGGAGGCCTTCAGCGGCATCCGGGTGGTCAAGGGGTACGCCCTGGAGGGGCGGATGGTGGCCTGGTTCCAGGACCTGAACCGCCTCTACGTGGAGAAGAGCCTGGCCCTGGCCCGGGTGGAGGGCCCCCTCCACGCCCTCCTCGGCTTCTTGATGGGCTTCGCCTTCCTCACCGTCCTCTGGGCCGGGGGCGCCATGGTGG
Source organism: Thermus thermophilus (assembly GCF_019974155.1). NCBI lineage: Bacteria > Thermotogati > Deinococcota > Deinococci > Thermales > Thermaceae > Thermus > Thermus thermophilus. Next base: position 545,393 of record NZ_AP025158.1, read on the forward strand.
TCCGGGGGGAGCTGAGCGTGGGGGAGCTCGTCCAGTTCAACGCCTACCTGGCCCAGCTCACCTGGCCCATCCTGGGCCTCGGCTGGGTCATGGCCCTGTACCAGCGGGGGCTCACGAGCCTAAGGCGCCTCTTTGAGCTTCTGGACGAGAGGCCCGCCATCCGGGACGAGGACCCCCTGCCCCTCGCCCTCGAGGACCTCTCCGGGGAGGTGCGCTTTGAGGGGGTGGGGCTCAAGCGGGACGGGCGCTGGCTCCTTAGGGGCCTCAGCCTCACGATCCCCGAGGGGATGACCCTGGGCATCACCGGGCGCACGGGCTCGGGCAAGAGCCTCCTCGCCGCCCTCGTCCCCAGGCTTTTGGACCCCAGCGAGGGGCGGGTCTACGTGGGCGGGCATGAGGCGAGGCGTATCCCCTTGGCCGTCCTCCGCAAGGCCGTGGGGGTCGCTCCCCAGGAGCCCTTCCTTTTCAGCGAGACGATATTGGAAAACATCGCCTTCGGCCTGGACGAGGTGGACCGCGAGCGGGTGGAGTGGGCGGCCCGGCTTGCCGGGATCCACGAGGAGATCCTTGCCTTTCCCAAGGGGTACGAGACGGTCCTCGGGGAACGGGGCATCACCCTCTCCGGCGGCCAGCGGCAACGGGTGGCCCTGGCCCGGGCCTTGGCCAAAAGGCCCAAGATCCTCATCCTGGACGACGCCTTAAGCGCCGTGGACGCCGAGACGGAGGCCCGGATCCTCCAGGGGCTGAAAACGGTGCTCGGCAAGCAGACCACCCTGCTCATCTCCCACCGCACCGCGGCCCTCCGCTACGCCGACTGGATCATCGTCCTGGACGGGGGGAGGATCGTGGAGGAGGGGACCCACGAGAGCCTCCTTCAGGCCGGGGGCCTCTACGCGGAGATGGACCGCTTGCAAAAGGAGGTGGAGGCGTGACGGAGGACACCTACAGCAAGGCCTTTGACCGGGCCCTCTTCGCCCGCATCCTGCGCTACCTCTGGCCCTACCGCCTCCAGGTCGCCCTTGCCCTCCTTTTTCTCCTGGTGGTGACCCTGGCCGCCGCCGCCACCCCCCTCTTCTTCAAGTGGGCCGTTGACCTGGCCTTGGTGCCCGCGGAGCCCAGGCCCATTGCCGAGCGCTTCCGCCTCCTCCTTTGGATCAGCCTGGGCTTCCTCGCTGTGCGCGCGGTCCACTTCGCCGCCGCCTACGGCGAGACCTACCTCATCCAGTGGGTGGGGCAGCGGGTCCTCTTTGACCTCAGGAGCGACCTTTTCGCCAAGCTCATGCGCCTCCACCCGGGCTTCTACGACCGAAACCCCGTGGGCCGGCTCATGACCCGGGTCACCTCCGACGTGGACGCCATCAACCAGTTCATCACCGGCGGGCTCGTGGGGGTGATCGCCGACCTCTTCACCCTGGTGGGCCTCCTCGGCTTCATGCTGTTTTTGAGCCCCAAGCTCACCCTGGTGGTCCTCCTGGTGGCCCCGGTCCTCCTCGCCGTCACCACCTGGGTGCGGCTTGGGATGCGTTCCGCCTATCGGGAGATGCGCCTGAGGCTTGCCCGGGTCAACGCCGCCCTCCAGGAGAACCTCTCCGGGGTGGAGACGATCCAGCTTTTCGTCAAGGAAAGGGAGCGGGAGGAAAAGTTTGACCGGCTCAACCGCGACCTCTTCCGGGCTTGGGTGGAGATCGTCCGCTGGTTCGCCCTCTTCTTCCCCGTGGTGGGCTTTCTGGGGGACTTCGCCGTGGCCAGCCTGGTCTACTACGGGGGCGGGGAGGTGGTGCGGGGCGCCGTCTCCTTGGGGCTTCTCGTGGCCTTCGTGGACTACACCCGCCAGCTCTTCCAGCCTCTCCAGGACCTCTCGGACAAGTTCAACCTCTTCCAGGGGGCCATGGCGAGCGCCGAGCGGATCTTCGGCGTCCTGGACACGGAGGAGGAGCTCAAGGACCCCGAGGACCCCACGCCCATCCGCGGCTTCCGGGGGGAGGTGGAGTTCAGGGACGTCTGGCTCGCCTACACCCCCAAGGGGGTGGAGCCCACGGAGAGGGACTGGGTGCTTAGGGGCGTTTCCTTCCGCGTCCGCCCCGGGGAGAAGGTGGCCCTGGTGGGGGCCACGGGGGCGGGGAAGACCAGCGTGGTGAGCCTCATCGCCCGCTTCTACGACCCCCAAAGGGGCCAGGTCCTCATAGACGGGGAGGACGTGCGGGCCTACCGCCAGGAGGAGTTGCGCCGCCACATCGGCATCGTCCTCCAGGACCCCTTCCTCTTCTCCGGCACGGTCTTGGACAACCTCCGCCTCTTTGACCCCTCCATCCCCGAGGAGAAGGTGGTGGAGGTGGCCCGCTTCTTGGGGGTGCACGAGGCCATCCTGCGCCTGCCCCAGGGGTACCACACCCCCTTGGGGGAGCGGGGGGCGGGGCTTTCCACGGGGGAGAAGCAGCTCCTCGCCCTGGTGCGGGCCCTTCTCGCGAGCCCCGACATCCTCCTCATCCTGGACGAGGCCACGGCCAGCGTGGACTCGGAGACGGAGAAGCGCCTCCAGGAGGCCCTCTACAAGGCCATGGAGGGGAGGACCTCCCTCATCATCGCCCACCGCCTCTCCACCATCCGCCACGTGGACCGCATCCTCGTCTTCCGCAAGGGGAGGCTCGTGGAGGAGGGGAGCCACGAGGAGCTTCTGGCCAAGGGCGGCTACTACGCCGCCTTGTACCGGCTCCAGTTCCAGGAGGTGTAAGTGACCTACGAGGAGGCTTTGGCCTGGCTGTACGCGAGGCGGCGCACGGGGGAGCGGGGGACCCATAGGGTGAGGGCCCTCCTCGCCCGGCTCGGCCACCCGGAGGCGGGCTTCCTTGCGGTCCACGTCCTGGGCACCAACGGCAAGGGGAGCGTGGTGGCCTACCTCGAGGCCGCCTTCCGCGCCGCGGGCCTCGCCTACGGGGCCTACACCAGCCCCCACCTCGTGGACTTCCGGGAGAGGATCCGCACCCACCTGGGGCCCGTTCCCCGGGAGGCGGTGGTCCGGTTCGTGGCCTGGGCGAGGGAGGAGGCCTGGGAGGAGCCCCCGGGCTTCTTTGACCTGGCCACCGCCCTCGCCTTCCTCCACTTCCGGGAGAGGGGGGTGGCGCTGGCCGCGGTGGAGGCGGGGGTAGGGGGGGAGAAGGACGCGACGAACGCCCTTTCCCGCGTGGCCCTCACCGTGCTCACCAACGTGGGGGAGGACCACCTCGAGGCCCTGGGGGGTACCCTCGAGGCCGTGGCCCGGGAGAAGACGGGGGCCTTCCGCCCCGGGGTGCCGGTGGTCACGGGGGCGAGGGGGGTGGGGCTGGAGGTGGCCCGCAGGGTGGCGGAGGAACGGGGGGCGCCCCTCCACGTCCTGGACCCCGAGGACCCCCTCTTCGCCCTTCCCGCCCCGCCCGGCCTCAGGGGGGCCTACCAGGAGGAAAACGCCCGCCTGGCCGCCGCCGCCCTGAGGCTTTTGGGCTTTCCCGAGGCGGCCATTGCCCGGGGGCTTCGGGAGGCGCGGCACCCGGGGCGCATGGAGCGCTTCCTCCTTGAGGGGGTGGAGGTCTATTTGGACGGGGCCCACAACCCCCCGGCGGCGGAGGCCCTGGCCCGGGAGTTCCCCGCCTACCACCTGATCTTTGGCGCCTTTCCCCGGAAGGACGTGAAGGGCGTCCTCGCCCACCTCCTCCCCAAGGCGCGAAGCGTCCGCTACACCCGGGCGGGGGAAGGGGCCTTGGGCGGGGAGCTCGGGACCCCCTTCTTTGAGGACCCCTGGGAGGCCCTGGAGGACGCCTTAGCGGGGGCGAGGGGGGACGGGCTTCCGGTTTTGGCCACGGGCTCCCTGTACCTGGTGGGGAGGCTTAGGGAGCGTTTAGTCGCGGGCCTCGGCGAGGACCTTCCCTGAGGTGTCGGCGAAGACCACGCGGCGCACCTTCTGCAGCTCCAAGACCACGTAGGGGCTGGTGAGGGCCTGGGTGGTGATGGCCCCGGGCTTGGGCGCGCTGAGGCTCAGGACCACCCGGGCCGTCTCCCCGGCGTAGGTGACCCCCACGACCTTGAGGCCGTACCCTCCCGTGGGCTTCAGCCCCCAGAAGAAGGCGGCCACGCTCCGGTTGCGGAAGTCCACCGCGGGGGCGGCGGGGCGGGGGAGCTGGTTGCCCACCGCCAGGGCCCAGAGGCGGTTGAAGCTCGTGGGGTCGTTGGCGAGGAGGGCAAGGGGGGCCTCCTCCGGGTAGGCCGCCTGGGTGCCTTGGCCGAGGACGCGGAAGATGGGGGCCGGGGGCATGACCGGCTCCAGCTTAAGCCCGTACTGGACCTGAAGGCGGGCGATGCGGTAGGCGTCGGGGGCGGGGCTTAGGCGGAGAGGGGGTAGGGGAGGTTCCCGGAGCTCAAAGACCACCACGGGCCTCCCTCCCCTCCGGGCTAAGACCTCGCGCAGGACCACGGCGGACTCCTCCTCCGTGAGGGGGAAAAGCCTTGGGGTCTGGTAGTTCGCCGGCTGCACCAGGGTCCGCTCCTCCCCTTCCCTCAGGCTTCCCGTAAGCCGCACCCAGCCCACCCCGTCGTAAAGCCAGGTGGCGAGGAGGGGGGCTTGGGCGCGCACCTGGAGGAGGCCCCCCGAAACCCCGCGGACCGCCTCGGCCACCGGGGGCCTCGAGGGATAGGTGGTCCGCAACACCGGGCTTCCCTCCACCCAAAGCGCCCCGGGGAAGGCCCAGAGGCTCTCCCCCTGGGGGGCCTCGAGGCGGAGGGGACGCCCGTCCAGCTCCACCGCCCGGGGCTCGCCGTAGAAGTAGGTCCAGCGCTCCGTGGCCTCGGGGAAGAGGAACTGCACCTCGGTCACCCGGTAGCCCGAACCCTCCAGCACCTGGCAGCCGGAAAGGAGGAGGAGCGCCGCGAGAAGGCCTTTCCTCATGGCCCCATGATACCCCTTCGCCCCTCGCCTCCCGTTGAGGTTCCCTTTAGCGGCTCCTGGGGTCCAAGGCGTCCCGGAGGCCGTCTCCCAGGAGGTTGAAGGCGAGGACGGTGAGCATGATGAAAAGCCCCGGGAAGATCATGGTCCAGGGGGCGTTCATGGCGTAGCCCCCCTTGAAGCTGTCGGCGATCATCGCGCCCCACTCCGGGGCGGGGGGCTGGGCGCCGAGGCCGAGGAAGCCCAAGGCGGCCGCCTCGAGGGTGGCCGTCCCGATGGACAGGGTGGCCTGGACCACGAGGGGAGGCAGGGTGCCCGGGAGGATGTGCTTGAAAAAGCGCCCCCCCTTGGGGGCGCAAGCGAGGGCGCCTCGAGGGCCTACCCCTCCCCCAGGTAGGCCTTCTGCACCTCGGGGTTTTCCGCAAGCTCCCTGGCGGGCCCATGGAGGGTGATCTCCCCCGTGGCGAGGACGTACCCTCGGTGGGCGACCTGGAGGGCGAGGCGGGCGTTTTGCTCCACGAGGAGGATCGTCCGTCCCTCCCGGTTGAGCTTCTGGATGATCTCAAAGATGAAGTCCACCAAAACGGGGGCGAGGCCCATGGAGGGCTCGTCCATGAGGAGGATCCTCGGGTTTTGCATCAGGGCCCGGCCGATGGCGAGCATCTGCTGCTCTCCGCCCGAAAGCGTCCCCCCCTTCTGCTGGCGGCGCTCGTAGAGCCGGGGAAAGAGCTGGTAGACCTGCTCTTTCCGCTCCTGGATCACCTTGCGGTCGTTTTCCAAGTAGGCCCCGATCTCCAGATTCTCCTCCACCGTGAGCCGGGGGAAGATCCGCCGCCCCTCGGGGACGTGCCCCACCCCGAGGGCCACGATCTCGTGGGCGGGAAGGCGGTGGATGGGCCTGCCCTGGAAGAGGACCTCCCCCTGCCTCGGCTTCACCAGGCCGCTGATGGTGCGCAGGGTGGTGGTCTTCCCGGCGCCGTTGGAGCCGATGAGGGTGACGATCTCCCCCTCCTCCACCGTGAGGGAGATGCCCTTTAGGGCGTGGATGTGCCCGTAGTAGGTGTGGACGTTTTTGAGCTCCAGGAGGCTCATGCGGCACCTCCCGCGGCCCCCCGGCCCAGGTAGGCCTCAATGACCCGGGGGTTGGTCCGCACCTCCTCGGGCTTGCCTTCGGCGATCTTGGAGCCGTAGTCCAGCACGGCGATCCGGTCGGAGATGCGCATCACCAAGCGCATGTCGTGCTCAATGAGGAGGATGGTGAGCCCCATCTCGCTGCGGATTTGCAGGATGAACTCCTGCAGGGCCTCCGTCTCCTTGGGGTTCATGCCCGCGGCGGGCTCGTCCAGGAGGAGGAGCTTGGGCTTGAGGGCGAGGGCGCGGGCGATCTCCAGCTTCCTCTGCTCGCCGTAGGGGAGGTTGCGGGCGAGCTCGTCCTTGCGGTGCAGGAGGCCCACGTACTCCAGGAGGCTCAAGGCCTCCTCCAGGGCCTTCCTCTCCTCCTTGCGGGCGAGGGGGGTGCGGAAGAGGGCGTGCAGGTAGGGGACGCGGGTGTGGATGTGCCGCCCCACCAGGATGTTCTCCAGGACGGTCATGGCCCCGAAGAGGCGGATGTTCTGGAAGGTGCGCCCGATGCCGAGCTTGGCCGCCTTGTCGGGGGTGGAGCCCGTGATGTCCTGGCCGAGGAAGAGGATCCGGCCCTCGTCCGGGGCGTAGATCCCCGTGAGGAGGTTGAAGAAGGTGGTCTTGCCCGCCCCGTTCGGACCGATGACGGAGAAGATCTCCCCCTCGTTCACCTCCAGGCTCACCTGGTTCACGGCCACGAGCCCGCCGAAGCGCTTGGTGACGCCTCGGACCTCGAGGACCCTCATGCCTCCTCCTCCAGCTCGGCCCGGTGGCGGGCCTCGGGGATCAGGCCTTGGGGCCGGTAGATCATCATCAAGATGAGGATAAGCCCGAAGACCAGCCTCTCGTACTTCGCCGGGTCCACCTGGCTCGGGATCCAGGGGAGGCTGGTGCGGACGAACTCGCTAAAGGTTTTGAGGATGTCCAGGTTGAGGATGGTGAGGGCGGCCGCCCCCAGGATGGCCCCGGGGATGGAGCCCATCCCGCCCAGGATCACCATGGCCAGGATGGTGATGGAGGCCAGGAGGGTGAAGGACTCGGGGGAGACAAAGGTGCGCTGGGCCCCGTAGATCACCCCCATCACCCCGGAGAAGGCCGCCCCGGTCATGAAGGCGAGGAGCTTGGTGGGCAGGAGGGGGATGCCCATGGCTTGGGCGGCGATCTCGTCCTCGCGGATGGCCACCCAGGCGCGGCCGAAGCGGGAGTTGGCCAGGTTGACGTTGGCCAGGACCACGAGGCCGATCATCGCCAGGACGAGGAGGTAGAAGAAGAGCTGGTAGTCCGTGGTCTCGTCCAAGCGTACCCCCAGGTGGGCTATGAGGCTGCGGAACCAGTCAATGGGGGGACGGGCCACGGGGGTGATCCCCTGGGGCCCGTTGGTGATGTTGATGGGGTGGTCCAGGTTGTTGGCCAGGATGCGCACCACCTCGCCGAGGCCTAGGGTGACGATGGCCAGATAGTCCCCCCGGAGCCTTAGGGCGGGGAGGCCGATGAGGAGGCCGGTGATGGCCGTGGTGACCACGGCGATGAACATGAAGAGGTACATGTACTCCCCGGGCAGGGGGAAGTTGCCCTGGAGGAACTTCCCCGCCTGAGGGGAGCCGAAGATGGCCCAGGTGTAAGCGCCCACGGCGAAGAAGGCGGCGTAACCCAGGTCCAGAAGCCCCGCCATCCCCACCACCACGTTGAGGCCCAGGGCCATGGCGGCGAAGATGCCGATCTGGATGCCGAGCTCAAAGATGAAGGTGTTGGTGAATCCGGCGATGGGCACGGAGAGGAGGAGGATGGCGAGGCCCAGGACCACCCGGATCCCGCGCGGGATCCGGGGAAGGGTCGTGAGGGCCACGAGGATCCCCACGAGGCCGATGAGCCCCAGGGTGTTGCCCGAGTTCCGCAGGAAGAGGGTGAAGGCCAGGGTGAGGAGGGCGAGGTTCAGTGTCCGTACCCGGGGCTCGAGCCGGGCAAAGGCGGCCACCCCCAGGGCCCCCAGGCCCAGGAAGGCGGTGAGGGTGTGGGGGGCAAGGAAGGAGAGGACGAGGAAGACGAGGCTTAGGGCGAGGGAGAGCAGGCTCATACCTTCTCCTTAACCATCTGGCCCAGGAGGCCTTGGGGCCGGAAGAGGAGGATGAAGATGAGGATGAGGAAGGCCACCACGTCCTTGTACTCCGTCCCGAAGTTGCCGGCGGTGAGGATGGGTAGGTAGGTGCCGAAGAAGTTCTCCAGTTGCCCCAGGACGAGGCCCCCGAGCATGGCCCCGGGGATGTTCCCGATCCCGCCCAGGACCGCCGCGGTGAAGGCCTTGATGCCGGGGAGGAAGCCCACATAGGGGTTGATCGTGGTGTAGATGAGGGCGAAGAGGACCCCGGCCACCCCGCCCAAAGCGCCGCCGATGAGGAAGGTGCGGGAGATGATCTGGTCGGGGTTGATGCCCATGAGGCTCGCCGTGGAGAGGTCCTGGGCCACGGCCCGGATGGCCATCCCCAGCTTGGTGCGGTTCACCAGGTAGGTGAGCCCCAAGAGCATGAGCACGGAGACCACGACGACGATCACCGACTTGGTCTGGAGGAAGATGGCGCCCCCAAAGAGGGTGAAGGAGCCCTCGAGGTCCGGCACGGTGCGCATGCGCAGGAAGAACTCGTTGTGCCAGAGGCCCTCAATGAGCCGCACCAGGTCCTGGAGGAAGAAGCTCACCCCGATGGCCGTCACCAGGGGCACGAGGCGGTTGGTGGTGCCCCGGCGGCGGAGGGGGCGGTAGGCCATGCGCTCCACCAGGATGGCGGTGAGGCCCGCCACCGCCGCCCCCACCACCACGGCCACCAGGAGGAGGAGGTAGCCGTTGGGGATCAAGGGGGCGAGGTAGCGGAAGACCTCCACCCCGGTCACGGCCCCGATCATGAAGATCTCGGAGTGGGCGAAGTTGATGAGCTCCAAGACGCCGTAGACCATGGTGTACCCCAGGGCGATCATGGCGTAGATGAAGCCCAGGATGAGGCCGTCAAAGAGCACCTGGGGTAAAAGGACCAGGATCTGCTCCAGCAAGGCCGCCTCCTTTTTCCCGCCGAAGGGGTGGCTCCAAAAGGAGCCACCCCCTTTAGGCTTAGGCCCTTAGGGGCCTACTTCTGCGGCGCCGCCACCTCAATGACCCTGATGAGCTTGTTCTCGGCCCAGTTTCCGGTGCCGGCCACCTGCATCACGAAGTACTTCGCCTTCTTGATGTCGCCCTTGTCGTCAAACTCAATGGTGCCGGTGATGCCCTGGAGCCTCACCTTGCGCACCTCCTGGGCCACCTGGGCCCGGGTGGGCTTCCTGCCCCCGTTGGCCTTGATGGCGTTCTCCAGGGCGGTGAGGATCACGCGGGCGGCGTCGTAGGCGTAGATGCCGAAGCCTTCAATGTCCTTCCCGTACTTGGCCTTGAAGCGCTCCGCCAAGGCCTTGGCCTGGGGGAAGGCGGAGACGGGGCCGGCCACCGTGGTGTAGTAGGCCCCCTTGGCGTTCTGGGAGCCCGCCAGGCGCTCAAACTCGCTGGAGTCCAGCCCGTCGCCGCCCATGAGGGGCACGCGCAGGCCCCGCTCCCGGAGCTGCTTGGTGAAGGGGCCGATCTGGCTGTAGATGCCGCCGAAGTAGACGAGCTGCGGGTTCTGGGCCCGGATCTGGTTGATGATGGGCACGAAGTTGGACTGCTCCTCGGTGCCGATGAAGGCCACCACCCGGCCGCCCAAGGCCTCAAAGCGCTTGCGGAACTCCTCGGCCAGGCCCTGGCCGTAGGCGGTCTTGTCGTGGATGACGAAGACGCGGCGGAGCTTCAGCTCGTTGTAGGCGAACTCTGCGCCGGCAGGGCCCTGGACGTCGTCCCGGCCCACGATCCGGTTCACGTTGGGCAGCTTCCGGTCCGTGACCACGGGGTTGGTGTTGGCGGGGGAGACCATGACCAGGTTCACCCGGGCGTAGACCTCGCTGGAGGGAATGGCCACGCCGGAGTTCAAGTGGCCCACCACGCCCAGGATGTCGGGGTCGTTGATGATGCGGTTGGCGTTGGCCACGCCCACGTCGGGGTTGGCTTGGTCGTCGTAGGGGACGAGGACGAGCTCAAAGCCCAGGGCCTTGAACCGCTCCTTCGCCTCCTCCACGGCGAGCTCCGCCCCCAGCTTGATCTGCTCCCCCAAGGCCGCTTGGGGCCCGGAGAGGGGGGACTGGGTGGCGATCTTGATCACGTTGGTCTGCCCCAAGGCCATGCCCAGCGCAACCGCACCTGCTACCAGAAGCCCGATTTTCCTCATAAGAGACCTCCTTGAGCACGCGTTCGCGTTGCGGCCCTATTCTAAGGGGGGGGTAGGTGGGTTTGTCAATGCCCCGCGGAAAGTTTATTCCTGACCTATGGGTCAGCCCCCACCCCCGCGGGAAGCGGGGGTGGGGGATACCCGGGGTCAGTATACAGCGAGGTACCGGTCCAGCTCCCACTGGTGGACCGTGACCCGGTAGTCGTCCCACTCCATCTGCTTGGCCTGGAGGAAGTGGGTGTAGACGTGTTCGCCCAGGGCCTCCTGGATCACGGGGTCCTTCTTCAGGGCCTCGAGGGCTTCCCTCAAGGTGCCCGGGAGCTCGCGGATCTTGTGCTTCCGCTTCTCGCGGACGCTCATCTGGTAGATGTTGCGCTGGATGGGCGGGGGCGGGAGGAGCTTGCGCTCAATGCCGTCCGCGCCCGCGGCGGCCATGACCGCCAGGGCCAGGTAGGGGTTGCAGGAGGGGTCGGGCATCCTGAGCTCCGCCCGGGTGCCCACGCCCCGCCGGGCCGGGATCCGGATCATGGCGGAGCGGTTGGAGGCGGACCAGGCGATGTTGGTGGGGGCCTCGTATCCCGGGGTGAGGCGCTTGTAGGAGTTCACCAGGGGGTTGGTGATGGCCACCATCCCGGCGGCGTGCTCCAGAAGCCCGGCGATGAAGTGGAGGGCGGTCTGGGAGAGCTGGTACTCGGCGTTGGGGTCATAGAAGGCGTTCTCCCCGTCCTTGAAGAGGGAGAGGTGGGTGTGCATGCCGCTGCCGTTGACCCCCCGGATGGGCTTGGGCAGGAAGGTGGCGTGGAGGCCGTGGTTCAGGGCGATGCGCTTCACCACCCACTTGAAGGTGGCGATGTTGTCGGCGGTGGTGAGGGCGTCGGCGTACTTGAAGTCAATCTCGTGTTGCCCCGGGGCCACCTCGTGGTGGGCCGCCTCAATCTCAAAGCCCATGGCCACCAGGGCGTTCACCATGTCGCGGCGGGCCTCCTCCCCCTTGTCTATGGGGGCCAGGTCAAAGTAGCCCGCCTTGTCGTGGGTCTCCACCGTGGGCAGGCCCTCGGGGGTCCTGAGGAAAAGGAAGAACTCGGGCTCGGGGCCGGCGTACATGTTGTCAAACCCGAGCCTCTTGAGCCGCTCTATCTGCCGCTTGAGGACGTAACGGGGGTCCCCCTCAAAGGGGCGGCCGTCGGGGTAGTAGACGTCGCAGATGAGCCGGGCCACCCGGCCCCGGCTCGGGTCTTCCACCTGGTCGGGGAGGATGACAAAGGTGTTGTAGTCGGGCCTCAGGAGCATGTCCGACTCTTCAATCCGGGTGAAGCCCTCAATGGAGGAGCCGTCAAACATGATCTCCCCGTCCAGGGCCTTCTCAAACTGGGACTCGGGCACCTCCACGTTCTTGACCACGCCCAGGATGTCGGTGATCTGGAGCCGCAAAAACTTGACCCCTTCCCCCTTGAGCGCCTTGAGGATCTCTGCCTTGGTGTACCCCATTTTCCGCCTCCTCTTTTCCCAAAGCCGGGTTTTGCCTGAAAAGACCCGGCAGGGTTGTGCAAAGTGTAAAGCTTTAATGTGCCATCTGTCAAGCTTTGCCCGTACGCAAGTTTATGAAGAACCGGCTTGGCCCTCCCCTGACATGCCCCGGGTAGACTGGAGGCCGGAGGTGGCTATGCTGAGGCGGCGGGAGGTATTGAAGGCGGGTTTGGCCCTGTCCCCTTTGGGGGTTTTCGGGAGGGCCCAGGAGGGCTTCACCCTCACCTTGGTCCACACCAACGACACCCACGCCCGCCTGGAGCCCGTGGAGCTCACCCTTTCCGGCAAGAAGACCCCTGTGGGGGGCGTGGCCCGGAGGATCGCCCTTTTTGATCGGCTCAGGGCCTCGAGGCGGAACCTCCTCTTCCTGGACGCGGGGGACGTCTTCCAGGGCACCCTCTACTTCAACCAGTACCGGGGCCTGGCGGACCGCTACTTCATGCACCGGGCCCTCTACCGGGTCATGGCCCTGGGGAACCACGAGTTTGACCTGGGCCCGGGCCCCTTGGCGGACTTCCTCAAGGGGGCGAGGTTCAAGGTGGTCTCCGCCAACGTGGACGTGAGCCAGGAGCCGAGGCTTAAGGGCCTCTTCGCCCCCTACGCCGTGGTCCAGGTGGGCGGGGAGAGGATTGGGGTCATCGGCCTCACCACCCCGGACACCAAGGAGATCGCCAACCCCGGGCCCACCGTGGCCTTCCTGGACCCCTACGAGACCGCCCAGAAGGCGGTGTACGAGCTCCTCGCCAAGGGGGTCAACAAGATCGTGGTCCTCTCCCACCTGGGCTACGCCGAGGACCTGAAGCTCGCCCGGAGGCTCGTGGGGGCCCAGGTGATCGTGGGCGGCCACTCCCACACCCTTTTAGGAAGCTTTCCCCACAAGGAGCTTTCCCCCATGGGGCCCTACCCCACGGTGGTGAGGAACCCCGAGGGGAAGGACGTCTTGGTGGTCCAGGCCTGGGAGTGGGGGAAGGTGGTGGGCCTTTTGGAGGTCACCTTCGGGGCCAAGGGGGAGCTTTTGGCCTACAAGGGGGAGGCCCTCCTCATGACCCCGGAGGCCGCCCCCGAGGACTTCTTCGCCAAGGAGGCCCTCCTCGCCTACGCCCAGCCGGTGATGGCCTTGATGCAGCAGGTCATCGCCGAGGCCAAGGTGGACCTGGTGGGGGAAAGGGCCATCGTGCGCAGGCGGGAGAGCAACCTGGGGAACCTCATCGCCGACGGGATGCTCTGGAAGACGAGGGGCGCCGGGACCCAGATCGCCCTGCAAAACGGCGGCGGCATCCGGGCCTCCATCCCCAAGGGGCCCATCACCGTGGGCAAGGTGTACGAGGTCCTGCCCTTCGGGAACACCCTGGTGGTCATGGACCTGAAGGGCAAGGAGATTTTGGCCGCCCTGGAGAACGGGGTCTCCCAGTGGGAGGGCCAGGCGGGCCGCTTCCTGCAGGTCTCCGGCCTCCGCTACGCCTTTGACCTCTCCCGCCCCGCGGGGAGCCGGGTGGTGCGGGTGGAGGTGAAGGGGGAGAAGGGGTACGTGCCCCTGGACCTCGAGGCCACCTACCGGGTGGTGGTGAACAACTTCATCGCCAACGGGGGCGACGGCTTCACCGTGCTCAAGGAGGCCCAGGGCTACCGGGTGGACACGGGCTTTAGCGACGCCGAAAGCTTCATGGACTACCTCAAGGAGCTCAAGGTGGTGGAGGCGGGCCTCGAGGGCCGGATTGAGGTCCTGAACGAGCCCAAAGGGGAAAAGCCCGCCTACTTCGCCTACCGGGTGCCGGGGCTCGTGGGGGTGTAGTGCCACCCCACGCTGGCCCAAGCCAGCATGGGGGCCCAGGCCAAAGGCCCCTGGGGAGCTTCCCTGGGCCAGTCGGGCGAAGGAAGCAAGGGTAGTAGCCCAAAAGGACGCCCCCCGGGGGGTTCCCCTTCTTTTGGGGCCCCCGCTCTGGCGAAAGCCAGAGCGGGGTGCCTAGCCCACCGGGGCGAGGACGAGGACCGGGTCCCCCACCCGCACGGAGCCGCCCTCGAGGACCCGGGCGTACACCCCCCGGCCCCCGTAGAGGAGCTTGGGCAGCCGGAGGTCAAACTGGGAGAGGCTCTTGCAGACGGTGCACACCTGGGAAAGCTCCAAAAGGGCCTCCCCCACCCTAAGCCTCGCCCCCGGGGGAAGGGCGTGGGGGTCCAGGTCCAGGAGGAGGTTTTCCCCTAGGGCTCCGTAGGGGAGGAGGACCCCCGCCCCTCGGGCCTTCTCGTAGGCGGGAAGCCCCGCCACCAAGACCGCCCGGTCGGGGTCTTTGCCGGCGTGCCGGTCCCCCTTGGCCCCAAAGCCCGCCACGAGCTCCAAGGCCTCCACCCGCGGCTTGGGGAGGCCGGAGCCTAGGCCGAGGTGGAGGGAGACCACCTGCCCCTTCATGGCAGTTTGAGGCCTTGGCGGAGCTTCAGAACCTCCTCGGGGGTGAGGGGTTTGGCCTTCGCCGCCTGCACCTCCTCCGGCGTGTAGGGACGGAAGCCCTCAGGGGCGCCCCAGGCGGCCAGGTGGTTCAGCACCAGGGCCAGCTCCTCGTCGGAAAGCCAGGAGAAGCCGGGCATCACGTTGTTGTACTCCTGGCCTAGGACCTTCATGGGCCCCTGGACCCCGTAGAGTAGGACCAGAAGGAGGTACTCCCGTCCGCCTTGTGCCTTGAGGAGAGCCTCCACGTGCCCCTTCAAGGGCGGGAAGAGGGGAGGGTTGCCCTCGCCCTGAAGCCCGTGGCAGCCCTGGCAGTTGGCGTAGACCTGGGCTCCCGTCTTTGGGGCGGTGGCCACGGGAGGAGGCGCGGGTGGGGGTTCGGTGCCCAGGTACACCGCCAGGTAGTCCAGGATGATGGCCCGCTCCTCTTGGGTGAGCTTGAGGCCCTGGGCCATCATCTCGTCCAACACGGCGTTCCACCTTTCCCGGGAGAGGCGCTCCCGGGTTACCAGGCCGATGTCGTGGCAGGTTTGGCACTTGGCCAGCACCAGCTCCTTGCCCGGGCCCTCGGGGAGGGTGGTCTGGCTCAGGGCCAGGAGGGCGCCAAGGCCCAGGAGAAGGGCTGGGGGTAAAAGGATGCGCTTCATCTCAGGTCTCAGTGTGGGGCGTACCCTAGCTGGGTATAGGGAGCTGGCCCACAAAGGCCCCGGCCCTAAGGCCGGGGCCAAGCCCTTTAGGCCACGGTGAACTTGACCCGCATGACCCCGTTGTACTCGTAACCCCGTTCGTTCCAGGCGATGTTGCCGTCCAGGGGCTGGCTGCGGCCCACGGCGTCCCAGGCCCGGGCCATGACCTCGTGTTCCCCGGGGCGCAGGTACAAGGTGGCCTGCCAGCGCACCCAGCCGAAGCTCTTCTCCTGGCGTTCCAGCCTGGCCTGGTGCCAGGTGCGGCCCCCGTTGGCGGAGACCTCTACGCTCACCAAGGGCACGATGCCGTCGTTGAAGGCCACCCCCTCCACCCGCACGTAGGGGCCTTCCACAGTCTGGCCCTCCAGGGGGGCGAAGATGAAGCTGTTGATGGCCACGAGCCAGTTGGGGCGGGAGTTGGTGAAGCTGTAGGGGTAGGCCTTGCCCGGCTCCTGGGGGAGAAAGGGGAGGTTGGCGTTGGGGATGGCGGGAACCCGGTAGCGGGGCATCTGCTCGGCGGTGGTGTTTTCCGCCTCGGTGAACTCAATCTTCTCCACCCACTTCACGTTGTTCACCCCGAAGTAGCCAGGGAAGACCAGGCGGACGGGCCCCCCGTGCACCGCGGGTAGGGGTTCCCCGTTCATGGAGAGGGCCAGAAGGGCATGCTCAAGGGCGTGGATGGGCACGGAGCGCACGAACTCCCGGGCATTGCCCTGACGGCTGGCGTGGGCGGTGATGTAGAGGGCCTTTTCACCGAGCTTCACCCCTTTGGCCTCCAGAAGGTCCTTAAGGCGCACCCCGCGGAAGGTGACGTTCCCCACCCCACCCCGCTGCCAAGGGTTGCCCGAGGGACGGGGCTGGAAGAGGGTACGCCCGTTGCCGGAGCACTGGAGGACCATGGTCACCTCGTGCTGGGGAAGCTCGAGGAGCTCCTTGGCCTCAAAGGTGAAGGGTTTGTCCACCAGTCCCCCCACCTCCACCTTCCACCCGTCCAGGCTGGCCCCCTCCACGGTGTTGTAGCCGGGGAGGTCCACGTTGTTGCGGATGTAGAGGATCTCCTTAGGGGTGCGCTCGGGCTGGCTGACCAAGAGGTCGTAAGGAGTTTCCAAAACGATGGGGCGTTGGGAGAGAACCAAGAGCTTGGGGTTTTTCCCCTTCACCAACTGGTCGGCCGTGGGGGCTTGCTGGGCGAAGCCTCGGCTTCCCGCGGCCAAAAGCGCTGCCCCTAGGCCCATGAGCTTCAGGGCGGTTCGCCGGCTGACGCTTTCCATACCTTATCCCTCCCTCCAAGGGTCCGGGGGGACGTTTGTCCCCACTTTCCGGTTGCCCCTAATCTAGGGGGCAAACAATACCCATGTCAAGTGGGGGTTAGGCTGAGCTCTCATCACTTTGAGGGCTGGGGCTTGACAAGGGAAGAGAAGAGGGGGGTAAGTAAGGTGTGCCGCCCACCACCCCCCTTTCCCAAGTTATCACCCTCTGGGTCCATAAGGTCTTCGCCTCCCTCAGGAAAACCATCCGCTCCAACCTCGCCCTCTTCCTGTCCACCCTCCTCACTACCCCCCTGGACCCCACCCTCTCCGACCTCGCCCGCAGAACCCCCCTCCCCACCCTGGCCCAAAGCCGCCTCAATCGCCTCTGGCGCTTCCTCCATCACCCCACCCTGCAAGACCCCTGGGCCCTCACCGAAGCCCTCCTCCCCCTCCTCGTCCCTCGTTTCCCCAAAGACCGCCCCCTCCCCCTCATCGTGGACTGGACCTTCACAGAGGACGGTAGGCACCAAGCCCTGGTGGCCGCCCTTCCCCTCAAGGGAAGGGCCCTGGTGGTGGCCTTCGCTCTTCACCCCCTCTCCCCTTTCCCCAGTCAAAACCGGGTGGAGGAGGAGTTCCTCCACCGCCTGGGCCGCGCCGTCCAGGACCTGGGATATACCCCCCTCTTCCTCCTGGACCGCGGCTTTGACCGGGTCTCCCTGATGCGAAAGCTCCAGGGGTGGGGCATGGGCTTCCTCATCCGCCTGCGGCAGAACCGGGAGGTGGAACCCCAAGGGGGGAAGCGCCTTCCCCTGAAGGAGGGCTACCAGCGTGTGGTCCACCCCCTGCGGGAGGAGGTCCGCCTTTTCGGACACGGTGGGGAGGGGGTAGAAGTCACCCTCCTGGTGTACCCAGGGGGTCGGGATCCCTGGTATCTGGCCTATTCGGGCCCTTTTGGGGGGGAGCCGCCCTATGGGTGGCGGATGTGGATTGAAGAGGGGTTTAGGGACCTGAAGGGGCAGGGGTTTGGGCTGGACCGCCATCGGCTGCGGACGGGGGCGAGCCTCAGGGGGTGGTTATGGCTTCTGGCCTTGGGGATGGCGCTCTTGGTCCTTCTGGGGGCGCGCTTGCAGGGCAGGGAATGGCTTCCCCGGCTTCTGGCCCATCCCGAGCGGCAAAGCCTCTTCCGTCTGGGCCGGATCGCCCTGGCCCAGGGGCCCCCGCCTTGGAGGGAAGCAGTGGTGGAGGAGCTGGTCAGGTTGCTTCAGGAACTGGGGGGAGGAAAGTGATGAGAGCTCAGGGGGTTAGGGGGTTTTTGGCCCCCGTTTAAGGGGCTAGGGGAAGGCGCTCATGGGAGGGTATGGCGGAGTTAAGATGGAAGGCATGCTCAAGGGCGAAGGTCCAGGCCCCCTTCCCCCTCTCCTGCAGCAGTACGTGGAGCTCCGCGACCGCTACCCGGACTACCTCCTCCTCTTCCAGGTGGGGGACTTCTACGAGTGCTTTGGGGAGGACGCGGAGAGGCTGGCCCGCGCCCTCGGCCTCGTCCTCACCCACAAGACCAGCAAGGACTTCACCACCCCCATGGCGGGGATTCCCATAAGGGCCTTTGACGCCTACGCCGAGCGGCTTCTCAAGATGGGCTTTCGCCTGGCGGTGGCCGATCAGGTGGAGCCCGCCGAGGAGGCGGAAGGCCTGGTGCGGCGGGAGGTGACCCAGCTCCTCACCCCCGGGACCCTCACCCAGGAGGCCCTCCTCCCCCGGGAGGCCAACTACCTGGCCGCCATCGCCACCGGGGACGGGTGGGGTCTGGCCTTTCTGGACGTCTCCACGGGGGAGTTCAAGGGGACCCTCCTAAAGAGCAAAAGCGCCCTGTACGACGAGCTTTTCCGCCATAGGCCCGCCGAGGTCCTTTTGGCCCCGGAGCTACGGGAGAACGAGGCCTTCGTGGCCGAGTTCCGGAAGCGCTTTCCCGTGATGCTCTCCGAGGCCCCCTTTGACCCGGAAGGGGAAGGCCCCCTGGCCCTGAGGCGGGCCCAGGGGGCGCTCCTCGCCTACGCCCGGGCCACCCAGGGGGGGGCCTTGAGCGTGCGCCCGTTTCGCCTCTACGACCCCGGGGCCTTCGTGCGCCTGCCCGAGGCGAGCCTAAAGGCCCTCGAGGTCTTTGAACCCTTGCGGGGCCAGGACACCCTCTTCGGCGTTCTGGACGAGACGCGCACCGCCCCCGGAAGAAGGCTCCTCCAGGCCTGGCTCCGCCACCCCCTTCTGGAAAGGGGGCCCTTGGAGGCGAGGCTTGACCGGGTGGAGCGCTTCGTGCGGGAGGGGGCCTTACGCGAGGGGGTGAGGCGCCTCCTCTTCCGCCTTGCCGACCTGGAGCGCCTGGCCACGAGGCTGGAGCTTTCCCGGGCAAGCCCCAAGGACCTCGCCGCCCTAAGGCGGAGCCTGGAGATCCTCCCCGAGCTTAAGGGCCTTTTGGGGGAGGAGGTGGGGCTTCCCGACCTCTCCGGCCTTTTGGAGGAGCTTAGGGCGGCGTTGGTGGAGGAGCCGCCCCTCAAGGTCTCCGAAGGGGGGCTCATCCGGGAGGGGTACGACCCGGACCTGGACGCCCTGCGGCGGGCCCACGCCGAGGGGGTGGCCTACTTCCTGGACCTCGAGGCCCGGGAGAAGGAGAGGACGGGCATCCCCACCCTCAAGGTGGGGTACAACGCCGTCTTCGGCTACTACCTGGAGGTGACCCGGCCCTACTATGGCCAGGTGCCCCAGGAGTACCGCCCCGTCCAGACCCTCAAGGACCGGCAGCGCTACACCCTGCCGGAGATGAAGGAAAGGGAGCGGGAGCTCTACCGCCTCGAGGCCCTCATCAAAAGGCGCGAGGAGGAGGTCTTCCTCGCCCTAAGGGAAAAGGCGAAAAAGGAGGCGGAGGCCTTGAGGGAGGCGGCGAGGATCCTCGCCGAGCTTGACGTCTACGCCGCCCTCGCCGAGGTGGCGGTGCGCCACGGCTACACCAGGCCCCGCTTCGGGGAGAGGCTTCGCATAAGGGCGGGGCGCCACCCGGTGGTGGAGCGCCGCACCCCTTTCGTGCCCAACGACCTGGAGATGGCGGGGGAGCTCGTCTTGGTGACGGGGCCCAACATGGCGGGGAAGTCCACCTTCCTCCGCCAGACCGCCCTCATCGCCCTCCTCGCCCAGATCGGGAGCTTCGTGCCCGCGGAGGAGGCGGAGCTTCCCCTCTTTGACGGGATCTACACCCGGATCGGGGCCTCGGACGACCTCGCCGGGGGGAAGAGCACCTTCATGGTGGAGATGGAGGAGGTGGCCCTCATCCTCAAGGAGGCCACCCCCAATAGCCTCGTCCTCCTGGACGAGGTGGGCCGGGGCACGAGCAGCCTGGACGGGGTGGCCATCGCCACCGCCCTCGCCGAGGCCCTGCACGAGAGGCGGTGCTACACCCTCTTCGCCACCCACTACTTTGAGCTCACCGCCCTCGCCCTTCCCCGGCTCAAGAACCTGCACGTGGCCGCCAAGGAGGAGGAGGGGGGGCTCGTCTTCTACCACCAGGTCCTCCCGGGCCCCGCCTCCAAGAGCTACGGGGTGGAGGTGGCGGAGATGGCGGGCCTCCCCAAGGAGGTGGTGGAGCGGGCCCGCGCCCTCCTCAGGGCCATGGCCGCAAGGCGGGAGGGGGTCTTGGAGGAGGTCTTGGAGCGCCTCCTCGCCTTAGACCCCGACCGCCTCACCCCCCTCGAGGCCCTGAGGCTCCTCCACGAGCTCAAGGCCTTGGCCCTGGGCCTCCCCCTGGGTAGCATGAAGGGGTGATCCGCCCCCTCCCTCCGGAGCTCAGGGGCCTCCTCGCCCGGGGCGAGGTGCTCCTTGCGGTGAAGGACGCCGTGCGGGAGCTTCTGGAAAACGCCCTGGACGCTGGGGCCAGGAGGGTGCGGGTGGAGCTTTGGGGCGGAGGGCTGGAAAGGCTTGTGGTGGAGGACGACGGGGAGGGGATCCCCTTAGAAGACCTCCCCCTCGCCGTGGAGCCCTACGCCACGAGCAAGCTCCAAGACCCCGGGCGCATCCGCACCCTGGGCTTCCGCGGCCAGGCCCTCTACGCCCTGAGGCAGGCGGCCAGGCTTAGGATCCGCTTCCGGCCTCGAGGGCAGCTCGGCGGCGGGCTCCTCCTCGTGGAAGGGGAGCGGGTGGAGGTGCGCCCCGTTCCCGCCCCCCCGGGGACCCGGGTGGAGGTGGAGGGGCTTTTCCTCGGGGAGGGGCGGGACCCCAAGGGGGAGGTCCGGGGGGTCTTGGACCTCTTGAGGCGCTACCTCCTCCACCACCCCCACCTCGCCCTGGCCTTTTTCGCCGAGGGGGAGGCCCGGCTGCTTTTCCCGGGGGCAGGGCTTGAGGAGGCGGCCCGCCTCGCCTTCGGCCACCTCCTGGCCAAGCGGCTCCTTCCCCTGGCCTACGAGGTGGGGGGCCTCGAGGTCCAGGGCCTCGTCTCCCGGCCGGAGGTCAGCCGCACCCGGCCGGACCGGCTCTTCCTCGCGGTGAACGGGAGGCCGGTGGCCTTCCCCGAGGGGCTTCTCCGGCGGGTGCGCCGCGCCTACCGGGAGCTTCTGCCGGAGGGGCACTACCCCGTGGGCGTCCTGAACCTCTTCCTCCCCCAGGAGGCCTTTCGCCTGCGCCTGGACGCGAGGAAGGAGGAGGTGGTCCTTTCCGAGGAGGCGGAGGCCCTGGTGGAGGAGGCCCTCCTCGGCCTCTTCCGGCGGGAAAACCTGGCCCGGGCCCTCCCCGAGCCCAAGCCCCTCCAGCCCTTAAGCCCCCCCACGGCCTCGGGCCTGCCCCGCCTCCGTTTCCTCGCCCAGTTCCGGGAGAGCTACCTCCTCGCCGAGGCGGGGGACACCCTCTACGTGGTGGACCAGCACGCCGCCCACGAGCGCATCCTCTACGAGGACCTCCTCAAGCGGGTCGCCGAGGGGCCGAAGCCCCTCCCCCGGCCCCTTCTCGTCCCCTTGGCTCCAGAGGAGGAAGCCCTTTTGCAGGCGGGGCAGGAGGCCTTGGCGGCGCTTTTCCGCTGGGAGCCCTTTGGCCCCGGGAGGGTGCGGCTCCTTATGGCCCCCGCCTTCCTCCACCCCTACCCCCTTCTCCTCCCCGAGGTCTTCAAGGAGGCCTTGCGCGGGGAGGGGAGAAGCCTCAAGGCCCTCCTCGCCCGCCTCGCCTGCCTCCCCGCCGTCAAAGCGGGCCACCCCCTGGGAAAGGCTCAAGGCCAGGCCCTCCTGGACGCCCTCCTCGCCTGCGAGACCCCCTGGGCCTGCCCCCACGGGCGGCCCGTCCTCCTCGCCCTCAAGGAGGAGGACCTCATCCGCCGCTTCGGGCGCCGCTCGGGGGCTCGGGGAGGAGGAGAAGCCCGTCCTCGTCCGCAAGAAGAAAGCTTCCCGGAAGCACCTCTACCCCGAGAACCCTAAGGGGTACGTCTGCCTCCCCCTTGCCCTCCTTGGCGCTCCTTTTGGGGGTGGCGGCGAGGGCGAGGAGGCCGATGGGCACCTCCTTAAGCTCCGCCGTGTCCCGCACCGCCCCGTGGACCACCACCCCGGCCCACCCCCTTTCCCAGGCCAGGCGGGCCAGGTTGCCCCCGAGGAGGGCGGTGCGCAGGGAGCCGCCCCCGTCCACGAAGAGGACCTGGCCCGCGCCCCCTTCCTCCAGGACCTTCCGCACCAGGGCGTTGTCCTCAAAGACCCTGAGGGTCCTCACCCGCCCGGCGAAGCGGACCTTGCCGCCGAAGCTCTTGAAGACCATGGGGAGGGCCTCGCCCTCCGGGTAGAGGTCGGAGAGGTCCGTGGTGCGCGCCTCCATGGGGATATAGTAGCGGGCATGGAGGAGGCGAGGCTTCTCGTCACCTGTCCGGACCAGCCCGGGATCGTGGCCGCCGTGAGCGGCTTCCTCTACGCCCACGGGGCCAACATCACCGACCTGCAGCAGCACTCCACCGACCCCGAGGGAGGGACCTTCTTCATGCGGGTGGCCTTCACCGCCTCCCACCTGGACCTGGCCCGCCCTGCCCTGGAGAAGGCCTTCCAGGAGGTGGTGGCGAGCCGCTTCCAGATGCAGTGGCGCCTGGCCTACGCCTCCGAGAGGAAGCGGACGGCCATCCTCGTCTCCAAGCCTGCCCACGCCCTCTTGGAGCTCCTTTGGCGCTACCGGGTGGGGGAGCTTCCCATGGACCTCCGCCTGGTCCTCTCCAACCACCCTGACCACAAGGAGGAGGTGGAGCGCTTCGGCATCCCCTACCACCACGTGCCCGTGGAGAAGGGAAGGAAGGAGGAGGCGGAGGAGAGGATCCTCGCCCTTTTGGAGGCGGAGGGGGTGGAGCTTGTGGTCCTCGCCCGCTACATGCAGATCCTCTCCCCCGGCTTCGTGGCGCGCTTTCCCATGCGCATCATCAACATCCACCACTCCTTCCTTCCTGCCTTCGCCGGGGCCGACCCCTACCGCCAGGCCTACGAGCGGGGCGTGAAGCTCATCGGGGCCACGGCCCATTACGTCACCGAGGAGCTGGACCAGGGCCCCATCATTGAGCAGGACGTGGTTAGGGTTTCCCACCGCCACTCGGTGCGGGAGATGAAGCGGCTTGGGCGGGAGCTGGAACGCACCGTCTTGGCCCGGGCGGTGCGCTGGCACCTGGAGGACCGGATCCTCGTCCACGAGAACCGCACCGTGGTCTTCGTCTAATCCCCGGCTAACGGGGTGGGGGTAAGGTGAGGCCAGGAGGTGGCGCATGAACCTTGGCCGTTCCTTTCTGGGTTTTTTGGTTCTTTCCGTGATGGCCGGGGGGGTGCTCTGGTGGGGGATCTCCCAGGGCCAGACCCCCCGCCCCCAGACTTCTACCCCCTCGGCGGATAGGGGCCTTCTGGAGTACGAGCGGAACACCGTGGAGATCGTGGAGCGCTACGGGGACGGGGTGGTCTACGTCTCCGTGGTCACCCGGCCGCAAAGCGTCCAGCTCCCCCCGGGGTTTGAGTTCTTCGCCCCCTTCCTTCAGGTGCCGCCCCAGCGGGGCACGGGCTCGGGCTTCGTCATAGACAAGGAGGGGTACATCCTCACCAACTACCACGTGGTGGAGGGGGCGGACCGGATCACGGTGAAGTTCCACAACGACCCCAAGGAGTACCAGGCCCGCCTGGTTGGGGCGGCCCCGCCCCTGGACGTGGCCCTCCTCAAGGTGGACGCCCCCAAGGAGCGCCTGGTGCCTTTGGTCCTGGGGGACTCCGACAAGATCCGGGTGGGGCAGAAGGCCATCGCCATGGGGAACCCCTTCGGCCTGGAGTTCACCGTGACCCAGGGGATCGTCTCCGCCATCCGGGAAAACCCCGGGGCCATCGGGGACGATTCGGGCCTCGTGCCCCAGGTGATCCAGACGGACGCCGCCATCAACCCCGGAAACTCCGGGGGGCCCCTCCTCAACTCCCGGGGCGAGGTCATTGGCATCAACACCGCCATCTTCACCCCCACGGGCCAGTTCGGCGCGGCCCAGTTTGCCGGGGTGGGGTTCGCCCTCCCCATCAACCTGGTGAAGCAGTACCTCCCCGAGATGCGGGCGGGGAAGACCCTCACCGCCGAGGAGATCGTGCGGAGCCGGCCCCGGCTTGGGGTTTCCATCGTCCCCCTCTCCTTCTACCCGGAGAGGCTCCGCCAGCAGCATGGCCTCCCCGACACCGGCCTCATGGTCCAGGAGGTGGAGCGGAATAGCCCCGCCCAGAAGGCAGGCCTCAAGCCCCCTACCCGCTTCGCCTACATCCAGCTCCCCACGGGGGAGGCCCTACAGGTGGGGGTGGACGGGGACGTGCTTCTGGAGGCGGACGGGGTGCCCCTCACCTCCATCGCCCAGCTCCGCCAGGTGCTCTACGCCAAAAAGCCCGGCGAGGCGGTGACCCTCAAGGTCTGGCGGCAAGGCCGGACCCTCACCCTCCGGGTGGTGCCCCAGGTCCTGCGGTAGATGAGGCTTTGGGAGAAGGCGCCCCTCAGGCTTAGGCGCTACCTCGTCTACCGCCGCGAGGGGGGGTGGCCCCCCCTCGCCTTGGGGTCCTCCGTAACGGTGGAGCGGCTAGAGAAGGGCCTACCCCCCGGGCTTCCCGAGGAGGTCCGGGCCGACGGCCGGGTCTATCCCCTGGCCCGGACCCTCGAGGGCTACCTGGCCCTCGGCCACCCCGGGGTGGTCCTCCGGGTGGAGGGGCGGTACGCGGGCCACCTCTTCCTCCGCCCTCCGGGCACCCCGCCCCCGCCCCACCTCCCCTGGGGCTTCCTCCCGGAGCCCCTGCCCTGGGCTTACGGGGCCTTCGTGCGCCCGGAGTACCGGGGACGGGGCCTCATCCGCCACGCTTTGGTGGCCCTGGGGAGGGGGTGGGAGGAGGTGTACGCCGAGGTCCGGCCGGAAAACCTCCCCGCCCGGAGGAGCCTCGAGGCCCTGGGCTTCCGCTCCGTGGGGTGGCTTGAGGTCCTGATCCTCGGGGTGCCCAAGGTGCGCTGGTGGCGCTTCGCCCGCTTCAGGGCGGCCAGAGAAGGCGCGCCCTGAGGCAGCCTCCCTCCGCCCAAAAGCGCCACGGGCCCAAGGCGAGGGAAAGCCCCACCTCCGAGCAGTAGACGAGTTCCCTTCGCCTTTCTTGGGCCAGGGCCTCGTTCCAGACGTACTCCCCCCCCGGTGTAGTAGGCCTCCGTCTCCGGGTCGGTGAGGGCGTGGAAGCCCCGGAAGTCCCAAAGGGGGTAGAAGAGGAGGCGCACCGGCCTGCCCGTCACCGAGTTCACAAAGGCCACCTCCCCCCGGCTCCAGGGGAAGAGGACGAGGAGCCTCCTCGCCCCCTCCCCCTCCACGGCCACGAGGCGCAGAAGAAGAAGCCCCCCCAGGGCCAGAAGGCCCAGGGGGAGGGGGCGGAAGAGGAGCCTCACTTCAGGGCGCCCACCTCGCGGAAGTAGCGGAGGGCCCCTTCGTGGTAGGGGATGGCCCCGCCCACGAAGCGCACGGCGTTTTCGGGGGTGGTGTCCTTGGCCGCGGCCACCGCTTGGCGGAGGGTTTGGAGGTTCTCAAAGGTGGCCTTGGTGAGGGCGTAGGCCGCCTCCTCGGGCAAGGAGGCGGGGCAGATGAAGAAGTTCCAGAAGGAGAGGGTGGGGGTGTCGGCGCGGGTGCCGTAGACCTCCTTGGGGATCACCCCGGGGGCGGAGACGCCGGGGAAGCGGCGCTGGAAGACCTGGACCGGGGTGCTCTGGGGAGGAAGGGGGACGAGCTGGATCCGGTCCCCCTTGCGGGCGAGGGTGGCGGCGAGCTCCACGATGGACCCCGTGGGGAGCCCCCCGGACCAGAAGAAGGCGTCAATGTTCCCCTCGGAGAGGGCGCTTGCGCTCTCCTGGGCCCCCAGGCGCTCCTGCTTGGCGAAGCCCTTGGGGGAAAGGCCCGCGGCCTCGAGGACGAGAAGGGCCTCCACCTCGGTGCCGGAGCCCGGGGCCCCGGTGGAGACCCGCTTGCCTTTCAGGTCCTGGATCACCCGGATCCCGGCGCTCTCCCGGGTGACGATGTGGAGGTAGTTGGGGTACATGGCGAAGAGGATGCGCACGTTCTTGGCGGGGCGGCCCTTGAAGCGCTCGTGTTGGCCCGTGTAGGCCAGGTAGACGGAGTCCGGCAGGGCGGTGGCGCAGTAGTAAGTGTTCCCCTGGGGGTTGGTCCGGGTCTCCAGGAGGAGGATGTTGTCAATGGAGGCCGCCGTCTGGACCGCCTGGGCCGTGGCCACCCCCGCCTTGTTCCAGAGCTCCGCCAGGGTGGTGCCGTAGTAGAAGTAGACCCCGCCCACCCCGCCCGTGGCGATGACCACGTTGGGCTTCTGGGCCAGGGCGAGCCCGCCTAGGAGCAAAACCGCAAGCCAGCTTCTCTGCATACCGCACCTCCTTTGGGTCCGCCTCCACGCTACCCTTACCCTTCCCCTCCGGTCAAGCCTTGCCCTTGCGGAAGAAGAGGAGCCCGAGGAGGAAGGCGGCGAGGTTCAGGTAGGGGTGGGGGACGAAGAGAAGGAAGGCCAACACCCCCAGGGCCCAGGCCTCCCAGCGGGCCAGGACCCTCCGCGTGTACCCGGCCCCCGAGGCGGAGAGGTAGACCACCCCAAGCCCCACGGCGAGGAAGCGCCAGAGGATGAGGGGCCAGGCCTTCTCGGGCGGGGCGGTTTCCAGGACGGGCAGGATGAGGAGGGCGGTGCCGGAGTAGGCGAGGAGGAAGAAGAAGCCCACCAGGTACTTGGAGAGGGCCACACGGGCGGCGTAGATGCCGGTCTGGAGGGGGTTGGTGCCGAAGACGCTGGCGGCGGCGTAGGCGGAGAGGGCCACGGGCGGGGTCACGTCGGCGAGGACGGCGTAGTAGAAGAGGAACATGTGGGTGGCGAGGAGGGCGGCCTGCTGGGCGGCCTCCTGGCCTAGCCCCTCGGCGGCGAAGTTCTTGGCGGCCAGGCTAATGATGGCCGGGGCGGTGAGGGCGGAGGTGAGGACGTAGGTGGCCGTGGGCGGCACGCCCATCCCCAGGACGAGGCTGAAGACCGCGGTGATCAGGGTGGCGAGGAGGAGGCTTTCCCCCGAGACCTGCTGCAGAAGCTGGCTGAACTTGGAGGGGAGGCCGGAGATGACCATGTTGGCGAAGATGAGGTTGGCCGCGGTCACGGCGGTGCCGATGGGAAGCAGGGTGCGGAAGCCCTCGGCGAGGCCCTGGAAGATGGGGGCGATCCCCTTGGGCCTCAGGGTGGGGTCCAGGTAGGCCAGGGCCACGAAGAGGACGAGGGCGAGGCTCGCCGCGGTGCGCACCTCGTACCCCAGGTAGAGCATGGCCACGATGAGGAGGATGGGGAGGAAGATGTAGCTGTAGCGGAGGACGTAGGCCCGCCGGCCCATGCCAAGCTCGGGGGCCACGGGGGCGAGCCCCGCCTTCCTGGCGTAGAACTCGTTGAAGGCGAGGACGGTGGTGAGGTAGAGGAGGGCGGGGCCGATGGCCATGACGATGACCTTGAGGAGGGAGATCTGGAGGATCTCCACCATGATGAAGGCGATGGAGCCCAAAACGGGCGGGGTGATGAGGGCGATGGTCCCGGCGGTGGCCACGAGCCCCGCGGCGATCAAGCGGTCGTAGCCCGCCCGCTCGTAAAGGGGCTTGGTGAGGGCGGCGACAAACTGGGTGTCGGCGGCCCCGCTTCCGGAGAACATGCCCATGAAGACGCTGGCGATGCCCGTGACCCGCCCGGGGGTGGCGGGGTGCTTGCCCACCAGGGCCAGGGCCATGTTGGCCACCACCTTGCCGAGGCCTAAGGCGGCGATCATCCCGGAAAGCAGGGTGAAGTAGACCAGGTACTTGGCGGAGACCCCGGTGATGAGGCCGTAAATCCCCGCCTCCGTCTCGTTGAAGGTTTTGCCGAGGAGGAGGTCCAGGGGCTGGGGCGTGCCCTGGAAGGCCCCGGGGAAGCGGTCGGCGTAGAGGTTGTAGGCGAAGAAGAAGAGGATGAGGACGGGCATCACCGGGCCCAGGAGGCGGTAGACCACCCCCAGGACCAGCATGATGAGGCCGAAGGACATGCCCACGTCCCAGGGTTCCGGCAGCACGGCCCGGTAGACCAAATCCTCAAAGTAGCGGAGCTGGTACAGGGTGGGCAGGAGGGCGAGGGGCAGGGCGAGGAGGTTGGAGGGCCGAAAGAGGCGGGGAAGGAGGGCGGGGAGGGCGGCCACCGCCCAGTAGAGGAGGCCCACCGCCTTCACGCTTGCTGGGAGGGGCGTGCCCGTGGGCGGGGGGAAGAGGAGGTGGTAGAGGGGGATGAGGGTGAGGAGGAAGTAGACCCAGGCCCCGAGGGTCCTTTTGCGCTCGGGGAGAGTGTAGGCCACGAGGAACCCCCCTAGGAGGAGGAAGAGGACGTGGGTGCTCCGCTGAAGCTGGACGATGTCCAGGATGGGGATCTCCTGCCGGGCCAAGGGGGTGAAGGGGTGGAGGACCAGGTAGAGGCTGTAGAGGGCCCCCAGGACGAGGACCGCCTGGGTGAGCCTTCCGATGAGGGTGGGAGGGGGGGCTTTGGCTTCTAGCTCCATGGGTTTCCCTCCAAAAAGGCCCGGGGCCTGGGAAGGCCCAGGACACCCGGGCGAAGCTTGGCGTTACTTGACCAGGCCCTTCTCCTTCAGGTAGCGCTCCGCCCCGGGGTGGAAGGGGATGGGGAGCTTGCCGTAGAGCTTGGCGGCGGCCTCGAGGCTCGTGTCCTTGGCGGCGGCCACGGCGGTGCGCAGGGTGTCCAGGTTCTCAAAGGTGGCCTTCATGATGGCGTAGGCGGCTTCGGCGGGGAGGGTGTCCGGGCAAACCAGGATGTTCCCCGTGGCCAGGCCCGGAACGTCGGTGCGGGTGTTGTAGACGCCCTTGGGCACCTTGTAGGGCTCCACCAGGCCGGGGAACCTCTTCATGGCCACCTGGGCCGTGGTGCTCTTGGGGTCTATGGGGACGAGGTGGATGCGGTCCCCTTTGCGGGCCAGGGTCTGGGAGAGCTCCACGATGGAGCTCGTGGGCACGCCCCCCACCCAGAAGAAGGCGTCCAGGGTGCCCTCGGCCAGGGCCTTAGCCCCCTCGGCCACGGGCAGGCGCTCCCGCTTGGCGAAGCTCTCCGGCTTTACCCCTGCTCCCTGGAGAACCAGAAGGGCCAGGTTCTCGGTGCTGGAGCCGGGCTGGCCCGTGGAGACCCGCTTCCCCTTGAGGTCCTGCACCACCTTGATCCCGGACTTCTCCGTGGTCACCAGGTGGATGAAGGAGGGGTACATGTAGAAGAGGACCCGCTGGTTCTTGGCCGGGCGTTCTTTGAAGCGGGGCTCTTCCCCGGTGTAGGCCACGTAGGCGGAGTCCGTGGTGGTGAGGGCGCAGTAGAAGGTGTTCGCCTGGGGGTTGGTGCGGTCGCGGAGGAGCTGGAGGTTGTCGTAGGAGCCTCCGGTCTGCACCGGCTGGGCCTCCACCGCCCCCGCCTTGTTGAGGATGTCCGCCAGGGCGGTGCCGTAGTAGAAGAACACGCCCCCGGTGCTGCCCGTGCCGATGACCACCTTGGGCTTCTGGGCGAGGGCTGGGGCCAGGAGAAGCAGGGCCAAGAGGATAAGGCTTCGCTTCATGCTCACCTCCCGCATACGTTTGCGCCCCTAACCTACCCCGGCCCCGGGCCCCTGTCAAGGGAGGAAAGGCCCAGAAGCCTCGCCTGGAAGGCCCTGAGGAGATCGGTCTTGCTGAGGACGCCCACCAGCCGCCCTTCCTCCAGGACGAGGGCCCTGGCGTACCCCCGCTCGGCCATGCGCTCCAGGGCGCTTAGGGCCGTGTCCTCGGGGGAGAGGAAGAGGGGAGGCTGGAGGTAGCGCGCTACGGGGGCCCTGGGGTCGGCCCCTTCCAGCCCCTCCAGCCCCACCACGCCCAAGACCCGCCCCTCTTCCACCACGGGGAAGCCGGAGACCTTGTGGAGGAGGGAGCGTTCCAGGAGCTCGGCCACGGTGAGGCTTGGGGGAAGGGCGATGGGGTCTTGGGTCATCAGGTCCTTCACCTTCAGGCCCTCCAGGGCCTGGGCCAGGAGGGTGGCCTCGGCGTCGGCCCTCGAGGCCATGTAGACGAAGAAGGCGATGAGGACGAGGAGGGGGTTCAGGGCGAGGAGGCCGAAGAGGCCGAGGGCCCAGGCCAGGGCCTGGCTCAGGGCCACGGCCTGGCGCGTGGCCTGGGGGTAAGGCTTCCTCAGGGCGAGGAGGGCCCGGTAGACCCTCCCGCCATCCAGGGGCAGGGCGGGGAGGAGGTTGAAGAGGGCGAGGCCCAGGTTCACCAGGGCGAGGTAGCGGCCGAGGAAGCCCAAGGCCCCCGCCTCCCAGGGGAGGGCCCGGAAGAGGAGGAAGAGGAAGAGGCTCACCAGAGGCCCCGCCAAGGCGATGACGAGCTCCTTCACCGGCTCCCTGGGGATCCTTTCCATCTGGGCCACGCCGCCCAGGAGCCAGAGGGTGATGCGCCGCGTCGCCACCCCGTACCGCCTCGCCGCCAGGGCGTGGCCGACCTCGTGGAGGAGGACGGAGAGGAAGAGGCCCGTGGCGGCGAGGAGGCCGAGGAGGAAGGGGTAGGGGCCCTGGAGGAGGCGGGGGTCCTCGGGGAGGCCGAGGAGGGCGAAGTAGTGGGGCAGGTTCCGCCCGATGTACAGGGCCCACAAGGGGAGGACGAGGAGGAAGGAGAGGTCCAGGTGGACGGGGATCCCCGCCAGGCGGAAGAGGAAGATCCCGTGCTGGAACACACCTCAGTATAGGGGCGGGTGGGGCGCGGGGGTGTAATGACCGGTCAGTCAGAGTTAGCATGGAGGGGTGTTGGCGCTTGCCCTCCTCAAAGACCCCGGGTACCGGAGCTACTGGCTCGCCCTCTTCGCCTCCCAGATGGGCACCTGGATGCAGGCCGCGGCCCAGGGCTGGCTCGTCCTGCTCCTTACGGGAAGCGCCGAGCGGCTCGGCCTCGTGGTGGCCCTCCAGTTTCTGCCCTCCCTCCTCTTTTCCCTGCCCGCCGGGGTCCTGGCGGACCGCTACCCCAAGCGGGACCTCCTCCGCTTCACCCAGGGGGGGATGACCCTCCTCGCCCTGGCCATGGCCTTCTTGGTCTACACGGGCTGGGTGCGGTACGGGCACGTCCTCCTCTTCGCCTTCCTCTACGGGGCCTTAAACGCCATGGACCAGCCCGTGCGCCAGAGCTTCACCGTGGAGCTCGCGGGGAAGGAGCGCTACCCCGGGGCCATCGCCTTGAACTCCTTCGGCTTCAACACGAGCCGCCTCGTGGGGCCCGCCGTCGCGGGCTTCCTCATCGCCTTCTACGGCGTGGGGGCCGCTTACCTCGCCAACGCCCTGTCCTTCCTGCCCATCCTCTGGGTGCTCTCCCGCCTGCCTAAAGGCGAGGGGAACGGGGCCGTCCAGGGACGCTGGTGGACGGAGGCCCTGGAGGGGATCCGGTTCGTCCTGGGGCATCCTGTGGTGCGGCGGGTGGTGGGCTTGGTCCTCTTCGCCACCCTTTTGGGCATGAACTTCCAGACCCTGGTGCCGGCCTACGCCCGCCTCGTCCTCGGGCTTTCCGCCACGGGGTACGGCTTCCTCCTCTCCAGCGTGGGCGTGGGGGCGATCCTCGCCGCCTTGGTCATGGCCTTCACCGGCAGGCCCAGGCCCTGGCGCCTCGTCCTCGGCCTCTTCGCCCTGGCCCTGGCCCACCTGGGCCTCGCCCTGAAGCTTCCCGGCCTCGTGCCCCTCTTCCTCGCCGTGGGGGGCTTCGGGATGATCTCCGTCCTCATCAACGCCAACACCCTGGTGCAGCTCTCCGTGCCCGATCGGCTTCGGGGCCGGGTCATGGCCGTCTACAGCCTGGTGATGCTGGGCACGGGACCCTTGGGCGCCTACCTCACGGGCTTCCTCTTTGAGGCCCTGGGGGGGCGGAGGGCGGCGCTCGTCCTGGGGCTTGCCCTCCTCGCCGTGGGGGCCTTCCACCTCCTCCGCCCCTGGCCTAAGGACGCCAGTCCTCGGGCCTAGGCCCAAGGCCCAACCGCCAGGCCACGCCCCTCGCCACCCTGAGCCCCGCCTTCCCGTCCCCATAGGGGTTCTTGGCCTTTCGCATGCGGGAAAGCTCCTCCGGGTTTTCCAAAAGCCCCTTCACCACGCGGTAGACCCCTTCGGGGTCGGTGCCCGCGAGCTTAAGGATCCCGGCCTTAAGCCCTTCGGGCCTCTCCGTGACGTTCCTCAGGACCACCACGGGCACCCCCAGGGCCGCCCCCTCTTCCTGAAGCCCCCCGGAGTCCGTGACGAGGAGGAGGCTCGCCCTCATGAGGGCCGCCATGGAGCCGTACTCCAGGGGGTCCAGGAGCACGAAGTTCCTCACCCCCTTGAGCACCGGGAAGACCGCCTCCCGCACCACGGGGTTCAGGTGCACCGGGTAGACGAAGGTGAGGTGGGGAAAGGCCTCGGCCACCCTTTTGAGGGCCTGGGCGAGCTGGGGGAGGAGGGGCCAGTTCTCCCGGCGGTGCATGGTCACGGTCACGTAGGGCCCCTCGGGCAGCCCCTCGGGAAGCCGCCCGAGCTTGGCGGCCAGGAGCACCGCGTCCACCCCGGTCTGGCCCGTGACCAGGATCCCCTCCTCCCGCTTCCCCTCCTTGAGGAGGTTCGCCTTGGCGAGGGGGGTGGGGGCGAAGTCCAGGTCGGTGAGGACGTCGGTGAGGCGGCGGTTCGCCTCCTCGGGGAAGGGCTCCTTGAGGTTGCCGCTCCTTAGGCCCGCCTCCACGTGGCCCACGGGGATCCCTTCCAGAAAGGCCGCCCAGGCCACGGCGAAGGTGGTGAGGGTGTCCCCGTGGACGAGGACGTAGTCCGCCGCCATCTCCTTGAGGGCCCGGGCCGCCTGGGGGAGGATGCGGGCGGCGAGGTCGGGGAGGGCCTGGCGCTCCTGCATCACGTCCAGGTTTCGGTCCTCCTGGACCCCGAAGAGGCTTAAGGCCTGCCGCAGTTGCTCCCGGTGCTGGCCCGTGAGGAGGACGAGGGGCTTCAGGCCCGGGATCTCCTTGAGGGCCAGGTACACGGGGGCCATCTTGGTGGCCTCGGGCCGCGTGCCGAAGGCGAGGACCACCCGCTTCATTCCCCCCTCCATAGCGCCCTAAGCCTCCGGTAGGTGACCCAGGCGAGGCCCAGGGAGGTAGCGAGAAGGCTCGCCAGGATGGCCTCCCAGGGCATCCCCAGGTAGATCATGGCGAGGAGGTTGAAGAAGAGGGCCGCCCCCCAGAGGAGGAAGGCCACCCGCCTCTGGGAAAGCCCCCGGGCCAGGAGCCGGTGGTGGAGGTGGTCCTTGCCGGGGGTGGAAAGGGGGTTCTGCCCCCTGAGGAGCCTCCGCACCACCACCTGGGTGGTGTCCAGTATGGGGAGGAGGAGGAAAAGCGCTGGGGGGAGGAGGCCCAAAAAGGTGGTGAGCTTGAGGTTGCCGAGGAGGGCAGTGGCGGCCAGGGTGTAGCCCAGGAAGTAGGCTCCCGCGTCCCCCAGGATGATGCGGCTCGGGTGGAGGTTGTGCCGGAGGAAGCCCAAGGAGGCCCCCGCCAGGGCGGAAAGCACCAGCGTCCCCGCCGCCCAGTAGGGGAACTGGGCGGAGACGAAAAGGAGGCTCATGGCGCTGATGTAGGCGATGCCCCCGGCGAGGCCGTCCAGGCCGTCCATGAGGTTGAGGGCGTTGGTGATGCCCACCACCCAAAGCCAGGTGAGGAAGAGGCCCAAGGCGGGGTCCAAGGGGGTGCCGAAGGCCGCCTCAAACCGCACCCCCACGGCCACGAGGAGGAGGGCGGCCAGGGTCTGGACGAAGAGGCGAAAGAGGGGAGGAAGGCCGAACTGGTCGTCAATGAAGCCCACGAGCACGAGCCAGGCCCCGCCCAGGAGGATGGCGAGGACCTGGATGAGGACGCTTTCCACCAGGATGGGCCTTAAGAAGGCCGCCACCACCAAGGCGAGCACCACCCCGGCGTAGACGGCGAGCCCCCCGGCGTTAGGGAGGGGCTCCCGGTTGAGCCGCCTTTCGTTGGGCAGGTCGGCCCAGCCCACCTTTAGGGCGAAGCGGCGCACGTGGGGCAGGAAGCGCCAGGTGAAGAGGAGGGCCAGGAAAAAGACGAGGAGGACGGTGAGCCAGCCTCGCCCGTAGGGGTTGGCCACGCCCAGGCGGTGGAGGAACTCCGGCAGGTCACTTGGTGCCATAGATCCGGTCCCCAGCGTCGCCAAGGCCGGGGACGATGTAGCCGTGCTCGTTTAGGCGCTCGTCTATGGCCGCCACCACCACCTCGGTGTCGGGGTGGTCCTTGGCGATGCGCTCCAGGCCCTCGGGGGCGGCGAGGATGGCCATGAGCTTAATCCCCGTGGCCCCCCGCTCCTTGAGGAGGGAGAGGGCGTGGCTTGCGCTTCCCCCCGTGGCGAGCATGGGGTCCAGGAGGAAGACCCGCCTTTCGGCGATGTCCGGGGGGAGCTTGGCGTAGTACTGCACGGGCTTTAAGGACTCGGGGTCCCGGTAGAGGCCGATGTGCCCCACCCGGGCGTGGGGGACGAGCTTCAAAATCCCCTCCACCATCACAAGCCCCGCCCGTAGGATGGCCACCAGGGCGAGCTTCTTGCCGGAGAGCACCTTGACCCGGGCGGGGGCGATGGGGGTTTCCACGGTGGTCTCGGTGAGCTCCAGGTCCCGCATGGCCTCGTAGGCCATGAGCATGGCGATCTCCTCGGCGAGTTCCCGGAAGTCCTTGGGCCCCGTGCGCTTGTCCCGGAGGTGGGCCAGCTTGTGCTGGACCAGGGGGTGGTCCACCAGGGTGATCCTCATCGGCAAGAGCCTACCACGCCCCCCTTCGGGGGAAGAAGTCCCGGAAGAAGGCGAGGGCCTTGGGGAGCTTTTCCTCCAGGGCCTGGGGGAAGCCTTGCGGCTCCTTGGTGCGGAACCAGTGGAGGTCGTGGAGGTAGGTGAGGGGGACGTAGAAGGCGAGGCGCTCCCGGACCTCCTTGGGGTAGAGGCGGGCCATGCGGAAGAGGACGACCCGGGCGGCCTCCTCCCCAAGGAGGTCTAAGCTTCCCGTCTTCAGGAGGGCGAGGTCCCGCGCCGGGTCGTCCCCCCCGGCGCGGGCCCAGTCCACCAGGAAGACCTCGGGGCCTTCCGCCCCCGGCGCTTTGAGGAGAAGGTTTCCCGCCCAGGCGTCCCGGTGGCAGAAGCGGCGTTCCACCCCGGCGGCGAGGCCCACCTCCCGCTTCAGGGCCTGGACCAAGGAAAGGGCTTCCGGCTGGTCGTGGAGGCTTTCGGCGAAGCGTTCCAGGCGGGAAAGGAGCTCCTCTTGGGTGACCTTCCCCGGCTCGGGCAGGCGGTGGAGGGCGAGGAAGAGGTGGGAGAGGGCGGCGAGGGTTTTGGAGGTGAAGGCCTCGGGGGCAAAGGGCTTCCCGGGGAAGCGGCGGGTGACGAGGACGCCCCCCTCCGCTCCTTGGATCACGGCGAGGACCAGGCCCCCGAAGCCTGCCCGGGCCATGCGGCGGGCCTCGAGGGCCGCCAGGTGGGCCTCCTCCTTGCGGTAGACCTTGTAAACCCGTTCGCCGTCCGTGTAGACCCGGGCCTCAAACCCGCCCAGGGGGGTGAGGCGCTTTAGGCGTTCGGGGGGGAGGAGGGCCTTGAGGGCGGCCACGGCCACGGGGCTTATTCTAGCCTTATGGAGCTCCTCCGGCCCGAGGCCACGGTCCTCTCCCTGGGGAGGTGGGTCCTCTCCTTTGACCGGGAGGGAAGGCCCTACCACTACTTCCGCGAGGGGAAGACCTACAAGCGCGCCTTGGACGGAAGCCTCCACCTCCGCTACCGGGAAGGGGAGAGGAGGCGGAGGAAGCTTCCCCCGGAGGAGGCCCTTGGGGTCTACCGGGAGGTCCTGGACCTGGCCGAGGCCCACCTGCGGGACGAAGGGCGGCGGGAGGAGGTGCTCCGCTGGACCCCGGAAGCCCTCCTGGACCCCACGCCCTACCGCAGGGCCTACGCCTGGCCCATAAGCATCCTTCCCCCCGACGCCTACCTCGCCGTGGTCCTCCAGGCCACCACGGGGTGCACCTGGAACCGCTGCGCCTTCTGTAGCTTTTACCAGGACCGCCCCTTCCAAAAGCGGACCCCCGAGGCCTTCCGGGAGCACATCGGGGCCGTATTGGCCCTGCTTGGGCGGGGCAGGCTTCTTCGGCGCGGGGTCTTCCTGGCAGACGGGAACGCCCTCGCCCTTTCCGAGCCCCTCCTTCCCCTCCTGGAGCTTGTGCGGGACCACTTTCCCGGGGAGCCCGTGATGGGGTTTTTGGACCTCTTCACCGGCCTCAAGAAGGCCCCTTCCTGGTGGGAAAGGCTTGGGGCCTTGGGCCTGAAGCGGGTCTACATCGGCCTGGAGACGGGGCACGCCCCCCTCCTCGCCCTCCTCCGGAAGCCCGGCCACCCCAAGGAGGTCCTGCCCCTGGTCCGGGCGTTGAAGGCGGCGGGGCTTTCCCTGGGGGTGATCCTCATGGTGGGGGCAGGGGGAAGGGCCTTCGCCGAGGCCCACTTCCGGGAAAGCCTCGCCCTCCTCGCCGAGCTTCCTCTGGGGAGAGAGGACGTGGTCTACCTCTCCCCCTTCCGGGAAGACCCCGGCACCCCCTACGCCGCCCTCGGCCTGGAGCCCTTGGAGGACCTCGAGGGGGAACTCCAAAGGTGGGCCCAGGCGGTGCGCCGCCTCGGCTTCAGGGCCTCCCGGTACGAGATCCGGGAGTTCCTCTACTGAACCTCCAACTCCCCCTTCTCCGCAAGGAAGCCCGCCTCCTTGTGGCTCCCGTCGCAGAAGGGCTTCTCTCGGGACCGGCCGCAGCGGCAGAGGGCAAGCTTGGCCCGCTCCAGGCGCCTTTCCTCCCCGTTCCACCGGAAGGGGGTCCCCTCCGGAAGGTCCAGGACGTAAGGACCGTTTTCCCGAAAGCGGAGGCGCATACCTCCATGCTACCCCTTCCTGCTATCCTGGGAAGGATGGGCCCGGGATCCCCCCGGTCGCCCGGGAGGTGCTATGCGTGCGCACATCATCACCTACGGCTGCCAGATGAACGAGTACGACTCCCACCTGGTGGCGAGCGAGCTCGTGAGCCTCGGGTGGGAGCTCGTGGACTCGGTGGAGGAGGCGGACTTCGTCCTGGTGAACACCTGCGCCGTGCGGGGCAAGCCCGTGGAGAAGGTGCGCTCCCTCCTGGGCCAGCTCCGCAAGGAGAAGGAGCGCCGGGGCCTCCTCATCGGGATGATGGGGTGCCTGGCCCAACTGGACGAGGGCCAGCAGATGGCGAAGAAGTTCGGGGTGGACATCCTCTTGGGCCCCGGGGCCCTCACCTCCTTGCCCGAGGCCCTGAAGGCGAACGAGAGGTTCTTTGACCTCACCTTCCGGGAGGACGTCCTGGACTACATCCCCCCGCCTCCCAAGGGGGCGCTTTCCGCCCACGTGACCATCATCCGGGGGTGCAACCATCACTGCACCTACTGCATCGTCCCCACCACCCGCGGCCCCGAGGTCTCCCGCCACCCCGACCTCATCCTTAAGGAGATTGAGCTCCTGAAGCAGGCGGGGGTGGTGGAGGTCACCCTCCTCGGCCAGAACGTCAACTCCTACGGCAAGGACCAGCCGGGCTTCCCCTCCTTCGCCGAGCTTCTGCGCATGGTGGGCGGGATGGGCATCCCCCGGGTGCGCTTCCTCACCAGCCACCCGGTGAACTTCACCGACGACATCATTGAGGCCATCGCCGAAACCCCTGCCATCTGCCGCTACATCCACCTGCCCGTGCAGTCGGGCTCCGACCGGGTGCTCCGCCGCATGGCCCGGGAGTACCGCCGGGCACACTATTTGGAGAGGATCCGGAAGATCCGGGAAGCCCTCCCCGATGTCGTGCTCTCCACCGACATCATCGTGGGCTTCCCCGGGGAGACGGAGGAGGACTTCCAGGAGACCCTTTCCCTCTACGACGAGGTGGGGTACGACCAGGCCTACATGTTCATCTACTCGCCCCGCCCCGGCACCCCCGCCTACAAGCACTTCCAGGACCTGCCCCGGGAGGTGAAGGTGGAGCGCCTCCAGCGCCTCATTGAGAAGCAGAAGGAGTGGAGCTACCGCAGGAACCTGGAGTGGGTGGGGAAGACGGTGGAGGT
This sequence comes from Thermus thermophilus, assembly GCF_019974155.1. NCBI lineage: Bacteria > Thermotogati > Deinococcota > Deinococci > Thermales > Thermaceae > Thermus > Thermus thermophilus. Next base: position 583,289 of record NZ_AP025158.1, read on the forward strand.
GTTGGTCCGGGGCGAGGCCAAGGAGGAGGGCTTCGTCCAGGGGCACGACCGGGGGAACCACCCCGTGCTCGTCCCCGCCTCCCAGGCTCCGGTGCCGGGCCTCTACCAGGTGGAGATCAAGCAGGCCACGCCCCACCTCCTCTTCGGGGAGGTGGTGGGGGCGAAGGCCCCGGCCCCCATCCCCCTGCCCGTGGCCTAGGAGGCGGTTGTGGCGAGGCTTCTCCCCCTCTTCCTTGGGGCCGCCCTCTTCCTCCTCCTCGTCGTCACCTTCCGCTTCACGCCCCTGGGCTTCGTTTTGGCCTTGCTGGGCGGGGCCTTGGGCTACCTCGGGCTAGGGCGGTGGCAGGGGCGCCTCCTCGCCCGGGGGCCTTCTCCCCAGGCCCTGGAGCGGCTCGCCATGAAGGAGGCTTGGAGGCGGGGGGGGCTTCTAAGGCCTCAGGACCTTGCCCCCTTCCTCCCCGAGGCCGAGGCCAGGGCCCTTCTTGAAGGGCTTGCCCAGAGGGGCTTTTGCCGGAGAGAGGGGGAAGGCTTCCGGTTCTGAGCCCCGGCTTGCGCCTGGGCGAGGTCCGGCCCCGGAGGGCAAGGGGGTTGCCGTGGCCGTAAGGGAGGCGGAGGTGGTGGTCCTGGGGGCCGGGGTGGCGGGGCTCACCCTGGCCCGCCTCCTTTGGGAAAGGGGCCGGAAGGTCTTGGTGGTGGCCGAGGCCCTGGGGGAGGCGAGCCGCCCCCCTGTGGTCCTGGTGAACCCCCTTAGGGGAAGGCGCTTCACCCTGGCGGAGGAAGGGGAAAGGGCCTTGGAGGCGGCCCTCCTCTTTTACGGCCGCTTCGTCCCCCTCCACCTCGGGGTCTTCCGCCCCGTGCCCGAGGCCGACCGGGCCAAGGTGGCGGGGAGGCTTTCCAGCCTCAAGCACCGCTGGGAGAAGGAGGGGGTGCTTCTGGAGGAGGCCTTTTGGCTGGAGCCGAGGCCCCTTTTGGCGCGCCTCGCCGAGGGGCTTCCCTTCCTTTGGGGCCGGGTCCTCGCCTGGGAGCCTCCCCATTTGGCCCTCGAGGGCGGCGGGCGGGTCAGGGGGGAGGTGCTGGTCTACGCCGGGGGTGGCCGGGGGGCGCACCTTTTGGGCCTGGAGGGGCGGCACGTCCCGGGGCTCGTCCTCACCCTTTGGGACTACTTTCCCCGGGCCGTGAGCTACCGGGTCTACTTGGCGGGGGCGGCCCTCGGGGGGAGCTACCTCCCGGGAGAAGAGGGCTACCGCCTCCCGCCGCCCACGGAAGGGGAGGTGGAGTGGCTTCTCCAAGGGGCCGAGGCCCTTGTGGGCTACCGCCCCCCGGTGGCCTCCCTTTGGCGGGGGGTGCGCTTTAAGCTTCCCTCCTTTCTCTTACCGGTGGAGGGGGGGTTCGCCCTCACCGGGCTCGGCTCCACGGGCTTTCTTTACGCTCCTCTCCTCGCGAAGAGGCTTGCCGAAAGGCTTTAGACTGGGGAGGTGTACTCGGGAGCGGTCCTCGCGGGAGGGGCCTCGAGGCGCTTCGGGGAGGACAAGGCCCTTTTCCCCTACCGGGGAAAGCCCCTCCTCCTCTGGGTCCTGGAGAGCCTTAGGGGGGCGGAGGAGCGCTTCATCGTGGCGAACCGCCCCTACGTGGGCTTCGGCGTCCCCGTCTACCCCGACCTCCTCCCGGGGGCGGATAGCCTCTCCGGCCTCCACTCCGCCCTCGTCCACGCCCGCTTCCCCTGGGTGGCGGTGGCGGCCACGGACCTCCCCTTCCTCACCCGGGGCTTTTGGGACTTCCTCTACGAGCAGGCCCGCGCCTCCCCCTACCCCGTGGTGGCGGTCTACAACCCCGAGGGCCACCTCGAGCCCCTCATGGCCCTTTACCACAAGGACTGCCTGCCCCAGGTGGAGCGGCAGATCCGGGAGGGGGACTTCCGCCTGGGGCGGGTGGTGGAGGCTTTGGGGGCCACGTATGTGGCCGCCGAGGAGGTGGTGGCCCGGTTTGGGGAGCGGGTCTACCTCAACGCCAACCGCAGGGCCGACCTCCCCTAGGCGTGGTATCCTCCTCCGGGGGCGGATGCTGCGGCTGGAGAACGTCACGAAACGCTTTGGCCCCATTGTGGCCAACGACCGCATCAGCCTCGAGGTGCGGGCCGGGGAGGTCCTCGCCCTCCTGGGGGAGAACGGGGCAGGGAAGACCACCCTGGTGAGCCTCCTCTACGGCCTTTACGCGCCGGACGAGGGGCGGATCCTCCTGGAGGGGCGCCCCGTCCAGATCCCCTCCCCCAAGGCGGCCCAGGCCCTGGGCATCGCCCTCGTGCCCCAGCACCCCGAGCTCATTGAGGCCCACACCGTGGCCGAGAACCTGGCCCTGGGGCTGGACCTGCCCTTCCTGCTTCCCCGAAAGGCCCTCGTCCGCAGGCTCAAGGCCCTGCTGGCGGGGCACCCTTTGGGGGTGGACCTGGAGGCGCCCGTCCACCTCCTCTCCGCCGGGGAGAAGCAACGGGTGGAGATCCTCAGGGCCCTGCTCGCCAAGCCCAAGGTCCTGATCCTGGACGAGCCCACCAGCGTCCTCACCCCCCAGGAAGCGGAGGGCCTTTTCCAGGAGATCGCCCGCTACAAGGCCATGGGCCTCGCGGTGATCTTCATCAGCCACAAGCTGGACGAGGTGCTCCGGGTGGCGGACCGCATCGCCGTCCTCCGGGGGGGAAGAAAGGTGGGGGAGGTGCTGAGGGAGGAGGCGGACCGGGACCTCCTCGTGCGCCTCATGGTGGGGCGGGAGGTGGAGCCTCCCCGCCTCGGCTTCCCTCCGGGAAAGAGGCCCCTTCTGGAGGTGCGGGACCTCTTCGTGCCCCGCCGGGGAGTTCCGGTCCAGGGGGTGAGCTTCGTGCTCTGGGAAGGGGAGATCCTCGGCGTGGCCGGGGTGGCGGGAAGCGGGCAGAAGGAGCTCGTGGAGGCCTTGGCGGGGCTTAGGCCCTACCGGGGGGAGGTGCGGTTCCTGGGGGCCCCCTTGCCCCAGGACCCCGCCCGCCTCCACGCCTTGGGGGTGGCCCACATCCCCGAGGACCGGGCCATGGGGGTGGTGGGGACGATGAGCGTGGCGGAGAACCTGGCCCTGCGCCGCTACGCCCGCTTTGCCCGGCGGGGTTTTCTCTCCCGTAGGGCCATGGAGGAAAAGGCCTCGGAGCTCATCCGCCGCTTCGGGATCCGGACGCCTTCCCCCAGGACCCCCGTCCGCTTCCTCTCCGGGGGGAACGTGCAGAAGGTGATCCTGGCCCGGGAGCTTGGGGAGGGGGCCAGGCTGGTTTTGGCCATGCACCCCACCTACGGCGTGGACGTGGGGGCGGCGGAGGAGGTCCACCGCCTCCTCCTGGACCTGGCCAAGGGCGGGGCGGCCGTCCTCCTTGTGAGCGAGGATCTGGACGAGATCCTGGCCCTCTCCCACCGGGTGGCGGCCCTCTACCAGGGGCGGATGGTGGGGCCCTTGCCGCGAGAGGAGGTGGGGCCGGAGCGCCTGGGGGCCATGATGACGGGGGGTCAGGCGTGAGGGTAGAGGTGGATCCCGCGCCCCGGCCCCTCAAGGTTGTGGGGGCCTACGCCCTCTTCGTGGGGCTCGCCCTCGTGGCCCTGGGGCTCCTCTTCCGGGCCTACGGGGTGGCGCCCCTGGAGGCCTACCGGGTCTTCCTCTCGGTCCTGGGGGACCCCCTGGGCCTCGCCGAGGTGGCCCGGAGGGCCATCCCCCTCCTCCTCATCGGCTCGGGGTTGGCCTTGGCCTTCCGGGTGGGCTTCTTCAACATCGGGGCCGAGGGGCAACTCCTCCTTGGGGCCGTGGGGGCCACCTACGCCGCCCTCTTCCTCCCTCCCGGGCCCTGGACCCTGCCCTTGATGTTCCTCCTTGGGGGGGGCTTGGGGGGGGTGTGGGCGGGCCTTGCCGCCTGGCTTCGGGCGCGCTTCGGGGCGAGCGAGATCCTCGTCACCCTCATGCAGAACTACCTCGCCTACTACCTGGTGGTCTACTTGGTGGCGGGTCCCTGGAAGGGGCGGACGGCCTTCGGCTTCCTCTACACCGACCCTTTTCCCGAGGCGGCGCGGCTTCCCGTGCTTCCCGGCACCCTGGTCCACTGGCCCACCCTTCTCCTCGGGGCGGTGGCCGCCCTGGTCCTCCACGTCCTCCTTTTCCGGACCCCCTGGGGCTTTGAGTGGCGGGTTCTGGGGGAGAACCCCCTCGCCGCCTGGTACCTGGGCCTGGACGCGGGCCGCCTCCTCCTCCGGGTGGGCCTGGTCTCGGGCGCTTTGGCGGGGCTTGCTGGGGTGGGGGAGGTGGCGGGGATCCACCACAAGCTCCTGGAGCCCGCCCAGGTGTCCTTGGGCTACGGCTTCACGGCCATCCTCGTGGCCTGGCTCGCCCGCGGTGGGCCGGGTTACGTCCTCCTCACCGCCCCCCTCCTGGGGGTGGTCCTCGCCGGGGGGGACGCGTTGAAGCTCGCCTTCTCCATGCCCTTTCGCGTGGTGGACGTGACGAGCGGCCTCCTGCTTCTGGCCTTGATCGGGGCCGAGGCCGCAAGCCGCCACCGCCTGGTCTGGAGGCGCTGATGGAAGAGGCCTTGTTGCGTGCGGTCCTTTTCGGAACGCCCATCCTGCTCGCGGGGCTTGGGGCGCTTCTCGCCGAGCGGAGCGGGGTGGTGAACCTCGGGGTGGAGGGGATGATGGCCCTGGCCGCCCTCACCGCCTTCGCCGCCGCCCAGGCCTACGGCCCCCTCCCCGGGGTCCTCGCCGCCCTCGGGGTGGGGATGCTCTCGGGGCTTTTCCTGGGCCTTTTCGCCGTTACCTTGCGGGCCAACCAGTTCGTGGCGGGGCTCGCGGTGGCCGCCTTAGGGCTTGGGGCCTCGGGGCTTCTGGGCAAGCGCTACGAGGGGCTGCCCCTCGCCCACCCCTTGCCCGAGGGAGGGTTTGCCCTCGTAGGGGCGGTCCTCGCCCTCCTCGTCCACCTCTTCCTCACCCGCACCAGGACGGGGCTTTTCCTAAGGAGCGCCGGGGAGAACCCCAAGGCGGTGGACCTCTTCGGGGTGAGCGTGGACGGGGTGCGGTACCTGGCCCTGGGCCTGGGAGGGGGGCTCATCGGCCTTGCGGGGGCCTACCTCTCCTTGGCCTACCGGCCGAGCTGGACGGACGGGATGACCGCCGGGCTCGGCTGGGTGGCCATCGCCTTGGTGATCCTGGCCGCCTGGCATCCTCTTCGGGCCCTCCTTGGGGCCTATTTCTTCGGCCTCCTCTTCTTCCTGCAGTTCCGCCTCCAGGGCAGTGTACCTATACCGAGCGAGGCCTTTGCCGCCATGCCCTACCTTCTGGTTATCCTGGTCCTGGCGCTCTCGGGCCGGTCCCGGGCCCCCAAGGCTCTGGGCCAGCCCTTTGAGCGGGGGAGGTAGCCATGCGACGACTCGTTCTCGGGGTTCTCGCCGCCCTGGGCCTCGCCCTAGGCCAGGGGGACAAGCTCAAGGCCTGTTTCATCTACGTGGGCCCGGTAGGGGACGCGGGCTGGACCTACGCCCACGACGTGGGCCGGAAGAAGGCGGAGGCGGCCCTCCCGTGGCTTGAGACCCGGTACGTGGAGAGCGTGCCCGAGGCCCAGGTGGTGCCGGTCATTGATCGGTTCGTGCGGGAGGGGTGCCGGGTCATCTTCGCCACCAGCTTCGGGTACATGGACGGGGTCCTCGAGGCCGCCAAGAAGTACCCGGACGTCCTCTTCGCCCACGCCACGGGCATCAAGCGGGCCCCCAACGTGGCCACCTACATGGCCGACTTCTACCAGGTCTACTACCTGAACGGCCTCGCCGCCGGGGCCCTCACCAAGACGGGCAAGGTGGGGTACGTGGCCGCCTTCCCCATCCCTGAGGTGAAGCGGCACATCAACGCCTTCGCCCTCGGGGTGCGGGCCGTCCGGCCCGACGCCCAGGTGCTGGTGCGCTGGATCAACGCCTGGTACGACCCGGCCAAGGCCCGGGAGGCCACGGAGGCCCTCCTCGCCCAAGGGGCGGACGTCTTCGCCTTCACCGAGGACACCCCCACGGTGATCCAGACCGCCGCCCGCAAGGGGGCCTATTCCTTCGGCCACTACACCCCCATGCTCAAGTTCGCCCCCGACCACGTGGTCTCGGGCCAGATCGTCCACTGGGAGGTCATCTACATTGACTTCCTCAAGAAGGTGAAGGAAGGGGTCTACACCCCCAAGAACCTGCAAAACGTGGACTACTTCTGGCTCCTCCAGCACGGGGCCGTGGAGGTGGGGGCGGACTACGGCGTCCCCATCAACCCCAAGCACGTCCCCCTGCTGAAGGCCGCCCAGATGACCGTGGAGGGCAAGAAGGTTCCGGTCTACGACCGGATCATGTCCCTTCTTGAGGCGATGAGGCGCCCGAACCCCACCTTTGACCCCTTCACCGGCCCCATCAAGGACCGCAAGGGGGTGGTGCGGATCCCCGCCGGGCGCAAGGCGACCCTTAACGAGCTCCTCACCATGGAGTGGGCCGCCCCCGGCGTGGTGGGCGACTGGCCCGGCGAGCCCCGGTAGGCCCCCTAGGGGCGGGGAGGGCGCGGGAAAAGGGGTATAATGCCCGCCATGGAGGTGGGCACGCTCGCGCCGGACTTCGCCCTGCCTGACCAGGAGGGCCGCACCCACCGCCTCTCCGACTACCGGGGGCGGTGGGTGGTCCTTTACTTCTACCCCAAGGACGACACCCCCGGGTGCACCAAGGAGGCCTGCGGCTTCCGGGACCACATGGGAAGCCTCAAGGCCCTGGACGCGGTGGTCCTCGGGGTCTCGGCGGACGACGTGGAAAGCCACAGGCGCTTCGCCGAGAAGTACGGCCTGAACTTCCCCCTCCTCGCTGACCCCGAGCGGAAGGCCATCCTGGCCTACGGGGCCTGGGGGAAAAAGAACCTCTACGGCAAAGAGGTGGAGGGGGTGCTCCGCCAGACCTTCCTCATAGACCCCGAGGGGCGCATCGCCAAGGTCTGGCGCAAGGTCTCCCCCGAGGGGCACGCCCTCGAGGTGGCCGAGGCCCTGAAGGCGCTTAGGGGGGCCTGATGGAGCGCCCCTTGGAGAGCTACAAGAAGGAGGCGGCCCACGCCGCCATCGCCTACGTGCAGGACGGGATGGTGGTGGGCCTGGGCACGGGCTCCACGGCCCGCTACGCCGTCCTCGAGCTCGCCCGGCGGCTTCGGGAGGGGGAGCTAAAGGGCGTGGTGGGGGTGCCCACCTCGAGGGCCACCGAGGAGCTCGCCAAGCGGGAGGGGATCCCCCTCGTGGACCTTCCCCCTGAGGGGGTGGACCTGGCCATAGACGGGGCGGACGAGATCGCCCCCGATCTTTCCCTCATCAAGGGCATGGGCGGGGCCCTCCTCCGGGAGAAGATCGTGGAGCGCGTGGCCAAGGAGTTCCTCGTCATCGCCGACCACACCAAGAAGGTGCCCGTCCTCGGCCGGGGCCCGGTGCCGGTGGAGATCGTCCCCTTCGGCTACCGGGCGACCCTCAAGGCCATCGCCGACCTCGGGGGGGAGCCCGAGCTCCGCATGGACGGGGACGAGTTCTACTACACCGACGGCGGCCACCTCATCGCCGACTGCCGCTTCGGCCCCATCGGGGACCCCTTGGGCCTGCACCGGGCCCTCTTGGAGATCCCCGGGGTGGTGGAGACGGGGCTTTTCGTGGGGATGGCCACCCGGGCCCTGGTGGCGGGGCCTTTTGGGGTGGAGGAGCTTCTGCCGTAGAATGGAGGCCATGAAGGGCATGCCCCGGTCCTAGGGCGGGGAGGCTTCCCCGCCCGGGGCGCGTGCCCCGGTTTTTTTTAGGGAGGGCGCATGGAAAAGGTCTTCTACGTGACCACCCCCATCTACTACGTGAACGCCGAGCCGCACCTGGGCCACGCCTACACCACGGTGGTGGCGGACTTCCTGGCCCGGTGGCACCGCCTGGACGGCTACCGCACCTTCTTCCTCACCGGCACCGACGAGCACGGGGAAACCGTGTACCGGGCGGCCCAGGCGGCGGGGGAGGACCCCAAGGCCTTCGTGGACCGGGTCTCCGAGCGCTTCAAAAGGGCCTGGGACCTCCTCGGCGTTGCCTACGACGACTTCATCCGCACCACGGAGGAGCGCCACAAGAAGGTGGTGCAGCTCGTCCTCAAGAAGGTCTACGAGGCCGGGGACATCTACTACGGGGAGTACGAGGGCCTCTACTGCGTTTCCTGCGAGCGCTTCTACACGGAGAAGGAGCTCGTGGAGGGGCTTTGCCCCATCCACGGGCGGCCCGTGGAAAGGCGGAAGGAAGGGAACTACTTCTTCCGCATGGAGAAGTACCGCCCTTGGCTCCAGGAGTACCTCCAGGAAAACCCCGAGCTCATCCGCCCCGAGGGCTACCGGAACGAGGTCCTGGCCATGCTCGCCGAGCCCATCGGGGACCTCTCCATCTCCAGGCCCAAGTCCCGCGTCCCCTGGGGCATCCCCCTCCCGTGGGACGAGGGCCACGTGACCTACGTCTGGTTTGACGCCCTCCTCAACTACGTCTCCGCCCTGGGCTACCCCGAGGGGGAGGCCTACCGGACCTTCTGGCCCCACGCCTGGCACCTCATCGGCAAGGACATCCTGAAGCCCCACGCCGTCTTCTGGCCCACCATGCTGAAGGCGGCGGGGATCCCCATGTACCGCCACCTGAACGTGGGGGGGTTTTTGCTGGGGCCGGACGGGCGGAAGATGAGCAAAACCCTGGGGAACGTGGTGGACCCCTTCGCCCTTCTGGAAAAGTACGGCCGGGACGCCCTGCGCTACTACCTCCTTAGGGAGATCCCCTACGGCCAGGACACCCCGGTGAGCGAGGAGGCCCTAAGGACCCGGTACGAGGCCGACCTCGCCGACGACCTGGGCAACCTGGTGCAAAGGACCCGGGCCATGCTCTTCCGCTTCGCCGAGGGCCGCATTCCTAAGCCCGTGGCGGGGGAGGCCCTCGCCGCGGGGACGGGGCTTGCCGAAAGGCTTAGGCCCCTGGTGCGGGAGCTGAAGTTCCACGTGGCCCTCGAGGAGGTCATGGCCTACGTCAAGGCCTTGAACCGCTACCTCAACGAGAAGAAGCCCTGGGAGCTTTTCAAGAAGGAGCCGGAGGAGGCCCGGGCCGTGCTCTACCGGGTGGTGGAGGGCCTGAGGATCGCCTCCATCCTCCTCACCCCCGCCATGCCCGACAAGATGGCGGAGCTCAGGCGGGCCCTGGGGCTTAAGGAGGAGGTGGGCCTGGCGGAGGCCGAGCGCTGGGGCCTGGCCGAGCCCCGCCCCATCCCCGAGGAGGCCCCCGTCCTTTTCCCCAAAAAGGAGGCCAGGGTGGAGGCCAAGCCCAAGGAGGAGGCCTGGATCGGCATAGAGGAATTCGCCAAGGTGGAGCTTCGCGTGGCGGAGGTTTTGGCGGCGGAGAAGCACCCGAACGCCGACCGGCTTTTGGTCCTCAGGCTCTCCCTGGGGAACGAGGAGCGCACCGTGGTCTCGGGCATCGCCAAGTGGTACCGGCCCGAGGAGCTCGTGGGCAAGAAGGTGGTCCTGGTGGCGAACCTCAAACCCGCCAAGCTCCGGGGCATTGAGAGCCAGGGGATGATCCTCGCCGCCCAGGAGGGGGAGGCCTTGGCCCTGGTGACGGTGGAGGGGGAGATCCCCCCCGGGGCGGTGGTGCGGTGAGTGTCCGGAAATCTTAAGACCTTCTTAAGGAATTCTTAAGCTTAGATTTCTGGGTTTGTGGTAAAAACCTCTCGGTAAGCCCCGCAACGAGGGCTTGCCGAAGCAGGGAGGCAGTGAGTATGAGGCGAGGAGTGCTTGCGCTCTTTTTCCTGGCCCTTTTGGTCTTGGCGCAACAGGTGAACCTGCCCAAGCCTTCTGGTCCCGTGGTGGAGGTGGCTTCCGAGACCGTGAGGGCCACCTTCAAGCTGCAAGGGTGCGCCAGGGACCAAGAGGGCAGGGTGGTTTGCGCGCTCCAGGTCCAGAGCACCGCCCAGACCAACCAGCAGGTCGTGGTGCTCCACCAGAGCGTGCGGGCCATCTCCGCCAGGGGGTTCAGCTACCCCGGGTACCTGAGCGCGGAGGGGGGGAGTGTGGAGGCCAACCGGAGCGTTTTCGCCCTTCCCGCCGCGGGTAGGGTTACTGCCAGGCTGGTGTTCCCCGCCGTGCCTGCGGAGGACAACTTCTTTGCGGCGGTGTACGTGGGAGGGTTGGAGTTCCGGGGCATCCCCGTGGGCCAGGCGGCGGCCACCTCCCCAGCGCCTGCGCAACCTTCTGCGCAGGCCCAGGCCGGCCAGGAGGCGGAGCCTTGGAAGCGGTTCGTGGTGGGGCCTTTCACATTTGAGCTGGCTGGCGAGCCTTACTTCGAATGCTGCTATAGGGTAGTCTTGGTTTACAACGTGGTTTCCAGCCAGGACGCAAGTCTCCAGATGCGCTTCAATAGCACCCGCACCATCCTGGAAGGGGGGTTCCAAGCAACCCAAGGTTTTTTTGAAGTCAGCGGCGGCCGGTCGGACTTCCTCGCGGGTATTCCCCTAAAGGTATATGTCAACCTTTGGATTCCCAACGTGAATGCCAGCAAAATCCTCTACACGGAGTTTGAGGTCTTTGACGGGAAGGATTGGCAGAAGATCGTCTTCCGCAACATGCCCTTCAAGAGGTAGCCGCTAAACCAAGAGGGGGCCAGGCACCTGCCTGGCCCCCTTCGCCTTCGGGCTTACCGAAGCTCCTCCAGGGCCCGCTTGAGGATGGCGTCGTTCTCCAGGTCCAGCACCGCCTGGCCCCGGTCCTCGGGGAGGGGCCTCTGCCGCTGGGGCTCGGCGTAGGAGAACTTGCCCTCTGCGTCCGCCTTCACCTTGACGGTCTTGCCGTTCAGGGTCACGGTGATCTCCGCTCCCGGCGGCGCCCCCGCCCCTTGCAGGGAGAAGGGCGTGGGGAAGCGGGTGTCCTTCACCACGATGTCCGGGGTGATCCCCTCCTTGTTGATGGAACGGCGCTTGGGGGTGAGCCACTCAAAGGTGACCAGGGTGAGCTCCCCGCCGTTCGCCAGGGTGTAGGGGGTCTGGCCCACGCCCTTGCCGAAGGTCTTCTCCCCGATGACCTTGGCCCGGCCGTAGTCCTGGAGGGCCCCGGCCACGATCTCGCTCGCCGAGGCGGAGTTGCCGTTCACCAGGACCACCATGGGCCCGTCCCAGAGGGTCCGGCCCGTGGCCTCGCACCAGACGCGGGTGAGGTTCTTGGTGCGGGTGTAGACGATGGGGCCCTCCTTGAGGAAGGCGCTGGCCACGGCGCACCCCTGGTCCAGGAGCCCTCCGCCATTGTCCCTCAGGTCAAAGATCAGCTTCTTCACGCCCTGGGCCTTGAGCTCCTCTATGGCCCGCTTCAGCTGGTCCTCCACCTTGAAGTTGGCGAAGGTTTCCAGGGCCACGTAGCCCACGTCCCCCACCTTGGCGGTGGACACGGAGATGATCTCCACCCGCTCGCGCACGAGCTCAAAGACCAGGGGGGCGGGCACGCCTTCCCGCCGCACCTTCAGGGTGACCTTGGTTCCCTCCCGCCCCCGGATCTTCGCCACGATGTCCAGGAGGGGAAGCTTGGTCACGTCCTCCCCGTCTACCTCGAGGATCACGTCCCCGGCCCTGAGGCCCGCCCGCTGGGCGGGAAGCCCCTTCATGACCCCCTCAATCTTGGCCCCCGTGCCGTCGGGGTTCGCGGCCGAGAGGGTGGCCCCGATGCCGAAGAACTCGCCCCGGAGGTCCTCCTGGCGCAGGGTGGAGCGCTGGGGCGGGGAGTAGCTGGTGAAGGGGTCCTCGAGGGCCTGGACCATCCCGCCGATGGCCCCTTCCAGGAGCTTGTTCAGCTTCTCCCTGGAGAGGGGCTCCAGGTAGTCCTGTTGGATCCTCTGGTAGACCTCCAAGAGGGCCTGGCCGTTGGGGTTCTGGAGGAAGGTCTCCGCCTGAGGCCGGGGAAGCTGGGCGTACACCAGGGCGAGAAGCGCCCCGAGCCCCACCATGAACCACGCGCGCCGCTTCATCTTCTCCCTCACTCGCCTTCACTATAGCGCCTCTCCATGAGAAGAAAGGGTGGCCCACTCCCCATATAGTGGGGGCATGATCGCCTTCCACCGGGTGGGCCTGGAGTACCCCCGCACCAAGACCAAGGCCCTCTACAACGTGAACCTGGAGATCAAGAAGGGCGAGTTCGTCTACGTGGTGGGCCACTCGGGGGCGGGCAAGTCCACCCTCCTCGCCCTGATCCTGAGGCGGCTCGTGGCCACCCAGGGGGCCGTGTACTTCGCCGGCCAGAACCTGAAGCACCTCCGGGGCGACCAGGTGGCCTACCACCGCCGCAGGATCGGCATGGTCTTCCAGGACCACCGCCTCCTTGCCGACATGACCGTGGAGGAGAACCTGGCCTTCGTCCTCCAGGTCCAGGGGGTCCCCCGCAGGGAGTGGCCGGAGAGGATCACCACCGCCCTCCGCCGGGTGGGGCTTTCCCACAAGAAGCGGGCCTTTCCCGAGGAGCTTTCCGTGGGGGAGGCCCAGCGGGTGGCCATCGCCCGCGCCCTCCTCCTGGACCCCCCCGTGGTCCTCGCCGACGAGCCCACGGGCAACCTGGACCCGGAAAACGCCCTCGCCGTGCTGGAGATCCTGAAGCAGGCCCACCAACGGGGGGCCACGGTGGTGGTGGCCACCCACAGCCGGGAGCTCCTAGAGGCCTACCCCGCCCGGGTCGTGGTCTTGAAGGCCGGCCAGGTGGTGCGGGACGAGCGTCCCGCGGAGGGTGGTAGCATAAGGGTGCGGGAAGGCCCTCCCCGGGGCGGAAAGGAGGAAGGATGAACATCTACAAGCTCATCGGGCGCAACCTGGAGATCACGGACGCCATCCGGGACTACGTGGAGAAGAAGCTTGCCCGCCTGGACCGCTACCAGGACGGGGAGCTCATGGCCAAGGTGGTCCTTTCCTTGGCGGGAAGCCCCCACGTGGAGAGGAAGGCCCGGGCGGAGATCCAGGTGGACCTTCCGGGCGGCCTCGTGCGCGTGGAGGAGGAGGACGCCGACCTCTACGCCGCCATAGACCGGGCGGTGGACCGCCTGGAGACCCAGGTGAAGCGCTTCCGGGAGCGGCGCTACGTGGGCAAGCGCCACTCCTACCAGGGGCCCCCGCCCCCGGAGGTGCGGGACCTCGAGGCCCTGCGCAAGCCCGAGGAGGAGGAAGGCCCCAGGATCGTCCGCGTCAAGCGCTTTGAGATGAAGCCCATGGACCCGGAGGAGGCCGCCTTCCAGATGGAGGCGTTGGGCCACAGCTTCTTCGTCTTCCGCAACGCCAAGACCGACGAGATCAACGTCATCTACCGGAGGAAGGACGGCAACTACGGCCTCATAGAGCCCGCCTGAGCTCCAGGCCACCTTCGCCCCGGGGCCGGTGGCGGTAGACTGGCCCCGGGGAGGCCTTATGCCCAGGCTCCGCCGCTTGGAGGACCTTCTGCCCCACATCCGGGAGGGGCGCTACCGCCTGGGCCCCCACGCCGTCAAGCACATGCTCCAGGAGGGCTTCCGGGAGCAGGACATCCTCTCCGCCCTCCTCTGGGGGCGGGAGCTCGCCATCTACCCCGAGGACGAACGGATGCTCGTTCTGGGGTACATGGTCTTTCCTCCCCGGTTGCGGCTGCCCCTGCACGTGGTCCTGGAGTACAGCACCCCGCGGCACGTGGACATTGTCACGGCCTTCATTCCTCGGGAGCCCTACCGGGTCTACTCCCGGGCCCGGCTCGCCGCCCTCCTGCGCTTTGACGGGGCCCTGGAGGAGGTGCGCTGGACCGGGCCCAAGCACCTCTACCCGCCCTGGGACTAAGCGTTGGCCTTGGGGTCCCCGCCCTGGCGGAAGCCCCAGGGGGGTGTTCAGGCGCAGTCGGGGCAGCGCCCGTAGACCACCACCTCGTGGTCCTCGGCCGCAAACCCGGGGGGAAGGTCCAGATGGGCCTCGAGGCGGCAGCCGGGGAGCTCAAAGGCCCGGCCGCACCCCCGGCAGAGGAAGTGGTGGTGGTGCCCGGCGCCCGCCGCCTCGTACCGCAGGGGCTCCCCCGGCAGGGCCACGGGCACCACGGCGCCCTCCTCCACCAGGGCCCGCAGGTTGCGGTAGACCGTGGCCAGGCCCAGGGAGGGGACCTGCCTGCGGGCGAGCTCCAGGATCTCCCGGGGGGAGAGGGGGCGCCGGGTCTCCAGGAGGACCCTGCGGATGGCGCGGCGCTGGCGGGTGGACCGCTCCATGCCTTCAGCCTACCCCAGGCGACAACGCCTTTTCCTCTCCTGCCCGTAGAGTGAGGGTGTGCGGCTTCTCGTGTTCCTTTTCCTTTTGGGCTTGCCCGCCTTGGCCCAGGAAGGCCGCTACGCCTTGGGCAGGATCCTTGCCCTGGACCCGGGGGCGGGCCTCGCGCAGGTGAGGGTGGAGGGCAGGACCCTGGAGGCCCTCCTGCCGGTGGGTGGGAAGGGTTTTCGGGCGGGGGACCGGGTGGTGGTCTACCTGGAGGGGGAGCGGGCCTACGTCACCGAGCCCGACCGGATGCCCTGGCTCGCCGCCTTGACCCTCCTCTTCGCCCTGGGGGCGGTGGGGCTCGGCCGGGGCAAGGGGCTTAGGGGGCTTTTGGGGACCCTCTTTGGCTTGCTCCTCCTGGTCTACGTCGTCGTCCCCCGGATCGCCGCCGGGGGGGATCCCTTGCTCCACGCCTTCCTCGGAAGCCTCGGGGTCCTCGTCCTCAGCGTCTACTTCGTCCACGGCCTCGGCCGCAAGACCACCGCCGCCTTGGGGGCCACCCTGGCCGCGGTCCTCCTCGTCCTCCTCTTGGGGCGGTTCTTCGCCCGGGCCATGGGCTTCACGGGGCTCGCCTCCGAGGAGGCCCTCCTCCTCCACCAGTGGGGGGGCGTGGACCTTTTGGGGCTCTACTTGGCGGGGCTCGCCGTGGGGGCCCTCGGGGCCTTGGCCGACGTGACCGTGACCCAGGCCAGCGTGGTCCAGGCCCTGGCCCACGCCGACCCCCAGGCCTCCCCCTGGCGCCTTTACCGGCGGGCCATGGAGGTGGGGTACGACCACCTGGGGAGCCTGGTGAACACCCTGGTCCTGGCCTACGCCGCGGGAAGCCTTCCCCTCTTCCTCCTCCTCACCCGGGACCCCACGCCCCTGCGCTTCCTCTTAAACACCGAGCCCTTCGCCGCCGAGCTTGTGGGCATGCTCCTCGGGTCCTTGGGGCTCGTGCTCGCAGTCCCCCTCTCCACCCTCTTCGCCGCCTTCCTGCTCGCCGGAGGGAAGGGGGAGGGCGGGGATCACGCCCACCCCCACTAGGGGCGCGTAAGATGGGGCCATGCGCCTTCTCCACACCGCCGACTGGCACCTGGGCAAGCTCCTCAAGGGGGTGGACCGGACCCCGGAGATCGCCGCCGCCCTCCGGGACCTTCTGGGCCTGGTCCGGTCCGAGCGGGTGGACCTGGTGGTGGTCTCCGGGGACCTGTTTGACCGGCCCCAGGTTTCGGCGGAGGCCGAGGCCTGCGCGGTGGAGTTCTTCATGGAGCTTAAGGCCCTCGGGGTCCCGGCCCTGGTCATCGCCGGCAACCACGACCCCAAAGAGCGCCTCGAGGCCCTCGCCCCCCTTCTCGGGCTTGCCGGGGCCCGGGTCCGGGGCCGCCTCCTCTTCGCCGAGGAGGGAGGGGTGGTGGAGGTGGGCGGGGTGCGGGCGGGGCTTCTGCCCTTCGTTTCCGAGCGCCTCCTCGTCCGGCGCCTCTTCCAGGAGGACGAGGTCCTGCACCGCACCTACGCCGAGGCCATGCGCCGGGTGCTGGACAACCTCAAAAGCCCCCTTCTCCTGGGTCACTTCGCCGTGGAGGGGGCGAGGCCCGGGGGAGGGGAGTTCGTCTTCCACCTGGTGGGAAGCTACGCCGTCCCCCGGGCGAGCCTGCCTTTGGAGGTCCGCTACCTCGCCCTGGGGCACGTCCACCGGCAGCAGCAGGTGAGCGAGGCCCCTGTGGCCTGGTACCCGGGAAGCCTGGTGCAGCTGGACTTCGGCGAGGGGGAGGGGGCGGAGCGGGGGGCGCTCCTCGTGGAGTTTCCCCCCTCGGGGCCGCCTTGGGTCCACCCCATCCCGGGGCGGTGGGGGAAGCCCCTCAGGACCTACCGCCTGCGGCCCGAGGAGCTGGACGGGAGGCTGGGCGAGCTGGAGCGCTTTCCCGGCTACCTGCGCCTGGTGGTGGAGGGGAGGCTTTCCCCCCAGGTCAAGGAGAACCTCTTCCGGGCCCTCCCCCACCTCCTCGCCGTGGAGGGCGCTCCGCTCCAGGCCGAGGAGGGGAGGCGGGAGGAGGTGCGGGACCTCGGCTTCGTGGAGGGCTACGCCCGCTACCTGGAGGAGCGGGGAAGGAAGGAGGAGGCCCTGCTGGAGCGCTTCGCCGAGGTGATGGCGGAGGTGGAGGGTGAGGCCCTTACGGCTTGAGCTGGAGGGGTTTGGCCCCTACCGGGAGCGCCAGGCGGTGGACTTTTCCGACGTGGAGCTCTTCGCCATCACCGGCCCCACGGGGAGCGGGAAGAGCACCCTTTTGGACGCCATCGCCTTTGCCCTCTACGGCCAGGTGCCCCGGGTGGGGCGCCAGGTGGGCACCCTCAAGCACCCCGCCGCGGCCAAAGCCTGGGTGAGCCTCACCTTCCGGGTAGGGGAGCGGGTCTACCGGGTGGAGCGGTCCCGGAGCGAGAAGCGGGGGGACGCCCGGGTCTACCTGCTGGAGGGGGGGGAGCGGCTTCTGGACCTGCCCACCCTGGAGGCGGTCAACCGGGCCTTGGCCGACCTCGTGGGCCTAGACTACGAGGCCTTCACCCGGGCCCTCCTCCTCCCCCAGGGGGAGTTTGACCGCTTCCTCAAAGGGGAGCCGAAGGAAAGGCGCCAGCTCCTTCTGGAGCTCTTTGAGCTCTCCCGCCTGGAGCGGGCCAGGCAGAAGGCGGCGGAAAGGCGGAGCCTCCTCCTGGAGGAGAAGGGGAGGCTCGAGGGGGAGCTCAACGGGCTTTCCGCGGCGACCCCGGAGGCGCTTGAGGAACTGGAGCGGGCCCTCGCCGCCTCCCGCGCGGAGGCCGACCGCCTGGAGGAGGAGGCCAGGGGTGTGAGGAAGGCCCTGGCCGAGGCGGAGGCCCTGCTTGAGGACCTGAGGCGGCGCCGGGCTTTGGCGGCCCGCCTCGAGGCCTTGAAGGCCCGGGCGGAGGAGATGGCCCGGGTGGAGGAGCGGCTTTCCCGGGCGGAGGAGGCGGAGCGGGTCCTGCCCCTTTGGCGGGCCTACCGGGAGAAGCGGGCCGCCCTTCAGGCCACGGAAAAGGCCCTGGAGGAGGCCGAAAGGAGGCTTCGGGCCCTGGAGGCGAGGCGCGAGGCCCTCGGCTTCTCTCCGGAGGCCCTGGAGCGGGCCCAGGCGGCCTACGCCGAGGCCCAGGACCTGAAGGCCCTCGAGGCCCTCCTCGCCCGGGCCCCCGCGGGAGAGGCCCCCGCCTCGGGGCCCGACCCCGCCACGGCCCAGGCGCGCCTGGAGGAGGTCCTGAAGGCCCTGGAGGCCCTCGGGGCGGAGCTTTTGCGCCTGAGGGCCTGGGCGGAGGCCTGGGAGGCCTTGAAGGCCAAGGAGGCCGCTTTGGCGGAGGTGGGGCAGACCCTTGCCTGCCTGGAGGCGGAGGGAAAGGAGGCGCGGGAGGCCCGGGACGCCCTCGCCCTGAGGCTCAAGGAGGCGGAGGCCCACGCCCTCTCCCAGGCCCTGAAGGCCCTGGAGGCCGAGCGGAAGGCCCTGGAGAGGGCCCAGGAGGACCTGGACCGGAGGCGGGAGGCCCTCCTTCGGGAGGAGCGGAGGCTCGGCCTCCTCGCCTACCACGACCTCCTGGAGCCGGGCAAGCCCTGCCCCCTCTGCGGGGGCGTGGTCCACGCCCTCCCCCCCTTGCCCGAGGTCCCCGACCTCGCCGGGGCGCGGCGGGCCCTGGAGGAGGAGGCCCAGGCCCTCGCCCGGCGCCTCGCCCGCCTGGAGGCGGAGGCCGGGGACCTCGCCGCCCGCCTCCGGGCCCTCGAGGTGGAGCCCCGGCCCGGGGATCCCGAGGCGCTCAAAGGGGCCTTGGAGGCGGCCGAGGCCCGGCTTCAGGACCTCCGGGACCGGTACCAGGCCCTCCGGGGGGAGGCCCGGGCCTTGGAGCGGGAGGTGGCGGCCTTGCGGGCGCGGGAGGCCGAGGCCCGGGGCGAGGCCAGCCGGGAGGACCTGGCCTCGAGGCGGGAGGCGGCCGAGGCCCGGCGCCTGGCCCTGGAGGAGGAGGCGGGGAGGCTCGCCGCTGGGCTTCGCCGCCACCTGGAGGCCAAGACGGGGGGCCTGGGGGTGGGGCCTTACCTGAGGCGCCTGAAGGAGGAGGTGGACCGGCTCAAGGGGCTTGCCGCCGAGGACGCCCGCCTTGGGGAGGAGGCGGGGGCCCTTAGGGCGGAGCTTTCCGCCTTGAGGGCCCGCAAGGAGGAGCAGGCCAAGGCCCTGGCCGAGGCGGAGGCGGCCACCCGGGGCCTCATGCCCGAGGCGGAGGCCCAAGGCCTCGCCCTCTCCCCGGGGGAGCGGGAGGCGCTTCGGGCGGAGCTCGAGGCCTTCCGCAAAGACCTCGCGGAGGCGGAGGCCGCCTGGAGAAGCCTCCCCCCCCTTTCTGGGCCCGCCCCCACCCTGGAGGAGGCGCAGGGGCGGGTGGAGGCCCTGAGGAAGGCGCTCGCGGAGCTGGAAGGCCGCCTGGAGGAGAAGCGCAAGGAGGAAGGGGCCCTGGAAGACCGGGTGGAAAGGCTCCGGGAGGACCTCGCCCGCCGCCGGGAAGTGGAGGGGGCGCTCGCCCGCCTCGTGGCCGAGCTTTCCCTCTGGGAGAAGCTCGCCCTGGACCTCCAGGCCCACAACTTCCCCGCCTACCTCCTCGGCCTCAAGCAGCGGAGCCTGGTGGAGCGGGCGAGCGAGCTTCTCTACACCCTCTCCGGGGGGCGGTACCGCCTCGCGGCCCAAGGGGACGAGTACCTGGTGGTGGACCTCTGGACCGAGGCCGCCGCCCGCCAGGTCCGGACCCTCTCGGGCGGGGAGAGCTTCCTCGCGAGCCTCGCCCTGGCCCTCGCCCTCTCGGAGGAGCTTTCCCGGGGCAAGCTGGAGGCCCTCTTCCTGGACGAGGGCTTCGGCACCCTGGACCCCGAGGCCCTGGAGCTGGTGGCGGGCATCCTGGAAAGCCTCCCCACCCGGGGGCGGCTCGTGGGCGTGGTGACCCACGTGGAGGCTTTGGCCGAGCGCTTCCCCGCCCGGCTTAGGGTCCGGAAGCACCCTTGGGGAAGCCGGGTGGAGTGGGCGTAGCGTAGACTTGGAGGCATGGGGGTGCTCACCCGCTACCTGGAAGAGACCATGGCCAAGGCCCGGTACGACCTCGCGTCCCCGGGCCGTTACGTGGGGGAGCTCGCCGAGTTCGGCCTGCGGGTGGAGGGGGAGAACCTGGAGGCCACCCGAAGAGCCCTCAGGGAGGCTTTGGAGCTCCACCTCTTGGAGACCTTGCGCTCGGGGCTCCTCCCGCCGGGCCTCGAGGCCACCCCCGACCCCTTGCGGGAACGCTTTTTCGCCCTGGCCCAGGAGATGTGGCGCCTCCTCCGGGAGGCCCCGGCCCCACTCCCCAGGCCGAGGAAGGCCCCGAGCCTGGAGGAGTGGCTTAAGGGCCTTGGCGTCCAGGTGGTGCGGAGGCCTGAGGAGGGGGAGGAGGAGCGGGAACGGGTCCTGAACCGGCTCGCCCTCTTCCTCGGGGACCGGTACCCGAGCCTGGAGAGGCTTTACGAGAGACTCAAGCAGAGCCTCTCCACCAAGCGGCAGTTTGAGCTCTCCTTGGCCGAGGCCTCCCCCGAGGAGATCGCCAACTCCACCCAGTTCTGCACCCTGCTCAAGCAGTACGCCCTCCTCACCAGCTACCGCTACAAGAGCGAGGACCGGCTCCTCAGGGCCAAGGCCAGCACCGAGGGCTGGGTCCAGAACTTCCTCACCGGGGGCTGGCTGGAGCGGTACGTGGCCGAGCGGCTCAGGAAGTACCTGCGCTCCAAAAACCTGCCCCACGAGGTGGCCGTGGGCTACCAGGTGACCTTGCCCGGGGGGGAGGCCATGGAGCTGGACGTCCTCGTGCGGGTGGGGGAGCGGTTCTACTGGTTTGAGGCCAAGACCGGGGAGTTCCAGGCCCACATCGCCAAGTACGCCGGGCTGAAGAAGGTCCTGGGCCTCTCCCAGAAGGAGAGCTTCCTCGTCCTCCTCGGCATGGACAGGGCCCGGGCCAAGGAGCTTTCCGCCCTTCACGGCCTCACCGTGGTGAACCAGGCGAACTTCCTCGAGGCCTTCCAGGAGGCTTTGGGCGCCCATGCTTAGGGCGATCCTCCTGGTCATGGGGGGGACCCTGGCCTCGAGGGTCCTGGGCCTGGTCCGCCAGGCGGTCTTCAACGCCTTCTACCCCGACGCCCTCAAGGACGCCTTCAACGTGGCCTACCGGGTCCCGAACCTCCTCAGGGAGCTCCTGGCGGAAGGGGCGGTGCAGAACGCCCTCATCCCCCTGCTGAAGGCCCTCCCCCCGGAGGAGGCCAAGGCCTTCGCCCGGCGCTTCGCCGCCTTCCTTCTTGGGGTGAACCTCCTCGTCCTGGGCCTGGGCTACCTGCTCGCCCCTTGGGTGGCGGGGCTTCTGGTGGCGGAGGGAAGCCACCTGAAGGCCCCTGAGGCCTTCCAGGAGGTGGTCTACCTCACGCGGCTTCTCCTTCCCTTCCTCCTGGGTATTTCCATGGCCGCCCTCTTCTCCGCCCTCCTCCAGGCGGAGGAGCGCTTCTTGCCCTACGCCTTGGGGCCCGTCGCCTTCAACCTGGTGGCCATCGGCCTCATGGCCCTCTTCCCCGGGGACCCCACGGCGTTGGGCCTCTCCGTGAGCCTGGGGGGGCTTGTCCAGGCTTTGGTGCAGCTCCCCTTCCTCCGGGGCTTCCGCCTGGAGTGGCGCTGGCACCGGGCCTTCCTCCCGGCCCTCCTCCGCATGGGGCCCTTCGCCTTCACCACCTCCCTCCGGCAGTTTTTGAACCTGGTCCTCACCCACATCCTCACCCGGTACCCTCCCGCCGCCGTAACCGGGTTTTACAACGCCGAGGTGGTCTTCCAGATGGTCCTGGGCCTCTTCGCCACGAGCCCGGCCATCGCCCTCTTTCCCCGCATGAGCGCCCTGAAGGGGGAGGCCTTGGGGCGCTTTCTCCGGGGTCCCTTGGAGCGCCTGGCCCTGGTCCTGGCCCTGCTCGGCGGCCTCCTCACGGGCCTCGCCCCCTTTGTGGTGGTCCTCCTCTTCGGCCTCTTCGGCCCCCTCACCCCGGAGAACCGGGCCTACAGCGCCGAGGTGCTCGCCGCCTTGGGGCTCGCCGTCCTCCCCTGGGGGGTGAACACCCTCTTCCTCCGGGGGCTTTACGCCCTGGGGAAGGTGCGGGAGGCGGTCACGGCCAGCGCCCTGGTCTTTCTCCTGAACACCTTGGGCTACTGGCTTTTGCGGGACGCCGGGCTTTTCCTCCTCAACCTCTCCACGGCCCTGGCGGGCTGGGTGGGGCTTTTCCTCTACCTCCGGCTTTTGGCGGGGGAGGGGGTGGAGCTCGGCTTTCTGCCCGGGTTCTTGGCCCGGGCCTTCCTGGCAGGCCTTTCCGCCGCGGTCCCCGGCCTGGTCCTGGGGGACCTTTTCGTGCCCACCACGCCCCTTAAGGCCCTGGGGCCCCTCGCGCTAGGAGGGGCCCTGGGCCTCCTCCTCTTCGCCGCCTCGGGGTGGGTCTTGCGCCTTCCCTTTAGGGCCCTCCTCGCCAGAGGTCCCGCAGACGGAAGTAAAGGGGTTTGAGCCGGAGGGCGAAGGCAGGGGCCTCCCAGGGGGTCCAGGCGAAGCGGAGGGGCTTTGTCCCCTCCAGGAGGAGGCTTATGCCCGCTATGGGGATGGGCTCTGGGGCGTACCAGGCGGTGGGGCGGCTCGGGTCGGTGACGAGGAGCATGCCCCAGGGGAGGCGCACCTCAAGAAGCCCCTCGGGCCCCAGGGCGTAGTCCGCCGTGGGGTCGCGGGCCCCCTCGGGGTCTTCCCCCCGCTTCAGGGCCCCCAGCTCGTAGGTTTGGCGGGGGTAGTCGGTGCCGTCCCGTCCCGTGCGGCGGCGGTTGGGCTCCAGGACGAAGGGCGCGAAGGGCCCCTCCCCCGGCTTGGTGAAGCCCCGGAAGAGGAGGTACTCCGTGCCGGGAAGGCCGTGGGAGCGCTCCACGTAAGGGTAGTACCCCTTCTCCACGAGGAGCCTCCCCCCTTCTCGGCCGATCTCCAAGGAGAACTCGGCCCCGAAGCCCTCGGCCACCGGGACCCCTCCCGGAACCGTGTCCAGGTAGAGCTTTAGGGGCAGGGGGCCCCGGTAGAGGAGCCAGAGGTGCTCCGGGTCGGCGTGGGCCTTGAGGAAGCGGCCTTCCTCCCGGAGGAGGAAGGGCACCCCCTCCCACTCCTCCGCCCGGCCGTCCAGGCGGAAGGCGTCCTTGGCGGTGGCGGCGAGGAGCCCGTAGTTCTCCTCGGCGTCCAGGAGGTTGTGCCAGAGGGGGTCCCGCTCGGCGGGCACTTCAAAGGGGGCCACGAGCCAGTTCTTCTTGAACCACTCGTCCAAAAGGGCGAAGACCATGCCCCCCGCCAGGTCCAGCGCCGCGATCTCCCGCCAGAGCTTCAGGACGCCCTCGGCCTGCTCCTCCTCCCCGTGCCCCCCGTGGTGGAGCCCCTCGGGGTGGAGGTGGGCGGTGCCCCGGCTTGAGGGAAGCCCGAACTCGGCGATGAGGAGGGGCATGGGGTGGTGGTGGGCCTTCAGGCGGGCCAGGTAGTTGCGGTAGCGGCCGGGGGCGAGCTCAGGCTCGTTCACCAGGAAGTCCGGGTAGTAGGGGTAGACGTGGTAAGCGGCGAAGAGGCTTAGGGGGCTTCCCGGGACGGGGCGGAGGTGGGTAGGGTCCAGGCTCACCGCGTCCTCCTCGTGGAGGGGGCCCGCCCGGGGGGGCTCCACCGCTTCCCCTCGAGCCCGGCGGAGCTCGTATTCCTCCTGGAAGGTGGCCTCGCTTTCCCACCGCAAGGGGTCCAGGGTGGGCCAGTTCACAAACCCCATGGGCCTAAGGGTCCCGTAGGCCTCCCACTCGTATTGGGCCAGGCGGTCCAGAACCTCGGCGAGGTAGGCCTCAAAGGGGCTTGCTCCGGGGAGGGCCTCCAGGAAGCGGCCCCGGTAGACCCGCCCCGGGTGGCGCCCGTTGTAGGCGGCCACGGAGTAGGGCTCAAACTCCCGCCCCACAAGGAGGCCCAGGGTCCAGGGGGAGACGTCGGCGGTGTAGTCCCCGTGGGCGTGGCCGGGCCTGGGCGGGCGGCGGAGGTTGCCGTGGAGGGCATCTATGACCTCCCGGCCCTCCAGAAGAAAGGCCTCCATGAAGGGGCCTTCCCAGTCTCCGTAGCCCACCTCCTCCGGGAGCTCTGTCCATACCCCCTGGAAGAGGTAGAGAGGGCGGTCTTGATGCAGCCTGTTGTGGTGGAAGAGGGCCCGGTAGAAGGCCGGGGGAAGGAGGGTGTAGGTGCGCACCGCGTTGGCCCCCATGGCGGAGAGAAGTTCCAACCAGGCGCGGTATAGGGCTTCTCCTTCGGGGAACTCCGCGGGGAAGCGCCCGGGAAGGGCCACCCCCAGGTTCACCCCCCGCACCTGGAGGGGCTTCTCCCCCACAAAGAAGCGCCCGGCCTCCGCCCGGAAAGGGGGCGGGGCCTTGCGGGCCTTGGGGGCGGGCGGAGGAGGGGGCGGGAGGGTCTTCAGAAGGCCTTCCGCCTCCCCGTAGCCCCGGCGGGCCGCCTCCTCCAGGGCGCTCCTCGCCCCTTCCAGGTCCCCCATGGCCCGCAGGGTGAGGCCGAAGCCGTAGAGGGCCTCGCTGCCCCCCTGCAGGAGCCCCACCAGGCGGCTGAAGGTGAAAAGGGCCTCCTCCAGCTGGCCCAGGCGGTACTGGGCGAACCCTGCGAGGAGGAGGGCCTCCTCGGGGGGCGCGTAGACCCGGAGGAGGGGTTTTAGGGTCTGGAGCACCTCTGGCATCCGGCCCGCCCGGTAATGGGCCCTGGCCTCCTCCAAGGGCGAGGCCAGGGCCAGGCTCCAGGCCAAAAGGGCTGCCAGGAGGCGCACGGGCTCAAACCTCTTCGGCGGCCTTCCGGATGGCCTCCACCGCTTCCGGGTTTTCCAAGGCGGAGAGGTCCCCGGGGTCCTGGCCCAGGAAGGCCGCCCGCACCACCCGGCGCATCACCTTGGCGTTCCGGGTCTTGGGCAGGTCGGGGACGAAGAGGACCCGCTCCGGCCTAAGGGGTTTCCCCAAGGCCTCGGCCACCCGCTCGGCCACCTCCTCGGCGAGGGCCTCCGAGGGGGCGAAGCCCGGCTTCAGCACGGCGAAGAGGACGATGGCCTCCCCCTTCACCGGGTGGGGCACACCGATGGCGGCGCACTCCCGCAGGGCGGGATGGGCCATGGCCGCCGTCTCCACCTCGGCGGGGCCCACCCGCTTTCCCGCCACCTTCAGGGTGTCGTCGGAGCGGCCGAGGAGGAAGAAGTGCCCCTCCTCGTCCAGGAGGGCGAAGTCCCCGTGGACCCAGACCCCGGGCACCTTCTTGAAGTAGGTCTCCAGGTACCGGGCCTCGTCCCGCCAGAAGCCCTTCGTCATCCCGGGCCAGGGGGCGAGGACGGCGAGCTCCCCCACCCTCCCCACCGCGGGCCTCCCCTCCTCGTCCAGCACCGCGGCCTTCATCCCGGGCACGGCGGTGTTGAACCCCATGGGCTTGATGGGCCGGAGGAGGACGTTCCCCAGGATGCCCCCCGAGACCTCGGTGCCCCCCGAGTAGTTCACGATGGGAAGGCGCTCCTTGCCCACCACCCGGAAGAACCAGAGGTAGGGCTCGAGGTTCCAGGGCTCTCCCGTGGAGCCGAGGACCCGAAGCGAGGAGAGGTCGTGGCCCTCCACGGGGGCCTCTCCGAAGGGGATGAGGGCCCGCACCAGGGTGGGGGAGAGGCCTAAGTGGGTGAGGCGGTGGGCCGAGGCCATGCGCCAGAGGCGGTCCGGGCCCGGATGGTCCGGCGCCCCGTCGTAGAGGAAGACGGTGGCCCCGAGGATGAGGCCTCCCAGGATGGCCCAGGGCCCCATCATCCAGCCGAGGTCGGTGAACCAGAAGAGGCGGTCCTCCTCCTTGAGGTCAAAGAGGAGGGCGAGGTCCAGGGCGGCCTTCAGGGGGAAGCCCGCGTGGTAGTGGACCGTGCCCTTGGGGCGGCCTGTGGTCCCGGAGGTGTAGATGAGCATGAAGGGGTCCATGCTCTCCATCTCCTCCGGCGGCGAGAGGGGGCCGGCGAGGGCGGCGAGGTCCACCTCCTCCTCCAAGGGGAGGCCGAGACGGCGGACCACGGCCACCTTTTCCGTCCCCGCCATGGCCCTGGCCTTCCGGGCCTCGGGGAGGAGCTCCACCCGGCGCCCCCGGCGGAGGAAACCGTCTTGGACGATGAGGAGCTTGGCCTCGGCGTCCTTGAGGCGGAGGGCGGCGGCCTCCGCCCCGTAGCCCGAGAAGATGGGGACGGCGATCCCCCCGAGGTGGGCCACGGCGAGGAGGGCCAAGGCCGCCTCAAGGCCCATGGGAAGCCATAGCCCCACCCGGTCTCCCCGCCCCACCCCGAGGACCCGGAGGCCCCCTGCGAGCCTTTCCACCTCCCGGCGGGCCTCCCCGTAGGTGAGGCTCCGGACGTGGCCGTCCTCCGTCTCGTGGACGAGGGCGGGCCGGGTGGGGTCGTGGCGCAGGCAGGCCTCCACCAGGTTGAGCCTTCCCCCCACGAAGAAGCGGGGGAAGGGGAAGTGGCCTTCCACCACCCGGGTGTACGGGGCCCGCCAGGGCACGCCGAGCCGGGTGAAGAAGGCGTGGTAGAAGGCCTCGGCCTCCTCCACGCTGTAGCGGTAGAAGGCCTCGTAGTCCTGGAAGCCGAGCTCGGCCATGAAGCGGTCAAGCCAGGTTTCTTGGGCGCGCGCGTCGGGGTACCAGACCGGTTCCATGGCTTACCTCCGTGAAGGGCTCGGCCTCGAGGCCTCGGCGAGGACGCGGAGAAACGCCTTAAGGCCGAGCCGGTCCTCGGGGCGCTTGGCGAGGAGCCGCCTCAGGGCCCGGTCCAAAGGAGGGGGCAGGGGGGTCCGGGGCGGGGGGGTGAGGAGGTGGGCCATCCTCAGGGCCTCCAGGTCCTCCCCTTGGAAGGGCCGCCTGCCCGTGAGGACCTCGTAGGCCAAGACCCCGAAGGCGTAGGCGTCCGAGGCCGGGCTTGGCCTCGCCCCCAGGAGGAGCTCGGGGGCGAGGTAGTGGGGGCTTCCGGCGTACTCCGCGCTTGGGTCGTCCACCCGGCGCAGGGTGCCGAGGTCGCCGAGCTTGTAGACCCCTTGGCCCACGAAGACGTTGGAGGGCTTGACGTCCTGGTGGAGGAGCCCGCGTTCGTGGAGAAAGCCCAGGGCCTCCCCCACGTGGAGGAGGGCCTTCACCGCCTCCTCCCAGGGCAGGGGGCCTTGGCGGAGGCGGTCTTCCAGGGTCCCTTCGGGAAAGTACTCCAGGGCGAGGAAGGCCCCTTCCCCGAAAGGCACCCCCGCCAGGCCCCGGACCAGGTGGGGATGGCGGAGGGAGAGGCTGAAGGACACCTCCCGGGCGAACCGCTCCGCAAGCCTAGGGTCTTGGCGGACCTCCTTCTTCGGGATCTTCAGGGCCACCCGCGTCCCGTCGGGGGCCCGGGCCAGGTGGACCTGGGCCGTCTGGCCCAGGCCCAAGAGCATCTCCAGCCGGAAGTCCCTCCTAGTCAAGGCGGAGAACCTCTCCCGGCTTGAGGGCGTGCCCCTCCACGCCCTTCTCCTTGGCCCGTTGGGCGAAGGCCTCCCCGTCTTGGCGGATGGGGGGGAAGGTGTTGTAGTGGATGGGCACCACCTTTTTGGGCTTGAGGAGCTCCAGGGCCTTCAGGGCGTCCTCAGGGCCCATGGTGAAGTGGTCGCCGATGGGGAGGAGGGCGAGGTCCAGGCCCATCTCCCCGATGAGGCGCATGTCGGAGAAGAGGGCGGTGTCCCCGGCGTGGTAGATGCGCTTGCCCCCAAGCTCCACCACCACGCCCATGGGCATGCCGCCATAGGTGCCGTCGGGGAAGCTGCTGGAGTGCCAGGCGGGGGTCCACTTGAGCCAACCGCCCTCAAAGCGGTAGGTGCCCCCCAGGTTCATGGGGACGCTCTTCGCCCCGTGCTTCTCGGCGTAGGTGGCGATCTCAAAGGTGGAGACCACCACGCCGCCCTTCTTGGAGAGGGCCACGCTGTCCCCGAAGTGGTCCCCGTGGGCGTGGGTGACCAGGATGAGGTCCGCCTGGACCTCCCCCACCCCGAGGGCGGCCATGGGGTTTCCGGTGAGGAAGGGGTCAATGACGATCCGCGTCTTGCCGTCCGTGAGGAGGACCGCCGAGTGGCCGAGATACCGAACCTCCACCATACGCCACCTCCTGCTTCAGGCCCACTATAACGGAGGCCGCGCTCCCGCGGGAAGGCTTTCCTCCAGGGCCTTGGCGAAGAGGGCCTCTAAGATTTTGGCGAAGGCCCTTTCCCCCCAGGTCCGCCCCGGGGGGAGGCGGAGGCGCACCTCCAGCTCCAGCCCCGTGGGCCGGAGCCACCCTTCCACCTCCAAGGAGGGGGGAGGCAGGGGGATGGGCCGGACCCGCTCCCCTTCCAGCCGGGCGGCGAAGGGCAGGTCCAGGGGACCGAGGACGGGGTTCTCGTGGCGGAAGGTCCCCTCTAGCCTTTCCGCCTCCAGGCGGAGCTCAAGGGGAAGGGCGGCGAGGGCCTCGGGGCGGAGGGGCAGGGCGAGCCTCATTCCTCCACCCACTCCACCCGGACCCGGCCTTCCTGCACCAGGCGGCGCATCTCCGCCTCGGGGAGGTTGAGGAGCCTGGGGAGCTCCCGGAACCTGGGCGTGGCCGAGGCCAGCCCTACCCGCACCACCAAGACGTCCTCGTCCTCGGCCCGGCCCATGCGCCAGACCAGATGCTGCCCCAGCTTATCCAGGAGGTCCTTCTCCACGCCTCCAGTTTAGAGGACCTGGAAGACGGCGAACTTGAGGTAGTGGGTCTCCGGGTGGTTGAGGAGGACGGGGTGGTCAAAGGGCTGGCCCCGTTTCTCCACCACCCGGAGGAGGCGGTGGGCGTCCTGGGCGGCCTCGGCCACCATGGCGTAGAAGAGGGGCTCGGTCATGTGGTGGCTGCAACTCGCCGTGGCGAGGATCCCGCCCTCCTTGAGGAGCTTGATGGCCCTAAGGTTGACCTCCTTGTAGGCCCGGTAGGCCCGTTCCACGTCCTTTTTCCCTTTGGCGAAGGCAGGGGGGTCCAGGACCACGAGGTCAAACCGCTCCCTCTCCTTCTCCAGGCGGCGCAGAAGGTCAAAGGCGTTGGCCTCGAGGACCCGGACGTTCCCGAGGCCGTTGAGCCGGGCGTTCTCCTCGGCCCGGCGCAGGGCCTCCGCCGAGGAGTCCACGGCGACCACCTCCCGGAAGCCCAGGGCGAGGTGGAGGGCGAACCCCCCCGCGTAGCTGAAGACGTCCAGGGCCCGCTCCCCCCGGAACCTCTCCATGTAGAGGCGGTTTTCCCGCTGGTCCAGGTAGGCCCCCGTCTTCTGCCCCGCCCTCAGGTCCACCAGGTAGCGCACCCGTCCCTCTTGCACCTGGACCCGCTCCGGCACCTCCCCGAGGAGGGGGCGGACGTAGAGGGGGAGGCCCTCCAGCTCCCGCGTCCGGGCGTCGTTCTTGGCCAGGACGCTTTGGGCGTAAGGCCTTAGCGCCTCCGCCACCTGGGGGAGGAGGCCTTCCCAGGCGTGGGCCGTGGCCTGGACCACCGCGTGCCCGGCGTAGTAGTCCACCACCAGCCCGGGCAGGAGGTCCCCCTCCGCGTGGACCAGGCGGTAGCCGCCCTCGGGGTCCTGGCGGAGGACGGCCTCCCGCCGGGCCAGGGCCTGGGCCAGGTTCTCCAAGAGGGCCGCCACGGGGTCCTCCGCGGGGGCGAAGCGGTAGGCCCGCACCGCGAGGTCGGTGTGGGGGTTGTAGAGGGCGAGGGCGAGGAAGCGCCGCCCCCAGTAGACGGGGTAGAGCCCCGGGGTTTCCGGCCCCGCGACCACGTCCCGGCGAAAGACCCAGAGGTGGCGGGAAAGAAGCCGCGCCGCGCCCTTGGCGTTGACCTGAATCCTCACCGCCTAAGTATACTTAGGCGGGGTTGGTTGACGCGGGCCCGGAGAGCCGGTACCATGACCGGCGGGTTGGCTTTGAGCGCCATTTCACGAGCTGGAGGGGCAATGGGAGGCCTGGGACTTATCAAGAGCCTGGCGGAAAAGGAGAAGCAGCTCCTGGAACGCCTCGAGGCCGCCAAGAAGGAGGCCGAGGAGCGGGTCAAGCGGGCCGAGGCCGAAGCCAAGGCCCTTCTGGAGGAGGCCGAGGCCAAGGCTAAGGCCCTGGAGGCCCAGTACCGGGAGCGGGAGCGGGCGGAGACCGAGGCCCTCCTCGCCCGGCACCGGGAGCGGGCCGAGGCCGAGGCCAAGGCGGTGCGGGAGAAGGCCATGGCCCGGCTGGACGAGGCCGTGGCCTTGGTCCTGAAGGAGGTCCTGCCGTGATCGCCCCCATGGAGAAGCTGGTCCTGGCCGGCCCCAAGGGCCGGGCCAAGGAGCTTCTCCAAAGCCTCCAGCAGGCGGGGGTGGTCCACCTGGAGACGCTCCGCCCCGAGGCCCTTTCCGCCTACCAGCTCTCCCCCGAGGAGCGGGCGGAGCTAAGGCGGTGGGAGGCGGTTTCGGCGGGCGCCGAGCACACCCTAAGCCTTTTGGGC
The DNA here is from genome assembly GCF_019974155.1 of Thermus thermophilus. Lineage (NCBI taxonomy): Bacteria > Thermotogati > Deinococcota > Deinococci > Thermales > Thermaceae > Thermus > Thermus thermophilus. Next base: position 613,216 of record NZ_AP025158.1, read on the forward strand.
TTGGAGGCGGAGCCCGCAAGGCCCTTCCCCGAGGGGCTGGAGGCGGCCGAGAAGGCCCTTTCCCCCATCCAGGCCCACGCCGAGGGCCTCACCCGCCAAAAGCAGGAGCTGGAGGAAGAGCTCGCCCTGGCCCAGGCCTACCTCGAGCCCCTGGAGCGGCTCACCGCCCTGGCCCACGGCCTGGACAAAAGCCCCTTCCTCCGCGTGATCCCCTTCCTCCTCACCGAGAAGGAGCTTCCCCTGGTGGAGGAGGCCCTGAGGAAGGCCCTGGAGGACCGCTACCTCCTGGCCCACGAGGCCTACGGGGGCGGGGTGGCCGCCTTGGTGGTGGTCCACCGCAAGGAGGTGGACCAGGCCAAGGCCGCCCTTTCCCGGGCGGGGGTGGCGGAGCTTAGGCTTCCCGGGGCCTTGGGGGAGCTTCCCCTCTCCGAGGCGGCGAGGCGGCTCAAGGAGCGGGCCGAGGCCGCTCCCCGGGAGCTTTCCGAGGTGCGCCAGCAGCTGGCCAAGCTCGCCCGGGAGAGCGCCTCCACCCTCCAGAGCCTCTGGACCCGGGCCCAGGACGAGGTGGCCCGGCTTAGGGCCCTGGAGGAGCTGGCCTCGGGCCGCTTCGGCTTCGCCCTCCTGGGCTACGTCCCCGTGAAGGCCAAGCCCAAGGTGGAGGAGGCCCTCGCCCGGCACAAGGAGAGCGTGGTCTACGCCTTTGAACCCGTGGACGAGCACCACGAGGCGGACCGCGTCCCCGTGGCCCTGGACAACCCCCCTTGGGCCAAGCCCTTTGAGCTTTTGGTGAGCTTCCTGAACACCCCCAAGTACGGGACCTTTGACCCCACCCCCGTGGTCCCCGTCTTCTTCCCCTTCTGGTTCGGGATGATCGTGGGGGACATCGGCTACGCCCTCCTCTTCTACCTGGTGGGGCGGTGGCTTTCTGGGTACGTGAGGCGGAACGAGCCCCTGGTCATTGACCTCTTCGCCCTGAAGCTCAAGCCCCAGGTCATCGGCAAGCTGGTCTACATCCTGAACTGGATGGTCTTCTGGACGGTGGTCTGGGGCGTGATCTACGGGGAGTTCTTCGGCACCTTCCTGGAACGCCTCGGGGTTTTCGGCACGCCGGAGCACCCCGGGCTCATCCCCATCCTCATCCCCAGGATTGACACCGCCAAGACCGCCAACCTCCTCATCCTCCTCTCCGTGGCCTTCGGCGTGGTCCTGGTGTTCTTCGGCCTGGCCTTGCGGGCCTACCTGGGCCTCAAGCACCGCCACATGGCCCACTTCTGGGAGGGGGTGGGGTACCTGGGCGGCCTCGTGGGGGTCCTGGCCCTCGCCGCCTCGTACCTCGGTAACCTCCAGGCGGGCTGGCTCCAGGGGCTCATGTACCTGGGCTTCGGCGTCTTCCTGCTTGCGGTCCTCGTGAGCCGGATCTGGCTCATGATCCCGGAGATCTTCACCCAGGCGGGGCACATCCTCTCCCACATCCGTATCTACGCCGTGGGGGCGGCGGGCGGGATCCTCGCCGGCCTCCTCACGGACGTGGGGTTCGCCCTCGCCGAGCGGCTTGGGCTTGTGGGCGTGCTCCTGGGCCTCCTGGTGGCGGGGGTCTTGCACCTTCTCATCCTCCTCCTCACCACCTTGGGCCACATGCTCCAGCCCATCCGTTTGCTTTGGGTGGAGTTCTTCACCAAGTTCGGTTTCTACGAGGAGAACGGCAGGCCATACCGGCCGTTCAAAAGCGTCCGTGAGGCGCAGTAAAGGAGGGAAGTGGGATGAAGAAGCTACTGGTGACGGTTCTTCTGACGGTTTTCGGTGCGTTGGCTTTCGCGGCGGAGGAAGCGGCGGCCTCCGGCGGCCTGGACCGCGGCCTCATCGCCGTGGGCATGGGCTTGGCCGTGGGCCTGGCGGCCCTGGGCACCGGCGTGGCCCAGGCCCGGATCGGCGCGGCGGGCGTGGGGGCCATCGCCGAGGACCGGCGCAACTTCGGTACCGCCCTCATCTTCCTGCTCCTGCCCGAGACCCTGGTGATCTTCGGTCTCCTCATCGCCTTCATCCTCAACGGCAGGCTCTAAGGCGGTCCAGGGGCCCCGCCCTCCTTGGAGGTGGGGCCCCTTCCCGATAGGGAGGGGAAATGTCTAAACTGGAAGCCATTTTGAGCCAGGAGGTGGAGGCCGAGATCCAGGCCCTCCTCCGGGAGGCCGAGGCCAAGGCCGAGGCCGTCAAGCGGGAAGCGGAGGAGAAGGCCAGGGCCCTCCTCCAAGCCCGGGAGCGGGCCCTCGAGGCCCAGTACCGGGCCGCCCTCCGCCGGGCGGAGAGCGCCGGGGAGCTCCTCGTGGCCACGGCCCGCACCCAGGCCAAGGGGGAGGTGCTGGAGGAGGTCCGGCGCCGGGTCCGGGAGGCCCTGGAGGCCCTTCCCAACAAGCCGGAGTGGCCCGAGGTGGTGAGGAAACTGGCCCTGGAGGCCCTGGAGGCCCTCCCCGGGGCCAAGGCCCTGGTGGCCCACCCGGAGGACCTTCCCCACCTCGAGGCCCTGGCCAAGGACCGGGGGGTGGAGCTCAAGGCCGAGCCCGCCCTTCGCCTGGGGGTCCGGGCCGTGGGGGCCGAGGGCAAGACCCAGGTGGAAAACAGCCTCCTCGCCCGGCTTGACCGCGCCTGGGACGCCCTTTCCTCCAAGGTGGCCCAGGCGCTTTGGGGCTAGACGATGGCGGACGACTTCGCCTACCTCAACGCCCGGGTGCGGGTGCGGAGGGGGACCCTCCTCAAGGAGAGCTTCTTCCAGGAGGCCCTGGACCTCTCCTTCGCCGACTTCCTCCGCCTCCTCTCGGAGACGGTGTACGGCGGGGAGCTTGCAGGGCAGGGCCTTCCCGACGTGGACCGGGCCGTGCTCCGCACCCAGGCCAAGCTGGTCGGGGACCTGCCGCGGCTCGTCACCGGGGAGGCGCGGGAGGCGGTGCGGCTCCTCCTCCTGCGGAACGACCTCCACAACCTCCAGGCCCTCCTCCGGGCCAAGGCCACGGGCCGCCCCTTTGAGGAGGTCCTCCTCCTCCCCGGGACCCTGCGGGAGGAGGTTTGGCGCCAGGCCTACGAGGCCCAGGACCCCGCGGGGATGGCCCAGGTGCTCGCCGTGCCCGGCCACCCCTTGGCCCGCGCCTTGAGGGCGGTCCTGCGGGAGACGCAGGACCTCGCCCGGGTGGAGGCCCTCCTCGCCAAGCGCTTCTTTGAGGACGTGGCCAAGGCGGCCAAGGGGCTGGACCAGCCCGCTTTGCGGGACTACCTGGCCTTGGAGGTGGACGCGGAGAACCTGCGCACCGCCTTCAAGCTCCAGGGCTCGGGGCTGGCCCCGGACGCCTTCTTCCTCAAGGGCGGGCGGTTCGTGGACCGAGTCCGGTTCGCCCGGCTCATGGAGGGGGACTACGCCGTGTTGGAGGAGCTTTCCGGCACGCCCTTTTCCGGGCTTTCCGGGGTTCGGGACCTGAAGGCTTTGGAGCGGGGGCTCCGGTGCGTCCTCCTCAGGGAGGCGAAGAAGGGGGTGCAGGACCCCTTGGGGGTGGGGCTCGTCCTCGCCTACGTGAAGGAGCGGGAGTGGGAGGCCGTGCGCCTTAGGCTCCTCGCCCGGAGGGCCTACTTCGGCCTTCCCCGCGCCCAGGTGGAGGAGGAGGTGGTGTGCCCGTGAGGATGGCGGTGATCGCCGATCCCGAGACCGCCCAGGGGTTCCGGCTCGCGGGCCTCGAGGGCTACGGGGCCTCCTCGGCGGAGGAGGCCCGAAGCCTCCTGGAAACCCTCGTTGAACGGGGCGGCTACGCCCTGGTGGCCGTGGACGAGGCGCTCCTTCCCGACCCCGAGCGGGCGGTGGAACGCCTCATGCGGGGCAGGGACCTCCCCGTGCTCCTGCCCATCGCGGGGCTTAAGGAGGCCTTCCAAGGGCACGACGTGGAAGGCTACATGCGGGAGCTGGTGAGGAAGACCATCGGCTTTGACATCAAGCTGTAGAATGGAGGGACGATGATCCAAGGGGTGATCCAGAAGATCGCGGGCCCGGCGGTGATCGCCAAGGGCATGACCGGGGCCCGCATGTACGACATCTGCAAGGTGGGCGAAGAGGGCCTCGTGGGCGAGATCATCCGCCTGGACGGGGACACGGCCTTCGTCCAGGTCTACGAGGACACCTCGGGCCTCAAGGTGGGGGAGCCCGTGGTCTCCACGGGGCTCCCTCTGGCGGTGGAGCTCGGCCCCGGGATGCTGAACGGCATCTACGACGGCATCCAGCGCCCTCTGGAGCGCATCCGGGAGAAGACGGGGATCTACATCACCCGGGGCGTGGTGGTCCACGCCCTGGACCGGGAGAAGAAGTGGGCCTGGACGCCTAGGGTCAAGCCCGGGGACGAGGTTCGGGGGGGTATGGTCCTGGGCACGGTGCCCGAGTTCAGCTTCACCCACAAGATCCTCGTCCCCCCGGACGTGCGGGGCCGGGTCAAGGAGGTGAAGCCCGCCGGGGAGTACACCGTGGAGGAGCCGGTGGTGGTCCTCGAGGACGGCACCGAGCTCAAGATGTACCACACCTGGCCCGTCCGCCGGGCGAGGCCCGTGCAGAGGAAGCTTGACCCCAACACCCCCTTCCTCACGGGGATGCGCATCCTGGACGTCCTCTTCCCCGTGGCCATGGGGGGCACCGCCGCCATCCCCGGGCCCTTCGGCAGCGGCAAGACCGTGACCCAGCAGTCCCTGGCCAAGTGGTCCAACGCCGACGTGGTGGTCTACGTGGGCTGCGGGGAGCGGGGGAACGAGATGACGGACGTGCTGGTGGAGTTCCCCGAGCTCACCGACCCCAAGACCGGGGGGCCCTTGATGCACCGCACCGTCCTCATCGCCAACACCTCCAACATGCCCGTGGCCGCCCGCGAGGCCAGCATCTACGTGGGGGTGACCATCGCCGAGTACTTCCGCGACCAGGGCTTTTCCGTGGCCCTCATGGCCGACTCCACGAGCCGCTGGGCCGAGGCCCTGCGTGAGATCTCCAGCCGCCTCGAGGAGATGCCCGCCGAGGAGGGCTACCCGCCCTACCTCGCCGCCAGGCTCGCCGCCTTCTACGAGCGCTCGGGCAAGGTGATCACCCTGGGGGGCGAGGAGGGGGCGGTGACCATCGTGGGGGCCGTTTCCCCGCCGGGCGGCGACATGTCCGAGCCCGTGACCCAGTCCACCTTGAGGATCGTGGGGGCCTTCTGGCGGCTTGACGCCTCCCTGGCCTTCCGCCGCCACTTCCCCGCCATCAACTGGAACGGCTCCTACAGCCTCTTCACCTCCGCCCTTGACCCCTGGTACCGGGAGAACGTGGCCGAGGACTACCCTGAGCTCCGCGACGCCATCTCCGAGCTTCTGCAGCGGGAGGCGGGCCTCCAGGAGATCGTCCAGCTCGTGGGGCCGGACGCCCTCCAGGACGCCGAGCGCCTCGTCATTGAGGTGGGCCGGATCATCCGCGAGGACTTCCTGCAGCAGAACGCCTACCACGAGGTGGACGCCTACTGCTCCATGAAGAAGGCCTACGGGATCATGAAGATGATCCTCACCTTCTACAAGGAGGCGGAGGCGGCCATCAAGCGGGGGGTTTCCATAGACGAGATCCTGCAGCTCCCCGTGGTTGAGCGCATCGGCCGCGCCCGCTACGTGAGCGAGGAGGAGTTCCCCCGCTACTTTGAGCAGGCCATGGAGGAGATCCAGGGAGCCTTCAAGGCCCTGGCGTAGGGAGGGAAGATGGACCTCTTGAAGAAGGAGTACACGGGCATCACCTACATCTCGGGGCCCTTGCTCTTCGTGGAGAACGCCAAGGACCTGGCCTACGGGGCCATTGTGGACATCAAGGACGGCACGGGCCGGGTCCGCGGCGGCCAGGTGATTGAGGTCTCCGAGGAGTACGCCGTCATCCAGGTGTTTGAGGAGACCACGGGCCTGGACCTGGCCACCACCAGCGTGAGCCTGGTGGAGGACGTGGCCCGGCTTGGGGTCTCCAAGGAGATGCTGGGCCGCCGCTTCAACGGCATCGGCAAGCCCATAGACGGCCTGCCGCCCATCACCCCGGAGAAGCGGCTTCCCATCACCGGCCTTCCCTTGAACCCCGTGGCCCGGAGGAAGCCGGAGCAGTTCATCCAGACGGGCATCTCCACCATTGACGTGATGAACACCCTGGTCCGGGGGCAGAAGCTTCCCATCTTCTCCGGCTCGGGCCTCCCCGCCAACGAGATCGCCGCCCAGATCGCCCGCCAGGCCACGGTGCGCCCCGACCTCTCCGGGGAGGGGGAGAAGGAGGAGCCCTTCGCCGTGGTCTTCGCCGCCATGGGGATCACGCAGCGGGAGCTCTCCTACTTCATCCAGGAGTTTGAGCGCACCGGGGCCCTAAGCCGCTCCGTCCTCTTCCTGAACAAGGCGGACGACCCCACCATTGAGCGCATCCTCACCCCCCGCATGGCCCTCACCGTGGCCGAGTACCTGGCCTTTGAGCACGACTACCACGTCCTCGTCATCCTCACGGACATGACCAACTACTGCGAGGCCCTGCGGGAGATCGGGGCCGCCCGCGAGGAGATCCCGGGCCGCCGCGGCTACCCCGGCTACATGTACACCGACCTGGCCACCATCTACGAGCGCGCCGGGGTGGTGCAGGGGAAGAAGGGGAGCGTGACCCAGATCCCCATCCTCTCCATGCCCGACGACGACCGCACCCACCCCATCCCCGACCTCACGGGCTACATCACCGAGGGGCAGATCCAGCTCTCCCGGGAGCTCCACCGCAAGGGCATCTACCCGCCCATTGACCCCTTGCCCTCCCTCTCCCGGCTCATGAACAACGGCGTGGGCAAGGGCAAGACCCGGGAGGACCACAAGCAGGTCTCCGACCAGCTCTACTCCGCCTACGCCAACGGGGTGGACATAAGGAAGCTCGTGGCCATCATCGGCGAGGACGCCCTCACGGAGAACGACCGCCGCTACCTCCAGTTCGCCGACGCCTTTGAGAAGCACTTCATCAACCAGGGGCAGCAGAACCGCTCCATTGAGGAGAGCCTGCAGATCGCCTGGGCCCTCCTCTCCATGCTGCCCCAGGGCGAGCTCAAGCGCATCTCCAAGGACCACATCGGCAAGTACTACGGCCAGAAGCTGGAGGAGATCTGGGGCGCGCCCCAGGCCCTGGACTAGGGGAGGGTAGATGAGCCAGGTGAGCCCCACCCGGATGAACCTTCTGCAAAGGCGGGGGCAGCTCCGCCTGGCGCAGAAGGGGGTGGACCTCCTCAAGAAGAAGCGGGACGCCCTGGTGGCCGAGTTCTTCGGCCTGGTGCGGGAGGCCCTGGAGGCCAGGAAGGCCCTGGACCAGGCGGCCAAGGAGGCCTACGCCGCCCTCCTCCTGGCCCAGGCCTTTGACGGGCCGGAGGTGGTGGCGGGGGCGGCCCTCGGGGTTCCGCCCCTCGAGGGGGTGGAGGCGGAGGTGGAGAACGTCTGGGGGAGCAAGGTGCCGAGGCTCAAGGCCGCCTTCCCCGACGGGGCCCTCCTTTCCCCCGTGGGGACCCCGGCCTACACCCTCGAGGCCAGCCGCGCCTTCCGCCGCTACGCCGAGGCCCTGATCCGGGTGGCCAACACCGAAACCCGCTTGAAGAAGATCGGGGAGGAGATCAAGAAGACCACGCGGCGGGTGAACGCCCTGGAGCAGGTGGTGATCCCGGGGATCCGCGCCCAGATCCGCTTCATCCAGCAGGTCCTGGAGCAAAGGGAGCGGGAGGACACCTTCCGCCTCAAGCGCATCAAGGGCAAGATTGAGGCCCGGGAGGCCGAGGAGGAGGGCGGCCGGCCCAACCCGCAGCTGGAGATCGGGGCGGGCCTTTAAACCCCCTAGAGGGGCCCGGGGAGCTTCAGGCCCCCCGGGCTTTTTCTTGACTCGGTGCAAGGTCCTGCGGTAGCTTGGACGTGGAGGGTACAAATGAAGCGGCTTATCGCGCTGGTTCTCCTTTTCGCCTTGGCCCTGGCCCAGGGCCTCGAGGCCTTCTGGAAGGCGGTGGAGGTGCCCGGTGGGGTCTGCGCCGACGGCTCCCCCTACCGCTTCTACGTGAGCCCCGGGGACCCAAAGAAGGTGGTCATTGACTTCCAGGGGGGCGGGGCCTGCTGGGACCAGGCCACCTGCAACCCCCAAAGCCCCACCTACCGCAAGCGGGTGGACGTGCAGGAGCTCTACCTCGCCCAGGGCATCTACAACCGGATGAGCGTGGCCAACCCCTTCTTCGGCTGGACCCACGTCTTCGTCCCCTACTGCACGGGGGACCTCCACGTGGGCCGGGCCACGGTGGACTACGGGGGCTTCAAGGTCCACCACCAGGGGGCGCGGAACGCCCAGGCCGCCTTGGAGTACGTCTTCCGCAACCACACGAACCCCGAGCGGGTCTTCGTCACGGGGTGCAGCGCCGGGGCCTACGGGGCGGTGCTTTGGGCGGACAAGGTCCTCGCCACCTACAAAAACGCCCAGATCGCCGTCTGCGGCGACGCCGGGGTGGGGGTGGTCACGGGGGACTTCCCGGGCTTTGCCGTCTGGAACCCGCGCCTCCCCGAGCTTTCCGGCCTCTCCTCCCCGCCCAAGGTCGCGGAGGTCTACCGCGCCCTGGCCCAGGCCTACCCCAAGGCGGTCCTCGCCCAGTACACCACCCTCTTGGACGGGACCCAGATCTACTTCTACGCCCTCATGAAGAAGGAGGCCGCCCCCAGCGAGGCCACGGCCCGGGAGTGGGCCGCTTCGGCCCAGGAGGCCGTCTTAACCCCGTCCCAGGCGCCCAACTACACCTTCTACCTCGCCCCGGGAGGCCAGCACTGCATCCTCCCCCGGCCCGAGCTCTACACCTTGAAGGTGGGGGAGGTAAGCTTCCTGGAGTGGCTCAAGGCCCTTGCCGAGGGGAAGACCCCTCCCCGGGTGCGCCCCTGAGGCCGAAGGCGGCGAACCAGGACTTAAGCTCCGGGTAAAGCTCTAGGAGAAGGCGGTGGCCCTTCTTGCGGTCCAGGGGGGCCGCCGCCAAAAAGGCCTTAAGGAGGCGGTCTTGGTCCTTCTGCCGAAGCTCCTCCGCCTTCAGGGTGAAGTGGGCCTGGAACCAGAGGGCGCTTTCCAGGCCGCCCCGCCTCCCCTCGTAGGCGGAGAGGCTCCGCTTTTGGGGCTTCAGCCCCGAGAGGTACCGGCTCCAGGCGAGAAGGGTTTCCAGGAGGTCTTTTTGGGGCGCAAGGCCCAGGAGGAAGAGGTAGTTGGCGAAGAACTCGTCCAGCCACCGGGCCCCCGTGCGGAGCCTCCAGGCCACCTGGACGGCGTGGGCGTACTCGTGTCCCAGGTTGAGGTCCAAGAAGGCCGGGATCTCTCCCGGAGGCGGCCCCAGGGGGAGGAGGACCTCCCTCAGGCGGTGGAGGAGCCTTTCCGGGTAGGCGAGGGGGGCGTAGACGGAAAGCCCTTCGGGCCCCGCGTGCTGGAAGGGGAGGCCGTAGGGGTAGGGAAGCCTCGCCCGCCAGTCCTTCTCCGAGAGGACGAAGAGGCGCACCGGGGGGAGGGGAGCATAGCGGACGTAGACCTCCCTTAGGGAGAGGAGGTAGTCCTGGAGGGCCTTGGCCCTTAGGGCCCCGCCCTCGGAGAAGAAGGCGGGGAGGTGGGGGTGGGGGAGGGCCCGCATCAGATCACTTCCCGGAAGCCCACCCGCTCCGCCTGGGCCCTGAGCTCCTCCTTGAGGGCCCGATGCTCGGGGAGGTCCAGGGTGGGGTCCTTCTCCACGATGGCCTTGGCCAGGGCCCGGGCCTTCTCAATGATCCCCGTGTCCTCGGCGAGGTCGCCGAGCCTGAGCTCGGGGTACCCGGACTGCCGCGTGCCGCGAAGCTCCCCGGGTCCCCTGAGCTTCAGGTCCATCTCGGCGATGTAAAAGCCGTCCGTGGACTCCTCCAGGATCTTGAGGCGCTTCAGGGTCTTCGGGCCCGCCTCTCCCGCGAGGAAGATGGCGTAGCCCTGTAGCCCCCCTCGGCCCACCCGGCCCCTTAGCTGGTGGAGCTGGGCGAGGCCGAAGCGCTCGGCGTTTTCCACGATGATGAGGGTGGCCCTGGGGATGTCCACCCCCACCTCCACCACGGTGGTGGAGACCAATAGGTCGTAGTCCCCCCGCCGGAAGGCCTCCATGACCTCGTCCTTCTCCCGGGCGGGCATCCTCCCGTGGAGGAGGGCCAGGCGCACCCCGGGGAGGAGGCCTTTAAGCTCCTCGTAGAGGGTGGTGGCCGCCTTGAGGTCCAGCTCCTCGCTCTCCTCAATGGCCGGGGCCACCACGAAGACCTGGTGGCCCTTCCTCACCTCCTCCCGGGCGAAGGCGTAGGCCTGGAGGCGGAGGCGGTGGGGGAGGACCTTGGTCTTCACCGGGGTCCTTCCGGGAGGCATCTCGTCCAGGACGCTCACCTCCAGGTCCCCGTAGAGGGTTAAGGCCAGGGAGCGGGGGATGGGGGTGGCGGACATGACGAGGACGTCCGGCGGCGTCTGGGCCAGCTTGAGGAGGGCCCGGCGCTGCAGGACCCCAAAGCGGTGCTCCTCGTCCACCACGGCGAGGCCCAGGTCCCTAAACCCCACCCCCTCCTGGATGAGGGCGTGGGTGCCCACGGCCACCTGGGCCTCCCCCGAGAGGAGGCGGGCCAGGGCGGCCTCCTTCTCCTTGGCGGTCATGGAGCCCAGGAGGAGCTCCACCCTCACCCCCAAGGGGAAGAGGTAGCGGGTGAGGTTCTGGTAGTGCTGCCGGGCCAGGATCTCCGTGGGGGCCATGAGGGCCCCTTGGGCCCCGTTTTGGGCGGCCAGGAAGAGGGCGAAGGCCGCCACCACCGTCTTCCCCGAGCCCACGTCCCCCTGGAGGAGGCGGGCCATCTGGCGGGGGCTTTGCATGTCCTTGGCGATCTCCCCCATGACCCTCTCCTGGGCCCGGGTGAGGGGGAAGGGAAGGGCCTTCTTGAAGGCCTCCACCCAGGCCGCCTCCACCCGGAAGCTCCGGCCGAGCACCGGCCCTCCCGCCTCCAGGAGGGCCTTGAGTTCCAGGAGGAGGTACTCGTCAAACTTCAGGCGGAGGAGGGCCCGCTTCAGGGCCTCCTCGTCCTCGGGGAAGTGGATGTGCCTTAGGGCCTCGGCGTAGGGCATGAGGCCCAGGCCCTCCCGGTAGGCCTCCAGGGGGTCGGGGAGGGGGAGGGCGAGCTCCAGGGCCTTGTGGACGGTGCGGCGGAGGAAGGCCTGGCTGATTCCCTCCTTGGCGGGGTAGATGGGGACGATCCGCCCGGTGGAGAGGGACTCGGTGCCCTCGTCCTCAAAGTGCTCCACGTAAAGGAGGACCCCGTTTCGCCGCCCCACCCTCCCGGTGACGATGAGGGTGGCCCCCTCCTCAATCTGGGAGAGGACCCAGGGCTGGTTGAACCAGACCAGGGTGAGGCGCCACCCCCAGGCGTCCTGGGCCTTCACCTGGACGAGCTGCATCCCCTTCCTGGGAGTCTTGACGAGCTCCTTGGCGAGGACCTTCACCGCCAGGGTGGCCTTCTGCCCCTCCTCCAGGTAGCGCACCCCCGGGAGGGCCCGGCGGTCCTCGTAGCGGCGGGGGTAGTTGTGGAGCACGTCCCGCACCGTGCGCAGGCCGAGCTCGGAAAGCTTCCTCCGGCTTTGCGGGGGGGCGAGGAGGTGGGCGGGGTCGGAGGGGGCAAGCCTCCTGGGGGAGGCCTGCGCCTGGCCCTGAGGGGGGTTCTGGTCTTCCAGGAGGCGGAGGGCTTCTTGCAAGACCCGCTTCCGCTCCTCCGGGGGCCTTTCCCCGTAGCCTCGGAAGAGCTCCAGGAGCTTGGGGAAGGGGCGGGCGAGGTTCTGCACCAAGGCCTCGAGGCCCCCCACCACCACCCGGTCCCTGGCCCCGTCCTGGAGCTCCCGGAGAAGGGGCCTGAGGAGCCTGGCCTTGAGCTCCTCTTGCGTCACGCCTTCCATGATACCCTTAGGCCTGTGAGCCGCGTGGAGCGCCTACCCAACGGCCTGGTGGTGGCCCTGGAGGAGCGGGACTTTCCCGGGGTCGCCTTCCAGCTTCTGGTCCCCGCCGGGGCGGTGAACGACCCCGAGGGGATGGAGGGGGCGGCCGCCCTCCTCGAGGGGTGGCTCTGGAAGGGGGCGGGGGACCTGGACGCCAGGGCCCTGGCCCAGGCCTTAGACGCCCTGGGGGTGCGGCGGAATAGCGGGGCGGGCCTGGAGTACACCGCCTTCGCCGCCGCCTTCCTCCCCGAGGTCCTGGAGGAGGTCTTCCGCCTCTACGCCCTCCTCCTCACGAGGCCCCGCCTCCCCGAGGAGGGCCTGGAGGCGGTGCGGTCCGTGGCCCTCCAGGCCCTCCTCTCCCTGGAGGACCAGCCCGCAAGGAAGCTCCTTTCTGAGCTTCGCCGGAAGGTCTTCCGCTCCCCCCACGGGCGCGAGCCCCTGGGCCGGGAGGAGGCCCTGAAGGGGGCGAGGGCCGAGGCCCTGAAGGCGGACTACCGGAGGCGCTACACCCCCAAAGGGGCCATCCTCGCCGTGGCGGGAGGGGTTTCCTGGGAGCGGCTTCGCGCCGCCCTCGAGCCCTTCCTCGCCTGGGAGGGGGAGGAGGCCTATTACCCTGCCCCGGAGCTTTCCGAGCCCCACCGCTTCGTCCTCAGGAGGCCCACGGCCCAGGTGCAGATCGGCCTTGCCTACCCCGACGTGGGCCCCGAGGACCCGGGCTTCTACGCCGCAAGGCTTGCCCTGGAGGTCCTCTCCGGGGGGATGAGTAGCCGCCTCTTCACCGAGGTGCGGGAGAAGCGGGGCCTGGTCTACGCCGTGAGCGCCTTCCCCGCGGGGGTCAAGGGCCGGGGCCTCCTCATGGCCTACGCCGGGACCACCAAGGAGCGGGCGGGGGAGACCCTGGAGGTGCTTCGCGCCGAGGTGGAGCGCCTGGCCGAGGGGGTGACGGAGGAGGAGCTTTCCCGGGCCAAGGTGGGCCTGAAGACCGCCTTGGTGATGGCGGACGAGTCCATCAGGAGCCGCGCCGCCTCCATGGCCCGGGACCTCTACATGCTGGGGAGGGTGCGCCCCCTTTCCGAGATTGAGGCCGCCATTGAGGGGACGGGCCTCGAGGCGGTGAACGCGTTCCTCAAGGCCCACCCCTACCGGGACCCCTGGGTGGGGCTTTTGGGGGAGGTGGAGGATGTTTAGGGAAGCCGAGCTCAAAAACGGCCTTCGGGTCATCGCCGAGGTGGTGCCGGGGGCGCGGAGCGTGGCCCTGGGCTACTTCGTGAAGACGGGGGCCCGGGACGAGACCAAGGAGGAGAGCGGGGTGAGCCACTTCCTGGAGCACATGGTCTTCAAGGGCCCCGAGGACATGGACGCCCTCGCCGTGAACCGGGCCTTTGACCGGATGGGGGCCCAGTACAACGCCTTCACCTCCGAGGAGGCCACCGTCTACTACGGGGCGGTCCTCCCCGAGTTCGCCTACGACCTCCTCGGCCTCTTTTCCAAGCTCCTCCGCCCCGCCCTCCGGGAGGAGGACTTCCAGACGGAAAAGCGGGTGATCCTGGAGGAGATCGCCCGCTACCAGGACCGCCCGGGCTTCATGGCCTACGAGTGGGCCCGCGCCCGCTTCTTCCAGGGGCACCCCTTGGGGAATAGCGTCCTGGGGACGCGGGAGAGCATCACCGCCCTCACCCGGGAAGGGATGGCGGCCTACCACAGGAGGCGCTACCTGCCCAAAAACATGGTCCTCGCCGCCACGGGGCGGGTGGACTTTGACCGCCTCCTCGCCGAGGCCGAGCGCCTCACCGAGGCCTGGCCCGAGGGCGAGGCGGAAAGGGCCTACCCGCCCTTAGTCCCCGCCTTCGGGGTGGAGGAGCGCCCCTACGAGAAGGCCCGGGCCCTCTACCTGGTGGCCCTTTTCCCGGGGGTCGCCTACCAGGAGGAGGCCCGCTTCCCCGGCCAGGTCCTCGCCCACCTCCTGGGGGAGGAGGGCTCGGGCCGGCTCCACTTCGCCCTGGTGGACAAAGGCCTCGCCGAGGTGGCCTCCTTCGGCCTCGAGGAGGCCGACCGGGCCGGGACCTTCCACGCCTACCTTCAGGCGGACCCCGCCCGCAAGGGGGAGGTCCTGGCCGTCCTCCAGGAGGAGCTTGCCCGCCTGGGGCGGGAGGGCGTGGGGGAGGAGGAGGTGGAACGGGCCAAGACCCCCCTCGCCACGGGCCTCGTCTTCGCCGGGGAGACCCCCATGCAGCGGCTTTTCCACCTGGGGATGGAGTACCTCTACACCGGGCGCTACCTCTCCTTGGAGGAGGTGAAGGCCAGGGTCCAAAGGGTCACCTCCCGGGAGGTGAACGCCCTTCTGGAGCGGGGCTTCCTGGAGGAGGGGCTTTACTACCTGGTCCTCCCCCATGGAGCCTAGGGCCTTAGGGGCGGCCCTCCTCACCCTCCTCTTTTGGGCGAGCGCCTTCGCCGCGATCCGGGCAGGGCTTGGGGGCCTAAAGCCCGGTCACCTCGTCCTCCTGCGCTTCCTGGTGGCGGGGGCCCTTCTCCTCCTCTACGCCCGCCTCCGGGGGCTTTCGCCCCCCAGGCGGGAGGACCTGCCCCGGCTCTTCCTCCTCGGGTTCTTGGGCATCACCGTCTACCACACCGCCTTGGTCTACGGGGAGCTTACGGTGAGCGCGGGGGCCGCAAGCCTTCTCATCGCCACGGGGCCCGTCTTCACCGCGCTCCTCTCCCACCTCCTCCTGGGGGAAAGGCTTGGGAGGCGGGGGGTTTTGGGCTTCGGCCTCGCCTTTTTGGGCTCCGCCCTCATCGCCTTCGGGGAGGGGGGCGGGGTGGGGCTTAGCCCCGGGGCGCTTCTCGTCCTCCTCGCCGCCCTCTCCACCTCCTTCTACTTCGTCCTGCAAAAGCCCCTCTTCGGCCGCTACGGGAGCGAGGAGATGACCGTCTACACCCTGCTTCTCGGCACCCTGCCCCTTTTCGTCTTCCTCCCGGGGCTTCCCGAGGCCTTGAGGGAGGCGCCGAGGCCCGCCCTCCTCGCCGCGCTTTACCTCGGGGTCTTCCCCGGGGCTTTGGCCTACCTCACCTGGACCTACGCCCTCTCCCGCACCCCGGCCTCCCGCCTCGCCTCCTTCCTCTACCTCTCGCCCCCCTTGGCCGTCCTCATCGCCTACCTGTGGCTTGGGGAGGTGCCCTCCCCCCTTTCCCTCCTGGGCGGGGGGGTCGCCCTCCTCGGGGTCCTCCTGGTGAACCTCAGGGCGTAGAATGGGCCGGGGTGAGCGCCATGGAGGTCAAGCGGATCGGCGTGGTGGGCGCGGGGCAGATGGGAAGCGGCATCGCCCAGGTGGCGGCAAGCGCAGGCTACGAGGTGGTCCTGGTGGACGTGGCCGAGGGCTTCCTGGAAAGGGGCCTCGCCGCCATAAGGCGCTCTTTGGGCAAGTTCCTGGAGAAGGGGAAGATCACCCAGGAGGCCCACGACGAGGCCCTGGGGCGGATCCGGACGAGCCTGAGCCTCGAGGCCCTAAAGGACGCCGACCTCATCGTGGAGGCCATCGTGGAGGACGAGGGGGAGAAGCGGCGGCTCTTTGAGCGCCTGGGGGCCCTGGCCAAGCCCGAGGCCATCCTCGCCAGCAACACCAGCTCCATCCCCATCACCGCCCTCGCCCGCTCCTCGGGGCGGCCGGAGCGCTTCATCGGCATGCACTTTTTCAACCCCGTGCCCCTCATGCCCCTCGTGGAGGTGATCCGGGGGGAGCTCACCTCTGAGGAAACCCGGGACGTGGTGGTGGAGGTGGCGAGGCGCATGGGGAAGACCCCCCTCGAGGTCCAGGACTACCCCGGCTTCGTCTCCAACCGCCTCCTTATGCCCATGATCAACGAGGCCATAGAGGCCCTCCGCGAGGGGGTGGCCACCAAGGAGGCCATTGACGGCATCATGCGCCTGGGGATGAACCACCCCATGGGGCCCTTGGAGCTTGCCGACTTCATCGGCCTGGACACCTGCCTCGCCATCATGGAGGTGCTCCACCGGGGCTTTGGGGACGACAAGTACCGGCCTTCCCCCCTCCTTCGCCGCATGGTCCAGGCGGGGCTTTTGGGCCGCAAGACGGGGCGGGGCTTTTACACCTACGACGAGAAGGGGAACAAGGTGGGCTGAGCGCCCTGCGCGGGGGCCCCGAAAGGGCTTCGCTCTGGAAACTCTTCCAAGCCAGGGGGTATACTGGGGCCATGGAGCTTCCCCGCGCGTTCGGCCTCCTCCTCCACCCCACGAGCCTCCCCGGCCCCTACGGCGTGGGCGTCCTGGGCCAGGAGGCCCGGGACTTCCTGCGCTTCCTCAAGGAGGCGGGGGGGCAGTACTGGCAGGTCCTCCCCTTGGGCCCCACGGGCTACGGCGACTCCCCCTACCAGTCCTTCAGCGCCTTCGCCGGAAACCCCTACCTGGTAGACCTCAGGCCCCTCGCAAAGCGGGGCTACGTGCGCCTGGAAGACCCCGGCTTCCCCCAAGGCCGGGTGGACTACGGCCTCCTCTACGCCTGGAAGTGGCCCGCGCTTAAGGAGGCCTTCCGGGGCTTCCAGGAAAAGGCCCCCCCGGAGGAGCGGGAGGACTTCGCCGCCTTCCGGGAAAAGGAGGCCTGGTGGCTTGAGGACTACGCCCTCTTCATGGCCCTAAAGGGGGCGCACGGGGGGCTTCCCTGGAACCGGTGGCCCCTTCCCCTGAGGAAGCGGGAAGAGCAGGCCCTGAGGGAGGCGAAAAGCGCCCTGGCCGAGGAGGTGGCCTTCCACGCCTTCACCCAGTGGCTCTTCTTCCGCCAGTGGGGGGCCCTGAAGGCGGAGGCCGAGGCGTTGGGCATCCGGATCCTCGGGGACATGCCCATCTTCGTGGCCGAGGACTCCGCCGAGGTCTGGGCCCACCCCGAGTGGTTTCACCTGGACGAGGAGGGCCGCCCCACGGTGGTGGCCGGGGTGCCCCCCGACTACTTCTCGGAGACGGGCCAGCGCTGGGGCAACCCCCTCTACCGCTGGGACGTCCTGGAGCGGGAGGGGTTTTCCTTCTGGATCCGCCGCCTGGAAAAGGCCCTGGAGCTCTTCCACCTGGTGCGCATAGACCACTTCCGCGGCTTTGAGGCCTACTGGGAGATCCCCGCAAGCTGCCCCACGGCGGTGGAGGGGCGTTGGGTCAAGGCCCCGGGGGAGAAGCTTTTCCAGAAGATCCAGGAAACTTTCGGCCAGGTGCCCATCCTGGCCGAGGACCTGGGGGTCATCACCCCTGAGGTGGAGGCCTTGCGCGACCGCTTCGGCCTTCCCGGGATGAAGGTCCTCCAGTTCGCCTTTGACGACGGGATGGAAAACCCCTTCCTCCCCCACAACTACCCTTCCCACGGCCGGGTGGTGGTCTACACCGGCACCCACGATAACGACACCACCCTGGGCTGGTACCGCACGGCCACCCCCCACGAGAAGGCCTTCATGGCGCGCTATTTGGCGGACTGGGGGATTTTCTTCCGGGAAGAGGAGGAGGTGCCCTGGGCCCTGATGCGCCTGGGGATGAAGTCCGTGGCCCGGCTCGCCGTCTACCCGGTGCAGGACGTCCTGGCCTTGGGCAGCGAGGCCCGGATGAACTACCCGGGAAGGCCCTCGGGCAACTGGGCCTGGCGGCTCCTTCCGGGAGAGCTTTCCCCGGAGCACGGGGAAAGGCTTAGGGCCATGGCCGAGGCCACGGAACGGCTCTAGGCGAACCAGCCCGAAGGAGGGGGGCGCCGCTTGTAGAGGCGGCGCTCCGCCTCTATGGCCGCCCGGATCTCCTGGTACTCCTTGAGGAGGCGCTCCAGGGTGGGGGGGTCGGGGTTTTGGGCGAGGGCCGCCTTGACCTTGGCGAGCCGCTCCTGGAGGTAGGCTTCCCGCAAACGGGCCAGGGTGTGGTCCAGCTTCTCCTGGAGCCTGGGGTCCTCCCCCCGGGGCGCGAGGAGCAGGCGCTCAAAGAGCCTTCCTCCTTCCTCCCGCTGGCTTAGGACGCGGCGGAGGTGGTCCCGCCGGGGCTCCCTCCGGGCCAGGGCGAGGAAGTCCCCGAGGAAGGAACCCTCCGGGGGCCAGACCTGGGTCTCCACGTGGTCCACGAGCTCCAGGAAGCGTTCCTCCGGGGCGGAGAGGAGGAGGGCGATGGCGTCCAGCTCCAAAAGGAGGGTCTTGTTGCCAGGGGTGGGGGGTGGGGGCGGTGGGGGAGGGGCGGGCCGCCCCCGGGTCCTAAGGCTCGCCAGGTAGTCCTCGAGGCTCTTGGGGGAAAGGCCCAGGCGCTCCACCACCAGGGCCTTGAGCCGTTCGGCCACGGGGTCAAAGGGCTCCGGGGAGAGCATCCTGGGGGTGAGGGCCTCGAGGACCTTCCGCTTGTGCTCGGGCCGGGAGAGGTCCAGGCCCCGGCTCGCCTCCTCAAAGCGAAAGGCCACCTCCGGGAGGGCCTCCTCCAGGGCCTTCTGGAAGAGGGCCCTTCCCTCGGGGTGGAGGAGGAGCTCCCCCGGGTCCTTGGCGGGGAGGCGGACGGCGTAGAAGAGGAACCTGGGGGCGAGCTCCAGGTTCAGGCTCTGCAAGGTGGCCTTCTGCCCGGCCTCGTCGGCGTCAAAGGCCAGGTAGACCTCCAAGACCCCCGCCTTCTTGAGGAGGAGGGCCTGCCCCTCGGAGAGGCCCGAGCCCAGCACGGCCACCGTCTCCGGGAAGCCCAGCTGGTGCAGGGCGATGGCGTCAAAGAGCCCCTCCACCACGATGGCCCGGCCTTCCCTCAAGGCGGGCCGGGCCTCGGGGTAGGCGAAGAGGACCTCCTGCTTGCGGAAAAGGGGGGTTTCGGGGGTGTTCAGGTACTTGGGCCCGTCCTCCCCCAGGGCCCTCCCGGTGAAGGCCACGATGCGCCCGAAGGCGTCCTTGATGGGGAAGGTGATGCGGTGGCGGAAGCGGTCAAAGATGCGCCCCTGCCGCTCCGCCAGCACCCCGGCCCGCACGCCCTCCTCCGGGGCCACCCCGTGCCGGGCGAGGAAGGCCACGAGCCCGTCCCCCTTGGGCGGGGCGTAACCCAGGCCGAAGCGGGCCACGCTCTCCTCCGTGAGGCCCCTCTTCCTCAGGTAGGCCAGGGCCTCGGGGTGGGCGTTGAGGTGCTCCAGGAAGTAGGTTTGGGCCAGGGCCAGGACCTCGAGGAGCTCCCGGCGCCTTTCCGGGGCCTTCCGCCGGGGAAGCTCCACCCCCGCCTCCTCCGCGAGCCTTTCCAAGGCCTCGGGGAAGTCCAGCCCCTCCGCCCTTTGGACGAAGGCGAAGAGGTCGCCCCCGGCCTTGCACCCGAAGCAGTAGAAGAGGCCCTTCTCCTCGTCCACGTAGAAGGAGGGGGTCTTCTCCTGGTGGAAGGGGCAGAGGCCCTTCCAGCGGCCGCGGCCCGCCGGCTTCAGGGCCACGTAGCGGGAGACCACCTCCCGCAAGGAGAGGCGGGACTTGATCAGCTCCACCGCCTGGCCCGCGTCCATGCCGCCCCCCTACGCCAAAGCCTCCTGACCCACCTCCCCAGGATACCGTACCCCTCCAGGTCCTCGGCGGCTTCCTGGCCCTGGAGGGCGGCCTTCCAGGCGCGGGTGAGGGGGAGGGAGGGGGTGAAGCCCAAAAGGTGGTCCACCCGCTCCCCCGTTTCCAGAAGGAGCTGGGCTCGGAGGAGGCGGGCCACCTCCAGGTGGACGAGGAAGCCCGTTTTGTGGGTGTGGTAGAGGAGGTGTTGGGAGAGGGCCTGGGCTTTCCGCGGCGCCTTGGGCCAGAGGTAGAGGGCCAGGGAGGAGAGGGCGAGGTGGTGGAGGTAAGGGTTGGGCAGGCGCCGGGCCTCCTTGAGGACCTCCTTGAAGAGGGGCACCGGGTCCTCCCCCCGCCGCCAGCGGCGGTGGGCCAGGGCCAGAAGGGCGAGGCCCCGGCCGTCCGGGTGGGCCAGGGCCTCCCGGAAGAGGGCCTCGGGGAAGCGGTCCTTTAGGGTCCAGGCGCCGAGGAGGGCGGCGGCCATCCAGGGGTGGGGGGTCTTGGCGTAAAGCCCTTCCCCCTCCTCCAGGGCCTGGGCCAGCCTCCCCGTCTCCAGGAGGAGGCGGAGGCGGGCGGCGCCGAAGCGGGCCCGGGCCTCGAGGCCCTCGGGGAGGGGGCCCTCGAGGAGGGGCTCGGCCTCCGCGTGCCGCCCCAGGTCCATGAGGAGGCCCGCCTTGAGGCTTTGGTGCTCCAGGACGGGGTCCGGGGGAAGCGCGGGGTGGGGGGGTTCGGCGAGGACCGCCAGGGCCTCCCGGGGCCGGAAGGCCCGCCAGAGGAGGCCCGCGAGGAGAAGCCGGGCCTCGGCCTGCTCCAGGGGGTAAGGCTTGAGGGCGGGGAGGAGGGCGAGGAGGGCCTCCGCCTCGGGGCGGGCGCGGAGCTCGCGGTAGCGGGCAAGCACAGCGTCCTCCCGCCTTGGCCCCGAGGCCGCTTCTTCCGCCCGGCCCAGGGAGGCGAGGGCGTCCTGGGCCTCCGCGGCCAAGGAGGCCCGCCAGCCGGGCGGGGCGAGCCCTTCCGCCTTTTGGTAGAGGGGGAGGGCCCGGTCGGGGTGGCCCTCCCGCCACAGGGCCTGGGCCTGGACGCGGAGGAGGTGGGCGGCCTCCCGGGCCTCGCCCGCCTCGGCCAGGTGGTGGGCGGCCTCCTCCAGGCGCCCCTGGGCGGCGAGAAGCCTGGCGGCGAGCCGGCGCCACTGGGTTCGCTCCTCCTCGGGGACGAGGCGCCGCGCGGCCTCGGCGAGGGGGGGCGGGACGCGCCCGTGGACCAGAAGGCCCTCCGCCACGAGCCGTTCCCGGGAGAAGGGCCCGGCGATGGCCTCCACCACCTCGGGGGGCACCTCCCCCAGGACCCCCATGGCGAGGAGGGCGGTGCGCTCGGGGACGGGGAGGGCGTCCAAGGCGGGCTGGAGGGCGAGGAGGGGCGGGGCCTCGAGGCCCTCCAGGCCGAGGCGGGCGGGGAAGAGGGGCCTGCGGCTTTCCGCGAGCACCAGGAGGTTTTCCGGCATCTGCCCCAGGAAGCGCTCCAGGGTGCGGTCCGGGTAGTGGAGGTCCTGGAGGAGGAGGAGAAGGGGCGTCTTTAGCCCCATTAGGGCCTCCCGCCAGGCGGCGAGGATGGCCTCGTCCAGCGCGCGCTTCTCCCACGGGGGCCTGGGGGCGAGGCCGAGGCTGTAGGCCAAAGCTTCGGCCAGGCCCTCGGGGAGGTTCCGGAGGAGGGCCTCCGGGGCGCCGAAGGCCTCGGTCACCGCCCGGTAGAGGGTGGCCCGGAGGGGCATCTCGGGCCCCATGCGCTGAAGCCGCACCGTGGGGAAGGGAAGGCCCCGGGCCCGCCTTTCGCGGAAGACCTCGAGGAGAAAGCTCTTCCCGCTTCCCGCAGGCCCGTGGACCACCAGGCGCCTTTCCGTAAAAAGGCGCGCCTCCAGGGTCTGGAGGAGGGGCCTGCGGTGGGGCGGGAGGTCCAGGGCAAGCCGGACCAGGCGGTAGACAGGCACCTGGCCCATCCCCTTGACCTCCCGGCTTCCCAGAAGCGCCCCCTCCGCCCCGGGGGCGAGGCGCAGGGTGGTGGCCTCGGTGAGGACCTCCCCGGGGGCGGCGAGCTTGGAGAGGCGCTCGGCCAGGTTCACCGGGGGGCCGAGGAGGGTGGGCTCCCCGGCGTACCCGCTGCCCAAGGGCCCCCAGAGGGCCTCCCCGCTCGCCACCCCGGCCCGGGCGGGGAAGGGGGAGTGCCGGACCATGTCCCAGGCGGCGGCCAGGGCCCGCCAAGGCTCGAGGCCCTGGCTCCTGGGGGCCCCGAAGAAGACCAGGACCCCGTCCCCCAGGAAGCGGTGGACGAACCCCCCCCGGGCCCGGGCCCGGCCTGCGGCCTCCTCGAGGGCCTCCCTTAGGCGCCGGTAGGCCGGGGAAAGCCCCTGGCGGAAGGCCTCGGTGGAGTTCGCCAGGTCAAAGAAGACCACGCTCACGAACCGGGTCTCCCGGGGAAGCTTCGCCCCGAGGAGCTGGCCGCAGGCCAGGCAGTACCGGGCCTCGGGGGGGTTCTTCTGGCCGCAGGCGCAGCGCACGCTTACTCCCGGAAGAGCATCAGGGGGGGCCAGAGGAGGACCTCGGCCTCCTCGGGCATGGGGCCTTCCCAGTGGACCACCACGGGAAGCCCCCGGGCCAAAAGGAGGTAAAACCCCTCCTCCAGAGGACGCGCCGGGCCCACGAGGCGGTAGGCCGCCCCTTCCCGGAAGACGCCCTCCTTCCCCTGGGCCCGGGCGACCTTTCGGGCGAGGCCGTGGAAGAGGACCCGCGCTTCCCCCACCGGGGCCGGGGGCGCGCCCCGGTCCATGGCGTAGACGAACCCCGCCGGGGTCTGGACCTCGAGGAGCGGGCTCCCCCAGGGCTCGGGGTAGAGCCTCACCTCCACCCGGTGGGCGGCGAAGCGGGCCAGGAACTCCTCCGGGCTTTCCTCCACAGGCCTCATGCCCCTCAGTCTAAGGGGTGGGCCAAGGCCAGGGCGAGGGCCAGGGCCGCCTTCTTGTCCAGGTACTGGTTGCCGTTGCCGCACTTGGGGGAGAGGACGCACCGAGGGCAGCCCTCCTCGCAGGGGCAGGAGCGGAGGAGGTCCAGGGTGGCCTTGAGCCACTCGGGGAAGCGCCGGGCCGCCCGGCGGGCGTACCCTACCCCCCCGGGGTAGCCGTCGTAGATGAAGACCGTGGGCCCGCCCGGGGAGGGGAGGGGCCTGGGGTAGAAGGGGTAGGAGATCCCGCCCACGTCCTGCCGCTCCGCCAGGACGAAGAGGGGCAAGAGGCCGATCATGGCGTGCTCCAGGGCGTGGATCCCTCCGGGGATCTGGAAGGCGGGGACGGCCTCGGGCGGGTGGAACCAGAGCGCCTCCGTGGGGAAGGAGACCTCCGGCATCTCCAGGGGCACCTCCTCCAGGACGCTCCCCGTGTAGAAGCGCTTCTTCACGTACCCCACCACCCGCTCCCTCAGGACCACCCGGCCCACCCACACCCCGGGGCCCACCTCCTCCCCGGAGAGGACCTCGAGGTCCGTCTCCGCCCGGGGCTCGGTGTAGTAGTCCTCCAGGGCGGGAAGGAGCCAGACCTCGCGCCGGGCCAGGTCCACGTTGCGCACCAGGTAGCTCTCCCCCTGGTGCAGGTAGATGGCCCCGGGGTGGGCCTCCCAGTAGGCCTGCCGCTCGTCCAGGTAGCCCAACACCTCCCCGTCCGGGCCCCGCAGGGTGAAGGTGGCGCCGAGGCCCCTCAGGGTGATCTCCCGGTGGGGGTTGGGCTTCGGGGTGAAGAACCGCCCGTTCCGCTCCTTTAAGGTGGCCCGGGCCTCGGGGCAGAGGAGCTCCTCCGCCGATAGGGGCTTTTCCCGGGCCGCCGCGTGGAGGTGCAGGGGGCAGAGGACGGGGTTTTGCGGGTCCGCCACCGCCTCCTCGGGCGGGCTTTCCAGGAGGAGGGCGGGGCGGTGGAGGAAGTACTCGTCCATGGGGTCCTCCCGGGGGATGTAGACCAAGAGGGCCCGCCGTTCCCCCCGGCCCGCCCGGCCCGCCCGCTGCCAGAAGGCGGCGGTGGAACCCGGGTAGCCCACCAGGACCACGGCGTCCAGCTCCCCGATGTCCACTCCAAGCTCCAGGGCGCTGGTGGAGACCAGGACCCGCACCCGCCCCTCCTTGAGGTCCGCCTCCAGGCGGCGGCGCTCCCGGGCCGTGTACCCCGCCCGGTAAGGCCGCACCAGGGGGTGGGCGGCGTAGCGGGCGATGAGCTCCGCCGACTTGCGGGCCCCGGCGAAGACGAGCCCCTTGAGCCCTGCCTCCGCCAGGCGCCGGGCCAGGTAGGCCGCCTCGAGGAGGGGGCTCCGCCTGCGCTCCCCCCTCCGGTCCAAGGGCTTGGGGAGGAGGACGAGGAGTTCCCGCTCCGTCCGGGCCACCTGGGCTTTGAGCTCCTCAAAGGGGAGGCCCGTGAGGGCTTCCGCGTGCTCCCGGGCGTTGGCGATGGTGGCGCTTGCGGCGAGGACCTGGGGGGAGGCCCCGTAGTGCCGGGCCAGGCGGAGGAGGCGCCTCAGGATCAGGGCCACGTGGGTGCCGAACACCCCCCGGTAGGCGTGGAGCTCGTCCAGAACCACGTAGCGGAGCCGGGCGAGGAAGGGGGCCCAGTCCGGGTGGCGGGGCAGGAGGCCGTAGTGGAGCATGTCGGGGTTGGAGAGGAGGACGAGGCCCCGCTCCCGGGCCTGCCGCCGGGTGGCGGAGGGGGTGTCCCCGTCGTAGGGGAAGACGCCCTCCACCCCCAGGACCTGGGCCATGGCCCGGAGGCGGCGGAGCTGGTCGTGGGCCAAGGCCTTGGTGGGGAAGAGGAGGAGGCTCGTGGCCCCCTCGAGGGCGGCCTGCAACACCGGGGCCTGGTAGACCAGGCTTTTCCCGGCGGCGGTGGGGTAGGCGAGGACCACGTTGGCCCCCGCCTCCACCTGCTTTAGGGCCCTTTTTTGGTGGAGGTAGGGCGTGAGGCCCAGGGCCTGGAGGACCCCGGCGAAGGCCCCCTCGTAGGGCGCGGGCCTTGGGGGGGCCTTGGGGAGGAGGCGGGCGAAGACCACCCTCCCCTTGAACTCCTCCTCCGCCTCCAGCCACTCCCGGTAGCTGGAATAGCCCCGAAGCGGCTCGGGCAGCACCCCCTTATTATGGGGGCATGATCCTCACCACGACCTCGGAGGTGCAGGGAAGGCGGATAGAGCGGTACCTGGGCATCGTCTTCGGGGAGGCCATCGTGGGGGCCAACGTCCTGAGGGACCTCCTGGCCCAGATCCGGGACCTCGTGGGTGGGCGCAGCGGGGCGTACGAGGCGGAGCTCCGCCGGGCGCGGGAGACCGCCCTCGCCGAGATGGCCGAGGCCGCCCGCCGCCTGGGGGCGGACGCGGTGGTGGGCGTGGACCTGGACTACGAGGTCCTGGGTTCGGGGAACTCCATGCTCATGGTGACGGCGAGCGGCACCGCCGTGAAGCTCGCCCCTTAGAGCATCCCCGCCAGGAAGCCCTCTTCCCGGATGGTGCGGATCAGGTCCATGACGGTGAGGGTCTGGGGGTCGTACTCCACCAGGACCTGGGCGGGCCCCGTGGCCTGGGCCTGGCTCACCCCTTCCAGGCCCCTCAGGGCCTTTAGGATCCGCTCCATCCCCTCGGGGGTGGGCTCCCCCCGGATGCCGATGAGCACGCGGTTCATACCCCTCCTATTCTAGGACGCCCCGGGTCTCGCCCCGCGCGCCCCGGCTCCCCAGAACCCGCACCGCGAGGACCAGGGGGCCGAGGGCGAAGCCCTCCGCCTTCAGGGCCTCCTCCAGCTCCTTGCGTTCGGGGTCCAGGTGGAGGGCCACCTCGTAGACCCCGGCGTCGTAGGCGCTCTTCACCACCGCCCGGAGGAGGCCCCTTAGGGCCTCCACGCTCCTTCCCTCAATCCGGGTGACGAGGACCGTGGTGGCCTCCCCTTGCCACACCGCCTGGGCCAGGGCGAAGCCCATGGGCTCCTCCCCCTCCTCGGCGAGAAAGGAGTGGCCCGTGCGGGCGAAGTGGCGGAGGGCGCCGAGGCTTACGGGCCTCCCTCCCGCCACCAGGTTGAGCCGCTCTAGGTCCTCCTCGGTGAAGGGGCGGAAGCGCATGGCCCCATTATCTCCGAAAGCGCAGGGCCTCGAGGAGAAGCACCAGGGCGGCGAGGAGGGCGAGGAAGCGGCCCGCTCCCCCCGGGCTTCGGGGGAGGAAGCCCGCCTCGGGGGTGGGGAGGAGGGTCTCCTCGGGGGCGAGGAGGCCGGTGCGCGCCTCCCGGTAGGGCTTGAGGAAGTTGTAGACGAGAAGGGGAAAGAAGGGGCGGTCCTGTACGGCCACAAGGGGCGGGAGGTAGAGCCCCCCTTCCGCGGCGTAGAGGAGCCCCACCCCTCCTTCCCCCTCGGCCAGGGGCTGCCAAGGGCCTTTGGGGGGCGGGGGCGGGGGGAGGCTCTCCCCAAGGAGGGCCACCCCCTCCAGGAGGGGGTGGGGGGCGGTGAGGAGGACGGGAAGGGGGCTTCCCCCTTCGGGGGCGAGGTAGAGGGTGGGGCCTTCGGGGGCGCCTTGGGGCGTGGCGAGGCGCACCCGGACCTCGCTTCCAGGGAAGGCGTCCAGGAGGCGGAAAAGCCTTTCCAGGGCGGGAAGCCTCGGGTAGTCCACCCCGAGGCGCCTTAGGCCGAAGGCGGCCTCGTCGTCCAGGGGAAGGGCGTCTTCTCCTAGGAGCCGGGCGGAGAAGGCTTGGGGGAGGCCCTGAAGGCGGGCGTAGCCCCGGGGGGGGACTTCTATCCGGAAAGTCTTCCCCCCCACCTCCACCTGGGCCAGGAGGGGGCGGCCTGCGCCGTTGCCCAGGGCCAAAAACCCCGCCGCCACCGCCACGATCCCCAGGTTCTCCCTAGGGCTTCCCACGCCCACGTACCCCTCCACCCCGGGGGGCGGGGGGCCGTCCGTGGCCACCACCACCGGGGCCTTAAGGAGCCGCCGCCCCAGGGCGATGGCCGCCTCCAGGTCCCCTTTCCGGTCCTTGGCCTCCAGGGCGAGGAGCTTCTCCTTTAGGGCGATCCCGGGGGCGGGGCCGAAGGCTTCGGGCCTCTCCCCGGCCCGCACCAAGACCGCTTCCGGAGACCTTTCCAAAAGGGGGAGGACCCTCTCCTTGGCGAGGTCCAGCCGGGTTCCCTTCCCCTCCCTTGCGGCCATGCTGGCCGAGGCGTCCACCACCAGGACCAAGGGGCCTGGGGCGAGGGGGGGGTCCTCGAGGGCGAGGACCATGAGGGCCGCCCCCAGGAGGAGGAGGAGAAGCCTCAGGTCAAGCCGGGGCCGGAAGCGCCTCGCCCGCCCCCTCTTCCAAAGCCACACCCCGGCCCAGGGCCTCGCCCTTGGGGCCCGCCTCCGGTAGAGGAGGTAGACCAGAAGGAGGACGGGAAGGAGGAGCCAGAGCACCCTGCCCTAAGGCTACCCCTGTTAGAGTAGAGGCGGTGTGGGTCTTGGGGATTGACACCTCCTGCGACGACACGGGGGTGGGCTTGGTGGAAGACGGCCAGGTGCGGGTGAACCTGGTGGCGAGCCAGGTGCGCCTGCACGAGGCCTTTGGCGGCGTGGTGCCGGAGCTTGCGAGCCGCGAGCACCTAAAGGCCCTCCCCCTCCTCGTGGAAAGGGCCCTGGCCGAGGCGGGCCTTAGGCCAAAGGACCTGGACCTCGTGGCCGCCACCCGGGGGCCCGGCCTCATCGGGGCCCTCCTCGTGGGGTACGCCTTCGCCAAGGGGATGGCCTTCGCCCTGGACCGGCCCTTCTACGCCATCCACCACCTGGAGGGCCACATCGCCGCCGCCTGGCCCGAAGGGCTAACCCCCCCCTTCCTCGCCCTGGTGGCCTCGGGGGGGCACACCCACCTCTACGAGGTCCTGGACCTCGGCCGCTACCGCCTCCTCGGGGCCACCCGGGACGACGCCGCCGGGGAGGCCTTTGACAAGGTGGCGAGGCTCTTGGGCCTCGGCTTTCCCGGGGGGCCCGAGGTGGAGCGCCTGGCGGAGGAGGCCGAGGAGGCCATTTCCTTCCCCGTGCCCTTGAGGGGCCAGGAGGGGTACGACTTCAGCTTCTCCGGGCTCAAGACCAAGGCCCTGCAGCTGGTGGAGAAGGGCCTTCCCAAGCCCGCCCTCGCCAAGGGCTTCCAGGAGGCGGCCATCGCCCACCTCGCCGAGGTGGTCCTAAAGGCGGCGAAGGACACGGGCCACCGGGTCCTCCTGGTGGCCGGGGGGGTGGCGGCGAACCGGGCGCTCCAGGAGCGCTTTAAGGAGGCGGGCCTAGAGGTGCATTTCCCGCCCCGGGGCCTTTCCCAGGACAACGGGGCCATGATCGCCCTCGCCGCCTGGCGCCGCCACCAGAGGGGTTTCCCCCCAAGCCCCCTCTCCTTGGGGGCCACGGCCTACTGGCCCTTGGAGGAGGCCTGAGGCCGCCCCGTGCGGGTGGGGGGAAAGGGAAGCGGCCCCTTCGCCTCCCGTGCCGGCCTTGGCCTGCGTGGGGGTGTAAAGGGGTTTCTCATCCCCAAGGGGTACAATCGGCCTTAGGATGTTGGGCCTCATACGGAAGCTTTTTGACAACAACGAGCGCGAGATCGCCCGCTACTACAAGCAGGTGGTGGAGCCGGTGAACCGCCTCGAGGCCGAGGTGGAGAAGCTCCCCGACCTCGCCGCCGCCTACCGGGAGCTCAAGGAGAAGCACGAGAAGGGGGCCTCCCTGGACGAGCTCCTCCCCATGGCCTTCGCCCTCACCCGGGAGTCGGCCAAGCGCTACCTGGGCATGCGCCACTTTGACGTCCAGCTCATCGGCGGGGCCGTCCTCCACGAGGGCAAGATCGCCGAGATGAAGACGGGCGAGGGCAAGACCTTGGTGGCCACCTTGGCCGTGGCCCTAAACGCCCTCACGGGGAAGGGCGTCCACGTGGTCACGGTGAACGACTACCTGGCCCGGCGCGACGCCGAGTGGATGGGGCCCGTCTACCGGGGCCTGGGCCTCTCCGTGGGGGTGATCCAGCACGCCTCCACCCCGGCGGAGCGCCGCAAGGCCTACCTCGCCGACGTCACCTACGTGACCAACTCCGAGCTCGGCTTTGACTACCTGCGGGACAACATGGCCATAAGCCCCGACCAGCTCGTCCTCCGCCACGACCACCCCCTCCACTACGCCATCATTGACGAGGTGGACTCCATCCTCATTGACGAGGCCCGCACCCCCCTCATCATCTCTGGCCCCGCGGAGAAGGCCACCGACCTCTACTACAAGATGGCGGAGATCGCCAAGAAGCTGGAAAGGGGCCTGCCCGCCGAGCCCGGGGTGCGCAAGGAGCCCACGGGGGACTACACCATTGAGGAGAAGAACCGTTCCGTCCACCTCACCCTCCAGGGCATCGCCAAGGCGGAGAAGCTCCTCGGCATTGAGGGCCTCTTCAGCCCGGAGAACATGGAGCTCGCCCACATGCTCATCCAGGCCATCCGGGCGAAGGAGCTCTACCACCGGGACCGGGACTACATCGTCCAGGACGGCCAGGTCATCATCGTGGACGAGTTCACGGGCCGCCTCATGCCGGGCCGCCGCTACGGGGAGGGCCTCCACCAGGCCATTGAGGCCAAGGAGGGGGTCCGGATTGAGCGGGAGAACCAGACCCTGGCCACCATCACCTACCAGAACTTCTTCCGCCTCTACGAGAAGCGGGCGGGGATGACGGGCACCGCCAAGACCGAGGAGAAGGAGTTCCAGGAGATCTACGGGATGGACGTGGTCGTGGTGCCCACCAACCGCCCGGTGATCCGCAAGGACTTCCCCGACGTGGTCTACCGGACGGAAAAGGGGAAGTTCTACGCCGTGGTGGAGGAGATCGCCGAGAAGTACGAGCGGGGCCAGCCCGTCCTCGTGGGCACCATCAGCATTGAGAAGTCCGAACGCCTCTCCCAGATGCTCAAGGAGCCCAGGCTCTATCTCCCCAGGCTGGAGATGCGCCTGGAGCTCTTCAAGAAGGCGAGCCAGAAGCAGCAGGGCCCCGAGTGGGAGAAGCTCAGGAAGCTTCTGGAAAGGCCCGCCCAGCTCAAGGACGAGGACCTCGCCCCCTTTGAGGCCCTCATCCCGCCCAAGGGGAACCTCAGGACGGCCTGGGAGGGCCTGAAGCGGGCGGTGCACACCCTTGCCGTCCTCCGCCAGGGGATCCCCCACCAGGTTCTCAACGCCAAGCACCACGCCAGGGAAGCGGAGATCGTGGCTCAGGCGGGGCGGAGCAAGACGGTCACCATCGCCACCAACATGGCGGGGCGGGGCACGGACATCAAGCTCGGGGGCAACCCCGAGTACCTGGCCGCCGCCCTCCTGGAGAAGGAGGGCTTTGACCGGTACGAGTGGAAGGTGGAGCTCTTCATCAAGAAGATGGTGGCGGGGAAGGAGGAGGAGGCCAGGGCCCTCGCCCAGGAGCTCGGGATCCGGGAGGAGCTTCTGGAAAGGATCCGCGAGATTCGGGAGGAGTGCAAGCGGGACGAGGAGCGGGTCCGGGCCTTGGGCGGGCTTTTCATCATCGGCACCGAGCGGCACGAGTCCCGCCGCATAGACAACCAGCTCCGCGGCCGCGCCGGGCGCCAGGGGGACCCCGGGGGAAGCCGCTTTTATGTCTCCTTTGACGACGACCTCATGCGCCTCTTCGCCTCCGACCGGGTCATCGCCATGCTGGACCGCATGGGCTTTGACGATTCCGAGCCCATAGAGCACCCCATGGTGACCCGCTCCATTGAGCGGGCCCAGAAGCGGGTGGAGGACCGGAACTTCGCCATCAGGAAGCAGCTTCTCCAGTTTGACGACGTCTTAAGCCGCCAGCGGGAGGTGATCTACGCCCAGCGCCGCCTGATCCTCCTCGGCAAGGACGAGGAGGTGAAGGAGGCCGCCATCGGCATGGTGGAGGAGACGGTGGCCTCTCTGGCGGAGAACTTCCTGAACCCCGAGGTCCACCCCGAGGACTGGGACCTCGAGGGCCTCAAGGCCACCCTCCTGGACACCGTGCCCCAGCTTCAGGGCTTCCCCTTTGCGGAGCTTAGGGGCTTGAAGGCCGAGGAGGCGGTGGAGAGGCTCGTGGAGGCCGCCCTCAAGGCCTACGAGGCCCGCGAGGCCGAGCTTTCCCCGCCCCTCATGCGGGCCGTGGAGCGCTTCGTCATCCTCAACGTGGTGGACAACGCCTGGAAGGAGCACCTCCACAACCTGGACGTCCTCCGCCAGGGGATCTTCCTTCGGGGCTACGGCCAGAAGGACCCCTTCCAGGAGTACAAGATTGAGGCCACCCGCCTCTTCAACGAGATGGTGGCCTTCATCAAGAGCGAGGTGGCCAAGTTCCTCTTCCGCCTCAAGGTGGAGGCCGAGCCCGTGCGGCCCGTGCGGGAGGCGCCTTACGTGCCCGTGCCCGAGGCCAAGCCGGAGCCTTCCGAGGTCTTCGGGGTGGAAAGGAAGCGCGCCACCCCTCCGCCCCAGCCGGGCCTCTCCCGGGCGGAGCGCCGGCGGCTCATGCGCCAGGAGAAGAAGCGGAAGAGGTGAGGCCGCCCCATGCTGGCCCGGGCCAGCATGGGGCCCCGGAAAAGCGGCCCAACGGGGCGAAGCCTACTCCTCGAGGGTGGAGAGGTCCCCGGGGTCCTTGCCCAGCTCCTTGGCCTTGAGGAGCCGCCTCAGGATCTTCCCCGAGCGGGTCTTGGGGAGCTTGTCCAGGAAGACCACCTCGCTCGGCGTGGCGATGGGGCCAAGCTCCCGGCGCACGTGCTGGACGAGGGCCTCCTTCAGCTCCTCCGAGGGGGTTTGCCCAAGCCTAAGGACCACGAAGGCCTTGATGGCCTCCCCCTTCAGGGGGTCGGGGACGCCGATGACCGCGGCCTCGGCCACGGCGGGATGGGAGACCAGGGCGCTTTCCACATCGGCGGTGCCGATGCGGTGCCCGGCCACGTTCAAGACGTCGTCCGCCCGGCCCAGGACGCTGAAGTACCCCTCCTCGTCCCGGCTCGCCACGTCCCCGCTGGCGTAGACCCCGCCTGGGATCTCCCGCCAGTACTGGAGGTAGCGCTCGTGGTTCCCCCAGACGGTGCGCATCATGTGGGGGAAGGGCCGCTTGAGGACGAGAAGCCCGCCCTGCCCCGGGGGCACGGGCCTCCCCTCCTCGTCCACCACCGCCGCCTCCACCCCGGGGAGGGCCACCCCGGCGAAGCCGGGCTTGGCGGGGAGGACGAGGGGCGTCCCTATGGTGGGGCCGCCGAGCTCCGTCTGCCACCAGTTGTCCGCCACGAACCCCCGCCTGCCCCCCTCCACCAGGTGCTCGTAGGCCCACTTCATGGCCTCGGGGTTCAAGGGTTCCCCGGCCACGGCCAAAAGGCGCAAGGAGCTAAGGTCGTACTTCCTGGGCCACTCGGGGCCGTACCTCATGAACATGCGCACCGCCGTGGGGGCGGTGAACATCACGTTCACCCGGTACCGCTCCACCGCCTGCCAGAAGGCCCCGGGGTCGGGGTGGTCGGGGGCCCCTTCCCGAAGGACGGAGGTCACCCCTTCCAGGAGGGGGGCGTAGACGATGTAGGAGTGGCCCACGATCCAGCCGATGTCGCTCGTGGCCCAGAAGACGTCCTCGTCCTTCACGTCAAAGAAGGTGCGCAGGTGGTAAGTGGTGCCCACCATGTACCCCCCGTGGACGTGGACCACGCCCTTGGGCTTCCCCGTGGAGCCCGAGGTGTAGAGGATGAAGAGGGGGTGCTCGGCGTCCACCATCTCCGCCCGGGCCTCCGGGGGGCTTTCCCAGAGGAGCTCGTGGAAGTCGTGGTGCCCCTCGGGGAGCTCCGCCTTGTAGGCCCGCTGGAACCAGACCACCTTGAGGGGGAGGTCGCGGATGGCCTCCTCGGCGATGCTCCTGAGGTCCACCCCCTTGCCCCGGCGGTAGCTCACGTCCCCGGCGATGAGGAGCTTGGCCCCGGCGTCCAGGATGCGCTCCCTCAGGGCCGAGACCCCAAGCCCGGCGTAGACCACGCTGTGGATGGCCCCGAGGTAGGCCGTGGCCAGCATGGCCATGACGCCCTCCAGGGTGAGGGGCATGTAGATCACCACCCGGTCCCCCTTTTCCACCCCGAGGCGCCTAAGCCCCGTGGCCAGGCGGCGCACCCGGTCCAAAAGCTCCCCGTAGGTGAGCTTCTCCTCCCGGCCGTCCTCGGCGAGGTAGAGGAGGGCCACCTTGTTCCTTAGGCCCCTTTCCACGTTCCGCTCCAGGGCGTTGTAGACGGCGTTGGTGGTGCCGCCCAGGAACCAGCGGTGCTCGGGGAGGTTCCACTCCAGGACCTTCTCAAAGGGCTTTTCCCAGTAGAACCTCCGGGCCCACGCGCCCCAGAAGCCCTCGGGGTCCTCGAGGCTTTTCCGGTACTCCGCCGCGTAGTCCCGGAGGTTCGCCCTCTCCCTCAAGTCCTCAGGTGCCCAAAGCCGTTCCTGAACCTTAAGGAGCTTTTCCAGCGCCATAGTCCTCCTCCAGTCCCGAGGTGTCCCCCGGGTCTAGGCCGAGAAGTTCCGCCTTAAGGAGCCGCCTCAGGATCTTTCCCGAGCGGGTCCGGGGAAGGCGTTCCCGGAAGAAGACCCTGGGGGGCGGAACAGGGCCCAGGTGCCGCAGGACGTGGGCCTTGAGCTTTTCCGCCAGGAGGGGCTTGAGCTCCTCGGGGAACTCCCGGGCCTGCGGCACCACGAAGACGGCGATCTCCTCCCCCGCCTCCCCCGGCACCCCCACCGCGGCCGCCTCCGCCACCTGGGGGTGGGTGAGGAGGACGGCCTCCACCTCCGCGGGGCCGATCCGGGCCTCGCCCACCTTGATGACCTCCTCGGTGCGGCCCAGGATGCGGAAGTACCCTTCTTCATCCATCTCCGCGAGGTCCCCCGTCCAGTAGAGGCCTCCCCGCCAGGGGGAGTGCCCCCCCCGGAGGTCCACCATGTGGGCGGGCCCCGTGGCGCCGAGGACCAGGTGCCCCTTGGTCCCGGGGGGGAGGGGCCGTCCCTCCTCGTCCACCACCCGGGCCTCCACCCCGGGGAGGGGGAGGCCCACGTAGCCGGGCTTGGCCGGGAGGGCGGGGGGCGTGGCCAAGGCGGGGGCCCCGAGTTCCGTCTGCCACCAGTTGTCCACGGGCCAGGCCAGGTGCTCCCGGGTCCAGCGCCAGATCTCGGGGCTCAGCACCTCGCCCACGCTCGCCGCCAGGCGGAGCCCCGTGGGCCGGGCCTCCCCATGGCGCCTCAGGGTCCGGAGCACCGCAGGGGAGGTGAGGAGGACGTCCACCCCGAGGTGGGCCAGGCGCTCGTAAAAGGCCCCGGGGCTCGGATGGTCGGGCCGGTCCTCCACGAGGAGGGAGGTGCCGCCAAGAAGCAAGGGGGCGTAGAGGCCGAAGGAGTGGCCCACGATCCAGAAGAGGTCGGCGGTGGTGTGGAAGACCTCCCCCGGTTTCAGGTCAAAGACGTGCCGGAGGGCCCAGGCGACCCCCACCATGTACCCCCCGTGGCCGTGGACCACGCCCTTGGGCTTTCCCGTGGAGCCCGAGGTGGGAAGGAGGAAGAGGGGATGGGCTGCGGGCACGGGCTCGGGCTCGGCGGGCCGGGCCTCGTAAAGCCGCTCCAGAAACTCGGGGCTTCCCCGGACGTGCCAGAGGACCTTAAGGTCCAGGCCTTGGATTGCGGCCTCCACCACCTCCCGCACCCGCACGGGCTGGCCCCGGTAGAAGTAGGCGTCCGCCGCCACGAGGAGCCGGGGCCTCAGGTCCTCGAGGCGCCGCCTCAGGGCCTCCGGGCCCAGGCCCAGGGGCAGGGCCGCGTGCACCGCCCCGATCCGGGCGCAGGCCAAGGCGGTGAGGGCGGCCTCGAGGCCCGTGGGCAGGTAGAGGGCCACCCTGTCCCCCCGCCCCACCCCCAGGGTCCGGAAAAGCCCGGCGAGCCTGCTTGAGAGCTCCCGGACCTCCTTGTAGGTCCACTTCCCAAGCCGCCCTTCCCCGTCCAGGGTGAGGAGGGCGAGTTGCTGGGCCTTTTCCGGGAGGTGCCGGTCCAGGGCGTTTAGGGCCACGTTGGTGAGGCCGCCCGCGAACCAGGTCCGGTCCTCCCGGCGGAAGACCGCCTTCCAGGGCCTCTCCCAGGCGAAATCCCGGGCGAAGCCTTCCCAGAAGGCCTCGGGGTCCTCGAGGCTCGCCCGGTGGGCGGCCCGGGGGTCGGGCAGGTTGGCGGCGCGGCGGAGGGCCTCGGGGGGGTCTATCCGCTCCACCCTTCCCGGCTCGGGGAGGGCGGGCGGGGGGGTGGGGGCCTCCTCCTCGGGCAGGACCTGGGCGGAGACCCGGGCCACCTCGGCCAGGGCCCGGGCCAGGCGGCCGAAGGCGAAGGGGAAGCGGCGCGAGGGCACCTTGACCCCCAGGGCCCCGAGGAGGCGCCCCTCCGGGCTCAGGAGGGGGACGGCCACCCCGGAGACCCCGAGGGCGTACTCCTCCATCTCCACCGCAAGCCCCGAGGCCCGGACGCGCTTCAGCTCCTCCTCCAGGGCCAGGGGGTCGGTGAGGGTGTAGGGGGTCTTGGGGGTGAGGGGGGGCAGGGGGAAGTCCCCGAAGGCGAGGAGCACCTTCCCCAGGGCCAGGGCGTGCCACTCCGGGGGCAGGGCCTCCCCCAGGGGGTGGAGCTGGCCCTGCCGCCCCCGGGTCTTGAGCCGCACCCCCTGGGGGGTGAGGAGGGCGAGGTAGCACCGCTCCCGGGTGCGCAGGTAGAGTTCCTCCAAGGCCTCCTCCAAGGGCGTGGGCTCCAAGGGGACGGGCTTTTGCCGCGCGAGCCGGAAGCCCCCTTCCTCCTTCACCACGAAGCCCTCCTCCATCAGGCTGTGGAGGAGGGCGTAGGCGGAGGAGAGGCTCTTTCCCAGGAGGCGGGCCACCTCCTTCGCCCCCACCCCTTCCGGGTGGTCCGCCAGGTAGGCCAAGAGGCGCAGGGCCTGCTGCACGGTGGAAAGCCCCCGCTTGCGCGCCATGGGTTGAGCTTATCTTCCCACCCCTCCAGGCGCCGGGTCAAGAAACGCCCTCTTTGGGGCATGGCGCAAAAACCCCGCTTTCTTGACCCCGCCTGGTCCCGCGCCTACCCTTCAAGGTAAGGGAGGGAGGCATGGACAGGCTGGAGTCGGTGCTCAAGGAGGAGCGGGTCTTTTACCCCAGCGAGGAGTTCCGCAAGCAGGCCCACATCAAGAGCGAGGAGGAGTACCAGCGCCTTTACGAGGAGAGCGTCCGCGACCCCGAGGGATTCTGGGGACGGGTGGCCTCGGAGCTCCACTGGTTTGAACCCTGGCGGAAGGTCCTGGAAGGGGACCTGCCCCACCCCAAGTGGTTCGTGGGGGGGAGGACCAACCTCTCCTACAACGCCCTGGACCGGCACGTGAAGACCTGGCGGCGCAACAAGGCGGCCATCGTTTGGGAGGGGGAGCCGGGGGAGGAGAGGGTCCTCACCTACCATGACCTCTGGCGCGAGGTGCAGAAGTTCGCCAACGTCCTCAAGCGCCTGGGGGTGAAGAAGGGGGACCGGGTCACCATCTACCTCCCCATGATCCCCGAGGCGGCCATCGCCATGCTCGCCTGCACCCGGATCGGGGCCGTCCACTCCGTGGTCTTCGGCGGCTTCTCCGCCGGGGCGCTCGCGGACCGGATCAAGGACGCCGAGGCCAAGGTCCTCATCACCGCCGACGGGGGCTTCCGCCGGGGCGGGATCGTCCCCCTCAAGCAGAACGCCGACGAGGCCCTAAAGGACGCCACGAGCGTGGAGCACGTGGTGGTGGTGCGTCGCACCGGGGAGGAGGTGCCCTGGACTCCGGGCCGGGACCACTGGTGGCACGAGCTCATGGAGGCCGCCTCCGACCGGTGCGATCCCGAGCCCATGGAGGCGGAGGAGCCCCTCTTCATCCTCTACACCTCGGGCTCCACGGGGAAGCCCAAGGGGGTCTTGCACACCACGGGCGGCTACATGACCTACGTCTACTACACCACCAAGCTCGTCTTTGACCTCAAGGACGAGGACGTCTACTGGTGCACCGCCGACGTGGGCTGGATCACGGGCCACTCCTACGTGGTCTACGGGCCCCTCCTCAACGGGGCCACCACGGTGATGTACGAGGGGGCCCCCAACTGGCCCGAGCCCGACCGCTTCTGGCGGATCGTGGACAAGTACGGGGTGACCGTCTTCTACACCGCCCCCACCGCCATCCGCAGCTTCATGAAGTGGGGCGAGGGCTGGCCGGGCAAGCACCGCCTGGACTCCCTGAGGCTCCTCGGCACCGTGGGGGAGCCCATCAACCCCGAGGCCTGGCTCTGGTACTACCACGTGATCGGCAAGGGCCGCTGCCCCATCGTGGACACTTGGTGGCAGACGGAGACGGGGGGCATCATGATCACCACCCTGCCCGGGGCCCACGCCATGAAGCCGGGGCACGCCGGGAAGCCCTTCTTCGGCGTGGTGCCCGAGATTTTGGACGGCGAGCACCGCCCCGTGGAGAACCCCGACGAGGGAGGCCACCTCTGCATCACCCGCCCCTGGCCCAGCATGCTCCGCACCGTCTGGGGCGACCCGGAGCGCTTCCTAAAGCAGTACTTCAGCCAGCACCCCGGGGTCTACTTCACCGGGGACGGGGCCCGGCGGGACAAGGACGGCTACTACCTGATCCTGGGCCGGGTGGACGACGTCTTGAACGTGGCCGGGCACCGCCTGGGCACCATGGAGATTGAGTCGGCCCTGGTCTCCCACCCCGCGGTGGCCGAGGCGGCGGTGGTGGGGAGGCCCGATCCCGTGAAGGGGGAGGCCATCGTGGCCTTCGTGACCCTGAAGGAGGGGCACACCCCCTCGGACGCCCTCAAGGACGAGCTCAGGGCCCACGTGGCCAAGGTCATCGGCCCCATCGCCCGCCCGGACGAGGTCCGCTTCACCGACGCCCTGCCCAAGACCCGCTCGGGCAAGATCATGCGCCGCCTTCTCCGGCAGATCGCCGCCGGGGAGAAGGAGATCAAGGGGGACACCTCCACCCTCGAGGACCGCTCCGTGGTGGAGCGGCTGAAGGAGGGGGCCTAAGTACCCCACCGCGGCGAAAGCCGCGGTGGGGGCCCCAAAAGGACCTTCCCAAGCCTTATTTCGGGCAACCCGTGTCGCGAAATCAACGTGCAGCCACTTAGTACGGGCACCGCGCCCCGGCGGGGTGGCCTTCACCCCGCCGGGCTCTTGTGCACGTGCACCACCTTCCACCCTTCGGGGAAGCGCACCGCCACCCGGCTCTCGTTCACCGCCCGGTGCCTTAGCCCCCCTTCCTCCTCCACGGTGAGGAGGAGGGTGTAGCTGAAGATGGCCACGTCCCCATAGCGCTGGAGGCGCTTTTCCAGGAGGTCCAGGCGGTAGGGCCGGCCCCTCGTGGCCCAGTTCTTCTCCACCATGAAGCGGTGGAAGGGGAGGCCGTCCAGGCGGTGGGGGGTCACGAACCACTCGTAGAGGGAAAGCTCCTCGTGGGTGGTGGCCTCGTACGTGGCCCAGTCGCCCTCGTAGATGCTCCTCAGGTGCCTCTCCAGGAACTCCCAGAGCTCGGCCTCGCCTTCCATGGCCCTCCTCACCGGGGGGGCTGGTACTCGCCCCACTCCTCCCGCAAGACCCCGCAGACCTCCCCCAGGGTGGCCCGGCGGCGGAAGGCCTCCAGGACGTAGGGGAAGAGGTTCTCCTGGCCTTTTGCCGCCTCCCTTAGCCTTTCCAGACCAATGCGGACGCTTTCCCCGTCCCGCTTGGCCTTGAAGGCGGCGAGCTCCCGCTTGCGCCTCTCGTGAAGCTCGGGGTCAATCCGCTGCACGGGGACGGGCTCGTTCAGGGGGCTATTGGGGTCAAAGAAGCGGTTCACCCCCACGATTACCCTCTTGCCCTCCTCCACTTCCTTCTGGAACTGCCAGGCGGACTCCTCAATGGCCCTCTGGAAGTAGCCCGCCTCCACCGCGGCCACTGCGCCCCCAAGGGCGTCAATCTCCCGCAGGATCGCCTCCGCCTCCCGTTCCAGCTTGTCCGTGAGGTGCTCCACGTAGAAGCTTCCCCCTAGAGGGTCTATGGCCCGGGTGACCCCGCTTTCATAGGCCAGGATCTGCTGGGTGCGGAGGGCGAGGAGGGCGCTTTTTTCCGTGGGCAGGCCCAGGGCCTCGTCGTAGGCGTTGGTGTGGAGGCTCTGCGTCCCCCCGAGGACCGCCGCCAGGGCCTGGTAGGCGGTGCGCACCACGTTGTTCAGGGGCTCCTGGGCCGTGAGGGTGGAGCCCCCGGTCTGGGTGTGGAAGCGGAGCATCCAGCTTTTCGGGTCCTTGGCCCCGAACTCCTCCCGCATGATCCTCGCCCAAAGGCGCCTGGCCGCCCGGAACTTGGCGGCCTCCTCAAAGATGTCCCCGTGGGCGGCGAAGAAGAAGGAAAGCCTGGGAGCGAAGCGGTCCACGTCCAGGCCCCGCTCCAAGGCGGCCCGCACGTAGGCCTTGGCGTCCGCCAGGGTGAAGGCGATCTCCTGGGCGGCGGTGGCCCCCGCCTCGCGGATGTGGTAGCCGGAGATGCTGATGGTGTTCCACTTGGGGACGTGCTCGGCGCAGAACGCAAAGATGTCGGTCACGAGGCGCATGGAGGGGCCGGGGGGGTAGATGTAGGTGCCGCGGGCGAAGTACTCCTTCAGGATGTCGTTCTGCACCGTCCCCGAGACCTTGTCCCAGGGCACCCCCTGGGCCTCGGCCACGAGGAGGTAGAGGGCGAGGAGCATCATGGCCGGGGCGTTGATGGTCATGCTGGTGGAGACCTGGTCCAGGGGGATGCCGTCAAAGAGCC
This sequence comes from Thermus thermophilus, assembly GCF_019974155.1. Lineage (NCBI taxonomy): Bacteria > Thermotogati > Deinococcota > Deinococci > Thermales > Thermaceae > Thermus > Thermus thermophilus. The sequence continues at coordinate 652,603 of NZ_AP025158.1, forward strand.
TCTGCATGTCCTCCAGGGTGGCGATGGACACCCCCACCCGCCCCACCTCCCCCACGCTCATGGGGTGGTCGGGGTCCAGGCCGAGCTGGGTGGGGAGGTCAAAGGCCACGGATAACCCCGTCTGGCCCTGGGCGAGGAGGTAGCGGTAGCGGGCGTTGGACTCCTCGGCGGTGGAGAAGCCCGCGTACTGGCGCATGGTCCAGAGCCTTTCCAGGTACATCCGGGGGTAGATCCCCCGGGTGAAGGGGTACTCTCCGGGCCGGCCGAGCTTCTCCCGGTAGCCCTCGGGGAGGGACTCAAAGAGGCCTTCCATGCCTTAGTTTTACCGCAGGAGGCCGAGGAGGAGGGTGAAGAGGAGGAGGGCCCCGAGGACGGCGAGGAGGGGAGGGAGGAGGAGGCTGTAGGCGGCCAGCACCAGGGCCAGGAAGTCCTTCCAGTCGGGCTTGGGTTCGCCCCGCATCCCTCCAAGGCTATACCGGGAAGGCCTTAGGGGACAAGGGCGTGGCTTTCAGGGAGGGAAGCGTTTTGGTACCATCGGGGCATGGGCCTTTCCAAGGGCGCGCGCAAGGTGCTGAAGGTCCTGGCCCGGAGGGGGGCCTCGGAGGTGCTCTGGGCCTTGGGCAAGGGGTCGGCGCGGTTCTCCGACCTCGAGGCCGTCCTCCATCTTTCCCCCCGGACCCTGGCCGAGAGGCTCAGGGAGCTCCACCTCATGGGGTTTGTGGACCGAAGGGCCTACGCGGAGGTGCCGCCTCGGGTAGAATACAGCCTCACGCCTAGGGGCAAGCGGGTCTTGGAGTTTCTGATGGAGCTGGACCGCGTGGTGGAAACCCTGGAGGAGGTACGGTGAAGGCGCGAGCCATCGTGGTGACTTCCGGCAAGGGCGGGGTGGGGAAGACCACCACCACCGCCAACCTCGGCGCCGCCTTGGCCAAGCTTGGGGAAAAGGTGGCCGTGGTGGACGTGGACGTGGGCCTCCGCAACCTGGACGTGGTCATGGGCCTCGAGGGCCGGGTGGTCTTTGACCTCATTGACGTCCTCGAGGGCCGGGCCAGGCTCCGGCAGGCCCTCATCCGGGACAAGCGGGTGGAGAACCTCTTTCTCCTTCCCGCCTCCCAGACGAGGGACAAGGAGGCCCTGGACCCCGAGCGGTTCAAGGAGGTGGTGCGGGCCCTCCTGGAGGAGGAGGGGTTTGACCGGGTGCTCATTGACTCCCCGGCCGGGATAGAGAAGGGCTTCCAGACGGCGGCCGCTCCGGCGGAGGGAGCCTTGGTGGTGGTGAACCCCGAGGTCAGTAGCGTTCGCGACGCCGACCGGATCATCGGCCTCTTGGAGGCCCGGGAGGTGCGGGAGAACTTCCTCGTCATCAACCGCCTGCGCCCCAGGATGGTGGCCCGGGGGGACATGCTCTCCGTGGAGGACGTGGTGGAGATCCTGGGCCTGAGGCCCATCGGCATCATCCCCGAGGACGAGCAGGTGATCGTCTCCACCAACCAGGGAGAGCCCTTGGTCCTGAAGGGGACGGGCCCGGCTGCCCAGGCCTATATGGACACGGCGCGGCGCCTCCGGGGGGAGGAGGTGCCCTTCCGCGCCCTCGAGGACGCCCAGGGGCTTCTCGGGGTGCTGAAGCGCCTCTTTGGGGGTCGGTGATGTGGTGGCGCAGGGGGAGCAAGGAGAAGGCCAAGGAAAGGCTCAAGCTCGTGCTGGCCTACGACCGGGCGCGGCTTTCCCCGGGGATGGTGGAAAGCCTCAAGCGGGACCTCTTGGAGGTCCTCCGCCGCTACTTCCCCGCCCAGGAGGAGGGGCTTTCCGTGGCCCTGGAGGAGCGGGGGGAGAAGATGGTCCTGGTGGCGGACATCCCCTTGCGTTAGCGGGGTAGGCCTTGGCGCCCGCGCGGCCTAACTGGCTGGCCTACGACTGGGGCCTCGTCTTCCTGGTGGCCTCCGTCGTCGCTTTGGGCTTCGTCAACCTGGGGAGCGCCGCCCCCGACCCGGCCCTCCTCTACCGCCAGAGCGTGGCCCTGGGGCTTGGGCTTCTCCTCGCCTTCCTCTTGCAGTTCCTCTCCCGCCGCCGCCTCTTCGGCCTGGCCTATCCCCTTTACGGGGCCTCCCTCCTTCTCCTGGCCTTGGTCCTCGTGGTGGGCCGGGAGATCAACGGGGCCAGGGCCTGGTTCGTGCTGGGGCCCTTGCAGTTCCAGCCCTTGGAGCTCGCCAAGCTCGGCCTCCTCCTCGCCCTGGCCAAGGCCCTCGAGGCCAGGCCCATCGCCCGGGTCTGGGACTACGCCCTCCCCGCCCTCCTCACCCTCCCCGTGGTGGGCCTCCTCCTCCTCCAGCCGGACCTGGGCGGGGCGCTGGTGGTGCTCTTCGGCGCCTTCGTGGTGGTCTTCGTCCGCGGGCTTCCCTGGCGCCACCTCCTCGTGGGCCTGCTCGCCCTGGCCCTTCTCGTGCCCACCGCGGTGTGGCCCAACCTCAAGCCCTACCAGAGGGAACGCGTCCTCATCGTCCTGGACCCTTACCGGGACCCTTTGGGCCAGGGCTTCCAGGTCATCCAGTCCACCATCGCCATCGGCTCGGGGGGGCTTTTCGGCAAGGGCTACGGCCAGGGCACCCAGGCCCAGCTGGGCTTCATCCCCTTCCGGCACACGGACTTCGTCTTCTCCGTGTGGGCCGAGGAGTGGGGGTTCGTGGGCGTCGTGGGGCTTTTGGGGCTTTACGGCCTCCTTCTCGCCCGCCTCTTCGCCCTGGCCCTCGCCTGCCCGAGGCTTTCCGACCGGCTTTTCCTCTCGGGGTTCACGGGGATGCTGGGCTTCCAGGTGGTGGTGAACCTGGGGGTGGCCCTGGGGGTGATGCCCGTCACCGGCCTTACCCTCCCCCTCTTCTCCTACGGCGGCTCCAGCCTCATCGCCACCCTGGCGGGCTTTGGCCTCGCCCTCCTCGTGCACCGGGACCGCTACCGGGACTGAGCTTTCTCGGGGCGCCGGGCCTGGGGTTGCCCCCCGGGGCAGCACGCCCTAAACTGGGCGCCGTGGCCGAGGTGCTGGTGCGGCTCCAGGGGGTGCGGAAGCGCTACGGAACCACCGTGGCCCTGGACGGGGTGGACCTCGAGGTCCATAGGGGGGAGTTCTTCAGCCTCCTTGGCCCCTCGGGCTGCGGCAAGACCACCCTTTTGCGGCTCCTCGCCGGGTTTGAGACCCCGGACGCGGGCCGGATAGAGATCGGCGGCCGGGACATGGCCCGGGTCCCTCCCTACGAGCGCCCGGTGAACACCGTCTTCCAGAACTACGCCCTCTTCCCCCACATGACCGTGGAGGCGAACATCGCCTTCGGCCTCAGGATGAAAGGCCTTCCCCCGGAGGCCATCCGGAAGAAGGTGGCCTGGGCGTTGGAGCTCGTGGACCTCCTGGGCCTGGAGAAGCGCTACCCCAGGGAGCTTTCCGGGGGGCAGAAGCAGCGGGTGGCCCTGGCCCGGGCCCTGGTCCTGGAGCCCCAGGTCCTCCTCCTGGACGAGCCCCTCTCCGCCCTGGACGCCAGGCTCCGCCAGGACCTCAGGGTGGAGCTCATGCAGCTCCAGAGGCGGCTTGGCACCACCTTCATCTTCGTCACCCACGACCAGGAGGAGGCCTTGGTCATGTCCGACCGCATCGCCGTGATGCGCTCGGGCCGCATTGAGCAGGTGGGGCTTCCCGACGAGGTCTACGAGCGCCCCAAGACCCGCTTCGTGGCGGCCTTTCTCGGCCGCTCCAACTTCCTCCCCGCAAGGCCCCACCCCTTGGGGGCCGAGACCCCTTTGGGGCCTTTGCGCCTTAGGGCCCCTTTGGCACGGGAGGCCCTTTTGGCGATCCGCCCGGAGAAGATCCGGCTCTACCCGGCCTATGGGGAGGTTCCCGCCCGGGAGAACCTGGTGCGGGCGGTGGTGGAGGAGATCGTCTACACGGGGGCGGAGAACCAGTACTACCTGAGGGCGGGGGAGGTGAGGCTTCTGGCCTATACCCTGAACCAGGACCTGCAGGAGCCTGGGGCCGAGGAGTTCGGGTACGGGGAAGAGGTCCTCTGCTACCTCCCCCCGGAGAACCTGGTGGTGGTCCATGAATGAGGCGGCGACACCCCTACAGCGGCTTTTCCGCATCCTGGTCACCGTGGGCCCGGGGGCCCTTTGGCTTTTCCTCTTCGTCCTCTTGCCCACCTTTCTCGTCCTCCTCGCCTCCTTCATGAGCCGAGGGCCTTACGGGGAGCTTTCCGGCCCCTGGGGTTTCCACAACTACCTCCGGCTCCTCGAGGCCCCCTACCTCAAGGCCTTCGCGCAAAGCCTCTTCCTCGGGGCCCTCACCACCCTGCTCGCCGCCCTCCTGGGCTACCCCCTCGCCTTCTACCTCGCGGGCCACCCCCGGCGGGACCTGCTTCTCCTCCTTCTCCTCCTGCCCTTCTTCACCAACTTCCTCATCCGGGTCTACGCCTGGCTCGTCCTCTTGCAGAAGGAGGGCCTGGCGAACGCCTTCCTCCAGGCCTTTGGCCTCGGGCCCCTCGGCCTCTACCCCTCCTTCTCGGCGGTCCTCCTCGCGAGCCTCTACACCTTCCTGCCCTTCTTCGTCCTCCCCGTCTACGCCAGCGTGGAGCGGATTGACTGGCAGCTTCTGGAGGCGGCCTACGACCTTGGGGCGAGGCCCTTTAGGGCCTTCCTCCACGCCGTCCTTCCCCAGACCTACCCCGGGCTTTTCGCGGGAAGCGTCCTCGTCTTCATCCCCGCCATGGGCACCTTCGTGGTGGCCGACCTCTTGGGGGCGGGGCGGGTGGTCCTCATCGGCAACCTCATCCAGCAGCAGTTCGGCGTCAGTCGGGACTGGGCCTTCGGGGCGGCCTTGAGCGTCTTCCTCATGGCCTTCGTCCTCTTAAGCCTCTACCTCTACGCCCGCCTCCAGGGGGAAAGGGGGCTTGAGGACCTGGTATGAGGCGGCTCCTCTCCTTCCACGCCCTGTTGGTCTACCTCTTCCTCTACCTGCCCATCCTCGTCATCGTGGCCCTCTCCTTCAACGAGAGCCGCAGGGGGGTCCACTTCACCGGCTTCACCCTGGACTGGTACCGGGCCCTCTTCCAGGACCCACGGGTGCTGGAATACTTCCTGAACACCCTGACCGTGGCCTTCGTTTCCACCCTGGTCTCCACGGTCCTCGGCACCCTCCTCGCCCTGGGCCTCGTGCGCTACCGCTTCCCCGGCAAGGGGTTGTTGCGCTACCTCCTCTACGTCCCCGTGGTGGTGCCCGACGTGGTCATGGGGATTTCCCTCCTCCTCCTCTTCGCCTTCTCCCGCGAGCTTTTGGGCTTTCCCCGGCTCTCCCTCCTCACGGTGATCCTGGGGCACATCACCTTCCAGGTGGCCTTCGTGACCCTGGTGGTGCGTTCCCGGCTCCTCCTTCTGGACCCTGCCCTGGAGGAGGCCGCCCGGGACCTGGGGGCAAGGGGGCTCCAGACCTTCCTCCACGTGACCCTCCCCCTGGCCTGGCCGGGGGTGGCGGCGGGGGCCCTCCTCGCCCTCACCCTCTCCCTGGACGACTTCGTGGTCACCTTCTTCACCGCGGGGCCTGGGGCCACCACCCTGCCCCTTTACATCTACTCCAGCGTGAAGCTCGGGGTGAGCCCCAAGGTCCACGCCCTTTCCAGCCTGATCGTGGGGCTCAGCGCCTTCTTCCTCGCCCTGGGGTATGCTCTTAGCCGGAGGAGGTTATGAGGCGGATCGCGGTGTTGCTCCTGCTCGTCGCCGTGGTGCTCCTCGGGTGGCTTTGGCTTCGGCCCAAGACGCCTTCGGGCGCGGGCACCCTTTACCTTCTCAACTGGGCCGACTACATCCCCGAGGAGCTGATCCGGAAGTTTGAGGCGGAGACCGGGGCCAAGGTGGTCCTGGACACCTTTGAGTCCCCCGAGGCCATGCTGGCGAAGCTCAAGGCGGGGGCGGACCAGGAGTTCTCCCTGGTGGTGGCCCCCGACTACTACGTCCTGCAGATGGCCCGGGACGGCCTCATCGCCCCCTTGGACAAGGGGAGGCTGAAGAACCTCGCCAACCTGGACCCTTTCTTCCTGGACCCTTCCTACGACCCCGGCCTGCAGTACTCCGTGCCCTACCTCTGGGGCACCACGGGGATCGCCTACCGGGAGGACCTGGTCACGGGCCCCGTGGACTCCTACGCCGTCTTCTTTGACCCCAAGGCCCAGATGGGGCCCTTCCTTCTCCTGGACGAGATGCGGGAGACCATCGGGGCGGCCCTGAAGTACCTGGGCTACTCCGTGAACGCCACCGACCCCGAGGCCCTGGCGAAGGCCAAGGAGCTCCTCCTCGCCGCCAAGGAGCGCTCCGTGGGCTTCGCCGGGGGCCTCGAGGCCCTGAACCGCATCCTGGCGGGGGACGCCGCTCTAAGCCTCGCCTACTCCGGGGACGTCCTCCAGGCCCGGGGGGAGGACGAGCGCCTCCGCTACACCCTGGCCAAGGAGGGGGGGACGCTCTGGACGGACGCCATGGTGGTGCTGAAGCGGGGCCCGGCCCAGGAGCTGGCCTACCGCTTCATGGACTTCCTCCTGGAGCCGGAAAACGCCGCGGCCTTAGCGGAGTACACCCACTACGCCACCCCCGTGGCCAAGGCCATCCCCCTCCTGCCCGAGGAGATGCGGAACGACCCCGTGGTCTTCCCGCCGGAGGAGGTGCGCTCTAGGCTTGAGTACCTCAAGGATCTGGGCCCCGACATCGTCCTCTACGACCAGATCTGGACCGAGGTTAAGGCCCACTAAACCCAGGGCCGGGGGCCGGGCGTATACTGGGCCCATGAAGAAGGCCCTGGTCCTGGCCCTCCTCCTGGGCCTTTTCGCCCAGGGGCAGGCGGTTCAAGGGGAAGCCCTCTGGAAGCGCCTCTGCGCCCAGTGCCACGGGGAGAGGGCTCAGGGGGCGCGGCCTTACCCGGGCCTCGAGGCGGCGGCCCCCCTCTTTAGGACCCCTGAGGGCCGGCGCTACCTCGTCCTCGTGGTCCTTTACGGGAAGAAGGGGGAGGCGGGCCTCATGCCGGGCTTCCCCCAGCTTGGGGACGAGGAGCTCGCCGCCCTCCTGAACCACCTCATGGCCCTCCTCAAGGTGCGGGCCGAGCCCTTCCGTCCGGAGGACGTCAAAAGAGAGCGGGGCCAGAACCTGGCCCCGGACCGGATCCAAAGGCCCTAGAGGGGGTCTTCCAGCACCGCCCCCTCGTCCGCCTGGCGCACCAGGGCGGCGTAGCGGGCGAAGAGGCCGTGGGTGAAGGCGGGGGGGCGGGGCCGCCAGCGGGCCTTCCGCCTTTCCAGCTCCTCCTCGGGAAGGAGGACCTCGAGGCGGCGGCCTTCCACGTCAATCCGGATGCGGTCGCCCTCTTCCAGGAGGGCGATGGGCCCGCCCACGAAGGCCTCGGGGGCGATGTGGCCGATCATGAGGCCCCGGGTGCCTCCGGAGAAACGCCCGTCCGTGAGGAGGGCCACCTCCGGCCCCAGACCCTCCCCCACGATGGCGCTCGTCACCGAGAGCATCTCAGGCATCCCCGGCGCCCCCTTGGGGCCCACGTAGCGGATGACCACCACGTCCCCGGGCCGGATCTCCCCCTTGAGGACCTTCTCCATGGCCGCCTCCTCGGAGTCAAAGACCCGGGCCGGGCCCTCAAAGTAGGTGCGCTCCGTCCCCGCCAGCTTGAGGACGGCCCCCTTGGGGGCGAGGTTCCCTTTGAGCACCACGAGCCCCCCGTGGGGCTTGAGGGCCTTCTCCACGGGGAAGACCACCTTCTGCCCCTCCGCCTCCCGGTAGGCCCTTTCCACCTCCTCCGCCAGGGTGCGGCCCGTGAGGGTCTTCTCCTCTCCGTAAAGAAGCCCCGCCTCCAAAAGCCGCTTGAAGACGAGGGCCGTGCCCCCGGCCTCGTAGAGCTCCCAGGCGGTGTAGGTGCCCCAGGGGCGGAGGTCGGCGATCACCGGGGTCTTGCGGGAGATCTGGTCAAAGTCGTCCAGGCTGAGCTCCACCCCCGCCTCCTTGGCCAGGGCGAGGAGGTGGAGGACGGCGTTGGTGCTCCCCCCCGTGGCGGCCACGGCGGCGATGGCGTTGAGGAAGCTTTTCCGGGTGAGGAAGTCCTTGGGCTTCCAGTCCTTTTCTATGGCCCAGGCGAGGATCTTCCCCGCCTCCTTGGTGGCCCGCTCCTTCTCGGGATGGACGGCGGGGATGGCGTTGTAGCCCAAGGGGGAGAGGCCCAAGGCCTCGAGGGCCATGGCCATGGTGTTGGCGGTGTACTGGCCGCCGCAGGCCCCGGGGCCGGGGATGGCCCGGCGCTCAATCTCCAAAAGCTCCTCCTCGGAGATCTTCCCCGCGGCCCTTTGCCCCACCGCCTCAAAGACCTCCACGATGGTGAGCTTCCGGCCCCGCCACTCCCCGGGGGCGATGGTCCCCCCGTAGAGGACCATGCCGGGGACGCCGCTACGGATCACCCCCATGGCGGTCCCCGGGATGGTCTTGTCGCAGGCGGAAAGCCCCACCATGCCGTCGTAGAGGTAGCCTTGGGCGATGAGCTCCACGCTGTCGGCGATGACCTCCCGGCTTACGAGGCTCGCCCGCATGCCCGGGGTGCCCATGCTGATCCCGTCGGAGATGGCGGGGGCCCCGAACTCAAAGGGGAAAAGCCCCGCCTCCTTGAGCCCGGCCTTGAGGTAAAGGGCCAGGCTTCGCAGGTGGAAGTTGCAGGGCATCCCGTCGGTGAAGGTGTTCACCACCCCCACGAAGGGCTTTCCGAAGTCCTCGTCCCCCACCCCCACCGCCCGGAGCATGGCGCGGGCGGGGGCCTGCTTGAGTCCCTTCTTGATCTGGTCCGACCTCATGCGTCCCTCCAAGTGGCGATCTTCCCGTGGAAGGCCCTGGCCTTGGGGAGAAGCCGCACCAGGGCCTTGGCGGCCTCCTCCGGGGTGAGGAGGAGGCCCTCCTCTTTGTAACCTCTAAACACCCGGTGAAGGACGGGAGCGGCGCTTCCCTGGGCCTCCCGGGCCTGGCGCTGCATCTCCGTCTCCACCACCCCGGGGCGGTAGACGAAGCAGGCGACCTCTGGGGCCTCGGCGGCGAGCTGCCGGGCCAGGTGCTCCTCCGCCGCCTTGGCCACGGCGTAGGCCCCGATGCCCGGCAGGTTGCTCTCCGCCGCCCCCGAGCCCAGGTACACGGCGAGGCCCTCCCCTTTGCGCCTGAGGACGGGGTAGGCGAAGCGGGCGAGCTGGTAGCCGGCGAGGAGGTTGGCCTCGAGGACCTCCAGGAAGAGTTCCTCCGCGAGCTCAAAGAGGAGGGGCCCCGGGTGGAGGACCCCGGCGTTGTGGATGTAGCCCGCGAAGTTTCCCAAGGCCTCGGCCCTTTCCACCAGGGCCTGGGCCACCTCCGCCTTCCCCGCGCTTCCCGCCACGTGGGCCACCTTGGCCCCCAGGGCCTGGACCTCCTCGGCCACGGCCCTTAAGGGGGCCTCCTTGCGGGCGTTTAACACTAGGTCAAAGCCCGCCTTGGCGAGCTCCAGGGCGAGGGCCTTCCCGATGCCCCGGCTCGCCCCGGTGAGGATCAGGGTCTTTCTCATAGAAGCTCCTCCGCGGGGACCTCCACGCCCCCGAAGGCAAGCCTGGCCCCGGGGCCCAGGGCCTCCACCTCCCGGTAGCCCCCGCCTTCCGGCTTCCGGTGGACGAGGACCCGCTTCCCCTCCAGGTCCACCACCCAGACCTCGGGCACCCCGGCTTGGGCGTAGAGGGGGAGCTTCACCTGGAGGTCGTAGCGGAGGGAGGTTTCCGCCACCTCCACCACGAGGAGGGCGTCCCGTCCCTGGGGCAGACCCTCCTCGTAAAAGTCGGGCCGGGGCTTAAGGAGGGCGAGGTCGGGGTAAAGCTCCGACTCCCCCACCACCAGGGGGCTTTGCACGAAGAGGATGGCCTTTTGGGGCACAAGGGGGCCGAAGAGGGCGGTGAGCTTGGCCACCTTGGCGGCGTGGCGCTTCCCCATGGGGCTCATCTCCACCAGGTCTCCTTCCACGAGCTCCAGCCTCAGGTCCTCCGGGAAGACGCCGGCCTCCACCATGCGGTGGAACTCCTCCAGGGAGATCTTGTGGCGGGTCACGGCAGGACCTCCTTGACCGGCACCTTAAGGCCCAGGACCGAAAGCTCCCCGTCCTCGAGGGCCTCCCTCTCCCCGTAGCCCTCCCCTTGGGGCTTGCGGAAGACGTGCACCCTCTCCCGCACCAGGTCCACCACCCAGACCTCGGGGATCCCGGCTTTGGCGTAGAGGGGGAGCTTCACCTTGAGGTCCTGGTCCAGGCTGGTCTCGGCCACCTCCACCACCAGAAGGGCGTCCCTGGCCTCGGGCACCCTTTCCCGGTAAAAGTCGTCCCGGTAGGCGAGGAGGGCCAGATCCGGTTGGGGTTCGGTGTCGGGAAAAAGGCGCAAGGGGTCCTGGACTTGAAGGAGGGCCTTCTTCGCCTGTTGTAGAGGAAAAAGCGCGTTCATAAGCCGCTTTAAAGCGGCCATGTGCCGCTTGCCCACGGGGCTCAACTCCACCACCTCCCCCTGGAGGAGCTCCACCCGGTCGTCCTCCCCCAGGATCCCCGCCTCGGCCATGCGGTGGAAGTCCTCGGCGCTGAAGCGGTGCCGGATCATACCCCCATGTTAGGCCAGGTGGCGGAGGACCGTGGCCGTGAAGGCCTCCGTGCCCGCGCTTCCCCCGAGGTCTGGGGGCGGGGTCTCCAGGAGGGCCTTGGCCACGGCGTCTTCCACCTTCCGCGCCAGCTCCACCAGGCCGAAGGCGTGTTCCAGCATCATGGCCGCGGAGAGGATGGCGGCCGTGGGGTTGGCGAGGCCCTTGCCGGCGATGTCGGGGGCGGAGCCGTGCACGGGCTCAAAGACCGGGGTGCCCCTTCCCAAGGAGGCGGAGGGGAGGAGGCCTAAAGAGCCTGGGAGGACGCTCGCCAGGTCCGAGAGAATGTCCCCGAAGATGTTCCCCGTGACCACCACGTCAAAGCGGGCCGGGCTTCGCACCAGGTGCATGGCCATGGCGTCCACGTACTGGTGCTCCAGGGCGACATCGGGGTAGCCTTGCCCCACCTCCTCCACGGTCTTGCGCCAGAACTCCCCCACCTCGAGGACGTTCGCCTTGTCCACGCTCACCACGTGCTTCCTGCGCTTCCTCGCCGCCTCAAAGGCCACCTTGGCCACCCGCTCCACCTCGGGCTTGCTGTAGCGCTCCGTGTTCCAGGCCTCGGCCTCCGACATCCCCCGGGGCTCGCCGAAGTAAATCCCCCCGGTGAGCTCCCGGACGATGAGGACGTCCACCCCCCGGGCCACCTCCTCCTTCAGGGGGGAAAGCCTTTCCAGCCCGGGGAAGACCTTGGCCGGGCGGAGGTTGGCGAAGAGGTCCTGGCTTTTCCTTAAGGCCAGAAGCCCCGTCTCCGGGCGGATCTTCCGGGGAAGCCCATCCCACTTGGGCCCGCCCACGCTGCCCAGAAGCACGGCCTCCGCCTCCTCCACGCCCTTTCGCGTGGGCTCGGGGAAGGGCTCGCCGAAGGCGTCTATGGCTGCCCCGCCGAAGGGGAAGACCTCGTAGGCGAGGCCCAGGCCCTCGGCCTCGTCCAGGGCCCTTAGGACCTTCAGGGCGGCCTCGGTGACCTCGGGGCCGATGCCGTCTCCGGGAAGCACCGCCACCTTCATTCCGTCCTCCTGGGGTAGGGGAGTTTCCGGTCAAACTGGTCCAAAAGCTCCCCGGCCTCCAGAAGCTCCCCGATGGGGTCCCAAAGCCCCTCCACCAGGGCCTCCCGGGCTTCTTCCCGGATGAAGAGGGGGGCGGTGCGGTCCCCGAAGCGCACCTCTTTGTTCACCAGGTCAACCTCCACCTCCAGCTCCGGGTTCTCCTCCACCGTTCGGAAGAGGACCCCCAGGTCCTCGGGGGAAAGGCTCACGCAGGGGAGGCCGATGGCGGTGGCGTTCCCGAAGAAGATCTCGGCGAAGCTCTCCCCGATGATGGCCTTAAACCCCGCCCGCTTGATGGCCTGGGGGGCGTGCTCCCGGCTAGAGCCGGAGCCGAAGCCCGACTCCACCAGGAGGATCGTGGCTCCCTGGTAGCGGGGGTCGTTCAGGGGGTGGGGCTTGGGGTTCCCCTTCTCGTCAAAGCGCTCGTCGTAGAAGAGGTACTGGCCCAGGCCCTCAAAGGTGAGGGCCTTCATGAAGCGGGCCGGGATGATCCGGTCCGTGTCAATGTCCTCGCCCCTCAAGGGCACCGCTTTTCCGCGGATCACGGTGAACTTCTCCAGCATGACCTACCTCCTTAACGGGCGCCGACGCCAAAGACCTCCCGGGCGTCGGCGATCTCCCCGGCCACGGCCGCCGCCGCCACCATGAGGGGGCTCATGAGGACGGTGCGGCCCCTGGGGCTTCCCATGCGTCCCTTGTAGTTGCGGTTGGAGCTGCTGGCGCAAAGCTCGTCCCCTTCCAGCCGGTCCGGGTTCATGGCGAGGCACATGGAGCAGCCGGGCATCCGCCACTCAAACCCCGCCTCGCGGAAGACCTCGGCGATCCCCTCTTCCTCGGCCTTCCTCGCCACCCACTCCGAGCCCGGCACCACCAGGGCCCGCACCCCCTTCTTCACCTTATGCCCCTTGAGGTAGCGGGCGACCTCCCGGAGGTCGGAAAGCCTCGCGTTGGTGCAGCTTCCGATGAAGGCCACCTGGATGGGCACCCCCTTGATGGGCTGGCCCGGCTTGAAGCCCATGTAGGCCAACGCCTCCTCTGCCACGGGGCGCTCCTCCTCCGGCAACTCCTCCAGGAGGGGGATCCTGCCGTCAATGGGGATGGCCTGGCCCGGGGTGATGCCCCAGGTGACGGTGGGGGGGATCTCCTCGGCGCGGAAGGTGACCACGTCGTCGTAGGAGGCGTCGGGGTCGGAGCGCCAAGCGAGCCACCTCCTCTTGGCCTCCTCCCACTCGGACCCCTTGGGGACGTAGGGGCGGCCCTCCAGGTACCGGAAGGTGGTCTCGTCGGGGTTCACGTAGCCGATGCGGGCTCCCCCCTCAATGGACATGTTGCAGAGGGTCATGCGGCTTTCCATGTCCATGGCCTCCACGGTGCTTCCCCCGTATTCATAGGCGTAGCCCAGGCCCCCCTTCACCCCCAGGTGGCGGATGATGTGGAGGATCACGTCCTTGGCGTAGACCCCGGGGGCGAGCCTCCCCTCCACGTTGATCCGCCGCACCTTGAGCTTCTGGGCGGCGAGGGTCTGGGTGGCGAGGACGTCCCGGACCTGGCTCGTGCCGATGCCGAAGGCCACGGCCCCGAAGGCCCCGTGGGTGGAGGTGTGGGAGTCCCCGCAGGCGATGGTCATCCCGGGCTGGGTGAGGCCGAGCTGGGGCCCGATGACGTGGACGATGCCTTGGTTCCCGCTTCCCAGGTCAAAGAAGGTGATGCCGTGCTCCCTGGTGTTCGCCCTCAGGGCCTCCAGCATGCTCTGGGCCAGGGGGTCCTGGAAGGGCTCGGTGCGGTCGTGGGTGGGGACGATGTGGTCCACGGTGGCGAAGGTGCGGTGGGGGTAGCGTACCCGAAGGCCCAGGTCCTTGAGCATGCCGAAGGCCTGGGGGCTCGTGACCTCGTGGAGGAGGTGGAGGTCTATGAAGAGCTGGCTCTGGCCGTTTCGGAGCTTCCTCACCTCGTGGGCTTCCCAAACCTTGTCGTAGAGCGTCTTTCCCATGAAACCCCCCTTACGCAAAACCCCCGGGTCCTTTGGGGCCCGGGGGATACGCGACGGTCATCCCTAGACCGGGCCCGCCCGGTCTAGGACTAGAGTCACCGCCCGCCGCATTGCCCCTAAGGGTAAGCCCTCGAGGCCTATGGGGTCAAGCTTGACGAGCGAAGCCGCCTCCCCTACAATGACCCTTGCGTCTGCCGGGGTGGCGGAATTGGTAGACGCGCATGATTCAGGGTCATGTGCCCGCAAGGGCGTGCGGGTTCAAGTCCCGCCCCCGGCACCAGGAGGCCCCCGCGAGGGGGCCTAAGCTTTTGCTACACTTAGGCCATGAAGCGGGTGCTTTCCGGCATCCAGCCCTCGGGGGAGATCCACATCGGCAACTACCTCGGGGCCATCAAGCAGTGGGTGGCCATCGGGGAGAGGCTGGGGCGGGACGCCTTCTTCTGCATCGTGGACTACCACGCCCTCACCAACCCCCTCGCCTACGACCCCTCTACCCTCGCCCAGCGCACCTTTGAGGCCGCCCTGGTCAACATCGCCGCGGGGCTTGACCCGGAGAGGGTCACCCTCTTCGTCCAGTCCCACGTGCCCGAGCACACCGAGCTCGCCTGGGTCTTCACCACCTTAACCCCCCTGGGGGACCTCACCCGCATGACCCAGTTCAAGGACAAGGCCAGCAAGCAGGAGACCGTCTGGTCTGGCCTCCTCATGTACCCGGTGCTCCAGGCGGCGGACATCCTCATCTACAAGGCGGACACCGTCCCCGTGGGGGAGGACCAGGTGCAGCACATTGAGCTCACCCGGGAGATCGCCCGCCGCTTCAACCACCTCTTCGGGGAGACCTTCCCCGAGCCCCAGGCCCTCTTAAACCCCGAGGCCCCCCGGGTCCCCGGGATTGACGGCAAGGCCAAGATGAGCAAGTCCTTGGGCAACACCATCGGCCTCCTGGAGCCCGAGGAGAGCATCTGGCAGAAGATCCAGCACCTCCCCGACGACCCCCAGAGGATCCGCCTCTCCGACCCCGGGGACCCCGAGCGCACCATCGTCTTCACCTACCTCTCCTACTTCGCCCCCAAGGAGGTGGTGGAGGCCCTGAAGGAGGAGTACCGGAAGGCGGGGGTGGGGACCTACGTGGTGAAGCGGATCCTCTTTGACCACCTCATGGAGGCCCTGCGCCCCATCCGGGAAAGGGCCGAGGCCCTGAAGAAGGACCCGGACTACGTGATGGATGCCCTCCTCGAGGGCGCCAAGCGGGCCAGGGCCGTGGCCCAGGCGACCATGGAGGAGGTGCGGGAGAAGGTGGGCCTTCTCCTGCCCAAGGGGCGCCCGGTCCTCCGGTGATCCGCATCGCCTTTCCCGGCTTTGAGGGGACCCCGGAGGCCCTGAGGGAGGCCCTGAGGCGGGGCCGCCTTTCCCCCAGGGCCATCCCCGTCCTCGCCGTGGTGGAGCAGGCCCTGGCCCAGGTGCCGGAGGACCTCCGGGCGAAAAGCGAGCTCCTCCCCCTCCTCGCCGAGCTTCTGGTGCTGAAGCTCTCCCCGGAAAGGGCCCTCCTCCCCAAGGAGGAAGGGGAGGAGGCCCCCCTGGTCCAGGTCCTCGTGGACCTCTCCGAGATGGTGGCCTTCCTCGAGGCCCGCTTGGAGCGGCGGGCGCGGCTTCTCCCCGTGGCCCCGCCCCCCCTGCCCAGGCCTGTCCTGAGGCTTTCCCCGAAGTCCCTGGCCGAGGCGGCCAAGGGCTTCCGCAGGGCCGTTCTCCGGCTTCCCCGGGAGGCCTTCGGGGTGCGGGAGGCCTGGGAGCGGCTCAAGGGAGCGATCCGGGGCCGGGTGGCCTTCCAGAGCCTGCCGCTTGCCACCTGGGGCGAGAAGGCGGTGGGCTTTGCCGCCCTCCTCGAGGCCTTCCGCCTGGGCCGGGTGCGCCTCTTCCAGGAAGCCCCCTTCGCCCCCCTTTACGTGGAGCCCGTGGGGCTCCTGGAAGGGGACCTGGAGCGCACCGCCTAGGGCGGGCGGGTACAATGCCCTTATGGACGAGGCGGCAAGGCCCCTGGAGCTTCTGGACGCCGAGGCCTACTTGGCCCTGGAGGAAAAGTCCCCCGTGCGCCACGAGCTCGTGGAGGGCGTGCCCTACGCCATGGCGGGGGCAAGCCTTGCCCACAACCGCACCGTGGGCAACCTCTACGCCCTCCTTAGGCCTGGCGCCTTGGCCAAGGGCTGCCGCATCTACACCGAGACCGTGAAGCTACGGGTCTCTGCCAGGACCTTCTACTACCCCGACCTCATGGTGGTCTGCCAAGGGGTTCCGCCCCACACCCACTACGAGGAGGCCCCCTGCCTGGTGGTGGAGGTGGTGTCCGAGGCCACCGAGGCCATAGACCGAAGGGAGAAGCTCTGGCGCTACCGGGAGCTTCCGAGCCTCGAGGCCTACCTCCTGGTGGACTCCCGGGAGAGGCGGGTGGAGGGCTACTTCCGCCAGGGGGAGGGCTGGCTCTACCGCCTGTGGGAGGGGGAAGGGGAGGTGGAGGGGCCTTGCCTGGAAGCCCGGTTCCCTCTAGAGGCGATCTACGAAGGGGTGGGGATTTAGGGGGTGCCCCATATCCATTGGCATAGCCGTGCCCGGAGGTGGTAAAAGCGCCGGGGGCTCAATTCGCCCAACTTTCCCAGCAAGGGGCCCTTGTCCACCACGGCAAGACGGCTGAGGCGCACCACGCTACTACGCTTGAGGCCAGTTCCGGGGAAATCGGGATCGGTTTCCAGGATCACTCTGGCATTTGTTCCAGCAGGGCCAGAATCTCTTGCTTTATCGCCTGTATTTTAACCCCGCCTAGGGCACTAGAGCCCGTAATGGGCCTCGGTGAGGTCCAGGTGCCCCTCTAGGCAGGGGAGGGGAAGCGTGCCTTCCTCGGCTTCCCGGTACACCCAGCCCTCTCCCTCCCGGTAGTAGCCAAAGGCCCGGGGGGTGCGGGAGTCCACCAAGAGGTAGGCCTGGAGGGTGGGCAGGGCCAGGTATTTACGGAGCTTTTCCCTCCGGTCCGTGGCCTCCGTGGAGTCCGAGAGCACCTCTATCACCAGGCAGGGCTTTTCCTTGTAGTATTCCCCGGGGTCTTCCTGGCAGACCACCATGAGGTCCGGGTAGTAGACCGTGGCCGCGTCCACCTTGAGCCGCATGTCGCTGGCGTAGAGGCGGCAGCCCCGCTTCCGGGCCAGGGGGCCAAGGGCCAGGACCAGGTTCACCACTACCCGGTTGTGCCGGTCGCTGGCCCCGGCCATGGCGTGGGGGAAGCCCTCCACCAGCTCGTGCTTCACCGGGGCTTCCCGCTCCAGGGCCAGGTACTCCTCCAGGGTGAGGGGCCGCACCGCCTTGGCCGCGCCCATGAGTAGAGTTTACCGCTAGAAAAGGCCCTGCTGCATCAGAACTGGCGGCTCCATCTCGGACGCGCAGGGCCAGGCTTCCCAAGGCGTGAGGCCGCTAGAGGGGGTGCTCGGCCCGGGGGCTTAGCGGAGGAAGGTGAGGACGGCCAGGGCCGCCGCCACGGCGGTGAAGTAGAGCATGAGCTTGTTGAAGGCGGTGTTGATCTCCGCCTTCACCTCCTGGCGGAGGCCCGCCATCTCCTGCCGTAGGCTTTGGATTTCCCCGCGCAGCTCGGTGGTCTCGGCCTTCACTTCCTGCCGCAGGCCGTTGAACTTTTCCTCCATCTCGCGGTGCAGGCCTCCGATCTCCGCCTTCACTTCTTGGCGGAGGCTCTGGATCTCTCCTTTGAGCTCCTGCCGGAGGCTTTGGATTTCCCCCCTCACTTCCTGGCGGAGGCCGACGAGCTTTTCCTCCACCTCCCGGCGCAGGCTGTTGAGCTTTTCCTCCACCTCCCGGCGCAGGTCCCCGATCTCCGCCTTGACCTCCTGGCGGAGGAGGTCCACCCGCCCCTCCAGGGAGGCCACCTGGCCCGGGAGGGTGGCCATGACCCCCTCCACGATCCCCTCCAGCTTGTAGAGGCGCTCCTCCGTGGTCATTGCCCTCAAGGTAGCACAGGTTGGGAGGACACCTCAAAGGGCGCGCCGCCTAACAAAGCCGATAGAGAACCCAGCGTTACCCTGGCTTGTGGACCTTTCTCCAAGCCAGGGCAGCCAAGACAAAGTGCCAGGGTTCCGTCCCGGGGGTGGGGAACCAAGCCAAGTAATAGAGGGCAAGGGACAGAAGGCCCGTCGCCATGCCCGTTGCCACGGGCGAACGGCTTCTCAACAAGGGGAGCGTTGGATAGAGCAGGAAAAGAGCCCAGAGAACCCCGTAAGGAAGGCCGTAGGCCAGGGCTTTGTCCAGGTAGGCGTTGTGGGCCTTGTCCCAGTTGCTTAGTCGTTGGAGGGCCAAAAACTCCTTTTGCCCCTCGCTTCTATGGTATTTGGGAAGCCCCTCCACGTTGTAACGGAGCAGGTACGTTCTGGAAGTGGGGGGGTCGTCCGCCTCCCAGAGGGGTGTTGCGGAGAGAAACCTCTCCGGAGGGGGCCAGTCGTACTCTAGCTGATAGAGGCGCAGAAGCTGCTGGAGGGGTACCCGTTCCTCCACCATGGCCCTTTGGAGCCCCAAGGGGCCCAGCTCCACGAGGAGCGTCTGAGGGTCTTGGGCGAGGAGGGAGAGGCCAATCCTCCACATCTCCAGCCTGGTTTCAAGGGTGCGCGAGGTGGTCAGGTCCTTCTTCCCAGCGAGGGTGGTGGGCCAGGCGGCGCTGCTTAGGAACGCCAGGGCCAAAGGGGCGAGGGCAGCCGCCCATAGCCGCCTTTCTCTGTGAAGTGCCGCCAGCAGGCTAAGCCCTGCTACGAGAGCGATGAGGGCGGTGCGGTTGGCGAGGCCTCCCAAGGCCGTGGCAAGGCCCAAGGCGGCGAGGAGCCAGTAACCCTTCCCCTGCCTTACCCAAAGCCCCAGGGCCAAGGGCACGAGGGGCAGGGCCAGCCCCGCGGCCATCCCGGGGTTGCCTATGGTCCCCGGGGGGAGCTGCGGGAGGTAGCCCAGGGGGATGGCCAGAGGGTCCAAGCCGCTCCTCTGCCAAAGCCACAGCACGCCTTGGTAGAGGGCAGAGAGCAAAAGGAAAACGGGAAGCGCCCTCTCTAGGCAGGGCTCCTTCTCCAGGAGCCCGAGTAGGCCGAGGGCGAAGAGGAGGAGGGCGCTTTGGTAAAGGGGGCCGTCCATCCGGTTCAGGGGGCCCAGGAGCCAAAAGCTCCCATCCTGGGTGGAGCCGTAGCTCAGGCTGGAGGAGAGGGCCAGCCAGAAGAGCTGGGCAGCCAGGAGGGCCGCCGCGAGCCTGGGGGCGGGCCTTCGGAGGCCGTAGGGCGCGAGGAGGACCGCCAGTAGGAGCAGGAGGAGGAGCTTGGGCACGTACCAGACCCCTTCCCTTTCCGCCCAGAGGGAGGGGGGGGAGAGGGCCCAGGGGTAGGCGGCGACCAGGGCGGCGGGCAACCAACAAAAAAGGGGGCGGAACCTCATCCCATGGGCTCCAAAGGGAAGGCCCGGGCTACTCCCGGCATGTAGCCCGGGCCTTCATAGGCCCTAATAGACGGCGGTGAATGTGTTGCCAGTGGTGGATTTCACAGTGATGGTGTAACGCCCGTCAGTAGAGCTGTAGGTGATCTTGCACTCCTCAACGCTAGACGGGTAGGTGTCAGGAGCCCCTTCGGCGGTGAGCCAATCCTGCTCGTTACAATCAGCGTTGTTCAAGTTGGTTGGAGCGGTGCCAGCGGTGTCCGCCGCCGCCACCCAGGTGGCCACCTGCCGGGCGAAGGCCTGCGCCGAAGACTCAATGGCCCGCTTACGGGCGTTCAAGACGTTCGGGATCAGCACCGCAGCCAGGATGGCGATGATGGCGATGACGATCAGGAGCTCAATCAGGGTGAAGCCTTTCGCGTTCCGCATACTTCTTTTCCTCCTAAGGTTTCCCGCGCCTATATCTATCGCGCGGCCATGAGTGCCTGAAGCCGACTTGCCTACCTCTTACCCAGCCTTGCTTCAACCTTCTTACCCCTTTCTCACCTCCCTTCTGGGGCCATTCTCCCGCTCGCCCCTTGCCCCTGTCAACCCCCCCTTTTGGCTGAGCTCTCATCACTTTCCTCCCCCCAGTTCCTGAAGCAACCTGACCAGCTCCTCCACCACTGCTTCCCTCCAAGGCGGGGGCCCCTGGGCCAGGGCGATCCGGCCCAGACGGAAGAGGCTTTGCCGCTCGGGATGGGCCAGAAGCCGGGGAAGCCATTCCCTGCCCTGCAAGCGCGCCCCCAGAAGGACCAAGAGCGCCATCCCCAAGGCCAGAAGCCATAACCACCCCCTGAGGCTCGCCCCCGTCCGCAGCCGATGGCGGTCCAGCCCAAACCCCTGCCCCTTCAGGTCCCTAAACCCCTCTTCAATCCACATCCGCCACCCATAGGGCGGCTCCCCCCCAAAAGGGCCCGAATAGGCCAGATACCAGGGATCCCGACCCCCTGGGTACACCAGGAGGGTGACTTCTACCCCCTCCCCACCGTGTCCGAAAAGGCGGACCTCCTCCCGCAGGGGGTGGACCACACGCCGGTAGCCCTCCTTCAGGGGAAGGCGCTTCCCCCCTTGGGGTTCCACCTCCCGGTTCTGCCGCAGGCGGATGAGGAAGCCCATGCCCCACCCCTGGAGCTTTCGCATCAGGGAGACCCGGTCAAAGCCGCGGTCCAGGAGGAAGAGGGGGGTATATCCCAGGTCCTGGACGGCGCGGCCCAGGCGGTGGAGGAACTCCTCCTCCACCCGGTTTTGACTGGGGAAAGGGGAGAGGGGGTGAAGAGCGAAGGCCACCACCAGGGCCCTTCCCTTGAGGGGAAGGGCGGCCACCAGGGCTTGGTGCCTACCGTCCTCTGTGAAGGTCCAGTCCACGATGAGGGGGAGGGGGCGGTCTTTGGGGAAACGAGGGACGAGGAGGGGGAGGAGGGCTTCGGTGAGGGCCCAGGGGTCTTGCAGGGTGGGGTGATGGAGGAAGCGCCAGAGGCGATTGAGGCGGCTTTGGGCCAGGGTGGGGAGGGGGGTTCTGCGGGCGAGGTCGGAGAGGGTGGGGTCCAGGGGGGTAGTGAGGAGGGTGGACAGGAAGAGGGCGAGGTTGGAGCGGATGGTTTTCCTGAGGGAGGCGAAGACCTTATGGACCCAGAGGGTGATAACTTGGGAAAGGGGGGTGGTGGGCGGCACACCTTACTTACCCCCCTCTTCTCTTCCCTTGTCAAGCCCCAGCCCTCAAAGTGATGAGAGCTCAGCCCCTTTTGGGGGGTCATCCTCAGGATGGGGGAAGGGTGTGAAAGCGGTGTGAAGGCCAGGCCCACCCCACCGCCCGGGGCGGGCCTGGGGATCACCTCCGGCTCAGGACCACGGGCCGGGGGGTGCTGTCGGTCTGGGTGTTGGGCAGGTCGCTGTTGAGGGCGTTGGAGTTTTGGATGTAGAACTGCCCCCCGCCGTTTCGGATGGTGCCTCCGAGGCTCACCGCTCCGCCGATAAAGGCTCCGGTACCGTTGAAGGTGATGGTCCCCCCCGCCCACATGAAGGCGTGGGTGTCCGCCCGGCCGTTGAAGGTGATGTCCCCCTCGCTCACCACTAGGAGGGCGCGGTTGTTCAGCAGGTCGGCCCCGCCGTTAAAGTTGAGGGACTGCCTGGAGGCGAGGGTGGAGTCGCCCTTGAAGGCGGCGGCGTTGTTGAGGTTGACGGTGCCGTTCGCGAAGAACTTGCTGTCCGTGGCCTGCACGTTTCCCAGGTTCAGCCCACCCTGGGCCGCTACCTTGACCCTTTCCAGCGTGGCGGCGCCGTTCACCTGGAAGGTGCCCCCCACGTAGAAGGTCACGTCGCGGAGCGTGGTGTTGTTGGGAAGGGTGACGTTCCCCTGGACGCAGACCCTGCTTCCGGAGAAGAGGGGAAGGGCTTGGGCCAGAAGGGCGTTGACGTCATTTCTGGGGGGTGTGACGCCCTTGCTTGCGAGGAAGGCCAGCAGCTCGCCCGCTTGGCCGGGGTCCAGGGAGGTGAAGGTGTGCTGGCAAAGGCCTTTGGTTTGGGCGTCCTGAAAGGGGCTTGTAACGCGGACCCCTAGGCTCCCCCCTAGGCTCCCTTGGCTGATCGCGTCCACGTCGGGTCTTTGGATGCGGGTCGCCTGGTCCCAGCGCACGGCTCTGCCCGTGACGGCGTCCAGGCACGTAAGGTTGGGGTCGGAGGGGATCTGGTACACCGGGCAGACCTGGTACCTGGGCGTGGAGCCGTTGCAGACCACCCTGTTGTTCCCGCTCGCATTGCACTGGGTGCCCGTTACCCCTTGTCCCCCCGTGATGGGCGGCGGGTTGACCTGGTTAATCCCGCGGCAGTTACTTCCGTCCTCGTCGCACACCCGGATCTGGCCCGAGAGGTTGGCGTAGCCTTGGTCGGCGTGGAGCCGGCTTCCCCAGAGGTCCACCCCCCCGTTGATGGTGATGCGCCCGCCGCTAATCCATCCCTGGCCAAACAGGGGGTTTTGCGCCTGAGTGGGAACGCTCTGGAGGCGCACCATGGCCACGGCGGTGTGCCGGGCGAGGCCCATCTGGCCCTGGCTTTCCACCCGGATCTCGTCCCCCTGGGGGTTCTGGGGGGTGAGGGTGACCTGGTAGCCTTGGCCCGAGAGGGTTTGGGGTGCGCTTAAGGCCGTTTTGCCGTGGAGGTAGGCCAGGGCGTGGTCCACGCCCGCCTCCGCCCGCTGGCGGGCCTGGGCCCGGTTCAGGAGGTCACCCCCGGTCTTAAGGTTGCCTAGGGCGCTTTGCACCATGGCCAGGGAGAGGGCGAGGACCGCCATCATTCCCACGAGGGCCACCACCAGCGCTATGCCTTTTGCGTTCATCCCACACCTCCTTTCAGCGCGCCAGGTTCGGCGTCTGCACGAGCCACAGCTTCTCCGCACGCAGGCGGCCGTCGCCTGCCGCAGGGGGCAGAGCCAGAAGGCCAGGGGAAAGTCCAGGGGGGTAGTCCAGGGTACTCCCCGGGGTGAAGGTGGGGGCGCCGCCCCGCACGGGGATGGAGGCCAGGAGGTAGAGGGCCAAGGCGCTCACCTTCGGGGTTGCGCCCTCGGCCCTCAGGTTCACGGCCTGCGCCTGGCGCTTCCAGGTGCCCCCTTCCAGGTAGGCCACCCGGAAGGCCTCTACCCGGATCTCGTCCCCTCCCAAGACGGGGTTGGTGGGCGAGGGCGTGCACCCCTCGCCGGTGCAGGCGCCCCAGCGGAGGACCCCCTGGCTCACCCCGTAGCCCGTGCCCCTGACCCGGCCCAGGCTTTCCCCACAGACCTCCTCCATCCCCGCCTCGCAGAGGAACCAGCCCGTAAGCCCGTCCCCCTCGGGGCTTGGGCTTAGGACCAGGGCCTGGCCCGTGAGGCGGTAGCCCACGGTGTAGAGCTCCCGGGCCAGGGCAAGGGCGGTGAGGCTAAGCTCGTCGGCGAGCCGCCCCCTCGCCCTTTCCCGCTCCCTGAGGATGGCGCTGGAGTTTTCCAGGGCCAGCACCACCAGGAAGAGGCCCCCTAGGAGGACAGAGGTCAGCAGGAGTTCTAGGAGCGAGAACCCGTGCCTTCTCATGGCCGATACACCACCGTTTCCAGCCGCTTTCCTTCCACCTCAAGAACCACCTGGAAGGCCCGCGCGTCCCCCGAGGTGGGGCAGGTGAGGCCGCCGTCCTGGGCCACGCCACAGGGGACGGCGGTGCAGGTGCCCTGCCTGCCCCCGAGGGTTAGGGCGCCGTTGCAAAGGGCGGGGACGCCCTGGGGGTCCTGCCTAAGCCTTTCCATGAAGTTTTCCATCTCCCGGACCACGGTCTGGAGCTCCCGCCCCCGCTGGCCCGCGCGTAGGCTTGCCACCTGCAGGGAGGTGAAGGCCAGCACCACCACGGCGAGGAGCCCCAAAGCTAAAATTACCTCCAGTAAGGTGAGACCTTTACGGGCACCCATCCCCGCTCACCTCGCGCACCCTTCCTCCCATGGCCACGCACAGGGTGAGGGTCCGTCCGCCCAGGCGCAGGGCCAGGCGCGCCCCTGTGTTGGGTCTCCCCAGGGCGTTGAAGCGAAGGCCGGGGGAGAAGCCGCTCCTCAGGTCCAGGGCCGCCCCGTACCCACTCGGGTCAAACCGGCGCAGGACGGCTTCCCCCGCGTCGCACGCCCGGTTTCGGTTTTCGTCCACGCAGCTTACGAGCCCCCGGCCCTCCGGGACCACCGCCACCCCCGTCCCCCTGCGGATGGCCTCGGTGCGGGCGGCGAGGAGGAAGGTCCTGAGTTCGGCCCCCGCCGCTCCGAGGCGGTAAGCGGCGCTGTAGTTGGTGTAGGCAAGACCGCCCAGGATGCCCAGGACGGCCAGGACCACGAGAAGTTCCAGCACGCTGAAGCCCTGCCTCGTCCAAGGAGCCATTTCGCTAAACCACTTTAGGAGCTCGCCCTCGGGTGCTCATCCCCCGAATGGAGGGTCGCTCCAGGCGGGCCCGGCCCTGTTGGGAGATGGCCACCTTGCGGGTGGCGTCCCCTGAGGTGAGGACGAGGGTGGCGGTGATGGGCTTGGCCGGGATGCCCCGGGGGTCAAAGAGGAGGGGCATGTTGCCCAGGGTGTTCTTCTCCGGGTCCAGGCGCGTAGCGGCGGTTGGCGTTCTGGTCCACGAAGCCTGGGCCCTTGTGGGCCACTCCACGGGGGAGGCCCGCCCGTTGCCGTAAACTCAGGGCCATGGTGGACGTCCTCGTGGTGGGCGCGGGCCCCGTGGGGCTTTGCGCCGCCCTTTGGGCCAAGCGCCTCGGCCTTTCCCACCTGGTGCTGGAGCGGGGCACGGTGGCGGAGACCCTTTACCGCTTTCCCCGGGACATGGTCTTCTTCTCCGAGGCCAAGAACATTGAGATCGGGGGCCATCCCCTGGTCGCCCAAGGCCCCAAGCCCACCCGGAAGGAGGCCCTCCTCTACTACCAGCGGGTGGCGGAGCGGGAGGGGCTAAGCGTCCTCACCTACACCGAGGCCCTGGCCATCCGGGGCCGGGAGGGGGGCTTTCAGGTCCTGGCCAAAGACCGCAAGGGGGAGCGGACCTTCTCGGCCCGGTACGTGGTGGTGGCCACGGGCTACTTCGGAAACCCGAACCGCTTGGGCGTCCCTGGGGAGGACCTCCCCCACGTCCTCCACCGCTACGAGGAGGCCGCCCCCTTCTTCGGGCGGGAGGTGGCGGTGGTGGGGGGGTCCAACTCCGCGGTGGAGGCCGCCTTGGACCTCTACCGCGGCGGGGCGAGGGTCACCCTCGTCCACCGGGGGAAGTGGGTCCGTCCCAGCGTGAAGTACTGGCTCCTCCCCGACCTGGAAAACCGGGTCAAGGAGGGGAGCATCCGGGCGGTGATGGAGGCCCGGGTGGAGGCCATCACCCCGGAGGGGCTTTGGCTTTCCCGCCCAGAAGGGCGGGAGTTCCTGCCCGCCGACTTCGTGCTGGTGCTCATCGGCTACCGGGCGGAAGACCGCCTCCTCAGGGAGGCGGGGGTGGCCTACGAGGGGGAGAGGCCCTGGCTTTCCCCAGAGGGGGAGACCTCCATCCCCGGCCTCTTCGCCGTGGGCTCCTGCGCCTACGGGCCCGACACCCGCTCCGTCTTCATAGAGAACGGCCGGGAGCAGGCCCGAATCGCCCTCACCGCCATCGCCGCCCGGGTGCGGGGCTTGACACCAAGGCCTTAGGGGGCTATCCTTAGCCCCAAGATGCGCGCCGGACTCGTCCTATCCCTAGCCCTGGTCCTAATCGTAGGGCCAGCGGGGGGTAGGGCGTAGCGTTTTAGGGCGCATCCCATAACCCCCCGGGCCAACCGGGGGGTTCAAGTTTAAGGAGGGGTCCATGAAGGGAGCGGAGGCACTTTTAAGGGCGCTGGAGCGGGAAGGGGTGGAGGTGATCTTCGGCCACCCGGGCGGGGCCATCATG
The DNA here is from genome assembly GCF_019974155.1 of Thermus thermophilus. Lineage (NCBI taxonomy): Bacteria > Thermotogati > Deinococcota > Deinococci > Thermales > Thermaceae > Thermus > Thermus thermophilus. The sequence goes on from NZ_AP025158.1 coordinate 678,232, forward strand.
CCCACCTACGACGCCCTCTACGATAGCCCCATCCGCCACATCCTGGTGCGGCACGAGCAAGGCGGGGTGCACGCCGCCACCGCCTACGCCCGCGCCAGCGGCAAGGTGGGGGTGGTCATGGCCACCTCGGGGCCCGGGGCCCTGAACCTGGTCACGGGCCTCGCGGACGCCATGATGGACTCCACCCCGGTGGTGGCCATCACCGGGAACGTCCCCCGGGCCCTCATCGGCACCGACGCCTTCCAGGAGGCGGACGTCACCGGGGTCACCATGCCCATCACCAAGCACAACTACCTGGTCCAGGACGTGAACGAGATCCCCCGGGTGGTGAAGGAGGCCTTCCACATCGCCGCCACCGGCCGCCCCGGCCCCGTGCTCATTGACATCCCCAAGGACGTCCAGCTGGAGGAGTTCACGGGGAGCTTTGACGTGAAGCTGGACCTCCCCGGGTACAAGCCCACCCTGAAGGGGCACCCCAAGCAGATAGAGAAGGCCCTGGACGCCCTGGAGAAGGCGGAGCGCCCCGTCCTCATGGTGGGGGGTGGGGCGCAGCACGCCCACGCCGAGCTCCTCGCCTTCGCCGAGAAGACGGGGCTTCCCGTGATCACCACCCTCATGGGCCTCGGGGCCTTCCCCGGGAACCACCCCCTTTGGCTTGGGATGCCGGGGATGCACGGCACCGTGGCCGCCAACCGGGCGATCCACCACGCGGACGTGATCCTCGCCATCGGCCTCCGCTTTGACGACCGGGTCACGGGTAAGGTCTCCCGCTTCGCCCCCCACGCCCACACCATCATCCACGTGGACATAGACCCGGCGGAGATCGGCAAGGTGGTGCGCACCCACATCCCCATCGTGGGGGACTCGAGGCTCGTCCTCAAGGAGCTCCTCAAGGGGGCGAAGGCCTTGAGGCTTGCCGCCTGGTGGCGGGAGCTCGAGGAGTGGCGCACCCGCTACCCCTTGCGCTATAAGCCCAAGCCCCACCTGCAGAGCCAGGAGGTGATCCGGGCCTTCCACGAGGCCACGGGGGGGCACGCCATCGTCACCACCGGGGTGGGGCAGCACCAGATGTTCGCCGCCCAGTTCTTCCCCGTGACCAGGCCCAGGAGCTTCCTCACCAGCGGGGGCCTCGGCACCATGGGGGTGGGGCTTCCCTTCGCCATCGGGGCCAAGATCGCCCGCCCCGATGAGCTCGTCCTGGATTTTGACGGGGACGGCTCCTTCCAGATGACCCTGCAGGAGCTCGCCACGGTGGTGAAGTACGGGCTGGACGTGAAGATCGTCATCCTGAACAACGGCTACCTGGGCATGGTGCGCCAGTGGCAGGACCTCTTCCACGCCCGCCGTTACAGCGAGGTCTACCTGGCGGACTCCAACCCCGACTTCGCCCGCCTCGCCGAGGCCTACGGCATCAAGGGGGTGAAGGTGGAGCGGAAGGAGGACCTCTGGAAGGGGGTGGAGGCCGTCTTGAACGCCGATGGCCCCGTGGTGGCCGAGTTCAAGGTCTACCAGGAGGAAGGGGTCTTCCCCATGATCCCCGCCGGGGGCGCCGCCGAGGACATGATCATAGAGCACCCCGCGGAGCGGGAGGAGGTGGAGGCGTGAGGCATGTGATCTCCGTCTTGGTGCAGGACCACCCCCGGGTCTTGAACCGCATCACGGGCCTATTCGCCCGGCGCGGCTTCAACCTGGAAAGCCTCGCCGTGGGCACCACCCACCTGCCGGGGCTTTCCCGGATCTGCCTCGTGGTCTCCGGGGACGACCGCACCCTGGAGCAGGTGGAGAAGCAGCTGAACCGGCTCATTGAGGTGCTGAAGGTCACGGACCACACCGAGCCCCACGTGGAGAGGGAGCTTTGCCTGGTGAAGGTCCACGTGGCGGGCCTCGAGGAGCGCCTCGCCGTCAAGGACATCCAGGAGGCCTTCCGGGCGAGGGTGGTGGACGTGGCCCAGAAGAGCCTCATCCTGGAGCTCACCGGGGACACCCAAAAGGTCAACTCCTTTATTGAGGCCTTAAGGCCCTACGGGATCCTCGAGGTCATGCGCACCGGGGCGGTGGCCATGAGCCGGGGGGACCGGGTCTTGAAGGTGCGGGAGAAAAAGGAGGCGGTATGAAGATCTACTACGAGCACGACGCGGACCTTGGCTTCATCCTGGGCAAGAAGGTGGCGGTCTTGGGCTTCGGCTCCCAGGGGCACGCCCACGCCCTGAACCTCAAGGACTCGGGGGTGGACGTGCGGGTGGGCCTGCGAAAGGGCTCTAGGAGCTGGGAGAAGGCGGAGGCCGCGGGGCTTAGGGTCCTCCCCGTGGCCGAGGCGGTGCGGGAGGCGGACATCGTCATGGTCCTCCTCCCCGACGAGAAGCAGGCCCAGGTCTACCGGGAGGAGGTGGAGCCTAACCTCAAGGAGGGCGGGGCCTTGGCCTTCGCCCACGGCTTCAACATCCACTTCGGCCAGATCAAGCCCCGCAAGGACCTGGACGTCTGGATGGTGGCCCCCAAGGGCCCGGGCCACCTGGTGCGCTCGGAGTACGGGAAGGGAAGCGGGGTTCCCGCCCTGGTGGCGGTCCACCAGGACGCTTCGGGTGCCGCCTTCCCCACCGCCCTCGCCTACGCCAAGGCCATCGGGGCGGCCCGGGCCGGGGTCATCCACACCACCTTCAAGGACGAGACGGAGACGGACCTCTTCGGGGAGCAGGCGGTGCTTTGCGGGGGGCTCACCCGGCTCATCCGGGCGGGGTTTGAGACCCTGGTGGAGGCGGGCTACCCCCCGGAGATGGCCTACTTTGAGACCGTCCACGAGGTGAAGCTCATCGTGGACCTCATCTACGAGGCGGGGCTTAGGGGTATGCGCTACTCCATCTCCAACACCGCGGAGTACGGGGACTACACCCGGGGCGACCTCGCCGTGCCCCTGGAGGAGACCAAGCGCCGCATGCGGGAGATCCTGCGCCAGATCCAGACCGGGGAGTTCGCCCGGGAGTGGATGCTGGAGAACCAGGTGGGTAGCCCCGTCTTGGAGGCCAACCGCAAGCGCTGGGCGGCCCACCCCATTGAGGAGGTGGGCTCGAGGCTTCGCGCCATGATGCCCTTCCTCAAGGCCAGGGTACTGGAGGAGGTAGGCTAAGGGACCTTGCGGGGCCCCTTCGGGGGCCCCGTGCGTTTTCGGGAGGTGGAAAATGGAAAGGGAACGGCACATCCGGATCTTTGACACCACCCTCAGGGACGGGGAGCAAAGCCCCGGGGTGGCCCTCTCCTTGGACCAGAAGCTGGAGATCGCCCAGGCCCTCGCCCGGCTCAACGTGGACATCATTGAGGCGGGCTTCCCCGTATCGGGGCCCATGGAGTTTGAGGCGGTGAGGCGCATCGCCACCGAGGTCAAGGGCCCCGTCATCGCCGCCCTCGCCCGCACCCACACCCTGGACATTGACCAGGCGGCCAAGGCCCTGGAGAAGGCGGAGAGGCCCAGGATCCACGTCTTCACCTCCGCTTCCAAGATCCACCTGCAGTACATGCTGAGGAAGACGGAGGAGGAGGTCCTGGAGATGGCGGATAAAATGGTCCGCTACGCCAGGAGGTACGTGGACGACGTGGAGTTCTCCGCCCAGGACGTGATGCGGGCGGACTGGGAGTTCGTCAAGAGGCTTTACGAGGTGGCCATTGAGGCCGGGGCCACCACCATCAACATCCCCGACACCACGGGCTACGGCACGCCCCAGGAGTACGGGGCCCTGATCCGCAGGATCCGCGACGAGGTGGTGCGGGGGCGGGACGTGGTCATCTCCACCCACACCCACGACGACCTGGGCCTGGCCACGGCCAACGCCCTGGCGGGCGTGGAGAACGGGGCGGGCCAGATTGAGTGCACCATCAACGGCATCGGGGAGCGGGCGGGGAACTGCGCCCTGGAGGAGGTGGTGATGGCCCTCTACGTCCGCCGGGACTGGTACAAGGCCTACACGCGGATCAACACCCGGGAGATCTACCGGGTAAGCCGCCTGGTGGAGCGCTACACCGGGATGCCCGTCCCCCCCAACAAGGCCATCGTGGGGGACAACGCCTTCGCGCATGAGTCCGGCATCCACCAGGACGGGGTCATCAAGCACCGGGCCACCTACGAGATCATGGACGCCGAGCTCATCGGGAGGCGGCCCGCTGTGCTCGTCCTCGGCAAGCACTCGGGCCGGGCGGCTTTTAAGAAGGCCCTCGAGGACCTGGGCTACAAGAACCTCTCCGAGGAGGAGCTGAAGAAGCTCTTCGCCCGCTTCAAGGAGATCGCCGAGAAGAAAGGCCCCCTCTCCGCCGAGGAGCTCCAGGCCCTGGTGGAAAGCGAAAGGGAGCCCGCCTCCCACTTCTTCCGGCTGGAGCACGTCCAGTTCTTCTCGGGCTCCGGGCTTTTGCCCACGGCCACGGTCAAGGTGAAGACCCCGGACGGGGAGAGGCTCGCCACCCACACCGGGGACGGGCCCGTAGACGCCGTGTTCAAGGCCATCCAGGAGGCCATCGGCCTGAGGCCGGAGCTTGAGCTCTACCGGGTGGAGGCCATCACGGGGAGCACCGAGGCCCTGGGCCAGGTCACGGTGCGCCTCCGGCTCGGGGAGCTCCAGGCCGTGGGGGTGGGGGTCTCCCCGGACATCATTGAGGCGAGCGCCTTGGCCTTTTTGGACGCCGCGGGGAAGCTCGCCTCGGGCCGGGCCACCCGGCACCCGCCCTCCATTGAGGAGGTGCACCGCGGGGTCTAGGCCATGGTGGAGATCCTGGACACCACCCTAAGGGACGGCACCCAAGGGGAGGGGGTAAGCCTCTCCGTGGACGACAAGGTGGCCATCGCCAAGCGCCTCGCCGCCTTCGGGATCCACCTCATTGAGGGGGGCTGGCCCGGCTCCAACCCCAAGGACGCCGAGTTCTTCCAGCGCATGAAGGGGGTGGACCTGGGGGCGGCGAGGCTTTGCGCCTTCGGGGCCACCCGCAGGAAGGGGCTTTCCCCGGAGGAGGACCCCTCGGTCTTGGCCCTCCTCGAGGCCGAGACCCCCGTGGTGGTCCTCTTCGGCAAGAGCTGGACCCTCCACGTCCTCGAGGCCCTGGAGACCTCCTTGGCGGAGAACCTCCGCATGGTTGAGGAGACGGTGGCCTTCTTCGCCCGGAAGGGCAGGCGGGTGGTCTACGACGCCGAGCACTTCTTTGACGGCTACAAGGAAGACCCCGCCTACGCCCTCGCCACCCTGGAGGCCGCCCTAAGGGGTGGGGCCGACACCCTGGTCCTTTGCGACACCAACGGGGGGAGCCTCCCCGAGGAGGTCTACGCCATCACCAAGGCGGTGGTGGAGCGGTTTCCTGGGGTGAGGATCGGCATCCACCCCCACAACGACGCCGAGCTCGCCGTGGCCAACGCCCTCGCGGCGGTGCGGGCCGGGGCCACCCATGTGCAGGGCACCATCAACGGCTATGGGGAGCGGTGCGGCAACCTCAACCTCACGAGCTTCCTCCCCACCCTGGTCTTTAAGTACGGGATCCCCGCCATCCCTCCGGAAAGGCTAAAGGGCCTAAGGGAGCTTTCCCACTTCGTGGACGAGCGGGCCAACCTCACCCCCAACCGCCGCGCCCCCTACGTGGGGGAGGCGGCCTTCGCCCACAAGGCCGGGGTGCACGTCTCCGCCGTCCTCAAGAACCCCCGCACCTACGAGCACATCCCCCCGGAGTGGGTGGGGAACCAGAGGCGCTTTCTGGTCTCGGACGTGGCGGGCCGCTCCAACCTCCTCGCCAAGCTCCAGGAGCTCGGGGTGGACCTCTCCAAGGAGGAGGCGAGGCGCCTTCTGGAGGAGGTCAAGGCCCTGGAGTACGAGGGCTACGCTTTTGAGGGGGCGGAGGCGAGCTTCTACCTCCTCGCCCACCGCCTGAAGGGCGGGAGCCTCCCCTTCAGCGTGGAGGGCTTTTCTGTCTTTGTCCACGGAAGGGGCCTGGATACCGCCTGGGCCGAGGCCACGGTGCGGGTGAGGGTGGGGGAGAGCCTCCAGCACACTGCCGCGGAAAGCCCCTTCGGGCCCGTCTCCGCCCTGGACCGGGCCTTCCGCAAGGCCGTGTTGCAGTTCTACCCGGAGCTTTCCGAGGTGGAGCTCACGGACTACAAGGTGCGCATCCTCTCCGGCCAGGAGGCGGGGACGAACTCCGGGGTGCGGGTCATGGTGGAGATGAAGCGGGGAGAGGAGCGCTTCGCCACCGTGGGGGCGAGCGAGAACATCCTCGAGGCCTCCCTCAAGGCCCTCACCGACGGGTACGCCTACGCCCTCCTCTACCCGGTGCCTACGCCCAGGGGAGCCTGACCCCGGGGAAGGCGGAAGGGCTCACCTCCTCCTCGGGGGAGAGGAGGCGGATCTCCCGGTACCGCCCGCCCCGGGGCCTTTGGTGGACCTCCAGGAGGTTCTCCTTCAGGTTCACGAGCCAGACCTCGGGGATGCCAACTTCGGCGTAGAGGGGAAGCTTCACCTCCCGGTCAAACTCCAAGGAGGTGTCGGCCACCTCCACGAGGAGGAGGACGTCCTCCGGGGTGGGGAGGCGGTCGGCGTAGCGCTCCAGGGGGGGCTTAAGCACCAGGAGGTCCGGCTCGGGCTCGGAGTCCTCGGAAAGCCTTAGGGGGGACTGGACCGCCACCACGGCCTTTCCCTTCAGGGCTTCCTGAAGCCTGGCGTCCAACTGCGCTACCTTGTGCACGTGCTTGGGTCCGATGGGGCTCATCCGGTAGACCTCCCCCCTTAGGAGCTCCACGTGGGGCACCCCCTGGAAGGCCCGCTCAAACTCCTCTACCCGGAAGCGGTAGCGGGTGGCCATGCCCCCATTATGCCCCCTGGCCCGAGTAGCGCTTGAGGCCGAGCCGCCAGAGGAGGCGGGAAAGCCCGAGGAAGAAGAGGCCCCAAAGGAGCATGACCCAGAGCCCGGGGAAGAGGGCCACTTTCTGCCCGGCGAGGAGGGCCGCGGGAAGGTAGACGAGGTAGGGGAAGGGGGTGAGGAGGGCGAGGCCCCTTAGGGGTTCGGGGAAGACCTCGAGGGGGGCGATGGTCCCCGAGAGGAAGAGGTAGAGGAGGAAGAAGACCTCCTCCACGCTGGTGGCCCGCTCGGTCCAGAAGGTGAGCATGGCGGTGGCGTACTGCATGGTGTAGCGGAGGAGGAAGGCGAGGAGGGTGAGGCCTAGGCCCAAGAGGAAGGCCCCGGGCTCGGGCAGAAAGCGGGCCTCGGGGAAGAGGGCGAAGAAGAGGAGGGTGAGGAGGACGACGAAGGGAAGCCGGGCGAGCCTTTCTGCGGTGTGGGCGGCCAGGTGATCAAAGAAAGGGTCCAGAGGCCTGAGGAGCCTAAAGGAGAGCCTCCCCTCCACCACGTCCCGCTCAAACTCCCACACCACCCAGACCACCGTGGCCTGGCGCACCAGGAAGACCATGAGGAAGTAGCGGGCGAACTCCCCCGGGCTTAAGGGGAAGTCCCCGCCCCTTGCGGCCTCGGTCCAGACCCCCATGAGGATCAGGGGAAGCGCCCCCGCCAGGGCCCAAAGGAAAAGCTCCGCCCGGTACTCCAGCATGTAGGCCAGGTAGACGGCGAGGAGGGTCCGCGCCTTTCTCATGCCTCCTCCACCGGAAGGGGGCTTTGGAAGACCTTGGCGATGACCTCCTCTAGAGGAGGCTCCCGGACCTCGAGGTCCTCCACGGGAAGCCTCTTGAGGATCTCCGCCACCCTCTCCGTGAGCCTCTCCCGGGGCACGAGGAGCCGGGCCTCCCGCCCCTCCAAGGCCCGCACCTCCCCGAAGGGGAGGAGGGCCTCTTGGGGAAGGGGGCTTCCCAGGGTGAGGCGCACCTCCCGGTAGGGGGCGAACCGGGCCAAAAGCCCCTCGAGGGCCCCGTCGTAGAGGAGCCTTCCCTGGTGGATCACCAGGACGCGTTCAGAGAGGGCGGCGATGTCCGCCATGTAGTGGCTCGTGAGGAGGACCGTGGCCCCATAGCGGCGGTTGTACTCCCGGAGGAACTCCCGGACCGCCACCTGGGCGTTCACGTCCAGGCCCAAGGTGGGCTCGTCCAGGAAGAGGACCTCCGGGCGGTGGAGGAGGGCGGCCAAGAGCTCGGCCTTCATCCTCTCCCCCAAGGAGAGCTTCCGCACGGGCTGGTGGAGCTTCTTTTCCAGGGAAAGCATCTCCGCAAGCTCCCCCACCCGCCTCCGGAACTCCCCTTCGGGGATCTCGTAGATGGCGGCGTTCAGGCGGAAGGAGTCCATGGCCGGGAGATCCCAGATGAGCTGCTGCTTGTTCCCCATGACCAGGGTGATCTTCCTGAGGAAGGCCTTTTCCCTCCTCCAGGGCACGTGCCCCGCCACCAGGGCCTTGCCCCTCGTGGGATGGACGAGGCCCGTGAGCATCTTGAGGGTGGTGGTCTTGCCCGCCCCGTTCGGCCCCAAAAAGCCCACCACCTCCCCGGGAAGGATCCGGAAGGAGACCCCCTCCACCGCCCGCACCACCTGGTACCGCCTCTTCAGGAAGTGGCGCAGGGTGCCGAGGAGGGTTTCCTCCTTCAGGGCCACCCGGTAGTGCCGGGTGAGGTCTTCCGCCATCACCATGGGGCTTGCGCCCACCATGCCTCCAAGTCTACCTTGGGAGGGTGCGCTACCTCCGGGTCTTGCGCCTCTTCCTCCTCACCTCCTTGGCGGCGGAGATGGAGTACCGGGCGAACTTCTACCTGGGCCTCCTCTCCTCCTTCCTCACCCTCCTCGGCGCCCTCTTCGGCCTCCTCCTCCTCTACCAGGGGGGGTACAGGCCCGGGGGGTGGCGGCTGGAGGAGGCCCTTTTGGTCCTCGCCGCCTTCACCCTGCTCCAGGGCCTCGCAAGCACCCTCCTCGCCCCCAACCTCAACAAGATCGTGGAGCACGTGCAGCAGGGGACCCTGGACTTCGTCCTCCTCAAGCCCATAGACCCCCAGTTCTGGCTCTCCGCGCGGGTCTTTTCCCCCTGGGGCCTGGGGGACTTCTTCCTGGGTTTGGGCCTCCTCCTCTACGCGGGGGTTCGCCTGGGCTTGGGCCTTGGGGGCTACGCCCTCTTCGCCTTTTACTTCCTCCTCGGGGCCCTCATGCTCTACAGCCTCTGGTTCCTCCTCGCCACCACCAGCATCTGGTTCGTGAAGATCTACAACGTGACCGAGGTGCTGAGGGGGCTCCTGGAAGCCGGGCGCTTTCCCATCTCCAGCTACCCGGCCCTCTATCGGGTCTTCTTCACCTTCGTGGTGCCCGTGGCCTTCCTCACCACGGTGCCCGCGGAGGCGGCCTTGGGAAGGGGAGAGGCCACTTTCCTTGCCCTCCTCCTCGCCCTCTTCCTCCTGGCCCTGGCCCGGGGCTTCTTCCTCTTGGCCCTTAGGAGCTACACCTCGGCGAGCAGCTAAAACTCCCGGAAAGAGAGAGGTGTGGTCTGGACCTTTTGCACGTCAAAGACCCTCACCGTGGGGAAGTTGGGGGGGGCCAGGGCGCTATCCGCGAAGCGGAGGTCGTAATCGTAGGTTTCTATGTATCCCGACTGTAGCCGCCCCAAGCCGTCAACGATGCCGCGAAGTTGATCGGCCGACTGGATAAGGCCTCCGAAGAGGCGGAGCTTACCCTGCTTGCCGCGGCCGCTGTAGTTCTCCACCGCCAAGCCCTTTCCCGAAGCCCCCGAGAGATAGGAGCCCCAGAGGTAGAGGTTGTCTGGCGCCTTTATAGGGCTATCCTCAATGTAGATGTTGTCGTTTTGGGACATCACCCCGAGGACCGTCGGAAGGGTTTGCCCTGCGCCCAGGGCGCACCGGGGCTTGGTGGCCAGGTAGCCGGGGTCGGTCACCTTGGTGGGGTCGCACTCGTAGACCAGGTCCCCCGTGAGGCCGATGGCCCCCACGGCGGTGATGTGGAGCTGGGTCTCCTTGGAGAGGGCTGGAGGGATCTGGGCGGGAGGCGGGTGGTCCGGGCAGTTGTCGGAACTCCCGGGGTAGTCCACGCCGCAAGGAAGGGGACCGGTGCGGGGGGGTCCCTGGAGGCTCTTGATCTGGCCCGTGACATAGATCTGTCCGGTCGGCCCCCCCGTACCCAGGGACGCGGGGCCGTTGGGCGTGCCCGTGTAGGTCCCGACGGGCGCTCCGTTTTTGGTGACGGCGGTAGTGTTGGTCGTGTAGTCCACGGTGATCACCCAGGTGTTGCTTCCTTGCTTGAAGGTGTAGACCTGCTGACCCGTTCCCGTGGCCCGGAGGACCAGCTGGTCCACGTTCCCCTGGACGTAGATACCTCCCTTGACGTTATTGCCGTCGTTGACAAGATAAACCCCGTTGGGCACCGAAGGGTTGCTGTTGCAATCTTTGCTGGGGGGATTGTGGAGACCCAGGGCGAAGCAGATTTCCTTAGCGGAGGGAGTAGAAGTGTCCTGGGGGTCCATGCCCAGGGCGGCCCGCTGCTGGGATAGGGTGGAGGTGGGGAGGTCAATCGGGGGCTGGCTACGCAGAAAGCCCTTCTGGAAGTCGGGCACCGTGCACGGGGGGCGGGAGTCGCCCCTCACCCAGACCCGGCTTCCCCCGGTGCACCCGTCCCCGCCCAGGCTCCAGTACCAGGCCCCGTCGTCGCTGGTGCTCACTACGTCCCGGAAGACGGGCCGTCCCCAGAAGCCCCAGTTGTGGTTGGCGTGGACGGGTCCGTTGAAGACCGTGCCCGTGGGGAAGAAGCCCGTTTGCCCCCCGGCGTCGTCCACCAGGAAGAGCCACTGGGAAAGGGAAGGCCTTCCGAGCTGGACCTCAAAGTATCCTTTTTCCTCCGCGCGACGCTTGGCGGTGCCTACTTGCCCAGTGGAGACCACCACGTAGTCGGCCCGGTAGGTCTGGGCCGTGGCCCCCTTGGTGTTTCCGCGGAAGCGGGTGACGGTGAACTGCACGGAGGCCTGGCCCTGGTCCACGGCTCCCGGGGGGAGGGAGCCGTAGCCCGTGTTGAGGAGGCTCTGGATGGCCGAGGCGATGCTGGGCCACTGGCTTTCCGGGAGCACCCAGTCCGTGGCGGGGTTCACGTTAAGGTTCATCTTCGGGGCAAGGATCCCCTTGATGTCTCCCCGGGCCACCTCCATGGCGTAGCGGGCGTAGGTGAGCCCGGCCTCGGCGGCGGCCCGCGCCTGGGCCGCCTGCAGGGTGGAGCGGGTCTGGCGGAGGTCCCCAAGGGTGCCCACGAAGAGGAGGCTCCCCACGATGGTCATCACGGCGGCCACCACCAGAACCGCGATCAGCGCGACGCCTCTACGGTGCATCACTCACCTCCTCAGTTCCACGGTTTCCGTCACGGTGAGGGTGTCCGGAGCCCCCTTACCGGGAAGGTTGCCGGGGCTCTGACCCGTCAGGGCGACCCGCACGGCCCGCACCAGGGTGCCGATGTACTTGCCGCCGCCCGGCGTGGCCGAGTAACCCTGAGCGCTGAAGGCGCTGGCGGCGTCCTCGAGGGTGGGATAAAAGACGAGGCGCGAGGACTGGGCGTTCGGGTCCTCCGGCACCCCATACCAGACCTCCAGGCCGGTGATGCCGAAGGCCACGATGCCAGCCCCCGCCGTCCCGGTGCCGTCGTAACCGGTCATCCGGTAGAGCACCTTCTGGCCAGCCTCCAAAGGGTCGTCCCGTACCACGTAGGTGGCCAACTCCACCTTGAACATATAGGCGCTGTTCGTCCACTGACCGGAGATCTTGTCCTTGTTGTGCTGCACCTTGTCCCGGTTGGGGTTTGGGGTACCGGAGCAGGGCTTGGAGTAGTCGGCTAGGAGCTGGCGCTGGGTGATGCGCAGGAGCTCTACCTGGCCCCCGTTGTACAGGAGGGCCAGATCGCCCTCCTGGAAGGTCCGGGCGTCGCAGATACCTGTTTCCGCCGAGTTAGTAAAGCTGTTGCCCGGAGGTTCGGCCACAGGGGAGGAGTCCCCGGTGAGGTTCACGATGGCCACCTGGGTGTGGTTGCTGCAGGGTCTTGTGGCGTCACAGGGGTTTTGGTGCCATACGTGCAGGTAGGCGCCCGAACGAAGGTCCTGGGTGATGTAGTGCAGGGCTGCTCTAAGGTTCTGCTGGGTCTTCAGCCTGAGGTCCTCGTGCCGCTTGTAGTTGAGGGACTGGGTGAAGGCGTTGAGGGTAAGGGTGGAAAGGATCCCGAGGATGGCCAAGGCTACCAGGAGCTCCACCAGGGTGAACCCAGCCCTACTGGTAGACGAGCGTGCTGAGAACAAAGTTAGCCTCACCTCCTCCCGTTTTCCGATAGAACGTGGTCACGGTCACGGTCCAGACTTGGGGAGAGGTGGAGAAGCTCCGGGTCTGGACGGTGAACCGGAACGGACCCCACTCTTGGTTCAGCACCGCGGGGTTGGGGTCCCCAGCGGCCACAAACGTGGGATCGCTGGCATAGTTGTAGCCGTAGGGGTAACTCCGCGCGGTGGTAAATGTGGTGAAATCTAGGCTTTTGGCCCGGAACCGGTCCAGCCAGGTTTCCGCCGCCGCGATGGCCTGGGCCCTTATGCGGTCGTCACTGTTCATCCGCAGGCTGGAGACCACCGTGGTGGTGAACGCTCCAGCCACCAGGCCCAGGACTAAAAGGGCGATCAACACCTCAACCAGGGTAAGACCGCGGGAGCGCCGCATCGCACCTCCTTTACTGCATCGCCGTCTTCACGGCTCCGGTCATGGAGAGGACCAGCCGTACGGTCTTGGTGCCGTCCGTGATCCGCACCTCCGGGGCCACCACGCCCCCGCCTACGCTGGGGAAACCTGGGCTGCTACTGAGGAGGGTACGGGGGTTGAACTCTAGCCAGGCTCCCCCTCCAACGTTGGCGAAGCGAACGCCTGTGGGAAAACTTCGCGTGAGCACCGTAGAGTAGGAGCCGGGACCCGCCCCCCTCTCCATCACGTAGCTTGCAGCGTCTAAGACGCGGATACGGCAGTTGTCCCCCCAGGAGAGGGCGTTGGTGCGGCAGGTTTGCACGTCCTGAGAGAAGGTGTTAGCGGCGTCTTCCAAGGTAAGCTGCCGCCGCAGGCCCAAAAGGTTGGCCCCCACAAGACCAAATAGAACCGCAAGGAAGCCGATGACGACCAGCAGCTCTATGACGGTAAGACCCCTTTTCTCCAACGTCTGCACCCCCTTAGGTCTAAGGGTAACCTAGGACCGCCCCCGGGACATCCCCCAAATGGGGGGGTAGAATGGCCTGGCATGTGGGCGGTGCTCCTGGTCCTTTTCCTCGCCTACCTCTTCGGTTCCGTTCCCGCCGGGGTGCTGGTGGCCCGCACCTACGGGGTGGACCTCCGCAAAGTGGGCTCGGGGAACATCGGGGCCACCAACGTCCTGCGCGCCCTCGGGTGGGGGCCGGCTTTGGTGGTGGCCTTCTTTGACGTCTTCAAGGGCGGGATCGCCGTCCTGGTGGCCCGGGCCTTTGGCCTTTCCGACTGGATGCTGGGCGGGGTGGCCTTGATGGCCGTTCTCGGGCACAACTACTCGGTCTTCCTCCGCTTCCGCGGGGGGAAGGGGGTGGCCACGAGCTTCGGCACCCTCCTCTTCCTGGACCCCGTCTTGGCCCTTTGGACCTTCCCCATCGGGGTGAGCGTGATGCTCCTCACCCGCTACGTCTCCGCGGGGAGCATGACCGGGGGGGTGGCGGCCTTCGTCCTCTCCCTGGCCTTGGGCAGGCCCCTTTGGGAGGTGGCCACGGTCTTCCTCATGGCCCTCCTCATCTTCTGGACCCACCGGGAAAACCTCAAGCGCCTCCAGGAGGGAACGGAGAGGCGTTTGGGGGAGCGGGTGGAGGTGCGCTAGACTGGAAGCGTGCGGAAGGAGGAGGTCCTGGCCTTGCTCCGGTCCCGTTGGCCCGAGCTATGCGCCCTGGGGGTAGCGGAGCTCTACCTCTTTGGCTCCTTGGCCCGGGGCGAGGCCCGGCCCGGGAGCGACGTGGACCTTCTGGTGGTTTTTGCTTCTCCCCCCGGTTTTGAGGGCTACTGGCGGGTAAAGGAGTTTTTGGAGTCCGTTCTGGGAAACCCCGTGGACCTGGTGATGAAGGGGGCTTTGAAGCCATGGGCGGCTCCTCAAGTGTTGAGGGAGGCCGTTCGTGTCGCGTAGTTATCGCCTTTTCCTGCGGGACATGTGGGAAGCCTCCGAGAAAATCTTACGGATCCTGGAGGAAGAGGATGCTTGACCTCCTGGTCATCGCCCCCCACCCCGACGACGGGGAGCTGGGCTGCGGGGGGACCCTGGCCCGGGCCAAGGCGGAGGGGCTTGCCACGGGGATTCTGGACCTCACCCGGGGGGAGATGGGCTCCAAGGGCACCCCGGAGGAGCGGGAAAAGGAGGTGGCCGAGGCAAGCCGGATCCTGGGCCTGGACTTTAGGGGAAACCTGGGGCTTCCCGACGGGGGGCTCGCCGACGTCTTGGAGCAGCGGCTAAGGCTCGCCCAGGCCCTGAGGCGGCTTCGGCCCAGGGTGGTCCTCGCCCCCCTCGAGGCCGACCGCCACCCCGACCACACCGCGGCAAGCCGTTTGGCGGTGGCCGCGGTCCACCTGGCGGGGCTTAAGAAGGCCCCCCTGGAGGGGGAGCCTTTCCGGGTGGAGAGGCTTTTCTTCTACCCGGGGAACCACCCCTTCACCCCGAGCTTTCTGGTGAAGATCTCCGCCTTCATAGACCAGTGGGAGGCCGCGGTCCTGGCCTACCGGAGCCAGTTCACGGGGGAGGCGGCGAGCGAAACGGTGGGGCCCAAGGGGGTGGAGGCCCGCAAGGCCATGCGCCGCTACTTCGGCAACTACCTGGGGGTGGACTACGCCGAGCCTTTCGTAAGCCCTCTTCCCGTGCTTTACGTGCCCTGGTCCCGGGCCTAGGCCCTTGCATAAGTTTGCGGGCACGGGGTATGCTTAAGGCCTCATGGGGGGAGAGGCCCTGACCCTGCCCAAGGACCTTCTGGACTTTTCCGGCTACGGCCCCAAGGCGCTTCAGGCCCTTCTGGACCTGGCGGAGCGGCTAAAGCGGGAGCGCTACCGGGGGGAGGACCTCAAAGGAAAGGTCCTCGCCCTCCTCTTTGAGAAGCCCTCCTTGCGCACCCGGACGACCCTCGAGGTGGCCATGGTCCACCTGGGGGGGCATGCCGTTTACCTGGACCAAAAGCAGGTGGGCATCGGGGAGAGGGAGCCCGTGAGGGACGTGGCCAAGAACCTGGAGCGCTTCGTGGAGGGGATCGCCGCCCGGGTCTTTCGCCACGAGACGGTGGAGGCCCTGGCCCGCCACGCCAAGGTCCCCGTGGTGAACGCCCTCTCCGACCGCGCCCACCCCCTTCAGGCCCTGGCGGACCTCCTCACCCTGAAGGAGGCCTTCGGGGGGCTGGAGGGCCTCGAGGTGGCCTGGGTGGGGGACGGGAACAACGTCCTGAACTCCCTTCTTGAGGTGGCTCCTTTGGTGGGCCTTCGCGTCCGGGTGGCCACGCCCAAGGGGTATGAGCCGGACCCCGCCCTCGTGCGCAAGGCGGGCGCCTTCCTCACCCACGACCCCAGGGAGGCCGCCTTGGGGGCCCACGCCCTCTACACCGACGTCTGGACCAGCATGGGGCAGGAGGCGGAAAGGGAGAAGCGCCTTCGGGACTTCCAGGGCTTCCAGGTGAACGGGGAGTTGCTCAAGCTCCTCCACCCGGAGGGCGTCTTCCTCCACTGCCTTCCCGCCCACTACGGGGAGGAGACCACGGAGGAGGCGGTCCACGGGCCCAAAAGCCGGGTCTTTGAGCAGGCGGAAAACCGCCTCCACACCGCCAAGGCCGTGCTCCTCACCCTGCTAAAGTAGGGGTATGGTCCGGCCCTACCGCTTTAGCCTGGAGGAGTTCCTGAGGCTTCCCCTCCCCGAGCGGGGGGTGGAGCTTCTAGAGGGAGAGGTCTACCAGATGGCGCCCATAGGCTCGAGGCACGCCCACATCTTAGACCTTTGGGTCCAGGTTTTCGTGAAGGCCTTTCACGGAAAGGCGGGGGTGAGGGTCCAGGGTCCCTTTGTGCTTCCTCCCGACACTTATCTGGAACCCGATCTGCTCCTTTACCGCCTTGGGGACTTCCGCCACCGCTACCCGGGGCCTGAGGACGCCCTTTTGGTTCTGGAGGTGGCCGAAAGCAGTTTGGACTACGACCTCACCAAAAAGGTCCCCCTCTACGCCAAGGCCGGGGTGCCGGAGGTCTGGGTGCAGGACCTCCTGGGGGAAAGGCTCCTCCTCTTCCGCACCCCGGAGGAAGACCACTACCGGGAGCAGATCTGGGTGAAGCCCGGGGAAAGGGTCTCTCCCTTGGCCTTTCCTGAAGCCTTCCTGGAGGCGCCGTGGTAAGGGTGGGGATCCTGGGGGCCTCGGGGTACGGGGGGGCGGAGCTTTTGCGGCTCCTCAAGGCCCACCCCGAGGTGGAGCTCGTGGGGTTTTCCAGCCGCAAGTACGAGGGAAGGCCCCTGGAGACCGCCTGGCCCCAGCTTTGGGACGGGAGGCCCTTCGCCTCCCAAGAAGAGGTCTTAGAGCGGGCGGAGGTGGTCTTCCTCGCCCTTCCCAACGGGCTTGCCATGGAGATCGCCCCCGAGGCCCTTAGGGCGGGGAAGCGGGTGGTGGACCTCTCCGGGGACTTCCGCCTGCCCCCCGAGGTCTACGAGGCCTGGTACCGCATCCCCCACAAGAGCCCTGACCTCTACCGGGAAGCGGTCTACGGCCTCCCCGAGCTCCACCGGGAGGAGCTTAAGGGGGCGAGGCTCGTGGCCAACCCGGGTTGCTACGTGACCGCCACCACCTTGGCCCTCGCGCCCTTGGCGGCGGAAGGGGTCCTGAAGGGGGCCTTTGTGGTGGGCCTAAGCGGGGTCTCGGGGGCGGGGCGGGAGGCCGAGGGCACCGCCTTCGCCGAGGTGAACGAGAACCTCAAGCCCTACAAGGCGGGGGGCACCCACCGGCACATCCCCGAGATGGAGCGGAACCTAGGGCGGGTCTTGGCCCAGGGGAAGCGGGTGCGCACCCATGGGGAAGTGAAGGCGCTTCGGCTTTCCTTCACCCCCCACCTGGTGCCCATGACCCGGGGGATCCTGGTCACCGCCGAGGCGGAGGTGGAGGGCGCTTGGAGCCAGGAGAGCCTAGAGGCGCTTTACCGGGACTTCTACGCCGGGGAGCCTTTCGTGCGCGTCCTCAAAGGGCTTCCCGAGACCAAGGGCACCCTGGGGAGCAACCGGGTGGACGTGAGGCCCCTCTACGAGGAGAGGACGGGGCGGGTCCTGGTCTTCGCCGCCCTGGACAACCTGGTGAAGGGCATGGCGGGGCAGGCGGTGCAGAACCTCAACCTGATGCTGGGCCTTTCCGAGGAGACGGCGCTTCCCAAGGAGGGGCTATGGCCGTGAGGCTTCCTAGGGGGTTTAGGGCGGGGGCCACCCGGGCGGGGATCAAGCCCTCGGGAAGGCCCGACCTCGCCCTTTTGGTCTCCGGCCTGCCCGCGGCCTGGGCCTACGCCGCCACGCAGAACCGGGCGGCGGCGCCCTCCATCCACCGGGGAAGGGCGCTTTACGCCACGGGGAAGCCCTTGAGGGCCGTGGTGGTGAACGCCGGGAACGCCAACTGCGCCACCGGGGAACGGGGCTACGAGGACGACCGGCGCATGGCCGAGCTCGCCGCCTTGCGCCTCGGGCTTTCCCCGGAGGAGGTCCTCACCGCCTCCACCGGGGTGATCGGGGTGCCCTTGCCCGTGGAAAAGATTGAGAAGGGCTTGCCCCAGATCGGCCTCACCCCCTTCGCCGAGGCCTTCGCCGAGGCCATCCTCACCACGGACACCCGCCCCAAGGTGGCCGAGGCTGAGGTGGCGGGGGCCAGGATCGTGGGCCTCGCCAAGGGAAGCGGCATGATCCACCCCAACATGGCCACCATGCTCGCCTTCCTGGTCACGGACGCCCTGGTTCCCCAGGAGACTTTGAGGGCCGGGTGGCGGCGGGTGGTGGAGCGCACCTTCAACCAGGTCACCGTGGACGGGGACACCTCCACCAACGACCTCGCCCTCCTCATGGCCAACGGGGCCTACGGGGAGGTGCCCCTGGAGGCCTTCTGGGAAGGGGTGGAGGCCGTGGCCCAGGCGCTTGCCCGCATGATTGCCCGGGACGGGGAGGGGGCCACCAAGCTCATGGTGGTGCGGGTGGTGGGGGCGGCCACGGAGGAGGAGGCGAGGCGGGCGGCGAGGGCCATTGCGGGGAGCGCCCTCTGGAAGAGTGCCCTCTACGGCAACGACCCCAACTGGGGGAGGATCCTGGCCGCCCTCGGCAACTCGGGGGCCCGGTTTGACCCCTTGCGGGTGCGCATCCACCTTCAGGGCATCCCCCTATACGCCGGCGGCGTCCTTCCCTTTGACCGGGAAGCGGCGAGCCAGGCCATGCGGGCTGAGGTGGTGGAGGTCTTGGCGGATCTGGGAGAGGGGGAAGGGGCGGCGGAGGCCTACGGGTGCGACCTGACGGAGGGGTATGTGCGCATAAACGCCTTGTACACGACTTGACTTTTTCTTGGGAAGAACGTAGCATATCTTCACGAGGGTGGAAACCCTCTATATGGAGGTGAAGGATGAAGAAAGCGGTGGTTGTAGCTTTTGCGGCTCTCCTGACGGCGGCCATGGCGCAGAAGTTTTCCGTGGAGGCTGGTGCTGGCCTCTACGGAAACCTAGGCGGGCAACTGGCTGTGGTGGCGGAGGACTTTACCCCTGGGCTTCCCTTGGGGGTGCGGCTGGGCGTGGGCTTCGCCCAGAGCGATGCGTTGGATGATGGTGAAGCGTATTCTCCTGTTACGGGGAGCCAAAAGTGGGGTGACTACAAGAAGAATTACAACCTCTCCGAGTGGGGCCAAAACATCACCCTTTCCTTGGATGTTCTCTACAAGGTAGCGGGCTTGGGTCTGCCGGTGGAGGTGGCGCCTTACGCCGGGATCCGCTACAACCTCTTCTCGGGTGGCTATACGGATCCGCAAAGTAAGATTCCGGGCATCAGGAGCCAATCTTATTCCACCAACCAGTTTGGCTTCGGCGCCGGTGTGCGCCTCGCTTATCCCCTCATGCCCAACCTGAGCCTGGTGGGGGACCTGGGGGCGGACTACTACCTGAACGCTTGCTTCAAGGATGTCGTTGAGGATGACTCCGGGAATAAGAATGAGGGCACTGTGTGCCCCGGGGACAACAACTACGATAGCCTCAACGAATGGGTTACCCAGCCCGAGTGGGTCTTCAAGCTCCGCGTGGGCGCCGCTTATCGCTTCTAAGCCTAGGGTAGCATGAAGGGGATGCGTAGGCATCCCCTTCTTCTTTTGCTTTTCCTTTCCGGTTGCGCTCGGCCCGATGGGGCCCCGCCGGAGCTCGGCCTGGTGGAGCCCTTAGGTGGAGCGGTGGCCCCCGGCAAGGCCCTGGTGGTGGAGGGCTACGCCTTTGACCCCTCCGGGGTGGTCTCCGTCCGGGTCAACGGGCGGGAGGTCCTCGAGGCCCCCTCCCGGGGCAAGCCCCTGGTGGCCTTCCGCTTCCGCCTGGAAGCCCCCTTCTCGGGCACGGCGGAGATCGTCCTCGAGGCCGAGGACGGGGTGGGCAACCGGGCGACGCGGCGGGTCGCCTTCACCCTGGACAACGATCCCCCGAGGATCCAACTGGAGCGCACCGAGCGTCTGGAAGGGGGGCTCGTCCGGGTCTACGGGCGGGTGGAGGACAACGTGGGGGTAGAGCGGGTGGTGCTTTTGGAGAAGGGGCGCTACCTGCCCCTTTCCTTGCCCAAGGGCACCTCGGTCCCCTTCGCCGTGGAGGCCTCGCCGGGAAGTGTCCTCATCGCCGTGGACGCTGCGGAAAACCGCGCCAGCCGGAGGCTCCCCTGAGTGCCCCACCGCGGCGGGGGCCCCAAAAGGGAGCTTCCCAAGCCTCCTTTCGGGCAACCCGTGTTGCGAAATCAACAGTGCAGCCACTTAGAGGCTGTCGTAAAAGAGTGGTATCCTTGAGGGGTGAGCTCTAGACGATCTTACCCCAGCGACCTCAGCGATGCGGAGTGGGCCCTCCTGGAGCCCCTCATCCCCGCCCCCAAGCCCGGCGGCCGCCCCGCCAAGGTGCCGAGGAGAGAAATCGTTAACGCCATCCTTTACGTCCTGGAGAACGGCATCAAGTGGCGGGCCATGCCCCATGATCTGCCCCACTGGTCCACCGTCTACCACTACTTCCGCAAGTGGCAGAAGGAAGGCATTTGGGAGAAGGCCGTCCAAGCCCTGGCCCGCCAGGACCGGGAACGAGAAGGGAGGCAAGCTTCGCCCAGCGCTCTGGTGATGGATAGCCAGTCCGTGAAGACCACGGAAAAAGGGGGCCCCGAGGGAACGACGGGGCCAAAAAGGTCAAGGGGAGAAAGCGCCAGATCCTGACGGACACGGGGGGCCGCTTGCTGAAGGCCTTCGTGCACCCGGCCAACGAGCACGACAAGCGGGGTGGGGAGGCCTTGCTCCTGGGGATGGACCTCTCCCTTTGGCCAAGGGTGCAGAAGCTGTTTGTGGACTGGGGGTACCGGGGCCTCAAGGGGCTGGCTTCTTCCCTGGGGCTGGAGCTTGAGGTGGTGGCCCGTCCCTACGCGGGGGTGCGAGGGGTCTGGGTGCGGGAGGGGGAAGAGGCGCCGGAGCTTCCGCGGGAGAGGGGGTTCAAGCCCTTGCCCAAGCGGTGGGTGGTGGAGCGGACCTTTGCCTGGCTGGGGCGGAATCGGCGGCTCGCCAAGGACTATGAAGCCAACCCTGGGGTGAGCGAGGCCTGGGTGTATCTGGGCATGCTACGCTTGTTGGTGAAGCGGCTGGCCAGGGCCGCATGAGGTTTGATGGCGGGCTTTTACGACAGCCTCTTAGGTGGTAAACTTGTCCCGGCGATGGGGATCGCGGGTTCCCTCGAGGACCTGGCCCGGGCCCTCCGCGGCACGCCTCCAGAGGCCCGGAACCTCTCCCGGCTAGAGGAGATCGCGAAGCTTTTGGAGCGCTTCCCCCCGGGGCGGGAGCGGGACGGCCTTCTGGCCGTGGCCTACCTCCGGCTCTACCAGGTGGTGAAAAGGCCGGAGTACCTTTTCCGCGGGTACAGCTACGCCCGCACGGCCCGGGTGGAGGAGGTCCGGGCCTGGGCGGAGCGTCTTTGGGAGGAAAGGTGAAGGAGCTGCTTGGACTTTTGGCGGTGTGGAGCATCGCCCTTTCGGGGGTGGGGGTGGTGGTGGGCGTGGCCCTCATCCGGCGGGGGCAGCGGGTCTGGCACCACCGGGTGATGCTTTCGGCCACCGCCTTGGCCGCCCTCTTTCTCGTCTTCTACCTGGCCAAGTGGGGGCTTTACGGGACTACGGCCTACGGGGGGCCGGAGGCCTGGCGGGGGGCCTACTACTTCCTCCTCCTCACCCACACCCTCCTCGCCGCCCTGAACGGCCCCTTGGCCCTCTACGTCATCTGGCGCGCCCTTCGGGGGGAGTTTGCCCTCCACAGGCGTTGGGCCCGGATCCTCGTCCCCGTCTGGCTCTACGTCGCCCTCTCGGGCTGGGTCATCTACCTGGTGCTCAAGCGCTACGGCGTGGCCCGGGAAGGGATCGCCTTTTAAGTACCCCACCGCGGCTTTCGCCGCGGTGGGGGCCCCAAAAGGACCTTCCCAAGCCTTATTTCGGGCGACCCATGTTGCGAAATCAACGTGCAGCCACTTAGCACCATCCCATGCCGGCTTAGATCAAGGGGGGCCACGGCAGAGGGGCCTTCCTCCACTCTCCGCAAAGCCGAGACGCGGACCTGAGTGCCTGCCCTTGTGGGTCTTCCCGGAGCGTCCCGGCCAGGGCTAGGGAAGGGGCTTCCTCCCCCA
The DNA here is from genome assembly GCF_019974155.1 of Thermus thermophilus. Taxonomy (NCBI): domain Bacteria; kingdom Thermotogati; phylum Deinococcota; class Deinococci; order Thermales; family Thermaceae; genus Thermus; species Thermus thermophilus. The sequence goes on from NZ_AP025158.1 coordinate 700,062, forward strand.
GGGCTCCACCACGATCCGGCCCTCGAGGGCCCGCACCACCTCGGGCCCTAGGTTTTCCTTGGCCTCCTCCGGGGCCTGGGCCAGGTGGGGGCCGATGCGCACCTGCTTGGCCCGAAGCTCCAGGGCGAAGATGAAGCGCCCCTCGTCCCCCAAGGCCCCGGCGTGGGCCAGGCCCATGAGGCGGCCCACCACGATCACGTCCCCGCCCGCCACCACCTCGGCCCCGGGGTTCACGTCCCCGAGGACGACCACGGTGCCGGGGTACTCCACCCGTTGCCCGGCCCGGAGGCCCCGGGGCACCACCAGGGTGCCCTCCACCACCCGTCCCCGCGGGGGAACGAGGGTGAGGGGCCTTCCCAGGGCGAGAAGGGCCTCCAGGGTCTCCTGGGCGACGGGCCCTGCCACCTCCACCTCCAGGGGAAGCCCCTCGGGGAGGCTTAAGCGGCGCACGTCCTCGGGCGTCTCGCCGCCGTCTAGGCGGAGGGCCAGGGCCTTGGGCGTGGCGCGGAGGCGCATGGCGCTATTTTATCCCCCAGTAGGCGGCCATCACCTTGCGGACCGCGGGCAGGGCCACCCGGCTCCCCTCCCCGCCGTTCTCAAAGAAGGCCACCACGACGAGGGGCGGGTAGGGGCTCCCGTCGGTGGGGCCGTAGCCCATGTACCAGGCGTGCTCCAGGCCGCGTCGCTTCCCCGGGGTTTCGGCGGTGCCCGTCTTGCCCCCCGTGGGCACGGGGAACTCCCCCAGGACGAAGCGGGCGGTCCCCTCGCTGACCGTCTTGCGCAGGCCCTCCTGGAGGACCTTCCAGTACCGGCCGGGAACCCTTTCCCACCGGGGTTGGACGGGAGCGCCCCCGATGGCCTTCACCAGGTGGAGGGCGGGCTTGTTTCCCCCGGTGGCGAGGGTGGCGAGCATGCGGGCGATCTGGGCGGGGGTGGCGAGGACGGCCCCCTGGCCGATGGCCACGGAGAGGGTCTCCCCGGGGTACCAGGGCTCGCCCAGGGCCTCCCGCTTCCAGGCCCGGGTGGGGAGGAGGCCCGTCTTCTCCGCCACCTCGAGCCCCGTGGCCTCTCCCAGGCCCAAAAGCCGGGCCCGCTTCGCCAGGCGGTCCACGAGGCCCAGGGGGTCCTGGGCCACCGCCTGGTAGTACCAGGTGTTGCAGCTCCAGGCGATGGCCTCCCGGACCGTCATGGGGCCCATGTCCCGGCTCGCCCAGTTGCGCCGCACCTGGCCGCCGAAGACGATGTAGGGGCTACAGCGGTAGGTGGTCGCCGGGGTCACGTACCCCTCCTCCAGGAGGGCGTAGCTCGTGGCCAGCTTGAAGGTGGACCCCGGGGTGTAGGGCTGGACCGCCCGGTTGAGGAGGGGGAGGTTCTTGTCCTCGAGGAGCGCTTTCGCCTCCTCCGGGACGGGGCGCTTGGCGAAGAGGTTGGGGTCAAAGGAGGGGGCGCTGGCCATGGCCAAAACCTCCCCCGTGGTGGGGTCCAAGGCCACGATGGCCCCCTTCACCTGCTTTTCCTCGGGCAGGCCGTTCAGCCTTCTCCCGGCGTTGATGTCGACGAGGGCTTCCTCCAGGGCCTTTTCTGCGGCTCGCTGGAGGGCGAGGTCCAGGGTGAGGACCACGTCCTGCCCCGGGGTGGGCTCCTCCAGGACGGTCTCCCGAAGCCTCTCCCCCCGGACGTTCACCTCCACCGCCCTCACCCCCCGCTTGCCCCGGAGGTAGGGCTCCAGGGCGGCCTCGAGGCCCGCCTGCCCCACCTCCTCCTCGGGGCTGTACCCCTGCTTGACCTGGGCGGCGTTCGCCCGGAGGACGTACCCCATGACGGGGCCGGAGATGGGGTTCGGGTAGTAGCGCTCAATCCTCTCCCGGAGGTAGAGGTTCTTCTGCCCGGCGGTGAGCTCCTCCAGGGTGGGCCTTAGGGTCTCGGGGACGCTGGCTTTCAGGACCGTGGGCTCCGTGACCTGGGGGAGGTCTTCTAGGCCCAGGAGGGGGAGGAGCCTCTCCTTGAAGGCCACCTCCCCCCCGGTGTAGACGAGGTCCACCACCAGCCGGTCCTGAGCCAGGACCCGCCCCTTCCGGTCCAGGATCTTGCCACGCGGGGCGGGGATGTCCTCGGTCTTCAGGTAGTTTCCCTGGCTTCGCAGGGCGTAGCGCTCGTACTCCAGGACCTGGAGCTGCCACGCCCGAAGCCCGAGGAGGAAGAGGGCCAGGGCGAAGAACAAGGCCAGGGCGTGGATCCTCCCGCTCATGCCTTCGGTTCCTGGTCAAGTAGAGCGCACATTAGCGCACTCCGGCCCCCCACCAGGATGGGGACCTAGGCCCCCCTTCCACCCCTCCCACGATCCCCGGTGAAGGAAGACCTTCAGCGGGGAGAGGTCGCGGGGCACCGCTTTCCCGAGAAGGGGAAGGAAAGTGCCTACCCTCAGGACCCGCCAGGGATTGGCGCCAAAGGGGTTCCTTCCCTCGGTTGACCCCTCTTGGCTCCCCGGTGAGCCCTGAAGGCTTGAAAGCAAGGCCAGGTGGCGCTTCGCCCTCCCGATCTCCCGGGAAAGCCTGCGCCTGAGGTAGGGGTTGCGTTCTCGCGCTTTCTTGGCTCGCAGTTCCCGGACTCTGGAGGCGTAGAAGCCCTGGACGTGGTCCCTGAAGCTTTGGTCTTGGAGAAGCTTCCCGTAGCCTTTGGGGAGCTTCTCCTTGAACCCTAAGGCTCTCCTTCCGATCACGTACGCGGCGGCCGCGTCCTTGGACAGGGAAAGCTGCGGGGCGTACTTGAGCATCCCGATGGTGGAGGTGTCCTGGATGGTGGAGGTGTCCTGGGGGTTGACTTCCACGACTTGGACACCCTTCCTCCTCGCCAACGCGTGGACCTTCCGGAGGAGGGAGGCGTAGGCGAAGCGGTGGGCCTTCCTCCTGAAAGTCCTCCCCGAGCCGTCCCCTCTCCTCCCCTTGGGGAGGTGCTTCAGGCGCTCGGTGGCGATGGCTACCCCGTGTTCCAGAGCCAGAGAAACTACCTGGTGCGCCACCTTCCAGAGGATAAGCTCCTTGGCCCCCCTGTCCTTCGCGCGGTCCACCTCCTCCAGGGAGAGGGTAAGGTGGCGCCTCAGGTTCCCGTCAGGGGAGACGAGGGCCAAGGCGAGGTGGTAGGGGTCGGCGTTGATGTCTATGCCCAGGACCCCGTTCTCCTTCGTGGCCACGAGGGGAGCGGGCTCCTCCTCCCAGGTGAAGGTGGCGTAGACCTTACCTTCCCGCAAGGAGAGCGCCACGTTGTAGTGGAGGGAGGCGTACGCCCTCTGGAGGAGGGCGTGGACTCCGGTGAAGGCTTTCGCCCTCTTCTGCGAGATGCGCCCGCGCGCGGCTTTAGGCTTGGCCTTCACCTGGGGCCTCCTGTGGAGGAGTATACCGGTTCGGGACTTTTCGTATGTCGCGGGGGCTCGCTGGGGTGAGGTGGCGGGTAGTGAGAGCACGTGAGCGCTGGGGTAAAGTGGTGTGCGCTATTTCCCAACTGTTTGCACCTCCCGCGCCTTGGGCCTAAGGGGCCAGAAGAAGGCCAGGGAGAGGAGGCCCTCCCCGAGGGGAAGCCAAGGGAGGAGGGCGGGCAGGTCCAGGCGGAGCCAGTAGGCCACGAGGAAGTAGCCGAACCACTTTCCGAGGAAGGCCAGGGCGAAGGCGGCGAGGGCTCCGGCGGGGCTTCTCAGGTCTAGATAGCGGGCCGCCCCGTAGTAGGCGTAGGCGGCGAGGAGGAGGCCCACGGCGTGCAGGCCGAGGAGGCCGAAGCCCAAAAGGTCTTGGAGGAGCCCCACGAGGAAGGCCAGGGCGAGGCCGAGGAGGGGAGGCCTCGAGGCGGCAAGCCAGAGGGCGTAGACCAGGAAGAGGTCCGGGGCGGGCCCGCCCTCGGGGAGGAGGACCTGGAGGAGGCCCGAAAGGAAGAGGAGGAGGACCAGGTAGACCAAGGCCACGGCGCCACCTCTAGAGGGGCCTCAGGACCACCACCTCCTCCAGGAGGGAGAGGTCCACCAGGGGCCTGGCCCAGGCCCGCACCTTGAGCCCGCCCTGGGCCCGTTCCACCCGTTCCACCCGGCCCACGGGGATCCCGTCCGGGAAGAGCCCCAAGGTGGCCCCGGTGAGGAGAAGGTCCCCCGGCGCCACCGCCACCGTGGGGGGAAACTCGGCCACGAGAAGCCCCGGGGGGGCGCCCCGGGCCACGCCCCGGCCCGGCCTTTCCCCCACCCGGACCCCCACCCGGCTTTCCGGGTCCAAGAGGGTGCGCACCAGGGCGCGGTGCGCCTCCACCTCCACCACCAGGCCCACGAGGCCCTGGGGGGCGGTCACGGGCATCCCGGGGCGGAGGCCGTCCTGGCTTCCCAGGCCGAGGACCAGCCTGCGGTAGAGGCCGGAGGCGTCCTCGGCCACCACGGGGGCCACGGCCACCACCCCGGGGGCCTGGCCCGCCTTCACCTCCAGGGCCCGGGCGAGCCGGGCCACCTCCAGCCGGAGCCGGGCGTTTTCCGTGGTGAGGCGGGCCACCTCCTCCTTGAGCCTTTGGTTCTCCGCCAGGAGGTCCTGCCGCTCGGAGAGGGCGCTCCAGGCGGCCCGGAGGTTTTGGCCCAGGCGGTGGCCGAAGTGGAGGGGAAACGCGGTGAGGGGGGAGAAGGAGAGGGCGAAGCCCGGGGCCAGGGGGCGGGTGAGGGCGGCGAGGGCGAGGCCCAGGGCGAGGAGGAGGGCGAAGAGGAAGCGGGGGAGGAGGTGCTCCCTCACGGCCTGAACCCCCGTTCCCAGAGGAGGGCGAAGACCCGGGAGACGGGGAGGCCCACCACGGTGTAGAAGTCCCCCTCCACCCGCTCCAGGAGGGCCATGCCGAGCCCCTGGGCCCCGTAGCCCCCCGCCTTGTCCAGGCCCTCGCCGCTTCCCACGTACCAGGCGATCTCCTCCTCGGAAAGGGGCCGGAAGAAGACCTTGGCCGTGTGCACCTCCTCCACCACCTCCTTGGGGGTGCGGAGGTAAAAGGCGGTGTGCACCAGGTGGGGCCTGCCCGAGAGGCGCCTTAGGAAGAGGCGGTTTTCCTCCGGGTCCTTGGGCTTGCCCAGGACCTCCCCGTCCAGGTCCACCACGGTGTCCGCGGCCAGGACCCATTCCCCCTGCACGGCCTCCCCCTTGCGCCGGGCCAGGGCCTGGGCCAGGGCCTTGGGGGGGAGGGGGAGGTCCTCTTCCTCCACCCCGGGGACCGCGACCCGGATGGGGTAGCCGAGGGCCTCGAGGAGGGCTTTCCGCCTGGGGCTTCCCGAGGCCAGGATCAGAGGGGGCTTCCCGCTTCCCAAAGCCTTAGCACCTCCTTCCGGTAGCGCTCCGCCAGGCTTGGGCTTTTGAGCACGAGGAGGTTCTCGTTGTTCACCCCGTAGGCCCGGGCGGAGAAGTTGTAGCTCCCGGTGACCACGTAGGTGCCGTCCAGGACCATGATCTTGTGGTGCATGGTGTAGGGGTTGGCGTCCTGGCGGACCTCGAGGCCCCCCTCGAGGAGGCCCTCCTCCCGGCTCGCCTCCAGGTTCCGGGTCTCCAGGAGGACCTTGACCTCGGCGCCCCGGCGGCGGGCCCGAAGGAGGGCCTCGAGGACCTCCCGGTCCGTGAGGACGAAGGCCGCCACCAAGACCTCCCTTTGGGCCTCGGAAAGCCGCTTCAGGAGGGCTTCCCGGGCGAGCCTCCCGCCCCTTGGGCTGAAGTAGGCCACGCCCTCCACCCCCTCCAGGGCGAAGGCCACGGGCTCCCCCAGGCCTTCCTTCTCCCCCCTGAAGAGGGCCTCAAACTCCCGGGCGTACCCCTGGGCCAGGGTGGGGGAGGGGAGGAGGAGGCTGTTCTCGTTGTTCCGGGCGAAGGCGTTCCAGGTCATGTTGGTGCTCCCCGTCCAGACGGCCTTCCCGTCCACCACCAGGAACTTGTGGTGCATGAAGCCTTCCCGCTCGTCGTAGCAGACGGGGATGCCGGCCACCTCCTCGCAGTCTATGGAGGTGGGGCGCACCCTTTCCCGGAGGGCCGCCCGGGGTACCCTCGGGGGCTCTTGGGTCTGGCCCAGGCTTGCCGCCACCAGATAGCGGCGGAAGTCCTCCCGGTAGTCGCTTTCCCCATAGAGCCGCACCCTCACCCCCCGCGCCTTGGCCCGGAGGAGGCCCTGGGCGATCTCCAGGTCGCGGAACTCGTAGAAGGCCCCTTCCAGGCTTTCCCGGGCCCCGTCCATGAGGGCGAGGAGGCGGGCCTTGGCCCTTGGCCCTTCCTCCGGCATGAAGTAGACCTCGGCCGCTCCCGCCTCGGCGGGCGGGGCGGGGCCCGGCCGGAGCTCCTGGAAGAGCCAGACCAGGAGGAGGACCAGGAGGAGGAGGTAGCCGGGAAGCCCGGCGATCTCCTTCCTTCGGCGCTTAGTACCCATGCCCCTCCTCGCCCCGCACCAGGGCCACCCCGCTGGAGGTGCCAAGGCGGCTCGCCCCGGCCCTCAGCATCCTCAAGGCGGTCTCCCGGTCCCGGATGCCCCCTGCCGCCTTCACCCGGGCCCGGCCCTGGGCCACCCGGACCAAAAGGGCCACGTCCTCGAGGCTCGCCCCCCGGGGGCCGAAGCCCGTGGAGGTCTTGAGGAAGTCCGCCCCGCCCCGGATGGCCGCCTCCGCCAGGCCCGCCACCTCCTCCGGGGAGAAGTACCCCGTTTCCAGGATCACCTTGAGCACCGCCTTGGGGACGGCCTCCCGCACGGCCCGCACCTCGGCCTCCAGGTAGTCCAGGTCCCCCGCCTTGGCCCGGCCCAGGTGGAGGACCATGTCCACCTCGTCCGCCCCCCGGGCGAAGGCGAGGGCGGCCTCCTGGGCCTTCACCTCCTTCTCTTGGTAGCCCAGGGGGAAGCCCACCACCGTCACCAGGCGAAAGGGCGCATAGGGGTAGCGGGCCCTCACCCAGGCCACGTAGGAAGGGGGGACGCAGAGGCCATAGAAGCCGTACTCCAAGGCCTCCTCCGCCGCCTTCGCCACCTCCTCCGGGGTGGCGGTGGGCTTGAGGAGGGTGTGGTCAATGTGGGCGGCCAGGTCCATACCCCGCCATCATACGGGACCCACGTGATAGGATGGAAAGAGGCCCCGCTTGGGGCTTTTTTTGAGGTCCAGCGATGCTTGCCGTAGGAATCGTAGGTCTACCCAACGTGGGCAAGTCCACCCTCTTCAACGCCCTCACCCGGGCCCAGGCCCTCGCCGCCAACTACCCCTTCGCCACCATAGACAAGAACGTGGGGGTGGTGCCCCTGGAGGACGAGAGGCTTTACGCCCTCCAGAGGACCTTCGCCAAGGGGGAGAGGGTTCCGCCCGTGGTGCCCACCCACGTGGAGTTCGTGGACATCGCCGGGCTCGTCAGGGGGGCCCACAAGGGCGAGGGGCTCGGCAACCAGTTCCTGGCCCACATCCGCGAGGTGGCGGCCATCGCCCACGTCCTCCGTTGCTTCCCCGACCCCGACGTGGTCCACGTCATGGGCCGGGTGGACCCCTTGGAGGACGCCGAGGTGGTGGAGACGGAGCTCCTCCTCGCCGACCTCGCCACCCTGGAAAGGCGGCTTGAGCGCCTAAGAAAGGAGGCCAGGGCCGACCGGGAGAAGCTTCCCCTCTTGGAGGCGGCGGAAGGCCTCCACGCCCACCTCCAGGAAGGCAGGCCCGCACGCACCTTCCCCCCTTCCGAGGCCCTCGGCCGTTTCCTCAAGGAGACCCCCCTCCTCACCGCCAAGCCCGTGATCTACGTGGCCAACGTGGCCGAGGAGGACCTGCCCGACGGCCGGGGAAACCCCCACGTGGAGGCGGTGCGGCGGAAGGCGGAGGAAGAGGGGGCCGAGGTGGTGGTGGTCTCCGCCAGGCTCGAGGCCGAGCTCGCCGAGCTTCCCCAGGAGGAGGCCAAGGAGCTCCTTTCGGCCTACGGCCTCCGGGAAAGCGGCCTCCAGCGCCTCGCCCGGGCGGGCTACCGCGCCCTAGGCCTCCTCACCTTCTTCACCGCCGGGGAGAAGGAGGTGCGGGCCTGGACCGTGCGCCGGGGCACCAAGGCCCCCAAGGCCGCCGGGGAGATCCACTCCGACATGGAGCGGGGCTTCATCCGGGCCGAGGTCATCCCCTGGGACAGGCTGGTGGAGGCCGGGGGGTGGGCGAGGGCCAAGGAGCGGGGCTGGGTGCGCCTCGAGGGCAAGGACTACGAGGTCCAGGACGGGGATGTGATCTACGTCCTGTTCAGCGCCTAGCCTTCCTTTGCGCTTTCCCCATGAAGCGGGTCCCCATCGTGGCCGGCCCCCCTGCGGGGGGCGGTTTGACCCGGGCCCAGCCATGGGCTAAAATCCCTTCTGGGCCTTTGGCCCTTCGCTGGGGCGTCGTCTAACGGCAGGACAGCGGACTTTGGATCCGCCGGTGGTGGTTCGAGTCCACCCGCCCCAGCCACGTTTTTTTCACAAGGTTTTCGCGGGTTCCCCATAAAATGTGCCCGTGGCCGCCTCCTTTGACGGCCTCCTCCTGGTGAGCCCCCACGAGCCCCTTTGGGTCTACGCGGAGCTTGCCCTGGAGCCCAAGGGGCTTCCCGTCCGCTACTTCGCCTCGGCCAAGGAGGCCCTCTTCTGGTTGCGCGACCACACCCCGAAGGCCATCCTCCTGGACACCGATTTGGACGTGGACCCCTTCGCCGCCGCAAGCCGCATCCGCCACGTGAGGAGGCTCAAGGAGGTGCCCATCGCCGTCCTCATCCCCCCTTCGGAAAGGCTCCGCACCACGGCGGAGGTCGTCCGGGTCCAGGCCATGGAGAAGCCCCTGACCCGTGAGAAGCTCTACCGCTTTTTGGGCCTGGCGTAAGGGTTTGGGTAAACTGGTGGCCGTGCGGCTTGTGCGGCTACTCCTCTGGGGCCTTTTGGGGGCGGTTTTGGGCGGGGCGGTGGCCTTGGGCTACTTGGCCTACGCCTACACCCGGGACCTGCCCGACCTCTCCGCCTTTGAGAGGCTCCGGCTCACCGCCACCACCACCCTCTACGCCCGGGACGGCTCCACCCTCGCCCTCCTCGCCAGCGTGGAGGACGGGCGGGCCATCAACCGGAGCCTGGTCCGCCTCTCCGGGGTCTCGCCCGCAGCCCTTGCCGCCATCGTCTTCTCCGAGGACCGGCGCTTCTACAGCCACTACGGCGTGGATCCCGTGCGCCTTCTCGGGGCCCTGTACGCGGTGCTCACCGGGGACCTCCAGGGGGGGAGCACCATCACCACCCAGGTCATCAAGAACACCCTTCTCAAGGAGCTCGCCCAGGCCCGCACCCTGGAGCGCAAGGTGAAGGAGTGGGTCCTGGCCCTGGAACTGGAGCGGCGCTACACCAAGGCGGAGATCCTGGAGATGTACCTCAACGTGGTCCCCTGGGGGGGGAACGCCGTGGGCATCCGCGCCGCCGCCGAGGCCTACTTCGGCAAGGACCCCGCGGCCTTGACCCTCGCCGAGGGGCTCTACCTGGCGAGCCTCATCCCCGCGCCCAACGCCCGCTACCAGGACCTCGAGGGGGTGCGCCGCCGCATGCGCCGGGTCCTGGACGAGATGGTCCGGGAGGGCTGGATCACGGAGGCCCTGGCGGAGCAGGCTTGGAAGGAGCCGCTTAAGCCCCGGGGCTGGGAGGTGCGCTACGACGAGGAGGGCAACCTTCTGGAGGCCCGCCTGGTGGACCCGGAGGCCCGCATCCTCCGCTCCGTGGATTACCGCCTCGCCCCCCACTTTGTCCTCGAGGTCCGGCGCTTCCTGGAGGAGCGCTTCGGCAAGGAGAAGGTCTACGGGGAGGGGGGGCTTAGGGTCTACACCACCCTGGACCCCAGGATGCAGGAGGCCGCGGAGAAGGCGGCCCGGGCGGCCCGGCTTCCCGAGGGGGCGGACCTCGCCCTCGTGGGCCTGGACCCGGAGACGGGGGAGGTCTTGGCCATGGTGGGCGGGGTGCGCCGGGAGAACGACGAGTACAACCGGGCGACCCGGGCCTTGAGAAACCCGGGGAGCGCGGTCAAGCCCTTCGTCTACGCCACCGCCTTGGAGGCGGGCTGGACCCAGGCCACCTTGGTGCCCGACCGGCCCATGGAGTTCAAGGACCCGAGCCAGCCCGGGGGCGTCTGGCGGCCCAAGAACTTTTCCGGTACCTTCCTGAACCGGGAGATCACGGTGCGCTACGCCCTGGACCTCTCCCTCAACCTCCCCGCCGTCTACACCGCCCAGGCGGTGGGCCTGGACCGGGTGGCGGCGAAGCTCGCCCAGGCGGGGTTCGCGGTGCGCTACGCCGTCCCCGCCATCGCCATCGGGGGGGCCTCCATCACCCCTTTGGACCTGGCCGCGGCCTACGCCGCCTTCGTCAACGGCGGCTACCGGGTGGCCCCCCTCCTGGTCCTGCGGGTGGAGGACCAGGCGGGCCGGGTCCTGTACCAGGCCGCCCCCCGCAGGACCCGGCTCTTCAGCCCGGAGGTGGCCTACCAGGGCTGGGACCTCCTCAAGGGGTACGTCTACGACCTGGGGGAGAAGGGCCTCGCCAAGGGGGCCAGGATCCCGGGACGGGTGGTGGGGGGCAAGACGGGCACCACCAACGAGGCCCGGGACCTCTGGTTCGCCGGGGTGACCCGGGGGCTTTCCGCCGTGGTTTGGGTGGGGCGGGACGACAACCGGCCCCTCAGGATGGGGGGGAGGGAGCCCAGCAGCTCCGTGGTCAACCCCCCCATCTGGCGGGACTTCGTGGCCGAGGCCCTCAAGGGGCGCCCCGGGGGCGACTTCCCTCCCCCTTCGGGGCTTGTGCCCGTGCGGGTGGACCTGGAGACCGGCCTGCCGAGCGAAAAGGGAGTGGTGGTCTACGTGCCCGAGGGCAAGGTGCCCTCGAGGGGGCCTCGGGAGGAAGGCTCCACCTTGCCCCTCCCCCTCCTCACGCCCCCGGGGGGCGGGCTTTAGGAGGTCTTGCGTGGAGCGGGTGAGGATCGTCCTGGTGGAGCCCCAGGAGCCGATGAACCTGGGGGCGGTGGCCCGGGCCATGCGGAACTTCGGGCTTTCCCGCCTTTACGTGGTCAACCCCCCGCCCCGGGTGGGCCCGCCCTGGGCCAAGGAGGCCTACTGGCTCGCCGTCCACGCCGAGGAGGTGCTGGAGAAGGCCCAGGTGGCGGGAAGCCTCCTGGAGGCCCTCCGGGGGGCGCAGCTCGTGGTGGCCACCACGGGCCGTCCCCGGGAGGTCTATCCGGCCCCCGTCGCCCCGGCCTGGGAGGTGGCGGACCGGGTGGCGGCCTTCCCGGGGGAGGTGGCCTTGGTCTTCGGGCGGGAGACCTTCGGCCTCACCAACGAGGAGCTGGAGCTCGCCCACCTCATCGGCTACATCCCCACGGCCCCGGAGCAGCCCTCCTTGAACCTCGCCCAGGCGGTGGTGGTCTTCGCCTACGAGCTCTTTAAGCGCCAGGGAAAGGGGGTGGGCCTTAAGGAGGGGGGCGAGCCCGCCCCGGTGGAGGCCCTCGAGGCCTTCTTCCAGGACCTGGGGCGGTACATCCTGGAGATCGGCTTCACCGACGAGCGCCGCTTTCCCTACGCCATGCGCCGCCTCCGGCGGATCTTCCACAAGGCCGGCCTCACCCTGGGGGAGGTCCAGATGCTCCGGGGCCTCCTCCACCAGAGCCGCTTCGCCCAGAGGAGAAAGGATGTTGACGGAGCATAGCCTCTACCGCCTCGTCCGCCTGGCCCAAAGGCTTTTGCCCCCCCTCATCGCCCTGGTGGTCCTGGCCTTTGAGCTCGCCCTTTCCCCCTTTGACCACACCAGCGCCCTCTTCTGGCTCCGCCTGGGCTTCTACGGCCTCGTGGGGCCCCTGGTCACCTACGCGGTCCTGGAGTGGATCGCCCAGGAGGTCCTGGAGAAGGCCCGGGCCGAGCGGGCCCTGGAGGAGGCGAACCGGAGGCTCCTCGCCTCGGAGCGGGTCTTCCGCGAGGCCTTGGCGAGCGAGAACCTGGAGGAGGCGGTGCTGCGCATCGCCCGGGGCCTGGAGGAGACCCTGGGCTACCCCGTGGTCCTCGAGGCCGAGGGGGTGCGCTCGGGGGAGGGGTGCGGGGGCCGGCGGGTGGCCCTGCCCGGGCTTAAGGGGTACCTGGAGGCCTGCGGGGACGGGACGGACCAGGTCTTCCTGGAGGTTCTGGCCCACGAGGTGGCGGGGGCGCTCCAGGCGGTGGTGGCCCGGAGCCGCGACCTCCTCACCCTCTTTGAGGTGGACCAGGCCCTGAAGGCCGAGGCCAACCTGGACCGGCTTCTGGAGGGGCTTTTGGACCGGATCCGCGCCTGGGCGGGGGCCGAGGGGGGTGGGGTCCTCCTTTTGGACGAGGAGGGCTTCCTTCTGGCCCGGGTGGTCCAGGGGCTTACCCTTCCCCCCCACCCCTTCCTCCCCGAGGGGGCCTGGAAGGCGGCGCTCCAGGGCCCGGTCTTTGTGGAAAAGGGGGTCCTGGCCCTCCCCTTGAAGGCGCGGGAGCCCGTGGGGGTGCTCGTCCTCAAGGGCGAGGACCTCTCCCGGCGCATCCCCTTCCTCTCCTTCCTCGCCTCCCAGGTGGCCCTGGCGGTGCGGAACGCCCAGGCCTACCTGAAGGCGGAGGAGCTCGCCATCAACGAGGAGCGCACCCGCATCGCCCGGGAGATCCACGACGGCCTCGCCCAAAGCCTCGCCTTCATGGCCCTGAAGCTGGACCTGGTGGAGCGGCTTTGGGAGAAGGACAAAGGGGCGGCCCTTGGGGCCCTCGCCGAGGTGCGGGAGACCCTTAGGGCCCAGATCCGCGAGGTGCGCCGGAGCATCTTCGCCCTAAGGCCCATTGACCTGGAGCGCTACGGCTTTTTGGAGTCCTTGCGCCGCTACGCCCAGGCCTTCGCCGAGCAGGCGGGCTTTAGGGTCCAGCTTTCCCTTCCCGATCGGGTGGGCCTCTCCCAGGCGAGCGAGCTCGTCCTCTTCCGCGTCCTGCAGGAGGCCCTCACCAACGCCGCCAAGCACGCCAGGCCCACCCGGGTGGAGGTGGTGTTGGAGCCTTTGGGGGAGCGGGGGGCGAGGCTTGTCGTGCGGGACAACGGCCGGGGCTTCGCCGTCCCCGAGGCCCAGGGCCTGGGCGGGTTCGGCCTCACCCAGATGCGCGAAAGGGTGGAGGCCCGGGGCGGGCGGTTCTGGGTGGTCTCGGCGCCGGGGCGGGGGACGGAGGTGGGGGCGGAGGTGCCTTACTGAGTACCCCACCGGGGCTTTCGCCGCGGTGGGGGCCTTGGAAGGGTCTCCCCACCGCGAAAGGTATCATGGGGGCATGGACCGGCCCGTGCGCGTCCTCTTCGTCTGCCTGGGAAACATCTGCCGTAGCCCCATGGCCGAGGGCATCTTCCGCAAGCTCCTGAAGGAGCGGGGCCTCGAGGGCCGCTTTGAGGTGGACTCGGCGGGCACCGGGGCCTGGCACGTGGGCGAGCCCATGGACCCCCGGGCGAGGCGGGTGTTGGAGGAGGAGGGGGCCTACTTCCCCCACGTGGCCCGGAGGCTCACCCGGGAGGACGTCCTGGCCTACGACCACATCCTGGTGATGGACCGGGAGAACCTGGAGGAGGTCCTGAGGCGCTTCCCCGAGGCCCGGGGCAAGGTGCGCCTGGTGCTGGAGGCGCTCGGCGGGGGTGAGGTCCAGGACCCCTACTACGGGGATCTGCAGGACTTCCGGGAGGTCTACTGGACCCTGGAGGCGGCCTTGAAGGCCTTCTTGGACCGGCATGGATCCCCTAGCCCTGCTTCGGAAGGCCGGGCTTGAAGCGGAGGGCCCGGCCTTTCCCCTCCACGGGGGGGACATCTCCCGGGTGTGGCGGGTGGGGCCCTTCGTGGTGAAAACGGCCCAAAACCCCCCGCCGGGCCTTTTCCGGGCCGAGGCCCGGGGGCTTCAGGCCCTGGCCGAGCGGGGGGTGCGGGTGCCCCGGGTCCACTGGGTGGGGGAGGAGGGCCTGGTCTTGGCCTACCTGGAGCCGGGGCCCGAGGACTGGGAGGGCCTGGCCCGGGACCTCGCCGCCCTCCACCGGAGGCGGGAGGCGGCCTACCGCGCCGAGCCCGGCTTCCTCGGCACCTTCCCCCTTCCTGGGCGGGAGGGCGGGGAGTGGACCGCCTTCTTCTACGAGCGGTGCGTCCTCCCCCTCCTCGAGGCCACCTGGGACCGGCTGGAGGGCCTCGGCCCCAAGGTGGAGGCCCTGTACCAAAGGCCCCTTCCCGCCGAGGGCCCTGCGCCCCTCCACGGGGACCTCTGGCACGGGAACGTCCACTTCGCCCGGGAGGGGCCGGTCCTCCTGGACCCCTCCTTCTTCGTGGGGGAGCGGGGGGTGGATCTGGCCATGATGCGGCTTTTCGGGGGGTTTCCCCGGAGGTTCTGGGAGGTCTACGGGGAGCTTTACCCCGTCCCCGAGGAGGTGGAAAGGGCCCTTCCCCGCTACCAGGTCTACTACCTCTTGGCCCACGTCCACTTCTTCGGCCGGGGCTACTTGGGGGCGCTGTGGAGGGCGATTTCCGCCTCTTAGGCCCCATAGACCTCCTCCAGCTCCTCGCCCAAGGGGGAAAGACGGGGGCGTTCCGGGTGGAGGGCGGGGAGGTCTACCTGGAGCGGGGCCGCCCCGTGCACGCCGCCTATGGAGGAATGGAGGGGGCGGAGGCCCTCCTCGCCGTCCTCGCCCTCAGGGAGGGGCGCTTCCGCTTCTTCCCGGGGGAGGCCGCGCCCAGGCGTACCCTGGAGGGCCCGCTGGAGGCCTACCTCCTGGAGGCGGTCCGGCGCCTGGGAGAGGGGGTGGAGGTGGGGCCTTTTGACCTGGTGCGGCCCACGGCGGCGGGCCTCGAGGCCCAGGCCACCCTCGAGCCCGAGGCCTTCGCCCTGCTCCAGGCGGCCTCCGGGGGGAAGAGCCCCTTGGACCTCGCGGCGGCCACGGGGCTTCCCCTGGGCCGGGTGCTCAAGGGGCTTGGGCAGCTCGCCCGCCTGCGGCTCGTGGAGGTTTCCCCCCGGGTGCCCCGCACCGCCAGGCTCCGGGTGGCCTTAGGGGGGAAGGGGGCCCAGGTGGACGCCCTCCTCCTTAAAGCCTGGCAGGAGCACTTCGGCCGGGTCTTCCGGGTCCGTGTCCGGGCCGGGGAGCGGGAGGTCCTCCTCTTCGTGGAGGGCGCCGAAGGCCTCGGGGTGGTGCTCAGCCTCTCCCCGGAGCTCCTCCTCTTCCACGGCCTGAAGGCGGGGGAGGAGGTCCTGGTCTGGCCCGAGGTATAGTGGCCCCATGCGCGAAGCCCGGGTGGCTTTGGAGTCCGCGGTCCTGACCCACGGCCTGCCGTACCCCTTGAACCTGGAGGTGGCCCTGGCCCTGGAGGAGGCGGTGCGGGAGGAGGGGGCCATCCCCAAGACCATCGCCCTGGTGCGGGGGGAGGTGCGGGTGGGCCTTTCGCGCGAGGAGATGGAGGCCTTGGCGGCGGGCGGGGCGGAGAAGGCGAGCCTTTGGAACCTCCCGGCCCTCCTCGCCCAGGGAAAGAGCGCCGGGACCACGGTGGCGGCCACGGTCCACCTGGCCCACCTCCACGGCATCCCCGTCTTCGCCACCGGGGGGATCGGGGGGGTCCACCCCGAGCCCTACGACGAGAGCGCCGACCTTTGGGCCTTGGCCCGGACCCCTATTCTGGTGGTCTCTAGCGGCCCCAAGGCCATCCTGGACCTCAGGGCCACCCTGGAGCGCCTGGAGACTTTGGGGGTGAGCGTGGTGGGCTACCGGACGGACCGCCTCCCCGCCTTCTTCTCCCCGGACTCCCCCTTCCCCGTCCCCGCCCGGGTGGACACCCCTATGGAGGCGGCCCGGGTCTACCTCCGGGCCCGGTCCTTGGGCCTCGGGGGGGTGCTCCTGGTGAACCCCGTTTCCCAGGGCCTCCCTTACGAGCAGGTGGCCCTTTGGGTGGAGGAGGCGGGCCGGATGGCCGCCCGGGAGGGGGTCTTCGGGAAGGCCCTCACCCCCTACCTCCTGAGGAAGCTCTCGGAGCTCTCCTCGGGGGAGACGGACCGGGTCAACCGGAGGCTCCTCCTGGAGAACGCCCGCCTCGCGGCCCGGGTGGCCCTGGCCCTGGCGGGGCTAGAATAGGCGTGTGTGCGAGCTCGGCGAGAAGCTGAGGGAGGCGCGGGAGCGTCGGGGGCTTTCCCTGGGGGAGGCGGCGCGGCAGCTCGCCTTGAAGGCGGAGGTCCTCGAGGCCCTGGAGGAGTGCCGCTTTGAGCGGCTTCCCGAGCCGGCCCTGGCCCGGGGGTACCTCCGGCGCTACGCCCTCCTTCTGGGCCTGGACCCGGGGCCCCTCCTCGCCCTCTACCCGAGCGCGCCCTCCTTCCCGCCCCCCGCCCCGCCCCGCCCCCGCCGGGCCCTCTGGCCCTGGCTCCTGGGCCTCGCCCTCCTGGGCGGCCTCCTCTACGCGGGGCTCCTCCTCTGGCCCCGGGCCCCGGAGAAGGTGGTGGAGCTTCCTCCGCCGCCTCCGCCCGAGGCCCCGAGCCGCCATACCCTCCGGGTCCAGAGCGACCCCCCCGGGGCCCGGGTTTACTTGGACGGTTTCTATCTTGGACAGACGCCCCTGGAGACCCCGCCCCTGGAAGGGGGGGAGCGGGTCCTGCGCCTGGAACGCCCCGGGTACGCCCCCTTGGAGCGCAGGATCCTCCTGGACCGGGACCTGAGCCTAAGCCTCGCCCTTGCCCCCGAGAAGCCGCCTCCTGAGGAGGCCCCCGCGGACAAGCTCGTCCTGAGGGTGGAGGGGCGGAGTTGGCTCAGGGTCACCCGGGGCGGGGAGCGCCTCTACGAAGGGATCCCGGAGGTGGGATCGGAGCTCGCCTTTGACCTCCCCGTGGAGGTGCGCTCCGGCAACCCGGGGGCGGTGCGGGTCATCCTCGGGGGGAAGGACCTCGGGCCCATGGGGGAGCCCGGCATCCCCGTCACCCGGCGCTACCCCTGATATACTTAGGGTTTGTTGGGGCCGAGCCCCCGGGAGGCGTATGGCGAAGATCGGTTTTGTCAGCTTGGGCTGCCCCAAAGCCTTGGTGGACTCGGAGCAGATCCTTTCCCGGCTCAAGGCCCTGGGGTACGAGACGAGCCCCAGCTACGAGGAGGCGGAGCTCGTCATCGTCAACACCTGCGGCTTCATCAACGAGGCGGTGGAGGAGAGCCTCGAGGCCATCGGCGAGGCCCTCAAGGAGAACGGCAAGGTGGTGGTCACGGGCTGCCTGGGGGCGCGCCCCGAGAGGATCCGGGAGCGCCACCCTCAGGTGCTCGCCATCACGGGCCCGGGGGAGGTGGAAAGGGTTCTGGAGGCGGTGCAGGAGGTGCTCCCGGCCCCGCGGGACCCCTTCTTGGACCTCATCCCTCCCCAGGTCAAGCTCACCCCGAGGCACTACGCCTACGTGAAGCTTTCCGAGGGGTGCGACCACCGCTGTAGCTTCTGCATCATCCCTAAGCTTCGGGGGAGGCTCCGCTCCCGGGACGCCGCCGACGTGCTCGCCGAGGCGGCAAGGCTCGTGGCCACGGGGACGAAGGAGCTCCTCCTCGTGGCCCAGGACCTTTCGGCCTACGGGGTGGACCTGGGGCACCGGGAAAGCCTCTGGGGCGATCGGCCCGTGCGGGCGGAGCTTAAGGACCTCCTCGCCCACATGGCCGAGCTCGGGGCCTGGATCCGCCTCCACTACGTCTACCCCTACCCCCACGTCAAGGACCTCCTTCCCCTCATGGCCGAGGGGAAGGTCCTGCCCTACCTGGACGTTCCCCTCCAGCACGCCTCGGAGCGGATCCTCCGCCTCATGCGCCGCCCCGGGGGGTACGAAAGCCACCTCAGGACCCTCAAGGCCTGGCGGGAGGTGGTCCCCGAGCTCGCCCTCCGCTCCACCTTCATCGTGGGCTTTCCCGGGGAGACGGAGGAGGACTTCCAGATCCTCCTGGACTTCCTGGAGGAGGCGGAGCTGGACCGGGTGGGGGTCTTCGCCTACTCCCCGGTGGAGGGGGCGGAGGCGAACCGCCTCCCTAATCCCGTGCCCGAGGAGGTGAAGGAGGAAAGGAAGGCCAGGCTCTTGGAGCTTCAGGCCCGGGTGAGCCTCAGGAAGAACCGGCGCTTCGTGGGCAAGACCTTGGAGGTCCTGGTGGACGAGCTTCCCGAGCCCGGCCTTGCCATAGGCCGCACCTACCGCGACGCCCCCGGCATAGACGGGGTGGTCTACGTGGAGACGGACGGCACCGTGCGGGTGGGGGAGCGGATCCCCGTGCGCATCACCCGGGCGGACACCTACGACCTCCACGGGGTCCAGGCGTAGGATAGGGGCGGCCATGTACATCGTCATCGCCGGGGGCGGGGAGGTGGGCGGGGAGCTCGCCCGCGCCCTGGAGAAGAGCCACGACGTGGTGGTCATTGACCGCAACCCCCAGGCGCGGGAGCGCTTCGCCTCCTTAGACGTCAAGGTGGTGGTGGGGGGGGCCACGGACCCCGACACCCTGAGGGAAGCCGGGGTGGACCGGGCGGACCTCTTCGTCGCCAGCACCGACTCCGACGAGATCAACCTCCTGGCGAGCCTTCTGGCCAAGGGCCTCGGGGCCAAGGAGGCCTTTTGCTTCGTGGGCAAGGGAGGGTACGTGGAGGTCCTCACCGATCCCCGCACCGCCGAGATCCTCGGGACCCGCATTGACCGGGTCCTCTGGCCCCAGCGGGCCATGGCCCGGGAGATCGTGGAGGTCATCCTGGTCCCCTGGGCGGTGGACACCGAGGTGCTGGCCGGGGGAAGGCTCCGCTTCGTGGAGTACCGGGTGAAGGAGGGGGGGGAGTATGTCCACCGCCTCCTCTCCGGGGAGAGGTGGCCCGAAGGGGTCCTCCTCGCCGGGGTGGTGCGGGAGGGGACCTTCCTGAGCTTCGCCCACCCCGAGTTCCCCGAGCTCGTCTTGGAGCCTGGGGACAAGCTTCTCTTCGTGGCCACCCAGAAGGCCTTTTCCGAGCTCGCCGCCTACTTCACCGAGGGCCCTGGCGTCCGCCGGGTGATGGTCATCGGGGGCGGGAACGTGGGGTTTATGGTGGCCCAGGGGCTCCTTAAGCGCCGGGTGGAGGTGGTCATCGTGGAGCGGAGCCCCGAGCGGTGCCAGTGGCTTTCTGAAGAGCTCCCCGGGGCTTTGGTCATCCAGGGGGACGGGACGGACATTGAGCTTCTGGAGGCCGAAGGGATGGCGGAGGCGGACGCGGTGGTGGCGGTGACGGACCACGACGAGAAGAACCTTCTCGCCTCCCTCCTCGCCAAGCAGATGGGGGTGCGGAAGGTGATCACCCGGGTTTCCCGCTCCGAGACCCGGAGGCTCTTTGAGCAGGTGGGCATTGACCTCGCCCTCACCCCCAGGCAGGCGGCCGTGCGGCAGGTGCTGGACTGGATCGGGCCGGAGAACGTGGAGCACATCACCACCTTGGACGAGAGCATTGAGGTGCTGGAGGTCCTGGTCTCGGAGGGCGCGGCCCTCAAGGCCTTAAAGGACCTGGTCCGGCCCGACGCCGTCCCCGTGGCTCTGGAGCGGGACCACCGGATCTTCCTCTACGAGGAGGGGCTGGGGCTTCTCCCCGGGGACAGGCTCTACCTGGTGGCGGCCCGCGAGGTGGCCGATGAGGTCCTGGCTCCTTTCTTCCCGGAGTAAGGGGGCCCTGGAGGCCCTCCTCTACCTCCTCGGCCTCACCTTCCGGGGCTTCGCCTTCGTCCACCTGGGCTTCGCCGTCTTGGCCCTGGCCCTGGGGGAGGAGGCCTGGGGCTTCCTGGGGGCGGCGGCCTTGGGGTTTGCCCTGGGGTACCTCGGCACCCTCCGGGGCAGGCCCAGGGCCCAGCCCCAGCGGGCCGAGGTCTTCGCCGGGGTGGCCCTCCTTTGGCTTCTCGTCCCGGTGCTCGGGGCGGTGCCCTACTGGGTCTCGGGGGGGCTTGCCTTCCTGGACGCCCTCTTTGAGTCCATGTCGGGGTACACCACCACCGGGGCCACGGTCCTGCAGGACTTCTCCTTAAGCCGAAGCCTCTTCCTCTACCGGGGCTTCACCCAGTGGGTGGGGGGGATCGGGATCGTGGTGCTTTTCCTCGCGGTCTTTCCCAGGCTCCACGTGGCGGGGCGCCAGGCCTTCTTCGCCGAGAGCACCGGGGTGGAGAAGGAGCGCCTCACCCCGAGGATCCGCCAGACGGCCCAGGCGGTCCTCCTCCTCTACCTGGCCCTCACCGGGGCCGCCGCCTTGGGGTACGCCCTCGCCGGGGTGCCCCTCTTTGAGGCGGTGGCCAACGCCCTGGCCACCACCCCGGCCGGGGGGTTCAGCCCCAACCCCCAGAGCTTCGCCGGTTACCCGCCCCTCGCCCAGTGGCTCGGGGTGGCCTTCATGTTCCTCGCCGGGGTGAACTTCCTCCTGCAGTACCGCCTCTTCTTCCGCGGCGAGGTGGAGCCCCTTCTTCGCGACGCCGAGTTTCGCGCCTACGTCCTCGTGGTCCTGGCCGCGGGCCTTGTGCTTTCCGGCTACCTCTACACCCACCACACCTACGGCCTCGAGGCCAGCCTCCGCCACGCCTTCTTCCAAGTGGTCTCCATCCTCACCACCACGGGCTTCGCCAGTGTGGATTTTGCAGGGTGGGTGGTCCCGGCCCAGGCCATCCTGGTCCTCCTCATGTTCGTGGGGGGAAGCGCGGGCTCGGGGGCAGGGGGGATCAAGGTGGTGCGCTGGCTCGTCCTCTTCGGCTTCCTCCGCCGGGAGATCACCCGCACCCTCCACCCCCAGGCGGTCCTCCCCTTGCGCCTGGGAGGGCGGGTGCTCTCGGAGGAGGTCCTGCGGCAGGTTTCCGTCTTCATCTTCCTCTACACCCTCCTCTTCGCCCTGGGGGCCGTGGCCCTGGCCTTTTTGGAAAAGGACTTCGTCGTGGCCTTCACCGCCAGCGCCCAGGCCATCGGCAACATCGGCCCAGGCCTCGGCGAGGTGGGGCCCATGGGCTCCTACGCTGGGCTCCATCCCCTCTCCAAGGCGGTCCTCATCCTCCTGATGTGGGCGGGGCGGATTGAGATCCTGCCCGTGGCCCTCCTCCTGACCCCGGAGCTTTGGCGCAGGCTCCGCTGAGTATAATCCGGAGCATGAACGTCCTCGGACGGATCACCGCCATGCCCGACCTCCCCGGGCCCCTGGAGGGGCTTAAGGAGATCGCCTACAACCTCTGGTGGAGCTGGAACCCGGAGGCGGCCGAGCTCTTCCAGGAACTGGACCCCTCCCTTTGGAAGCGGTTCCGCGGGAACCCGGTGAAGCTCCTTCTGGAGCTGGACCCCGCCCGCCTCGAGGCCCTGAGCGCCTCGGGCTACGCCGCCCGGGTCCAGGCCACCCGGGCAGCGCTTAGGGCCTACCTCGAGGCCCGCAGGACGAAGCGGGGCCCCCTGGTGGCCTACTTCTCGGCGGAGTACGGCTTCCACAGCTCCCTGCCCATCTACGCCGGGGGGCTTGGGGTCCTCGCCGGGGACCACGTCAAGGCGGCGAGCGACCTCGGCCTCAACCTCGTGGGGGTGGGGCTCTTCTACCACGAGGGGTATTTCCACCAGCGCCTCTCCCCGGAAGGGGAGCAGGTGGAGGTCTACGAGCCCCTCCGCCCCGAGGAGCTTCCCCTCGTCCCGGTCCAGGACGCCGAGGGGAGGCCCGTGCGGGTGGCCGTGGAGTTCCCGGGCCGCCTGGTCCACGTGGGGGGGTACCGGGTGCAGGTGGGGGCGGTGCCCGTCTACCTGCTCACCACCGACCTCCCGGAGAACGCCCCCGAGGACCGGCAGATCACGGCCCGGCTCTACGCCGCGGGCCTCGAGGCCCGCATCCAGCAGGAGCTCGTCCTGGGCCTCGGGGGGGTGCGGTTCCTCAAGGCCTTGGGCCTCGCCCCCGCCTTCTTCCACATGAACGAGGGGCACTCGGCCTTCCTGGGCCTTGAGCGCCTCCGGGAGCTTGTGGCCGAGGGGTATTCCTTCCGGGAGGCCCTGGAGCTTGCCCGGGCCTCGGCCCTCTTCACCACCCACACCCCCGTGCCCGCCGGGCACGACGTCTTCCCCCTGGACCTCGTGGACCGCTACCTGGGGGGGTTTTGGGAGAAGCTCGGGGTGGACCGGGACACCTTCATCGGGCTCGGCCTGGAGGAGAAGCCCTGGGGGCCCGTCTTCTCCATGTCCAACCTCGCCCTGCGCACGGCGGCCCAGGCCAACGGGGTCTCCCGCCTCCACGGGGAGGTTTCCCGGAACATGTTCCGCCACCTCTGGCCGGGCCTCCTGGCGGAGGAGGTGCCCATCGGCCACGTCACCAACGGGGTGCACACCTGGACCTTCCTCCACCCGAGGCTTCGCCGCCACTACGCCGAGGTCTTCGGGCCCGAGTGGGTGGAGCGTCCCGAGGACCCAAAGACCTGGCGGGTGGAGGGGCTCGGGGAGGCCTTTTGGCGCATCCGGCAGGACCTGAAGCTCTTCTTGGTGCGGGAGGTGCGCCAGCGCCTCTACGAGCAGCGCCGCCGCAACGGGGAGGGGCCCGCCCGCTTGCGGGAGGCGGAGAAGGCCCTGGACCCCGAGGCCCTCACCATCGGGTTCGCCCGCCGCTTCGCCACCTACAAGCGGGCGGTCCTCCTCTTCAAGGACCCCGAGCGGCTTTTGCGCATCCTCAAGGGGCCCTACCCCGTGCAGTTCGTCTTCGCCGGGAAGGCCCACCCCAAGGACGAGGCGGGGAAGGCCTACCTCAAGGAGCTTGTGAGCAAGATCCGGGAGTACGGCCTGGAGGACCGGATGGTGGTCCTCGAGGACTACGACATGTACCTGGCCCGGGTGCTCACCCACGGGTCCGACGTCTGGCTCAACACCCCGAGGCGGCCCATGGAGGCCTCGGGCACGAGCGGCATGAAGGCCGCCCTCAACGGGGCCCTCAACCTGAGCGTCTTGGACGGCTGGTGGGCCGAGGCCTACAACGGCAAAAACGGCTTCGCCATCGGAGACGAGCGCGTCTACGAGAGCGAGGAGGCCCAGGACGTGGCCGACGCCCAGGCCCTCTACGACCTCCTGGAGTCCGAGGTCATTCCCCTCTTCTACGCCAAGGGCCTGGAGGGGTACTCCTCGGGTTGGATGTCCATGGTCCACGAGAGCCTCCGCACCGTGGGGCCCTATTTCAGCGCGGGGCGGATGGTTCGGGACTACCTCGCCCTCTACGAGCGGGGCGCCCTTTGGGAGAGGGAGGCCCGGGCCCGCCTCGAGGCCCTAAGGGCCTTCGCCGAGGCCCTCCCCGCCTTCCACACCCTAGGGGTCAGGCCCGAGGTTCCCGGGGACCTCACCCTGAACGGGGGGCGGCTGGAGGTGGGGGCGGTCCTCGAGGGGGAGGTGCCGGAGGGCCTCCGCCCCCACCTCCGGGTCCAGCTCGTGGTGCGCCGCTTGGGGGGCGGCCTGGAGGTGGTGGACCTGGAGGAGGTGGCCCCGGGGCGGTACCGCACCGCCTTCCGTCCTGCGAGGCCCGGGAGCTACACCTACGGCCTTCGCCTTGCCCTCCTCCACCCCGTGACGGGCCGGGTGGAGTGGGTGCGCTGGGCCTAGGGGCTTGTATAATCTTCCGGGGTTCTTTAGGAGGTGAGGCATGCGTAAAGGATGGGTACTTCTTTTGGTCCTGGCCTTGGGCGCGGCCTTTGCCCAGGTGCGGAGCTTTGAGGAGATCAGGCGCTCCGGCGAGATCCGCATCGGCACCGAGGGGGCCTTCCCCCCCTTCAACTACTTTGACGAGCGGAACCAGCTCACCGGGTTTGAGGTGGACCTGGGCAACGCCATCGCCGGGCGGCTCGGCCTGAAGCCGCGCTGGATCGCCCAGTCCTTTGACACCCTGCTCATCCAGCTTAACCAGGGGCGGTTTGACTTCGTCATCGCCTCCCACGGCATCACCGAGGAGCGGGCCAAGGCGGTGGACTTCACCAACCCCCACTACTGCACCGGCGGGGTCATCGTGAGCCGGAAGGGGGGGGCGAGGGCGGCCAAGGACCTCCAGGGCAAGGTGGTGGGGGTCCAGGTGGGCACCACCTACATGGAGGCCGCCCAGAAGATCCCGGGCATCAAGGAGGTGCGCACCTACCAGCGGGATCCCGACGCCCTCCAGGACCTCCTCGCGGGCCGCATAGACGCCTGGATCACCGACCGCTTCGTGGCCAAGGAGGCCATCAAGGAAAGGAAGCTGGAGAACACCCTCCAGGTGGGCGAGCTCGTCTTCCAGGAGCGGGTGGCCATGGCCGTGGCCAAGGGGAACAAGAGCCTCCTGGACGCCTTGAACCGGGCTTTGGCCGAGCTGATGCAGAACGGCACCTACGCCCGCATCAGCCAGAAGTGGTTCGGGGAGGACGTCCGCTGCAGATAACCCTGCCGCGCCCGGACGCCCAAAGGCCCTAAAGGCCCCAGGCCGTCCGGGCCCCTTTTCGTCCCATGCGGTACCTCCGCTTTTTCGCCCTCTTCCTTCTCCTCGTCCTCGGGTATTTCGCCCTCTTCCACGCCCTCTCCTGGGCTTTGGAGCGCTACTTCCTCCTCACGGGCTTCGGCCCCGAGCGGGCGGCCTCCGCCGGGCGGATCATGGCCCAGGGGGCCGAGGTGACCCTGAAGCTCACCCTCCTCTCGGGGGCGGCGGGGCTCGTCATCGGCGTCTTCGCCGGGATGGCGCGGCTTTCCCCCCGGGCCTGGGTGCGCCTGCCCGCCGCCTTCTACATCTGGGTCATCCGGGGAACGCCCCTTCTCGTCCAGATCCTCTTCGCTTACAACGCCCTTCCCCTCCTCCTCCAGCCCCTCTGGCCGGGGGCGCAGCAGGCCCTCACCCCCTACTGGGCGGCCTTCATCGCCCTCGCCTTCAACGTGGGGGCCTACAACGCCGAGGTGGTCCGCGCCGGCATCCAGGCGATCCCCAAGGGGCAGTGGGAGGCCGCTTGGTCCTTGGGGCTTTCCGCCGCGGACACCATGCGCTTCATTATCCTGCCCCAGGCCCTGAGGATCGTGGTGCCCCCCTTGGTCAACAACGTGGTGGCCCTCCTCAAGGACTCCTCCCTGGCGAGCGTCATCACCCTCTTGGAGCTCGCCCTTTCCGGCCAGCGCATCATCTCCGCCACCTTCCGCCCCGTGGAGGTCTACTTGGCGGTGGCCGCGGTTTACCTCCTCCTCACCACCCTCCTCACCTTCTTCACCAACCTCCTGGAGCGGCGCCTCGCCCTGCCCAGCCGCTAAGTGCCCCGCCTGCGGCGAAATCCACGTGCGGACACTTAGTAAACTGGGCTTAGCATGGACCTGCCCAAGGCCTACGATCCCAAGTCCGTGGAGCCCAAGTGGGCGGAGAAGTGGGCGAAGAACCCCTTCGTGGCGAACCCCAAAAGCGGCAAGCCCCCCTTCGTCATCTTCATGCCGCCCCCGAACGTCACCGGCTCCCTCCACATGGGCCACGCCCTGGACAACAGCCTCCAGGACGCCCTCATCCGCTACAAGCGCATGCGGGGGTTTGAGGCGGTGTGGCTTCCCGGCACCGACCACGCCGGCATCGCCACCCAGGTGGTGGTGGAGCGCCTCCTCCTCAAGGAGGGGAAGACCCGGCACGACCTGGGGCGGGAGAAGTTCTTGGAAAGGGTCTGGCAGTGGAAGGAGGCGTCCGGGGGGACGATCCTCAAGCAGCTCAAGCGCCTCGGGGCGAGCGCCGACTGGAGCCGGGAGGCCTTCACCATGGACGAGAAGCGCTCCCGCGCGGTGCGCTACGCCTTCAGCCGCTACTACCACGAGGGCCTCGCCTACCGGGCCCCGAGGCTCGTGAACTGGTGCCCCCGGTGCGAGACCACCCTCTCGGACCTCGAGGTGGAGACCGAGCCCACCCCCGGCAAGCTCTACACCCTGCGCTACGAGGTGGAGGGGGGAGGCTCCATAGAGATCGCCACCGTCCGCCCCGAGACGGTCTTCGCCGACCAGGCCATCGCCGTCCACCCCGAGGACGAGCGCTACCGGCACCTCATCGGCAAAAGGGCCCGGATCCCCCTCACGGGGATCTGGATCCCTATTCTCGCCGACCCCGCCGTGGAGAAGGACTTCGGCACCGGGGCCCTCAAGGTCACCCCGGCCCACGACCCCCTGGACTACGAGATCGGGGAGCGCCACGGCCTAAAGCCCGTTTCCGTCATCAACCTCGAGGGGAGGATGGAGGGGGAGAGGGTCCCCGAGGCCCTAAGGGGCCTGGACCGCTTTGAGGCCCGGAAGCGGGCGGTGGAGCTTTTCCGGGAGGCGGGGCACCTGGTGAAGGAGGAGGACTACACCATTGCCCTCGCCACCTGCTCCCGCTGCGGCACCCCCATTGAGTACGCTATTTTCCCCCAGTGGTGGCTCAGGATGAAGCCCCTCGCGGAGGAGGTCCTAAGGGGCCTAAGGCGGGGGGACATCGCCTTCGTCCCCGAGCGCTGGAAGAAGGTGAACATGGACTGGCTGGAGGGGGTCAAGGACTGGAACATCTCCCGGCAGCTTTGGTGGGGGCACCAGATCCCCGCCTGGTACTGCGAGGACTGCCAGGCGGTGAACGTGCCCCGCCCCGAGCGGTACCTGGAGGACCCCACCTCCTGCGAGGCCTGCGGGAGCCCCCGCTTAAAACGGGACGAGGACGTCTTTGACACCTGGTTCTCCTCGGCCCTTTGGCCCCTTTCCACCCTGGGCTGGCCCGAGGAGACGGAGGACCTCAAGGCCTTCTACCCCGGGGACGTGCTGGTCACGGGGTACGACATCCTCTTCCTGTGGGTGTCCCGCATGGAGGTCTCGGGCTACCACTTCATGGGGGAGAGGCCCTTTAAGACCGTCCTCCTCCACGGCCTCGTGCTGGACGAAAAGGGCCAGAAGATGTCCAAGTCCAAGGGGAACGTCATAGACCCCTTGGAGATGGTGGAGCGCTACGGGGCGGACGCCCTTCGCTTCGCCCTCATCTACCTCGCCACGGGGGGGCAGGACATCAGGCTGGACCTCCGCTGGCTGGAGATGGCCCGCAACTTCGCCAACAAGCTCTACAACGCCGCCCGCTTCGTCCTCCTCTCCCGGGAAGGCTTCCAGGCCAAGGAGGACACCCCAACCCTGGCGGACCGCTTCATGCGAAGCCGCCTAAGCCGGGGCGTGGAGGAGATCACCGCCCTCTACGAGGCCCTGGACCTGGCCCAGGCGGCCCGGGAGGTTTATGAGCTCGTCTGGAGCGAGTTCTGCGACTGGTACCTGGAGGCGGCCAAGCCCGCCCTCAAGGCGGGGAACGCCCACACCCTGAGGACCCTTGAGGAGGCCCTCGCCGTCCTCCTCAAGCTCCTCCACCCCATGATGCCTTTCCTCACCAGCGAGCTCTACCAGGCCCTCACCGGCAAGGAGGAACTCGCCCTCGAGGCCTGGCCCGAGCCCGGGGAAAAGGACGAGGAGGCCGAGAGGGCCTTTGAGGCCCTGAGGCAGGCGGTGACGGCGGTGAGGGCCCTGAAGGCCGAGGCCGGGCTTCCCCCGGGCCAGGAGGTGCGGGTCTACCTCGAGGGGGAGACCGCCCCCGTGCGGGAGAACCTGGAGGTCTTCCGCTTCTTGAGCCGGGCCGACCTCCTCCCCGAAAGGCCGGCGAAGGCCCTGGTCAAGGCCATGCCCCGGGTGACGGCCCGCATGCCCTTGGAGGGACTTCTGGACCTGGAGGAGTGGCGGCGCCGCCAGGAGAAGCGCCTAAAGGAGCTCCTCGCCCTCGCGGAGAAGAGCCAAAAGAAGCTTTCCACCCCGGGCTTCAGGGAAAAGGCCCCCAAGGAGGTGGTGGAGGCGGAGGAGGCGCGGCTTAGGGAGAACCTGGCGCAGGCCGAGAGGATCCGGGAGGCCCTCAGCCAAATAGGGTGAGCCGGGGGTCCGAGGCCTCCCCGGGGGCCTCCACCACCCCCTCGGCGAGCCTCAGGTTCACGGTGAGGAAGGGAAACCGCTCCAGGGGGTCTAGGTCCACGAGGGGCCTGTCCGGGGCGAGGAGGTAAGAGGCTGTCGTAAAAGCCCGCCATCAAACCTCATGCGGCCCTAGCCAGCCGCTTCACCAACAAGCGTAGCATGCCCAGATACACCCAGGCCTCGCTCACCCGAGGATTTTGCACAAGGTAGCCTGACGGCTGACCGTAGTCCTTGGACAACCGCCGGTTCCGCCCAAGCCAAGCGAAGGTCCGCTCCACCACCCACCGCTTGGGCAAGGGCTTGAACCCCCTCTCCCGCGGAAGCTCCGGCGCCTCTTCCCCCTCCCGCACCCAGACCCCTCGCACCCCCGCGTAGGGACGGGCCACCACCTCAAGCTCCAGCCCCAGGGAAGAAGCGAGCCCCTTGAGGCCCCGGTACCCCCAGTCCACAAACAGCTTCCGCACCCGGGGCCAGGAGGAAAAGTCCATCCCAAGAGCACCTCGGCACCTTGGCGGCCGCCGGGCTTGGGGGCGGGGATGAGGGGCTCCAGGAGGGCCCATCCCTCGTCCGTCAAACCGCTGGGGTGTGCCCTACGAAGAGCCACCCTTCGGGCATAACACGCTTTTACGACAGCCTCTTAATGGCCTCCTTAGCGGAGGGTTTTGCAGCTTGCTCGCTTTGCCTGTCCCTTTCCCCTTGGCCCCGCCTTAGAGCCCCTGGAGGAAGCGGAGGAGGGCCTCCCGGTCCTCCTTGGGCAGGCCCATGAAGCGCCGCTTGGCTTCCTCGGCCTCCCCGCCGTGCCAGAGGATGGCCTCCTCAAGGCTTTGCGCCCGCCCGTCGTGGAGGTAGACTTCCTCCCCCAGGACCTTGCGGGTGAGGCCGATCCCCCAAAGGGGCGGGGTACGCCATTCCGCGGGGGAGGCCGCGCCTTCCACTACCCCGTCGGCGAGGGCCTCCCCCATGTCGTGGAGGAGGAGGTCGGTGTAGGCGGGAAGCCCCCCAAGGTGCTCCCGGTGGCAGCTTGCACATCCCACCTCCCGGAAGAGCCTTTTCCCCCGCAGGTCCTCGGGGAGGTGCCGGGGGGCGGGCACCGCCAGGTGCGCCACGTAAAAGACCACCCGTTCCAGCTCCTCCACGCTCACCTCGGCCCGCCCCTCCTCCGGGAAGAGGGGCGTGGAAAGCCCCATATCCTCCCGATAAGCCAGGGCGCTCTGCTCCAAGAGGCTTGCCGCGCTCGCCTTCCAGCCGAAGCGGCCAAGCCCCCCTTCTAAGCGGGCCACCCTTCCCGAGATCCCATCCCCGTCTTGGTCCTGAGGGTCTTCTAGGGCCAGGATGATTGTCTCGGGAACCTTTTCCAAAAGTCCGGCCCCGAAGACGGGTGGGGCGATGCGGAGGCTGTAAGCCCCGGGCACGGGTTTCCCCTCGGGGTCCAGGACCCTCAAGCGGGGGCGCCTTAGGCGGTAGGGCGTACCGTCGGGATAGCGGCCTTCTACCTCCTCCCAGTGGAGCTCCAACCGGCCCTCCGGGGTGTAGCCGGGAAGGGCATGGTCCTGGAGCTGAAGGCCGAAGAGGGGATGGGGGGATTGCCCGTCCAGGGCCCGGGTGCGCACCAAAGCCTCGCTTCTTTCCGCGAAAAGGGGCCTTCCCCGCCCGTCCCCCACGTGGCAGCCCGCGCAGGACTGGTGAACGAAGCGGGGCCCGAGCCCGTCCTCCCGCACAAAGACCCGGTGGAAGGCCTGATCACCGAGGCGGAAGGTTTCCAAGGCCTCCTCGGGGAGGCCGGGCAGGGGATGCCCGAAGGCGCGGGAGGAGGAATCCTGAACCAGGTACCGGGCGGGAAGCCAGGCGAGGAGAAGGGGAAGAAACCCGAGAAGAAGGCGGCGCATACCCATCGTCCATGGGAGGGAAGCGCCCGGGGCCCTTAGGCCCCGGGCACCGGTTAGCGGAGGAGGTCCTCCAAGGCCTTGACCAGAGGCTCCACCTCTTCCTTGGGCGCCGCGGTGCGCACCTTGGCCTCGAGGGCCTCCACGAGCTTCAAGGCCTCCTCCTCCCGGGGCGTCCCGGCGAGGGCGGCCTTGAGCCCCTCCAGGGCCTCGAGGCCCTCGTCCACCTCCCCCTCGCCGAGGTACTCCTCGCGGAAGGCGCGAAGCCAAAGGAGGACGCGCCTCTCCGCCCCACCTACAGGTGCCTTCTCCAATGCGGCGTAGAGGTCCCGAGCCCGGGCGAGGGCCAAGGCCACCTTGGGGTCGTCCCACGCCTCCTCCAGGGGGCTCGGCAGGGCAGCCACGGCCTGCTCCAGGTCCAGGGCCAGGGCCCAGGCGGGCCCGGGCAAGGGCAGGAGGGCGAGGGCCTTGGCGAGCCCCCGGGCGTTCGCCCGGTAGTCCTCAGCGGAAGCTTTGGCGTAGGGGCTTTCCGGACGCTTGAGCTTTTCGGAGAAGAGCTCCTCGGCGAGCTCCAGGCTTGCGGCGTAGAGCTCTTCCTTGAGCTCCTCCTCCGGGGTCTTCTCCAGGTAGTCCAGATAGGCCCGGCGCAGGGCCGCGGCCTTCTCCGCCAGGTCCCGGGCGAGGCGGGCAAAGTGGCGGGCCGCTTCTGGGGCGCGGGCGGGCTCCTGGAAGAGGAGGTACTCCAGGGCGTGGAAGCCTCGGACCTCCGGGGGAAGGTCCGCCACCGGGCTTCCCAAAGTCCGCTTCAGGTCCTCGGGGCTTATGGGCCAGGTGTCTATGTAGGGGTCAAACTCCCCCACGGGGCCGAAGGCGAAGGCCTCGAGCTCCTCCCACGGCACCCGCGCTGCGAGCCAGAGGAGCCTTAGGCGGTTCAGCCCCTCGGTGGTGGGTCCGCCCGCGTAGGCCTCCGCCGCCTCCGCGAGCACCTCCGTTCCCCCGGCAAGCCCCAGGAGAAGGGGCTCCACCGTTTGGCGGAGGTCTCCCTTGAAGCCTTGGGCCAGGGCCACGCCGAACAACACCAAACCGATGCCGATCCGTCTCATCGCTTACCTCCTAGAGCGCGCCATACCTCCTCCACCAGGACTCGGGCGGAGTGGGGCCCGCCGTAGGTCCAGGTGGTGGAGGCCAAGGGAAGGATCTGGGCCTGGGAGAGCCGGAGCAAGGGGCCCACCGCCGGGTCTTTGAAGGGGTTATTCTCGGGCTGAGCGATGAGGAAGACGAGGACCCCGGGGTTTTCCCGCACAAGCCGCACGAGCCCCTCGGGGCCTACGCGGGAGAGGCCGTAGGCCTCGGCCTTCCCTTTCCAGGCGTTCTTGAGACCGATGCGTTCTAGGAGTTCTGAGGCTAAGGTGGCCCGAGTGAAGACGTTGTAGACCTTCTCCCGGGCCCAGGCCTGGACCAGGAGGAAAGGCCTTCCCGCAAGGCCGTGATCCTGCAGGCTTTGGCCGATTTGGGCGAGGAAGCGCTTGAGATCCTCGAGTACCTTCTGGCCTTCCCTTTCCTTGCCCACAAGACGGGCGTGGAGGAGGAAGTGCCGCTCCATGGCGGCAAGCTGCCCCTCCGGAGGCAGGTAGTCGTAAAGGGCGGTGGGGGCAATGCGGGAAAGCTCAGGGTAGAGTCTTCCCTGAAAGCCCGTATAGCCCAAGATTAGGTCTGGCTTTAGGGCGGCCAGGCGTTCCAGGTTGGGGGCAGTGCGGCCCCCTAGGTTTTGGATGTCCGGGGGGAGGCTTAACCGCACCCACCGGGGGAAGTCCTCGAGGTCCGCCCCGGCGATGGGCTTCACCTCGAGGAGAAGGAGGTCCTCGAGGGGGCGCCAGTCCAAGGCCACCACCCGCTTGGGCGGGGCCGAGAGGCAAACCTCTCCCAGGTCATGGGCCACCCGCCCCGCAGGGCAAGCGGCCTGGGCCAAAGCCAAAGAAGTGACCCATCCAACCAGCCAAAGAGTCCTCTGCATCGCTCTCTCCTTTAGTTCAGGTGACGGAGCGGGACTAGGGGTTCTTCCTTCTTCGGGGGAAGCCCTTGACGTAGGAGCCGGAGGAGCTCCCATCCTTCCCCTTGCCGGAATCTAAGGCCCACCGAACCGAGCCAAACCACTCCCTCGTCGCCTCCGCGGGTGAGGAGGTCCTGCAGTACCTGGGCCAGGAAGATGAGCCCCTCCGACGTGAGACGGAAGGTGGCCGCATCCCAGTGGAGGTGGTAGGTACCCCCGTTGCAGGAGCAACGAGCCAGGTAGCGGTCCTCGGAGAGCCGGGCCACCACCTCGGCGTGCTCAGGCTCCACGGAACACCTCCCGGGGAAGGGGCACCCAGAAAGTGGGCCCCCCGGGCTGCCCCAGCACTTCGAAGGGGACCTCGTACACCTCCTCCAGGAGGTCAGAGCGCAGGACGTCCTGGGGAGGGCCGTAGGCCACGGCCCTCCCCCCCTTTAGGAGGAGCACGCGGTCGGCGAAAAGCCCAGCCAGATTGAGATCGTGGAGGACGGCCACTACCCCCCTTCCCTCGTAGGCCAGGGCCCGGAACAGGACCAGAATCTCCAGGACATACCGAGGGTCCAGGTGGTTGGTGGGCTCGTCCAGGAGGAAGAGCCGGGGCTCCTGGGCCAGGAGCCGGGCCACCTCTACCCGCATGGCCTCCCCCCCGGAGAGGCTGGGGAAGAGGCGCTCCCTGAGGGGGAGGGCCTGGGCGCGCCCCAAAGCCTCCAGGGCTTTGCCGTGGTCCTCCGGGCCCTCCCGCTGCCCCCGGAGGTGGGGAAGCCTTCCCAGGAGGGCGACCTCGTAGACGGTGAAGGGGAAGGCCATGCCCTCCCGGTTCTGGGAGAGGACGGCCCGGAGGCGGGCCAGGTCCTGTGGGGCGTAGGCGGACAGGGGCTTGCCCAGCAACAAGACCCCCCCCTCCGTGGGCCGAAGCTCACCGGAGAGGAGCCTTAGGAGGGTGGTCTTCCCGCTTCCGTTGGGCCCTAGGATCGCCAGGAACTCTTCTTCCCGCACGGTAAGGTCCACGCCCCTAAGGAGCCAGCGTTCTCCCACGCGGTAGCCAAGGTTCTTGGCCCTAAGCACGGTACACCTCCCGCTTGTGGCGCAGGACCAGGTAGAGGAAGAAGGGCCCCCCAAGGAGGGCGGTGACCACCCCCACGGGGAGCTCCGCTGGGGCCACCAGGGTGCGGGAGAGGAGGTCCGCCAGCACCGCCAGGCTTGCCCCCAGGAGGAAGGACCCGGGGAGGAGCCAGCGGTGGTCGGGCCCTGCCAGGAGGCGGAAGAGGTGGGGGGCCACGAGGCCCAAGAACCCCACCCCTCCGGCCAGGGCCACGGCCACGCCCACACCCAGGGCCGCCCCCGCCACCGCCCGGCGCTTCAGGCCCTCCAGGCCCACCCCCAGGTGGAAGGCCTCCCGCTCCCCCAGGGCCAGGGCGTTGAGGGGCCGGGCCAGGGGGAAGAGGAGGAGAAGGGCGAGGAGGGAAAGAGGGAGGCCCGCCAGGAGAAGCCGCCAGGTGAGGGCGGAGAACCCGCCCAGGGTCCAGAAGGTGAGGCTGCGGAGCTCCTCTTCCGTGGCCAGAAAGGTGAGGAGCCCGATCCCCGCCCCCACCAGGGCGTTGAGGGCGATGCCCGAGAGGAGGAGGATGGTCACTTGGGTCCCCAAGGGGCTTTGGGCCAGGCGCCAGAGGAGGGAGGTGGCGAGAAGCCCCCCCAGGAAGGCGAAGAGGGGGAGGGCGTAGACCTCCAGGGGCCCCGCCCCGGGCACCAGCACGATGAAGAGGGCCGCCCCCAGGGCCGCCCCCGAGGAGACCCCGATGAGGCCCGGGTCCACCAGGGGGTTGCGGAAGAGCCCCTGGAGGACGGCCCCTGCCAGGGCCAGGAGCCCACCCACCAGGGCCGCCCCCAGGACCCGGGGCAGGCGGAGGGCGGTGAGCACCTGGTACTCCACCCCCTCCCCCCGGAGGAGGATCCCCGGTATGGCCGCGGGCGGGATGGGGTAGGCCCCTAGGGCCGCCCCCAGGAGGAGGGCGAGGGCAAGGAGCAGGAGGAGCCCCAGGAGGGCCAGGCGGTAGCGGGTGAAGCCGGGGAGGAGGCCTACCATCCCGCCTCCCGGAAGGCGGCCTCTGGTCCCCGGGGCACCGGCTTGCCCAGCAGGGCCAGGAGCAGGGCCGCCTTGAAAAAGGCCCGGAGGAGGAGGTAGCTCCTCACGGCCCCACCTCCACGAAGCCCTCCCGAAGGTAGGCGGCCCGGAAGAGGTCCAGAGCCGCCCTTCCCGCCCTTGGGCCGAAGCTACCCAGGTAGAGGTCGTCCATGGCCACCACCTTTCGCTTCTGGCCCGCTGGAGTCTGGGCTACACCGGGGAGCTTCAAGAGACCTTCCAGCCCCCCCACGCTCGCGAGGCCTCGGCTGAAGACCACGATCACCTCGGGTCGTGCCGCCACCACGCTTTCGGCCGTCATGGGCTGGCACTCCCGGATGCCCTTGGCGGCGTTCTCCAGGCCCGCAAGCTCCATCATCCCCACCGGGGTGCTCCCCTCGCCGCACACGAAGGTGGTCCCCGGGCCCCGAAGGTAGAGGAAGAGGGCCCGGAGCTTGCCCTTGGGCTTTTGCTGGGCCTGGAAGGCCCGCAGGGCCAGGAGGTCCCGCTCCAGGGCCCGCACCAGGGCCTCCCCTTGCTCCTCCCGCCCCACCGCCTGGGCCACGGTGCGGATCTTGGCCTTGGCCCCTTCCACGCTGGGCGTTACGGGCACCAGGACCACGGCCACCCCTGCCCTCTCCAGCTGCTCCACCACCTCCTTAGGCCGCACGTCCTCCCGCCCGATCGCCAGGGTGGGCTTGAGGGAAAGGATCCCTTCGGCGGAGAGGCGGAACTGGTAGCCCACGCTGGGAAGCTTTTGGGCCTGGGGAGGGTAGTAGCTGGAGTCGTCCCGGCCCACCACCTTCTCCCCCACCCCGAGGGCGAAGAGGATCTCGGTAGTAATCCCGTCCAGGCTGACGATGCGCTCCGTGGAGCGCACCTCCACCGCCTTTCCCCGGGCGTCCACCACCCGGTAGGGTTGGGCCGAGGCCAAGGCGCTAAGGATCCCTAGGAACAGGAGAAGCCTTTTCATCTTTTCACCTCCACTTGCTCAAGCCTCAGGACCAGAACCCCTAGGTCCTCCCCTTCCGCCACCACCTCGCGTTCTACGGGGAGCCAGTAAGGGCCTGTCTTCGCGTACTCGTCCCGAAACCTCTCCACTTTAAGAAGGTGCCCTTGAGGATTCCGGTGAACCAGGAAAAAGCGATGGGGGAGGAGCTTGTCTCCGGCCTTTCGCCAGGTTTCCATGTGGATGCGGAAAGAGCCTTCGGGAAGGTGGCGTTCGATGAGGTGGAGCCTTCCCTCTTTTACCCAGACCCGGGAGCGGAAAGGGTCCTCCAGGGCGATGCCCGTGCCCAATGGGCCCTCGGCGAAGAGGCGCATGGGGTAACGCCCTTCCCCTTCCTCAAAGGGGACGGGGCGGCGGTGCCCGAGGAGGGAGGCGAGCTCCCTTTGCGCGAGCAAGCGAATTTCCTCGGGAAGGTGGAGGACCTCGGGGGCGAAGCCTTCGGCCTCTAAGGTCCCCACGTACCAGACGCCGTTCAGACAGACGTTCAGATGGGCCCGGAAGCCGGGGAAGTCGGGCGGGAGGACGTAAACCCTTTCCCGGGCCCGCTTCAGAAGGACCCAGGCAGGCGGGGCCTCAACCATCCTTTCCCTCCGAGTCCAGGACCACCTCAAAGGCCTCCAGCCTGTTCGGCCCCAGGAAGGCCTCCTTGGGGAGGGTGCCGCTTCGGGCGTGCCCCTCCTTGAAGGCGGGGCTTTCCGTCCAGGCCCGGAAGGCCTCCTCGCTCTCCCAGAGGGTCATGACGATGTAGGGGTCCCCCGGGTTCTTGGGCCTCAAGACCAGGTTGCGGATAAACCCCGGCATCCGGTCCACGAGCCGGGCCCGGGTGCGGAAAATCTCTTCGAAGGCCTCCGCGTACTCGGGTTTGACGGGGATGCGGTTCATGGTCACGAACACGGCGCACCTCCTTAGGGGGGAAAGTATAGGGGTTCAGGGGAGAATGTCAAGTGTTCCGATCGGATTTTGTCAGTATCAGAAACGATAATCCTTCGCAAAAGGCCCCCTCTCCTCATCCGAGGAGAGGGGGCCTGGTCCTTTCTCCCTAAGACTCGCAGGCCTGGCAGGAGAGGAGGAGGTCCCGGCTGTAGGCCTGGGCCACGCTCTGGCTGAACTGGTAGTAGAGGGCCTTGAGGCCCGAGCGCCAGGCGTGGAGAACCAGGGCGTTCACGTCCTTGGGCGGGGCCTCCGGGTGGATCACAAGGTTCAGGGACTGCCCCTGGTCAATGTGCTTCTGCCTCGAGGCCGCCAGGTTCACCAGGGTCATCTGCGAGATTTCGGCGAAGGTCTTGAACACCGCCTTTTCCTCATCGGTGAGGAAGTCCAGGTGCTGCACGGAACCGTTGTGCTCCAGGATGCTCCGCCAGACCTTTTCCTCGTCCTTGCCCTTTTCCCTCAGCACCTCCTCCAGGAAGGGGTTCTTGAAGGGGACGCGGGCTTTCTGTAGGTCCTTCAGGTAGTAGTTGCTGGTGTAGGGCTCTATGGAGGGGGAGACCTGGCCCAGGATGAAGGCGCTGGACTTGGTGGGGGCGATGGCGAGGAGGGTGGCGTTGCGCCGTTCCTTAAGCTCCCCCACCCCGGCGAGCTCGTCCTCGGGGTGCCGCTTCCTCAGCCACCTCGAGGCCTCCTCGGCCCGCTCCCGGATGGTCTTGAAGATCTCGGCGTTTCTCCGGAAGGCCTCGGGGCTTTCCAGGGGGATCCGCTGCGACTGGAGGTAGCTATGCCAGCCCAGGACCCCGAGGCCGATGGCCCGGTAACGCTTGGCGAAGCGCACCGCCCGCTCCATGTAGGGGATGCCCTCCGCCTTCTCAATGAAGTCGTCCAGCACGGAGTCCAGGAAAATGACCAGGGTCTCCACCGCGTCCGTGTCCTTCCACTCCTCGTAGTGGAGGAGGTTCAGGGAGGAGAGGCAGCAGACGAAGCTCTCCTCCTCCGAGGAGGGGAGCATGATCTCCGTGCAGAGGTTGCTGGCCCAGATGGTCTTGCCCAAGGCGCGGAAGACCTCGGGGGCCTTTCGGTTGGCGTTGTCCCGGAAGAAGAGGTAGGGGATGCCCACCTCGGCCCGGCTCTTCAGGATCTTGGCCCAGCGGGCCCGCTTCTCCCCGTCCCCGGCGATCATCTCCTCAAGCCAGCGGTCCCCCACGCTCACCCCCCAGAAGAGGGACTGCACCGGGGAGTGTTCCCGCTGGATGGAAAGCCACTCCTCGAGGTCGGGGTGCTCCACGTCCAGGTAGGCGGCGCACTGGCCCCTGCGGGTGGAGCCCTGGTTGAAAACCTCAATCACCCGGTCAAAGAGGGAGGCGAAGGCGAAGGAGCCATTGCTCTCCCCGTTGTCCCGGATGGGGGCCCCCCGGGGGCGGAGCCTCCCCAGGTAGAGGGAGGTTCCGCCTCCCTGCTTGCTCATCATCCCCACCTCGGCCACCGCTCTCAGGATGGAGGCGGTGTCGTCCTCCACGTAGGTGCCGTAGCAGGAGATGGGAAGGCCCCGCCTGAGGCCGTAGTTGGCCCAGATGGGGGTGGCGAGGGAGTACCAGCCCCGGGCCATGTACTCAAGGAACTTGCGGCCAAACCCTTCCACCTTCGTAAGGGCCTCGGCCCGCTGGGCGATCTCCTTCACCCGCTCCTCCACGCTCACCCCGGGCAGCAGGTAACCCCGGCGCATGTAGAGACGGGTGTGCTCGTTGGCCCAGTACCAGGGCTCGTAGGTCCGCTTGGTCTTGGTCATGCCTCCTCCTCAGAAAAGCTCCTCCGGATCAAAGCTTTGTACCCTGCGCGCGTAGGCCACGCTCCGCTTGTTGAAGAAGTCCACCTCCTTGTCGGCGAGGAGCTCCAGGGTGAACCACTCCGTGTCCCGAAGCCTGGTCCGGTCCACGGGGAAGGCTTCGGGGAGCCCATGGAGGGCGAGGACCTCGTTGTAGCGCCCCTTGAGGAACTCCAGGGTCTCCCCGTGGCCCACCAGGGCGGGCTCCCCCGCGGAGAAGAGCCAGTCCAGCAAGGCCTCCTCCGCCCGGAAAAGTCCCTCGGCGAGGCGCAGGGCCTCCTCCTGAAACCCCTCGCCGAAGGCCTCGGGGTGCTCCGCCCGGAGGAGGCGGAGGAGCTCCACCCCAAAGAGGCCGTGGATGTTCTCCTCCTTGCTGGTGGCCTCGATGGCGTTGGAGATCCCTTTATAGCGGTTGCCGCGGCGGTTTAGGGCCATGAGGACGTAGAACTGGGAAAAGAGGGAGACGTGTTCCGTGAAGGCGGAGAAGAGGAAAAGGGCGAGGGCGTACTCCCGCAGGTCCTTCCCCTGGGCGCGCCGAAGGGCTTCTCCCAGGGCCTGGGCCCGCTCCCGGAGGGGGCTCGCCTCCTCCAGGGCCCGCCCGAAGGCCTCCTCCAACCCCAAAAGCTCCAGGAGGTGGGCGTAGGCGTTGGCGTGCCGCACCTCGCTCTCGGCGAAGGTGAGGCCCACCTCGGCGATCTCGGGCTTGGGAAAGCGGTCGTAGACCCGGGCCCAGAAGAGCTTGACGGCGAGCTCCACCTGGGCGATGGCGAGGAGGGCCCGCTCCACCAGGGAGCGCTCCTTCTCGTCGGCCAGGGCGTGGTCCTGGAGGTCGGACTGGAAGCTGAACTCCGTGTGCACCCAGTAGCTGTGCCGGATGGCGTCCCGGAAGCGGAGGAGCCCTGGGTACTCGTAGGGGCGGTAGGCGAGCCTAGGCGCCGTGAGGGGCACGGGCCTCACCTCCTTCCAGGGGAGGCACCGGGCTCGGCCTCCCCCTCTCGTCCACCGCCACCAGGACGAACCCGCCCCGGGCGGCCAGGTAGGCCTCCTCGCCTTCCTTCACCGGCTCCACCCACATCTCCACCTCCACCCGCATGGAGGTGCGCCCCACCTCCTTGACCCGGGCCACCAGCTCCACGATGGCCCCCAGGGGGACGGGGCGCTTGAAGTCCACGGCGTCCGCGTGCACCGTCACCACCTTCTTGCGCGCGTGGCGCGTGGCGGCCACAAAGGCCGCCTGGTCCATCCAGGCCAGAACCGTTCCGCCAAACAGGGTTCCGTAGTGGTTGGTCTCCCCGGGGAAGACGGGGTAGACCATGCGCGTCTCCCGCATAGCGCCTCCTTGGGCGGGAAAGGACTTCCTAGAGCCGAGGGGCCTCTTTCGGGCGCTGGGCCCGTAGCAGGTTTTGGGGGATTAGGTTAAGGTCCCACGGGTCTCACCACCTTCACCCTTGCCTCGAGGGCTACGGGGCAGGGCCGCGAAGCGGGTACTCGGGCTTCCGGCCGGGGCGGAGGGCGCGACGCTTGGGCCGGTTACCGTTGCGGGACAGCGCCGGACTTCCACCGGACTTCCCCCACCGCCTTTGGGCGTCCAGGCCTGTCGGCCTGGCATCGCGGCCAGGACACCCTAAGTCTTGGGCGTCCTGCCCAAGACCCTACCACAGGTTGGGGGAGGGGTCAAGGGCGAGGGGGGGCCTCGAGGCCCCCCTTCTCGGCCCCTCAGGCTAAGTGCCCGCGCCTTGATTTCGCCACATGGGACGCCGGAAGAGGGGCTTTGCGAAGGCTCTTTTGGGGCCCCCGCTCTGGCGCAAGCCAGAGCGGGGTACTTAGAGGCTGTTGTAAAAGTCTGGTATGCTCGGAGGGCAGCTCTCCGTAGAGCATACCCCAGCAATTTGACGGACGAGGAGTGGGTCCTCCTGGAGCCCCTCATCCCCGCCCCCAAGCCCGGCGGCCGCCCCGCCAAGGTGACGAGGAGGGCGATCGGCAAACCACGCTTCCCGTGACCAACGCCATCCGGAAGGTGTTTCCCTAAAGGGAGAGCACGTTCCGCCCTGGAAAACGGCATCAAGCGGCGGGCTACGCCCCAGGACCTGCCCCACTGGTCCCCAAGACCGAGAACGAGAGGGGAGACGCGCTTGAACATGCGCCTTCGGCGTGACCCCCTAGCGTTTGGGTGAGGGATAGCCAGTCCGTCAAGACCACGGAAAAAGGGGGCCCCGAGGGAACGACGGGGCGAAAAAGTCAAGGGCAGAAAGCTTGGGGACGGGCTTTTCCTTTTGGCCCCAGTGCGGAAGCTGTTTGTGGACTGGGGGTACCGGTGGACTGGGGGTACCGGGGCCTCAAGGGGCTCGCTTCTTCCCTGGGGCTGGAGCTTGAGGTGGTGGCCCCTCCCTACGCGGGGGTGCGAGGGGTCTGGGTGCGGGAGGGGGAAGAGGCGCCGGAGCTTCCGCGGGAGAGGGGGTTCAAGCCCTTGCCCAAGCGGTGGGTGGTGGAGC
The DNA here is from genome assembly GCF_019974155.1 of Thermus thermophilus. Classification (NCBI taxonomy): domain Bacteria; kingdom Thermotogati; phylum Deinococcota; class Deinococci; order Thermales; family Thermaceae; genus Thermus; species Thermus thermophilus. The sequence continues at coordinate 740,282 of NZ_AP025158.1, forward strand.
GGACCTTTGCCTGGCTTGGGCGGAACCGGCGGTTGTCCAAGGACTACGGTCAGCCGTCAGGCTACCTTGTGCAAAATCCTCGGGTGAGCGAGGCCTGGGTGTATCTGGGCATGCTTCGCTTGTTGGTGAAGCGGCTGGCCCGAGCCGCGTAGCTGGCCGTGGAGGGGTTTTACGACAGCCTCTGATAAGTGGGAAACAAAGAAACTCAACTTTTTGGTATACTGAAACCATGGAGCTGGCCAAGCTCAGCCGCAAGGGCCAACTCTCCATTCCCAAGCGCCTCCTCAAGGCCTTGGGCGTGGAGGGGGAGGCCTACTTCCTGGTGGAGCTTGCTCCCGAGGGGGGGCTTCTCCTGCGCCCCGCCGGGGTCTACCCCTTAGAGGTCTACACAGAAGAGCGCCTCCAGGAACTTCTGGCCGAAGACACCCTCACCGAGGAGGAGCGCGGCCGCCTTGCCGCCCTCGCCCATTAGGCTCCGCCGCCTCTTCCTGGACGCCAACGTCCTCTTCGCCGCCTGCTGGCAAGAGGGGAGGGCGCGAGCCCTTTTGGAGCTGGCGCCCAAGGCCAAGGTTCTCCTCCTCACCTCCCCCCACGCCCTGGAGGAAGCCCGGCGCAACCTGGAGGCCAAGCGGCCCGAGGCCCTGGACTGCCTCCAGGGGATACAGGGACGGGTGCGGACGGTCCCCGAGGCCCCGATGGCGTTGGTGCGGAAAGCGCTGGCGGAAGGCCTGCCCCTTAAGGATGCCCCCATCCTGGCAGCTGCCTGGAGCGCCGGCGCCGAGGCCCTGGTGACTGGGGACCGGCGCCACTTTGGGCACCTCATGGGGAGGAGGGTAAGGGGGCTCTGGGTGGTTTCGCTGGCGGAAGCCCTGGCGGGGGTGATGGACCTCTTGGAGGGCAAGGGTTAGGGGAAAAGGCCTCAAGGGCCTTGCAACAGGAGGGTCACGGCCGAAGGCCGTATCTTGCAGATGGCGAGGGTCAGGAGCTCGGCCAGGGTAGTCTTCTGGTGCTTTTGCTTTGGGGGGAGCTTGAAGCCCTGGGCCTCCAGGGCTTTCAGTTCGTCATCCACCCAGACGTAGGTAGCCACGAGGGTCAGCTCCGAAGCCGACATTCCGCACCCCTCGTTCCTTGGCCTCATAAGAAATCCCCCTGATCCATTCCCTCAGCATCCTCCCGGCCACCAGTGAAAGAGGGTATGGCTCCGAATCAGGCCCGGTTGGGTCTGCAGGTAGGCGCACCGGGCCTCCACCCTCGCCCAAAGCTCCTCCTCCGTCTCCACCCGCCCGTTGGCCACCACCGCGTCCACCAGGGGCCACACCCGCTCCACGGGTTGGAGCTCGGGAGAGTGATCCAGCCCCCTAAACTTAGACACTTTCACCCTGCCTCCCATGTGATGTCCTGTGTGCTTTGCCCCAGCGCCTCCTCCATCGCCTCCCTCGGCGTCCGATAACCGAGCCCCGAGTGCAGCCGGCTCTCGTGGTAGTAGCGTAGGCGCTCCTTCACCACCTCCTTTAGCTCCCCAAGGCTTCTGGCCTCCAAAAACTGGTCTCCTCCCTCCCCCTTGAACCGGGCAAAAAAGCTCTCCACCCCAGGGTTTCCCTTAGCCCCCATCAGGCTGTAGGAAAGCCGCTGCCCGTCCCTGAGAAGAAGCGTCCCCACCCAGTCGTGGCTCAGGAAAGGTCCCCCCTGGTCATGGTGCACCAGGGCCCTGGGGAACCTCCCCACCTGGGCCTGGAGAAAGGTCTTGGCCTCCTCCCACGCCTCCAGGGCCAGCTCCGCCGAGGGAGAAGGCCCTAAACCCCAGGCCACCACCGTCCGCGTCCTGTGGGGAACGTAGCCGCCAAGGCGGCTGACCCAGGATGGGCACGAACCAGGCCTTCCCTCCCCGGTAGGGCAGGAGGGTGAAGTCGGTGTACAAGAGCTCAAAGGGCTCCGGTTCCCTCTGCCTGAGAAGGGAGGCCCTCAAGTCTGCTCTGTCCCCGGCCAGGAGGACGATCTGCAGCAGGGGGTTGGGCTTGGGCCTCCGAACGGTGCGCTTCAGGGAGAGGTGGAAGTCCTGCAGTAGGCGGTGGACCCGTTTGTGGTTGACCAGAATGCCCTTTCTGTGGAGCTCCTTGGTGACCCGGCGGTAGCCGTACTCGGGGTGCTCCAGCAAGACCTCTTCGATGGCCCTCTTGAGGCGGAGGTCTTCCTCCTCCCTTTTCCTGTCCGCCCCAAGCTAGGCTTCGCCTGACCCACCTTCTGCTTCCGGTAGTAGTACCAGGTGGCCCGGGGGATCTCCAGAGCGCTGATTCTCCCCCTTGATGGCCTCCAGAGCTGCTTGAAACTTAACCTGTGGGGGTACCGCTTTGGGCTTCTTCACTAACCTCCCGGATGGGGTCATCCTACATCAAAGTTGGCGTCTAGTCTAGGGGGTCCACATCCTTCATCCCCAGCAAGCGGGTCTACTTCCACGGCCTCAAGCTCCACCTCCTGGTGGACGACGGGAAGTTCATCCACGAGGTGAACCTGACCCCGGGAAGCCTTCATGACCTCGCCTCCCTTCTCCTCCTTCCCCTGGACCTTCCCGAGGGGGCGGAGCTCTACCTGGACCGGGGGTACGAGAGCCATCTGTACGAGGACCTTCTTCGGGAGGCGCAGGGGGTTGCTCCCATGGTCATCCGCAGGAGGAACAGTCGGCGGTACCTCCCTTGGATGCAGTACCTGGCCATCGTGGGGCGGAGGGTGGTGGAGACGGTGGGGGGGATGCTTCACGCCATGTTTCCCAGGCGCATCCACGCCGTGACTCAGGAGGGCTTTGTCATCAAGGTCCTCACCTTCGTCCTGGCCCATAACATCAGTCTCCTGGCCCAGAAGATGGCTGGGTAGCAACTTGGGTGATAGTAGTCCCCACGCACGTGGGGATGGACCAACGCTAGAAGGCCCGCACCTCCACCCCCGCCTCTTCCAGGGCCTTCCGCACCGCCCTCGCCACCTCGGGGGCGTTGGGGTTGTCCCCGTGGATGCAAAGCGTCTCGGCCCGCACCTCCACCTCTCCGCCGTCTAAGGCCTCCACCTTCCCCTCCAGCACCATGCGCAAGGCCCTCCGGGCCGCCTCCTTGGGGTCGGTGATCCAGGAACCCGGCATGGAGCGGGGGGCGAGCTGGCCGTTTCGCAGGTAGGCCCTTTCAGGGAAGGCCTCGAGGACCACCCTTAGCCCCGCCTTCCGCGCCTCCTCCTCGTACACCGTCCCCGGGAGGACCACGAGGGGAAGCCCCGGGTCAAAGGCCTTCACCGCCAGGGCGATGGCCCTCGCCGTCTCCCGGTCCTTGCAGGCCTTGAGGTAAAGCGCCCCGTGGGGCTTGACGTGGTGGAGGGGAAGGCCCTCCGCCCTAAGGAAGGCGGAGAGGGCCCCCACCTGGTAGAGCACGTCGGCGTAGACTTCCTCCGGGGAAAGGGCCATCTCCCTTCGGCCAAAGCCCACGAGGTCGGGAAAGCCCGGGTGGGCCCCCACGGCCACGCCGTGGGCCTTGGCCAGGCGCACCGCCTCCAGGATCCGGCCCGGGCTTCCCCCGTGGAAGCCGCAGGCCAGGTTGGCCGAGGTGACCAGGGGGAAGATCTCCTGGTCATGGCCGTAGGCGAAGGGCCCGTAGGACTCGCCCGCGTCCGCGTTCAGGTCCACCGTCATGCCGCCTCCTTTCAAAGTTTAAGCGTCACCTTGGCCCCGTGGGGGAGGGCGACCTCCAGGCAGGCCTCGCCCTCGGGAAGGAAGCGGCCCCCCTCGCGCCGCAAGGGGACGTCGTGCCCCGGAAAGAGCCTGGGGAAGCCCCAAAGGCGCTCCCGGCTCTTGAGGGCCGCCTCCGGGTCCAGGCAGGGAGGGGCCGGCGGGCCCTCGAGGTCAAAGCGGCTCTTCACGGCATCGCTTACCAAGACGCCTACCCCCTTTACGGCCAGACCCAAAAGCCCCGGGGTGTGGCCGGGAAGGCGGAGCAGGGAAAGCCCCGCCGCCAAAGGCCCCTCCAGAACGGCGGTAAGCCGGGAAAGGGCCTTGGGCAGGTGGGCGAGGCAGGCGGGGTCCAGCCTGGGGTCCTTGGCCACCCGCTCGGCGTGGCGGAGCTCCGCCTCGTGGACGTAGACCTCGGCCCAGGGGAAGAGGTCGGCGTTGGCCGCGTGGTCAAAGTGGAGGTGGCTCAGGACCACCCCTGTCACGTCCAAGGGGGAGACGCCCAGGGCCTCGAGGCGGGCGTACAGCCCCTCCCGCTCCCCGAAGCCCAGGGTGTCGTAGAGGAGAAGCCTTGGCCCCACCACCAGGTAGGCGCCGGAAAGCCCCAGGTAGCCCCGGTGGCTCCTGCCCGGAAACCCGGTGTAGACGGGGACCACCTCCACGCCTACCCTCCCGTCATCGTCCGGGGAAGCCAGGTGGCGAGCCCCGGGAAGGCCACCAGGAGGGCCACCATGAGGAGGAGCACGCCCATGAAGGGCAGGCTGTAGCGGGCGATGCGGAAAAGGTCTTCCCCGCTCAAGGACTGGAGGACGAAGAGGTTGAACCCCACGGGCGGGGTGATCTGGGCGAGCTCCACCATGATGACCAGGTACACCCCGAACCACAGAGGGTCCACCCCGATGGCCTTGACCACGGGCAGGATGACGCTGATGGTGAGGACCACGATGGAGATGCCGTCCAAGAACCAGCCCAGGACGATGTAGACCAGGCTTAGGAAAAGGATGAGGAGCAGGGGAGTGATCCCCGCCTCCACCGCCCAGGCGGCCAGGGCTCTGGGAATGCCGGTGAAGCCCATGGCCAGGGTGAGCACCCCGGCCCCCGCCAGGATGAGGCCGATCATGCTCGTGGTGCGCACCGCCCCGAGAAGGCTTTGGCGGAAGGTGTCCAGGGAAAGCTCCCGGTTTAGGGCGGCGAGGAAAAGCGCCCCCACCACCCCGATGGCCGCCGCCTCCGTGGGGGTGGCCACCCCCAGGTAGATGGAGCCCAGGACCAAGAGGATCAGGAAGAGGATGGGAAGGACGCCCAACAGGCTCTTCAAGGCCTCCCCGAGGGGCTTAGGGGGTTCCTGGGGGAGTTCGCCCCGGCGGGCCAGGGCGAGGAGGGCCAGGAGGAGCATGAAGAGCAGGGTGAGGACCACCCCCGGCACCACCCCGGCCATGAAGAGCCGGGCCACGGAGACCTCGGCCATCACCCCGTAGACGATCATGACGACGCTCGGGGGGATGAGGAAGCCCAAGGTGCCCGCCCCCGCCAAGGAGCCCAGGGCCAAGGGCTTGGGGTAACCCCGGCGCAGGAGTTCGGGCAGGGTGAAGCGGCCCACGGTGGCGGTGGTGGCCGCCGAGGAGCCGATGACCGCGGCGAAGAGGGCGCTGGCCACCACGTTCACGTGGAGGAGCCCCCCGGGCAGGCGGGAGAGAAGGGGGCTTAAGCCTTGGAAAAGCCCCTGGGCCAGCCGGGAGCGGTAGAGGATCTCCCCCATCCAGACGAAGAGGGGCAGGGCGGCTAGGCTAAAGCCCGAGGTGCTGGTCCAAAGGGCGGTGGCCAGGTTGGGCCCCGGAGGGGCGGAGGTGAGGAAGGCGAGACCGAAGAGGCCCACGAGAAGGAGGGCCAGGCCCACGTAGACCCCGAGGGCGAGGAGCAGGAAGAGGCCGAGGACCAGGAGGAGGCCCGCCTCGAGGAGGCTCACGGGGCCACCCCCTTCAGGGCCCGGAGGAAGGCCTCGAGGAGGGCCAGGGCGAAGAAGGTGAGGCCTAGGGCCAGGAAGGTTTGGGGAAGCCAGAGGGGTAGGGGCAAGAGCCCCGGGGCCAGGTCGCCGAAGCGGTAGCTTTCCCCCACCCTAAGCCAGGCTTGAAGGCCCGCGTAAAGGGCGGCCAGGAGGCCAAGGCCAAGGCTCAGGCTCTCGGCCACGCGCCTCGGCCCCGGGGGAAGCCGCCTGAGGAGGAGCCCCACCCGGATGTGCCCCCCTGCCCGCAGGGTGGGAGCCAGGCCCAGGAAGATGAGCCCGGCGGTGGCGAAGCCCGCCATCTCCAGGGCGGAGGGCACCACGAAGCCCAGGTACCGCCCCGCCACCTGGGCTAGGATGACCAGGAGGATGAAGAGGCCCATGAGGGCGGCGAGAAGTTCGGCCAGGCGAAAGGCCGCCCCCAGGGCCTTTTCCCAAAGGCTCATCGCCCGAGGTAGCGGCGGTAGACCTGGACCCCCGTGGCCCCCACCTGCCGCTGCCACTCCAGGATCATGGTCTGGCCCACCTTCTTGAGGTCGGCCATGAGGGCGGCCGAGGGCTTGACCACCTGCATGCCCCGGGCGGCGAGGGTCTGGATGGCCTTCTCCTCCTGCTCCTGGCTCAGGCGCCAGCCCCGTTCCTCGGCCCGCCTGGCCGCCTGGAGGAGGGCTTCCCGGTCCTGAGGGGAGAGGCTTTCAAAGGCCCGGCGCCCCACCACCACCATGTTCTTGGGAATCCAAGCCTTGAGGTCGTAGAAGTAGCGGGCGAAGTCCCAGGCCTGGCTGTCCACCCCGGTGACGGGGGAGGTGATCATGGCCTCCACGATGCCCGTGGCGAAGGCCTGGGGGATGTCGGCGGCCTCTACCTGGACCGGGGTCATGCCCAAAAGCTCCGCCAGCCGGGCCGTGGCGGGGTTGTAGGCGCGGAAGCGCGTGCCCTTGAGGTCCTGGGCGGTGTTCACCGGCCGCTTGGTGTACAGGCCCTGGGGGGGGCCAGGGCACGGCGTAGAGAAAGACCACGCCCCTTTGGGCCAGCCACTTCTCCACCTCGGGCCGCTGGGCCTGGTAAAGCCTCCGCGCCTCCTCGTAGCTGGTGGCCACGAAGGGGATGGAGTCCAGGTTGAAGAGGGGGTTTTCGTTGGCAAGGAGGGACATGAGCACCTCCCCCATCTGCACCTGGCCGTTCCGCACCGCGGGCAGGATCTGCGGGTGGGGGAAGAGGGAGCCCCCGGGGTGGACGGTGATCCTGACCCTGCCCCCCGTGGCCTCCTCCACCTCCTTGACGAACTGCAGGATGTTTTGGGTGTGGAAGTTCCCGGGGGGATAGGGGGTGGCCATGTTCCAGGTCTGGGCCAGGGCGCCCAGGGCCAGGAGGGATAAAGCCGTCGCGAGCCGCTTCATTCCCAACCTCCCTTTCTTCTTCCCGATCTTACCTGAGGTTTTGCAGGGCCCGGTTCACGAACTCGTTGGTGTAGGTGCGCTTGAGGTCTATCCGGGCCTGGGCCACCTTGGGGTCAAAGGCCGAGAGGACCGTGAGGGGCCTTAAGGGCGCGGTGTCGCTGAACCGCCCTGTGGGGGAGAAGGACTCCAGGGAGTTGCGGAGCACCTTCAGGTAGAGGTCCCGGTCCCCCAGGAAGTACTCCTCGGGGAGGATCTGGGCGATCTCCTCGGGGCTTTTCCCCTGCATCCAGCGGAGGCCCCGCACCATGGCGTTCACCAGCCTTTGGGCGGTGTCGGGGTTCCTCTCCAGCCAGGCCCGGGTGGTGTAGAGGACCGCCGCCGGGTACTCGCCCCCCAGGACCTCCCGGGTGCCCTTGGTGGTGCGGGTGTCCGCCAGGACCTTGAGGAGGCCCCGTTCCTCCAGGAGGGTGATGGCGGGCTCCACGTTGGAGATGGCGTCCACCTGCTTGTTCTGCACCGCGGCCACCGCCTGGGCGCCCACGGAAACGCCGATGACGGAGACGTCCGTGGGCTTGAGGCCGTTTTTGACCAGGAGGTAGTTGAGGAAGAAGTGGGTGGAGCTCCCTGGGGCGGTGACCCCGACCTTTTTCCCCTTCAGGTCGGCCACGCTCCTCACCTGGTCCGCCAGGTCCGCCCGCACCCCCAGCACGATGGCGGGGTAGCGCCCCACCTGCACGAAGGCCACGATGTCCCGGCCCTGGGCCTGCATCTGGATGGTGTGGTCGTAGAAGCCCATGACCACCTCCACGCTCCCCCCCACCAGGGCCTGGAGGGCGCGGGAGCCCGCCTGGAGGTCCTGGATCACCACGTCCAGGCCCTCGTCCTTGAAGTAGCCCAGGCGCTCCACCACGGTGAGGGGCAGGTAGACCACCGCGGTCTTCCCGCCCACGCCCAGGACCACCCGCTTCTGGGCGAAGCCGAAGGCCAAGAGCACCAGCAAAAGCCCGATCCAGATCCGCTTCATGCCGTACCTCCTTCCCGTTCCTTGGGCCGCCACACGAGGAGCCGCCTCTCCACCGCCCCCACCAGGGCGTCCAGCACCAGGACGAAGGCCATGAGGACCACCATCCCGGCGAAGACTCCGGTGGTGTCAAAGACCCCCTCCGCCTGGGCGATGAGGTAGCCGAGGCCCGCGGCGCTCCCCAGGTACTCCCCCACCACGGCCCCGATGACGGCGAAGCCGATGGAGGTCCTCAGGGAACTGAAGATCCAGCTCGCCGCCGCGGGGAGGTAGACGTGGCGCAGGAGGTGGGAGCGCCTCGCCCCGAGGAGCCTGGCGTTCTGCAGGACCACGGGGGGCACCTCCTTCACCCCCTGGTAGGTGTTGAAGAAGGCCACGAAGAAGACCAGGGTGATGCCCAGGGCCACCTTGGAGAGGATCCCGAGGCCGAACCAGAGGGTGAAGATGGGGGCGAGGACCACCCGGGGGATGGCGTTCAGGGCCTTGATGTAGGGGTCCAGGACCGCCGCAGGCCCCGGGGCCAGGGCGAGCCAAAGCCCCAGGGCCACGCCGAGGAGGGTGCCCAGGGCGAAGGCCAGGAGCATCTCCACCGTGGTCACGTAGAGGTGGGGGTAGATCTCCCCGGTGGCGAACCAGCGGAAGACCCTGGAGGCGATCTCCGAGGGGTAGGAGAAGAAGAAGGGGTCAATGCGGCCCGTCCTCGAGGCCCACTCCCAGAGGAGGAGGAGGCCCAAAAGGAGCCCCCCTTGCCAGAGCCTCACCCTAAGCCCCCGCATGGGCCCGCATCACCTCCCCTCGCAAAAGCTCCCAGATCTCCCGGTGGAGCCGGAGAAACTCCGGGGTGAGCCGCACCTCGGCCACGTCCCTCGGCCTCGGGAGGGGGATGGGGAAGTCCCCGATGGGCCGGGAGCGGGGCCCCGCGGCCATCACCACCACCCGGTCGGAGAGGGCGATGGCCTCCTCCAGGTCGTGGGTGACGAAGAGGACGGTCTTCCGGTCCTCCTGCCAAAGCCTTAGGAGCTCGTTCTCCATAAGCTGCCGCGTCTGCACGTCCAGGGCGGAGAAGGGCTCGTCCATGAGGAGGAGCTTGGGGCCGGCGATGAGCACCTGGGCGAGGCCCACCCGCTTCCTCTGCCCCCCGGAGAGCTGGTGGGGGAAGCGCTGGGCGAAGCGCTCCAGGCCCACCTTGGCAAGCCAGGCCCGGGCCCGCTCCCGCGCCTCCCCCCAAGGGGTGCCCCGGAAGACCAGGGGCAGGGCCACGTTGTCCAAGGCGGTCTTCCAGGGGAGGATGGCGTCCTGCTGGAAGAGGTAGCCCGCCAGGGGGTTGAGCCCCTTGAGGGGCCTCCCCGCCACCCACACCTCCCCTTCGCTTGGGGAAAGGAGGCCCGCGGCTACGTTCAGGAGGGTGCTCTTGCCGCACCCCGTGGGCCCCACCAGGCTCACGAACTCCCCCTCGGCGACCCGGAGGGAGACGCCTTCCACGGCCACGTAGTCCCCGAAGGCCACGCTCAGCCTGCGGAACTCCAGGAAGCTCATCCGTAGTACTCCGGGTTGGGCTTGAAGCCGAGGCTGTTGAGGAGCCGGTTGGTGAAGTTGAACATGGCGGCCACCTCGGCGGCCTCGAGGATGGCCTCGTCCGAGAGGCCCGCCTCCCTAAGGGGCTTCAGGTCCTCCTCGGTCATCTCGTGGTGGCGGTGGGTCACCTTGAGGGCGAACTCCACCAGGGCCCGCATCCTCGGGGGCATCTCCGCCCGGCGGGGGTTGGCCGCCAGGACCTCGGGGAGGATGGGGTCCCCGGTGAGGTCCTTCAGGTAGCGCTTGTGGCTCGCCACGCAGTACTCGCAGCGGTTCTCCCCGCTGACGGCCACCGCCATGGCCTCCTTTTCCTCCCGGCTCAGGAGGCCCTCCCCCCGCATCAGGGCGTCGTAGTAGCGGAACCAGAGGAGGAAGCGGGGGCTTAGGGCGAAGGCGCGGGCCACGTTGGGCACGAAGCCCGTCTTCTCAAGGAAGCGGGCGAAGAGCGCCCGCACCTCTTCGGAAAGCTCCCCTTCCTCCGGCACCCGGAGCCAGGAGATCACCATACGGCCACCGCCCGCACCGGGCCGCCGGAGGCCTTCTGGTGCTTGGGCCCGCCCACGAAGATCAGGGCCCCGGAGGGGGGCACCTGGGCCAGGTTGGCCAGGTTCTCCAGGCCGTACTTCCCCGCCCCGAGGACGGTGACGTGGGTCTTGAAGTCCTTGGAGGGGCCGAAGTCCAGGGAGAGGGTGTCCACCCCGAGGCCCACGATCTCCCGCTCCCGCACCAAAAACTCCGCCGCCTCGGGGGAGAAGCCGGGGAAGTGGAGGGTGCCGGAGGCGTCCTGGTTGAGGAAGGCCTTGGGGTCCTTCCACCTGGCCTCCCAGCCGGAGTGCATGGCCACGAAGGCCCCCTTGGGCAGGCGGCCGTACCGCCTCTCGTAGGCCAGGAGGTCGTCCGGCGTCACCTGGGCGTCGGGGTCCTTGGCCGCCTTCTCGTGGATGTGGATCACCGCCAGGGGGGCGATGAGGACGCCCACGGGAAGCTTCTCCGCCGTGGGGGCCCCCTCCACGAAGTGGGCGGGGGCGTCCATGTGGGTGCCGGAGTGCTCCCAGAGGTCCAGGCGGTTCCCGTAGTAGCCGTTTTGCCGCACCGTGACCAGGGTGGTGATGCGCATGGGCTCCGCCCCGGGGAAGAGGGGGATCTCCGGGGTGAGCTCGTGGGTGAGGTCCACCGCGCGGCTGAAGGCCTTCCCGGGAACCTGGGCCTGGGCCAAGGCCGCCCCCGCGAGCGCGGCGAGGCCCGAGGCCAGGAAGCGCCTGCGGGAAAGGGAGCGGGCCACCTGCTCCATCACCAGGGGTGCGCACATGGTTGCCTCCTTTTTCTTAGGAGAACGTACCACGTTCCCGCATACGTTTGCAAGCGGAGGGCCGGACTTGCGAGAATCTTCCCCCGGCCCGGGAGGCCTAGGCGGGCCCTCGAGGCGGGCCCACCCGCTCCCGCCCGGCGTAGACGTTCATCCGCCCCGGGCGCAGGAAGCCCACCAGGGTGAGGCCGTAGGCCTGGGCCAGGGCCACGGCCAGGCTCGTGGGGGCGGAGACGGCGCAGAAGACGGGGATGCCCGCCGCCACCGCCTTCACCAGGAGCTCGTACCCCGCCCGGCCGCTCACCAGGAGGATGTGGTCGTGGAGGGGGAGCTTCCCCCGAAGGAAGGCCCAGCCGATGAGCTTGTCCAGGGCGTTGTGCCGGCCCACGTCCTCCCGCAAGGCGACGAGCCGCCCCTCCCGGTCAAAGAGGGCGGCGGCGTGGAGGCCCCCGGTGGCGCGGAAGAGGCGCTGGGCCTCCCCCAGGCGCTCGGGCAGGGCGAGGAGGAGGTCGGGGTCCACCGCCAGGGGCGGGGGAGGGGAGAGGCCGAGCCTTTCCGGGTCGGGGAGGGCCTCCCGGCCGCAGGCCCCGCAGGCGGCGGTGAGGGCGAGGTGGCGCCTGGGCGGGGGCGGGAGGGGGTGGCGCAGGAAGACCTGGATGACCCCTTCCCGCGCCTCAAGGGGAAGGCTTCCCTCCGCGCAGGGGGCGATGGCGAGGACCTCCTTGGGGTCTTGGAGGAGGCCTTCGGTGTAGAGGAGGCCCGCGGCGAGCTCCGCGTCCTGCCCCGGGGTGCGGAGGACCACCCCCAGGGAGGCCACCTCGTCCCGGTAGCGCAGCCGGATCTCCAGGGGGGCCTCCACGGCCACCTCGTCCCGGACCTCCCGCCACCGGCCCCCCTCGAGGCGGGCCACCCGGACCCTGGCCTTCCCCCTCATGGCCGGAGCGGGGAAGGGGCCTCCGCCTCCCCCCGCCGCACGTGGGCGAGGATCTCCTTGTAGGCCGGGATGTGGGCCAGGGGGGAGCGGGCCTTGGGGTCCACCAGGACGTTTCCCTCAGGCCAGTGGACCTCCAGGGTGCCCTCCTTGACCTCCGCCAAGTAGACCCGGCCGGCGTAGCGGCCGAAGGCGTTTTCCAGCACCACCGGGTCCCCGGGCTTCAGGCCCAGGCGGGCGGCGTCCTTGGGGTTCATGTAGACCGCGTCCCGGAAGGCCCCGGTGAGAGGGTCCTGGTCCTCGTGGACCATGGAGTTGAACTGCTTCCCCCGGCGGGTGACCACGCGGAAGGCCCCCTCGGGGACCTCCTTTTGGGGCAGGGGCACGGGGCGGAAGTGGGCCTTCCCGTCGGGGGTGGGGAAGCGCCAGCCCTCGCAGAGGCGCCTCCCCCCGTACTGGAACTGGTCCCCCTTGGCCTTGAGGCGCTGGATCCCCTCGTAAAGGGGGATGACCCGGGCGATCTCCTCGCGGACCTCGGCGGTGGAGGCGAAGCGGAAGCGGTCCTTGAGCTCGGGGCGCAGGCGGTGGACGAGCTCCTGGAAGACCTCCCACTCGGGCCGCGCCTCCGGGGGCCTCGGGCCCGGGATCTCGGGGCTGAAGATCACGCGCCTTTCCGTGCTGGTCTCCGTGACCCCGCCCGGGACCTCGTAGCGGGTGGTGGCGGGGAGGAGGAGGACGCACTCCCCGGGCTCCAGGAGCATCTGGCTGGAGAGGACGATGTCCTGGTGGACCCTGAGGGGGACGCGCCCCAAGGCCTCCTCCACGGCCTCAGGGTCGGGCATGACCTCGCGGAAGTCTCCCCCGATGGCCCACAGGACCCCGAGCCTCCCCTCGAGGGCCCGGTCCAGGGCCTCCGGGGTGGTGAGGCCGGGGCGGTCCGGGACGGGGAAGCCCCAGAGCTCGGCAAGCCTCCGGGCGTTCTCCGGGTTCACGGGAAGCCCCCCGGGGAAGGCGGTGGCGTAGGCCCCCATCTCCGCCCCCCCTTGGACCCCGGAGTGGCCGCGGATGGGCATGAGGCCGCACCCCTCCCGCCCCACGAAGCCCTTGAGGAGGGCGAGGTTGACGATGGCCCGCACGTTGTCCTCCCCGTGGGTGTGCTGGGTGATCCCCATCCCCCAGACGAAGACGGCCCGCTCCGCCCGGCCCACCATCTCGGCGAAGGCCCGCATCTCCTCGCGGGAGACGCCCGCCGCCTTTTCCAGCTCGGCGAAGGGGATGGCCTTGAGGAAGGCCTTGTACTCCTCAAAGCCCGCGGTGTGGGCCCGGATGAACCCGGGGTCCACCCAGCCCTCTTCCAGCATCCACTTGGCCGCCCCGTGGAGGAAGGCGATGTCCCCGCCGGGGAGGATCTGGAAGAAGCGGTCGGCAATCCTCGTGCCGAAGAGGGCGCTTTCCAGGTCCGAGGGCACGAAGTAGCGCTCCATCCCGGGCTCCCGGTAGGGGTTCACCACCGCCACCTTGGTCCCCGCCTTTTTGGCGTGGTAGAGGTACTTCATCATCACCGGCTGGTTGTTGGCCACGTTGGAGCCCAGGAAGACCACCAGGTCGGTGCCGATGAGGTCGGTGTAGCTGCAGGTGGTGGCCGCCACCCCGAGGGCCTCCTTGAGGACCACGGTGGAGGGGGAGTGGCAGACGCGGGCGGCGTTGTCCACGTGGTTGCACCCCAGGGCCCGCACCGCCTTTTGCACCACGTAGTAGGTCTCGTTGGGCACGCCCCGGCTCGTGAGGTAGAAGAAGGCCCCCTCGGGGAGGTGGCGCCTGAGGTACTCCGCGGCAAGCCCCAGGGCCTCGTCCCAGGAGACGCGCCGGAAGCCCCTTTCCCCCTTCCGCCGGAGCATGGGGTAGGGGAGGCGGCCGAGGCGCCGGAGCTCCCGGCTCCTCCTCCCCTTCAGGGCCTCCACGTCCTCCAGCACCTTGGGGTCCAGGGGGGCAGGGTGTTTAGGCGGAGGAGGCGCAGGCGCACGTTGCAGAGGTGGACCCCGTGGAGGGTCCAGTCCTCGAGGCCCGAGGTCCCGAGGGCGCAGCCGTCGCAGACCCCGTCCCTGAGGATCCGCCAGGCGTAGGGGAGGTTGTCCCGGTTCTCCCAAAGGGCCCGAAAGACCTCGTAGAAGTTCTCCAGGTGGGTGAAGGGGATGCGGCTCGCCCAAAGCTCCGGGGCAAGGCCCCGCTTTAGGGGGCGCACGTACGCCTTGGGCGAGCTCCAAAACGGGTTCAACCAGGCCATGGCCACCTCCTTGGGTTCCTCGAGGCCAGCGTAACGCCGGGGGCGGAGGCGGGCAAGGGCGGAGGCCACGCCGAGGGATAATGGGGGCATGCGCGCCGCAAGCCTTGTGCCCTCGGGGACCCTTCTGCTCCGCGCCCTCGGTGTGGAGCCCGTGGGGGTGAGCCACAGCTGCCCCAACCCCACGGGGCTTCCCGTCCTCACGGAAAGCCTCATCCCCGAGGGCCTCTCCCAGGAGGAGACCGACCGGAGGGTGCGGGAGGCCTACGCCCGGGGGCTTTCCCTCTATCGGGTGCGCACGGAGCGCCTCCAGGCCCTCGCCCCCGACCTCCTCGTGATCCAGGAGGTGTGCGAGGTTTGCGCCCCCACGCCGGCGGAGGTGGGGCAGGCTCTGGCCTTCCTCCCAAAGCGGCCTCAGGTGGTGGCCCTTCAGGGGACGCGCCTTGCGGACCTGTTCCGTGACCTCGCCCGGCTGGGGGTAAGATCGTCTAGAGCTCACCCCTCAAGGATACCACCCTTTTACGACAGCCTCTGAGGCGCCCGGGCAGGCGGTAATGGACCACCAAGGGGGGTCCCGGGACTCCTCCATGCGGACCACGGGCTCCGAGGCGAGGCCAAGGCGGCCCTTCCTCCTACGAGATCTGCGTCCGGGACCCGGGCGTGATTGGTTCCTTCTCCCCCCCCGGACAACCTGGCGGTCGCCTAGGCGGGTGCGGGTGGAGCCCCTCGAGGCCCTTCCCGGCCACTTCCAAAACTGGCTCCAGGGACGGGTCTAGACCCTGGCCTGGTTCTAGGCGGAGGACGGGCCCTTTGTGGTAGCGTAGCCCGGGATGGGACCCTTGGAGGAGCTCCTCTTCCTCGGCACCCTCATGGCCCTTGGGGCCTTCAGCATAGACGTCATGCTCCCCGCCCTCGAGGCCACCGCCCACCGCTACGGCACGAGCCCCACGGCGGCCCAGCTCGTGGTGGGCCTCTACTTCCTGGGCTTTGCCCTGGGCCAGCTCCTCTGGGGCCCCCTCATGGACGCCCTGGGGCGGAGGAGGGTCCTTAGGGGGGCGCTCCTCGGCTTCAGCCTCGCGGCCCTGGCCACCGTGGCCGCCCCGGGCTTTTCCCTCCTCCTCGCGGCCCGGCTCGTCCAGGGTTTCTTCGCCGCGAGCTTCCGCATCGGTGTCACCGCCAGCGTCCGCGACCGCTACCGCGGGGAGGCCATGGCCCGGCGCCTCTCCTACGCCCTCCTCGTCCTCATGGTGGCCCCCGTCCTGGCCCCGGCCCTGGGGGTGGCCCTCCTCGCCCTGGGCCCCTGGGCGCCCTACGCCCTCCCCGCCCTCCTCGGCTTTCTCGCCCTCCTCTGGAGCGGGCGCTTCCCCGAGACCCTCCCCGAGGAGGCGCGCCGCCCCCTGCGCCTCGCCTCCTTGGGGGAAGGGGTCCTCCTCGTCCTCAGGGACCGGAGGGCGGGGTTTTACGCCCTGGCCCTGGGGGGCGTCTTCGGCATCCTCTACGCCTAC
Organism: Thermus thermophilus; assembly: GCF_019974155.1. Taxonomy (NCBI): domain Bacteria; kingdom Thermotogati; phylum Deinococcota; class Deinococci; order Thermales; family Thermaceae; genus Thermus; species Thermus thermophilus. Next base: position 756,006 of record NZ_AP025158.1, read on the forward strand.
CTGGCGGCCTCGGCGGAGCTCTACAAGGCCCACCTCGGCCTTTCCAACCCCGCCTTCGCCCTGGCCTTTGGGGCCACGGGGCTCGCCCTCGCCGGGGCGAACCTCTTGGGGCCCAGGGCTGTGGCCCGCCTCGGCCTCGGGAGGGCCCTCAGGCTGGCCGTGGGGGCTCTTTTGCTCCTCCTCCTCTTCCTCCCCCTCCACGCCCTGGCCCCAAGGCCTTTTCCCTTCTGGCTCCACCTCACCCTGGTCCTTCTCCTCGTGGCCTTCACCTTTCCCAACGCCCAGGCCCGGGCCCTGGAGGGGCTGGGGAGGGTGGCGGGCCTTGCGGCGAGCTTCACCGGCTTTCTCTCCACCCTCCTCGCCGCCCTCCTCGGCACCCTGGTGGGCCAGGCCTCGGGCGGGGCACCCTTCCCCTTCAGCCTCGGCCTCCTGGGCCTTGGGGCCCTGGCCTTCGCCGGGGTGTTCCTCGCGGAGGCTAGCCCTCTTTGTGGATCTCCTCCACCAGGCGGGCCAGGCGGTTCACCCCCAGGTTCAGCTCCTCCAGGAGGAGGAGGAGGTCCAGGTGGGTGAGGGTGGAGGCTCGGGTCTCCACCCGGTCGCGGAGCCTATGGAGGTGGGCCTCCCTCGAGGCCTCCACCTCGGCGAGGACCTCCGGGTACTCGGCGAGCACCCTCTCCGCCAGGGCCCGGTTCCCCGTGGCCAGGGCCGTGAGGGCCCGCTCCAGGCGAGCGAGGGTCCGCCCCACGATCCGGGCGAGCTCCGCCTTCCCCTCGGGGCTGAAGGTGACCCCCTGGGTCCAGAGCCTTTCCGCCTTGCGCAGGGCCCGTTTGGCCAGGTCCCCCAGGTGCTCCAGCTCGCTCGCCGCCTTGAGGAGGGGGAGGGCGGGGGTGTCCTGGGGGAGCTTGGCCACGTAGACCAGGACCTCCCGGCTCAGCCGGTCCACCTTTTCCTCCAGGGGCAAGAGTTCGGCCTCGCGCCCCGTTTCCTGGACCAGGGCCTTCAGAACCGCTTCCAGCATGTGCCGGGCGGCGTCCCCGATGCGGGCGAGCTCCCTCAGGGCGAGCCCCTGGGCGAGGAGGGGGTCGTTGAGGGCCTCGGGGCGGAGGTACTTGGGGGCGAGGGGCTTGGGGCTTGGGGCCAGGCGGTCGGCGAGCCTCACCCAGAGGGGGTAGGCGAGGGGGAAGGTGAGGAAGGCGAGGGCGTGGAAGCCCGCGTGGGCGGGGAAGACGCCCGGGTTCGGGGCGAGGAGCAGGGGGAGGGCGAGGGCGAGGCGGTGGGAAAGGAGGACGAGGCCGAGGCGGAGGCTTTCCGGGGTGGGGCGGAGGAGGACGGGCCCCGTGCACCCCACACCCCCGCCCAGGACCAAGGCGAGGGTCCCCTCGAGCCCCACCCCCTCCCCGGCGAGGCCCAGGGCGAGGAGGGCCACCAGGTTCGCCGAGCCCACGGCGAAGGCCAGGAGAAGCCCAGCGAGGAAGAGGGCCAGGGGGGGAAGGCTTCCCAGCCACGCCCCCGCCCCCAAGGCCTCCCCCCGGGCGAGGTCCAGGCCCAGGAAGAGGAGGCCGAGGCCGAAGAGGAGGCGGTTCGCCCCCTGGCCCCGCTTGAGGACCTCGAGGGCCAAGGCCAGGCTCAGGGCCGCGAAGGCCAGGGTGCGGTTTCCCAGGCCCGCCACGGCCACGAGGACCGTGGCCCCCAGGGTGCCCCCAAGGGCGAGGAGGGCGGCCTCGTATAGGGGCAGGACCCCCACCTGCAGGAGGCCCCTCCCCAGGAGGCTGAGCCCGGTGCCGCTCCCCGAGGCCGCCCCGAGGAGGAGGGCGGCCAGCCCCAGGGGAAAGCCCCTAAGGCGGGAGAGGAGCCGCCTCCCCGAGGGGCCCACGAGCCCGCCCGCCCCCTCGGTGACGAGGAGGGTGCCGAGGTAGAGGAGGGCGAGGACCCCGAGGAGGGCCACCTCACCCTCCCAGGGGAAGGAGGACCTCGGGCCGATCCCCGATGAGGCCGTCTAGGCCCAGGGCGAGGAGGCGCCTGGCCTCCCCTTCCTCGTTCACCGTCCAGGCCACCACAAAAAGCCCCCGCTTTCGCCACCCTGCCACGGCCTCCTCCGTGACGAGGGCGTGGTGGGGGTGGACGGCCTCCACCCCGAGGCAGGGGAGGAGGGTGGAGTGGTCCTCGGCCATGAGGAAGCCCAAGGGGAGGCCGGGGGCCGCCTTCTTGAGGGCGAGGAGGGCGAGGGGGTCAAAGCTGGAGACCCACACCCCCTCCCGCCCCCGGAGGAGGGCGGCGAGGCGGCGCGCCGCCTCTTCCCCGAGGCCGGGGAAGGACTTGAGCTCCACGTTGAAGAGGGCCTGGGGAAAGGCTTCTTTGAGGGCGAGGACCTCTTCCAGGCGGGGCAGGTCGGGTTCTCGGGCCTTGAGGTCGGCGTAGTCCACCTGGAAGACGGGGCCCAAGGGGGTATCCGGGTCGTGGCGGACGGCGAAGACCCCGTCCCGGGTGGGCCAGACGTCCAGCTCCACCCCGTCCAGGCCGGCCTCGAGGGCCAGCCGGAAGCTTTCCAGGGTGTTCTCCTTGGCCTTCAGGGGGGCGCCCCGGTGGCCGAGGCGAAGCGGTCTTTTGCGGAAGGCGGTCATTCTCGCTTCCTCCGGAGGGGGCCGCCCGAGCGGCAGACCCGCTTTCCATGCTAAGTCCCCCGCTGTGGCGAGGGCCCCAAGACCTCGTCCTCCCAGAGCATTTTTGCGTAAACTTCGGGAAGGGGGAAAGCCGTGGCGTTTGTTTTGGCTTTGGACCAAGGCACCACCAGCAGCCGGGCCCTCCTCTTCACCCTGGAGGGGAGGCCCGTGGCGGTGGCCCAGCGGGAGTTCCGGCAGCTTTACCCGAAGCCCGGGTGGGTGGAGCACGACCCCCTGGAGCTCTGGGAGACCACCCTCCTTGCGGCGCGGGAGGCCCTTGGGAAGGCCGGGGTGGAGGCAGGGGAGGTGTTGGCCCTGGGGATCACCAACCAGCGGGAAACCACCCTCGTCTGGGACCGGAGTACGGGGAAGCCCCTCCATAACGCCATCGTCTGGCAGGACCGGAGGACGGCCCCCCTGTGCGAGGCCTTGAGGGAAAGGGGCCTCGAGCCCTTGTTCCGGGAGAGGACCGGGCTGCTTCTGGACCCCTACTTCTCGGGGACGAAGCTCCTTTGGCTCCTAGAGAACGTGCCCGGGCTAAGGGAGAAGGCCAAGCGGGGGGAGGTCCTCTTCGGCACCGTGGACGCCTGGCTCATCTGGAACCTCACGGGGGGGAAGGTCCACGCCACCGACCCCACGAACGCGAGCCGCACCCTCCTCTTCAACCTCCACACCCTCGCCTGGGACCCCGAGCTTCTTGAGGTCCTGGGGATCCCCGCCGCCCTCCTCCCGGAGGTGCGGCCCTCGGACGGGGACTTCGGGGAAACCCTCCCCGGGCTCCTGGGGGCCTCCATTCCCATCCGGGGGGTCTTGGGGGACCAGCAAGCGGCCCTCTTCGGCCAGGGGGCCTTGGGGGAGGGGGAGGGGAAGTGCACCTACGGCACCGGGGCCTTCCTCCTGAGCTCTCATCACTTTCCTCCCCCCAGTTCCTGAAGCAACCTGACCAGCTCCTCCACCACTGCTTCCCTCCAAGGCGGGGGCCCCTGGGCCAGGGCGATCCGGCCCAGACGGAAGAGGCTTTGCCGCTCGGGATGGGCCAGAAGCCGGGGAAGCCATTCCCTGCCCTGCAAGCGCGCCCCCAGAAGGACCAAGAGCGCCATCCCCAAGGCCAGAAGCCATAACCACCCCCTGAGGCTCGCCCCCGTCCGCAGCCGATGGCGGTCCAGCCCAAACCCCTGCCCCTTCAGGTCCCTAAACCCCTCTTCAATCCACATCCGCCACCCATAGGGCGGCTCCCCCCCAAAAGGGCCCGAATAGGCCAGATACCAGGGATCCCGACCCCCTGGGTACACCAGGAGGGTGACTTCTACCCCCTCCCCACCGTGTCCGAAAAGGCGGACCTCCTCCCGCAGGGGGTGGACCACACGCTGGTAGCCCTCCTTCAGGGGAAGGCGCTTCCCCCCTTGGGGTTCCACCTCCCGGTTCTGCCGCAGGCGGATGAGGAAGCCCATGCCCCACCCCTGGAGCTTTCGCATCAGGGAGACCCGGTCAAAGCCGCGGTCCAGGAGGAAGAGGGGGGTATATCCCAGGTCCTGGACGGCGCGGCCCAGGCGGTGGAGGAACTCCTCCTCCACCCGGTTTTGACTGGGGAAAGGGGAGAGGGGGTGAAGAGCGAAGGCCACCACCAGGGCCCTTCCCTTGAGGGGAAGGGCGGCCACCAGGGCTTGGTGCCTACCGTCCTCTGTGAAGGTCCAGTCCACGATGAGGGGGAGGGGGCGGTCTTTGGGGAAACGAGGGACGAGGAGGGGGAGGAGGGCTTCGGTGAGGGCCCAGGGGTCTTGCAGGGTGGGGTGATGGAGGAAGCGCCAGAGGCGATTGAGGCGGCTTTGGGCCAGGGTGGGGAGGGGGGTTCTGCGGGCGAGGTCGGAGAGGGTGGGGTCCAGGGGGGTAGTGAGGAGGGTGGACAGGAAGAGGGCGAGGTTGGAGCGGATGGTTTTCCTGAGGGAGGCGAAGACCTTATGGACCCAGAGGGTGATAACTTGGGAAAGGGGGGTGGTGGGCGGCACACCTTACTTACCCCCCTCTTCTCTTCCCTTGTCAAGCCCCAGCCCTCAAAGTGATGAGAGCTCAGGGCCTTCCTCCTCTTGAACACGGGGGAAAAGCCCGTCCTCTCGGAAAGGGGCCTCCTTACCACGGTGGCCTGGAGCCTTGGGGGAAGGGCCACCTACGCCCTGGAGGGAAGCCTCTTCGTGGCGGGGGCGGCGGTGGGGTGGCTCAAGGAGGTGGGCCTCATCCGGGAAAGCGCCGAGGTGGAGGCCCTGGCGGAGGGCGTGGAGGACACGGGGGACGTCTACTTCGTCCCCGCCTTCACCGGGCTTGGCGCCCCCTACTGGGACCCCTACGCCCGGGGGGCCATCCTCGGCCTCACCCGGGGGACCACGCGGGCCCACCTGGCCCGGGCGGCCCTGGAGGGGGTGGCCTTTTCCGTGCGGGACGTGGTTTTGGCCATGGAGGAGGAGGCCGGGGTCCGGCTCAAGGTCCTCAAGGCGGACGGGGGCATGGCGCAAAACCGCCTCTTCCTCAAGCTCCAGGCGGACTTCCTCGGGGTGCCGGTGGCGGTGCCGGAGGTGACGGAGACCACCGCCTTGGGGGCGGCCCTCATGGCGGGGGTGGGGGTGGGGGCCCTCTCCTTGGCGGAGGTGCCCGCCCTCTGGCGGGAGGGGGGAAGGTTCCTCCCCACGATGCCCGAAGGGAGGCGGGAGGCCCTCTACCGGAGGTGGCGGGAGGCGGTGGAAAGGGCCAAGGGCTGGGCCAGGGAGGGGTAGTGGACCGGGAAGCCCTTTTTGAGCGGCTCAAGGAGCCCTTTGACCTCCTCATCCTGGGGGGCGGGGCCACGGGGGCCGGGGTCTTGTGGGAGGCCACGCTTAGGGGCCTGAAGGCCGCCCTGGTGGAGGCGGGGGACTTCGCCTCGGGGACGAGCTCCCGCTCCACCAAGCTCCTCCACGGGGGGGTGCGGTACCTGGAGCTCGCCTTCAGGCGCCTAGACCGCCGCCAGCTCAAGCTGGTGGTGGACGCCCTCCAGGAGCGCAAGGTGGTGATGGACCTTGCCCCCCACCTGGCCCGCCCCCTCACCCTCGTCACCCCCCTCTTCCGCCCCCTGGAGCTCCCTTACTACACCCTGGGCCTGAAGCTTTACGACCTCCTCGCCGGGAAGCGCCGCCTCGCCCCAAGCCGCTACCTTCCCCCGGAGGAGGTGGCGAGGCTCTTTCCGGACCTGCCAAAGACCCTAGGGGGCGTGGCCTACCAGGACGGGCAGTTCGCCGACTTCCGCTTAAACCTCGCCCTCATTCTCTCCGCCCTGGAGCGGGGGGCGGTGGCCCTGAACCACGCCGAGGCCAAGGCCCTCCTCCTGGAGGGGGGCAGGGTGCGGGGGGCGGTGGTGCGGGACGGGCTTTCGGGGAAGGAGGTGGAGGTCCGGGCCAAGGCGGTGGTGAACGCCACCGGGCCCCTCGCCGACCGGGTGCGCCGCCTCCTGGACCCCCACCTTCCCCCCCTCCTCACCCCCTCCAGCGGGGTCCACCTGGTTCTGGACTACCCCCTGGAGGCGGGCCTCCTCATCCCCAAGACCCGGGACGGCCGCGTCCTCTTCCTCCTCCCCTACCGGGGCATGGCCCTCCTCGGCACCACGGACCTCCCCGCCGAGCCCACCTCCTGCCCCCTTCCCCGGGAGGAGGAGGTGGCCTACCTCCTGGAGGAGATAAGGCCCTACCTGGGGGACGTTTCGGGCCGGGTGCGGGCGGTCTGGTCGGGCCTGAGGCCCCTGGTGGGGAAGGGGGAGACGAGGCTTCTGGTCCGGGACCACTACATAGAGGAGAGGCGGGGCCTCTACACCCTGGTGGGGGGAAAGTGGACCACCTTCCGCCTCATGGCCCTGGACCTGGTGGAGCGCCTCGCCGGGGACCTGGGCCTGGCCCTGCCGCCCTCCCAAAGCCACGCCACGCCCCTCCTCGGGGCGGGGCCGAGGCCGGGGCTTCCCTTGCCCGAGGAGACGGCCCGGCACCTCTGGGAGACCTACGGCGCCCTGGCCCCCGAGGTCCTGGCCCTGGGGGAGCGGCCCCTCCTCCCCGGGCTTCCCTACCTGGAGGGGGAGGTGGTCTGGGCGGTGCGGCGGGAGCTTGCCAGGAAGCCCCTGGACGTGCTGGCGCGGCGGATGGGCCTGGCCTTTCTGGACCAGAAGAAGGCCCGGGAGGCCCTGCCGAGGGTGGTGGAGCTCATGGCGCCCCTCTTGGGCTGGGGCGAGGAGGAGCGGGCCTTGCGCCTGAAGGAGGCCGAGGAGGGCCTTCTCGGGCTTTGCTGAGGCCCGGGATAATGGGCCCATGAAGGTCCTCATCCTCACCGTGGGCACCACCCGGGAACCCCTGGAGGTGGCCCTTTCCGAGCACGCCCCCCAGGGGGTGGTCTTCCTGGCGAGCCAGGCCTCCCACCCGGTGGCGGCGGAGCTCGTTCGGGACTATGGCGGGTCTTTCCGGCACCACACCCTCCTTCTGGAGGACGCGGAAAGCCTCATGGAGGCCTACCAGAAGGCCCTTCTCGCCCTGAGGAAGGCCCTGGAGTGGGAGGCCACGGCCATCGTCGCCGACCTCACCGGGGGCACCAAGCCCATGGCCGCGGGGCTCGTCCTCGCCCTCACGGGGCGGGGGGTGGTCTTCAGCTACGTGGGCGGGGAGGCCCGCGACCCCAGCACGGGCCGGGTCCTGGCCGGGAAGGAGCGGCTCAGGCTCCTGGAGGACCCCACGGCCCGGCTCGGCCTTAGGGAGTGGGCGGGCTTCACCCGGGCCTGGAACGCCTTGAACCTGGGCATGGCCCTCTCTGAGCTGGAAAGCCTCCTGAGGCGGGACCTCTCCCCTTCGGAGGCCCGCTTCTACGGGGCGATGAAGGGGGTGGTGGAGGGGCTCATGGAGTGGGACCGCTTCCGGCACCGGGAGGCCTGGGCGCGGCTTTCCGCCCACCTCCCCGTGGCCCTGGCGGTGGCCGAGGCCTGGGGGCACGGGGCCAAGGTGCGGGTCCTGAAGGGGCTGGAAGACCTCCTCCCCCACCTGAAGGGCATCGTGGAGGCCGGGGGGAGGCCCACCTTCCTCCTCCTCCAGGACCTCCTGGCCAACGCCGAGCGCCGGGCGGCCCTGGGCCGCTTTGACGACGCCCTGGCGAGGCTCTACCGGGCCCTGGAGCTCGCCGTGGAGGCGGACGTCCAGGAGCGGCTGGGCTTCGCCCTGAAGGACCCCAGGACCTGGCCCGAGGGCTTCCCCCAAAGCCTTAAGGAGCGCATCCTCAAGCCCCGGGGCCTCATGGACCTCCTGGACGCGGCCTTTGACCTGGACCTGGCTTTCGGCCAGCAGGGCACCCTGGCCCAGCGCCTCTACGGGGAGAAAAACCGCCTCCAGGCCCTCCTTCAGAAGCGGCACGGAAGCATCCTGGCCCACGGCACGAGGCCCGTGGGGGAGGAGGACTACGCCGCCCTGCGGGACTTCCTCATGGGGCTGGACGAGCGCCTGCGGCCCCTTCCCCCCTGGCCCCTCTTCTGATGACCCTCCACCTCACCCGCCAAGGGGCCACCCTGCGCCTGCGCCGGGGAAGGCTCCTTTTGGAGGAGGAAGGGGTGTTCGCTCCGCCCTGGCCCTTCTTGAGCGCCACCGCCTGCCTGAGGCCGAGGAGGTGGCCCAGGCCCTGGCCCGGGCCGAGGGGGCCTTGGGGCTTGAGCGCCTGCGGGGGGTGGAAGGGGAGGGGAGCCGGGCCTACTTCCGGGGCCTTGCCCGGCTCCTCGGCCCCTACGGCTTCGGGGGCCGCACCCGCAGGCCCCCCGCGGACCCGGTGAACGCCGCCCTCTCCTACGGGTACGCCCTCCTCCTGGGGAGGGTCCTGGTGGCGGTGCGCCTGGCGGGGCTCCACCCCGAGGTGGGCTTCCTCCACGCCGAGGGGCGGCGGAGCCCCGCCCTCGCTTTGGACCTCATGGAGGAGTTCCGGGTGCCCGCCGTGGACCAGGTGGTCCTCTCCGCCTTCCGGAGGGGGCACCTCACCCCGGCCCACGCCGAGGCGCGGGAGGGGGGCGTGTACCTGAACGAGGAGGGGCGGAGGCGGCTCATTGAGCTTGTGGAGGCGCGCCTTCTGGAGGAGGTGGCCCACCCCCTGGGGTTCCGCAAGCCCCTGGGGGAGCTGATAGAGCTCCAGGCCCAGCGGCTGAAGGGGGCCCTTTTGGGGCGGGGGGAGTACACGCCCTTTTACTTGCGGAGGCACTAGTAACTACACTTATGCGCGAAATTGCCGGGCGAAGGTACGTTAATCGCTTTCTCATTTACTAGTTTCCTTTTTCAAGGTCTTTTCCGCTCCAAAATAAACCCGGTCCACCGTTGCCCTGAGATGCTATAATGCCCTTGTCCGGACCTCCGGGCGGGGACCTTGAAAGCCAGTTTTCCCCTTGCCGAGGGCGAATATGCGTTTTCCCCTTCTCATCGCCCCTTTCTCCTGTGGCTTGCCATCGGCCCAAACCCCCGAAAACCCCCGTTATTCGCCGTGTGCATATTCCAAGCTTCATCTTTCTCACAAACCCCCCCTCTGGCGGTGCCGTCCAGGACGGGGTTCTGAGGGGGGTAGAGTTGCAAGAGCTTGAGCCCCGTAAGGGGATTGCGACCACTCCAGCGCAAGCTCGGGGACCATCGCTCCATTGACCGAGTTGCAAGAGCTTGAGCCCCGTAAGGGGATTGCGACCGCAGATATGCTGGGAGGCTGTCCAAGTCAGCTATATGAACGGTTGCAAGAGCTTGAGCCCCGTAAGGGGATTGCGACGGGCCGTCGCAAGGACGGCCCCGCCGATAACCCACCCGATGGGTTGCAAGAGCTTGAGCCCCGTAAGGGGATTGCGACCGTCTTCTTCCTCTTCGTCTTCTACGAGGAGTTGTTGAGTTGCAAGAGCTTGAGCCCCGTAAGGGGATTGCGACATGCGGTAGAACTCCCGGTAGCAAGCGCCACACAGCGCCGCAGTTGCAAGAGCTTGAGCCCCGTAAGGGGATTGCGACGACGATGTAGAAAGTGTCGTCCTGGGGGTCCGGGAGGCCCTGTTGCAAGAGCTTGAGCCCCGTAAGGGGATTGATACTGTCTTGCCTGTCAAGCCACCCCTTGGGCTGGCTGACCGGCGTAGTACTCCCTGAGCCGCCCCATCATCCGCCTGAGGAGCTTGTGGGCCACGGCCAAGAGCGCCTGCTTTTTTGTCTTCCCTCGGGAAAGCAAGCGGTGGTAGAAGGCCCGCATCTCTGGGTCGTGCCGCACCGCCACCAAAGCCCCCATGTAGAGCTTCCGCCGCAAAAGGGGAGGCCCCTTCCTGGAAAGCCGACCCCTCTCCACGCTCTTCCCCGACTCCTCCCGCTCGGGGATGAGCCCCGCGTAGGAGGCCGCCGCCTTCGCCCGGCCCCAAAGCTCTGGCGGCAGGAGGGCCAGCACCGCCGCCGCCACCTGGGGCCCCACCCCGGGCAGGCCCATCAGGACTTCCGCCTCGGGGAGGGCGGCGAGGAGGGCTTGACGGCCTTCGGGGGTGTTGGGGAAGCGGAGGCGGGTGGGTTTGGGGGAGTTGGAGACCAGGGCCAGGTCCAGGTGGGGTTTGCTGACGTCAATACCGGCGAAGGTCATGGGCTCTCTCCTTTTTGGTAAGCTGAGGGAGGTGGCCACCCGACCCCGTGGGCCTTCCATGTGGATGCGGTCTTGGACGACCGGGATACTGTGCGGCGGGGAGGCCGGGGCGGGTGGCTACCCATCAATCCCGCGGGCGTGGGTGCCCGGCAACCAGGGCGGTAGGGCCTCCCTCAGGGGGCAAGATACATGCGACCCCGGTAGCCGCCCATGCCGGGCAGGGCCTAGGTTTAGGGTTGCAAGAGCTTGAGCCCCGTAAGGGGATTGCGACAGGATTTCCAGGGCCTCCCGGAGGGCTTGCCTCTGGGCAGTTGCAAGAGCTTGAGCCCCGTAAGGGGATGGCCTCGGGCAGGGGGCCTGTATCTTTTTCCTAGGAGGCGTCCATGCAGGCCCCGGTGTACCTGTGCCTTCTGGGCAACGACCCGGCCCCCGCCTACCTGGGCTTGAAGGTGGTGGAGCGGGAGGCAGGAAGGGTGGCGAAGGCCGTTTTCTACTCCTTCCCGGCGTGGAACGAGGAGTACGGGAAAAAGCGCCAGGCCCTCTTCCGCTTCCTTTCCGAAAAGGGCGTCCTCTACGAGGAGAGGCCCCTGGAAAAGGGACTGGAAGAGGCGGAGGCCCGGGAGGTCTGGGTGAACCTCACGGGAGGGGCCAAGTACTGGGCGGTCCGGTTCCTCAGGCGCTGGCGGCGGCCTGGGGCCCGGGTCTTCCTCGTGGAGGGGCACCGCGTCCTCGAGGCACCCAGGGCGCTTTTCCTCTGGCCCCAGGAGAAGGAGCTTTCCCTAGAGGGGGAAGCCCTCACCCTGGAGGAGTACGCCAAGCTCTACCTGGAGCCCCAGGGGGAGGCTTGGGAGGGGGTTCGGGTTCCCCTGCCCGTGGCCTTCCCCCCTAGGGCCCAGGCGGCCCGCCTTCCCGGCCGGGAGGGCGGGGTGTTCGTGGTCCACCTGGGCCTTCCTTATTGGGTGCGGCCCCACCTGGGGGACGAGGCCAAGGACATGTCCCGGAAGGCCCTTTCCGCCTTCTCCGGTGAGGCCAAGCGTCTTGGGGGCCAGCTCTGCCTGCCCGTGGTGCCGTACCACAAGGCCCACCTCCGCTCCCGCCACCCTAGGGAGCAGGAAAACGTCCTCGCCCGCTGGAAAGCCTGGGCCCAGGAGTACGGGGTGTTCCTGGTGGACCCAAGCAGGCCTCTGGAGAAAGAGATGGCCCTCTACACCAAGGGGAAGACCCCCAAGAAGGCCTTGCCCCTGCCCCAGGAGGGGCCCCTTCTCCTGGCCCTGGTTTCCGAGCAGGCCGTTCCCCTCTACGCGGCCTACCTCTACGCCCGCCCCCGGGAGGTCTACCTCCTCACCACCCCCGAGATGGAAAGCCGCCTCCGGTGGGCGGAGGCCTTCTTCCGGAGCAAGGGGGCGCGGGTGCGCTGGAGCTTCGTCCCCGGCCCCTGGGCCCTGAGGGAGGTGCGGGACCTCCTGGCCCCCGTGGTGAGGGAGGCCCTGAGCAAGGGCTTCCCCGTGCATGCCAACCTGAACGGCGGGACCACGGCCATGGCCTTGGGCCTCTACCTGGCCCTGGGGGAGGGGGCCCAGGCCCACTACCTGGACGGGGATCGCCTCTTCCTTCTGGACGGGGGGGAGGCTGAGGTGCCCTGGGAGGAGGGGGCCCCGGAGGACCTTCTCGCCCTGAGGGGGTACCGCCTCGAGGGGAGCTACCCGGGGGCCCGCCCCGACCCCGGGCTCCTCGCCCTGGCCGAGGAAATCCTGGGACGGTGGGACGAGGTGCAGGCCTCCTGGAAGGCCTCGCCCTTGGTGCAGAGGTTCTTGCGCCTCTGGAGGAAGCGCTTCGGCCAAACCTTTTCAAAAGAGGAAGAGGAGAGCCTCAAGGGGCTTCCCCTGGAGTACGTGGTCTACAGCCACCTGAACGACTACCTGGCCCCAAGAGGGGGCCAGGCCCGCATAGGCGGGCACCTGGTGCCCCTGGGGGGCAACGAGGCCCTGGCCCCCCAGTACACGGAGGTGGACGGGGTCTTCTTCCACCGGGGTACCCTCTGGTTCGTGGAGTGCAAACCCACGGACGAGGGTCTTCGGGAGCGGGCCCTCCTCATGGGCGAGCTGGTGCGCTCCGTGGGTGGGGTGGGGGCCAGGGGGCTCATGGTGGCCCGGCGTTGGCGGGGAGCCCCGCCTCCGGCGAGCCCCAACCTGGTCTACATGGCCTTAGAGGGAGGCGAAGGCGTCCCCGGGGTCTACCGCTTCCCCCAGGATCTGGGCGAGGTCCTCTCACGGGATCCGGCGCCGCGGAAGGGCTAGGGCCCGCCTCTCCAGGGGCCTCCGGGGGAAGGGAAGGGTTTTCCAGGCCCCCGGGGGGCGCTCCTCGGCTTCCGGGGCCTTGGCCCTTTCCGGGGGGATGACCTCGGGGAAGGCCAGGGGGGTGGGCGGGTCGGGAGCTTCCAGGAAGGCCATCCTGGCCTTCCACTCCTCCCGGCTGTAAAACCCCTGGCGCTCCACGGCGGCGAGGAGCCGGGCCACGAGGGCCCTTCCCTCGGCGAAGGCCCAGGGGGGCACCTCGGCCCTATCGTGCAAGACGGCGTTCCTCAGCTCCACGAGCCGCCAAAGCCTCCCCCGGAGGGCCGGGCCGTCGGGGTGGCTCTGGAAGAAGGCCTCTACTGCCCCCGAGCGGAGCTTGGCCCCCAGGGTGTCCTCCTTGGGGGCCCCCAGGCGCTCCAAAAGCTCCTCCAGAAGGAGGACGAGGCGGATGAAGTCCCCCAAAGGGTCTCCGGTGCGCTGCCAGAGGGCTTCCATGGCGCTAGAGGAAGGGGCAGACCCGGGGGGTAGACCCGTACCCCACCAGCCTGCCCCCCGAGGCTTGAACGAGCTCTTCCCAAAAGGCCTTGATGGAGGTGGTGAGCCGGGCGTTGGCGTTGTTGTCGTTTCCCGCCGTGATCCCGGCGATGCAGACCTCCTGGTCCTTGAGGTTGGGCAGGCCCAGACGGGCCTTCACCCGCTGGAGGAGTCCTTGCCGCACCTCCGGCCTCTCCAGCTTGAGGCGGTAGTCGTAGAGGTTCATGAGCTCGGACTGCTCAAACCCGTGGGCCAGGACGAGGATGTGGCCGGGCTTCCGGGCCCGCTCCCCCGCCGCCTTCAGGGCCCCGATGATCTCCGTCCCCCGGCTGCACTCGGCGGCGGCCCGCTTGCGAAGCTCGTCAAAGGCCTTCAGCGCCTCCTTCTGGAAGGCCTTTTTGGCCTCCTCTAGCTGAAAGCGCGGGGTGGAGAGAGGGTTGGGCGTCTCCAGGACCCGGGCAGGGGCGGTGTAGCTCCTCCCGGTGATGGGGGCGAGGGTGAGGCGGACCTGGGTGTTGATCACCCTCCCCGTGACCCGGGGGAGGACCTCGTGGGCCAGCATCTCCCGGTAGCCGTTTTGCACGTGCCGGGGAGCGCTACACCCCAGGGCCACCAGGACCTGGTACTCCTCGGGCCCTCCCAGGAAGGGCAGGTTAAGGGCGAGGCTCAGGAGCCAGGCGGTCATGGGCGCTTTCCTGGGTGAGGGGGTCGCTGGGGGCCTCGAGGTCCAGGGGCGGGAGGGCGGGCCGGTTCAGGGGCGGGATGTGGCCCACGAACTCAGGGGCCGGGTCCCACTGGGGCCAGGCGCGGGCGAAGCCCCGCCAGTAGGCGGCCACGTTCTCCCGGTAGTGGGCGAGGAGGTGGTCCAAGGCGCGCTCCGCGTTGCGGTTTAGGGCCAAGAGGCGCTGCCAGACCCGCCTTTCCTTCTGGGCCGCGAGGAAGAGCCTGCGGAGGAGCACCTCCCGCTCGTGGGGGCTGCGGTAGCCCAGGTAGAAGGTGAGGCCCACCAGCAACAAGCCCACGGCCATCAGGGCCAGGAGACCGTAGACGGTGGGGGCGGGGCTCCCGTGGATGGCCGCCATACGCTGGGTCCAGGTGAAGCGCAAGGCGGCGAAGAGGATCACCACCAGAAGGGGAAGGATACCCAGGATAAGGCTCAGGGGCCTGAGCTCTCATCACTTTCCTCCCCCCAGTTCCTGAAGCAACCTGACCAGCTCCTCCACCACTGCTTCCCTCCAAGGCGGGGGCCCCTGGGCCAGGGCGATCCGGCCCAGACGGAAGAGGCTTTGCCGCTCGGGATGGGCCAGAAGCCGGGGAAGCCATTCCCTGCCCTGCAAGCGCGCCCCCAGAAGGACCAAGAGCGCCATCCCCAAGGCCAGAAGCCATAACCACCCCCTGAGGCTCGCCCCCGTCCGCAGCCGATGGCGGTCCAGCCCAAACCCCTGCCCCTTCAGGTCCCTAAACCCCTCTTCAATCCACATCCGCCACCCATAGGGCGGCTCCCCCCCAAAAGGGCCCGAATAGGCCAGATACCAGGGATCCCGACCCCCTGGGTACACCAGGAGGGTGACTTCTACCCCCTCCCCACCGTGTCCGAAAAGGCGGACCTCCTCCCGCAGGGGGTGGACCACACGCCGGTAGCCCTCCTTCAGGGGAAGGCGCTTCCCCCCTTGGGGTTCCACCTCCCGGTTCTGCCGCAGGCGGATGAGGAAGCCCATGCCCCACCCCTGGAGCTTTCGCATCAGGGAGACCCGGTCAAAGCCGCGGTCCAGGAGGAAGAGGGGGGTATATCCCAGGTCCTGGACGGCGCGGCCCAGGCGGTGGAGGAACTCCTCCTCCACCCGGTTTTGACTGGGGAAAGGGGAGAGGGGGTGAAGAGCGAAGGCCACCACCAGGGCCCTTCCCTTGAGGGGAAGGGCGGCCACCAGGGCTTGGTGCCTACCGTCCTCTGTGAAGGTCCAGTCCACGATGAGGGGGAGGGGGCGGTCTTTGGGGAAACGAGGGACGAGGAGGGGGAGGAGGGCTTCGGTGAGGGCCCAGGGGTCTTGCAGGGTGGGGTGATGGAGGAAGCGCCAGAGGCGATTGAGGCGGCTTTGGGCCAGGGTGGGGAGGGGGGTTCTGCGGGCGAGGTCGGAGAGGGTGGGGTCCAGGGGGGTAGTGAGGAGGGTGGACAGGAAGAGGGCGAGGTTGGAGCGGATGGTTTTCCTGAGGGAGGCGAAGACCTTATGGACCCAGAGGGTGATAACTTGGGAAAGGGGGGTGGTGGGCGGCACACCTTACTTACCCCCCTCTTCTCTTCCCTTGTCAAGCCCCAGCCCTCAAAGTGATGAGAGCTCAGGGCTCAGGGGCAGGTTGCCCTTGCGGTACTCGTTCCCGGCGGCGTGCCCCAGCCAGAACAGGGCGACGGTGGCCACGGCGCCGATGATGAAGGCCTCCAACTGGTTCATCTCCAGGGCGTCCATGGCCATCTTGTTGTAGTAGGCCTCCCCTAGGAAGACCAACCCCAGGAACCCGTAGCGCGCGGCGTACCCCCCGAACACCTCGGGGCTGGGCTCGTCCTGCCCCACCACCTTCTCCAGGGCCTTGCGCTGGTGGCGGACGAGGGCGAGCCGTTCCTCCAGCTTGGCCCGCCTGGCCAGATAGCGGCGCGCCACGCCCTCCATCCAGCGGCGGAACCACTCCTTGAGTTGCTCGGGGTAGGGGTTGGGGGTGAGGTAGGCGAGGCTCGCGTGCTTCCGGGAAAGGGCCTTTCCGTCCCGGCGTCCCACCCAGTAGGAACGCAGCACCCTGAAGCCGTTAAGCATGGGCTTCCTCCTTGATCTCGGGCAAAGGGAAGAGGCGGTCCAAGGCCTCCTCCATCTGGGCCAAGGCGGCGAGCCGGGCGGCCTTGAGGCGGGCCCGGCTCACGAGCTGGGCCACGGCCTGCCGGTGGGCCTCCTCCAAGCGGGCCATCTCCTGCTCTGCGTACCGGATGCGGAGCTCCTCCCGGGCCAGGGCAGGGCGGAGGACGGCCTCGGGGTAGCGGCCCTCCCTCTCCAGGCGCCTCAGGTGCTCCAGCACCCCCCGGTACTCCTGGAGGGCCCTTTCCAGGGGGGCTTTCTTCTTGGCGAGCTGGGCCTCGAGGGCCCTCACCTTCTTTCCCACCCCTTCCCTCAGCAGGACGAGCCGTGTCCGGGCTTCCTCAGGGCTCATGCGCCGCCAAAGCATAGCAAACCCCTATTCTCATTCTAGCCTGGCCGTTTCCATGTGGCATTTGCACGGGCACCTGTATACAGATTTCCCCCTTGCCCCGGCCCGTCCGCCCCTTATAATCCCCCTCAAAGAGGGGGCACCATGGAACACCTTCTCGCTATCGCCCTAGGCCCGGTCCAGGACTTCATCGCCACCGCCCGCAGGACCCGGGACCTCTACGCGGGAAGCCGCCTCCTCTCCGAGGCGGCCGCAGAGGCCGCAAGGGCCCTGCTCTCCGAGGTGGGGGCGGAGGGCCTCATCTTCCCCGCGCCCCAAGACCCAGAGGAGCTGAAAAAGCTTGCTGAGGCGGGCATTCCCAACGTCCTCCTGGTGCGGGTTCCGGAGGGAAAAGACCCCAAGGCCCTGGGAGAAAAGGCCCTGGAGGCCGCCCGGGCCCACCTCCGGGGGAGGGCGGAGGAGGTCTTCGCCCGCCGAAGGGAACACCTCCTTTGGGACGAGGCCCTGGCCCAGGTGGCAGACCTCCTGGAGGGCTACTACGCCTACCTTCCCTTGGAGGGGGACTATCCCCGGGCCCGGGAGCGGCTCATGGCCCTCCTGGCCGCCCGCAAGAACACCCGGGACTTCGCCCCCGTTTCCTGGGGGCGTGAGGCCTACAAGAGCTCCCTGGACGGGGCCCGGGAGAGCGTCCTCCGCCTGCCCCAAGGGGGAGCGGACCGCCTCCGGGTGCGGCTCGGCCTGCGCCCGGGGGAGTACCTCTCCGGCCCGGACCTCCTCAAGCGGTGGTGGGAGACCCCCCACGGCTTCCCCAGCACCACCCACATGGCGGCCTTGCCCTTTTGGGAAGGGGTCAGGCGGGCGGGCCTGGAAGGGGTCCTGAGGGAGGCCCTGGAGGAGCTTGGGGGCCTCGTGGGGGAGGAGGCGCGGGCGGAGGTCCACCACCCCGCCCTGTGGGACAGCCCCTTCGCGGAGTGGGACGTGCGCCTCCTCTACGAGAGCCGCCTCGAGGAGTTCCCCGCCCTCGCCGAGGACCCCGGGCTTCTGGAAGAGGCGCGGGCCCGCCTGAGGGCGCTTTGGCGGAGGCTTTCCTCCAAGGTGAGGGTGCCCCCGGGCGCCTACTACGCCCTTCTCCACGCCGACGGGGACCGGATGGGGGAGACCCTGGACGGCCTTCAGACCCCCGAGGCCCACCGCCGCTTCTCCAACGCCCTGGCCCTGGGGTTCGCCGCCCAGGTCAAGGAGCTCGTGGAGGCCCGCGGGGGCGGGCTGGTCTACTCCGGGGGGGACGACGTCTTGGCCCTTCTTCCCCTCCACAGGGCCCTCGAGGCCGCGAGGGCCCTGGCGGAGCGCTTCCGGGAGACCATGGCCCCCTTCGGCCGGGAGGGCCGGGCGCCGAGCCTCTCCGTGGGCCTGGCGGTGGTTCACCACCTGGAGCCTCTGCAGGACGCCCTGGACCTGGCCCGCCGGGCGGAGAAGCGGGCCAAGGAGGGTGAGCCCAAGCGCAACGCCCTCTGCGTGGCCTACAGCCCCCGCTCCGGGGCAGAGCGGATGGTCCGGGGCCGGTGGGACGAGGACCCCCCCCTTACCCGCCGCCTCCTCCGCTACGCCGACCTCCTGCGGGCGGGGGAGGTGCCCTCGAGGGCCGCCTACGAGCTTTGGAGCCTGGTGCAGGAAGTGGGGGAGGCCCTTCCCGGGGAGGCCCTGGCGGCCGAGGCCCTGCGGATCCTGGGGAGGAAGGAGATGAAGGGGGCCTACCGGGAGGAGCTTAAGGCCTGGCTCCGGACCGGGGAGGACGTGCGCCGCCTAGCGGAGGAGCTCCTCCTCGCCCGGCCCTTCGCCGAGGCCCTGGACCAGGCGGGCGTGCCCGTGGAGAGCCGGGAGGTGTGGGATGCTCATTGAGCCCAGAGACCCTTTGATCGCCCGGGACGGCAGGCCCTTCACCAATAGCCCCGGGGCCCGGGCGAGAAGCCTGCCCTTCCCCCTGCCCCAGACCCTGGCCGGGGCCTACCGCACCCGCCGCGCCCTCCTGGAGGGGCTTCCCCTCCCCGAGGGGGCGGAGGAGGTCCTCCGGTGGGGCCTCCGGGGGCCCCTCCTCGCCGAGGAGGGGGAAGGGGGGTGGCGGCTCATGGCGCCCCGGCCCCTGGACGCCCTAAAGCTCGGGGAGGCCGTCTACCCCCTCCGGCCCCTGGAGCCTCCCCAAGGGGCCGGGACCAACCTGCCGGAGGGGCTTTCCCCCGTGGGCCTTCCCAGCCCCGCCCTCAAGGAGAAGCCCGCCCCCTTGCCCGCCTTCTGGTACTGGGAGAGCTTTCTGGAGTGGCTCCTTCAGGACGCCCCGGCGGGTTTCGCCCCCGAGGGGCACGAGGGGCCCACCCCGGAGACGCGCACCCACGTGGCCCTGGACCCCGAGGTCCAGACCGCCCGGGAGGGGTTCCTCTTCCAGACCTCGGGGCTGGAGTTCGCCCGCGGGAGGCGCCGCCTCGCCCTGGTCCTGTGGCCCGAGGGGCCCGAGCTGGAAGGGGTCTTCCCCCTCGGGGGGGAGAGGCGCCTCGCCTTCTGGTGGAAGGGCGGGCCCGGGGTTCCCCCCCTGCCCGAGGAGGTGGTGGCGGGGCTTCTCCGCCACCGGGCGGCCCGCCTCGTCTTCCTCACCCCCGCCTTCTTGGGGGAGGCTTACCTCCCCAAGGGGAGGGCTTTCCTGGGGGCTTCCGTGGTGGCCGCGGTGGTGGGGAGGCCGCTTGCGGTCTCGGGCTGGAACCTGAAGGAGGGGAAGCCCAAGCCGAGCCGCCGGGCCGTGCCCGCGGGGAGCGTCTACTTCGTCCGGCTCCCGGAAGCCTGGGGGGAAGGGGAGGTCCGGGATTGGGCGGGGAAGGTCTGGTTCCGGAACCTCTCCGAGGAGGAGCAGGACCGGCGGGACGGGTTCGGCCTGGCGGCTCTGGGCCTTTGGGACGGGAAGCTCAGGCGCTGGGAGGAGGCATGAGAAGGGCGTTTCAGGAGGCGTTTTCGCCGAGGCGCAAGGAGGAGGGAGGGGCCCTGGCGCGCCGGGACGGGGCGCAGGTCCTCACCTGGGAGCGCATCTACACGCTGCTCACCCCCCTCTTCGGGGGCGGGGTGGAGCCCAGGGAGGCGGACCCGGTGAGCGTGGTCCGGGCCACGGCGGTGCGGGGGCACCTCCGCTTCTGGTGGCGGGCCCTGAGGGGCTGGCGGGCAGGGGGTTCGCCGGAGAGGCTTTGGGAGCTGGAGTCCGCCTTGTTCGGCCACGCGGGGGAAGGCGGGGCCTCGCCCTTGAGCGTGGAGGTGGAGGTTCTGGAGAGGGGCCAGGAGGCCTACCCGTTCACGGACGTTCCCGGAAAGAAGTTCCCCCAGGCCAACCGGGAGGTGGCCCATCCCTACCTGGCCTTCCCCCTGCGGCGCACGGAGCAGGACCCCAGGAACTACCCCGTGCGCGTGGGCGTGGCCTTCCGCCTCCGCCTCCGCTTCCCCGAAAGGGCGGGGGGGTTGGACCTGAGGGAAGAGCTCGAGGCCGCCCTCTGGGCCTGGGAGACCTTCGGGGGGATCGGGGCCCGGACCCGGAGGGGCTTTGGCGCCCTCCTGCCCCAAGGGGTCAGGCCCCCCACGGAGGGGGAGGTCCGGGAAAGGCTTCGCCGCTACAGCCGCGAGGCAGGGTGGCCCGAAGGGGTGCCCCACCTCACCCCAAAAAGCCTCGTGCGGGTGGTGCCCCTTTCCTGGAGGGAGCTCGCCGAGCGCTACCAGGCTTTCCGCCAGGCCCGTCCCGGAGGGAACTCCAAAAGCCCGGGCCGCTCCTACTGGCCCGAGCCCGACGAGGTGCGGCGCCTCACGGGGCGGCACGCCCCCAACCACCCGCCCAGGCACCCCGTGCGCAAGTTCCCCCGGGCCCACTTCGGCCTGCCCATCATCTTCCACTTCAAGGACAAGGGAGACCCCTCCGACACCACCCTCCAGCTCGAGGAGGCCGAGCGCCGGGCGAGCCCCCTCCTCTTCCGCCCCCTGGGGGAAGGGCAGAGGCCTTGCCTGGTGGCGGTCCTCGAGGGAGCCAGGTTTCCCGGAGGAAAGCTGATCTTGGAGGATAAGAGGAACGGCCGCACTTGGGACGTGGACCCCTGGCTCACCCCCGTGGAGGCCCGGGGAATCCGGGTGCTTGGGGGTGAGGTGGACCCCGTCTTGGCCTTCGTGAAAAGCTTATAGGAAGGAGGTTCCGGAATGAGCCACGCCGCGCTTCTTTTCCTGCACGCCCTCTCCCCCCTGCACGCGGGGACGGGGCAGGGCATCGGGGCCATAGACCTGCCCATCGCCCGGGAGAAGGCCACGGGCATCCCCTACCTCCCGGGAAGCTCCCTCAAGGGGGTGCTCCGGGACCGGGCTTCCGCCTGGGACAAGGACACCCTCTTCGCCGTCTTCGGGCCCGACACGGAAAGCGCCTCGGAGCACGC
This sequence comes from Thermus thermophilus, assembly GCF_019974155.1. Taxonomy (NCBI): domain Bacteria; kingdom Thermotogati; phylum Deinococcota; class Deinococci; order Thermales; family Thermaceae; genus Thermus; species Thermus thermophilus. The sequence continues at coordinate 776,745 of NZ_AP025158.1, forward strand.
CGGGGCGGTGCAGGTGGGGGACGCCAAGCTCCTCCTCCTCCCCGTGCGGAGCCTCTACGGCGTCTTCGCCCTGGTGACGAGCCCCTACCTCCTGGAGCGCTTCCGCAGGGAGGCGGGGATGGCGGGCCTTCAGGTCCCTGGGGTTCCCCAGGTCCCAGACGCCGAGCACGCCCTTCTCGCCCCGGGCTCCCGGGTCCTGGGGGATGGGGGCAAGGCCTACCTCGAGGACCTGGACCTTAAAGCCCGGGAGGAGACGGGGGCCAGGGCCTGGGAAGACTGGCTTGCCGAGCGCACGGAGGCCCCGGTCCAGGGGAGGCTCGCCGTGGTGCACGACGACCTCATGGGCTTCCTCCTGGAGACGGCCACGGAGGTGGTGGCCCGCATCCGCCTGGACGACGAGACCAAGACCGTGGCCAAGGGGGCCCTCTGGTACGAGGAAAGCCTCCCCGCGGAAAGCCTCCTCTACGCCCTGGTGCGGGCCGACCGCTCCTTCCGCAAGGGGAAGGAGCTTCCCCCGGAGAGCGTCTGGGGTCTCTTCCGGGGCGTCTTGGAGGAGGGCGGGGGGGTGCTCCAGCTTGGGGGCAAGGCCACCGTGGGCCGGGGGCTCTGCCGCATCGTGGTGGGGAGGTAGGCCGTGCGCACCCGCTCGCAGGTGTGGGCCCAGAAGGCCTACGAGAAGGTCCGGGAGGCGGCCAGGGGCGAGGGCCGGGGCGAGTACCGGGACATGGCCCTAAAGCTTCCCGTCCTGGTGCGCCAGGCGGGGCTTTCCCAGGCCCTGGCCTTCGTGGACTCCCGGGGGAAGGACGCCCACAGGGCCCTGGGGAACCACCTGGCCCAGGTGCTGGGCTACCGGGACCTTCGGGAGTTGGCGGAGGCGGCTCGCCAGGCCGAGCTCCTCCAGTACCTTCGCCTCACCCGGGAGGTCCTGGCCGTGGCGGAGTGGTTCAAGCGCTTCGCCCAGGCCCTCATAGAGGAGTAGCCATGGGCCGCCGATCCGCGCTTGAGGGCGTCCGCCTCCCCCAGGGGAAAGAGCCTCACCGGGGCCTTTGGCTGGACAAGTTCTTGAGGTCGGCGAGGCGGGAGGACACCGAGGCCAAGCGGGTTCTGGTCCGGGAGGCGGCGGGGGTCCCCGAACCCGGGGAGTACCGGGCGTTTTTCGGACGGTACCGCAAGGCCCTGGAGGCCCTGGGGGCCGAGCTCCGCCAGGCCAGGACCCTCTCCCGCCTGGCGGTGGGCTTGGGTGGGGAAGGGGTGCTGGAGACGGCCCTCACCCTTCAACGCGCCTACGGGGTGCCCTACATCCCGGGCTCGGCCCTCAAGGGCCTGGCGAGCCGCTACGCCCACCTCTACCTGGAGGGCGAGGCTTGGCGGCGCGACCTGGCCCGCTTCCAGCGGGGCGAGGCCCAGGCGGGGCTTTTCGGCACCACGGAGGAGCAGGGCCTGGTGGTCTTCTGGGACGCCCTCCCCCTTCCCGGGAAGTGGAAGCTCCACCCCGACATTCTGAACCCCCACCACCCCGACTACTACGGGAGCGGGGAGGCTCCCCCCGCGGACTGGGACAGCCCCGTCCCGGTCCCCTTCCTCTCCGTCACGGGCACCTTCCTCCTCGCCCTCTCCCCGGCCCCCGGGGTTTCTCCCGAGGAAGCCGGGCCCTGGCTTCGGGCCGCCTGGCGCATCCTCGCCTGGGCCTTGAGGGAGGAGGGGGTGGGGGCCAAGACCTCCTCGGGGTACGGGCGCATGGCCCTGGAGGAGCCCGTGTCCCAAGGGGAAAAGCCCCCGGCGCCAGGGCCGAGCCCGGTCCTCCAGGACCTCCTCACCCGGGCCCGCGCCCTCTCCTACAAGGAGGTGCCCCGCTTCCTGGCCGCCCAGGCGGAGGCCATCCTAGGCCTCTCGGCGGAGGAGGCCGAGGCCCTTCGCCGGGCCCTGGAGGAGCGGGGCTTCCTCCGCAACCTGGCCGACCTTAAGCGCTGGCGCAAGGAGCACCCCGGTCTGGAAGGGGTCCTGGCCAAGCTGGGCCTTTTGGCCTAGCCTTCCGCTCCCCGGGAGAGGTGGGCTTCCAGAAGGGCCTGCGTCCGGGCGCAAACCTTCTCTATCGCCTCCTTGAGGCGCCCGGTGCGGGCGGGGTTTTCCCGCATGGCCGCGTGGGCCACGTCGTTGCGCAGGTCGGCGGTCTCCTCCCAGAGGGAGATCAAGGGAAGGGCCTGGGGGTCTTTCGCGGCGGACTTCTTGTTCTTGGTTTTGGTGCTGAGCCACCTTTCCGCCACCTCGCGCTCTTCCAGGGGGTCCCAGCCCTTCTGGAGGCAGGCGAGGGTTACCAGGAGCTCCCGGGCGAGGGCGATGGCCTGGGCGTACCTCCGGGTCTGGAGGAGGAGGCGCATCATCTCCCCCTGAGCCTTAAGGCCTTCGGGGCTGAAGGGGTCCTCCGCGGCCAGAGGGTGGTACCGTTCCCGGATCCTATCCAAAAGGGTCCCCAGAGGCCTGGAGCGGGGCAGCTGGGCCACGTCCTGGGCGGCGGCTCCCAGGTGCTTCAGGAGCTCCTTGGCCGACTCCAGGGTTTCCTTCACCCGGAGGAGGTCCAGGGCGTCCTCCACCCTGTCCAGGGCTTCCCCTACGCTGGAGAGTTTTTTCGCCTTGGGGCCATCCACCTGGTAGCTTTGCCGGTGAATCTCCCTCAGCAGCTCCCGCAGGTGCAACCCCTCCCCGTGCTCCAGGAGGTCGCGGGTCGCCTGGGTCCACTCCGTTAGGGTCAGGAAGGGGGTGAGGTCAAAGAAGGCCGCCTCCCGGGTTCCTGGGTCGTAAAAGCCGTACAGGATGCGGCGCACCTTCACCCCCTTGGTGGCCTGCAAGAAGTGCAGGACCGCGAGGGCGAGGATGGGTTGGGAGCGAAAGCCGTGGGAGACGTCCATGATGAGCTCCGCTCCCTCGGGTACGTTGTCCACGATGGTGTTGAAGATCTCCCAGAGCTCTTCTTCGGTGTGCCCCGAGGGGATGGGCACGGGCTCGTACTCCACCCGCTCTCTCAGGGACGCTCCGTGCTTTGCCTCCGCCTCCTTGGTCATCAGGACCTTTAAAGCGTACCCTTCCTCCTGGTAGCGGCGCAGGATGGCTTCCTGCGTGTAGGGCGTCTCGTACTCCTCGCCGTCCAGCGGGTACTTGGCGGGCTGGTAGTTGCCCGTTCCCAGAAAGGAAAGAATGAGCCTCCGGGAGTCCATGGCTTTCCCCCTTTGGGGGTTAAGCTTACCGCGTCCCCACCCGGCGGCCAAGGTGGGCCTTGGGGGCGGGAGGGGTACGCGCCCCTTTACTTGCGGAAGCACTAGTAACTACATCTATGCGCGAAATTGCCGGGCGAAGGTACGTTAATCGCTTTCTCATTTACTAGTTTCCTTTTTCAAGGTCTTTTCCGCTCCAAAATAAACCCGGTCCACCGTTGCCCTGAGATGCTATAATGCCCTTGTCCGGACCTCCGGGCGGGGACCTTGAAAGCCAGTTTTCCCCTTGCCGAGGGCGAATATGCGTTTTCCCCTTCTCATCGCCCCTTTCTCCTGTGGCTTGCCATCGGCCCAAACCCCCGAAAACCCCCGTTATTCGCCGTGTGCATATTCCAAGCTTCATCTTTCTCACAAACCCCCCCTCTGGCGGTGCCGTCCAGGACGGGGTTCTGAGGGGGGTAGAGTTGCAAGAGCTTGAGCCCCGTAAGGGGATTGCGACGGTGGCGGTGAAGCCGAGCAGCCGCTTCCCGTCCTCGATGGGTTGCAAGAGCTTGAGCCCCGTAAGGGGATTGCGACACGATCTCTTCAGCGGGCACTTTTTCGGCCCAAGCGGTTATGTTGCAAGAGCTTGAGCCCCGTAAGGGGATTGCGACCCCCCTCCACAAGAGGCGGGGAGATTGGGCGTCCAACCTCCCGTTGCAAGAGCTTGAGCCCCGTAAGGGGATTGCGACGTAATGGCGCGCGCACGCCGTAAGAGCATGGGCCCATACTTGTTGCAAGAGCTTGAGCCCCGTAAGGGGATTGCGACTTGCCGTAGCGCTTCCCCGTAGCGGGGTCCACGTAACCGAGTTGCAAGAGCTTGAGCCCCGTAAGGGGATTGCGACAGATAGGGTCAAGCCCCCATTCTCCTGTATGACCTTAGTCGTTGCAAGAGCTTGAGCCCCGTAAGGGGATTGCGACGCCTCAGCGGGCCGGGGTTCTCACAGGATGGGAGTTTTTGTTGCAAGAGCTTGAGCCCCGTAAGGGGATTGCGACAAGCTGGGCGCTTATCCCGATGTGGGCCTCATCAAATGTGTTGCAAGAGCTTGAGCCCCGTAAGGGGATTGCGACCGGCCCTCGTGGGGCCGCCAGTTGCACAGGAGGTGGGTTGCAAGAGCTTGAGCCCCGTAAGGGGATTGCGACAAGACCTCACGCCACAGCTCCCACGCCTTCCCGTCCGCTTGGTTGCAAGAGCTTGAGCCCCGTAAGGGGATTGCGACCAGACCTCCTCCGCTATCCAGAGCTCCTCGCCCCCGTTGCAAGAGCTTGAGCCCCGTAAGGGGATTGCGACCCGATATACTTGCGCAACCCCTGCCCCACTCCCTGGCCCAGGGTTGCAAGAGCTTGAGCCCCGTAAGGGGATTGCGACTTTGGTTCTTTGTTTGGTTCTTTTTTTGGTTCGTGTTGCAAGAGCTTGAGCCCCGTAAGGGGATTGCGACCCGCCGCTTCCCTCTCTGTTACCTTTTGCCCGTCAATGTAGGTTGCAAGAGCTTGAGCCCCGTAAGGGGATTGCGACACATGTGTGCGTTGCGATGACGAGGTGGAGAGGGACGATGCGTTGCAAGAGCTTGAGCCCCGTAAGGGGATTGCGACCACCGCCAGCGCTTGCCGTCAAAGGTCCAAACCGATTCTTCGGTTGCAAGAGCTTGAGCCCCGTAAGGGGATTGCGACTTCTCCTTGAGGCTTGTAAACCTGCGGGCTATCTTGGCGGTTGCAAGAGCTTGAGCCCCGTAAGGGGATTGCGACCCGCATGGGCCCACAGCTTACGCCTAACGCCCCCATGGCGTTGCAAGAGCTTGAGCCCCGTAAGGGGATTGCGACCCTCCCACATACGCTCAAAGACTTCGCGTGCAAACTTGTTGCAGGAGCTTGAGCCCCGTAAGGGGATTGCGACCCCGGAAATCGCCCCGGTGGTGGTTCGCCTTAACCACATGGGTTGCAAGAGCTTGAGCCCCGTAAGGGGATTGCGACAGCCTTTTCTGCGCTTCTACCAGAGCAGAGAGGAGTTCCGCGAGTTGCAAGAGCTTGAGCCCCGTAAGGGGATTGCGACAGCAAGTTCGGCTTCCGTGAGGCCGCGCTTACGCCGCAGTGTTGCAAGAGCTTGAGCCCCGTAAGGGGATTGCGACTGGACGCTCTGGATGCCGCCATCCTCGCCGCCTATGACGCCCATGTTGCAAGAGCTTGAGCCCCGTAAGGGGATTGCCGCCCATGGGGTCTTTTGGTTAGCCTTTCCCCATGGGAAAGCGTCTTTATGCCGTGGTGTACGACATCTCGGACGACACCCGCCGGGTGAAGCTGGCCAACCTCTTGAAAAGCTACGGGGAGCGGGTCCAGCTCTCCGTGTTTGAGTGCTACTTGGACGAGCGGCTTCTGGAGGACCTGCGGCGGAGGGCCGGGCGGCTTCTGGACCTGGGCCAGGACGCCCTGCGCATCTACCCCGTGGCGGGCCGGGTGGAGGTTCTGGGCGTGGGGCCCTTGCCGGAGCCCCGGGAGGTCCAGGTGCTGTGAGGCCCCGCGTGCATACTTCACACGGGCCCCGGGGGGGCCCCTATATACTCGGGCCATGCCTGGGGACGGCCTGAGCGTGGCCCTGGCGGGCCTCCTTCACGACGTGGGCAAGCTCTACTCCCGGGCCTTTTGGGGGGAGCGGGACGAGCGGGTTCCCGACCGCACCCACACCGCCTACACCGCCCACTTCGTCCAGAGGCACGAGGCCCTCTTTAGAGGGGCGGGCCTGGACCCGGACTGGCTCGCCCAGACGGCGAGCCGCCACCACGAGGGCTGGCGCGACCGCCCCCAGTACCGGCCCGAGACCCCCGAGGAGTGGTGCGTGGCCCTGGCGGACACCCACGCCTCCAAGGAGCGGGAGGAGGGGGAGGGCGGGGGAAGCCCCCCGGAGGTGCCCCTCCTTCCCCCCTTCCGCAGGCTCCTCCTGGGGGGCGAGGAGGGGAGGGAAGGGGGGTACAGCCCCGTGCGGGCCGGGGGGCGGGTGGGCCTCGAGGCCGGGGGGCTTTACCCGGAGGAGCGGCCCAACGTTTCCAAGGACGTCTACAAGCGGCTCCTTGAGCGGCTGGAGGGGCGGCTTTCCGAGATGGCCCGCCTCCGCCTCACCAAGGAGGCCCTCCTCCTGAACCTGGCCCTGGCCTTCCAGGAAACCCTCTCCCTGGTGCCCTCGGACACCCAGTCGGAGCCGGACGTCTCCCTCTACGACCACCTGCGCCTCACCGCGGCCATCGCCCACGCCCTGTGGCTTTTCCACGGGGAAAGCCCCCGGGCGCAGGACCTGCGCCAGGACGGGGAGAAGTTCCTCCTGGCGGTGGGGGACATGGGGGGCATCCAGGGGCACATCTACCGCATCGCCGGGGCGGAGGCGGGGGTGGGGGGCATCGCCAAGCGGCTTCGGGCGAGGAGCCTCGAGGTGAGCCTGGCGGCGGAGGCCATGGCCCTGGGGCTTCTCCGGCGCCTGGGCCTCACCCCCCTGAACCGCATCCTGGGGGCGGGGGGCAAGTTCTACCTCCTCCTGCCCAACACCGAGGAAGCGAGGGCGGCCCTGGAGGAAGCCCGGGAGGCCTGGGGGAGGTGGGCCCTGGGGCGGGGGGGAAGCCTCGTGCCCCACCTGGCCTGGGTGGCCTTCCGGGGGGAGGACTTCCGGGACTTCGCCGCCCTCCTAGGGCGCCTCCACAAGGCCCTCGCCCGGGAGAAGCTCAGGCCCTTCGCCTTCCTCGCCGCCACGGGGGAAGTCCTGGGGGCGCCCCTCCGTCCCTGCGCGGCCTGCGGCCTGGAGCCTGCCCGAAGGGACGAGCCCGGAAGCCTCTGCCCGGACTGCGAGCGGGAGGCGGCCCTCGGGGCCCGGCTTCCCCAAAGCGACCGGGTGGGCTTCTTCCTGGAGGAGGCCCCGAGGCCCCACCTGGGCTTCCCCGGCCTGAAGGTGGGCCTGGGAGGGCCCTTGGAGGGAGCCTTCCACCTCTTCCGCGCCCGGCTGGACTTCGCCCCCTGGCCCCACCCCTCGGAGGCCAAGCCCCTCCTCGGCCACCTGCCCCGGGTGGAGCACGCCCTAAAGGCCAAGGGGTGGAGCCTGGAGGCCTACCGGGCCTGGGCCGAGGAGGAGGGGCTTTTGGAGGACGAGGAGGTTCACCCCGGAAAGGTCCTCACCTTCGCCGAGCTCGCCGCCCTCTCGGAAGGCGCCCCCTACCTCGGGGCCCTCCTGCTGGACGCCGACCGCATGGGGGAGGCCTTCGCCACGGGGTTTCGCCGGGAAGGAAGGGACCTCGCCACCCCGAGCCGCCTCGCCGCCCTTTCCCGCACCCTGGAGGTCTTCTTCACCACGGAGGTCCTCACCCTCCTGGAGGAGCCCCGGCGCTACCGGGAGCGGCTTGGGTGGGACGGCCTCGAGGCCCAGGGCAAGGAGGCCCGCTACCCCCTTCTTTACAGCGTCTACTCTGGGGGGGACGACCTCTTCCTCCTCGGGCCCTGGGACGCCCTTTTGGACTTCGCCCTGGACCTGGAGAGGCTCTACCGCCTCTTCACCCGCCACCCCCGCCTCACCCTCTCCGGGGGGTTCCTCCTCGCCCACCCCAGCCTCCCCGTGCCCGAGCTCGCCCGGCTCCTTGCCGAGGCGGAGGGGCGGGCCAAGGCGGAGGGGCGGGGGAGGCTTTTCCTCTTCGGCCGGGCGGTGCCTTGGGAGGTCCTGGGGGACCTTCGCGCCTGGGCCGAGGGCCTGAGGCGGGACCTGCGGGAGGAAAGGGTCTCCCGGGCCCAGGTCTACCGCTGGCTCCTCCTCTGGCGCCGCTTCTTCCCCCTGGAGGACCCCGGGGAGCGGATGCGCTACAAGCCCCTCTTGGCCTACGCCCTAAGGCGCGTGCGGGAGCGGGACCAAAAGGCTTGGGAAAGGTACCTTGGGCTTCTTGACCACCAGGGCCCGGCGTGGGTCTACCTTCCCGTCTGGGTCCAGTGGGCGCTTTACCGGGAAAGGAGGACGTGAATGCCGGCGTTGGAGTTTTTCAAGGACAAGGCGCGGGGAGTTTTGGACCCCAGGGTCTTTGAGCGGGCGCGGGAGGTGGCGGAGAGGCTCGCCAGGGGCAAGCTCAAGTCCAGCCAGTTCCGCAACTACTTCGCTGAGCTCAGGGCCTTGGAGAACCGCTTCGCGCAGGAGAGGCGCAAGGAGGGGGAGGAGTTGGCCTTCGCCCGGCTCGTCCCCCAGCTTGAGCTTCTCAAGGCCAAGCTCTTCTACAACACCCGCTCCCAGGGCCCCTTGAAGGACGCGAGGGAGTTCGTGGAGTTCATGGAGGAGGCCCTGGAGGCGGGCAAGCGGAGCCCCAAGGACTTTGAGGCCATGATGAAGTACGTGGAGGCGGTGCTCGCCTATTTCTACGCCGTGGGGAAGTAGGAGGAAGGGGATGAAGCTCAAGAAGGTGATCCGCATCCGCTCGGTGCTCCTGGCCAAGACGGGCCTCAGGATCGGGATGAGCCGGGACCAGATGGCCATCGGCGACCTGGACAACCCCGTGGTCCGCAACCCCCTCACGGACGAGCCCTACATCCCCGGCTCCAGCCTCAAGGGGAAGCTCCGCTACCTCCTGGAGTGGAGCCTGGGCGGGGACTACATCCTGAAGGCCAAGGACAAGCACGTCTACGCCTCCCCCGACCCCAAGGACCCCGTGGCCCGCATCTTCGGCCTCGCCCCGGAGAACGACGAGAAGTCTTTGGCGGTGGCCCGGGAGCGGGGCCCCACGAGGCTTCTCGTGCGGGACGCCTACCTCACGGAGGACGCCAAGGAGGCCCTAGAGCGCACCTCCGCCCGGGGCGGGCTCTACACGGAGATCAAGCAGGAGGTCTTCATCCCCCGCCTCGGGGGGAACGCCAACCCCCGCACCACGGAAAGGGTCCCCGCCGGGGCCCGCTTTAAGGTGGAGATGACCTACCGGGTGCTGGACGACCTGGACGAGGAGTACTTCGGGAAATACCTCCTCCGGGCCCTGGAGCTTCTGGAGCTGGACGGCCTCGGGGGGCATATCAGCCGGGGCTACGGCCAGGTCTACTTCCTCCACCCCGAAAGGCTTGCGGAAGACCAGGAGGGCTGGCCCCTTAGGGAAAGGCTCAAGGTGGAGGAAGTGGTCCTTTAGGGGGCCTGGATGCGGGCGACCCTTTTCCGCCTCTACTTCCAGGGCCCCCTCAAGGCCCTCCCCCGGGCCCCCACCCTCCTGGGCCACCTCCTCTGGTGGTACCGGTACACCCACGGGCGGGAGGCCTTGGAGGAGCTTTTAGAAAGGCTCCAACAAGAACCGCCTTTCCGCCTCTCCAGCGTCTACCCCGAGGGCTGGCTTCCCCGGCCCAAGCTTCCCCCCGTGCAGGTGGAGGAAACCGCCCTAAGGAAGGCCCTGAAGAGCCTCTCCCTGGTGCGCCTGGACACGTTCCAGGCCCTGGCCGAGAGGGGAGAGGAGGCCCTTTTGGAAGCCCCCGAGGTCCTGGGAGGGGCCAGGCCCCCGGAGGTGCGGAGGCTCCGCCGCACCCGGGTGGGGGTGGACCGGGCCGCGGGCACGGCCTGCCCCGGCGTCCTCTTCACCCAGGAGTACCTCTTCCCCGACCCCAAGACCCCCCACGCCCTCTACGTCCTGGGGGAGGCCCCCTTTGACCTCGGGGAGGCCCTGGCCTTCGTGGGGGAGATGGGGTACGGGGGGCAGGCGGGCGTGGGGCTTGGGCGCTTCCGGGTGGAGGGCCCCTTTCCCGTGGACCTGCCCGAGGCCGAGGCCCCAAACGCCTACGCCACCCTGGCCCCGGGACCCTTGGAAGGCGCCCTCTACTACGAGGTGGAGCCCTACTGGGGCAGGCTCGGAGGGGCCTACGTGGGGGCCAAGCCCTTCAAGAGGCCTTACCTTCGGACCAAGGAGGGGAGCGTCTACCGGAGGCCCACCCACCGCCTCCTGGAGGTGACCCCCACGGAGCCCCCGGAGGCGGGGGCGCGGGTGTGGGAGGCCCTTTCGGTCTTTCCCCTGGGGGTGAGGGTATGGGATTCCTGAGGAGCTTTCGCCTGGAGCTGGAGGCCCTAAGCCCCGTGCACGTGGGCACGGGGGAGGCCTACCCCGCCTACGCTTATGTGCCGGACTTTGGCCGGAAGGAGGTCCACCTCCTGGACCCCGGCACCCTTCTCCTCGCCCTCCCCGAGGCCAGGCGCCGCCAGTACCTGGAGAAGGTGGCCCAGGGCCCCAAGGCGGCCCAGGAGGTCCTGCGCCACCTCCTGGAGGAGGGCCAGCTTCCCCGGGAGGCCATTCTCCACACCCTCCCCGCCAGCAAGGCCTTTCTGGAAACCCTTCGCTCCGCCACGGAGGAGGCCCTCCTGGAGTACCGTCCCCTGCCCCGCTCCCCCTTAGGGGCCTACCTCCCCGGCTCCAGCGTCAAGGGGGCCCTGCGCACCGCCTGGCTCTTCCACGTCCTGGTGGAGCGGGACCAGGTGGCGGAGTGGGACCGGAGGGCGGGGGTCTGGCGGCTCAGGCCAGGGGACGGGGAGGCCCGCATCTACCCCTCCCGGGACCCCGGCCTCTACGAGAACCAGGCCTTTGAGGGGGCGGTGCTGGGCTACGCCCGGGAGGGGAAAGGGGGGCGGGGGATGGTCCTGGACCTCTACCGCGACCCCTTCCGGGCGGTGCGCCTTGCGGACTCCGGCCCCACCCCCACCTTCCTGAACCGCCTCGGGGTCTTCCACCCGGGGAAGGACACCTCCGGGATGGCCCTCCTGGCGGAGACCTTCCGCATGGGCACCCGCTTCGCCCTCGCCCTTCGCTACCACGAGGGCCTGGGGGTGTCCATGCCCGTCCCCCCGGAGGCCCTGGTCCGGGCCCTCAGGGACTACTACGGCAAGGTGGCGGAGTGGGAGGAGGGCTTCGCCGAGGAGCACGGGCTTAAGCGGGCCCTGGAGGTCTACCGGGCCCTAAGGGAGCGGCTTCGGGACCCCGAGGCCTTCCCCCTCCGGGTGGGCTTCGGCTCGGGAAGGCTTGCCCTGCGCCTCGCCCTCCTCCTCCCCGAGGACCACCCCGAGGCCCAGGAGCCCAAGACCCGGAAGACCGCGGGGGCCCAGAACCCCGTGGACGGCTACCCCCTGGGCTGGATGGTGGGCAAGCTGGAGCCCCTTTAGGAGGTGAAGCATGGAGGACCTTGACACCCTTTGGGAGCGGTACCGGGAGGCGGTGCGGGCGGGGGGCAACCCCCAGGCCCTCTACCAGGAGATGGTCTGGCCCGCCCTCCTCGCCCTCTGGCGGGAGAAGCCCCGGGTTTACCCCGCTCCCCAGGCCTTCGCCGTGTCCGTTCACACCCTGGGCACGAGCCCCGAGGCCACGGCCCTGGCCATCTTGGGGACGGGGGCGGAGCAGGTCTATGTGCTCCACACCCCGGAAAGCGCCCGCTTCCTCCCCAGGCTTCGCCAGGACACGGGGAAGGACCTCTACCCCGTGGAGATCGGCAAGAGCGACGTGGAGGCCATCTACCGGGAGGTGAAGCGGCTTCTGGAGAAGCACCCGGAGGTGCCCGTGGCCCTGGACCTTACCAGCGGCACCAAGGCCATGAGCGCGGGGCTCGCCGCCGCGGGCTTCTTCTTCCAGCGCTTCTACCCCAAGGTGCGGGTGGTCTACGTGGACAACGAGGACTACGACCCTGAGCTCCGCCGCCCCCGGGCGGGCACGGAGAAGCTCCGCATCCTCCCCAACCCCCACGAGGCCCTGGCGGAGGTGGACGCCCTCTTCGCCAAGGAACTCTACGGGAAGGGGGAGTTCGGCCAGGCGGCGGCCTACTTCCGCGGCATGGTGGGGAGGACGGGGAACCAGGCCTACGCCCTCTACGCCCTCCTGGCGGAGATGTACCGGGCCTGGCGGGCGTTGGACTTCGGGGAGGCCTTGAAGGCGGGGAGGAAACTCCTCGGCCAGCTTTCCCAAAACGTCTGGCTGAACCACCCCTTGAACGCCCGGAGGGAGGCCCTGGAGGCCCAGGTGGCCCTCCTCGAGGCCGTGGACCGCTTCCTGAAGGCCCGGGACTTCGCCCTGGGGGAGGGGGTTTATGGCCTTGCCCGCACCCTTCTCCACCTCGCCCAGGGGGCCAAGGAGGAGGCCTCCGTCCTGGCCGCCCTCTACGCCTACCGGGCCCTGGAACTCCTCCTTCAAGAGAGGCTCGCCCGCCTCGGCAGGCGGGCCGAGGCCCCGGGGCTTTCCCCGGAGGAGGCGGAGGCCCTTCGGGGGGCTTTGGCGGAGCTTTTAGGGGTGGACCCCGAGGAGGTGCGCCTTTCGCCCAAGCTCGGCCTTTTGGACCTTCTCGCCTTCCTCCGCCTCAAGGGGGACGAGGGGCTTGGCCGCATCCCCTTAGAGGAGCTTCGGGGCCTCGCCGGGGTGCTCAAGGGGCGGAACAGCGCCCTCCTGGTCCACGGCTTTGACGTGCCCTCGGCCAAGGAGGTGGAGCGCATCGCCCGCCTGGCCCAGGGCCTCCTCCAGGACCTCGAGGCCCGCCTCGGGCTTGGCCCCCTCTCCCCCGAGCCCGTGCCCTTGGGGTTTTAAGTACCCCACCGCGGCTTTCACCGCGGTGGGGGCCCCAAAAGGACCTTCCCAAGCCTTATTTCGGGCCACCCGTGTTGCGGAATCAACCTTTTCTCGGCGCGGACCTTATACCCTTGACTTTACTAGACTCATGGGTAATATGGGGGCATGGAGCGGTCGGCGAGACCCCAACCCTTAGCCCTAGGGCTCTTCGCCCTCGGCTTTGCGGTCCTTTCCCACCTGGTTTACCAGACCTCCGGCCCACGGCTCCTCCTCGCCTTCTGGGTGGCGGTTCTCCTGGGGCTCACCCTCTTTCACGCCAAGTTCGGCTTCGCCTCGGGGTTCCGCCGCTTCCTCCTCACCGGGGAAAGCCGCCTCCTAAGGGCCCACTTCCTCCTCTTCGCCCTCACGGCCCTCTTCTTCTTCCCCTTCCTGAAGGAGGGCGAGGCCTTCGGCCTCCCGGTCCAGGGCTTCCTGGTGCCCCTAGGGGTGGCCCTGGCGGTGGGGGCCTTCCTCTTCGGGGTGGGCATGCAGCTTGGGGACGGGTGCGCCTCGGGGACCCTCTACCACACGGGAAGCGGGGACACCCGGGGGCTTTTAGTGCTCCTGGGCTTCATGGCGGGCTCCCTCCTCGGGGTCTACCACCTCCCCTTTTGGCAGGCCCTCCCCGCCTGGACCCCGGGAAGCGCCCTCACCTGGTTCCCCTCCCCGTACCTGGGCCTTGCCCTCTGGATGGGGCTTCTCGCCGCCTTGTACCTGGGGGTGAGCCAGGTGGAGCGGAGGAGGCGGGGAAGGCTCGAGCCCCTCCTCCGCCAAGAGGCCACCCACCCCCTCTTCGGCCCCTGGAGCCTGGCCGCTGGGGCCTTTCTCCTGGCCCTGGGAAGCCTCCTTCTCCTCCTTCTCCAGGGCCGCCCCTGGGGGGTGACAGCGGCCTTCGCCCTCTGGGGGGGCAAGCTGGCCCAGGCCTTGGGGGTCCCGGTGCTGGACTGGGCCCTCTTCCACAACCCCGCCTTCGCCGAGAGGCTGCAGGAGAGCGTGCTGAGGGACGCCACCAGCGTTACCAACTTCGGCCTCTTCCTGGGGGCCTTTCTAGGGGCGGCCCTAAGCGGAAGCCTACGTCTGAAGGACCTTCGCCGAATTCCCTGGAGCACCCACCTGGGCGTCTTCCTAGGCGGGGTGCTCATGGGCTATGGGGCCCGGCTTGCCGGGGGGTGCAACATCGGGGCCTACCTGGGGGGTACCGCCTCCTTCAGCCTCCACGGCCCCCTCTGGGGAGTCTTCGCCCTATTGGGGACGGCCCTGGGGGTGCGGCTTAGGCCCGTCTGCCGCCTGGAAAACGAAGGGGGATCCGCACCGCAGGCAGGTGGGAAGGAGGGCCTCGAGGCCCACAGGGTCTAAGTACCCCACCGCGGCTTTCGCCGCGGTGGGGGCCCCAAAAGGACCTTCCCAAGCCTTATTTCGGGCCACCCGTGTTGCGGAATCAACGTGCAGCCGCTTAGCAGGACGGCCCTTAGGGCCCCGGGAAAGGGGGCGTCCTGAGCATGGGGCACGGGTCCATAGCCAGGAGGGGGGACGAGGCGTTCCGTATCCAGCCGCAAGGCGCACCTCGGCACCCAGGGGCTTCCACGCAGCGTAAGCCCGGCTACTTTCGGAAGTTTTTTGTGGTTCAAACCCAGGTTCTCCCGAGGCCTCCCGGCTAGGCTCAAGGCCTGGAGGTGAACAGGCATGAAACGAGGGTTTTTCGCTATGGTTTTGACGGGCTTGGTGGGTCTGGCCCTAGGCCAAGGGGCCATGGTGCGGGTGGCCCACCTTTCCCCGGACGCCCCGGCGGTGGATGTCCTGGTGAACGGGCAGCGGGCCATCACCGGCCTGGCCTTCAAGGAGGTCACCCCTTACCTCCCCCTCCCCGCCGCCAAGGTCCGGGTCCAAGTGGTGCCCGCGGGGCAGGACGCCCCCGTGGTGATGGACGCCGAGCTGGACCTCAAGGAAGGGGTCTACTACACCGTGGCCGCCACGGGCTTCCTGGCCCAGATCCGGCCCCAGGTCTACACGGACCTCCTCGCCGGCTTCTTCCCCAGGGCGGGGTACGCCCGGATCCGGGTGGTCCACGCCTCCCCCGACGCCCCGGCGGTGGACGTGGCGGTGAAGGGGGGCCCCGTGCTCTTCGCGGGCCTTCCCTTCCCCCAGGCGAGCCCCTACCTCTCCGTGGCCGCGGGGACCTATGACCTCGAGGTCCGGGCGGCGGGCACCGACACCGTGGCCCTGAGCCTTCCCGGGGTAGAGCTGGAGCCGGGCAAGGTCTACACGGTCTTCGCCGTGGGGAGCCTCAAGGAGGGGACCCTCACCGTGGTCCCCGTGGTGGACGCCACCGCCCTCGGTGGGAACCGCTGAGGCTCCCAAGCCCCCCTTCCCGGGGCCTCCCGAGGAGGGGGTTCCTCCTTGGCTCCCTCCCCTCCTCGCCTGCCCCTTCTGCCGGGGGCCCCTCCTCGAGGAGGGGTGCCCCGGGTGTGGCCGGGCGTTCCCCTGGAAGGGGGGCTTTCTGGACCTCCGGGCCTTCCGGGAAAGGCCCCTCCTCGCCCTCGTCAACCGGTTTCCCCCCGTGGCCTTGGGCTACGACCTCTGGCGCACCCGCTCCACGGGCCTCCTCTCCGGGGGGCGCCTGGACCTCGCCGGGGAGCTCGCCCTCCTCCGGGAGTGGCTTCTTCCCACGGGAGGGCCTTTTCTGGACGTGGGCACGGGGACCGGGGTCTACCGGGAGGCCCTGGGGGAGGGGATGGTGGGGGTGGACCCTTCCCCCACCTTCCTGAGGGTGGCCCGGAAGCGCCGCCCGGGGGCCTACCTCCTCGCCCACGGGGAGAGGCTTCCCTTCCGGGAGGGGGCTTTTGGGGGCGTGGCCATCGGGCCCACCTGGAACGAGTTCCTGGACCCCGAAGGGGCGGCCCGGGAGGCGAGGCGGGTCCTAAGGCCTGGGGGGAGGCTTTTCGGCCTCCTCCTCCTCGGCCCCGGGGCCTCCCTCGGGCTTTTCCGCCCCTCCCCGGAAGCCCTCCTCCGCCTCTTGGAAGGGGCGGGCTTCCGGGCCGAGGTCCGGAGGCTAGGCCTCATTGGCCTCGTCCTCGCCGAGGTAGGGTGAGGGGCATGAGGCGGCTTTTGGCCTTTTCCCTCGCCCTCCTCCTGGCCCAAGGCCAGGAGTACCGGGCCCTCCCCGGGGCGGACACGGGGCGGCCCGACCTGGACCATAGCTACGCCCTCGTCTACCCCGCCCCAAGGCCCAAGGCCCTCCTCCTGGTGCCGGGGCTTCTCGGGGGGAGCACCAACTTCGCCCTGTTGGCCGAGCACCTGCGCGCCCTTGACCCGGACCTCGAGGTCTGGGCCTGGGAGAGGCGAGCGAATGGCCTCGAGGACCGCCGGGGCTTCCTCCAAGAGGACCCCGTGGCCTACTACCGGCGCATGCCCCTCCCCGACCTCACCCCCCTAAGGGCCTGGGGCCTGGAGGTGCACCTCAAGGACCTGGACCTGGCGGTGGAGGAGGCCAGGAGGCGCGCCCCCGTGGTCCTCGGGGGCCACTCCCTGGGGGCGGCCCTTGCCGGGCTTTACGCCCTCCTCCACGGGGAGAAGCTTTCCGGCCTCGTCCTCCTGGACGGGGCCCCCGGGGTGGCGCGCCTCACGGAGGAGGCCTTTTATGAAGGGACAGACCTCCCCTTTGGCCGCTTCGTGGGCTACCGGGCCTTTCTCCGGGGGGAGGGAAGCCCTGTCGTGGAGTTTTTGGGCCTTGGGCCTAAGGCGCTCGCCCTGGCCGAGGCCGAGGCCTTCCTGGCGGCGAGAAGGCCCGAGGAAGTCCTTCCCTTCGGGCCCTACCGGGCCACCCGGGAAGCCCTAGCCCTCCTAAGGGTGGACGACGACTACAGCCTCCTTCCCGTCTTCAGCGTGGGCGTGGGCCGGGCCTGGGCCAGGGAGGGCTTTAGCCTTTTGGGCCTCCTCCAGGGGCGGCTTGTGCGCACGGTGCGGGGGCCGAGGGCGGGCCCTGTCGCCTGGCGGGACACGGGGAAGGCCACGGACCCCAGGGCCTTCCTGAGGGCCTTCGCCCTCCCCGAGACGGGCTTTTCCGAGTGGTACTTCCCCTACCGGCTCCTCCTGGAGGTGGGGGGGTACCCCTACGTCCTCCGGGGCCTCAAGCCCCGGGCCCTGCCCTACCCGGTGCTCGCCTTGGGGGCCGGGCGGGGCCTCTACCCGAGGGCGGAGGACTTCCCTTTGGGGGAGCTCTTCCCGGGGACAGAGGCCCGCGCCCAGGTCCTCCCCGGCCTCACCCACCTGGACCTCCTCACGGAGAGGGAGGGAAGGACGGCCGGGCTTCTCCTTCGCTACCTGCAAGGCCTAGGGCTTCTAGGGCCAGGCGGGCCGCCCTGAGGCCGGAGAGGGCCGCCGCGGGGACGCTCTGCCCCGGGAAGACCCCTTCCCCCACCCGGAAGACGTTGGGAAAGGGCCGCACCCGGGGGAAGCGGAAGGGGTGGGTCTGGGGATACCCCCCCACCCAGGCCCGCCCGGCGAAGCGGGCGTAGGTCCTGGGGGTGCCGAAGAGGAGGAACTCCGCCTCCCTCAGCCCCGGGAGGAGGGCCTCCCCAAGGCGTAGGGCCATCTCCCCCCACCGGGCCTTGAGCCTTCCGTACTCCTCCCGGGAAAGCCCCTCCCAGAGGGCGAGGGGGGTGTGGAGGCTTAGGGCGAAGGCCGTCTTCTCCCCCTCGGGGCGCAGGGAGAGGAAGGCGAAGGGCTTTTCCCTGGCGTTTTGCCGGAAGTAGGGGGGAGGGGCCCTAAAGGGCAGGACCCCGTGGACCACGAAGGCCCCCCAGGCGTCCTTGGGCGCTTTGAGGGGAAGGCCGAGAAGGGGGGCGAGGGGGACGTCCAGGACGAAAAGGTCGGCCTCCACCACCTCCCTTTCCCCCCGCCTTCTTCCCCCGTAGGCCACCTCCACGGCGAAGGCCCGCCCCTCCCGGAGGAGAAGCCTCTCCGCCCGGGCCTTGTAGCGCACGGGAAGGCCCTCCGCCAGGGCCTCCGCCACCCGCCCCACGCCTTCTGGGGCGAGGGCTGGGCCCATGTGGGGGAGGTCCAGGGCCAAAGCGGCGTAGAGGGCGTAGGTGCGCCCCGCCTCCGCCTGGCTTGCGATGAGGAGCTGGGCGTCCAGGAAGCGGAGGAAGTGGGGGTCCTGAGGGGCCCGGTGGACCGCCTTCAAGAAGAGGTCGGGGAGGAGGGGGAGAAGCCCGGGCACGAGGGCGAGGAGGCGGGGAAGCTCCTCCCTCTCGGGGGGCCAGGGGAGGCGGGGAGCGAGGCGGAGGAGGGCCTTGGCCCTCTCCTCCTGCCAGCGCCAGAAGGGGAGGACCCGGGGTCCGAAGAAGTCCCGCTGGGCCTCCCGCTCCGCCTCCCGCCCCACGGGCCGCACCACCCTTCCCCGGGGCAGGTGGACCTCGAGGAGGGGAAAGCCCTCAGGGAGGGGCTCCAGGGGGAAGCGCATCCCCAGGGCCTCGGCCGCCAGGGCCAGGGGGGCCCCGGGAGCGAAGCCGGAAAGCAGGGTGGCCCCGGCGTCCAAGCGGTGCCCCCTGTGGGTGAAGGTTCCGGCGAGGCCCCCCGGGTAGGTGTGGGCCTCGAGGACCAGCACCTCTAGCCCGGCCTTCTGCAGGGCCCGGGCCGCCACGAGCCCCCCGATCCCCGCCCCCACCACCAAAGCCCGCACGGGGGCCAGGGTAGCGCCTCTTTTCCGGCAAGACCTTGGCCTACCGCCCTTTTCCCGGGGGAATAGGGGTGTAGGCTTGGGGCGTGCGCGTCCTGGTCACGGGGGCCACGGGGTACGTGGGGGGGAGGCTCGTGCCCCGCCTCCTGGAGCGGGGGCACGAGGTGCGGGTCCTGGTGCGGGACGGGGCGCGGCTTGCAGGAAGGCCCTGGGCCAAGGGGGTGGAGGTGGTCCAGGGGAGCCTGGAGGACGAGGAGGCCTTGAGGCGGGCCCTGGAGGGGGTGGAGGCCGCCTACTACCTGGTCCACGCCATGCTCTCGGAGAGGGCCTTCCAGGAGGCGGAGCGCCGCCAGGCGGAGGCCTTCGCCCGGGTGGGCCGCGAGGCGGGCCTTGCGCACGTGGTCTACCTCGGGGGCCTCCTGCCCAAGGAGGGGAAGCCCTCCCCCCACCTGCGAAGCCGGGCCCTTGTGGGGGAGGTGCTGAGGGCGAACCTTCCCGCCACGGAGTTCCGGGCGGGGCCCATCGTAGGCTCGGGCTCGGCGAGCTTTGAGATGGTCCGCTACCTCACGGAGCGCCTGCCCGTCATGCTGGCCCCCCGCTGGGTGCTGAACCCCGTCTCCCCCATCGCCGTCCGCGACGTGCTGGCCTACCTCCTCCTGGCCCTGGAGAGGGGGCCTTCCGGGGTGGTGGAGATCGGGGCGGAACCCCTCTCCTTCAAGGCCATGATGGAGACTTACGCCGAGGTGCGGGGGCTTAAGCGGGTCATCCTCCCCGTCCCCGTCCCCGTCCTCGCCCCGAGGCTTGCCGCCCTCTGGGTGGGCCTCGTCACCCCCATTCCCAACCGGCTTGCCCTCCCCTTGGTGGAGGGGATCCTCCACCCCCTGGTGGCGGACACCGCCCGGGCCCGGGCCCTTTTCCCCGAGGTCTCGCCCATCCCCTACCGCAAGGCGGTGGAGCTCGCCCTGGAGAGGATCGCCCTGGGGGAGGTGGAGACCCGCTGGTCGGGGGCGCTTTACGGCGGGGGGTTCCGCCTCGAGGACCGGGAGGGCCTCATCCGCGAGGTCCGCGCCCTCCGCGCCAAGGCCTCTCCGGAGGCCCTCTTCCGGAGCTTCGCCTCCTTGGGAGGGGAGAGGGGCTGGCTCGTCTGGAACTGGGCCTGGGCCTTGAGGGGCCTTCTGGACCGCCTCCTCGGGGGGCCGGGCCTGAGGCGGGGGAGGCGCCACCCCACCGAGCTCCTCCCCGGGGAGGCGGTGGACTTCTGGCGGGTGGAGGCGGTGGAGCCCCCGAGGCTCCTCCGCCTAAGGGCGGAGATGCGCCTGCCCGGGCGGGCCTGGCTGGAGTGGGAGGCCCGGGAGGAGGAGGGGGGAAGCCTCCTCCTCCAGACCGCCTACTTTGAGCCCAAGGGCCTCACGGGCTTCCTCTACTGGTGGGCCCTTTACCCCATCCACCGGCGCATCTTCAGCGACCTGGCCCGGGCCATCGTCCGCGAGGCCGAAGCCGCCCATGCGCCACCGCGAGGTGGGGCGGGGTGAGAGGAGCCCTTTTCTCCCTGCCCTACAAACCAAAGCCGCCCCAGGCCCTAGCCTGAAGGCCATGCGGGTCCTCATCGCCGGAGCCACGGGAGGCCTGGGGGGCGCCTTTGCCCGGGCCTTTAAGGGGCACGAGCTCTTCCTCTCGGGGAGGCGGGCCGGGGCGCTTTTGGAACTTGCCCGGGAGCTTGGGGCCAGGGCGCTTCCCGCGGACCTCGCCGACGAGCTGGAGGCCAAGGCCCTCCTGGAGGAGGTGGGGCCCTTGGACCTCCTGGTCCACGCCGTGGGGAAGGCGGGGCGGGCCTCCGTGCGGGAGGCGGGGCGGGACTTCTTGGAGGGGATGCTCGCCGCCCACCTCCTCACCGCGGCCTTCCTCCTGAAGCACGCCCGCTTCCAGCGGGGGGCGAGGGCGGTCTTCTTCGGGGCTTACCCCCGGTACGTCCAGGTTCCCGGCTTCGCCGCCTACGCCGCGGCCAAGGGGGCCCTCGAGGCCTACCTCGAGGCCGCCCGAAAGGAGCTCCTTCGGGAAGGGGTGCACCTCGTCCTGGTGCGGCTTCCCGCCGTGGCCACGGGGCTTTGGGCCCCCCTCGGGGGGCCGCCCAAGGGGGCCCTCTCCCCGGAGGAGGCGGCCCGGAAGGTCCTGGAGGGGGTCCTCAAGGACCCTCCCCCGCAGGTTCTGGAGGTCTAGATGTACCGGAGCTTCTTCTACCCCATGCGCCTCGCCCTCCTCTCCTCGGGGGAGAACTTCATGCCCATGGCCTGGTGGACCCCCGTTTCCAAAAGCCCCTTCCGCTTCCTCCTCGCCGTGGACCGGAAGAACCACACCCTAAGCCTCCTTCGGGAGCTCTCCGAGGCGGCCCTTTCCTTCCTCCCCTGGGAGGAGCGGGCCTGGGTGGTGCGGGCGGGCTACCTCACGGGGAGGAAGGGCCGGAAGGCGGAAAGGCTCGGGGTGGCCCTGAGGCCTGCCCGGAGGCTCGCCCACACCCTGGTCCCGGAAAAGGCCCTGGCGGTGTTTGAGCTGAAGGTGACGGAGTGGCCCATGGACGGGGACCACGCCCTCTTCCTGGGGGACGTGGTCCACGTGGAGGGAAGCCCCGAGGCCAGGCTCAGGCCCATCCTCTTCCTGGGCTTCCGGGACTACGCCACCTTGGGGGAGCGCTGGCGCTTCTCCCCCTCGGGAGGGGGTGGGCCGTGAGGCGGGCTTTCCTCCTCGCCTTCCTCCTCCTGGCCCAGGCCCAGGCCCCCCTGGCGGTGGAGGGGGTGGCCCGCTACCGGGGGTACTACCCCTTGGGAAGCTGGGAGGGGGTGAACCCCACGGCCCGGGGGGAGGTGCTTTGGGACGGGCGGGAGAAGGCCTCGGGAAAGGTCTGCCTAAAGCAGGCGGCCTGGGACTCGGGGAACGCCGAGCGGGACGAGAAGGCGCGGAAGATCCTGAAGGCCGAGGCCCACCCCGAGGCCTGCCTCTACCCCCAAAGGGCCTACCGGGAAGGCTCCGGGTTCGTGGTGGAGGGGGAGCTGGAGATGGCGGGGAAAAGGCTTCCCGTGAGGGTCCTTGGGGAGCTTAGGGAGGAGGGAGGGGGGTACCGCTTCTCGGGGCGCTTCACCACCCGCTTTTCCCAGTGGGGCCTGGAGCGGCCGAGGTTCCTCTTCCTCGAGGTCCGGGACGAGGTGGAGGTCTACCTAGAGGCGAGGCTTCTCCGGTGATCCGCCTGGGCTACCCCTGCGAGAACCTCACCCTGAAGGCCACCACCAACCGCACCCTGCGCCTCGCCCACCTCACCGAGGAGAGGGTGCGGGAGAAGGTGGCGGAAAACCTGAAGGACCTGGAAAGGGTCCTCCGCTTCAACGCCGAACACGGCTTCGCCCTCTTCCGCATCGGCCAACACCTCATCCCCTTCGCCTCCCACCCCCTCTTTCCCTACGACTGGGAGAAGGCCCACAAGGAGGCCTTGGGGCGCCTCGGGGCCCTGGCCCGTGCCCTCGGCCAGCGGCTTTCCATGCACCCTGGGCCCTACGTGAACCCGGGAAGCCAAGACCCCAAGGTGGTGGAGCGCTCCCTAATGGAGCTCCGCTACTCCGCCCGCCTTCTCTCCCTCCTCGGGGCAGAGGACGGGGTCTTGGTCCTCCACCTGGGCGGGGCCTACGGGGAGAAGGGGAGGGCCCTCCGCCGCTTCGTGGAAAACCTCCGGGGGGAGGGGGAGGTCCTGCGCTACCTGGCCCTGGAGAACGACGAGAGGCTCTGGAACGTGGAGGAGGCCCTGGAGGCGGCGGAGGCCCTGGGGGTGCCGGTGGTGGTGGACACCCTTCACCACGCCCTAAACCCGGGGAGGCTCTCCCTGGAGGAGGCCTTCCGCCTCGCCTTTCCCACCTGGCGGGGGCGGCCCAAGGTGCACCTGGCAAGCCAGGACCCCAACAAGCGCCCCGGGGCCCACGCCTTCCGGGTGGCGGAGCCCGACTGGGAGCGCCTGCTTGCCGCCTTGCCCGCCCCGGCCGACGTGATGGTGGAGGCCAAGGGCAAGGAGAGGGGCCTGGGGCCTCGAGGGGAGGCCTTCCTCTTGGCTTCCCTCTGACCTCCCCCTAGCCTGAGGCCGGAGGCGAAGGGATGTCCTCAAAGGCGCTCTGGCGGCGGGGGCCCTGGCCCTTTTCCCTGGGGGCTCCGCAGAGCCCGCGCGCTACCGCTTGGAGGACCACGCCATCGCCCGCCCGGTGCGGGCCTACGAGGAGATGGTGATCCCGAGGGCCGCCCCACGGAGATTTTGGACTGGGGGCGTGTGCCTCCCAAAGCCCCGGGCTGGTATCGTGGGAAGAGGACCTTTTTCCGCCCGGAGGTGGACGGTGTGGCGGTCTTTGCGGGTTGACCTGAAGGCGAGGAAGGCTTACTGGCAGGAGGTTCCGCCCGAGGAGGTGGCCCTTGGCGGGCGCTACCGCACGGGGCAGCTCCTTTTGGAGCGGGAGGCCTACCGCGTTGACCCCCTCTCCCCGGAAAACCCCCTGGTCTTCGCCGTGGGGCCCTTGGCGGGGACGGGGTTTTCCAACGCCAACCGCACCAGCGTGGGCACCCGTAGCCCCCTCACCCTCGGCATCAAGGAGGCGAACGGCGGGGGCACCTTCGGCTACGCCCTGGGCCAGCTGAAGCTCGCCCACCTGGTGCTGGAGGGGGAAAGCCCCGAGTGGGTGGTCCTCCGCCTCACCCGGTCCGGGGAGGTCCACTTTGACCCCGCCCAGGACCTCCTGGGCCTCGGGAACTTCCAGGCGGCCAAGCGGCTTTTCGCCGCCTACGGGCAGCGGATCGCCTTCGCCCTCCTAGGCCCTGTGGGGGAGTACCTGGGCCTCCTTTCCGGCATCGCCTTCTCCGACATAGACGGCCGGCCCTCCCGCCTCGCCGCCCGGGGAGGCGTGGGGGCGGTGATGGGGCGGAAGCGGGTGAAGGCCATCGTGGTGGAGGTGCCGGGGAAGGCCGAGGTTGTGGACAAGCCCAAGGTGGCCGAGGCCATCCGCCGCTACGCCAGGCTCCTAAGGGAAGACCCCCTGGTCATGCAGTTTTACAACGCCATCGGCACCATGGGCATGGCCGACTTCCAGAACGCCTTCGGGGGGCTTCCCGTGCGCAACTTCCGCGAAGGGCGCCTGGCCCCCCCGGAGGAGTTCCGCATGGGGGGGCAGTACATCGCCCCCCTCAACAAGGCCCGGGGCGGCAAGCACACCCACGCCTGCATGCCGGGATGCGTCATCCAGTGCTCCAACGTCATCGTGGACGAGAAGGGCGAGGAGGTGGTCTCCCCCCTGGAGTACGAGACCATCGGGCTTCTCGGCACCAACTGCGGCCTAAACGACCCCGATGCCCTCGCCCGGCTGAACCGCCTGGCCAACGACCTGGGCATAGACACCATTGAGACCGGGGCCACCTTGGCCCTCCTCATGGAGAAGGGCCTCGCCCCCTGGGGGGACTACGCCTTCATGGAGGGGAAGCTCAAGGCCCTCTACACCCCTTCCGAGGAGGCCCGCTTCCTTGCCCAGGGCACGGCCCGGGTGGGGGAGGCCCTGGGGCTTAAGCGGGTCCCCGTGATCAAGCGCCAGGCCATCTCCGCCTACGACCCCCGGGTGGTGGAGGCCACGGGGATCACCATGATGGTCACCGCCCAGGGGGCGGACCACACGGCGGGAAACGCCCCCCGTTTGGAGACCCGGGCCATGAAGCCGGAGGAGATCCTGGAGGCGAGCTACACCGCCCAGGTGAACGCCGCAGCCAACGACAGCCTAGGCCTTTGCGTCTTCGGGGGGAGCGTGACCAACAAGGAGGTGGCCTTCGTGGTGGAGAGCGTGAACGCCGCTTTGGGCACCGCCTTTACCCCCGCCTTCTGGCGGGAGCTCGGGGAAGGGGTCTTGCGCCTGGAGCACCGCTTCAACCACCTGGCGGGCTTCACCCACGAGGACGACCGCTTGCCCGCCTTCTTCTACGAGGAGCCCGTGCCCCCCAAGGGCCACACCGCCCGCTTCCGCCCCGAGGACCTAGGGCCCCTCTACGAGCGGCTCCACCGGGAGGCGTAACCTTAACCCAAAAATAGTGGCCGCTATGCTTTCCCGTGTCATAGCGGCCTTTTGCATTCCTTCGTGTGCTACTTGATCTGGACCCTCGGGGTGTGAAAAAAGAGGGGGTGCTATGCAGCAAAATCGTGAGCACCCCCTTTACTATCTTGACGCAGAAACCCTTCTCGTGGCTATCTACGTCTGGGTAGATGACGAACTGAAAGCCCTGCAGGCCCAAGGATTCAAGCTCCCCCCAAAGCAAAAGCACCAGAAAGCTACCCTGGCCGAGCTCTTGACCCTCGCCATCTGCAAGATACGGCCTTCGGCCGTGACCCTCCTGTTGCAAGGCCAGGACCTCGCCAAAGGCTACCTGGCCGCCAAGACCACCCTCAAGGCCTACTTCCCCTCCCTCCCCCACCTCTCCCGCTTCTACCGGGTCCTTCAGAAGGCTCAGGAGTTGTTGGCTCACCTGGCCATAAGGCTCTCCGGAGGGCAAGGTCTTCTGCAGGTGGTGGACCCCAAGCTACGGGCCTCGCCCGTGACCAAACCCATCCCCCTGGCCCACGGCCACCGGATTCACGGCTTGGACCTCCCTGAGGCCGCTGTGGGGGTGGGCCCCCAGACTTGACCGATATGCGGCCTTAGGGTAAAGAGGAGGCATGACCCTACGCGAGGCCTTGTCCCAAGTCCCCGACCCCAGGGCCCGCAACCGGCGGTATCCCTTGTGGGGCTTGTTGGCCCTCATCTTGGTGGCCTTTCTCGCCCGCGTGGACTCCCTGCGCGGCGTGGAACGTTTCGCCCGGGCCAACCCTCACCTCTTGCCCCACCTGGGCCTGCGCAACCCCCCGGGCCACACCATCCTCACCCTCCTCCTTCACCGTCTGGACCCAAAGAAGCTCCAGGAGGCCCTCCTCCAGGTCTTCCCCGAGGTGGACCTGGGAGGGGTCCTGGTGGTGGACGGGAAGCACCTCCGGGGAAGCGGCAAGGGGAAGAGCCCCCAGGTCAGGCTCGTGGAGGTCCTGGCCCTGCACCTCAAGACCACCCTGGCCCAGGCCCGGGTGGAGGGGAGGGAGGACCAAGCACTTTTGGAGCTCCTGGACCGCCTGGGGGCGGAGGGGCTCAAAGGGAAGGTAGTGGTGGGGGACGCGGGGTACCTGTACCCGGAGGTGGCGGGGAAGGTGGTGGAAAAAGGGGGGCATACCTCTTCGTTCTGAAGGCCAACCAGGGGGAACTGCTGGAGTGGGCTCTGGAGGTATTCAAGGGGATGGAGGAAAGGCGGCTTCCCGGGGAGACGGAGTCAGCTTGGGAGGTGGTGCGGGACGGGGAGGTGTGGACCTACCGGGTCTGGGCTTCCCCTTATCTGCCGGATGCGCTCTTGGCCTTTCCCGGGTGCCGACAGGTGGTGCGGGTGGAGCGGGAGGTGGTGCACAAGGGGACGGGGGAGGTGCGGCGGACAGTGAGCTACGCCCTCACCAGCTTGGGAGCCGAGGAGGCGGACGCGAGGCGGCTTGGGGAGCTTCTCCTTTCCCGGTGGGAGGTGGAGAACCGGTCCTTTTGGGTACGGGACGTCCTCCTACATGGTCAGCGAAGCTACCTTGAGGACGCCTGCCAGGTGCGGGGCGTGGGGGCGCAAGTCTTGGCGGTCCTCCGGGCCTTTCTGGTGTCCCTGCTGTACCGCAGGGGGGTGCGGAAGAAGAAGGCGGCCCTGGAGACCTTCTCCTTCCATCCCCTCTCCGCCCTCAGGTTCCTGGGGCTCTATGCGGTATAACGGTCAAGTCTGCCGTAGCTCCGCTGACGCTCGTTCACAACCTCATACGTAGCCGGGTGCTTCTCAGGATGGCCGGGGTGGAGCTATGAGGTAGCACACGAAGGCATCTGAACCCGGCTTCGCGGGAAGGGCCGGAGCCTTCCTCGGCCTACTGCCTGGGGTCCGGGCGGTCCCTGAGCCTGTCCCCGAGGGAGATGGCCAGGGGGAGGGCGGGGTCTGGCGCTGGGGGGGGTTTCACACGGTTTTCACACGGGCATGTTTATTATGCTCACGGCATGAGGCGGAAGCGTGTTCTTGGTTTAGCGGTCTTGCTCCTGGCCTCCTTGGCCCTGGCCCAGGCCCTCACCCTGGACCTGAGGGCCTACTTGGTCAAGGTGGCGGAGGGCAAGGAGGTTTACGAGGAGAACCCCCTGGCGGTGAAGCCGGGGGACGTGCTGGAGTGGCGCCTGGTGGCGGAAAACCGCGCCCAGGGCGACCTCCGCCAGGTGGCCCTCGTCATCCCCATCCCCAAGGAGACCTACTACCTGGAGGGGAGCGCCAAGCCCCTGCAGGTGGGAGGGACGGCCGTGCCGCCCGAGTTCAGCTTTGACGGGGGGAAGACCTTCGGCAAGCCCCCCCTCAAGAAGCGGATCCGGGTGGTGGAAAACGGAAAGGAGGTGGAGAAGGAGGTTGAGGTCAAGCCCGAGGAGTACACCCACGCGCGCTGGCTCATCCCCCTTCTTCCCAAGGGGACCAAGGTTATGGTGAGCCTCAGGACCATCGTGAGGTAAGAGGAGGTTAGAGCATGAAAAGAGCAGGTCTTATCGGTCTTCTGGTAGCCCTGGTTCTGGGGCTGGCCTACGCCATGACCCCGGCGGGCACGGCCATCCAGAACCAGGCCTCGGCGAGCTACATTGACTCGGCGAACCAGCTCCGCACCACCACGTCCAACCTGGTGACCACCATCGTCCAGCAGGTCTACGCCTTCACCATCACGCCAGACGGCACCGAGGCTTCCCCGGGCCAGACCAAAAACGCCCTTCCCGGGGGGCAGGTGGTCTTCAACTACGTGGTGACCAACAACGGCAACGGCACCGACACCATCAACCTCTCCACCGCCCAGGGCACCGCGGACGACTTTAACCTTTTAAGCCCCACCATCTACCGGGACACCAACTGCAACGGCACCCTGGACGCCGGGGAGACCACGCCCATCACGAGTCTCACCCTGGGCATGGGCGAAAGCGCCTGCGTCCTGGTGGTGGCCACGATTCCCGCGAGCGCCACGAGCGGGCAGTACGGGAACCTGAACCTCGTGGGCACCGACGCCGCCCCTAGCCCCATCACCGACAACAACAACTGGGCCCGGGCCGTGGCCACGACCCTGGCCGCCCTCACCGCCAGCAAGGCGGCAAGCCCCGCGGGCAGCGCAAGCCCCGGAGGCACCATCACCTACACCATCAGCGGCCAGAACGTGGGCGGAAGCCCGGCCTACGGCATCCCGGTGACGGTGGACGGCACGTCCAAGACGGGCATCCTCATCGCCGACACCATCCCCACGGGCCTCATTGTGAACACCATGCCCACGGGCTCGGCGGGCGCGGGCACGGTGAGCATCATCTACGACAGCGGCGCAGGCTGGCAGACCCTCACCGCTTCGGCCCTCCCCCTCACCGGAAACGGCACGGTGAAGATCGGCATGCTCATTGAGGGCACGGGGGCCTTCTTCCCCGTGGGGGCCGGGTACACCTTCAGCTTCACCGCCACGGTGCCCCCCGCGGCCAGCGCCGGGACGAGCTACGCCAACTACGCCACCGTCCAGTTTGACGCCAACGGCGACGGGGACGCCAACGACCCCGGCGAGACCGTCTCCACCAACACCACCACCAACACCGTGGGGGCGAGCCACAACGTGGCCGTGGGGCCCTACGGGTACCCCGAGGCAGGGGCTTCCGGCTCCTACAGCGTGGGCGGCTACACCGTGGCCCGTAGCGGCGACACCCAGACCATCGCCAGCGCCTACTCCGGCACCACGGTGGTCTTCCGCCACACCCTGAAGAACACCGGGAACGCCGCGGACAGCTTCACCCTGAGCTTCTCCGGGGCGCCTTCGGGCTGGGCCTGCCAGCTGGTGGCGGACGACCTCACCACCCCCATCTCCGGCCCCGTGGGCCCCATCCCCGCGGGCGGCACCTACGACTTCGCCCTGAAGTGCGCCATCCCGGGAAGCTACACCAGCACGAGCCCCGTGAACCTCACCGTCACCGCCACCAGCGCGAACGACCCGAGCAAGCAGGACACCACCACGGACACGGTGAGCCAGGTGCTCCTGGGGTACGCGGTGGACCTGGCGCAACAGGGCTTCGCTGGGGACGGCGACCCCACCAACGACAACCCACCCGCCCAGAGCGCCAACCCCGGCCAGACGGTCTACTTCCCCGTTGAGGTCTACAACGCCGGGAACAACGCCGACAACTACACCCTCACCGCCAGCGTGCCCACGGGCTGGAGCGCGGTCTTCTACCCGGACACGGACTGCAACGGCACGCCCGACGGCGCTCCCGTGACCAACACGGGCGTGATCAACCCCAACCAGAAGCGCTGCTTCGTGGCGGCGGTGAGCGTGCCTAGCGGGACTGCTCCCGGGGCTAACCCCGTGTCCTTCACCGCCACCAGCACCACGGTGGGCACGGTCTCCGACACCATCAGCTCCACGGTCAACGTGAACCTCCTGGCCCAGGTCCAGCTGGACCCCGACCGCTCCGGCACCGTGACGAGCCCGGGCACCATCACCTACACCCACACCCTCCTCAACAACTCCAACGCCCCGGCCTACTGCGACATCTCCGGGGACGGCGGGAGCCACGGCTGGACCTACCAGTACTCCATGGACGGCACCAGCTGGTACGGCGCCCTGGCCGACGTTTATGCAGCGCCCAACGGCGGCACCCAGACCATCTACGTCCGCGTCCTGGTGCCCGCCGGGGAGCCCGTGGGCCGGGTGGACGTGAACACGGTGACCGCCCAGTGCGACGTGACCACGGGGACCCCCGACAACAGCTACGAGGCCACGGACACCGCCACGGAGACCACCACCATCGTGGGCGGGGAGCTCAGGCTCCAGAAGTCCGTGGACAAGGCCACGGCCTACCCCGGGGAGACCCTCACCTACACCATCGTCGCCGAGAACATCGGCACCGGGGACCTCAAGAAGGTGATCGTCGCCGACCCCATCCCCGCCTACACCACCTTCGTGAGCGTCTCTGCCACGGCCACGGGCTTCAGCGGCACCTACACCGTCCTCTACTCCACGGACGGCGTCACCTGGAGCACGAGCGCCCCCACCTCCGTGCCCACGGGCGGCTCGGTCTACGTGGGCGTGGACACGAACGGGGACGGCAACATCACCGACGCCGACCTCATGCCCCCGGCCGCCAGCATCACCATCACCCTCCAGGTGCAGGTGCAGGGCGCTTTTTGACGAGGTTTTCACAGGGAAGGTGAAGAATGAAGACGGGAGGAGGGGTAAGGATGAGGACGCGAAGGGAAAGGAGAGGCATCTGGGGAATGACCTTCGCCCTTCCCCTCCTCCTTTCCTTCGCCCTCGCCCTCACCCCCGCGGGCACGGTGATCCGCAACCAGGCGGCGGCGGAGGCCTCGGGGGAGCGCTACCTCTCCAACGTGGCGGAAACCCGGGTCCAGGCGGTCTGCCGCCCCCTCCTCTCTCCCGACGGGACCCCGGAGGCCCCGGGCCTGAGGGCGAGCGCCGCCCCGGGGGGCTGGGTCTACCTCCCCTACCGCCTTAAGAACGGGGGAAACGCCCCCTACACCTTCGCCCTGGGGCACGCCGTCCACGGAACCTCCTCCTGGACCCCCGAGGCGGTGCGCTTCCACCTGGACCTAAACGGCAACGCCCTCCCCGACCCCGGGGAGCCCGAGGTGGCCGAGGTGGCCCTGGATATGGGGGAAGAGGTGGCCCTGGTCCTGGCCCTGAAGGTGCCCGCCACCGCCTCGGGAAGCCTCTTCATCAGCCCCGTGGCCACCTGCTCCGGGGGGGAGGAGGACGGGGAGAACTACGCCCGGGTGGAGGCCTCCTCCATCCCCCAACCCAGCCTTTTCCTCACCAAGGCCGTAAGCCCCGCCGCCCTCCTCCCCGGGGAGCGGGCCACCTTCACCCTCACCCTGAGGAACTTGGGAACCGGGGAGGCCGGGGGGCCCATCCTCCTCACCGACCTCTTCGCGGGGCTGGAGGGCTTCCGCTACGTGCCGGGAAGCGCCCGGGCCCCCAAGGGGACTCTGGAGTTCTTTGACGGCACCTCCTGGCGCCCCGAGGAGCCCCCTTCCCCCCTCGGGGTCCGGCTCCGGCTGGAGAGGCTCCTCCCCGGGGAGGAGGCCACCCTCTCCTTCGGGGTGGAGGCCCTTCCCACCGCCTCCCCGGGGCCCCGGGAGAACCGGGCCCTGGCGGAAGGCCCCGGGGGGCCGGCGGAAGGGGTGGCGGTGGTGGAGGTGCTTCCCCTCTACCTCCACCACCTGGGCCCCGGGGGAAACCCCAAGGCCCTGCCAGGGGGGGAGGGGAGCGGGGACGACCTGCAGGAGGCCCGGGGGCTTGCGGGCCAGCCCTACTGCTTCCGCCACACCCTCCTCAACGAGGGCACCGCCCAGGACCGCTACCGCATCCGGGTGGAGGGCGCCCCGGTGCGCCTCCTCACCCTCCAGGGGACACCCCTCCCCGAGCCCATCCCCCTGGGCCCGGGGGAGAGCCTGGACTTCCTGGCCTGCTTTGACCCCAGGGAGGCGGGGGTCCTCGAGGCCACCCTGGTGGCGGTCTCCCTGGCGGGGGGCGGGGAGAACCGCACCAGAGACCGCCTGGAGGTCCTTCCCCAAGGCGCCCTTTCCCTCCGCAAAGAGGCGGACCCCGCCCCGGGGACCACCCTGAAGGCGGGGGACCTCCTCACCTACACCCTGGTGGTGGAAAACCGCTTCGCCCCTCTCAAGGCCCGGGTGGAGGACCGCTTGCCTTCCTGGGTGGAGTTCCTCGAGGCCAGCGGGGGAAGCTACGACCCGGAACGCCACGCCGTGGTCTTCCTTCTGGACCCCCTGCCCCTGGGGGAGACCCGCCTGTGGGTGCGGGTGCGGGTGAAGGCGGACACCCCGGACGACACCCTCCTCCAGAACCGCTTCACCCTCACCTCCGAGGCCACCCCTAACCCCCTGGTGTCCAACGAGGTGTCCCACCCCGTGCTCTCCGTGAACCTGGCCCTGGAAAAGCGGGTGCGCCCCGAGGAGGCCGCCCCGGGGGACGTCCTCACCTACACCCTAAGGGTCACCAACCCCGCTTCCACCCCCCTGGAGGTGCGCCTAAAGGACACCCCCGACCCCCACCTGGCCTACCTGGAGGGAAGCGCCCGGGGAGGGCGGTGCGGGGGAAGCCTGGGCCCCCTGGAGCCCGTGAGGGAAGGGGCCTCCCTGCGCTGGACCCTCACCCTGGGCCCCAAGGAGAGCTTCTGCCTGGAGTACCGCATGCGGGTCCTCCCCGGGGCCCCCGCCACCTTGCTCAACGTGGCCGAGGCCCAGGGCCTGAGCACCCAAGGGGCGGCCACCGCCCAGGTCCAGGCCCGGGCCCAGGTGCGGGCGCGGCTTGGAACCCTGGGCCTGGAGCGGGGGGTGTTGCTGGGGCGGGTCTACCTGGACGTGAACGAGAACGGGCGCTACGAGCCCGGAACCGATATCCCCGTGCCCGGGGCCCGGGTGGTCCTGGCCAACGGCTGGCAGGCCCTCACGGACCGGGAGGGCCGCTACGCCTTCCGGGACCTGGACCCCGGGGTGTGGCAGGTGATGCTGGACCCCGCCTCCGCCCCCTTCCCGCCCCTCCCCCACCCCGAGGCCCTGGGGGAGGGGTACCGCCACGGGGTGCGGGTGCAGGGGCTTAGCGTCTCGGACTTCCCCCTTAAGGCCCCCAAGGGGTTCGTGGAGGCCTACCGGGAGACCACCCTGCGCTTTGGACCCCTCACCCTGGAAAAGCGCCTCCTTCCCGTGGAAGGGGGCTTCCGGGTGGTCCTCATCCTCCGCTCCCAGGAGCCCCTGGAGGAGCTCACCGTGCGCGACCCCCTGCCCGACGGCACGGAGAAGACCTTCACCTTCGCCCGCTTCGGCGGGGAGGAGGTCCTGCTTTACGAGTACACCCTGGACAGGCCCTTCATGTCCGACCCCGAGGTGCGCTGGAGGTACCCATGAAGCGGACTTTGGCCCTCTTTCTCCTCCTCCTCTCCGCCCTGGCCCAGCCCGTGGTCCGGGAACTCAAGGCCACGGTGGTGGGGGACGGGGTGGGCTGGGAAACCCACACCCTGGAGATCTGGCTCGCGATCCCGGAGAAGGGAAGGGCTCGGCTGGACCTCTTCTCCCCGGGGTTTGACCCCACGGACTACCGGAGCGCCCTTCTCGGGAAACCGGAGCTAGGGGACGAGCGCTACGACGGTGGGAAGGGGGAGCTTAAGGCCACCTTCCGCCTCTACAAGGACGGGAAGCTCCTCCGGGAGATGGCCTTCGGGGTGGAGCCCCACCGCTGGGCCGGCTTCTTTGAGGGGGAGGTGGAGGCGGGGGTCTACCTCTTCCAGAGCGAGTTTCTCGGAAACGGCAAAAACGCCTTCGTCCTCCGCGTGGAGGCCCCGAACTTCGGGTTCTTCCTAGACCCTAGGCCCCAGCTCATCCTTGACGTCTCCACCCAGACCACCACCCTGCGCCTTCTTCCGGACGAGCGGGGCTGGGTCTGGGTGGAGCCCTTTAGCGTCTACTCCGAAGGCCCCCTGGAGGTGGCCTTCTACGACGAAGACGGCCCCGAGGAGCTTCGCGCCCGGGTGCGCTACGGGGACGGCTCCGTGGAAGAGCGCCCCGTTTCCGGGGACCGAGAGTGGATCGCCTACACCAAGCGACCGGGCCTCGCCATCTTCGGCTTCACCCAACCCCCCACGGCCAGGCAGTACTCCAACACCGTGGCCTTCCGGGTGGGGGCCTGCACCTCCTTGGAGAACGGGGTGCTGAAGGCCGTCCCCTCAGGGGAGGCCCGGGCGCGGGTGGTGGACGAGGAGGGCAGGCCTCTCTCCGTCCCCGTGGAGGCGAAGGACCGGGTCTTCCGGCCCCTCCTCCCCGAGGGGGCAAGCCTCCTCCGGGTGGAGGCCCGGGGGGCGGTCTTCGCAGAGGGGGACCGGGTGAGGGTGGGTTGCCCCGGGGGGGAGGTGGCCTTCGTGGTCCGCCTTCCCAAGCCCCCCGAGCCCGAAAGACCCCCGCAGGGAGAGGTGCGCTTCCGGGTGGTGGTGGCCCTGCCCGGCGGCGACCTCCCCGCCAAGGCCACCCTCCGCCTTGGGGACCTCGAGGCCCCCGTGGACGGGGAAAAGACCCTGGCCCTGCCCCAGGGCCGCTACCCCCTGGCCGTGCTCGCCGAAGGGGCCCGGGTGGAGGCCCCCAAGGAGGTGGAGGTCCTCCCCGGAAAGCGGCAGGAGGTCCTGGTGCGCCTCCTACCCGAGGTGGCCCTGAGCCTCGCCCCCGAGGAGGTCTACCTGCGGGTGGGCGAGGAGGGGGAGGTGGTCCTCACCGCCACCACCCCTTACCCGGGCCTCCTCCCCGCCGAGCTCTCCTTGGCCCTGCCGGAAGGGCTCGCCCCCCTGGGCGCCCCCAGGGCCCAGGGGCCCCTCACCAAGGACCGCCCCTTCCCCCTCAAGGTGCGCTTCCTGGCGGAGAAGGAGGGGACCTACGCCCTCCAAGGCCTCCTCGCCCCCTGGGGGCTTAGGGCGGAGGGAAGGGTGGTGGTGGTCCGCCCTGCCACCTTCCGCCTCACCAAGGAGGCCCTCACCCCCGAGGTGGAGGCCGGAGGGGTGGCCCGCTTCCGCGTCACCGTGGTGAACGAGGGGGACGAGGAAGGCAGGGCCCTCCTCCTGGACCGCTTCCTGGGAGGGGAGGAGCGGCGGGAGGTCTTCCTGAAGGCCAAGGAGGGGCGGAGCTACGAGTTCGCCTTCCCCGTGCCCCTCGAGGCCCAAGGGACCCTGGTGAACCGGGCCGAGCTTTCCACCGGGGAAAAGGCCGAGGCGGAGGTGCGGGTCCTCAGGCCCAAGGCCCACCTGGAGCGGAGCCTCCCCCACCGGATCTACCTGCCCGGGGAGGAGGTGGCCCTCGCCCTCCGGGTGGAGAACCGGGGCGAGGCCCCCATGCGCTACGTCCTGGAGGACGCCTGCCCCGACTGGCTGAGCCCCCTGGGGCCCACCCGCTTTGAGGGCTACCTCAAGCCCGGGGAAGGGGCCCTCCACACCTACCGGGCCCGGGTCCTCCTGGGGCCCGAGGCGGAGGGCACCTGCGCCGCCACCCTGCGCACCCCCACGGAGACCCTGCGGGCGGAGGTGGCCCTGGAGAGGCGGCTTCTCCTCCTGGGGAAGGAGGCCGACCCCCCGCGCCTCCTGGAGGGAAGCCAGGGGGTCTTCCGCCTCCGGGTGAGGAACCCCGCGGACCACCGGGTGGAGGTGGAGCTCAAGGACATCCCGGGCCAGGGCCTCGGCATGGCCCCCTGGAGCGAGCGGGTGGCCCTGGAGGCGGGGGAGGAGAGGACCTTCGCCCTTCCCTTCCGGGCCGAGGCCGTGGGCGAGCTGGAAAACGGGCTTTCCGCCTTCCTCGGGGAGACCCCCGCCGCCTTCCCCGTCAAGGCCAAGGTGGCCGTCCTTCCCCTCTTCGCCCCCGAGCGGGTCTCGGTGGTGCGC
Source organism: Thermus thermophilus (assembly GCF_019974155.1). Classification (NCBI taxonomy): domain Bacteria; kingdom Thermotogati; phylum Deinococcota; class Deinococci; order Thermales; family Thermaceae; genus Thermus; species Thermus thermophilus. The sequence continues at coordinate 811,768 of NZ_AP025158.1, forward strand.
CTGCCCTTCCGGGTGGAGGGGGAAGGGGACGCCCTCCTCCTGGGCTTCAGGCCCCCGGAAGGGGCGGAGTACAGCCCAGGCTCCGCCCGGCTGGACGGGAGGCCCGTGGAGGAGCCGAGGGTCCTCCCGGACGGCACCCTGGTCTGGCGCCTCCCCTTCGCCCGGGAAGGCCTCCTGACCCTCACCCTCCTCCACACCCGGGCCCTGCCGCCCCTCCCCGAGCCCGCCCTCACCCTCCTCCGCCTGGACCGGGAGCTTCCTCTAAAAGGGGAACTCCGCCTAAGGGACTACGAGCGGGCCAAGCCCCTCTCCGCCAAGCGCAAGGGGCTCATCCAGGAGCCCATGGACGGGGCCATCGTGCAGCAGGAGGCCGTGGCCTTGAAGATTGAGGCTCCCCTCGGGCCCATCGCCGTGCGGGTGAACGGCGTTGAGGTGGAAAGCCGCCTCCTCGGGGAGGCCCAGTACGACGAGGGGCGCAAGGTGCAGCGCCTGGCCTACTACGGGGTGCCCCTCCTCCCCGGCAGGAACGTCATTGAGGTGGAAGGCCCGGGCTTCTACGACAAGGTGGAGGTCTTCCGGCCCGGGGCCCCCAAGGACCTCGTCCTCGAGCCCGTGCGCCTCAGGGCGGACGGGCGCACCCCCCTGGAGTTCCGCCTGAAGGCGGTGGACGGGATGGGCCTCCCCACGGGCTTCGGCTTCGCCACCCTCGAGGCCACCCCCGAGCCCGTGGCCCCGGACGCGAGCCCCCTGGAGCCCGGCTACCAGGTGCTCCTGCGGGACGGGGTGGGGACGGTGATGCTTAGGCCCCTCCTCACCCCCCAGGAGGTGCGCCTCCGGGCCCGCTTCAACGAGCTGGAGAGGTCCTTCCGCCTCTTCGCCGGGGGCTCCCAGGAGGCCCTTTGGCTCGCCCAGGGGAGCGTGGGCGTGGCCTACGACCCCGAGGAGGGAAGGCCCCGCTTCTTCGGCCTCGCCCGGGGCTACGTGGAAACCCCCCTGGAAGGGGGCTTCCTCCAGGGGGCCCTGGACACCACGGGAGGGCTTTCCAAGGCCCCCGAGGCGGGCTTCTTCCCCGTCACCGGCTCGGGGGAGGAGGCCCGGCGCCCCCTGGCCTCGGACGACCCCGTGGCCCTGCGCTACACCACCCCGGAGTACACCCTCGCCTACGAGCGGGGCCCCCTGGCCCCGGGCCTTGGGGAGGCCACCGCCCTCCGCCTCGCCACCCGGGGCGACGCCAGGGTGGAGGCCTTCCTGGCCCTCCTCCCCAAAGGCCAGGTGCGGGAGGAGATCGTCCCCGACGGCACCGCCTTCTACCGGCTCTCCGGAAGCCCCGCCCCGGGCTCCCTCCGCCTCTTCCTGGTGGAGGGGGGAAGGACCAGGGCCCTGGAGGCCGGGGTGGACTACACCTACGACTTCCTGAGCGGGGAGATCGTCTTGGCAAGGCCCCTCGCCCCCTTCACCCCCGGGTTCGCCCCGGTGCGCCTCGTGGCGGAGTACGCTCCCCTCTCCGCCCCCCGGGAGGAGCTCGCCCTGGGGGCCCAGGCGGCCTACCAGTCGGGCCCCTGGCGCTTCGGGCTTGGGGGGTACCTGCGCCTGGACCTCCAGGGCTTCGCCTCCCAGGGCTACGCCCTGGGGGCCTCCTTGGCCTACGGGGAAGGGGGAAGCGGGGTGGGCCTCGAGGCCACCTTCGCGGGGAAGTGGCGCTTCGGCCTCTCCGCCGCCCTGAGGGAGGGGCCCCTGGAGGCCCGGGGCAACCTGGCCTACGAGGAGGGCGGGGAGGTGCAGGGGGCCTTCCGGGCGGCCTACGACCTGGGCTTCGGGGCGGTGGCCCTGGAGCACACCACCCCCGCCCGCACCGGGCTCGTCTACGAGGCGAAGCTCGCCCAGGGCCTCCGCTTCGGCCTGGGGGCGGGCTACGCCTGGCGGGAGGGAAGCCTTTACCTCCTGGGCCGGGCCGCCTACCAGGAGGGCCGGGCCCGCTTCGGCCTCTCCCACGCTTCCCTCCTCTCCGGCGGGCAGGAGACCCGCCTGGACCTCCTCTGGCCCTTAGGGGAAGCCCTGGAGGCGGAGGGAAGCCTGGCCTACCTCTGGGGGGAGGGCCTGCAGGGGGCCTTTGGCCTGCGCCAGCGCCTGGGGAGCGCCAACCTGGCCCTCTCCTACCAGCTCCCCACGGCGAGCGGGGAGGGGAACCGCGCCCGCTTCGGCCTGGAGGCCCCCCTTCCCCTCACGGAAAACCTCTCGGCGAACCTGGGCCTTTACGCCCTCTACGCCTTCTCCGGGGGGCAGGGGGAGCTTGGGGGAAGCCTCGGCCTCCGCTACGCCCGGGAGGGCCTGGTGGCCACCTTCGGGGTGGAAGGGGCCCTCGGCCCCAAGCTCACCCTCCGGGGCGGGGCGGCGGGGAGCCTGGACCCCGAGAACACCCTGGGCCTGGACTTCGCCCTCTCCCTCCTCCCCGAGGTGAAGGGGCGCTTCAGCCTGGCCTACGCCCTCCGCTCCCCGGTCCTCTCCCTCCTCACCTACCACCGCTACGCCACGGAGACGGGCCTTCTGGAGGGGCAGCTTTCCGCCGCCTACGCCCCTTCCCTCGCCTTCTCCGTGCGCCCGGCCTTCGGCTACCGCTACCCCTTCCCTGACCCAGAGGGGGCCACCTACGCCCTCGGGCTTTACGCCACCCTCTTCCCCACGGAGCTTCTGGGCCTTGGGGGCGGGGCCGCCTACACCTTCCAGCCCGCCACCGGGGCGGGGAGCCTAAGCTTCTCCGTGGAGGGCACCCTGCGCTTTAGCCCCCTCTGGCTCTCCTTGGGCTACCAGTTCGGGCCGAGCCTCTTCGCCCCCGAGGGGGTCTACCTGAGGCTGGACGTCTTCGGAGGGAGCCGATGAAGTTCTGGATGAGAGCCATCTTGGTCCTCCTGGTCCTCCTCCCGGGCCTCGCCCAGGCTCAGGTGGTCACGCCCTTCGCGAAGCGCTTTGAGGCCAACGAGCGGGGCGAGATCCGCATGGTGGGCAACACCCTGATGTGCGCCCAGGGCTCAGGAACGTACGGTTGCAACACCACGACGATGAACAATCCAAACGCGAACAACAACACCAATATGGTCTTCCTGAACGCCGACCCCGCCAACCCCACCTGGCCCACGGGAAGAGGGGGCTCCAGCGCCGCCCAGCTCAGCCTTCCTCCCGGCGCCCAGGTCCTGTGGGCGGGCCTCTACTGGGGGGCTAGGGCTGGCCAGAGCGCTTCCGGGCGGAACACCATCTACCTCAAGCCCCCGGGGGCCACGGCCTACCAGGCCATCACGGGCTCCCTTCTCGGTACCATAACCACTCAGGGGACCTCCACCTCCCGCCCCTACGTGGCCTTCGCCGACGTCACGGGCCTGGTGGCTTCTGCAGGGAGCGGTACCTACTGGGTGGGCGGCATCCTGGCGCAGACAGGCAACGATGGCCTTGGCTACTACGCGGGCTGGAGCCTGGTGGTGGTCTACCGCGACCCCAGCGCCACCTTCAAGAATCTGGTGGTCTACGACGGCCTGGCGAGTGTTAGTAGCGGTAACAACGTGCTCATCACCCTCTCGGGCTTCCTCACCCCCTTGGTGGGCCCCGTGAACGCCCGGGTGGGGGCTGTGGCCTACGAGGGAGACGGGGGCATCACCGGGGACCAGCTCCTCCTCAACGGCTCCGCCTTGAGCGACGCGCAGAACCCGGTGAACAACTTTTTCAATAGTTCCATCTCTGACCTGGGAAGCCGTTTCACCAACAAGACTCCGGACTTCGTGAACCAGATGGCTGTGGACGTGGACCTGGTGGACGCCACCGGGAGGATCCCCAACGGGGCCACCTCCGCCACGGTCCAGTTTACGTCTTCACAAGACGTGTACTTCCCCGCGGTCATGGCCTTCGCCGTGGACCTTTACCTCCCCGACCTCGTCACCACCTTCACCAAGACCGTCTCCGACCTCAACGGCGGGGACCTACGGGTGGGGGACCTCCTGGAGTACGCCGTGAGCTTCACCAACACCGGCCTGGACGGGGCCACCAACGTGGTGGTGGTGGACCCCATCCCGGCGGGCACCCAGTACGTCCCGGGAAGCCTCCGGGTGGTGCAAAACGCCCTGGGGGCGCCCACCGGCACCTTCACGGACGCCCCCGGTGACGACATCGCCGAGTACAGCCCAAGCTGCCCCGAGGCCGGGGGAGGGCCTTGCGTGCGCTTCCGGCTTGGCACCGGGGCGAACGCCAGCCAAGGGGGCCTCATCCCCCCCGGGCAAGGGGCGGAGGTGCGCTTCCGGGTGCAGGTCCTCCCCGAGGCCGCGGGCAGCACCCTTGTCAACACCGCCAGGGTGAACTACAACGCCCAGACCCTGGGGACCAGCTACAGCAAGGAGGCCACCGTGAGCGCTTCGGTCACGGTGGTGGGCTTCACCCTGGCGGGCCAGGTCTACCACGACCTCGAGCCCAACGGCCTCAAGTCCCCCGGGGAGAGCTGGAGCGACGGGGCCACGGTCTGGGTGAAGCTCCTCCAAGGGGGAAGCGTGGTGGCCCAGGTCCAGGTGGACCCGGGAAGCGGCGTCTTCAGCTTCACGGGCGTGGCCCCGGGGAGCTACACCCTCTTCCTGGACGACAACAATAACCTCTCGGACACCACCCCCACCCCCCCTTCGGGCTGGCTCTTCGTCAACCCCCCCTCGGGTAGCCTCAGCCTGAACGTCTCCCAGAACCTCTCGGGCCTGGACTTCGGCCTCTTCCACGGGGCGAGGCTCGTGGGCACCGTCTTCTACGACGACGGGGAAGGGGGCGGGGCCGCCAACGACGCCTGGCAGACGGGCGGGGAAAGGGGCGTCCCCGGCGTGGCGGTCACCGCCCAGGGAAGCGCCGCCCGCTCGGCCACCACCGACGGCCAGGGCCGTTACGTCCTCTACGTCCCCTGGAACTTCGGCTCCTTCACCCTCTCCCACCCCTTGCGCCCGGCCACGGGCTGGAACGACGGGAGCACGGCCCATAAGGTCCCCAGCTGGGCCGGGGCGCAAAACCCCGCCTTCCCCACCCTGGACGCCGCGGCCATCGCCGGAACCGAGGTGGCCCGCAACTTCGGCGTGGTGCGGGAAAGCCGCTTTTATCCGCCGCAAACAGGCCAGACGGCAAGCCCCGGGGTGGTGGTCTACCCCCACCTCTACCGCCCGGGCACCCTGGGAAGCCTCACCCTCTCCCTAGCTAACGCCCCCTCCTGGCCGGTCCAGGTTCGGGTGGACGGGAACTGCGACGGAGACTTTGACGACCCCGGGGAGGGCTTCGCTTCCCTGCCCCAGACCCTCCCCGTGGGCCCCTCCTGGCCCCGGGAAGCCGACGGGAGCCTGAAGGCCTGCGCCCTGGAAGCCCGGGTCCTGGTGCCCCCGGGGGTGCCTGCGGGGGCCGTGGACGTGGCCCTCCTCCAAGGGGCCCTCGCCTGGGCCAACAACCCCGGGGTGGTGGACCTGCGGAGCCTTGCCGACACCACCACGGTCTCAGGGGGCGAGGTCCGCCTGGAGAAAAAGGTGCGGAACGTCACCCAGGGCACGGGCTTCGGCACCGTGGGGGAGGGGAGGCCGGGGGAGGTGCTGGAGTACTGCGTGGCCTACCGCAACCTGGGCACGGCCCCCGTGAGCCAGTTCCTCCTCACCGACCCCATTCCCTTCTTCACGGACCCCCTCCCCTCCGTGCCCGACTACGGGGGGAAGGCCATCCGCTGGAGCCACGGAAGCGCCACCCTCTACCTCACCGCCTCCCCAGCGGACGACGCCGGGGAGATCTCGGGCGGGGTGGTGCGGGTGGAGGTGGGCAACGTGGGCCCGGGGGAGGCGGGGGAGGTGTGCTACCGGGCCCAGATCCGCTGACCGACGGGTGGCCTGGGAGCGCTGGGGAACAGGATCAGGAGGATTTCTTATCAGAGGCTGTCGTAAAAGAGTGGTATCCTTGAGGGGTGAGCTCTAGACGATCTTACCCCAGCGACCTCAGCGATGCGGAGTGGGCCCTCCTGGAGCCCCTCATCCCCGCCCCCAAGCCCGGCGGCCGCCCCGCCAAGGTGCCGAGGAGGGAGATTGTTAACGCCATCCTTTACGTCCTGGAAAACGGCATCAAGTGGCGGGCCATGCCCCATGATCTGCCCCACTGGTCCACCGTCTACCACTACTTCCGCAAGTGGCAGAAGGAAGGCATTTGGGAGAAGGCCGTCCAGGCCCTGGCCCGCCAGGACCGGGAGCGAGAAGGGAGGCAAGCTTCGCCCAGCGCTCTGGTGATGGATAGCCAGTCCGTGAAGACCACGGAAAAAGGGGGCCCCGAGGGAACGACGGGGCCAAAAAGGTCAAGGGGAGAAAGCGCCAGATCCTGACGGACACGGGGGGCCGCTTGCTGAAGGCCTTCGTGCACCCGGCCAACGAGCACGACAAGCGGGGTGGGGAGGCCTTGCTCCTGGGGATGGACCTCTCCCTTTGGCCAAGGGTGCGGAAGCTGTTTGTGGACTGGGGGTACCGGGGCCTCAAGGGGCTCGCTTCTTCCCTGGGGCTGGAGCTTGAGGTGGTGGCCCGTCCCTACGCGGGGGTGCGAGGGGTCTGGGTGCGGGAGGGGGAGAAGGCGCCGGAGCTTCCGCGGGAGAGGGGGTTCAAGCCCTTGCCCAAGCGGTGGGTGGTGGAGCGGACCTTTGCCTGGCTGGGGCGGAATCGGCGGCTCGCCAAGGACTATGAAGCCAACCCTGGGGTGAGCGAGGCCTGGGTGTATCTGGGCATGCTACGCTTGTTGGTGAAGCGGCTGGCTAGGGCCGCATGAGGTTTGATGGCGGGCTTTTACGACAGCCTCTGAGTCCCCGCTTGGCGTGGTAGACGGCCAGGAAGCGATGCTTCTCTATCGGGTCCTTGGCCTTCTTGACCCTCCGCCACAGCTCGTTCAGGGTCAGGTGGTCGGCCACGGTCATGGACGAAGAATACAACAAGAAAAGGATATCACTTCCCTTGCTCCGGTAGGCCAGCCCCGTGGTGTCCAGGAGGTAGAGGGGGGGAAAGCGCCCCGGGAGGGGCTTCTGGGGAAGAGGCCTGGGGGCCTCCCGGCCCCTGCCCCTCCTCGCTTCCACCCTCTGGAGGGCCATCCCCTTCAGGGGAAGACAAGGAGGCCAGGTGGGCCTCCAGTTCCCGGGCAAGCCTCTCCAGGAGGGCCTCAAGGAGCTTGGGGTCCAGGTGGTGCACGGCGTAGCGGGCCAGGGACTGGTGGGAAGGGAAGGGGCCTTCCATGAGGTCCTGGAGGAGGGCTTCCGTCTTGCGGTAGGTGAGGTGGAAGAAGGCGCGGAAGAGAAGGAGGGCCAGGTAAAGGGCGTGGTCGTAGCGCCAGGGGCGGCCCCGCTTGCCTTTGGGGGTGGGAGGGCCGCCTCCCGGGCCAGGCGCAGGCAGTGTTCCAGGACCTCCTTGGGGCTTGCCTCCCGGCGAACGAAGCCTCGCTTGCCCATCGGGGCGGGAGTATACACCCGTCGTCCCGACCTTTGCAAGGCAAGCCCCCCGGGGCTTGACGGGGCCGGGGACCAGGCTTTCCTAAGGAAGTGAGGGATGAAGCGGTCCTGGCCTCTTTTCTTTTCCGGGTGGTTCCTCACCCCAGGGGGGTACCAGCCGGAGGCGAGGAGGGTAGGGTCGGTCCAGCTGGCGGTGCCCACCCGGATTTCCGCCACGCCCTCATGGTAAGGGAAAAGCCTTCCGCTTGGTGGAGTCTAGACCGCCCTTTCGGCTTCCAGAGCTTTCCTCGCCTGCTGGGCCAGGCGCAGGAGTTCGTGAGCCAGGGCTTCCAGGGCCCCTGGGCGGAGGCGGTAGTAGGTCCACCGGCCCACCCGCACCCCCTCCACCAGGCCCGCCTCCCGAAGGATCCGCAGGTGGTGGCTTACCGTGGGGGCGGAGAGGCCTGTTTTCTCCTGCAGGTGGCAGAAGCAGACCCCGTAGGCCGTGCCGCAGCGGGGATCGCGGGCGGTGTGCTCGTCGGGGAGTTCCGCCAGAAGGCGGACCATGGCCACCCTGGCGGGATGGGCCAGGGCCTCGAGGCGGCCTTGAGTCACGTCTTTCCCGCGCATGGCCCCATTATGCCATGCGGACCTCTTGAGAACCACCCCAGGTAGACTTCAAAATCTCCTTATGGCTCCTTCTCCTACCCGCACCGCATCCCGCTAGGGAAGAGGGTTTTTCTTTGTATACCCTGGTGAGGTATATTTGGAGACGTTTTGTTTCTGTTGACAAACGCCGATCTGCTATGATAACGTTCAAACCGTCAAAGGAGGGACAAAGGTATGGCGCAAACCCTGAGCCGGAGGCGTTTTGTTCAGCTCACCGCCGCGGCCACGGCCCTTTTCGCCGCAGGCGGCAAGGCCCAGCTCTGGTACGCCCCGAGCCTCACCTACCCCGCGGTGAAGGTGGCCAACCTTTCCCAGGTCAAGACGGGCCAGCCCATCACCTTCAACTACCCCGACGCCTCCTCCCCCGCCATCCTGGTCAAGCTCGGCCGGCCCGCCATCGGCGGGGTGGGGCGGGAGCGGGACATCGTGGCCTTCTCCGCCCTCTGCACCCACATGGGCTGCCCCGTCCAGTACGAGGGAGGCCGCTTCCTCTGCCGCTGCCACTACTCCATGTTTGACCCCGCCAAGGCGGGCCAGCCCTACCAGGGCCTGGCCAGCTCCTGGCTCCCCCAGATTCCCCTTCGCGTGGACGGCAAGGGCGACATCTACGCCGTGGCCGTGGCGGGCCTCATCTGGGGCCGCGTGAAGAACGTGTGAGGAGGTAGGGTATGGCGCTCATTCCCCGTAGGGACAAGCTTCCCATTCCGCCTAAGAACGCGAAGGTCTACAACCAGGTCTGCCAGTACTGCAACGTGGGGTGCGGCTACAAGGTCTACGTGTGGCCCGTGGGTGAAGAGGGGGGCGTGAAACCCGAGCAGAACGCCTTTGGCCTGGACCTCTCCACGCCCCAGCCCCCCCTGGCCGGCCAGAGCTACACGGAGACCATGCACGCCGTCACCGTGGGCAGGGACGGCCGGCAGTACCACGTGGTCATCGTCCCTGCCAAGGACAGCCCCATCAACCGGGGCGACTACTCCATCCGCGGCGGCACCAACGCCCTCACCGTCTGGAGCCTGGACCGGGGCACCCAGGACCGGCTCACCTACCCCCTCCTCAGGGTGGGCGACCAGTTCCAGGCCATCAGCTGGCAGGATGCCCTGACCCTCATGGGCCTCCTCATCAAGGGCATCCGGGACCGGGACGGCAACGACGACAACATCGCCGTGAAGTGCTACGACCACGGAGGCTCGGGCCAGGGCTTTGAGGACAACTACGCCGCCGGGAAGCTCTTCTTCGCCGCCCTCTCCGTGAAGCACATCGCCATCCACAACCGCCCCGCCTACAACTCCGAGGTCTGGGGAAGCCGGGAGAGGGGCGTCCACGAGCTGAACTACACCTACGAGGACGCCCGGCTCGCCGACACCATCGTCCTCTGGGGGGCGAACTCCTACGAGACGGCCACGGTGTTCTACGTGGAGCACATGCTCCCCAACATCCAGGGGGCCACGGTGGCGGAGAAGCAGCAGGTCTTTGAACGGGGCGAGCCCGCCGAGCCCGGCTACCTCATCGTCATTGACCCCAGGAAGACCAGCTCCTACACCGTGGCCGCCCAGGTGGCCCCGGACCGGGTGATGCTCCTCCGGCCCAACCTGGGCACGGACTACATCCTGGCCAACGCCATCGCCCGGGCGGTCTGGGAGAAGGGCTACTACGACATGGCCTACCTCCAGGCCCGCACGGACATGGCCCTCTTTGAGGAGTACAAGGCGAAAAGCCTCAAGCTCTCCGTGCCCTACGATGAGTTCATGGCCCAGGCGGAGCGCATCACCGGGGTTTCCCGGGCGGAGATTGAGAAGGCCGCCGACTGGATCGCCAAGCCCAAAGCGGGCCGGTTCAAGCGCCGCACCCTCACCATCTACGAGAAGGGCATCATCTGGAACATGAAGAACTACGACCAGGTGGCGGCCATCGTCCAGCTCGCCGTCCTCACCCACAACATCGGCCGGCCCGGCACGGGCTGCGGCCGCCAGGGCGGGCACCAGGAGGGGTACGTCCGTCCCCCCGCCCCCACCCCGGGCTCCATCTACCGGGGCGGGCCCCCCGTCAACGTGGACAAGTTCCTCATTGAGGGCAAGGGCAAGTTCTACTGGGTCATCGCCAACGACCCCTACCTCTCCACCCCCAACAACCAGGTCTTCCGCAAGCGCATCCACGAGCGCACGGAGAAGCTCACCAGGGCCCTCGGCGCCGGGGGCGAGCCCGGGACCATCCGGGAGCGGGCCCAGAAGATCCTGGACATCCTCTACCAGGACCCCGACGCCCTCTTCATGGTGGTCCAGGACATCTACATGACCGAGACCGCCCGGGACGCCCACCTCATCCTCCCCGCCGCCGGCTGGGGCGAGGCCAACGAGACCTCCATCAACTGCAACAGCCGCCTCCTCCGCCTCTACGAGAAGTTCATGGACCCGCCCGGGGAGGCCAAGCCCGACTGGGAGATCTTCAAGTGGGTGGGCCTGCGCATCGCCGAGCTTTACCGGGCCGAGGGCAAGTTTGAGGAGGCGAAGAAGTTTGAGTTCGGCAAGGACTGGAAGACGGACGAGGACGTCTTCCTCGCCGGGGCCGAGGAGTTCCGGGACAACACCGTCTCCGAGGAGGACGAGGCGCTCCTCGAGGCCGAGAACTACAAGGGGGTCACCTACAAGCTCCTGAAGGAGCTGGGCCAGAAGGGCATCCAGACCCCCGTGCGCCGCGACCCCAAGACGGGGAAGCTCGTGGGCACGGTCCGGCGCTACACCTACAAGTTCGGCACCCCTGACGGCAAGTTCAAGTGGTACGGCACCGACGACTGGGAGGGCTACCCCGCGGAGGTGGCCAAGTACCTGGAGCCCGGGATGGCGGAGAAGTACCCCTTCTGGGTCACCACCGGCCGGGCCCAGACCATCTGGCAGACCGCCTACCACGACCGCCGCCTCCCCGAGAAGGCCCTGGCCCTCCCCCTCCCCTACGTGGAGGTGAACCCCGAGGACGCCAAGCGCCTCGGCCTCCAGTCCGGGGACCTGGTGGAGGTCTACAACGAGGAGGGGAACGGTACCTTCGTCGTCTACGTCACGGACGCGGTGAAGCCGGGCACCCTCTTCCTGGTGATGTACCACTGGCGGGGCACCTCCAACTCCCTGGTCTCCGGCTACACCGACCCCAAGACCACCATCCCCTGGTACAAGGGCACTCGGGCCAACCTCCGCAAGGTGGCCGGGGCCATCCCCTTCGTGCAGCAGACGGCGAGCTTCCTGCAGCAGAACAAGTTTGACTAAGCCCTCCCCTTCCGGGCGCCCCCTCGGTTCGGGGGCGCCCCGGCTTTTGCCGGGTAAAATGGCCTCATAAGAACTCCCCGTAGGCTTTTCCCTTATCACGAGAACGTCGCGCTGGCCGTGTCCTCTTCTACGAGTGGCCTGGGAGCACTGGGGAACAGGATCAGGAGAATTTCTTATCACCCCTCAAGGATACCACTCTTTTACGACAGCCTCTGATAAGAACTCCCCCTGGGTTTTTCTCTTAGTATGGGGTCATGCGGCTGACCAAACACCAACGCCGCCCCCGGCTGGAACTCAAGCTGCGGCATCACCCGGACAACCTGCACGCCCTCTACCGGGAAAGCGAAGACCCCGTGGAACGCGCCCGCTGGCACGCCATCTGGCTCCTCGCCACAGGCCACTCCATCCCCCAGGTGGCCCAGACCCTGGGCTACTCCACCCGCTGGGTCCGCAACACCCTCCACCGCTACAACGAAGGCCAGCCCATGGCCGACCTCCGGCACCAAAACCCAGGCCAGCCCCCCTTGCTCTCCCCGGAGCTTCAGGAAGCCTTCCGCCAGGCCCTCCTCCAGCCCCATCCCCAGGACGGGATATGGACGATAAGGAACGCCGCCCTGTGGCTCTCGGAGAGGCTGGGCCGTCCCGTGGACCCCAGGCGGGCCTGGACCTGGATGAAGCGCCTGGGCTTCGCCCCCCTCCGCCCCCGTCCCCGGCACCGGGAGAGGGACGTGGAAGAGGGGGAGGCCTTCAAAAAAAACTCTTCTTCACCGTTGTCCTCCTGAAGTGCCTCTTCCCCTGGCTTGTCCTGGAGCTTTGGGCTTTTGACGAACACAGGTTGGGCCTGAAGCCCGTGTACCGGCGGGTGTGGGCGCCCCGGGGGAAGACGCCCCTGGCCTGGGTGCGGCCGCGGTACCGGTGGCTTTACGTGTACGGCTTCGTGCGTCCGGGTACAGGGGAGAGCGAGTTTTGGCTTTTGCCCACGGTGAACGCTGTGGTCTTCTCGGAGGTGCTAAGGCGCTTTGCCCGGTTGCGTGGGGCTGGGGAGGGGAAGCTTTTGCTTTTGGTCTTGGACCGGGCGGGGTGGCACGTGTCGGGGCGGGTGGAGGTGCCGGAGGGGGTGGGTTTGGTCTTCCTGCCGCCCTACTCTCCCGAGCTCCAACCCGTGGAGCGGGTGTGGCCTCTGGTGGACGCGGTGGTGGCCAACGGGCGGGTGGAGACGGAGGAGGAGCTTTGGGCGAGGGTGGAGGCCCGGTGCGCCTACCTGCAGACCCAGCCGGGCCTGATTCGGAGCCATACCCTCTTTCACTGGTGGCCGGGAGGATGCTGAGGGAATGGATCAGGGGGATTTCTTATGAGGTTTGATGGCGGGCTTTTACGACAGCCTCTGAGCCCGCCGCCCGCTACCGGGGTGTGGAGGAATCCAAATCCTCTGCGAGGAGACCATAGGGGTCCTTGCCCTCCTATCGGAAGACTTGGGGAGGTCCGCCGAGGAAGCGGTGGCCCTCCCCCACCGGATGCAGAACGAGAGGAGGGGGAAAGCTACCCATAACGTTATGGGTAGCCCTGAGGCCCGGAGGGTGGAGGAGGCCTTCAAGACGTTGGGCCGCATGACCTGGGGAAGCTTTGTCCAGGCCCCTCTTCCCCTCCTCTTCCTCCCCGAGGACCAGAAGGGGAGCCTTTCCTTGGGGGAGGGCGAGGTCCGGGTGGGGGAGTCTAGGAGCGGGGAAAAGCCTCTCCGCCATGGCCCGGTATTGTTGGGGGGAAGCGCGGAGGCTTCTGGCCTGCCTGGGGGTTCCTCGGGGTATCGGAAGACTTGGGGAGGTGGTTCCTTTACCGAATGCGGGACGGGGCGAGGAGGAGGGTTCCCCAGAACGTTTTGGGGGCCTCGAGGCCCTTAAGGTGGGCTCAGCGTTCCGGCCCCATGGCTTGGGACGCCCTGTGGGAGCCTTTTTCTGCGTTTTTGAACCGGGTATAATGCCTTTCAACGGGGGGGCTAATGGAGTGGATCTCGTACGCCTACGGCAAGAACCACTACGAGGCGGACCCGGAGCTTAGGGACCTCCTCCGCCACTTCTGGCCCGGGGCGCGGGAGAAGGAGGCGGAGCTCCTCGCCTGGGGCGCCTACATGGGGCGGGAGGTCTACGAGGCCGCCTACCACATTGACCAGGACGCGGGTCCCGAGCTCGTCATGCACGACCTGGACGGGAAGCGGGTGGACCGGGTGCGCCTGTCGCCCGTGCAGCGGGAAGTGCTCAAGCGCCTGCGCCCGATCGTCCGCCCGCCCTACGAGGGAGGGAGCTGGCACCACCACTTCGCCCTGGGCTACCTCCTGGCCGACGGCGGGCTCTACTGCATCCTCACCATTACCCACCAGGTGGCCTACCCCATCCACAAGTACGCCCCCGGGCTCGCCTCTTGGAAGGAGCAGGTCCTCTACGGGGAGGCCTTTGGGGCCACCTGGATGACGGAGATCCAGGGGGGAAGCGACCTCGGGGCGAACCGCACCGTGGCCCGCAGGGAAGGGGAGGTCTGGCGCCTTTACGGGGGGGACAAGTACTTCGCCTCGGGGGCGGGTCTTGCCGATGTGGCCTTGGTGACGGCGCGGCCCGAGGGGGCGCCCCCTGGCCCCAAGGGACTGGCCCTCTTCCTCCTGCCCAGGCTGGACCGCGAGGGGCGCCTGAACTACCGGGTGCGCCGCCTCAAGCGGAAAAGCGGCACCCGAGCCGTGCCCTCGGGGGAGGTGGAGCTGGAGGGGAGCGAGGCCTATCTCATCGGCCGGGCGGAGGAGGGGATCTACTACACCCTGGAGACCCTCACCGTCGCCCGCCTGGCCAACGCCATCGCCGCCATGGGGATTGCCGCCAAGGCCCTCTTGGAGACGCGGGAGCGGGTGCGGCGGCGGCAGAGCTTCGGGAGGTTCCTCGCGGACCATCCCCTGGTGCGCTACGACCTCCTGGACCTCGCCGTGCGCCAGGCAGGGGGGCTGGCTTTGGCCCTGGCGGCGGTGGAGGCCTTTGACCGGGCCTGGCACGAGAGGCCCCCTTATGGCGAGGCTTACCACCTGGCCCGCTTCCTTTCCCACCTGGCGAAGAACCGCACCGCCGAGCACAGCGCCGAGATCACCCGCCTGGCCATGGAGCTCTTCGGAGGGCTGGGCTTCCTGGAGGAGTACGCCGTGGCCCGCTGGCACAGGGAGTCCCTGATCACTCCCATCTGGGAGGGGCCGAGCAACATCCAGGCCCTGGACCTCCTGGAGGCCATGCAGAAGAAGGGGGCCCATAGGCCCTTCCTCGCCTGGCTGGAGGCGCGTCTGGAGGGGCGGGGCGAGGAGGCCGAGGGGGTCTTGGCGGCCGCCCGCAAGACCCTGGACCGCCTCGCCGCCCTCGAGCCCGAGGCCGCCCAGTTCTCGGCCAAGACGGCCCTGAGGCGCCTGGCGGACGCCGCGGCGGTGGCGGGCCTCCTCGAGGCGAGCGCCACCGCCGGGCCCCGCTACCGGGAGCTCGCCGGGCTTTACGCCCGCCGCTTCCTCCTCGGGGAGGACTATCCGCCTGAGGCCCTGGGCGTGCGGGTGTTGTACCTGCCCGAGGGCGGGGCGTGAGGCCGCCCTGGCCCCCACCTTCCTCCTCGCTCTTCTCGGCCTCGCCGCCCCGGCCGCCCTCCCTTGGGTTCTGGCGCAGCGCCTGCCTTGAGGGCCTTGGTAGCTTGGGCATAGGAACGGCTTGGCCTGGGGGAGGCTTCGCCTCCGGATAGGGGAGAGGTGCCCACGTGGGGCCTCGAGGCCGGGCGGGGTGGGGTACCCTGGGCGGCAGGGAGGAAAGATGAGGCTGAGCCTAGGAGGAGTGGAGGTTTTCCTCTCGGCGGACGGCCTAGAAGAGGCCCCGGGGGGAGTGCGCCTTTGGGGCAGGGAGGTGCGGGTCTTTCCCCCTTTCCCCGCCAAGGGGTTCTTCCGCCACGGCTGGCAGAGCTGGAGCCTCGCCGCCTGGGTGGACCCCGCTCAGGCCCCCACGCCCCTTCTCCCCGAGGCGCGCCGCCCCCAGGCGGATGACCCCTTCCTCCTGGAGGCCGGGGCGTGGTGGGGAAGCGGCCTGGGGGCCCTTAGGGGGCCCGATGGGAGGGTGCTCCTCCTCGGCGCCCTGGACCTTGGGGCGCGGGTCCTGGGCCGGGGGGACCTCCTCCTTGGCCGCTACGCCGGGGAAGGCGGGGCCTGGTTCCTGGCCTACGGCGAGGAAGAGGAGGTCTTTTCCGCCTACGCCCGGCTTCTCCCCAGGCGCCTTTCCGGGAGGCCCCCCAGGGTGTGGTGCTCCTGGTACAGCTTCTACACGGGGATTAGCGAGGACCTCCTTCTTCGGGTTCTGGACGAGGTGGCGGCCTTTCCTTTTGAGGTCTTCCAGGTGGACGACGGCTGGCAGCGGGCCCTGGGGGACTGGGAGCCCAACGAGCGCTTTCCCCGGGGCATGGCCTACCTGGCCCAGCGGGTCCGGGAAAGGGGCTTGAGGGCTGGGCTTTGGCTCGCCCCCTTTCTGGTCACGGCGGATAGCCTCCTCTTCCAAAGGCGGCCCGACTGGGTTCTTCGGGACGAGGAGGGGAGGCCCGTGCGGGCGGGCTTCAACTGGGGGAAGCCCCTCTACGCCCTGGACCCTGGGAACGAGGAGGTGGTGGAGTGGGCCGCGGGCCTCGTGCGCAAGGCCCTCGCCTGGGGGTATGACTACCTGAAGCTGGACTTCCTCTACGCCGCTGCCCTCCCGGGGGCCGAGGGGGAGGCCCGCTACCGGAGGGCCATGGCCCGCCTGCGGGAGGCGGCGAAAGAGGCCTACCTCCTCTTCTGCGGGGCCCCCGTCCTCGCCTCCCTGGGCCTCGCCGATGGCCTCCGGGTAGGCCCGGACGTGGCCCCCTACTGGGACAACGAGGACCGCTCCATATGGCTTTCCGACCCCACGGGGCCGGGCCTCAAGAACGCCCTCCGCTCCACCCTCCACCGCCTCTGGCTCATGGAGAACGTCCATGTGGACCCCGATGTGGTCTTTTTCCGCACCCGCTTTAACCTGCTTTCCCCCGAGGAGATGCGGCTTCAGGAGGCCTTGGCCCACTTCACCGGCTTCAAGGCCACTTCCGATCCGCCCTCGTGGCTTCTTGCGGAGGAGAGGGCGCGCCTTCAGGCCTTCCTCGCCCGGGAGGTCCCGGCGCGGCGCCTCGGTCCCTACCGCTTTAGGGTAGGGGAGGAGGAGGTGGACTATGCCGCCCTTCTATAAGCGCCTCCACAGGAAGGCCGACGGGAGGGAACTCCTCCTCTACAGCCTGAACCCCCTCGAGGACCCCCCCCTCCCCGAACACGCCGAGCCCTTCCGCCCCGCCCCCCACCTCCGCTACCACCCCTTGAGGGGGGAGTGGGTGGTCTACGCCGCCCACCGCCAGGAGCGCACCTTCCTCCCTCCCAAGGAGCACTGCCCCTTGTGCCCGAGCCGGGAAGGGGGCTTTCCCACGGAGATCCCCTTCCCCTCCTTCCAGGTGGCCGTCTTTGAGAACCGCTTCCCCTCCTTCGTGGGGGAAGCCCCTCCCCCTCCCGAGGGGCTTCCCGTGCCTGTGGGGGAGGCTATGGGGCGGTGCGAGGTGGTGGTCTACACCCCGGCCCACGTGGGAAGCCTCGCCACCCTTGGGGAGGAAGAGCGGCTCCTCCTCGCCTGGGCCTGGCGGGACCGGTACCAGGCCCTCTACGCCCTTCCCGGGGTGCGCTTCGTCATGCCCTTTGAGAACCGGGGGGAGGCGGTGGGGGTGACCCTCCACCACCCCCACGGCCAGATCTACGCCTACCCCTTCGTGCCCCCCGTCCTGGAGCGGGAGGGCCAGGCCTTCCGGGAAAGGCCCGTGCTCCTTGAGCTTTTCCCCAAGCTTGGGCCCTACGTGGTGGACGAGGAGGAGGGCTTCCTCGCCTTCGTCCCCCCCTTCGCCCGCTACCCCTTTGAGGTCTGGGTGGCCCCCGTGGAGAGGCACCCCGGCCCCTGGACCTTCTCCGAGGGGGAGATGGCGGCCTTCGCCAGGATTTTGGGCCGGGTGGTGGCCCGGTACGACGCCCTCTATGGGGAGCCTTTCCCTTACGTCATGGTCTTCCACGCCGCGCCCTTGGGGGAGGAGCGCACCTTCCACTTCCACGTGGAGTTCTACCCCCCAAGGCGCACCCGGGACAAGCTCAAGTTCCTGGCGGGGACGGAGCTCGGGGCGGGGACCTTCGTGGTGGACGCCCTGCCCGAGGAGACCGCGAAGGCCCTTAGGGCGGCGCTGCCGTGACGGCCAAAGCCCAGGCGTGGGGCGTCCTGGGGTGGGGACTTTGCCCTAGAGTACAAACCCGTTCTTCGTGAAACATAGAATGCAAAGGGTGAAAGCGGCTCCGAAGGCGCTCCTCCCGTGGCTCGCGTTGCTCAGCGCCCTGGCGACCATCGCGGTCAACGCCGCCGCCAACGCCCTTCCCCTGAACGGCCTTAATACCGGGGAGATCTCCGACCGGTTTGGGGTCTACTTCGTCCCGGCGGGGTACGTCTTTGCGGCGTGGGGCCTGATTTACGTGGGGATTCTGGCGTTCTCCGTCCACCAGCTCCGCCCCGCGGTGAGGGACGATCCCAGGCTGGCCGGGGTGCGCCCCTGGTTCCTCGTCTCCAACCTGGCCAATGCGGCCTGGGTCTTCCTCTGGCATTACGAGCGGTTTCCCCTCACCCTTTTGGCCATGGGCGCGCTTCTGGCCTCGCTTCTTGCCATCTACCTCCACCTGCGGCGTGGGCTGGGGCCCTCGAGTCCCTGGGAGCGTTGGCTTGTGGACGCGCCCTTCAGCCTCTACCTGGGCTGGATCTCCTTGGCCGCCGTCGCGAACGTCACCGCGGTTCTGGACTACGCGGGATGGTCCGGCTGGGGGCTTTCCCAGGAGGCGTGGATGGGCGTCGCCCTCGTCCTGGCGTGGGCCCTGGCCCTTCGCGAACGGGACGGGGTGTTTGTGGCCATCCTCCTTTGGGCCCTCGTGGGCATCGGCGTGCGCTTCCCTAGCAGCGGCTTCGTGACCCTGGCCACCTGGGGCGCGGCGCTTCTCGTGGGCCTCGCCTTCGCCGCCGCCCTCAGGGGCATGGCGGGGCGGCCCTCCGGGGGGTACCGATGAGCCCAGGGGCGTGGCCCAGGCCCCGCGTCGTGGTGAGCGCTTGCCTGGGCTTCGCCGCGGTGCGCTACTCGGGGGAGCTCATCCCCGACAAGGTGGTGGCGGCCCTGAAGGCGCACGTGGACTTCCTCCCCGTCTGCCCGGAGGTGGAGATCGGCCTCGGGGTGCCGAGGCCCGTGGTGCGCCTGGTGCGGGGGGAGGAGGGTCCGAGGATGGTCCAGCCCAAGACGGGGGAGGACCTCACGGAGAGGATGCGGGCCTTCAGCCTGGGCTTCCTCCAGGGCCTTGGGGAGGTGGAGGGCTTCCTCCTCAAGAACCGCTCCCCCTCCTGCGCCCTGAAGGACGCCAAGCGCTACGCCCACGCCGAAGGGGGCGGGGTGGTGGGGAAAGGCCCCGGGCTTTTCGCCAAGGCGGTGGAGGAGGCCTTCCCCCTCCTTCCCAAGGAGGACGAGGGGAGGCTCACCAACCCCCGCATCCGGGCCCACTTCTTCACCCGCATCTTCGCCTTGGCCCGGCTTCGGCGGGTGGAGGACCTCCCCGGCCTCATGGCCTTCCACGCCCGCTACAAGCTCCTCCTCCTGGCCTACAGCCAGAAGGAGGCGAGGGCCTTGGGCCGCCTCCTCGCCGGGGCCCAGGGGAGGCCCTTTCCCGAGGTCCGTGGGGCCTACGAGGAGGGGTTCTTGCGGGCCACGGAGAGGCTTTGGCGCCTCGGGGCCATGGCCGACGCCCTCCTCCACGCCCTCGGCTACTTCAAGAAGGCCCTCACCCCAAAGGAGAAGGCCCACTTCCTGGACCTCCTTGCGGATTTCCGCGAGGAGCGCCTGCCCCTCGAGGCTCCCCTGGCCCTCCTCGCCTCCTGGGCCCGGCGCTTCGCCGAGCCCTACGTGGAGGCCCAAGCCCTCCTGGAGCCGTATCCCCGGGCGCTGATGCACGTCCCCGGGGCCTAGAGGAACCGGGCGAAGACCCGGCCCAGGGCCTCGAGGTCCTGAAGGTTTTCCCGGAGCACCCGGTGGACGATGCGGCGGTCTATGTCCAGGTACTCGTGCACCAAGAGGTTACGGAAGCCGATCATCCGCCGCCACCTTTCTGCTAGGGCCTCGTCCACGTACCCCTGGGCCAGGAAGAGGTCCACGAGGTCGCGGGCTCTCTCAAAGGGGCCTAGACCTTCGTCGGCGGCCACGTGGGCGGCCATGTCGGTCAGGGCCTCTATGGCGAGCTGGAGAAAGCGCTCTGCGGCCCCGTAACGCTCGGGATTTTCCAGAAACTCCTCCAGGGTGTAA
Source organism: Thermus thermophilus (assembly GCF_019974155.1). NCBI lineage: Bacteria > Thermotogati > Deinococcota > Deinococci > Thermales > Thermaceae > Thermus > Thermus thermophilus. The sequence goes on from NZ_AP025158.1 coordinate 831,547, forward strand.
CGGGAGAGGTCCCGGAGGATGCGGAGGTAGGCCTCCAGGTGGGAAAGCCTGCGCCTAAGGATCTCAGGACGGGTCAAGCCACCTCCGTTTTATGGCCTCCCGCTGGACCCGGAGGAGGGGCTCGGTGTCCCACCATTCCCGGGCCACGCGGGAGACGTAGCTTCCGAGGTCAAAACCTTCGCGGAGAAAGACGGGCTTCCCCATCACGGCGAGGAAGGCGAGAAGGGGCGGGGCCCGGTGGAGGAGGACCAGGTCCACCCGTTCCAGCCCCGCTTCCACCAGGGCCCCCAGGACCTCGAGGGTGGGGTCGGGCTCCTCCGGGGAGAGGAGGAGGGCGAGGTCCCAGTCGCTGTCTGCCCGCGCCCTTCCCTCGGCGCGGGAGCCGAAGAGGAAGGCGGCCTGGACCTGGGGAAAGCGGGCGAGGACTTCGCGAAGGCTTTCTTCCGGGGCCCTCACGCCTCCAGTCTACACCCGCTCCACCCGCCCCCGGGCTTCCCTCGGGTTCCTCGCCCCGATGGCGAAGAGGGCGGTCCTGAGCTCCTCCAGGTAGTCCTGAATCCAGGCCGCCACCCGTTCCGCCCCCTCCAGGGCGGGCCTGAGGAGGGGGCGGGCCACCGCCAGGAGGTCCGCCCCCAGGGCCAGGGCCTTGGCCCCGTCCGTCCCCGTGTAGACCCCTCCGGAGGCCACGAGGGGGAGGTGGGGCAGGACCTCCCGCACCTCGAGGATGGCCCTCGCCGTGGGGATCCCGATCTCGCAGAGCTCCGGGTGGCGCACCTCCCCGAAGCGCACCCACTCCTCCACCCGGGCCCAGCTCGTTCCCCCGGCCCCGGCCACGTCCACCGCCGCCAGGGGGAGGTCCCGTAGGGCCAGGGCCGCCTCCCGGGAGAGGCCGTGCCCCACCTCCTTCACCATCACGGGGAAGGGTAGGGGAAGGAGTTCGGCGAGCCTCTCCAAAAGGCCCCGGAAGTCCGTGTCCCCCCGCTGCACCGCCTCCTGCAGGGGGTTCACGTGGAAGGCGAGGGCGTCCGCCTCCAGCATCTCCACGAGCCGGAGGAGGTCGTCCCGCCCGTAGCGCCTGAGCTGGGCGAGGCCCAGGTTGGCGATGAGGAGCGCCTTTGGGGCCACCTTGCGCACCCTAAAGCTCCTTAGGGCCTCGGGGCGCTCCAGGACGATCCTGCCCGAGCCCAGCATCATCCCCACCCCTAAGGCCTCCGCGGCCTCCGCCAGGGCCAGGTTGATCCTCTCCCCGTTTTCCTCCCCCCCGGTCATGGCCCCGATGAGGAAGGGGGCCTTCAGGGTCTTCCCCAGGAAGGGGGTGGTGAGGTCCACCTCGCTTAGGGCGAGGCCCGCCAGGGCCTGGTAGCGGAGGCGGAAGCCCTCGAGGCCCGTGGTGGTCTTCTGGTAGGCCACCTCTTCCCGGAGGCAGGCCTCGAGGTGCTTCCGCTTCCTCTCCCGGATGTTCACCCCCGCGCCTCCACAAGGCCCTTGGGGGCCTTTTCCAGGCCCAGGTCGTGGGCGATGAGCCGGGCCGTGATCTTGGCGGACATCATCACGCTGGGGAGCCCCGCCCCCGGCTGGTAGCTCTGCCCCACCAGGTAGAGCCCCTTCACGTCCTCGGAGCGGTTCTTGGGGCGGAAGGAGGCCGTCTGCCAGAGCACAGGCTCCGGGCCGAAGGCGTTGCCCAGGTGGCTATTCAGGGTCCACTGGAAGTAGTCCGGGGTGATGAAGTGGGTGTAGACCAGGCGGTCCATGAGCCCGGGGAGGTACCCCGCCTCGTCCAGGTACCGGAGGGCCTTCTCCAGGTAGAGGGGGCCAAGCCTCCCCCAGTCCAGGCCGCTCCCGTTGTGGGGCACGGGGACCAGGGTGTAGGCGGCGTGGTGCCCCGGGGGGGCTAAGGAGGGGTCGGTGAGGGTGGGGAGGTGGAGGTAGTGGGCGAAGTCCTCGGGGAGGGTCTTCCGCTGGAAGATGTCCCGGAGAAGCCCCTCGTAGCGGTGGGAGAAGAGGACGTTGTGGTGCTTTAGCCTTTCCCCCTCGTCCCCCCGGGCCTTGAAGCCGAAGTAGGCCACGAAGAGGCTCATGGAAAGCCTCGTGCGCTTGAGGCGCCAGTCGCCGTTCCAGGTGCGGTCCTCGGGGGCGAGGAGCTCGCCGTAGGTGTGGACGTAGTCGGCGTTGGAGACCACGAGGTCGGCCTCCAGCTTCTCCCCGTCCTGGAGGACCACCCCCACGGCCCGCCGCCCCTTGGTGAGGATGCGGCGCACGGGGGCGTTGTACCGGATTTGCCCGCCGAGCTCCTCCAGCTTCCGGACGAGCCCCCGCACCAGGGCCCCCGTCCCCCCCATGGCGAAGTGCACCCCCCAGCGCCGCTCCACGAAGTGGATCATGGCGTAGAGGGCGGGCACCTGCAGGGGGTTCCCCCCGATGAGGAGGGGCTCAAAGGAGAAGATCTGCCGGGTCTTGGGGCTCTTGAAGTAACGGGAGACCACGCTAAAAAGGGGCCGCACCGCGTCCAGGCGGAGGAGGTCCGGGGCCACCTTGAGGAGGTCCAGGAGGCTTCCGAAGTGGGTGAAGCCGAGCTCTAAAAAGCCCTTCTGGAAGAGGGCCTTGGCGTGGGCCTCAAAGCGGCGGTAGCCCTCGAGGTCCTCCGGGGCGAGGCGGGCGATCTCCCCCTCCAGGTGCGCGGGGTCGTCCTTGTAGTCAAAGTGGGTGCCGTCCGGGAAGTGGAGGCGGTAGAAGGGGTCCACGGGGACGAGCTTCACGTAGCGCTCCGTGTGCTTAAGCCCTTCCTCCTCTGGGAAGTCGGGGTAGAGCCTGGGGTCGCCGGGCCTCGTGGCGAAGAGGTCCTCCAGGAAGGGGGGGACGGTGATCACCGTGGGCCCCATGTCAAAGGTGAAGCCCTCCGCCCGGTGGACGAAGGCCCTTCCCCCGGGGCCGTCCAGTTTTTCCAGGACCAGGACCTGAAGGCCCATGGCGGCGAGGCGGATGGCCGCCGAGAGCCCCCCCACCCCGCTTCCGATGACGATGGCCCGCATGAGGAGGAGTCTACCAGGCCACTCCCCCGCTGAGTTGGGCCTGGCCCACACAGGGATTGCCCCGGGGGAGAAGGTGGGCCTGTGAGGCTGCCTAGGGTTACCCTTCCCAGGGGTTCGCGAGGGGCACGGGGACGTGGCGGAAGTCCTCGGTGTTCCGGGTGACCAGGGTCAGGCCGTGCCGTAGGGCCGTGGCCGCCAGCATGGCGTCTAGGGGAGAGAGGGGCTTGCCCTCCCTCATGGCCTTTCCGGTGAGCTCGCCCCAGAGTTCCATCACCTCGGCGTCCAGGGGAAGGATCCGCCCCGAGAAGCTTGCCTTCAGCCCCGAGAGCCATCGGCTGAGGGTGGCCCTTCGGGCCTCCGGGGCCCGGGCCACCCCCTGGACCAGTTCGCCCAAGGTGAGGGCGGAGAGGTACGCCTCCCCCACTTTAAGGTGGCGCAGGAAGGCCACCACCTTGGGGTGAGGCCGCCGCTTGACGGCCTCGGAGACCACGTTGGTGTCCAGCAGGTACCTCAGAAGTCCACCTCCCGGAAGCCCGTCTTTTGCCTTTGGAAGAGGGCTTCCACCTCCTCATTGGGGAGGGTCTTGGGGGGTCTTAGGGCCTCGAGGACCGAGGCCTCTTCCCCCGCGAGGCGGGCGTAGGTCTCCCAGTCCAGCACCACCACCGCCTTCTTGCCCCGCCGGAGGACGAGCTGGGGCTCCCCCTTGAGGGCCCGCTCCACCACCTCGGAGAAGCGGGCTTTGGCCTCTTGGAGTTGCCAGATGGCCTTCACCCCCTCAGGGTAAACGGAAAAGACCGGTCTGTCTAGTTCAGAGGCCACGCCCCCTACACCTTCCGCCCCTTCCAGCGCCTTCCCGGGAGGAGGGCCAGGAGGTAGACGGGGAGGAGGAGAAGGGGGGCGAGGGGCGTGAGGAGGGCGGGCCAGAGGGGCCCCCCGAGGGCCTTCTGCACCCAAAGCCGCTCCAGAAGGCCCATAAGCCCAAGTTCCCAACGCCCAAAGAGCCAAGGCAGGGTGTAGAGGGCGAGGTGGTAAAAGGCCGAGCCCAGGAGGACGGCGGGGTTCTTCAGGTGGACCGCCAGGAAGTTCTTCGCGAAGCCCGCCACCGCCTCCCCATAGCCCCGGTACATCCGCGCCCGGAAAAGCCCCCTGCCCAGGAAGAGGCCGTAGGTCCGTGCCCTTCGGGCCAGGGCCACGTCCTCCAGGACCTCCCCCTTCACCGCCTTGTGCCCCCCGAGGGCGAGGTAGGCCGCCCTGCGGAAGGCCAGGACCTGGCCGTTCGCCACCCGTAGCCTTTCCAGAAGGGGGTGGGGGAGGAAGGAGAGGAGCCCGTGCATCACGAAGGCCACCAGGGCGCCCTCCCTAAGGCCCACCTCCTGCCGGGGGAGGGCGGAGACCATCTCCTTCCCCTGAAGGGCCTCCAGAAGCCCCCCCAAGGCCCCCTCCTCCCAGAGGACGTCGGCGTCGGTGAAGACCAAGACCTCTCCCCGCGCCGCCCGGGCGAGCTGGAAGCAGGCCCAGTTCTTCCCCGTCCAGCCCGGGGGCAGGGGGGCGCCCCGGAGGAGGCGGAAGGCGGGGTGGTGCCCCGCCGCCTCCAGGGCGGCCTGGGCGGTGCCGTCCTCGGAGAGGTCGTCCAGGACGAGGACCTCGAGGGCCCCCTGCCGGAGGAGGGCGGGGAGGGTCCTCTTTAGGTTTTCCGCCTCGTTCCGGGCCGGCACGAGAATGGAGGCCGTGGGCCTCGGGGGCGTGGGGCGGGGCCTTAGGCGGGGGAAGGCGAGGAGGTTATAGAGAAGGGCGAGCCACCTCAGGAGGAGGAAGAGGAAGACCCCGAAGAAGAAGTCCCCCGTCATGGCCGAAAGAGCCTCACCAGGGGAAGCACCCTTTCCTCCAGGCTCCGCCTCCCCCGAAGCACCTCCTGGAAGCCCTCCGGCACCTCCCGGGGGTGGGTTTGGGCGAGGAGGGCGTCCAGCCCCTGGAGAAGCCCCCCCAGGGCCCCGGCCTCCTTGGGGGGGATGGGCTTCCCGATCCAGACGAAGGCCTCGGGGTGCTCGTACCCCCGGAGGGCCACCCTTAAGGCCACGGGGAGGAGGGGAACCCCCGCCTTTTCCGCAAGCCAAGAAGCCCCTTCCTTAAGAGGCCCCAGGGGCCCCGGGTAGCGCATGGCCCCCTCGGGGAAGAGGGCCACCCACTCCCCCCGCCTAAGCCTCCGCAGGGCCTCCCGCACCCGCCCCGCCTCCAAGGCCCCCACAAGCTTCAGCACGGGGAAGGCCCGCAGGTTCTCCTCGGCCACAAGGAGGCTTAGGGGCCTCCGGTAGAGCCTCCCCAGAAGCCAAACCAGGTGGCCGTCAAAGAAGCCGTGGTGGTTCAGGACGAGGACCAGGGGGCCCGCGGGCGCCTCCCCCCTCAGGTAGACCCCCCGGAGGCTCCCCTTGAGGCTTCGCAGGAGGAGGGCCTCCACCACGAGGCCCAGGGCCTTGCCCGTGGGCCTGTCCTTCAGGCGTTCCCAGAGGTCGGCCACGGGGTTATCTTAGGCGCCTCAGGGCCTCGGGGTGCCAGGCGAGGAGGAGGCCCTGGACCACGGCCAGGTTGGTGAAGAGGAAGAAGGCCATCTCCTCCAGGGGAAGCCCGAAGGCCCCAAGGCCTAGGGTGTACTGGGGGGAGATCCACCAGATCCCCTCCCGGATGGCCCAGGCGTCGGCGAACCAGAGGTAGAGGGTGGGGAGGCCCGCCCCGAGGAGGAGGGCCCGCCGCCAGCCCCAGAGGAGGTCTCCCCCGAAGGCCCACTGCAGGACGAAGACGGGGGCGAAGTAGGCGAGGATGAGCCCCAGGTAAAGCCCCTTCCCCCCGAGGGCGAGGAGGAGGACCCCCAGGGCGGCCACGAGGAGCCACACCCCGCCCCCCACCACCCGGGCGAGGCCCCGCCCCGCCGAAGGCGGCGCCCCCGCCACCCGGTGGAGGAAGGCCCCGGTGAGGAGGGGCTGGAGGAGGAAGAAGAGGTACTCCTCCAGGGGCACGTACCCGAGGCGCAGGAGCACCCTCCCTTCCGGGTAGCCCCAGACCCCCCGCCACACCAGGTAGTTGTCCCAGGGGGTGGTGTAGAGGAGGGCGATGAGGGGCATGAGGAGGTAGGCCCAGAGCCTAGGGGGCCGGGGAAGGCCCGTGGCCAGGAGGAGGAGAAGGGGCGGGAGGAGGAAGACGAGGTGGAAGGCCAGGTAGGTCACGCCCGCACCCCCTCTCTGGGCCGCGCGGGAAGCCCGCCCTCGGGCCTCAAGGTGACCTGGGCGAGGACCCGGGGGAAGGGGAGGGGGTCTAGGCGGAAGCGGCGGAAGAAGGCCTGCAGGACGATGGGGCCCTCGAGGAGGGCGAAGTCCCGCCCCAGGCAGAGCCTCTGCCCTAGGCCGAAGGGGAAGTAGCGCCCGGAAGGGGTCCCCCTTTCCTCCAGGAAGCGCTCGGGCCGGAAGGCCTCCCCATCGGGGAAGTAGAGCCTCTGGGTCACGTAAGGGGAGAGGACCAAGGTGGTGCCCGCGGGAAGCCGGTCCCCTCCCAGGGAGAGGGGGCTTTCCAGCCTCCGGGTGAGGACCCAGGCGGGGGGGAAGAGCCTCAGGGCCTCCTGGAAGGCGGCGAGGGCCATGGCCTCGTCCTCCGCCACCTTCTCCTGCCAGTCGGGGCGGTGGGAGAGGAGGAGAAAGGACCAGGTGAGGGCGCTCGCCACCGTCTCGTGGCCCGCCACCAGGAGGGTCACCGCCTCGCTTAAGGCCCGTTCCCGGGGGAGGTGGGAGAGGGGCGGGTGGGCGATGAGCCCTTCCGCCTCGCGGTAGAGGGCGGCCCGGTCCTTCCGGAAGCGGGCCTCGGCGGGGAGGTCCAGGAGGGCCAGGGGGCTTCGGGTCTGGGCCATGATCCGGTCCAGGGCCCTAAGGGCGTGCTCCGCGAGGCTTGGGGAGAGGGGCTTCCCGAAGAGGGCCCGCCCGAGGAGGCGCAGGGAGAGGGCGAGCATCTCCCGGTCCAGGTCCCGCTCCTCCCCCCGCCACTCCCCGAAGAAGGCCCGGGCCTCCTCCTCCATGGCCTCCCGGTAGGCCCTGACCGCCTTGGGCAGGAAGGGGTCCTTGAGGGCCTTGCGGGCCTCCTTCCAGCTTTTCCCCCAGTCGGTGAGGAGGCCCCTTCCCGTGAGGCGGGAGAGGGCCCGGTACTGGAAGGTGGCCTTGGTGGTCCCCTCGGCGAGGAGCGCCCCCTCCACCCCCTCGGGGTCAAAGACCAGGGCCAAGGGGAAGCCCGGCAGGGGAACGAGGAGCCGGGGGTGGGCCCGGCCCCACTCCAGGAGGACGGAGAGGGGGTCTTGCTGGAGGTTTCTTAGGTAGGGCTGGACCTCCCTCAGGGAGAGGCGCTTCATGGGAGCATCTTAACGGCGCACCAGGGGGCAGTACCCCGAGCGGGCCATGAGGAGGGCGAGGATGCCTAAGCCTCCGAAGAGGAGCTTCTCGGGGCGGAGGAGGGCGAGGAGGAGGAAGAGGGCCGCCAGGGCGTAGCGGAAGAGGGCGATGGCCTTGAGGGCCTTTTCCGGGTCCTTCACCTTGAACATGCCCGCACTCTACCGGGGAGGCCCCTCCCAGGAGTGTACCCCCGCCTACCCTCGGGGGAGGCCCTTCGCCAGGCGCAGGTAGCGCCTCCTCGCCTCCTCCAGGTCCACCACGGGGTCCTTGGGGGCGTAGGAGGGGTACTCCGGGGCCCAGCGCTTGAGCCAACGCCCCTCGGGGTCGTGCCGTTCCCCTTGGGCCACCAGGTTGAAGACCCGGAAGTAGGGGGCGGCGTCCACCCCAAGCCCTCCCGCCCACTGCCAGCCCTGGAGGTTCACCGCCCGGTCCCCGTCCAGGAGGAGGTGGCGGAAGGCCTCCTCCGCCCTCCTCCAGGGGAGGAGGAGGTACTTCACCGCGAACTGGGCCACGGCCATGCGGGCCCGGTTGGAGAGGAAGCCCGTGGCCCTTAGCTCCCGCATGGCGGCGTCCACCAGGGGGACCCCCGTCTTCCCCTCGTACCAGGCCTGAAAGAGGGCCTCGTCCTCCTCCCAGGGGAAGGCCTGGAACCTCGGGTCCAGGGGCCTTTCCGCCATCCAGGGGAAGTGGTAGAGGAGGTGGTAGGAGAAGTCCCGCCAAAGGAGCTCGGCCACCCACTTCCTCGCCCCCTCCCCGCCCCGCCTCTCCGCCTCCCAGGCGGCAAGCCTCGGGGAGAGGGCCCCCAGGGCGAAGTAGGGGGAAAGCCTCGAGCCCCCCTCCCCGTCCAGCCGGTCCCGTTCCTCGGCGTAGCGGGGAAGCTTGGCCTCGAGGAAGCCCCAAAGCCGCCTCAAGGCCGCCTCCTCCCCCGGCTCGGGGAGGGGAAGCCCCGGGTCTTCCCGGGGGATCTCCCCCTCCTCCGGCCCCTTAGGCAGGGCCTCGGGAGGGGAAAGGGGCGGGTCGGCCCCCCGGTAGAGGCGGCTAAAGGGGGTGTAGACCCGGTAGGGCTTGGGGAGGTCGGGGGGGAGGAGGTGGGGGGCGGGGAGGAGGTGGAGGGGGACGGGAAGGGCCTCGGCCACCCGGGCGTCCCGGTGGCGGCCATAGGGGGTGTAGCTTTTCAGGGCGTAGACCCCTTGGGCCTTAAGCCTCCTCGCCGCCTCGGGCACCTTCTCCCAAGGGAGGCCCTCCAGGACCCAAAGGGCCCCGCCCCGGGCCCGGTAGGCCTCCCTAAGGGCCCGGACGTTCTCCAGGAACCAGGCCCGCCGCCTCGGGGTGGTCTTCAGGTTGTTGGGGTCCAGGACCACGAGGCCCACCACCGGCCCCCGGGCCAGGGCCTCCAGGAGGGCCGGGTGGTCGTGGAGGCGGAGGTCGCCCCGGTGCCAGACGAGAAAGGGGCCCATCAGGGGCTTCCCTCCGGCCTTGGGGGAAAACGGGCGGTGAGGAGAGCCTTGGGGACGAGAAGGACCCGTTCCCAGGCCTTGAGGTGGGCCCGCCTTCCCAGGTTGTCGTAGCCCGAGAGCCTGAGCTTGTCCAGGATCCCCCGGTACTGCAAGGCGGCAAGGGCGATGGCCGCCCGGCCCACCTTGAGGTGGCCCAGGCCCGTAAGCCCCTCCCGGTAGAGGGCCCGGGCCTTACCCTCCAGGTGGGCCATGAGGGCGCGGTACCCCGGGGTGATGCGCCCCGCCATAAGGTCGCTCAGGCGCACCCCGTAGGCTTCCAGGAGCTCCATGGGCAGGTAGACCCGGTCCCGCTCCAGGTCCTCCCCCACGTCCCGGAGGATGTTGGTGAGCTGCAGGGCCTGGCCCAGCTGGATCGCCCGGGCCTCCGCCTCCCCATCCCCCCCGGCGATGGGGGTCATCATCCGCCCCACGGTGCCCGCCACCTGGTAGCAGTAGCGGAGGAGCTCTTCCTCTGTCCTGAGCCGCACGGGGCCGAGGTCGGTTTGGAAGCCCTCCCGCATGTGGGCGAAGGCCTCAAAGGGGATGTCCCAGCGCTCCAGGGCCCAGGCGAGGCCCTTCTCCCACTCGGCGAGGGGCCTTCCCCGGTAGGCCCGCTCCACTCCTGCCCACCAGGCCTCTAGGGCCTTGGGGCCCCCGCCCTCCCCGTCCACCGCCTCGTCCCCCAGGCGGCAGGCGGCGTAGACCGCCCAGGCCCCCTTGCGGGCCTCCTTGGGGAAGAGGAGGCTTCCCAGGTAGAAGGTGGCGGAGTGGGCCCGGAGGATCCGGAGGAGGGCTTTCCAATCGGGCTCCATACTGAGCTCAGTTTCAGTGTACCCCTTTTACGGGACTTTTGTCCCGCCCACACTCGGCCAAGCTGTACAAGACCTTGACAGGAGTTGTACAACCTGCTACCCTTAGGCCATGACCTCCTCCGGGGTGTACAGCATCGCCGAGGTGGAGGCCATGACCGGCCTCTCCGCCGAGGTGCTCCGCCAGTGGGAGCGCCGCTACGGCTTCCCCAAGCCCCGGCGTACCCCGGGAGGGCACCGCCTCTACAGCGCGGAAGACGTGGAGGCCCTGAAGACCATCAAGCGCTGGCTGGAGGAGGGGGCCACGCCCCAAGCCGCCATCCGCCGCTACCTGGCCCAGAAGCTGCCCCCTGAGAACCTGGGGACCGGCCTCCTCGAGGCCCTCCTCCGGGGGGACCTCGCCGGGGCCGAGGCCTTCTTCCGCCGGGGGCTTAGGTTTTGGGGCCCGGAGGGCGTCCTGGAGCACCTCCTCCTCCCCGTCCTCCGGGAGGTGGGGGAGGCCTGGCACCGGGGGGAGATGGGGGTGGCGGAGGAGCACCTGGCCTCCACCTTCCTCCGGGCAAGGCTCCAGGAGCTTTTGGACCTCGCAGGCTCCCCCCCCGGGCCCCCCGTCCTCGTCACCACCCCTCCCGGGGAGCGGCACGAGATCGGGGCCATGCTCGCCGCCTACCACCTCCGCCGCAAGGGGGTCCCGGCCCTCTACCTCGGCCCCGACACCCCTCTGCCCGACCTCAGGGCCTTGGCCCGGCGGCTCGGGGCAAGAGCGGTGGTCCTTTCCGCCCTCCTCTCTGAGCCTTTAAGGGCCCTCCCCGATGGGGCCCTTAAGGACCTCGCCCCGCGGGTCTTCCTCGGGGGGCAGGGGGCGGGGCCGGAGGAGGCCAGGAGGCTTGGCGCCGAGTACTTGGGGACCCTGGAGGACCTCGCCGAGGCGCTTTGGTCTCGTAGGGGGTCAGAAAAGGAGGCGATATGAAGGGTTTTGCCCGGAAGGAAGTCATCTACCTGAGGGGAGAGGAGGCCCGCACCCTCTACCGGCTGGAAAAGGGCCTGGTGCGGGTAGTGGAGCTCCTTCCCGACGGCCGCCTCATCACCCTGCGCCACGTTCTTCCCGGGGACTACTTCGGGGAGGAGGCCCTGGAGGGGAAGGCCTACCGCTACACCGCCGAGGCCATGACGGACGTGGTGGTCCAGGAGCTGGACCCCGGGGCCATGGACCACGAGGCCCTGCACCGGGTGGTCCGAAACCTCGCCCGGCAGATGCGCCGGGTCCAGGCCTACGAGGCCCACCTGCAGACGGGGGAGCTTCGCGCCCGCATCGCCCGCTACCTCCTCTTCCTGGCGGACACCCCGCTTTCGGCCCGGGACAGGCAGGGCATCTACGTCACCGTCTCCCACGAGGACATCGCCGAAGCCACCGCCTCCATCCGGGAATCCGTTTCCAAGGTCCTCGCCGACCTCCGCCGGGAGGGGCTCATCCTTACCGCCTACCGCAGGATCTACCTCCTGGACCTCGCCGCCTTGGAGCAGGAGGCGGGCGGCGTCCTGGAAGCGGCCTGAATGCGGGTCTTCGTCGTCGGCGGAACGGGCTTCGTGGGCCAGGAGGTGGTGCGCCGCCTTCTCCTTCGGGGCCACACCCCCCTGGTCCTCGCCCGCAGGTCCAGGCCCCTGCCCCAGGGGGCGGTCCTCGTGGAAGGGGACATCGCCCGGGAGGTGCCGGACCTCGAGGGGGCGGAGGCCGCCGTTTACCTCGCGGGGATCATTCGGGAAAGGGACCAGACCTTCCGGGCGGTGCACGTGGAGGGGGTGAGGAACCTCCTGAAGGCCATGGAACGGGCCGGGGTGGGCCGCCTCCTCCACATGTCCGCCCTGGGGGCAAGGCCAAACGCCCCAAGCCGTTACCACCGGACCAAGGCTGAAGGGGAGGCCCTGGTGCGCCAAAGCGGCCTGAGCCACGCCATCTTCCGCCCAAGCCTCATCTTCGGCCCCGGGGACGAGTTCTTCGGCGGGGTCTTGAGGGGCCTCGTCTGCGCCCCCCTCCCCTTCGTCCCCCTCATTGGGGACGGGAGCTTTCCTTTCCGGCCCGTGTACGTGGGGGACGTGGCGGAGGCCTTCGTGGGGGCCTTGGAGCGGGGCCTCGAGGGGACCTACGACCTGGTGGGGCCTAAGGAGTATACCTTCCGCGAGCTCCTCCAGCTGGTGATGGAGGTCCTGGGGCGGAGGAAGCCCTTTCTTTCCCTTCCCCTTTGGCTCATGGACCGCCTCGTGCCCCTCCTTTCCCCCTTGCCCATAAGCCCCCTTACCCTGGACCAGTACCTCATGCTCAAGGAAGGGAACACCGCCCCCTTCCCCGAGGCCCTAAGGGAGCTTCTGCCCGCGCCCCAGGCCCTGGAGGAGGTCTTGCCCCGGTACCTTCGCTGTTAAGGTTTAGCTCCTCGGGGTGAAGAAGAGGGGTTTGCCCATAGAGGGAAGGGGACGCGGTAAGCTTCCTTCGTGGACTTCTTTGTCCCTAGGGCCAGGATCACGGAGTACCTCCTCAACCCCAAACATCCCGAGGGGGAAGCAAGGCCCGCTTCTTCACGGCGCTGGGTTTTTCCCCGGGTAATCCCGAGGCCCTGGAAAGGGCTTTGCTCCGCCATGCCGAGGAGGCGGAGGAGGTGGCCCGCAGACCAGGCTTCCTGGGCGAGGGCCTGGTGCTGGTCCTTAGGGGTCCCCTTCGCGGCCCTAGGCGGGAGGTTTTTTTGCAGAGCGTTTGGTACCTTGAGAAGGAGGGTGCGGCGGCCCGTCTGGTGACGGCCTATCCCTGGAGGGGGCGATGATCCGGGAGCACGAGTTGGTGGTCCTGAAGCGGGACAAGGAGGAGTGGGGCCTCGAGGCCGGGAACGTGGGGACCGTGGTCCTGGTCTACCCCCACGGGGGGTACGTGGTGGAGTTCGTGGACCACGAAGGGAACACTTTGGCCCTTCTGGACCTGGCGGAGGAGGAGGTGGCGCCCCTGAGGGGCCCCGCCCTCCTGCGGGCCAAGAGCGCTTGAGGGAAAGCCTGTAGGCCCGGCTCCCCGTGGCGGTGCCCAGCTTCTTCTTCCTCACAGGTGAAGCCCCTACCTTGAGGCCGAGCCTGCCCGAGCGGTATGGGATGCCCGAATGAGGCTGGGGAAGCTTCCTTCGGGCCCCGGGGGTGCTTAGAGGCCGCCACCAAGGTGAACTGGGGCACGCTTCCAGGCCCCGGTCAGGGTTATCCTGCCCGCAAAGGAGGTGGCGAGTGGACCGCAGGCGTTTCCTCACCGGTGCGGGGCTTTTTTTGGCGGCGGGAGGCCTTTCCTTGGGCCGGGCCCAGGGGCGCGCGCCCAAGGGGGTGAACGGGGGCGGCTTTTACCGCTTCCGGGTAGGGGAGATCCAGGCGGTGGTCCTCTCCGACGGCCAGTCCCCTCCAGGCCCCCTCCTCCCCAACTGGGGGGCGAACCCGGAGCTCCAGGAGGACTTCCGCAGGACGCTCGTGGAGAACTTCCTGGATCCGGAGGCCACCCGCAACAACTTCAACCCGGTGCTCCTGGACCTGGGGGAGGCCAGGCTCCTCGTGGACACGGGGAGGGGTGCGGGAAGTGGGGGGCGGCTCCTCGCCCACCTGGAGCTTGCCGGCTACCTTCCCGAGGACATCACCCACGTCTTCCTCACCCACGGCCACCCCGACCACATCGGGGGGCTGGTGGACGGGGAGGGGCGGCCCGTCTTCCCCAAGGCGGAGCACCTCATGGGCCGGGTGGACCTGGAGTTCTGGCTTCAGAACCCCTCGCCCGCGGTGCAAAGGGCCCTCGTGCCCTTAAAGGAGCGCATCCGGCCCGTGGAGGACGGCGAGGAGATCCTCCCGGGGGTGCGGGCCGTGGCCTCCTTCGGCCACACCCCGGGGCACATGAGCCTCGAGGCCACCTCCCAGGGAAAGAGGTTCTTCATTTTCGGGGATGCGGCGGGCCACTACCTCCTCTCCCTCCGCTTCCCCCAGGCCTACCTGGGCTTTGACATGGACAAGGCGCAGGTGGTGCGGACCCGGGCCCGCCTCTTCCAGAAGGTCTCCGAGGAGCGGAGCCTCATCACCGCCTACCACTTCCCCTGGCCCGCCGTTGGGTACATCCGCCGGGAAGGGGAGGGCTACGCCTTCGTCCCGGCCTTCTTTGAGTTTTAGGGCCTCTTCCCGGGACCTCGAGGCCCTTATGGGGAGGGTGGAGAAGCCTCCACCCTCCCCGGTTCGGGGGCCCTAAGGGGCGGGATCAACACGCGGGCGCTCAGGTTTGGGCCCGCGCGATCCGCTCCCGGAACCAGAGGGCGCTCCTTTTGGGGATGCGCCTCTGGCTGGGGAAGTCCACGTAGTAGAGGCCGAAGCGCCGGGTGTAGCCGAAGGCCCACTCAGGTCTTCTGGGCGAAGGCCAGGGAGGCCAGGACGAGAAGGCTTGAAAGCGCTTTCTTAACCATGAGAACCTCCTTTCGCGTCCTCCACCCCTTTTCGGGGTGGGCCAAGGGCCTAAAGCCTAAGGGCCGCCGTTTTTCTCAGGCTCCCACCTCCCTTACCGAGGCCCTTTCCACCAGCGTCAGCTCCAGGCGGGGCAAGGTGGGCACCTCCCCCGCGAGGACCGCCCGGAGGGCGCGGCCCAGGGCTATGCCGATCTCCTGGATGGGCTGGCGCACGGTGGTGAGCGGGGGGATCTGGTAGGCGCTTAAGGCGATGTCGTCAAACCCCACGAGGGAGACGTCCTCGGGCACGCGAAGCCCTTGCTCGTAGAGGTAAAGCCGGGCGCCGAAGGCCGTCTGGTCATTGGCGGCGAAGAGGGCGGTGGTGTCGGGGTAGCGGCGAAAGGCCTCCGCCGCCGCGCGGTAGCCGCCCTCCTCCTCCAGGTCGCCGTAGACCACCCGGGCCTCGAGGCCCGCCTCCCGCATGGCCTTGCGGTACCCGAGAAGCCGCTCCCGGACGTCCATCCCTCCCCGGTGGCTGGAGATGTGGACGATGCGGGTGTGCCCCCGGTCCATGAGGTAGCGCGTGGCCTCGTAGGCCGCCTTTTGGTTGTCCAGGCAAAGGGACCAGGCCTTCGGTCCCTCTACCCGCTGGCCGAAGGCGAGGACGGGGATGCCCAACTCCCCCAAGGCCTCCCCGTCCAGGGCGGTGCCGAGGAGGACCAGGGCCTCCACCCGGTGGGCCTTCAAAAACTCCAGGGCCTCCAGCTCCCGCACCAGGCTCCAGTGGCCGGGCACGGCGATGGGGCGGTAGGGGGTGGCCTCCAGCTCCAGGGTGAGGGCCTCGAGGATGGGGCCGAAGAAGGGGCTGGCGAAGTCCGAAAGGAGGATGCCCACGGCGTAGGAGCGCCCCGTGGCCAGGCCCTGGGCCAGGGGGCTCGGGGCGTAGCCCAGCTCCTCCACCGCCTGGAGCACCGCCCGCACCTTCTCCTGGGAGACCCGGGCGGTGCCGTTGAGCACCCGGGACACCGTGGCCGGGGAGACGCCCGCGCGGCGGGCCACTTCGGCGATGGTGGGGCGAGCCTTGGTCATCTTTGCCGGGGAGTATAGCACCTGTTGAAAGCGCTTGCAAGAGGGGCCTCGAGCCCTCGTCCCGGTCCGGCTCCCCTCCCGCCCCCGGCCGCGACGGGCCGGGTGCGAACCGCCTTCTTCTAAAAGCCCTGCTCCGACCCCCTGGGGGAGCCGGGGCGGTGGCCGTTCCCAGGCGGCGAGGCCTACCGCTTGGTGCCGCCCCATGCGGGCGCAAGCTGGAAGAGAGGCCCCGGCGCAGGGTGGTTTCTAGGGGCTCCCCCTGGTCAGGAGGGCGAAGGCCATGAGGTCCTTCTCCGGAGACGTGGCGCCTCCCGTGCCTTTTCAGTAGATGAGGTAGCCCCCGTCCACCGCCACCGCCTGGCCCGTGAGGTACTCCGCCTCGTCCCCGCAAAGAACCGCGGCGACGCGGGCGATCTCCTCAGGCTTCGCCCAGCGCCCCATGGGAATCCGTGCGGTGATGGGTTCGTAGAACTCGGGGTTCTGCCGCAAGGGGAGGGTGAACTCCGTTTCCACGTAGCCCGGGCAGAGGAGGTTCACCCGGATCCCCAAGCGGGCCCACTCCTTGGCCAGGGCCCGGGTGAGGCCCAGGAGGGCCGTCTTGGCCGTGGTGTAGGCGGGGATGGGCACGGGCCCCCCGGCGGTGAAGGTGGTCACCGATCCGATGAAGAGCACGCGTCCCCAGCCCGCCTCCGCCATGTGGGGCGCCGCCGCCTTGGCCAAAAGGAAGGCCACGTCCAGGTGCAGATAGATCACCCGGCGCCACTCCTCGTAGGAAAGCTCCAGGGCGGGTTTACGCACGTTCACCGCCGCGGCGTGGACCAGGACGTGGAGGCCGCCTAGGGCCTCGAGGGTCCGCTTGACGAGCCCTTGGGGGTCGTCCTTCTCCAAGTCGGTGGGAAGCGGCACGGCCCCGAGGCTCTGAGCCGCCTCCTCCGGGTTCCTGCTGGCGATGGCCACCCGGTAACCCCGGGCCACCAAGGCCTCGGCGATGGCCCGGCCGATGCCCCGGCTTCCCCCTGTAACCAAGGCTTTCCGTTCCATGTCCTCACCTCCTCCTACCGAAGAAAGGATTTTGCTCCCTTCAGGAGCACCTCGAGGTCCTCCCGGTAAGGTGCCCCCTCGTGGTCTCCCTTGCACGCCGCCACGGAAGCCCCGAGGAGGTTGGCGAGGCGAAGCCTTTCCTCCACCGATAGCCCCCACACCGCCCCTGCCAAGTAACCGGCGGCGAAGGCGTCCCCCGCACCCACGGGGTCCACCGCCTCCACGGCGAAGGGACTCCCCTCCACCCGTCTCCCGTCCACGAAGGTCCAAGCTCCCTTTGCGCCCCGCTTCAGGACCACCTCGGGGGCGGAGAGAACCCGCAACGCCTCCTCCACCCGGCCGAAGAGGAGCTCCGCCTCCTCCTCGCTCAGGAAGAGAAGGTCCACCCCGGGAAGGGCCCTCTCCAGGAAGCCTCGGGCCTCCTCGGGGGACCAGAGGGTCTGGCGGTAGTTCACGTCCAGGCTCACCCGGACCCCCCGCCGCTTCGCCTCCTCCATGGCCCACAGGCTGAAGGCCCAGGCCTCGGGAGAAAGGGCCGGGGTGATGCCGCTTAGGTGAAGGAAGCGGACCCCCTCCAGGTAGTCGGCGTCAAAGGCTCCGGGGGCAAGGGCGCTTCCCGCCGAGCCCTTCCGGTAGTAGAAGACCCTTCCCTGTCCCAAAGGCAAATACTCCCGCAGGTAAAGCCCCGTGAACCCCGGCGCCCTGCGAAAGTGGGTAAGGTCCACCCCCTCGGCCCGGAGCCTTTCCTCCACCATGGCCCCAAGCTCGTCCGCTCCCACCCGGCCCACGAAGCCCACCTTGACCCCAAGCCGGGCCAGGGCCACGGCCACGTTCACCTCGGCCCCGCCCACGTACACCTCCAGAAGGCGCTTCCCCCGAAGGTGCCCGGGCTCCTGGGGCACCAGGGCCACCAGGGGCTCCCCCGCCGTCACCACCTCAAGCATCGTCCCTCCAAGGCACGCCGTAGCGCTCCCCCAGGGCCCTGAGTTCCGCCACCACCCGCTCCGGGAGGGGCACGCCCTCCGCCAAAGCCTGTTCCCGCCTCCTGGACTCCAGCTCCCCGGGGAGAAAAACCTCCTCGTGCCCCGGCGCCGGGGGAGTGGCCTTTAGGGCTTGCCAAAGGGCGCCCATCCGTTCCAGGAAGGCCTCTTTTCCCACGAAGCGGCCAAAGTCCAAGGCCAGGAAGAAGTGGCCCACGTCCTGGGGGCGGTCCCACTGGTCGTACATGCGGCCGATGCCGTGGGCTACCCCCGCCCCCGTCAGAACCCCCGAGAGGACCTCCACCAAAAGGGCCAGGGCGTACCCCTTGGGTCCCCCGAGGGGCCTTAGGGCGTAGACCCGGTGGGGGTCTTCCGTGGGGTTCCCCTCCCGGTCCACCCCCCAGCTTGGGGGGATCCGCTCCCCCTTCTCCCGGGCTAGGAAGACCTTGCCCATGGCGCTTTCCGAGGTGGCCAGGTCGGCCACGAGGATCCCTTGAGGGGCCGGGGCGGCGAAGGCCAGAGGGTTGGTGCCCAAGGCCTTCTCCCGCCCCCCAAAGGGCACCACGTCGGGCTCGGCGTTGGTGGTGACCAAGGCCACGAAGCCCTCCCGAGCCAGCTTTTCCGCGTAGAGGCCTGCCATGCCGAAGTGGGTGCTCCGCCTGACGCCCACGGCCCCAAGGCCGTGCCTCCTTGCGAGGCTTTGGGCCGCTTCCACGGCCTTTAGGGCCACGCGGGGTCCGAAGCCGTGTTCCCCGTCCAGGAGGGCCACGGGGCCCCGCTCCTCCAGGGGCAGGGTGGGGCTGGGGTTGACCAGGCCCGCCTCGAGGCGGCGCACGTAAACGGGGAGGCGCCAAAGCCCGTGGCTTCCCACCCCCCTGAGGTCCGCCTCCACCAGGGCCCAGGCCACCGCCTTGGCGGAGGGTTCGTCCGCCCCCGCCTTTCGCAAAAGGGCCTCCGCCCAGGCCAAGAGGAAGTCCGCCCGCCACCTCACAGGCTCATCCCCCCGTCCACCACGAAGGCGCTCCCCGTGGCGAAGGCCCCCTCGTCCGAAGCCAGGTAGACCGCCAAGGCGGCGATCTCCTCGGGACGGCCCAGGCGCTTGAGGAGTTGCCGTTCGGCAAAGGCCCTAAGGCCCTCCTCTCCCCCGGCCCGCTCCCGCAGGGAAGGGGTGTCTACGGTCCCGGGGCAGATGGCGTTCACCCGCACGCCCTTTGGGGCAAACTCTAAGGCCGCGGCTTTGGTCATGGCCACCAAGGCGGCTTTGGTGGCGCTGTAGACGAAGCGGCCGGGCACCACCTTGAAGGCCGCCACCGAGGCGATGTTGATGACGCTTCCCCCGCCCTGGGCGGCCATTTTGGGGAGGGCGGCTTGCATGGCCCAGAAGACGCTCTTGGCGTTCAGAAGGAAGGCTTCCTCCCAGTCCTGGTCCGTGGCCTCTAAAAGCCCTCCCACCGGTACCACCCCCTGGGCGTTCACCAGGACGTCCAGCCGGTCCAGGCCCTGGATGAGGCGGAAGACCGCTTCCTTGTCCCGGGCATCCAGGTGCACCGCGGGAACCACCTCCTGGAGTTTCTCCGGATGTAGGGTGGCTCCCAGGACCTCGGCCCCTTCCCTCTGAAAAGCCTCGGCAATGGCCCGGCCGATCCCCTGTCCCGCCGCGATGACCAGCGCTTTCTTCCCTTTAAGCCTCATGTCCACTCCTTAGAAGAGGAGCCGGGGCAGGAAGAGCACCACCCCGGGGAAAAGGTAGGCCAGAAGCAGCACAAAAAGGGTCGCCAAGAGGAAAGGCCATCCTTCCCGCATGTACTCCCCGATGCCGCACCCCATCACCGAACACACCGAGTACATGGAAAGCCCCACGGGGGGTGTAAGGAGCCCCACGGCGCAGGTGAGCACCATGAGGACGCCGAAGTAGACCAGGTCAATGCCCAGCGCTTTGGCCGCGGGCACCAGGATGGGGGTGAGGAGGATGATCATCACCGTGGAGTCCAGCACGGTGCCCAAAACGAGGAGGGCCAAGAGGATGAGGAGGAGGGCCACCTGGGGGTTCTGCACCGCCTCCAGGAGAAAGGCCGAGACGCGTTGGGGGAACATCTCCCACTTCATCCCGTAGCCCAAAACCGCAGCCATGGCGATGAGGAGGGCCACCATGCCCACGTCCCGAACGGAGTGGGCCAAGGCCCGGTTCACCCGCTCAAGGGTGAGCTCCCGGTAGATGAGCCCCACCAACAGGGCGTACACCACTGCCCCCGCTCCCACTTCCGAGGGCACGAAGATCCCAAAGCGTAAGGTGATCAGGAGCAGGAAGGGGAAGAGGAGCGCGAACAGCCCTTCTCGGAACGCATCCCAGACTTCCTTGGCCGTGGGTGGGGCGGCCTCGGGAAGGTACCCCCGGTTTCGGGCTAAAAGGGCCACGGTGAGCATGTAGGCCGCCGCCAGGAGCACCCCCACCCCGATTCCCCCCGCGAAGAGCTGGCCGATGGACACCTGGCCAATGCTCCCGTAGAGGATGAGGCCGATGCTCGGGGGGATGGCCACGGCGAGGAGGCCGGAGAACCCCTGGAGGGCGGCGATGAACCCCGGGGAGTACCCCCGGCGCACCATCTCGGGGCCCAGAAGCCTGGCCTGCATGGTGGCGTCGGCGATGGCTGAGCCCGAAACTCCTCCCATGAGGAAGCCCAGGAGGACGCTCGCCTGGGCCAGCCCCCCTCGTACGAACCCCGTCACCACGTGGGCGAAGCGGAGGAGCCTCCGGGTCACGCCTAGCTCGTTCATCAGGTTGCTGGCCAGGATGAAGGTGGGGATGGCCAAGAGGGAGAAGTTCTGGGTCTCCGCCAAGGCCAGTTGCACCGGCATGGTGAGCTGGAGGCCGGGCTGGGTGAGGAAGAAGACGAGCCCCCCGATCCCGATGGCGAAGACCACGGGCATCCCTAGAAGCAGCAGGAGCAGGAATGCGGCAAAGCTCAAGAGCATGTCTACTCCCTAAAGGTTTGGCGGAGCCTTCCTAAGGCGGTGAAGAACATGAGAAGGCTTCCCGCGCTCACGCTCAAGGTGACCCAGGTGTAGCTGAAGCCGGGAATTCCCTGGAAGCTTCGGAAGCGGGTCTGGTAGGCCGCCTGAAGGCTATAGACGAAGAGGAGGGCCAGGAAGAGGGCGACGAGAAGCCAGACCCCCACCCTGGCCCACCGCCTCGCCCCCGGGGGCAGGAGGCGGAGGAGGTTCTCTACGGCCACGTGCCGGTTCTCCCGAAGGGCAAGGTCCCCGCCCAGGAACACCGCCCAGGCGAAGGTGAAGGTGGCCAGGTCTATGGACCAGTCCAGGGGATGCCCAAGAAAGCGCCCCACCCCTCCGGCGAAGACGATGAGGGTGGAGGCAAGGAGAAAGGCCTTGGCCAAGAACTCTTCCACGCGTTGGAGAACGTTCGCTGGTCTACTCATGCGCGGCAAAAAGGCCCCCCGGAGCCCGGGGGGCGAAAGGACTACTTCCTCAAGGCCTGGTAGAGGGCATCCCGCACCGCTTTGAGGCCAAGCCGCTCATAGGCGGTCTCGGCCGCCTTGCGGAAGGCGGCGAGGTCCACATCGCTCACGATGGTCATGCCCCGCTGCTGGACGAGCTGCTTGATGCGGGCCTCCTCCTGCTGGATCCGCATGGAGGTCTCCCGCCCGGCGCGCACGCACTCCTCCCGCAGGATCTGCCGGTAGTTGGCGGGCAGGCGCTGGTACCAGGCCTCCCCCACCACCTGGAAGTTGATGAGGAGGAAGTGCTTGGTCTCGTTGACGTACCTCAGCACTTCCCACAGGCTCATGTCGGGGATGTTGGCGTAAACCAGCTCGGCCCCGTCAATGGCCCGCTGCTGGAGGGCAGAGTAGATCTCGCCGAAGGGGAGGGCCACCGGGGTCGCGCCCAGGGCCCGCACGGACTCCTGCCAGACGGGAGCGGGCGGGGTACGGATCCTGAGGCCCCTGAGGTCCTCGGGCCGACGCACGGGCTTGTTGGTCATGAAGTGGCGGTAGCCTTGGACCCAGTTGAGGCAGACCACCCGGATTCCGTACTGCTGGGCCAGGCGCTCAACCCAGCCCTGGACCACGGGCAGGCTGGCGAGTTTTTCCACCTCCTCGTAGCTCGCCACAAAATAGGGGCCGTTGAAAACGCCGAGTTCCTTCACGTAGTTGCCGAGACGGGCCCCGTCGGTGTTCTGCCCCAGGGGGATGCCCTGGCGGAGCTGCTCAATGATGTCCTCCTCAATCCCCAGCTGGGAGCTGTGGAAGACCAGGATCCGAAGATCCCCGCCCGTCCTTTGGGCCACCCGTTCGGCCCAGGTCTGGAAGCCTGCGTGGTAGGGGTGGTTGGGGCCCAGGACGTGGTTGAAGCGCAGGGTGTAGGTCTGGGCCAAGGCCAGCCCCAAAACCGCTGCCAATGCCGCCGCTATCCGCTTCATCTCCACCAGGGTTATCTGCGGCGGGAGCCCAGGAAGGGGTACTTCCTGGGTCCCAAGCTCATCCGTCTAGGATTTAAGGCCTACGAGGAGCTCTCCCTGCCCGCCCTGGCCCGGCCCCACCTCGAGGCTCTTCGGGACGCCACCAAGGAAACCGTCCACCTGGCGGTCCTGGATGGAAAGGAAGTGGTCTACATTGACAAGGTGCCGGGCAAAAGGGAGCTTCTTCTCGCCAGCCAGATCGGAAGCCGCTTTCCCGCCCAGTCCACCGCCTTGGGTAAGGCCCTTCTCGCTTTCTTGCCGGAGGAGAGGTGGCCCATGGCCTTTACCCCGGGGCTTAAACGCACCCCCAACACCCTGAGCGACTTTGCCCGCTTTCGGGAGGAGCTCCTCGCCACGCGGGCGCGGGGCTACGCCCTGGACCTCGAGGAGAACGAGCCCGGCGTACGGTGCGTGGCCGCGCCCATCCTCAACGGTCGGGGTGAACCTGTGGCAGCGGTGAGCGTCTCCACCGCCGCCGTATACCTGGACGAGGAAAGGCTTCCCGAGGTGGCGGCCGAGGTGGTCAAGACTGCCCAGCGGATCAGCCGGGAGCTTGGGGGCTAAGGAGGGCCTTGGCGGCCCGTACCTTGGCCCGGACCGCCTCCAGGTCCCCCTCCAAGAGCCAGCTTCCCCCCACGGCCAAAAGGTTGGGCAAGGCGGCGTAGTGGGGGAGGTGCTCTTCCTTGATGCCTCCCGTGGGGAGGAAGCGCGCCTCGGGAAAGACCTCGGCGTAGGCCTTTAGGACCCGGGTCCCATGGAAGGGTTCGGCGGGGAAGAACTTTAGGGCGGAAAGCCCTAGGGCCAAGGCCCTCTCCACCTCGGTGGGGGTGAGGACCCCGGGGAGGTAGGGCACCCCCCGGGCCTGGGCCAGGGCGGCCACCTCCTCCAAAAGCCCTGGGGAGACGAGAAAGGCAGCCCCGGCCTTGAGGGCCGCCTCCGCTTCCTTGGGGCTCCGCACCGTGCCCGCTCCCAGAAGAAGGCCGCTTTTCCGGAGCGCCTTCAAGGCCTCGAGGCCCTTCTCCGTCCGCAAGGTGATCTCCAAAACCCCAACCCCCTCCTCCTTTAGGACCCGGGCAAGCCCCAAAAGGTCCTCCCCTCCCCGCACCGTGAGGAGGGGGAGGAGGCGGTTTTCCGCAAGGACCGCTAAGGGATCCATGCCTTCCATGGTAGGGCACCTTGCTGCTCTGTCAGACTACACCCCTCGGCTTCTTTCTTGGGTGGTCCCAATTCAGGGAAGCACTTCATTTTGGATGCCCCTCGGGGTCTGGTCTTCGCCATGGTCCCCTGGGAGACGGGGGGTGGAGGTGGTCTTGGGCTGGGGGCGGGCCCTGTCGGGAGCGGGTTTCCTGGGGGCGCGGCCCGGGTTTTTTCTCCTGCCCCGGGGCTCCTGGCTGCCCTCCGGCAAAGCCCCCTGGAGTTCCTGTAGCTGACCGGAGGCTGACACGCCGGGGGCATGCTGGGGCCATGGATGTCAGGCTGGCCTTCCCCCTTTCCCGGGCGGAGGAGGCCCTTCCCCGCCTGCAGGCCCTGGGCCTTGGGGCGGAGGTCTACCTGGACCCCGCCCTCTTGGAGGACGAGGCCCTCTTCCAAAGCCTACGGAGGCGGCTTCCCGGGAAGCTTTCCGTGCACCTTCCCTTCTGGAACCTAGACCTTCTCTCGCCGGACCCCGAGGTGAGGGGCCTCACGTTGCGCAGGCTCCTCTTCGGGCTGGACCGTGCGGCGGAGCTTGGGGCAGACCGGGCCGTCTTCCACTCGGGGATCCCCCACGGCCACACCCCGGAGGAAGCCTTGGAGCGGGCCCTACCCCTGGCGGAGGCCCTGGGGCTGGTGGTGCGGCGGGCCCGCACCCTGGGGGTGCGCCTCCTCCTGGAGAACAGCCACGAGCCCTGCCCGGAGGTCCTGAGGCCGGTTTTGGAGGCCCATGCCGGGGAGCTTGGCTTCTGCTTTGACGCCGCCCACGCCCGGGTCTTCAGCCGGACCCCCGACCCCGGGCCCTGGCTTGCCCTGGGCCCCGAGCACCTGCACCTGAACGACACGGACGGGGTCTACGACCGCCACTGGAACCTGGGCCGGGGGGTCCTGAACCACGGGGAGTGGCTTCGTCCCTTCCTTGGGAACCCCCTAGTGCTGGAGGTGAGGGAGGACCCGGAGGCCTCCCTGGCTTTCCTTCAAGCGCTCGCCGGGGAAGGGAAGACGGCCCTTGACCGCCTCCTGATGGAAGGCCGCTAGGGTGAGGCCATGCGGATCCTGGTGACCAACGACGACGGCATCTTCAGTCCTGGTCTTTGGGCCCTGGCGGAGGCGGCGGCCCAGTTCGGGGAGGTCTTCGTGGCCGCCCCCGACACGGAGCAGAGCGCCACGGGCCACGCCATCACCATCGCCCACCCCGTGCGGGCCTACCCCCACCCCGCTCCCCTCCACGGCCCCCACTTCCCCGCCTACCGGGTGCGGGGGACCCCGGCGGACTGCGTGGCCCTGGGCCTCTACCTCTTCGGCCCCTTGGACCTGGTCCTCTCCGGGGTGAACCTGGGGAGCAACCTGGGGCACGAGATCTGGCACTCGGGCACCGTGGCCGCGGCCAAACAGGGCTACCTCTTCGGCCTCTCCGCCGCGGCCTTCAGCGTGCCCCTCAACGGGGAGGTCCCGGACTTCTCCGGGCTTCGCCCCTGGCTCCTCCGGACCCTGGAGACCCTCCTCCTTTTGGAGCGGCCCTTCCTGGTGAACGTGAACCTGCCCCTAAGGCCCAAGGGGTTCCTTTGGACCCGGCAGTCGGTGCGGGCCTACGAGGGGGTGGTGATCCCGGGGGAGGACCCCATGGGCCGGCCCTTCTACTGGTTCGCCTCGAGGCCCCTCAAGGAGGCGGAGGAGGGGACGGACCGCTGGGCGGTGGCCCAGGGCTTCGTTTCCGCCACGCCCCTCCGCCTGGACCTCACGGACGAGGCCAGGCTCCAGCCCGCCCTGGCCCATGATTAGCGTCCTCATCCCCACCAAGGGAAGGCCCGGGTTTTTGCGGGAGGCCTTTTCCCGCTCCGGGGTAGCGGCGGGCCGGCTACAGGGTGATCACCTGGTCCACCCGGCCCGCCAGGGCCCGGTAGAGGTCGGGGAAGCACCCCACCTCCACCCCCTCCACCACGTGGGGGGCCACCCGGCACTCCCCGGGGGTGGTGCGTCCCTCCCCTTCCGGAGTGCACCAGCGGGGCTCCCCCGTGGCCAGCCCACGCTCCAGGGCGCAGAGGTCGCACATCATGAGGAGGATGCCCTTCTCCTTGGCCACCTTGGCGAGCCGCTCCCCGATGGGGTTGCCCTTCTGCAGGATCAGGGTGTTGTCGTCAAAGAAGAAGATCCCCACCACCTCCACCCCGTGGGTCCCCGCTTCCAGCTGGGGAAGGATCATCTGGCCGAGCTTGTGGCTTGCCGCTCTAGGGCTTGAGAGCACGTAGGCTACGCGCACGGTTCACCTCCGAGTTTATTGATAATCGTTTCTCAGTTATTTGTCAACTTATTGAGGCCGGGCCAGCCCGGCCCCAGCCGGATCCCTTAGTGCTCCACCCCCGCCACCTGGAAGAGGGCCACGGCCCAGGGCGCCCCGCCCACGGGGAAGCGCCCTGCCACCTTGAAGCCCTCCAGGTCCACCTTCACCACCTCGCCCTTGGCGGGGTCCGCCAGGAAGGCCACCCCGTGCCCCACCGCCAGCCCGGGCCGGGGGGCCCCTTGGGCCCAGGGGGTCACGGCCTCCAGGCTCCCCACCACCCGGCGCGCTTTGGGGTCCAGCTTGTGGAGGCGTCCGTCCGCGGTGAGGGCGTAAAGGGCCTCCCCTTCGGGGTCAAAGGCGAGGTGCAGGGGAGGGGCCGGAAGGGCGAGGGCCTCCAGGTGCCCCTCCTGGGGATGGATGAAGAGGATCCCTGCCCCGAAGTTCCCCACCAGGAAGGGGTGGGCGGGGTGGGCGGTGAGCGTCCCCGTGCGCACCCCTTGGGGGGCCCCGGCAGGGTAGGGGAGCTTCCGGCCCAAGAGGCCCTGGCCCCGGGCTTCCACCAAGAGGACCCCGTCTGAGCAACCGAAAACGGCCACGTTCCCCAAGACCGCCTCCCCGTGGAGCCGGGGGCAGGCCTGGGGCAGGGTGAGAACCCGCCTGCCCTCCAGGGTGTAGGCCTCCACCTGGCCCCGCTCCATCCCCCCCACCAGGAGGACCTCCCCCAGGAAGGCCACGGCCCCGTGGTCCGCCCCTCCTGTGGCCACGAGCCTCGGGGTGAAGTCCAGCCCCAGGCGCCTCAGGTCAAAGAGGGCCACGGTCCCGTCCCCGTCGTGGAAGACGGCGAGGTGCTGCTCCCCCACGAAGGCGTGGGTGGGCTTGGGCCCCGTGCGCAGGGTGGCGGCCACGTAGGGGACCTCCTCCTTCACGTCCTGGTGGTCCCCGTGGTCCTCCAGGCGGAAGCCCCCGAAGAGGAAGGAGAGGGCGCCCGCCTCGCCGTGCACCCCCAGGACGTACTGGCCCCCGGGGAGAGGGTACAGCCTTGCCGGGGAGGGGACGGTGAAGCGGCCGAGTTCCTTCCCCTCCTCGTCCAAGACCAGGACCAGAGGCCGCTGGGCATCCGCCACGGCCACGCGGGTGAAGGTTCCTTCCCCGCCGTGCCCATGGGCCAGGGCCACGCCTGAGGTCAACGCCACCGCCGCCAACCAAGACGCGCTCCTTCGCATGGTCTACCTCCGTTCCCTCACCGCTTCGCAAAGCCTTTCCCGGTTCCAACGGAGGAGTTCCAGGTAGCCCGGAACCCTCCGGTCCAGGACATCCGTGTAGAGGACCACAAGCCTGGCCCCCAGTTCCTCCGCCAGGCGGCGCAGGGGGGCCGGGTCGTACTGGGGCTCGGCCGCCACCAGGTCCACCCCCCTAAGCTCCGCCTCCCGGAGGAGGGCGATCCGCCCCTTCACCCCCTCCTCCGCCCCGTGGGCGCTCCGCAGGGCCCCAACCACCTCCAGGCCGTAGCGGCGGGCCAGGTAGGAGAGGGAGAGGTGGGCCACCACCAGGCGGAGCCTCCGCCCGCCCAGGCAGGCCCGGAGGGCGGCGTCCTCCTCCAGGGCCTTACGGCGAAGGCTTTCCAGGTTCCTCCGGAAGGCCGCCTCCCCCCTGGGGTCCAGGTGCAGGAGTTCCTCCAGGATGACCTCGGCGTACCGCACCCCGTAGGTGGGGTCCAGCCACATGTGGGGGTCGCAGTCCCCGTGGAGGTGGACCCCCCTTTCCTGGAGGCCCCGGAGGCCGCAGATGGGGTCGGGCATCCTGGGGGCGAGTTCCAGCACCTCCGCCCCCGGGGGGAGGAGGGCCTTGAGCCTGGGCAGGTAGGGCTCGAGGCCAAGCCCGTTGGCGATGAGGAGCCGGGCCCCCGCGAGCTGTTGCACCGCGGAGGGGCGCAGGTCAAAGGCGTGGGGGTCCGCCCCCGGGGGGACTATGCTTTCCACCCGGAACCGCTCCCCGGCCACCGCCTGGGCGAGGCTGGCCAGGACGGGGGTGGTGGCCACCACCCCCTGGGCCAGGGCCAGGGAGGCCCAAAGGGCAAGAAGCCACGGGCCAAGGACGCGCCACGTCCTCGTCACGCTCCCACCCCTTCACCGAAGAGGGCCTTCCAGTCCTTCAGGTGCCGCCTGGCCCCAGGGGGCAGGCGGCGCAGGAACCGGCCCCGCCCCTCCCCCCGCGCCCGGGCCACCTGGGCCTCGTAGGCCTTGAGGAAGGGCAGGAGGTGGGCCAGGCCCTCGGCGAAGGGGAGGGGCTCCGCCTGGGGGTGGACCTCCGGGGGGTAGGGGGGAAGGGGGGCCCGGTAGAACCGCTCCTTGGGCCGGTGGTAGAGGACCCCCCGGTGCCAGATCCCCGTGGAGTGGAGCACGGTGTCCTCCCGGAGGTAGAGGCTGGAGCCTACCCCTTGGGGGTGGGGCCGCTTGGCGAAGCCCAGCTCCTCTAGGAGGCCGTGGGCCGCCTCGAGGCCCATGAGGTACATGACCACGGGCATAGGGTTCATGGCCGTACCAGGACGAGGCGGGTGGGGCTTCCCCCCGTGCGCAGGTAGCGCGCCACCTGGCCGCGGGCCGCGTCCACCTCCGCCACCAGGCCCAGGTGGGGGAGGCTCACGTAGACCAGGCCCCGCTCCTCCCAGGGGGCGAGGTCCGGGTAGATGGCCCCCCCGGTGTCCTCGTCCACCTCCGGGAAGGGCCTGGGGGCGACCCGGACCTCCTTAAGAAGCCTCCCCTCCCGGGCCTCCCGCACCTGGAGCCTCCCGTCGGTGAGGAGGACGTAAAGCCTCTCCCCGTCCGCCGCTCCCCGGAGGAAGACCCCGCTCAGGGGGATGGGGGTGAGGCGCAGGCCCACGGGGTCCAGGCGCTGGAGGTGCTTTACCCCATCGGAGTAGCCGAAGAAGACCCCCTTCCCCTCCAGGAAGGCCCCGATCCGCTCCCCGGGCACGGGGTAGGGGATGCGCTGGAGCTCCCTGGCCGCCTCCACGGCCAGGACCTCCCGGGCGCAGGCGAAGAAGCTCCGCCCCGTCTCCCGGTGGAAGGCCTCCCCGTGCTCCACGGGGCAGGGGAAGCGGCCGCCCTCCTCCCCGCCCAGGCCCTTGGGGTAGAGGACCACCTGCCCCCGGGCCAGGAGGGTGAGGTAGGTGCCCTCGGGGGCCTCCACCAGGTGGTAGTGGTCGGGGTTGGGAAGCCGGATCCGCTCGTGGAGGAAGGCGTTTTCCGGGGCCAGGGCCTCTTCCCCGAAGAGGAGGGCCTCCCCGGTGCGCTCGGAGAAGGCGAGGAGCCGGCCCCTGTAGGTGTAGGCCTCCGCCCCGTGGCCGATGTTCCAGCCCTTGCCCAGGAGGAGGGTCTTGGCCACCACGGGACGGCTCCACCGCCCTTCCTCCTTCCCCGTCCAGACCACGGTGAGCCACTGGCGGTCCGTGTCCCTCCCCCGGGACACCAGGAGGTACCGGCCCGAGGGGGCGGCCACCAGGCTCATCCCCCGGGGGGGCAGGGAGAGCTCCGCCACCACCTTGCCCTCGGGGAGGTCCACCGCCAGGAGGCGGGTTGTCCCGGGGCGGTTGTCCAGGGCGAAGAGGCGGGCCTCCGCCCGGTAGACCTCCGGGGCCTCCGGGACCGCGGCGTGGCCGAGGGCCGGAGAAAGGAGGCCGATGGCCAGAAGGCCCGCCCAAACAAGGGTTTTTTGCGCCATTCTCATAGCACCTCGCACCTCCGCTTTTAGATAATGAAAGTGCATTATCATTTTGTCAAGCCCCGGGACCCAAGCGGCTCCCCATTGATTTCGCAACACGGGTTGCCCGAAACAAGGCTCGGAAGCTTCCCTTTAGGGCCCCCGCCGCGGCAGGGTGCTTAGCCCCCTCTTTCCCCCTCTAGGCCGCCATGGTCCGGGAGACAAGCTTAAGCGCCGGGAAAACCCCCTCCCTTGATCCTTGGCGACTCTTATGCAAATCTGAGCCAAGATATGAACCACCTTAGAAAAACGGAAGTGTTCCTCAACCGCTTCGCCCTGCGGCTTCTGAACCCTGAGGAGCTTAGGCCTTGGCACCTACAGGTGGTTTTGGACCCTCCGCCGGGGCGGGAGGAGGTGTACCCCCTTCTCGCCCAGCTGGCCCGTCGGGCGGGGGGCGTTACGGTGCGCATGGGAGACGGCCTCGCCTCCTGGTCGCCCCCTGAGGTCCTGGCCCTGGAGGGCACCTTGGCGCGAATGGGGCAGACCTACGCCTACCGCCTCTACCCCAAGGGGAGGAAGCCTCTGGACCCCAAGGACCCCGGGGAGCGGAGCGTGCTTTCGGCCCTGGCCCGAAGGTTCCTTCAGGAGCACCTCCGGCGCCTCAATGGGGTCTGGGTGGAGGGGTTTGCGGTGTACCGGAAGGAGCACGCCCGGGGGCCCGGGTGGCGGGTGCTTGGGGGGGCCGTCCTGGACCTTTGGGTTTCCGACTCGGGGGCGTTTCTCCTAGAGGTGGACCCCGCTTACCGGATCCTCTGCGAGATGTCCCTCGAGTCCTGGCTCGCCCAAGGCCACCCCCTGCCCAAACGGGTCCGGAACGCCTACGACCGGCGCACCTGGGAGCTCCTCCGGGTAGGAGAGGAAGACCCCAAGGCGCTCCCTCTCCCGGGCGGCTTAAGCCTCCTGGAGTACCACACTTCCAAGGGCCACCTCCAGGGCCGGGAAGAGGGGCGGGTGGCCTGGGTGGCGGACCCCAAGGATCCGCGAAAGCCCATCCCCCATCTGACGGGCCTTTTGATCCCCGTCCTTACCCTGGAAGACCTTCATGAAGAAGAGGGGAGCCTGGCCCTCTCCTTGCCCTGGGAAGAGCGGCGCCGAAGGACCCAGGAGATCGCTGGCTGGATTGGCCGGCGCCTGGGCCTGGGCACTCCCGAGGCGGTGCGCACCCCGGCCTACCGCCTGGAAGCCCCTAGGCTCGTGGGCCGCAAGGCCGTAGGCAAGCCTGCGGACGCCCTTCGCGTGGGCCTTTACCGGGCCCAGGAGACCGCCCTGGCCCTCCTGCGCCTAGACGGGGCCCAAGGGTGGCCGGAGTTTCTTCGGCGGGCCTTGCTCCAGGCCTTTGAGGCGAGCGGGGCCCCCCTCCGTTTGCACACCCTCCGTGCCGATCCCGCTCAAGGCCTTGCCTTCCGCGAGGCCCTGCGGGAAGCCAAGGAGAAGGGGGTCCAGGCCGTGCTGGTGCTCACCCCGCCCATGACCTGGGAGGGCCGCAACCGCCTGAAGGCCCTTTTCCTTAGGGAAGGCCTTCCCAGCCAAATCCTCAACGTCCCCTTGCGGGAGGGGGAACGCCACCGCTGGGAGAACGCCCTCCTAGGCCTCCTGGCCAAGGCCGGGCTTCAGGTGGTGGCCCTAAGGGGCCCCTACCCCGCCGAGCTCGCCGTGGGCTTTGACGCTGGCGGAAGGGAGTCTTTTCGCTTCGGGGGCGCGGCCTGCGCCGTGGGTGAAGACGGCGGCTACCTCCTCTGGACCCTCCCCGAGGCCCAGGCCGGGGAGCGGATCCCCCAGGAGGTGGTTTGGGACCTCTTGGAGGAGACCCTCTGGGCCTTCAAACGCAAGGCGGGGAGGCTTCCTTCCCGGGTCCTCCTCCTTCGGGACGGCCGCGTGCCCCAGGACGAGTTCGCCCTGGCCTTGGAGGTCCTTGCCCGGGAAGGCATAGCCTACGATTTGGTTTCGGTGCGCAAGTCGGGTGGGGGGCGGGTCTATCCTGTGCAGGGGCGCCTGGCGGACGGGCTTTTCGTTCCCTTGGAGGACAAGACTTT
Organism: Thermus thermophilus; assembly: GCF_019974155.1. NCBI lineage: Bacteria > Thermotogati > Deinococcota > Deinococci > Thermales > Thermaceae > Thermus > Thermus thermophilus. The sequence continues at coordinate 862,595 of NZ_AP025158.1, forward strand.
TCTCCTCCTCACCGTCCACAGGGACTTCCGGGGCACGCCCCGGCCCCTGAAGCTGGTGCACGAGGCGGGGGACACGCCCCTCGAGGCCCTGGCCCGCCAGATTTTCCATCTGACCCGCCTCTACCCGGCGAGTGGGTTCGCCTTTCCCCGGCTTCCCGCTCCCCTTCACCTGGCGGACCGTCTGGTGAAGGAGGTGGGCCGGTTGGGGATCCGTCACCTCAAGGAGGTGGACCGGGACAAGCTCTTCTTCGTCTAAGTTCCAAAAGGGGGGGTTCCCAGGCCTCGTTTCGGGCATCCCACGTGGCGAAGCCAACGTGCGGCCGCTTAGCCCACGACGAGGCAGGGAGGGCCCTTGGGGCCGAAGGAGAGGATGCCCAAGGCCAGGGGTCCTGCCTGGGACAGGGTTTTTGCGCCCTCCTCATGGCCCCTCCGCTTTGGATCCCGTCAAGCCCCGGGGCCCGGGCGGAGCGGCCCGCGAAAGGGTACCCGGGCAACCCTAAAGGCGGCCTCAAGGCCGCTTCCTCTTCCCGGGGTTACCCTTTGATCGGAGGCGTCAGATGTTGAGGCCCTTCTTGGGGTGGATCCCCTTGGTCCTCCTGGCCGCCTGCGTTCCCTTGGCCCGTCCCGTTTACGAGCTCCCCGTGTCCCAGCGGTTTGGCCTAGTGGTTCCGGACGGCCTCCTCCTCGCCCGCATCGTGGAGGGGGAGGTGGAGGTCACGGAGTTTGCCTTTCCGCAGGACTCTCCTTACCGGCCCCAGGGCCTTGAGGAGCTCGGGGAAAGGTTCCAGAAGGCCCTCGAGGGGAGGGGGTTCGCCCTGCGTTGCCGCACCTACAACGCCCTTCCCCTCCTGGGCGGGCCCCAGCTCACCCTGCGCATGGCCCGGGGAGGGGAGGGGGTGGGGGTCTTCCTGAAACCCTTGGCCCGGCCCGATGCCTACCGGGTAGAGGTGGCGCCCGCAGACCCCCATCCCCCTCTGGACTGTCCTGCCCGCTAGGGCGAGGCCCGGGGCGCGAGGCCCTGACCGTTTCCTGACACGCGTCCCTTAGCTTGGGGCCTGGAGGTGAGGAACGTGAGGCGAAGGGACCTTCTGAAAGGCGGCTTGGCCGCGGGGGCCTTGGCCCTCCTGCCCCGGAGCCAGGCCCAGGGGGCGCCTTCCCAAGACGGCCCCTCTTTGGGCAGGCGGTACCGCAACCTCATCGTCTTCGTCTACGACGGGTTTTCCTGGGAGGACTACGCCATCGCCCAGGCCTACGCCCGGAGGCGGCAGGGGCGGGTCCTGGCTCTGGAGCGCCTCCTCGCCCGCTACCCCAACGGGCTCATCAACACCTACAGCCTCACCAGCTACGTCACCGAGTCCAGCGCCGCGGGGAACGCCTTTTCCTGCGGGGTGAAGACGGTGAACGGGGGGCTCGCCATCCACGCCGACGGCACCCCCCTCAAGCCCTTCTTCGCCGCGGCCAAGGAGGCGGGGAAGGCCGTGGGGCTCGTGACCACCACCACCGTCACCCACGCCACCCCGGGGAGCTTCGTGGTCTCCAACCCCGACCGGAACGCTGAGGAGCGCATTGCCGAGCAGTACTTGGAGTTCGGGGCCGAGGTCTACCTGGGGGGCGGGGACCGCTTCTTCAACCCCGCCAAGCGCAAGGACGGGAAGGACCTCTACGCCGCCTTCGCCGCCAAGGGGTACGGGGTGGTGCGCACCCCCGAGGAGCTCGCCCGTTCCAACGCCACCCGGCTCCTGGGCATCTTCTCCGACAGCCACGTGCCCTACGAGATTGACCGCCGCTTCCAGGGCCTTGGGGTGCCGAGCCTCAAGGAGATGGTCCAGGCCGCCCTACCCCGGCTCGCCGCCCACCGCGGGGGCTTCGTCCTCCAGGTGGAGGCGGGGCGGATTGACCACGCCAACCACCTGAACGACGCCGGGGCCACCCTTTGGGACGTCCTGGCGGCGGACGAGGCCCTGGAGCTCCTCACCGCCTTCGTGGACCGGAACCCGGACACCCTCCTCATCGTGGTCTCGGACCACGCCACCGGGGTGGGGGGGCTTTACGGGGCCGGGCGGAGCTACCTGGAGAGCTCCCACGGGCTGGACCTCCTGGAACCGCAACGCGCGAGCTTTGAGCACATGCTCCGGGTCCTCGGCCAGGCCCCGGAGGCTTCCCAGGTCAAGGAGGCCTTCCGGGCCATGAAGGGGGTGGCCCTCGAGGACCCCGAGGCGGAAAGGGTGGTGCGGGCCATCCGGGAGAGGGCCTACTGGCCGGAGGGGGTGCGCCACGGGGTCCAGCCGGCCAACACCCTGGCCTGGGCCATGGTGCAGCGGAACGCCCAAAGGCCCGACCGGCCCAACATCGGCTATGGCTCGGGCCAGCATACGGCGAGCCCCGTGATGCTCCTCCTCTACGGCCAGGGCCTCCGCTTCCTCCAGCTTGGCCTTTTGGACAACACCCACGTCTTCCGCCTCATGGGGGAGGCCCTGGGCCTCCGCTACCAGAACCCGGCGATGAGCGAGGAGGAGGCCCTGGAGATCCTCAAGGCCAGGCCCCAGGGGACGCGCCACCCCGAGGACGTGCTGGCCTAAGGGGCCGGTCGGCCGGGGCCCGGCTCCCCTCCCTGGGGGCCGGGCCTTCCGGCTTCCTGGGGGGGGACCCTGCCCCCCCCGAGGGGCAGGGGGCGGCCCGCCACCAGGAGGTAGGCCTCCTGGGCCGCTTCGGCCAGGAGGGCGTTCACCTGGCCCAGGAGGTCCCGGTAGCGGCGGGCGAGGGGGTTTTGGGGGACGATCCCCATCCCCACCTCGTTGGAGACGGCGATGACCCTCTTGCCGCTTTCCTCCACTGCCCTTAGGAAGCGCCTCGCCTCCGAGAGGGGGTCCAGGCCCCGCTCCATCAGGTTGGCGACCCAGAGGGTGAGGCAGTCCACCACCACCGTGGGGTGGCGGGCCCTCTTTAGGGCCCCCGGGAGGTCCAGGGGCTCCTCCAGGGTCTCCCAGGTGGGGGGGCGCTCCTCCTTGTGGCGGCGGATCCTCTCCGCCATCTCCTCGTCCCGGGCCTCGGCGGTGGCCACCAGGGTGGCGAAGGGCCCGGCGAGCCGCTGGGCGAAGCGGCTTTTGCCGCTTTTCGCCCCGCCCAAGAGGAGGACGAGGCCGGGGGGTGGGGGCGGGTCTAAATGCCCCACCGAGGCGAAAGCCTCGGTGGGGGCCCCAAGGGGGCTTGCCGCGGGGAAGGCCTTCCCCGCAAGCCCCAGGGCCCGGTGGAGGGCCCCTAGGTCCAGGTGGCGTTCCAGGGCGTCCGCCAGGGCCTCCAGGGCCTCCTCCAGCCCCCTTGCCTCCCGGCCGAAGAGGGCCCTTTGCACCCCGGGGTTCTCCAGGAGGCCGTGGAGCCAGGTGGCGAGGAGGGGGCCTTCCTGGTGGACGAGGGGGAGGCCCTGGCCGTGGTGGATCTCGTACCCCTCCACCTCGAGGCCCTCAAGCCTCCCCCAGTACCCGGAAAGCCCCCGAAGCCTTACCCGCCTCCGCTCCACCGTCTTCTCCCGGGCCATGCGCACCCGGTAGGGGAGGAGGCCGAGGCCGGGGAACTTGCCCCTTTCCTCCACCCCCTCCTCGTCCAAGAGGGCCTCGGCGAGCATCTCCGCCCCGCCGCAGACGGCGAGGACGGGCCTGCCCGCCTCCAGGTGCCTCTGGATCAGGGGGAGGAAGGCCCGAAGCCAGGGGAGGTCCCGCGCCGGGAGGCGGCTTCCCGGGAGGATGAGGAGCTCCGCCCCTTCCGCCTCCTCGGGGGAGGTGGCGTGGACCGGGCGGGCGAGCTCGGAGAGGGGCCAGAACTCGTCCAGGTTGGCCGCGTGGGGGTAGCGGAGGAGGGCCACCTTGGGGCCATTCCCGGCGGGCTGGCGGTAGCGGAACCCGTCCTCCTCGGGGAGGGCGAGGGGGAGCATGGGCAGGGTGCCGAGGACGGGGAGGCCGGTCCAGCCCGTAAGGAGGCCGTAGGCGGGCTTGAGGAGCTCCAGGTCCCCCCGGAACTTGTTGAAGGCGAAGCCCACGAGCCTCTTTCGGTGCTCCCCCAGGAGGGCCCAGGTGCCGTAGAGCGCCCCCAGGGCCCCGCCCTGGTCCACGTCGGCCACCAGGAGGGCCTTGGCGTCCGCCCACTCGGCCACCCTTAGGTTCGGCAGGTCGGGCCAGAGGTTCCGCTCCACCGGGCTTCCCGCCCCCTCCAGCACCAGGAGGTCGTGCTCGGCGAGGAGGCCTTCCAGGGCCTCGCGGACGGGGGCCTCGAGGTGGGGCCTCCTCTCCTTCCAGGGAAGCCCGGAGAGGAAGGGGTCCACCTTCCCCCAGACCACCACCTGGGCCCCCCTCTCCCCGAAGGGCTTCACCAGGACGGGGTTCATGCGCACCTCGGGCTCCACCCCTGCCGCCAGGGCCTGGAGCCACTGGGCGCTCGCCACCTCCCCGCCCCGGACCACCCGGGCGTGGTTCGCCATGTTCTGGGCCTTGAAGGGGGCGGCCTTGAGGCCAAGCCTTTTGAAGTGGCGGAGAAGCCCCGCGGCGAAGAGGCTTTTCCCCACCCCGCTTCCCGTGCCCCAGACGATGAGGGCCTTAGCCCTTCCCAAGGCGCACCTCCCGGTCCTCAAGCCGGCGCTTTTCCACGCTCATAAAGCGGTTTCGCCTCCAATAGCACCCCCTGGAGGAAGGGGAGTTCCCGGCGCTCTTGGAACTCCTCGGGGGTGAGGACGATGGCCTGGTCAAGTAGAGTGCACATTAGCGCACTCCGGCCCCCCACCAGGATGGGGACCTAAGCAACCCCTCCACCCCTCCCACGATCCCCTGAAGAGGATGGGCTTGAGGCGAGAGAAGTCCCTCGGCACCTCGCGCCCGAGAAGGGGAAGGAAGAGGCCTACCCTCAGGACCCGCCAGGGATTAACGCCAGGGGAGTTCCTTCCCTCGGTTGACCCCTCTTGGCTGCCCGGAGAGCCCTGAAGGCTTGAAAACAAGGAGAGGTGGCGCTTCGCCCTCCCGATCTCCCGGAAAAGCCTGCGCCTGAGGTAGGGGTTTCGTTCCTGCGCTTTCTTGGCTCGCAGTTCCCGGACTCTGGAGGCGTAGAAGCCCTGGACGTGACCCCTGAAGCGTTCGTCCCGGAGAAGCTTCCCGTAGCCTTTGGGGAGCTTCTCCTTGAACCCTAAGGCTCTCCTTCCGATCACGTACGCGGCGGCCGCGTCCTTGGACAGGGAAAGCTGCGGGGCGTACTTCAGCATCCCGATGGTGGAGGTGTCCTGGGGGTTCACCTCCACCACCTGGACCCCTCTCTTCCGGGCCAAGGAGTGGACCTTCCGGAGAAGGGAAGCGTAGGCGAAGCGGTGGGCCTTCCTCCTGAAGACCCTCCCCGAACCGTCTCCTCTCCTCCCCTTGGGGAGGTGCTTCAGGCGCTCGGTGGCGATGGCCACGCCGTGCTCCAGGGCCAGAGAAACTACCTGGTGCGCCACCTTCCAGAGGACCAGCTCCTTGGCTCCCCTGTTCTCTGCCCGGTCCACGGGCTCCAGGGAGAGGGTCAGGTGGCGCTTCAAGTTCCCGTCTGCCCCTACCACCGCCAGGGCCAGGTGATAGGGGTCGGCGTTGATGTCTATGCCCAGGGCTCCCTTCTCCTTCGTGGCCAAGAGGGGCGCGGGCTCCTCCTCCCAGGTAAAGGTGGCGTAGACCTTGCCGTCCTTGAGGGAGAGCTCCACGTTGTAGGGAAGAGAGGCGTAGACCCTCTCCACCAAGGCGCTCAGGTTGGGGTGGCCCGTCTTCACCAGGGCGTGGGCGTAGCTCCCGTCCCCGAGGTTGATCCGGAGTTGCAGAACCCCGTACCTGACGAAGAGCTTGAGGTTCAGGTTGCCCCCCTTGGTCTTATCTCCCCGGGAGTAGAGCAAGCCTTGCCGCCTCTCCCTCCACTCCCGCTTGAGCTCCTTCAGGGGCTTGCCCGAGAGGTGCTTGCGCTTGAGCTGTTGGAAGAGCTTTCTCCCCCCGAAGACCACCTTCCGGGGGTCTTCTCCTCTCTCCCTGGCGGAGTCCAGGACGGCTTGGGCCTTCAGGATCGCGTCGTCGGCGTAGCGGGTGTTGAGGCGGAAGGAGGTGCAGAGGAAACCGTCTGCCCGTTTAAGCTCCTCCCTGGTCTGACCTTCCAGGAGGCGGTTGTAGGCGTAGCGCACGGCGGGGGCCACCACCAGGAGGTCCAGGTCGGACCTCCGGTCCGCCGTCCCTCGGGCGTGGGAGCCGAAGAGGTAAAGGGCCTCCAGGTCCAGGGCCGCCCGCAGCCGCCCCAGGGCCTCCTCCAGGTAGCGGGCAAGCTCCGGGGTCATGCCCCCAGTCTAGCAAGGACCCCTTCCAGGGCCTCGAGGAGGGCTCGGATGGCCTCTTCGCGCTGGGCCGAGAGCCGGATCCACTCGGGAAGGCCGAAACTGGTGCAGTCCCGCACCCGTATGCCCCTTTCCCTCAAGGCCCTCGCCACCTCCGTGGCCCGGCCCACCCGCGCCAGGAGGAAGTTGGCGGGGCTTTCCCGGACCTCGAGGCCAAGCCCCCTAAGCCCCTCGGCGAGGAGGCGGCGGAGGCGGAAGAGCTCCCTCTTGCTCTCCTCCAGCCAGGCCCGGGCCTCCGGGTCCAGGTGGGCGTAGAGCAGGGCCTCCCCATACACGGAAACGGGCCAGGAAGGGGCGAGGTTCTGGAAGTGGGTGAGGTCCAGGGGGGCCAGGAGGTACCCCGCCCGCACCCCCGTGAGGCCGTGGGCCTTGTTGGGGCTATAGAGGCGGAAGGCCTTTTGGGGAAGGGGCGGGGGGGAGGCCATGAGGTCGTAGTAGGCGAGGTCCAGGACCAGGGCGCCTCCTGCGCGCCTCGCCGCCTCCTCCAGGAAGGGGTAGACCTCCCCCGTGGGGTTGTTGGGCACGCAGAGGAAGGCGAGGGAGCTTTTGGGGAGGAGCTCCAGGAAGGCCTCGGGGCTTTCCGCCTCCCAGAGGGGCAGGTCCAGGGCCCGGGCGGCCCGGGCGTACTCGCCGAAGGTGGGGGGGAGGAGGAGGATGGGCCCCCGCAGGTAGGTCCAGCGGGCCAGGCGGTGGATGAGCTCGCTCGTCCCTGTGCCCACGGCCACCTGTTCGGGGGAGACCCCGTGGGCCTCGGCCAGGGCCTTCCTTAGCCTGCGGTAGAGGGGGTCGGGGTAGCGGCTCGGGTCGGCCCGGCGGAGGTAGTCCAGGGCCACGGGGTTGGGGCCTAGGGCGTTGGCGTTGGTGGAGAAATCGTAGAGGGGCTCGGGGCCCTCGTCGGTGCCCCCGTGGATGGGGCGGAGGACGTCGTCCAGCATGCCTTCCATGGTAGGGAAGCCGCGGGAGGCCGAGTGGGGCCTAGGCTAAGGACGGAGGCGGAGGGCGCCCTTTGGCGAGGCCTCGGGGTCCCGGCTTGGGGTGTTTGTCCGGCTCCCTGGCGGCGTCCGGCCGCGCCTCGGGCACGGGGAACCTTTGGGCGGGCGCCTCGAGGAGGCCCGCCGCCGAGGGGCCCCGGGCCTCTGCAAGGCGGCCTTCTTCCCCTGCGGCCCCGCGAAGGGCGCCAGCCCTTCCCCCAGGGAAAGGTCCCGGCTTTGCGCCACCCCCAAAGCCTACCAAAGCCCCGTGGCCGCCGCGAGGAGGAGGCCCACCCCGTAGCCCAGGCCCCCCGCGAGCCAGAGGGCCTCCCGGGTGTGCCGGGCCTTTGGGGAGGGGGCCAGGGGGTTCAGGGCGTAGGCCCCCCGCTTCCTGAGGCGCACCCCAAGCCTCAAGGCCAGGGCGGCCATGGGGAAGCCCGCGTTGGGGGAAGGGGTCTTGCGGGCCTCCCGCCAAAGCCTCCCCCAGAGCCCAAGCGGGCAGAGGAGAAGCCCGGTGAGCCGGGCCGGAAGGAGGTTCAAGAGGTCGTCCGCCCGGGCGGCGAAGGCGCCCTTCGCCCCGTGCTCCGGGTAGCCCCACATGGCGTCGGCGGTGTTGGCGTAGCGGTAGAGGGCGGCCCCCCCGAGGCCGAAGAGGGCGTAGTAGAGGAGGGGGGCGAGGAGGCTATCCGAGAGGTTCTCCGCGAGGCTTTCCAGGGCGGCCTCCCGCACCTCCTCCTCGGAGAGGTCTGCGGTTCTCCGGCTCACGATGCGGGAAAGGCGCCTTCTTCCCGCCTCGAGGCCCTCCCCCAGGGCCTTTTCCACCTCAAAGACCTCCTCAAGGAGCATCCTCAGGCTGAAGAGGGGCTTGAGGAGGAGGCCAAGGGCCACCCACCCCCAGGCCAAGGGCCTAAGGAGGAGGTCCAGGAGAAAGGCGGGCAGGGCGAAGAGGAGGGCCCCCAAAGCCCAGTAGAAGGCCCCAGACGGGAAGCCCCGGACCCGCTTCCAGGCCCAGGCGAGGTACCGCCCCATCCAGACCACGGGGTGGAGCCTGGGAGGGGGCTCCCCGAAGAGGGCGTCCAGGAGGAGGGCGAGGAGGAGGCTCATGGGAAGCGCTCCCGGTAGCGCAAAAGGGGCTCCCTTCGGCGCCAGCCCGCCCGCTCTAAAAGGGGTTCGTCCGGCCAGGCGCGGGGGTATCCCAGGCAGAGGTAGGCCAGAAGCCGGTAGCCCGGTGGGGCTCCCAGAAGCCTGGCCACCGCTTCGGGGTCCAGGATGCTCACCCACCCCACCCCGATCCCCTCGGCCCGGGCGGCGGTCCAGAGGTTGCCCACGGCCAGCACCACGGAGTAGTAGGCGAGGGTCTCGGGCATGGTGTGGTGGCCGAGGCTTCTCGCGACGGGCCTCTGGAAGACGGCGAGGTGCAGGGGAGCCTCGAGGAGGCCCTCGAGGCGCAGGCGGTCGTAGACTTGCTGGGCCTTTCCTTGAAAAAGGACCCTCTCCCGGGCCCTTGCCTTTTGGTGAAGGGCGAAGACCCTTTCTTTGGTCGCCCTTTCCCGGATCTCCACGAGGGCCCAGGGTTGGGTGAGCCCCACGCTCGGGGCGGCGTGGAAGGCTTGGTAGAGCCTTTCCAGGACCTCCTCCGGAATGGGGTCGGGCCGGAAGTGGCGGATGTCCCGGCGGGTAAGGAGGGCCCGGTAGACCGCCTCCCTTTCCGCCTTGCTAAAGGCCCAAGAGCTCGCCATAAAGCCCCACCACCTTTCCCACCACCAGGAGGGCCGGGGAGGGGAGGCCTTCCCCGAGGCCCGGGAGGTCCTCCACCCGGCCCAGCCGCACCGCCTCCCCCGGCCAGCCCACCCGGGCGAGGAGGGCGAGGGGGGTTTCCGGGGGAAAGCGTTCCAAAAGCCTTTCCTTGAGCCCTCCCAGGGCGTGGAGGGGCATGAGGAGGACCAGGGTGTCCGCCCGGGGGAGGGGGAGGGCGGGGTCGTGCCCCGTGGCCACGGCGAAGCTCCGGGCAAGCCCCCGGTGGGTGAGGGGAAGGCCCAGGGCGGAAAGGGCTCCCACAGCGCTCGTCACCCCCGGGACCACCTCAAAGGGGATGCCCGCCCGCCTCAAGGCCAAAGCCTCCTCCCCGCCCCGCCCGAAGACCATGGGGTCCCCCCCCTTGAGCCGGGCCACCACCCGTCCCTCCCGGGCCAGGGCGATGAGCCTCGCCGTGATGGCCTCCTGGGGGGTCTTTTCCCCGTAGCCCTCCTTGCCCACGGGGACGAGCTCCCCCCTGGCCAGGGCGAGGACGCCGGGGTGGACCAGGCGGTCGTGGAGGACCACCTCGGCCACCTCCAAGACCTTAAGGGCCTTTAGGGTGAGGTGCTCCGGCCCTCCGAACCCCGCCCCCACCAGGTAGACCTTCCCCCTCATCGCCGCCTTGGGAAGAGGCGGTGGAGCCTTCTGTGGAGGGCGTCCAGGTCCTGGTAGAGGGCCTCGGCCTCCGCCTTAAGGGCCCTAAGGCGCCCCTCCATGGCCTCCACCGCCAGGAGAAGCCCACGCCAGTAGGGCTCTTCGGGCTCCTGGGCGGCCCTTTCCTCCAGGTGGAGGAGGGCCTCCCTTAGGGCTTCCTCCAGGGCGGGAAAGGTCTTGGCCTCGGCGAGGCGCTTGAGCTCGGGCCTTTCCCCAAGCACGGGGGCAAGCTCCTCCCGCTCGTGGAGGAGGTCGTGGGCCTCCTTCTCCAAAAGCTCGCCGATCGCGATCCTCAGGGCCGAAAGCTCGTGGCACGCCATCTAGATCACCTCCAAAAGCTTTTCCCGGTAGACCTCCCCTCCCTCTAGGTGGGTTTTCCGCAGGGGGAGGGCGTCCTCCGGGGAGAGCCCTCCGTAGACCACCCCTTCGGGGTAGGCGATGAGAACGGGCCCCTTGCCGCAGCGGCTGAGGCAAGGGGTAGGGGTGAGCTGGACCAGGGGCCCGAGGTCCCTCAGGCCCTCCTCCAGGCGGCGCAGAAGCCCCAGGGCCCCCCTTGCCCGGCAGTCCTCCCCGGTGCAGAGGAGGAGGTGGGTGAAGGGCCCGTGGGGGTGGCGGCCCGGGGCGAAGAGGGCGTGGCGGAGGGCCCTTAGCCCCGCGATCTGGGCCTCCCGCCTCGGGGCGAAGCGGCCCAGGGGAAAGCGGTAGCGGCAGGTGTCGCAGGGGGCGTACCCGCCCTCCAGGGCCTCTCGGTAGCGGTCGGCTAGGGCCTCGAGGAGGGCGGGGTGGCCCATGAGGGGGGGGAGAATCTCCAGGTCCAGGCCCGCCACCCGGCCCTGGAGCCTCTCCTCCACCACCCCCCGGAAGAAGAGGTGGGGGAGGAGGAAGACCCTCCTCGGCCTCAAGGCGGCGAGGCGCAGAAGGGCCTCCCTGGGCGTGGGCCTCGCCTTGGCGGCGTAGGCGGGGACCGTGGGCACCCCGGTTTTCTCCTCTATGAGCCGGGCGAGGGCCGCCCCTTCCGCGTTCGCCCCGGGGTCGGTGCCGCCCCTCAGGACCAGGACCGCCCCGTCCTCCGGCGTGGCCCCCCTGCGCCCAAGCCGCTCCGCCCAGAGGGCCACCAGGGCCGGGTGGGTGCCGAGGGGGCGGGCGAGGAGGAGGCGGGCCTTGGGGTACCGGCCCCTGGCCGCCTCCAGGGCAAGGGGCAGGTCGGCCTTTAGGTGCCCCGCCCCGAGGAGGAGGAGGGGGAGGACCACCCCGCCCCCTCCCTTGGCGAGCTCCAAGGCGGCCTCGAGGAGGGTAGGGCTTTGGTGCTCTATGAAACCCAAAAGCACCTCCTCTCCAAGCCGCCTTTCCAGCCCCTTCCTGAGCCCCTGGGCCAGGGCCTGGGCCCTGGGGTCGGGGGAGCCGTGGGCGGCGAGGAGGATCACGGCAGGGCCTCCTCGGGGATCCCCAGGGATAGGACCCCTAGGGCCAGGGTGAGGTTCCCCCGCTTCGTCTTCTCCACGAGAAGCCTCGCCCCTTCCGCCAAGACGGCGGCCTCGGCCACCCCCCATAGCCCCGTGTGGCGGAAGACGGCCTCCGAGGGGTTGGGGATCCTCTGGGCGTTTAAGACCTCCTTGGGGTAGAAGCGCAGGGGGAGGCCCACCTCCTCGGCGAAGGCTAAAAGCCCCGCCTCGTCCCGCTTGAGCTCGGCCGTGGTCAGGACCCTAAGGCTTTCCCGGGCGAAGCCCCCTTCCTCCAAGAAGGCGAAGACCTCCCGCCGGATCTCCTCCAGGGGGGTTCCCCGGTTGCACCCGATCCCCAGGACCAGGGCGGGGGGGTGGGCGAAGAAGGCGGGGACGGGAAGGGGGAAGGCCTTGCGCACGGTGAAGAGAACCATCCCCTCCACCCCTTCCGGGCGGGGCTCCTCGAGCACCCGCACCATGGGGTAACGCCCCAAAGGGCTGAGGTCCACGCAGTCCGACCAGAAGCCCACGGCCCTTCCGTCCACCAGGAGGGCGGAGACCTCCTTGAGGGGGCTCCAGTCGGGGACCCGGGCCCCAAGGGCCTTGGCCAGCAGGTCGGGGGCGGGGGCGCGGAGGCTATCCGTTCCCGTGGTGAGGACGGCCTCACCCCCCAGGGCCTCGGCGAGGTGGCGGGCTAAGGGATTTGCCCCGCCCAGGTGCCCGGCGAGGAGGGGGACGAAGTAGCGTCCCTTGAGGTCCACCACCAAAACGGCAGGGTCTACCCTTTTGTCCAGGATCAGGGGGGCGATGGCCCGGAGGACGATCCCCGAGGCCATGACGAAGACGTGGCCGTCGTGGAGGGCCCAGGTCTTGAGGAGGAGTTCCTTGATGGGCTCCTCAAAGTAGACCGCCCCCTCCGAGAGGCCCCGGTACTTGGCCGCGGCGTAGAGGGTGCTCCCGGGGAGGGCCCTTTGGATCCTCTCCGCCACGGCGAGGCCGGGGAGGGTGAGGGTGTAGACGGCCACCCTCTCGGGGCGCAAGGGCCCAAGTTCAGGCATCCCGCCTCCCCGAGCTAGCCCCCTCGGGGCTGACCAGGGAAAGCCCTGGGGTTTTCCCGGGGAGGGCTTCCTTGGTGCCCAGGTCGTACTTCAGGGCGTAGCCCCTGGGGGTGAGGAAGGTGCCTTCGTAAAAGCGGCTTTGGCTGTTGCCGATGACCACCGTGGTGAGCATGCCCGCCTCCGCCTCCTTTAGCCCCTCCAGGGTGGTGAGGGCGACCTCCTGCCGTTTGCGGTAGGCGCTCTTCACCAAGGCGGCCGGGGTTTCCTTGGGGCGGTATCCCAGGAGGATCTCGGCGCTTTTCCTAAGCTGCCAGTCCCGCCTTTTGCTTTGGGGGTTGTAGAGGACCACCACGAAGTCCCCCTGCCCCGCGGCGTGGAGCCTCCGCTCTATGAGGGGCCAGGGGGTGAGGAGGTCGGAGAGGCTGATGAGGCAGGTGTCGTGGGCTATGGGGCTTCCCAGGAGGCTCGCCACGGCGTTGGCCGCCGTGACCCCGGGGATGACGGCGAGGAAAACCTCCCCTTCCTCCCCGGCGAACCTTCCGGGAAGCCCCACCCCCCCGTCCACCCGCTTTAGGCCCCGCTCCTCCATGAGCTCCAAGACGGGGGCCGCCATCCCGTAGATCCCCGGGTCCCCTCCGGAGACGAGGGCCACCTTTTGGCCAGAAAGGGCCCGCTCCAGGGCCTCCTCCGCCCGGTCCAGCTCCTCGGTCATGCCCTTCCTGACCACCTCCTTCCCCGCAAGGAGCCCCATCTCCTCCAAGAGCTTCACGTAGGTGCTGTAGCCGATGACCACTTCCGCCCCTTCCAGGGCCTCCCGGGCCCTTTGGGTAAGGCCCGGAAGGTCCCCGGGGCCCATGCCCACCAGGAAGAGTTCTCCCATGCCCTCACCTCCTGTAGCGGTGTTTGAAGTCCGGGTCGTAAAGCCGGCTCCTCGTGCCCTTGGCCCTCAAGGCCTCCCCCACCAAATAGACCGTGGTGTCCCGGGCGGGGAGGTGGGCGAGGCCCTTAAGGTCCGTAAGCCCCACCTCCTCCCCCGGCTGGGCCACCTTGTGCCCGTAGAGCACCGGGGTGTCCCCGGGAAGCCCCGCTTCCAGAAGCTCCCGGGATAGCCTCCTTGGGTGCATCCCCGAGAGGTAGACCGCAAGGGTCAGCCCCTTGCGGGCAAGGCTTTTGGGGTCCTGGCCCTCAGGGACGGGGGTCCTGACCCCAAGCCGGGTGAAGGCCACCGCCTGGGCCACCCCCGGGGCGGTGAGGGAGAGGCCCGCCCTCGCCGCCAGGGCGAAGGCCGCCGTGACCCCGGGCACCACCTCCACCCCGACCCCGAGGGCCTCGAGGGCCTCCTTCTCCTCCAGAAGGGTCCCGTAAAGCCCCGGGTCCCCCGAGTGGAGCCGGACCACCCCTCCGCCCTTCTGGGCCTCCTCGGCCAGGGCCAGGACGATCTCCTCCAAGGTCATCCCCTTGGAGTCCAGAAGCGCCGCCTTTGGGGCAAGCGCCCGCAAGGCCCCTTCGGGGAAGAGGCTTCCCGTGTAGAGGACAAAGCGGGCCTCTCCCAGAAGCCTCGCCCCCTTCACCGTGAGGAGCTCCGGGTCCCCGGGCCCCCCGCCCACCACGTGCACCACGGGCCTCATCCTTTCCCCCCCTTTCGCCAAAGCCCCACCAGGGTCCAGTAGTCCCGCGCCACTCCCTTGGCCGCCCCTAGGGGCAGGACCCTCTCCCCCGGCATCCCCAGGCGCAAAAAGGCCCACCCTTCCCGGTCGGGAAAGGCCTTTTCTAGGGCCTCGAGGTCCTTGGCCTTGTAAACGAAGACGCTCTGGAAGCGGTTCAGGCCCTCTGGGTCCACGGGACCAAGCCCCGTCACCGCGGCGAACCCTTCTTCCCCCAGGGCGATGGGCTTAAGGAGGCTGGCCGCCGCCAGCTGATGGGCGCTGATCCCGGGGACGGCCTCCACCGCAACCCCCTCCAGATAGGGGAGGAGGTTCAAGGGGGAGGCGTAGAGGAGGCTGTCCCCCAGGACGAGGTACCCTCCCTCTCCGTAGCGGGAAAGGGCCTCCCGGACCCTGTGGGCCGCCTCCCTCCTGGCCCTCTCCGCCTCCTTGCGGTCTCCCCCGGTGAAGAGGGGCAAGGGGAGGAGGGGCTTGCCCTCGGGGAGGAAGGGCCGGGCGATCCCCAAGGCGATGGGCTCCCTCCCCTCCTCCTTGGGGTAGAAGAGGACGGGGAGCCTTTGGATGAGCCTTAGCGCCTTCAGGGTGAGGAGCTCGGGGTCGCCGGGGCCCAGGCCGATCAGGTAAAGCTTCATGCGACCTCCTTGGTCACGGCGAGAAGGGTAATGGGGTTTTGCGCCTCGAGGCGGTGGTAGCGGGCGAGGGGCACCACCCGGCTCGCCTGGACCTGGAAGCCCTCCAGGGGGAGCCCCGTTCCCTTCAAAAAGCCGTAGGCCGCAAGGAGGTTCTCCAGGGTGATGGCCGCCACCACGAGCCTTCCCCCGGGCCTCAGGGCCTCGAGGCTCACCCGGAGGATCTCCTCAAGCTCCCCCCCGCTTCCCCCCACGAAGACGGCATGGGGGGCGGGGAGGCCCTCTAGGGCCTTTGGGGCCTCCCCCTTGACCAGGTGGAGGTTAAAGGCCCCGAAGCGGCGGGCGTTCTCCTCAATGTGGGGCCAGGACTCGGGGTTCTTCTCCACGGCGTAGACCTCCCCCCAAGGGGCGAGCCTCGCCGCCTCAATCCCCACGCTTCCCGTCCCGGCGCCGATGTCCCATAGGACCCCGTTCGGGGGAAGGCCGAGGAGGCCCAGGGCGAGGAGGCGGACCTCCCGCTTGGTGATGAGCCCCTTCTTGGGCATCCTTTGCTCAAAGGCCTCGTCGGGGAAGAAGCCGAGCCTTGGGGGAAGGGGCCCCTTGGCCTCCAGGATGAGGACGTTGGGGTCCAGGAAGCGCTCCTCGGCCACCTCCTTTAGGCCCGCGAAGCTCCGCACCCTTTCGTCCTCCTCCCCAAGCCGCTCCGCCACGTGGGCCCGGGCGTCCACGCCCATCTCCAAGAGGGCCCGGGCGATCCGCGCCGGGGTGTGCTCGGGGTCGGTGTAGACCACGGAGAGGGGGGAAAGGCTTAGCTCCAGGAGCACCCCACCCAAAGGCCTTCCGTGGAGGGAGAAGAAGCGGGCCCCGTCCCAGGGGAGCTTAAGCCTGGCGAAGGCCTCCTGGAAGGCGGTGGGGGCGGGGTGGACCTCGGCCTCGGGGAAGCGTTCCAGGACCCTTTTGCCGATCCCGTGGAAGAGGGGGTCCCCCGAGGCCAGGAAGGCCACCTTCTTCCCCTCCTTAAGCCGTGTTTCCGCCAGGTCCAAAAGGGCCTCCAGAGGGCCCTGGACGGGCACCTTCTCCCCGGGGTGGTCGGGGAAGTGGGCGAGGTGGCGCTTGCCGCCGATCAAGACCTCCGCCTCCTCTAGGCGCCTTAGGGCCTCGAGGCTCAGGCCCTCCCGGCCCCTCGCGCCCATCCCGATCACGTAGACCATCTACCCCTCCCTGTGGGCCTTGGAGGTGTCCACCCCCCCGTCCGCCGCGAGGCGGATCAGGGCGTGGAGGGCGGCCACCACCAGGGTGCTCCCCCCCTTCCGGCCCTCCGTGACGATCCAGGGCACCGGGGCCTCCATGAGGGCCCGCTTGGCCTCGAGGACGTTCACGAAGCCTACGGGCATCCCCAGGACCAGGGCGGGCCTCGCCCCTTGCCGGATGGCCTCCACCAGGGCGAGGAGGAAGGTGGGGGCGTTCCCCACCCCCACGATGGCCCCGTCCAGAAGCCCCTTTTCCCAGGCGTAGGCCACCGCCGCCTCGGCCCGGGTCCCCCCCGTGGCCTTGGCCCTTTCCACCACCTCGGGGTGGGCGAGGAGCTCCACCACCTCGTTGCCGAAGAGCCTGAGCCTTTCCGGGTTTAGGCCGCAGGCGATCATCCGGGCGTCCACCAGGATCCGCGCCCCCTCTTGGATGGCCTTTAGCCCGGCCTCCACCGCTCCCGGGCTAAACCGGGTAAGCGCCTTGTACTCAAAGTCGGCGGTGGCGTGGATCATCCGGCGCACCACGGGCCACTCCAGGGGGGAAAACCCGTGGGGCCCCGCTTCCTCGTCCACGATGCGGAAGCTCTCCTCCTCTATGGCCCGCCCCTTTTCCGTCATCTGGTGGGCGGGGTTTTTCTGCGCCCTGATCAGGTCATCCACGGTACACCTCCCGGTCGGGCCAGGCGGCGAGGCACCGCCCTTCGTCAAAGTCCGTGAGGGCCACGCTCACAAAGGGCCTTTCCCCGATGTAGGCCTGGAGCTTCTCCCGGGCGAGGCGGACGAGGTTCACGAAGAAGAGCTCCAGGCCCTCTTCTAAGGCGATCTCCAGGAAGCGGCGGGCGGTGGCCGCCCCTTCCGCTTCCTTGAGGGCCTTGGGGCTTGCCCCCGCCTCCTTGAGGAGGGAAAGGAGGAGGGAGAGGTTCACCTCGCCCCCGGCGGCGTGGGTCATGGTCTTGCCGTCGGCCATCTTGGAGATCTTCCCGATCATTCCCACGACGCGCACCACCTCCACCCCCACCTTCCTGGCGGCCCGGAGGACGTCCCCCACGAAGTCCCCCATCTCTATGAAGGCCATCTCGGGGAGGTGGGGGAGGAGCCTTTGGGCGAAGCGCTCGCTCTTGCCCCCCGTGGTGGCGGCGATCTCCAAGAGCCCGTTCGCCCGCGCCACCCCCACCGCCTGGACCACGCTCATGCGGAAGGCGCTGGTGGAGTAGGGCTTCACCACCCCCGTGGTCCCGAGGACGGAAAGCCCCCCGAGGATCCCGAGCCTGGGGTTTAGGGTCTTCTTGGCGAGCTCCTCCCCGCCGGGGATGGCGATGGTGATGGCGAGGGGCCTTTCCGTCACCTCCCGCACCGCTTCCCAGATCATCCGCCTGGGCACGGGGTTGATGGCGGGCTCCCCTACAGGTACCCCGAGGCCGGGCTTGGTCACCACCCCCACCCCCTCGCCCCCCTCGAGGCGGTCTTCGCTCGCAAAGCGCACAAAGGCCTGGATCTCCGCCCCGTGGGTCACATCGGGGTCGTCCCCGGCGTCCTTGATCATCCCCACCAGGACCCCGTCCCCCTTCCGTTCTAGGCGGAAGACCCTGAAGGGTTGCCGCCACCCCGCGGGGAGCCAGATGTCCACCACCTCCGGGGCCTCCCCGAGGAGGGCGAGGGCCGCGGCCTTGGCCGCCGCGGCGGCGTTCGCCCCCGTGGTGAAGCCGATGCGGCTTCCCTTCTTGTCCCGGGGCGGGGGGTAAGGGTGGCTCATGCGGGCCTTAGGGCGTAGAGCCTCAAGGAAACCAGGAGGCCGAAGAGGCCAAGGCCTAGGGGCAGGGCAAGGGCCTCGAGGTCCACCCCCCCAAGCTCCGCCAGGGCCAAAAGGAGGGCCACGGCCACCACCGCCCATCCGAGGAGGCGGCTCGCCTCCTCCGCCCTTCGGGAGTCCTTGGCCAGGTTCTGCAGACGGCTCGCCAGAAGCCCGTCCACCCCGGCCACGAGCAGCATCCCCAGGGTGAAGAAGGCCCCGAGGCGCAAAGGGGAAAGCTCGGCGGAGAGGGCCAGGGCGGAAAGCTGGCTGGCCGTTTCAAACCCGAGGCCGAAGGGGACCCCGAGGAGGAGGGGGTTGAGGAGGGGAAGCCCTTTCGGGGGGGTGGGAGGGGTGGGCTTTAGGAGCCGGTAGAGGTTCAGGGCCGCCACCAGGAGGAGGAGGAAGGCGGGGAGGTGGAGGGCCTCGAGGTCCACCCGCCCGAGGAGGTTCGCCGCGGGGAAGGCCAGGAGGGTGACGACTCCCCCGTGCCCCAGGGCGAAGAGGACGCCGTTAAGGGGCGAGGGCCTCACCCGGGAGAGCCCGTCCACCGCCGCCAGGTGGTCAGGGTCCACGCCGTGGCGCATCCCCAGGGCCACGGCCAGGAGCTCGAGGCCCGTCACGGGGCACCTGCCTTTTTCGGGGAGAAGAGGGCTTGGGACCGGTATCCGCTTCTCTTCATTACCGCCTCCTTTCGCCCCTGCTCGGGGGCAGGTGAGGCGCGCACCGGGGCGGGTATTCGGGCTTCCGGCCAAGACGCTAGGCCTGTGGCTTTGGGCCGGTTACCGTTGCGGCACAGCGCCGGACTTTCACCGGTCTTCCCCCTTTTGCGCCCCAGGACATCCGGGCCCTGGGGCACCCCGGCCGCTCTCGCCTGTGTTTTACCCGGTCGCTTCCTTCCCGTCAAGGGAGAGGCGGGCGAGCACCCTCCTGGGCCAGTCCACCGCCACCGCGCTCCCCGGGGGCACGAAGCGGTCCTCCCCCAAGGCCCTGAGCACCGCCCGCACCACCCCCCCGTGGGTGAAGAGGACCGCAGGGGCTTTAAGCCCCTCCAGGAAGCGGAAGACCCGCTCCTGAAAGGCGGAGAGGCTCTCTCCTCCCGGGGGGTGGAAGCCCTGGAAGCGGAGGAGGGCTTCCCTATAGCGGGGGTCCAGGGCCTCCCAAAGGGCCCCCTCCAGCGCTCCGAAGTGGATCTCCCGAAGCTCGGGGGCAAGGCGCGGGGAAAACCCCGCGAGCTCCGCCGTCCGCCTCGCCCGCAGGAGGTCCGAGCTGAAGGCGGGAAGGGGGGGAAGCGCCCCCCGGAGCCTCCTCGCCTGGGCCTCCCCCTCCGCCGTGAGGGGGAGGTCCGTCCAGCCGAGAAGCCTTCCCTCCCGGTTCCATAGGGTCTCCCCGTGGCGCACGAGCCAAAGCTCCATGCCCCTAGGGTAAACTTCCTTCCATGCGGGATCCCGAGGTTCTTGCCCAGGCTAGGGCGCGCATGGAGGAGCTCACCAAGCCCCCCCGCGCCTTGGGCCATCTGGAGGAGGTGGCCCTGCGCCTCGCCGCCCTCCAGGGTCGGGTGAAGCCGGAGCTCGGGCGGGGGGCGGTGGTGGTGGCCGCCGCCGATCACGGGGTGGTGGCCGAGGGGGTCTCGGCCTACCCCCAGGAGGTCACCCGGCAGATGGTCCTGAACTTCCTCCGTGGGGGCGCCGCCATCAACCAGTTCGCCCAGGCGGCGGACTGCGCCGTCTACGTCCTGGACGTGGGGGTGGTGGGGGAGCTTCCCGACCACCCGGGGCTTCTTAAGCGCAAGGTGCGCCCGGGGACGGCGAACCTCGCCCAAGGCCCCGCCATGACCCTCGAGGAGGCCCAAAGGGCCCTCCAGGCGGGCCGCGAGGCGGCGAGGCGGGCCATCGCCGAAGGGGCCACCCTCCTCGCCGCCGGGGACATGGGCATCGGCAACACCACGGCGGCCGCCGCCCTCACCGCCGCCCTCCTGGGCCTTCCTCCCGAGGCCGTGGTGGGCCGGGGGACGGGGGTGGGGGAGGAGGGTTTGGAGCGGAAGCGCCAGGCGGTGGCCCGGGCCCTCGCCCGCCTCCGCCCGGGCATGGACCCCCTGGAGGTGGCGGCCGAGGTGGGGGGGCTTGAGCTTGTGGCCATCGCCGGGGTCTACCTCGAGGGCTACGAGGCCGGGCTTCCCCTGGTCCTGGACGGCTTTCCCGTGACCGCGGGGGCCCTTTTGGCCTGGAGGATGGCGCCGGGCCTCAGGGACCACCTCTTCGCCGGCCACCTCTCCCGGGAGCCTGGGCACCGACACCAGCTGGAGGCCCTGGGCCTAAGGCCCCTTTTGGACCTGGACCTCGCCCTGGGGGAGGGGACGGGGGCGGTCCTCGCCATGCCCCTTCTCCGGGCCGCGGCCCGCATCCTCCACATGGCCACCTTCCAGGAGGCGGGGGTGTTCCGGGGGTGAAGGCCCCCGAATATAATCCCCTCATGAGGCGCTGGGATCTGGAACGGGCCTGGGACCTCCTGGAGGAGGGGGACCTTCTCGGGGCCCTGGAGCACGCGGAGCGGGCCTACCGCAGGCACCCCAAGGACCCGGAGGCCCGGTTCCTCTACGGCTACCTCCGCTTCACCTCGGACGGAGTCTACGAAGGGCTCCGCCTCATGGAACTCGGGGCCAAGGCCATGGGTGGGGAGGCCTGCGCCGAGCTCTGGCGGATCTACGGCACGGAGTTTCCCGCTCACCTCCTGGACCTGGCCCGCTTCCTGGAGCGGCGGGGCCTCCCCCTCCCAGGGGACGCCGCCTGGGCGGAGGCCGTCCTGGAGGAGCAGGGGCTTCCTCTGGAGGTGGCCCGGGAGGTGGAGCGGTGGCTTTACCAGGAGGACATCCCTTCCCTGGAAGGGTTCTTCCGCAAACGCCCTTCCCCCTATCCGGGCTACCTCCTGGTGCGCCTGTACCTGGTCCGCGGGGCCTTCCTCAAGGCGCAGGGCCTCGCCGGGGAGCTCGGGGAGGCTTGGGGCGGGGACTGGCGGGTGGAGCTGGCCCGCCTCCTCGCCCGTTTCCCCCAGGAAGGGCCCTCCCTGGCGGAGGAGGCCCGGCCCCTCCTCGCCCGGCGCCCCAAGGACCCCCACCTCGCCGAGGGGCTCGCCCTCCTGGCCCTGGGGGTGGGGGAGGGGAGGGTGTCCCTGGAGCTGGACCGGTCCTTTGACCCGCCCTTGAGGGACCGCTTTCCCCGTTTGCAAGAACCCCTGGAGGCGGCAGAGGAGGGGAGACCCCTGGTCCCCTTGGAGCTCTTCCTCCCTCTGGGCCGGGCGGACGCGCCCCTCCCGCCCTTCGCCCGGGAGGCCTTCCGGCCCTGGCTTCTCCGCCTGGGGGTGGAGGAGCTCGCCTCTTGGGGTAGGCCCTTCCTGCGCTCAGGCCTCCTTTCTCCGGAGGACGTGGGGCAGGAGATGCGGGAGTGGGTGGTGCGCCTGCGCTCCCTGGAGGAGGGGAGGCCGCCCTTCGTGCCCTCGGCGAGCCTCGGGGAGCTCCTCGGGGCCTCCCCGGAGGAGCGGGAGGCGGCCGCGGCCGCGGCTTCCCCCGAGGAGGTGGCCCACTTCCGTAAGGCCTTCCCGGGCAGCCTCCTCCTGGAGCTTTACGCCCTCCTGTACCGACCCTTTAGGGAGTGGCCCGAGGGGCGGGTGCGCCGCCTGCTGCGGGAGGAGCTCCCCTGGGGGGTGAGGGAGGCCTTGCGCCTCCGCCTGGAGCTCAAGCGGGACCCCCTCGCCCCCCCTCTCCCCTCCCGAGCCCCCGCCCGGGGCCCTATGGCCGGAGGAGTTCCTCTTCACTTGGCTCCTCCTGGCTCCCCCGGAGGAGGAGGTGGAGGAGGCCTTCCTCGTCCCCCTCGGGAGCAGGGCCATGTTCTTGGACCGCCTCGAGGTCTACCCCCTCCGCATACGCCGCCTCGAGGCGCAAAGGCCCTGGCGGGAGAAACCCCTTCCCGAAGGGGGCGGTCTGGAGGACTGGTCCCGGCGCCTGCCCTTCAGCCTCAGGGCCTTTTGGCTCGTGGGCCTCGAGGTGGATGAGGGCATGGGGCTGGAGGACCTCCTGGACCCGGAAGCCCTGCGGGACCTCCTGGAGGGGCTAGACCCCGGCGCTCGCTCCCTGCTCGCCCGCCTCGTCCGGGAGGGGAGGCTTCCCCTCTCCCAAGCGGAGGAAAAGGCCCTCGCCGAACTGGAGCGGCGCTTCCTGGCCTTCGCGGGGGCCGGGGAGGTGGGCCTTCCCGAGGATCTCAGGCGGGCGCTTATCCGCGCGCTTTAGGTGCTCCGAGCCCTCCGCCTCGCCCTCGCCCTCCTCACGGTGTTGCCCGTGGCCCCCGAAGGGGTGGGGGAGGAGGACTTCAAGCGGAGCGTGGCCTTCTTCCCCTTGGCGGGCTACCTCCTGGGCCTTCCCCTGGCCCTCCTCGCCCTCTCGCCCCTCCCCCCGGGGCTTTCCGCCGCCCTTGGGGTCGCCCTCCTCCTCGGCCTCACGGGGTTCTTGCACCTGGACGGCCTCTTGGACCTGGCGGACGCCCTCTTAGGGGCGAGGCCTAGGGAGGAGCGCCTGAGGGTGCTCAAGGACCCCCACCTGGGGGCCTTCGCCTTCGGGGTGGGAGGGGTCTACCTCCTCCTCCTCTTCCAGGCCCTGGCCCTGGTGCAAGACCCCCTCTTCCTCCTCCTCTTCCCGGGGTGGGCCCGCTTCGCCTTCCTCCCCTTCCTCCACCGCTACCCCCTACTGGGCCCGGGGATGGCGGGGCTGGTCCGGGGGGGGCCCTGGCCCTGGGCCTTCCTTCCCGCCCTGCCCTTCCTTCTCCTCTACCCCCTTCCCGCCCTCCTCGCCCTCTTCGCCGCCTGGGGGGTGGCCCGCCTGGCCTGGGCCCGCCTGGGGGGGCTGAACGGGGATGCCCTCGGGGCCATGATCGCCCTGGGGGAGGCGGTCCTCCTCCTGGCCCAGGCCCTGCTTGGGCAGGTCCCTTCCTCCCGTACCGGGCCTGGTTTACCATAGGGCTATGTCCGAGGACCGCCTCCTGGAGCGCCTGGAGAAGCTGGAGGGGGTGGTGGAGACCACCGTGGCCGTCCTCCCTCCCCTCATCCAGGACCTCTCCCGGCGCATAGACGCCCTGCGGGAAGAGGTGAAGGCGGAGCTCAGGGAGCGGGAAGCCCGGCTGGAGGAGCGCTTCCAGGGCTTGGGGAAGCGGATCCAGGAGGTGGAGAACCGACTGGAAGCCCAGATCTTGGCCTTGCGCCAGGAGATGAAGGCCGAAATCGGTTCCGCCTTCAACAGGGTGATGCTTTACCTCACGGCCTTGGGGGTGGTGCTGGCCCTCCTTTCCGCCTTCTTCCGCTAGGGGCCGTGTAAGTTCTTCCCATGGAGGCGCCCAAACGCCACAAGCCCTACGCCAAGCCCCAAGGAGAGCGAAGAGGTCTCCTTTTGGTCTACACCGGGGACGGGAAGGGCAAGAGCACGGCCGCCTTCGGCCTTGCCCTCAGGGCCCATGGCCGGGGGCTTAAGGTGCGGATTTTCCAGTTTATTAAGCATGGAACCGCCCGCTTCGGGGAGCACCGGGCCTTCGCCCTTTTGGGCATCCCCATAGAGGGCCTGGGGGACGGGTTCACCTGGAGGAGCCGGGACCTCGAGGCCTCCGCCCGCTTAGCCCAGGAGGGGTGGGGGCGGGCTAAGGAGGTGCTTCTTTCCGGGGCCTACGACCTCGTGGTCCTGGACGAGGCCACCTACCCCCTGCGCTACGGCTGGGTTTCTCTGGAAGAGTTCCTGGAGGTCTTGCGGGCGAGGCCTCCCCACGTCCACGTGGTGGTGACGGGGCGGGGCGCCCCCGAGGCCCTCTTGGAGTTGGCCGACACGGTGACGGAGATGCGGAAGGTGAAGCACGCCTTTGACCAAGGCGTCCCCGCCCAGAGGGGGATAGAGCACTGATGCGCCTCCTCCTCGCCGCCCCCCACTCGGGCGCGGGCAAGACCACGGTCTCCCTGGCCCTTCTCCTCGCCCTTAGGGCCCGGGGCCTAAGAGTGCAGCCCTTCAAGGTGGGGCCGGACTACCTTGACCCCACCCACCTGGAGCAGGCCGCGGGCCGGAAGCCCTACAACCTGGACGGCTTCTTCCTGGACGAAACGGGCCTCCTCGCCCTCTTCCGCCACGGGGCGAGGGGGGCGGACTTCGCCCTGATTGAGGGGGTGATGGGCCTCTTTGACGGGAAGGACCCCCGGGGAGAGGTGGGCTCCACCGCCCAGGTGGCGAGGCTCCTCAAGGCCCCCGTGGCCCTGGTGGTGGACGCCAAGGGCATGGCGGGCTCCATCGCCCCCCTCGCCCTGGGCTTCCGGGACTTCCACCCGGGGGTGCGGGTGGTGGGGGTCTTCGCCAACCGGGTGGGCTCGGAGCGGCACGCGGAGATCCTGAAGGAGGCCCTAAAGGCCGTGGGCCTCCCCCTCCTCGGCTGGCTTCCCCAAGACCCCGCCCTGGAGCTTCCTGAGCGCCACCTGGGCCTGGTCCTCGCCGGGGAGGCGGCCCCGCCCCTCGAGGCCCTGAGGCGGGCCTTCCGCGTGGACCTGGAAGAGGTCCTCCGCCTCGCCGCCACCGCCCCGCCCCTCCCCGAGGCCGGGCCCTTTCTCCCCCCAAAGCGCCCGCCCCGGGCCCGGGTGGCCTACGCCTGGGATAGGGCCTTCGCCTTCTACTACCCCGAGGCCCTGGAGCTTTTGGAGGCCCTGGGGGCGGAGCTCGTCCCCTTCAGCCCCCTCGAGGACGAGACCCTCCCCAAAGCCCACGCCCTCCTCCTCGGGGGCGGCTACCCCGAGCTCTTCGCCGAGCGGCTTTCCGCGAACCTGGCCCTGCGGGAGGCCATCCGCCGCTTCCCCGGCCCCATCGTGGCCGAGTGCGGGGGGTACATGTACCTCTCCCAGGGGCTTTGGGTGGGGGAGGGTTTCTTTCCCATGGTGGGCCTGGTCCCGGGGGAGGCCCGCATGGCGGAGAGGCCCGTCCTCGGCTACCGGGAGGTGGAGGCCCTAAGGGATAGCCCCGTGGCCCGGAAGGGCCAGGCCTTCAAGGGGCACGAGTTCCACTACGCCAGGCTTCCCGCCTCCCCAAGCCCCGCCTGGCGCCGCCTGGGCGGAGAGGAGGTGGAGGGGTACACCGACGGGCGGGTGCTGGCGAGCTTCGTCCACCTCTACCTCCCCGCGAGGCCTGAGGGGGCGGAGCGGCTCCTCGCCCTGGCCGACTCCACCCCTCCCCGAACCCCCTAGGGTGGGGGTGTCCGAGGGGCCTCCTCAGCGCACCTGGAAGAGGAGGAGCTTTTCCATCGCGTAGCTGGCGTACGTGGCCTGGCTCTCCCGGACCGCCATCCGGTACTCGTACTTGAGGAGGCCGGTCCCGACGTCGTAGGCGATGAGGTGCACGTTCCCCGAGGTGAACTCCTTCCCCCCCGTTCCCCCGGTGTAGGCGTACCCGTCCTCGGGTTGGCCGTCCCCGTCAAAGTCGTCAAAGTACCGCCCCGCCAGGTACAGGATGCTGCTCGGCACCAGCCCCGGGGTGGGCGGGGGCAGGATCCAGCTTAGGTAGGGCTTTCCCGGGAAGACGGGGCAGCTGAACCCGTCCATGGCGGGCCTCCCTTGGGGGTCCAGGAGCTCGCAGCTCGGCGAAACCCAGTAGGTGGTCTCAGGGGCCCCGCGCTCGTCGTAGGTCACCCCCCGGTACACCCCCTGGGGGGTGCGCTCTAGGGTGAAGAGGAGCCTCGGGGAGACGGGTTTCTCCCGCAGGACCTGCCCCGTGCGCGGGTCCCGTTCCCGCTCCACGCCCCCCCGGACCTCCACCCGGTAGGCGGGTCGGGTGAGGACGGCCTTGCCGGGAGCGGGGTAGCCCGCCGAGGCCGCGGCCACACAGGCCTGGAAGCTGAAGAAGTCCATTCCCGGCGGGCAGACCGAAAGTGAGGCCGCCACCTGCTGCAGACAGAGGGCGTAGGCCCGCCCCGCTTGGGTGAGGTTGCCCTGCTGGAGGTAGCCCTGGCACTGGGCGTGGACCTGCTGCCGCAGGGCCTCGTAGGGGCCGAAGCTCGGCGGGTAGGAGACCTGTTGCGCCAGGGCGGAGAGGCCCAGCCCCAGGGCCAAGGCCTTGAGCCAGGGGACGCGCTTACCTCCGGTCATGCTTCCTCCTTTCTCCCTTTCCCTTCTGCAAGCCTCTGGAACTCCGGGTCTAGGCTGAGCTCTCATCACTTTGAGGGCTGGGGCTTGACAAGGGAAGAGAAGAGGGGGGTAAGTAAGGTGTGCCGCCCACCACCCCCCTTTCCCAAGTTATCACCCTCTGGGTCCATAAGGTCTTCGCCTCCCTCAGGAAAACCATCCGCTCCAACCTCGCCCTCTTCCTGTCCACCCTCCTCACTACCCCCCTGGACCCCACCCTCTCCGACCTCGCCCGCAGAACCCCCCTCCCCACCCTGGCCCAAAGCCGCCTCAATCGCCTCTGGCGCTTCCTCCATCACCCCACCCTGCAAGACCCCTGGGCCCTCACCGAAGCCCTCCTCCCCCTCCTCGTCCCTCGTTTCCCCAAAGACCGCCCCCTCCCCCTCATCGTGGACTGGACCTTCACAGAGGACGGTAGGCACCAAGCCCTGGTGGCCGCCCTTCCCCTCAAGGGAAGGGCCCTGGTGGTGGCCTTCGCTCTTCACCCCCTCTCCCCTTTCCCCAGTCAAAACCGGGTGGAGGAGGAGTTCCTCCACCGCCTGGGCCGCGCCGTCCAGGACCTGGGATATACCCCCCTCTTCCTCCTGGACCGCGGCTTTGACCGGGTCTCCCTGATGCGAAAGCTCCAGGGGTGGGGCATGGGCTTCCTCATCCGCCTGCGGCAGAACCGGGAGGTGGAACCCCAAGGGGGGAAGCGCCTTCCCCTGAAGGAGGGCTACCGGCGTGTGGTCCACCCCCTGCGGGAGGAGGTCCGCCTTTTCGGACACGGTGGGGAGGGGGTAGAAGTCACCCTCCTGGTGTACCCAGGGGGTCGGGATCCCTGGTATCTGGCCTATTCGGGCCCTTTTGGGGGGGAGCCGCCCTATGGGTGGCGGATGTGGATTGAAGAGGGGTTTAGGGACCTGAAGGGGCAGGGGTTTGGGCTGGACCGCCATCGGCTGCGGACGGGGGCGAGCCTCAGGGGGTGGTTATGGCTTCTGGCCTTGGGGATGGCGCTCTTGGTCCTTCTGGGGGCGCGCTTGCAGGGCAGGGAATGGCTTCCCCGGCTTCTGGCCCATCCCGAGCGGCAAAGCCTCTTCCGTCTGGGCCGGATCGCCCTGGCCCAGGGGCCCCCGCCTTGGAGGGAAGCAGTGGTGGAGGAGCTGGTCAGGTTGCTTCAGGAACTGGGGGGAGGAAAGTGATGAGAGCTCAGCCAGCCCTCAAAGTGATGAGAGCTCAGGGGTCTAGGGGGTTGTAGCGGCCTTTGGGCCTGCGGTAGTAGGAGGCGATGTCGTGAGGAAAGGCGTCCAGCCACCAGAGGAAGAGAAAACCCCCCAAGGCGAACAGGACCAGGCCCAGGGTCTCCGTGGCCTGGGGGAGCATGAGGAGGAACCCCAGAAGGGCGAGCCCCAGGGCCCCGTAGATCCGCCGAAAGTGCCCCCGGTAGACCCCAAGGGCCCAGGCGTGCACCCCCTGGGCCTCCCGGGGCGGGTGGAGGCCGCCCCAGAACCAGACAGGCCCCCGCTGCCCGAGGAGATAGGCCTCCAGGCCCGGCACCTCCCGCCAGGCCACCCCCAGGTGGGCCAGGGCCTCGTCCCAGCCGGGAAGGCCCAGGGGAAGGGGAAGGCCCTCCCCGCCGAAGTCCAGCCAGAGGCGGTTGCGCAAGGGCTCCAGCCGCGCCTCCTGGAGGCGCTCCCGGGGGAAGAGGCGCCCCTGGTGGCGCACGCCCTCGGGCTCCAGGGTGAGGGCGTAGCCCGTGCGGCGGTAGTGGACCAGGAAAGGCCCAAGGAAGAGGAGGCCGAGGAGGGCGAAGAGGGGCTCCCTGGCCACAAGCCCCAGACCCAGGAAGACGATCCCCAGGACCAGGGCCCACCAGAGGCGCCAGCGCGCCTCAGGGGGAAAGGCAAGCTCCCGCATCCGTACCTCCTAGAAGCCGATCCAGTCGGCGAACGCCTCCAAGGTCTCCCTGAAGGTTTCCAGAAACTCCCGGATGGCCCCGTCGGTGACGCCCCCCTCCAGGTCCAGGTCGGCCTCCACCACCGGGTCCCCGTCCTCGTCCAGGTAGGCCCGGGAGAAGAGCTTCTCGCGGTTCCACTCGTTGATCCTGGCGTGGTCCGGCCGCTTCTCCGGGGCGAAGCCGGTGAAGCTCCCCCCAAGGAGGAGGGCCAGGCACCGGTCGCCCTCGCAGCGGAGGAGCAGCAGGGTGGCCTTCAGGTCGCCGAAGTAGACCACGAAGTAGGGCCCCTCTTTTCCGTCCTCCCGCTCGTGGCGGAAGCCCCAGGCCTTCAGGAGGGCCTCCATCTCCCCCACGGTGATGGAGGTGCGCACCCCCCCCTGGGCGAGGGCCGGGGCCAGGAAGAGGAGCCCCAGGGCGAGAAGCCACCGCATCATAAGAACTCCCCGTAGGCTTTTCCCTTATCACGAGAACGTCGCGCTGGCCGTGTCCTCTTCTACGGGTGGCCTGGGAGCGCTGGGGAACAGGATCAGGAGGATTTCTTATTACACGGCGCTTAAACGGGGTGGGGGAGGGCGGGTCCGGGGCCTTGGGGGAGTCGCGGAGGCCGGGGCTTGGGGCTAGAATGTTTACGTCCATGGCCCTGGCCTGGCAAAGCCCGGTCTACTTGGAGCGGAAGCGGCTTTTGGACCTCCTCCCCGAGGAGCCGGGCTTCGCCGTCCACCTCGAGGCCCCCGCGGGCTTCGGCAAGAGCGTCCTGGCGGGGCAGCTCGCCTCCAGGCTTGGCCTGCGCACCTTCTGGGCGAGCGCCCTTTTGGGGGAGCCCAGGGCCCTCCTGGCCGAGGCCCTGGGCCTTCCCCGGGAGGCCCCCTGGGGGGCGGTGGTGGCCGCCTTGGGGGAGGTGCCCTCCCTGGTGGTCCTCGAGGACCTCACCGGGGAGGAGGCCCTCTCCCCCCTCCTCCGCACCCTCCCCTGCCTCCTCGTCCTGGCGAGCCGAAAGCTCCTCCCCTACCCCGAGCTCCCCAAGCTCCTCGCCGAGGGAAGGCTCGTCCACCTGAAGGCCCCGGACCTCGCCTTCACCGAGGAGGAGGCGGAGGCCCTCTTCGGGGGGCGGGAGGGGTGGCGGGAGGCCCACCGGGCCACGGGGGGCTGGGCCCTCCCCCTCTTCCTCTCCGCCTTCACCGGAAGGCCCCCGGAGCCCATGGCCCTCCTCCAGGGCCTGCGGGAAAGCCTTTCGGAGGAGGAGTTCCAGGAAGGCCTCCTCCTCGCCGCCCTTCCCCTCCTGCCCGCGGAAAAGGCCCTTCCCGTCACGGAGGGCCTCTTCCAAAAAGGGCTCCTCCAGCGGGTCCCCCCGGGCTACCGCCTCCACCCCCTCCTCCGGGAGATGGCCCAGAGGACCCTGAGGGCGGAGGTCCAGGAGGCGGTGCGGAAGGCCGAGGGGAGGCTTCCCCCGGAGCTTTGGGCCGAGGCCCTCTTCGGGGCGGGCCTCGAGGCGGAGCTCCTCCGCCTCCTGGAAAGCCCCATCCCCCTCCCCATCCCCGCGGAAAAGCTCTTGGCCTGGGAAGGCCTCCTGCGGCGGGGCGGGCCCCGCACCCGGCTCCGCCTGGGGAGGCCCTTTTGCAGGTGGGGAGGCGGGAGGGGTTCGCCCTCCTGGAGCCCCTGGCCCGGGAGGAGGACCCCGCCTTGGCCCTTCAGGCCCTCGGGCACCTCGCCTACTACGAGGCCGAGCCCCTCCTGGGGAAGGCCCTTCCCGAGGCCCGGGCCCATCTGGAGCGGGGCCTCGCCCTCTTGGATCGGGTGGAAGGAGAGCTCGCCGGGCGCTTCCTCAACGACGCCGCCCGCGTCCCCTACGAGGAGGGCAGGCCCGAGGAGGCGGAGGCCCTTTTGGAGGAGGCCCTGAGGCGGCTTCCCCCGGGGAGCCCCTACCGCCTCGCCCCCCTCACCAACCTGGCCTTCCTGCGCTTTGAGCGGGAAGGAAGCCTCCTCGGCCGGATCGCCGCCCTGGAGGAGGCCGTGGGACGCCTTGGGCCCCTTGGGCCCGCCAACCTGGCGGGGCACCTCCGCGACCTAGGGCGGCTTTACCTCCTCCTGGGGGAGCGGGAGAAGGCCCGGGAACACCTGAGGCGGGCCCAGGAGGCCGAGGGCCACCCCTTGGCCGCCCTCGAGGCCCGGATGCTCCTCGCCCACCTGGAGGAGGACGCCGAGGCCCTCGCCCGCCTCGTGGCCCAGGCGGAGCTCTTGGAAAACCCCTACCTGGTGGAGCGGGGAAGGGCCCTCCTCGCCAGCCTCCGCCGGGACCCCGGGCTTTTGGAAGGCCTTCGGGGCTTCCTCCCCGCCCTCGCCCGGGCCCTTCTCCGAGAAGACCCCGCCCTCCTCCCCCCGCGCCCCGAGGAGCGGGAGGAGAGGCTTTACTGGCACGCCGCCCGCTACCGCCTCCTGCGGGAGGAGGAAGACCTCGAGGCCCTCCTCTCCCTCACGGACGCCAGGGAGCGGGTCCTCCCCGGCCTCGTCCCCCTTGGGCTCCTGCCCCGGAAGCGCCCGGAGCTCGCCCGGGCCTACCCCCTGGAGGAGGTCTTGAGGAGCGGCTGGAAGGAGGCCGTGGCCCTGCGGCTTGCCGAGATCCCTCCCCTCCGGGTGGAGGTCCTGGGGAGCTTCCGGGTGAGGAACCCCTTGGGCGGGGTGGAGCTCAAGGGCAAGGGGCGGGAGGTCTTCGCCCTCCTCCTCCTGGGCCTGCCCCGGGAGGAGGTGGCCTTTGCTCTCTGGCCGGACCTCTCCGAGGAGGCCGCCTTGAACAACCTCTACGTCTGGCTGAACCGCCTCAGGAAGGCCCTGGAACCCTGGGGCCTCCCCACCTACCTGGGGGAGGAGGGGCTTAGGCACCTGGCCTGCGACCTCCACGCCCTGGAGGAGGCCCTATGGCGGGAGGACGCGGAGGCCGCCTTCGCCCTCTACCGGGAGCCCCTCTTCCCGGGCCTGGACCACCCCCTCCTGGACCGGAAGCGGGAGGAGGTCTTCCACCGGGTGCGGGCCCTTTTCCTCCAGAAGGGGGAGCCCAGGTACCTGGAGCGCCTCCTGGAGCTTGACCCCCTGGACGAGGAGGCCCTCCTTCCCCTGGTGGAGGGCTGCCTCGCCCGGGGGCAGCGGGCCCGGGCCCTCGCCTACCTGGAGCGCTACCGGCGGAGGCTTTGGGAGGAGCTCGGGGAGAGGCCCTCCCCCGAGGTGGAGGCCTTCCTCCGGGAGCTCGGGGGCTAAGGGGCCGCCCCTTGATTTGGCGACCGGGGAGGCCCGAGCCGGGGTTGCGGGGAGGTGGGGGTAGGGCCCGTGGGGGCGCTCCCGGCACCCCTTCTTGCCGCAACCCACCCGGCGCCGGTGGACGGGGAGGGGGACCATGGCCTCCGGGGCCCGGCAGGCCCCCGCGCCTCACCCCCTCGTCCCGTAGGGAAACCGCGCGGCCAGGGCCAGGGCCAGGAGGCTTGCCGCGAAGGGGGGTACGGCCATGAGGAAGCGGAAGGCCGCCTCGGGGTTCGGCCCCGGGTTCTCCCCGCTCACGTAGCCGAAGAGGGGCGTGAGGAGGGCGAAGGCGAGGGCCTGCAGGGGCCCCGAGAGCCTGAGCTCTCATCACTTTGAGGGCTGGGGCTTGACAAGGGAAGAGAAGAGGGGGGTAAGTAAGGTGTGCCGCCCACCACCCCCCTTTCCCAAGTTATCACCCTCTGGGTCCATAAGGTCTTCGCCTCCCTCAGGAAAACCATCCGCTCCAACCTCGCCCTCTTCCTGTCCACCCTCCTCACTACCCCCCTGGACCCCACCCTCTCCGACCTCGCCCGCAGAACCCCCCTCCCCACCCTGGCCCAAAGCCGCCTCAATCGCCTCTGGCGCTTCCTCCATCACCCCACCCTGCAAGACCCCTGGGCCCTCACCGAAGCCCTCCTCCCCCTCCTCGTCCCTCGTTTCCCCAAAGACCGCCCCCTCCCCCTCATCGTGGACTGGACCTTCACAGAGGACGGTAGGCACCAAGCCCTGGTGGCCGCCCTTCCCCTCAAGGGAAGGGCCCTGGTGGTGGCCTTCGCTCTTCACCCCCTCTCCCCTTTCCCCAGTCAAAACCGGGTGGAGGAGGAGTTCCTCCACCGCCTGGGCCGCGCCGTCCAGGACCTGGGATATACCCCCCTCTTCCTCCTGGACCGCGGCTTTGACCGGGTCTCCCTGATGCGAAAGCTCCAGGGGTGGGGCATGGGCTTCCTCATCCGCCTGCGGCAGAACCGGGAGGTGGAACCCCAAGGGGGGAAGCGCCTTCCCCTGAAGGAGGGCTACCAGCGTGTGGTCCACCCCCTGCGGGAGGAGGTCCGCCTTTTCGGACACGGTGGGGAGGGGGTAGAAGTCACCCTCCTGGTGTACCCAGGGGGTCGGGATCCCTGGTATCTGGCCTATTCGGGCCCTTTTGGGGGGGAGCCGCCCTATGGGTGGCGGATGTGGATTGAAGAGGGGTTTAGGGACCTGAAGGGGCAGGGGTTTGGGCTGGACCGCCATCGGCTGCGGACGGGGGCGAGCCTCAGGGGGTGGTTATGGCTTCTGGCCTTGGGGATGGCGCTCTTGGTCCTTCTGGGGGCGCGCTTGCAGGGCAGGGAATGGCTTCCCCGGCTTCTGGCCCATCCCGAGCGGCAAAGCCTCTTCCGTCTGGGCCGGATCGCCCTGGCCCAGGGGCCCCCGCCTTGGAGGGAAGCAGTGGTGGAGGAGCTGGTCAGGTTGCTTCAGGAACTGGGGGGAGGAAAGTGATGAGAGCTCAGCCCCGAGAGCCGGTTGACGAAGCCGTAGACGCTGTAGTACACCCCCTCCCGCCGCCTCCCCGTGGCCGCGGCGTCCCGGTCAATGACCTCCGCCAGGAGGACGTCCCCGAGGACGAGTACGCCCCCGAAGCCCACCCCGATCAGGACCCCCACGGGCAGGGCCTCGAGGAGGCCCCGGGGGCAGAGGAGGAGGAGGGCCCCGAGGGCGAGGAGGCCGATGGCCCAAAGCCAGGCCCTCTTGGGCTCCAAGGCGCCGGCGAGGCGGGCCCAGAGGGAGACGGAGGGCAGGGCGGCGAGGAGGACCGAGGCGAAGAGCAGGGCGGTGGCCTCCTCCTCAAGGCCCAGGGCGTACTTGGCGTAGAAGGGCATGGCCGCCCCGAAGAGGCCCACGGCGAAGAGGAGAAAAAGCGCCGCCAGAGCGTAGATCCAAAAGGCGCGGTTTCCCAGGGTGTACCGGAAGGCGGGGACGAAGGGAAGGGGCTCGGCCTCCCGGGCCCTGGGGTCCTCCCGCACCGAAAGGAGGAAGAGGAGGACGAGCCCGCCCCCCACGGCTCCGTAGAGGAGGGCCATGCCGGGGAAGCCCAAGGCGGCGTACACCAGGGGGGTCAGGGCGATGCTGGCCGTGAGGCCCAGGAAGTAAAACCCTTGGCGCCAGGCGTTGGCCCGGGCCCGCTCCTCCCGGCTTTGGAAGAGCTCGGGGAAGAGGGCGGCGTGGTTGACCCAGGCCAGGGCGGAGAAGGTCTCGAAGAGGAGCATCGCCCCCAGGCAGTACCAGAAGAGCCTCGCGCCCTCCCGGAAGGCCTCCGGCACGCTGAAGGCCAGGTAGAAGGCGAGGGGCAAAAAGGGCAGACTGAGGAGGAGCCAGGGCCGCCTCCGGCCTAGGGGAGTCCGGGTGCGGTCCGAGAGGTAGC
The DNA here is from genome assembly GCF_019974155.1 of Thermus thermophilus. Classification (NCBI taxonomy): domain Bacteria; kingdom Thermotogati; phylum Deinococcota; class Deinococci; order Thermales; family Thermaceae; genus Thermus; species Thermus thermophilus. The sequence continues at coordinate 896,040 of NZ_AP025158.1, forward strand.
CGAAAAGGGGATCGTTCACCGCGTCCCACACGGAGAAGATGAGCCGGGCCAGGGCGAAGGCGCCCGCGGGCATCCCCAGGCGGTCCAGGTAGTAGAAGGCCAGGTAGGTGCCGAAGGTCTGGGCGGGGAGGGTGAGGCCCAGGCCCCCCAGGGCGTAGGCCAGGTAGGGCGGCCTCACCAGGCCACCTCCAGGGGGAGGATGGGCTCCAGGTACTCCACGCTGAGGACGTGGCGGGACCAGAGCTTTTCCCCCTCCCAGGCCTCCCCCACCAGGCGGTAGGCCCCGGGGGGGATGCGGGCCAAGGCCTCCTGCAAGGGCAGGAAGCGGGCCTGGACCTCGAGGGGGCTTTCCCAAAGCTCCCCCAGGCGGAAAAACCGCCGCACCTCCCCCGCTTCCAGGGCCACCTCCTCCTCGTGGAGGAGGAGGGTGGTGGGGCCCTCGAGGCGGAGGCGGACCCTTAGGCTTAAGGGCCGGTCCAGGTCGCTGATGAGCCAGGCCTCCTGCAACGGGGGCCCGCCCACCTCCACCCTTTCCCGGTAGGGCACCAGGGAGAGGAGGACGGGGCTGCTGGCCTCCTTGAGGGCGAAGTAGCCCTTCTTGGGCACCCGTTCCACGTCCACCACCGCCCAGGTGATCCCCTCCCAGGGCTCCACGAACATGAACTGGAAGTAGCCCACCACCTTCCCCTTGGCCCTCCGGTAGGCGTGGACGGCGAACTCTATAAGCCTCGCCTGGTAGGCCTGGGAGCGCTCCACGAACTCCTCCAGGCTCTCCCCCACCTCCACCCCCGCCACCCGGAAGGTCTCGTGGGGCTGGAAGTTGTGGTAGGCCCAGACCTCCCACCTGGGGGGCCAGGCGGCCTCCCCCAGGACCCGCCTCAGGAGCTCCGCCCGGGGCAGGGCCTGGGCCCCGAACTCCGAGGGGAGGGGGGCCCCGGGGAGGGCGAGGAAGTCCCGGTAATGCCCCCAGTACCAGCCGGGGTAGGGGTGCTCCCGGAAGTCCGAGGCCTCCTTCACGGGCCGGGTGGGGTCCGCCGCCCTTAGCGCTCCCGCGAGGAGGGGGCCCAGGGCGTGGCGGTTGTGGGTGGGCTCGTTCTGGGCGCACCAGAGGTAGACGCTGGGGTGGGCCCCCAGGACCTCCACCATGGCTCGGGCCTGGCGCAGGGCCTCCTGGGCGAAGGCCTCGTCCGGGGCGTAGCCCCACTGCAGGGGGAAGTCCTGCCAGACCAGGACCCCTTCCCGGTCGCAGGCCGCGTAGAAGGCGGGGTGGGTCACGTGGGCGTGGACCCGCACGGCGTTGAGGCCCGCTTCCTTGATGAGGGCCACGTCCTTTTGCGCCATCTCCTCGGAGTAGCCCGCAAGCCACTGGGTGGGGATGGCGTTGGTGCCCCGCAGGAAAAGCCGCTTCCCGTTGAGAAGAAGCCAGCCCTCCCCGTCCACCGCCACGGTGCGGAAGCCCAAGGGGACGGCAAGCCGCGCCCCCATAAGCTCCGCCTCGAGGCGGAAGAGGTGGGGAAAGCCCCGCTCCCACACCTCCCAAAGGGGCATCTCCGGCAGGTCCCAGACCGCCTCCCGCCAACCCCGCCCCGCCTCCCCCTCCAGGGGGGCCTCCCGCTCCAGGACCTCCCCGGGGAAGTTGACCGGGCTCAGGGCGAGGCGCGCCCGCTCGCGGAAGGGCCTTTGGGCGTCCACCAGAAGGCGCACCCAAAGCCGCCACCCCCCGGGCCGGGGGAAGAGGCGGTGGGTGAGGCCGAGGAGGGCCACCTCCTCCCGGGCCCAGACCTCCACCCCGCCCCATAGCCCCCCGGTTCCCCGCTCCTGGCCCCTCGCCGTGGTCCCCCCGGGGCGGCAGTCGTGCTGGCCGAAGACCCCCTTGATCTGCCGCTTGAACCGGGGCCAGACCCCAGGGGGCTCCTTGGGGGCGGAGACCCTTAGGAGGAGCTCCTTCCCTTTGGGAAGCTCCAGGACCCAGGGGAAGAAGTAGCCCTCGTGCCGGCCCAGGTAGGTCCCGTCCAGCCAGGCCTCCTGGTAGTAGTCCCCGAAGGAGCGGAGGAAGCGCCTGGGCCCTGCCTCGGGCAGGGCGAGGCGGTACCAGCCCACCTCCGCCTCGATCCCCTCCAGGCTCCACTGGTGGGGCAGGGTCACCTCCCGGAAGCCCCCCTCGGGAAGCCTCTCCGGGGCCTCTGCCCCATCCGCCAGAAACCACGCCTTCTCCACCCTCATCCCTCCACCTCCAAAAGGGCCTCGCGGAAAGGGGGAAGGAGGACCCCGTCCCCCTCGGCGGCGTGGGCCTCCCCCTCCACGTGGGCCCGGAGAAGCCGCTTGCCGAAAAGCCTAAGCCGCACCCTTTCCCACGGCCAGGGGAGCTCCCCCTCCCCCCGCCAAAGGAGGCGGAAGCCCCCCTCGGCCGGGAAGAGGCGGAAGCGGTCCAGCCTATAAGGGCCTTCCCCCTCCCCCTCGTCCCAGTAGAGGCGGCCCTCCGCCCCCTCCGCCCCCGCGTAGAGGTGGAGGGCCAGGCCGCCCTCCTCCAGGAGAGGGAGGACGGTCCCGGCCCGCACCAGGAGGGGGATCCGGTCCAGGGGGGCGGGAAGCCGCGCCCAGGTGGGGCCCTGGAGGGCCTGGTCCTCCCCCCAGGGGTACCAGCCGCCCGGAGGGAGGGGCACCTCCTTGGCCCGCGCCCCCTCCTCCAGGACGGGGGCCACCAGGAGGGCCTCCCCCAGGAGGAAGGCCTCCTCCGTGTAGGGCCCTCCCTCCAAGAAGAGGGGCCTAAGGAGGGGCCTCCCCTCCCGGCTTGCCCGGTGGGCCAGGGTGTAGAGGTAGGGGAGGAGGCTTTCCCGCAGGGCCATGGCCCGCCGCACCCCCTCCAGGACCTCCTCCCCGAAGCGCCAGGGCTCCCGGCGCTTGGTCCAGCGGGCGGCGTGGAGGCGGAAGAAGGGGGTGAGGGCCGCCATCTGGAACCAGCGCAGGTAGAGCTCGGGGGAGGGGTTGCCGCTGAAGCCCCCGATGTCCGAGCCCACGAAGTAGACCCCGGAGAGGGAAAGCCCTAGGAGGGCCCGCAAGGTGGTCCTCAAGCCCTCCCAGGTGCTCTCCACGTCCCCCGTCCAGGCCCAGGCGTAGCGCTGCACCCCCGCGTGGCCCGACCGGGTGAGGAGGAAGGGGCGGCGTTCCGGGGCGTGCTTCCGGAACCCCTCCCAGCTCGCCCGGGCCATGAGGAGGCCGTAGAGGTTGTGGGCGAGGCGGTGGTCCCCCCCTTGGCCCTCGAGGGCGTGGCGGGCGCTTGCGGGCAGGGTGGGCTCCCCCCAGGCGGCGAAGAGGGCGGGCTCGTTCATGTCCAGCCAGAGGCCCGCGACCCCCATCCGCAAGAACCCCGCGAGCTTCTCCCCCCACCAGGCCCGGGCCTTGGGGTCGGTGAAGTCGGGGAAGGCGGCGAGCCCCGGCCACACCGGGCCCCGGACCACCTCCCCGGAGGGGAGGCGGCAGAAGAGCCCTTCCCTTAGGCCCTCCTCGTAAGGGGGGAACCCCTTCTCCGCCTTTACCCCGGGGTCCAGGATGAGGACGGTGCGCACCCCCTTCTCCCGGAAGGCCTGCACCAGGCCCTCGAGGTCGGGGTAGCGGTCCTCGTCCACGGTGAAGACGCGGTAGCCCCGCATGTAGTCGATGTCCAGGTGCACCGCCCGCAAGGGGAGGCCCCGTTCCAGGAAGCCCGCCACCGCCTCCTCCACCTCCCCCCGGGTCCTGAGCCCCCAGCGGGCGTAGTGGAAGCCCAGGGCCCAGCGGGGGGGCATCGGGGGAAGGCCCGTGAGGCGTACGTAGCGGCACAGGGCCGCCTCCAGGGGGCCGGGGATGAGGTAGTAGCGGAAGGTCCCCCCCAAAAACCCCATCCAGGCCTCCTCCCCCCTGAGGTCGGCGAAGCCCTCGGCGGGGTTCTCGTAGAAGGCCAGGTACCCTCCTTGGGGCAGGAGGGAGAGCCAGACGGGGACGGAGAGGTAAAGGGGGTCCTCCCCGGGGCCGTAGCTTCCCCCCGGGTCCCGGTTCCAAAGCCGGAAGGCCCCGCCCCGGCGGTCCAGGGGGTGGGCCCGCTCCCCCAGGCCCAGCACCCGCTCCCCGGGCGCGAGCCGGACCCGGTGCCGCCACGCCCTTCCCGCCCGCTCCGGGTAGGCCTCCTGCCGCAGGAGCCTGCCCTCCTCGTCCCGGACCTCCAGGCCCTCCTCCCCGAGGGCGAGGGTGAGGCGGCGCGTGCGGAGGAGGAGGGCCCCGTCCGGCCCCCGGAGGCGCTCGGGCTCCAGGGGGGAGGCCTCCTCGGCCAGGGCGTAGGGCGGCAAGGCCTCCCCGGGGGACCAGGTGAGGCGGAGGAGGTCCTCCCCCAGGAAGACCGCCTCCAGCTCGGCCTCGGCAAAGCGCATCCTCACCCCGCCGGGGATGGCCTCGAGGTACGCTATCGCGTGACCGAGGCCCTGCACCCTCCCCACCCCCTTCCAAGGGGGAAGGGGGTCCCGGGGCATCCAGCGGTCCCGCTCCCGGGCGTAGCGGACGGCGAGGAGGAGGATGCCGGGGCCCAGGAGGGCCGCCATCTCCGCCGCGCTCCAGAGTTTCTTCCCCAGGCCTTTTCCGGGAACAGCCACCCTCCCACCTCCTACTCCGCGAGAAGCCGCCTTGCCTCGCAACCCTCCAGGAAGGTCCGGACCCTTTCTGGGGGCACCTTGGGCCTCCGCCAAAAGTCCAGGAGGCCGTTCTCCTCCTGGAAGGTGTCGTAGAGCTGGGTGTAGCAGAACCCGCTCAGGCGGCTCCCGCACGCGGTTTCCAGGTAGCGGAGCACCTCCCGCAAGAAGGCCTCCTCGTCCTCCGCCTCCCGGTACCCCCAGCCCGGGCCGGGCCCCTTGAGCCTGAGCCCTCCGAACTCCGAGAGGAAGGGGCGCACCCCTGGAGGAAGGCCCGCCAGGGCGAGGGGGCGGCCCATGGGGGCCTCGGGGAGGCCTTCCCCGTACCTACGGGCCAGGACCTCCGGAGGAGCGTAGTCGTGCACGGTGAGGAGGTCCCAAAGGGGTCCGTGCTCAAAGCCGTCGTTGTCCACGAGGAGGCGCGTGGGGTCCAGGGCGCGGGCCAGGAGGAAGGCCCCCTGGAGGAAGGCCAGGGTCTCGGCCCGCCAGGGGGTGAGGCCCCAGCCCTCGTTGAAGAGGATCCAGGCCACCAGGCTAGGGTGGTTCCGGTCCCGCTCCAGGGCCTCGGCGAGCTCGGCGAGGTAGCGCCGGGCCGCCTTGGGGGAGAAGCGGAAGAAGCTCGGCATCTCCGCGAAGACGAGGAGGCCGAGCCGGTCCGCCAGGTGGAGGTAGCGGGGGTCCTCCACCTTCTGGTGCTTGCGCACCCCGTTGAAGCCCAGGGCCTTGGCGAGCGCCGCGTCCCGCCGGAGGGCGGCGAGGCCCGGGGGCGCGAGGTGGCCTTCGGGCCAGAGCCCCTGGTCCAGGACCAGCCTGGGAAAGTAGGGCTCCCCGTTGAGGAAGAAGACCCCTTTCCGGGCGGCCACCTCCCTGAGCCCCCCGTAGCTGTAGACCTCGTCCAGGACCCGCTTCCCGGAGCGGAGGCGGAGGCGTAAGGGGAAGAGGACGGGGGTTTCCGGCCGCCAAAGGAGGCCTTCCGGGTTCCCCCTCGCGGGGAGGCCGAGGAACCCGGAGGCCCTCCCCTCGAGGAGGGGGAAGCGGGCCTCCAGCCAGGGCTCCTCCCCCGGGGGGGTCTCCCCTCTCACCCCGGGGAAGAGGGCCACCTCCACCGCCTCCCCCTCGCCCCGGGCCTGGACCTCGAGGTGAAAGCCCAGGGCCTTGAGGTCCGGGGTGAGGCGCAGGGAGGCGATGTGGCTTTCCGGCACCCACTCCAGCCAGACCGGTTGCCAGATCCCGGTGGTGCGGGGGTAGAAGATGCCCCCGGGCTCCCCCAGGGCCTGCTTGCCTCGGGGCGCCTCCGGGTCCAGGGGGTCGTCCTCGGCCCGCACCAAGACCTCCATGGGCCTCCCCAGGAAGGGAGTGAGGTCCAGGCCGAAGGGGGTGTGCCCTCCCTCGTGCTCCAGGACCCGCACCCCGTTCACGAAGACCTCCGCCCGGTAGTCCACGGCCCCGAAGCGGAGGAAAAGCCGCCGTCCCGGCCGGGGCCTTGCCCGCAGGACCTTCCGGTACCAGGCCACCCCCACCCAGGCCTCCCCGACCCCGCTTCCCGGGGCCTCGGGGGGAAAGGGGACGAGGATTTTCCGGTTAAACCGCACCCCACCGGGCGCCTCGGCCTCGCTTAGGGCGAAGTCCCAGTGGCCCTCGAGGCTCCGCCAGCCGGGGCGCTGGAGGGTGGGCCTGGGGTGGTTGGGGTCCAGCCGCATCCTCACTCCTTGACCTCGTGGGGGAAGAGGGCGGTGAGGGCGTAGGCGAGGAGGATGGCCGTTCCGGGGACCACCGCCCCTAGGAAGCGGAAGGCCGCCTCGGGGTTCGGCCCCGGGTTCTCCCCGCTCACGTAGCCGAAGAGGGGCGTGAGGAGGGCGAAGGAAAGCCCCACCAGGGCGCCCGCGGCCCGGCCCAAAAGCCCCACCAGGCTGTAGTAGGCCCCTTCCCTCCGGGTTTCCGTCCGCTCGGCGTCCAGGTCGATGACCTTGGCCATCACCACCTCTCCCGTGACCCGCACCCCGGCGAACCCCGCGCCCACCAGGGCCCCGGCGAGGAGGGCCGCGGGGAGGCTTTGGGGCAGGAAGAGGAGGAGGGTCGCGAGGCCCATGAGGAGGTGAGCCAGCCGCCAGGCCCGCTTGCCTCCCCAGACCCCCGCCAGGCGCCCCCAGAGGAGGGCGGAGGGGAGGGCTGCCAGGAAGACGGCGGCGAAGAGAAAGGTGGTGGCCCCTTCCTCCAGTCCCAGGGCGTGCTTGGCGTAGAAGGGGATGGCCGTTTGGAGCACCATGCGCCCGAACTCAAAGAGGAGGCCCACGAGGGCCACCACCCAGAAGGCCCGGTTGGCCAGGACAAGCCGGAAGGAGGCCCAAAGCTCCAGGCCGCTTCCCGCCCGGGGGTCCTCCCGGATCCCGGGGAAGAAGTAGAGGAAGGCCAAAAGGGCAAGCCCGGCGAAGAGGAGGGCCATGCCGAAAAACCCCACCCGGGCGTAGACCATGGGGGCGAGGGCGATGCCGAGGATGAGGCCCAGAAGCTCCGCCCCCCGCTTCAAGGCGGCGGCCTCGGCCCGCTCCTTGAGGCCCCGGAACATCTCCGGAAAGAGGGCCCCGTGGTTGGTCCAGACCACGGTGGCCATGGTCTCGTAGAGGAGGATGGCCAGGGCGAAGTAGTAGGGGAGGACGGCCGGGGAGCGGGCCCAGTCGGGCACCCAGAAGACCAGGAGGTAGGCGAGGAGGAAGAGGGGGACGCCGAGGAGGAGCCAGGGCCGCCTCCGGCCCCACGGGGTCTTGGTGCGGTCCGAGAGGTGGCCGAAGAGGGGGTCGTTCACCGCGTCCCAGAGGGCGTAGGCCGTCCGGGCCAGGGCGTAGAGGGCGGCGGAGAGGCCGAGCCTCTCCAGGTAGAAGAAGGCGAGGTAGGTGCCGAAGCTCTCGGAGACGAGGGTCAGGCCGAGCTGTCCCGAGGCGTAGCGCCACTTCCTCATCGTCCCCGCCTCCTTAAAAAAGGACCTCCCGCACCGCGCGCCAGGTGAGGGGGTGGAACTCGGCGAGGACCCGGCGCACCTCGGGGTGGGAGAGGGCGAAGTAGTCCGCTTCCCGCGTCGGCCAGTCGGGGAGGGCCCGGCCCTCGGGGGTGGGCAGGGCGCTGTGGTGGACCAGGTAGTAGAGGCCCGGGGGGAGGTGGGCGAGGCCCAGGTAGAAGCCGAGCCGCTCCTCCGGGGGGAGGCCGTAGGGGTCAAGGAAGCGCACCCGGGGGAAAGGGGCCGTGTAGAGGAGGCGCTCCAGCTCGGAGAGGAACAGAGGGGGGACGCCGAGGCCCTCGAGGCTTTCGGGGACGAGGGGCACGAGCCGGTAGGCCTGGGCCAGGCGCAGGTAGACCTCGGCGAGGTCGGGCCTTAGGACCGCTCCCTGGTGGGTGTCCAGGTGGGTGGGGGAGAAGAGCCTCCTCGCCGCCTCGATCTGGGCGCAAAGCTCCCGCTCCACCTCCTCGGCGCGGGCCTTGCGCCAGAGGGCCTCGAGGCTTTCCGGGAAGTAGCCCGCCTCGTCCCTGAGGCTTTCCCCCTCGGTGAGGGGGCGCATCCTGGGGGCGGGCCACTCGCTGGTGAGCACCAGGTGCACCCCTAAGTCCTCCCCCTTGACCCCGCTCGCCCAGGCCCCCGGGACCATCACGCTCCCCGTGGGGAGGCCCAGGGCCTGGTAGGCGCCGTTTTGCGCGTGGCTTAGGCCCAGGTCGTCGTGGTGGAGGATGAGGACCCGCCGCCCTCCGAGTCCGAGCCGCTCCAAAAGGTCCACGGAAAACCTCCTTTCCCCGCCTGGCTTCCATTCTAGCCTAAGCGGCTGCACGTTGATTTCGCAACACGGGTCGCCCGAAATAAGGCTTGGGAAGGTCCTTTTGGGGCCCCCACCGCGGCGAAAGCCGCGGTGGGGTACTTAGGTTCCCCCTCTCCCTCGTGGCGGCTCCGTAGCGGAGCCCCGCTCTAGAGGGCTTCACGTCCTTCCCGAGGGCGGAGAAAGCTTTTCCTGCCCGCCGTCGGGGGTCCTTAGGGAGTAGACCCTCCTTCCAGAAAGTGGTCCAGGAGCGCCGCCGTTTCCCGGGTGATGGGCGCTTCCAGAAGCCGCCGGGCAAGGCCCGGCGGCACCCGGGGCCCGAAGAGATGGGGAAACGCCGCCCCGCTCTCCAGAAGCCCCCCAGGCGGGCAAGGGGCATGGGGGGCTCCACCTTCAACGTCCGCGCCCCCACCCTTAAGAGGCGAAACTTCGCCCATCCAAGCTCCGGGGCCTCCCGTGGGGCGCACAGGTGGACTTCTCCCTCTCCCCAGGGAAGGACGAGGGGCGTTCCTCCAGGGCAGGGGTTGTGGGGGTTCCGGAAGGGGTTCGCCTCCAGGAGGGCGGCGAAGAGGAGTTCGGGAAGCTTTAAGGAGACCCCCTCGGGCAGAAGCCCGAAGGCGAACCCCTCCCTCTCCAGGTCGTAGGCCAGGACGGGAAGGCGCCCCCTAAAGGGCTTCCCCGCAAGCACGCCCCGCTCCTCCCGGGCGGGGAGGAAGCGGAAAAGGAGCCCCAGCCTGGCCCAGAAGGGGAGAGGGGGCCAGGGGGTGGAGGAAAGGCGGGAGGCCTCGCTCAGGAAAAAACGAGCCAAAGGACGGCCAGGTCGCTCCAGCGAAACACCACCTTGCCGAGGTTCAGAAGGGCCGCGGCGAAGAGGAGCAGGGGGACCACCAGGGTCTGCCTTCCCTCTTTGTTCCGCAAGACCAGGCGAAGTTTGCGCCGAGCGCGCACGCCTTTATTCTAGGCCGGTTCCGGACCGATGGGGCAAGCTTTTTGGGACCAGCTCAAAAGTCGCGTGTTGGGGCCGCCCCGATCAGGCCGGTTCCCAGAACCCGTCCTCACGGATGCGCCAGCGTAGCTCTGGCGGGATCGTGCCCGGTGTCCAGGCCAGGCCCCGGCTCTTGAGGCCTCCTCTGCCGGGTGCGTTGTCCCACACCGCAACGCACTCCCGGGAACCTTTGAATTCGCCTTGATCACCGCCCGCGAACCCGTGGGCCAAGAGGAGTCCGGGCCTGTCTACAACAGGGTCGTTTTGGTTGGGGTCTACTTGGACATCCCATAGGGAAGCTTTTGCTTCTTGGCTCCGGTGCACGAGTTCTATCCTGCCGAGGCCGTAGCGGAGTTCCCCGCCCACGAAGACCTCGAGCCCCTTTTCCTCAAGCAGGTACTTCTTTGCCTCCTCCTCCACAGGAGTAGCCTCCCGGTTGGCCTGGGCCTCGAGGCCCCCGGGGGAGGCTGAGCCCTTAGAGGAGTCCGGCAGGTAGAGAACATAACCCACCAGGAACACCTCCCGGGGCTCTTCCCCGGCGAACCAGGGGTGGATGACCTCCACCTCCCTAAGGGTGCCGTCGGAGGCGGTATCGCTTCCCGGGTCTATGGCCGTGCTGGTGCGGGTGGAGAGGAGCTTCATCCGGAAGCGGCGGTCCGGGATAGAATCCTCTCTACCCTCGCGTTGCCAAACCAGGCCCTGGCCTTCCTTGTAGCGGGGTAGCCAGGCAAACCACTTGTCCCCTTCCCGCTCGGCAGGGAAGAGGTAGGTGAGGCGGAACCGGGAGTCCAGGGCTTGGGTGGCCTTCTGGTACGCGGAAGGACCTACGCCCAACTTGCCGGCGAGCGCGTTGATCAGCGCTCCCCGGAGGGTATAGGCGGGCACGTAGAGCCGGGTGCGGTTGAGGGAACCCGCGGGCGCGGTCCCCAGATGCAAGGGCGAGCGAAGCCGCCACACCCAGCGGTAGAGCTCCCACTTCATGCGGCGCCCTCGTCTCTAGCTTTCACGTGGTATCGGGCGTAGGCTAAGGCCGTGCGCAGGAGGTCGCGGGCGAAGAGGAGCTTGTCCAGATCCTCCGAAAGCTTCTTTACCGCCTCCAGGATGTCACGGGTCTCCTGGAGCTCTTTCGCGAACACGTCCTTCAAGAAGGCCAAGGACTTTTCTGCCATTGGGCCCGCCACCTTTTCTTGCCTCGCCTTGAGGTAAAGGAACATGGCGTACGGCCCCTGTTCCTCCAAGACGGCGAGGGCTGCGTTGAGCACTTTCTCTTCTATAGGCTTGCCCCGTTGGTCCCGGACCGAGGCCAGCTGTCGCCCCAACTCGGCACACCGGATGTCCAGGTTCATCATGGCTGGCCACCCCCTCCTTGGCCTGCGGGTGAACCGTTGCAGGGCGGAACGGGTCGGCCCTCGTACACCACCTTAACCCGCCCCATACCACGGGTGCCCATGCCGCCGATGCCCAGGTGCTCCAGGTAGGGGTGGGCTTTCTGGGCTACCTCGTGAACCCCTTGCGGGTCAGAGACCGCCGTAATCTTTTGCCCGCTAATCTGGAAGTGGGCAGGGTTCTTGGCGATGATCTCCCACACCAGCACCGTGCCCCGCGGCAGGGCCTCATAGGAGAACAGCGCCCCCTCCTCTGCCGCCCCGGTTTCCGGGTTGATGGAGACGGAGGTGCGCACCTCCAGGTTGCTGTTGACGATGTGGGAGAAGAGACTGTCGGGCACGAGGGCAAGGCGGGATTGGATGTATTCCGGAACGCACAACTCATGCCTTCGTGTGCTACCTCATAGCTCCACCCCGGCCATCCTGAGAAGCACCCGGCTACGTATGAGGTTGTGAACGAGCAGGATGAGATTCACCCGGGCCACCAGCCCCCAGTAGGACCGCGCTTCTATCCGATGAAGCCCCAAAGACCGCACCATCACGCTAAACCGCGTCTCAATCCAGTTCCGTACCCTCCCCATCCACTCTTTCCATCCCGTCTCCACCACCGTTCCTCCCCTGACCCGATAGGGTGGCGTCTTGACCCCCTGGACCCAGCGAAAGCCCCGGTCCCCCAAGACCGCGGGCAGACCGTCCAGCAGGTCCCTCCCCCAGGTCTCCCGGGCATTCCCGGGGAGGATAGCCCAACGAAAAAAGAGGCCGCGCTCGTTCATCACCGGCATGAGAACGTAGCCCGCGAAAGCCCCCAGGGGGCCCACCCCCACAGCGGCCTCAGGAAGGTCCAAGCCGTGAATCCGGTGGCCGTGGGCCAGGGGGATGGGTTTGAGGTCCACCACCTGCAGAAGACCTTGCCCTCCGGAGAGCCTTATGGCCAGGTGAGCCAACAACCCCTGAGCCTTCTGAAGGACCCGGTAGAAGCGGGAGAGGTGGGGGAGGGAGGGGAAGTAGGCCTTGAGGGTGGTCTTGGCGGCCAGGTAGCCTTTGGCGAGGTCCTGGCCTTGCAACAGGACGAAGATGGCGAGGGTCAAGAGCTCGGCCAGGGTGGCCTTCTGGTGCTTTTGCTTTGGGGGGAGCTTGAATCCTTGGGCCTGCAGGGCTTTCAGTTCGTCATCTACCCAGACGTAGATAGCCACGAGAAGGGTCTCTGCGTCAAGATGGTAAAGGGGGTGCTCACGATCTTGCCGCATGGCACCCCCTCTTTTTTCACACCCCGGGGGTCCAGATCAAGTAGCACACGAAGGCATGAAGTTTCTGCTTTATTTCCCCCATATCTCTTTTTTCCACCGGCAACAGGAGCCACCCCAGATTCAGCTGGTTATCGGAGCCTTTCTGGAGATAGACCTTGTTGCCGTCCACACCCTGGATGTCCGGGTAGATGGGCCGAAGCGCCATGGGCCCCGTCACCCACATGGGCCCCTGCCGGGTGGGGACGGGGAAGAGGAGCACATGGGCATCGGTGAAGGCGGCCAGACCGGCGAAGCCGCCCTCCTGGCCCGCGCCGCGGGCGAAGCCGAAGACAGTGCATACCGGGCAATCGGGCCGGCCGCAGTGACCGCGTCGGTACTTTTTCTCTTCTTCCGTTCTGGCCTGGTTTTCTTTAGGTTGCCCCAGGCCAGCACAATTTGGGTAAATCGGCCATTCTTTACCGTCAACCTGGCGATTGGGGGTCCTTTCGTGTTCCGCCATCGCCACGTAGGTCCGGTACACCCCCGCCAGGCTGGAGCCGGGGATCTTGGGCACCTGGGTGGCCGGGTCGCGCACGATGGTCAGGTCCACCCGGCCGATGCGGGCACCACCGGCGCCCACGTGGATGGGATCCAGGGCAAGGCCGATCTGGACAAATTTTGCGTAACTTGTCATGGCTGCGCCTCCTTTACAGGCTCTCTTTCAATGCGGTCATATGCCAATCCAGCGCCCATTGCAGCACGCCGTCTACGGCAGCCGCAGTAAGCGCCTCAAACGCAGCGCCGTGCACGCCCAAATGGTGCGCCAGGACGCTGCGCAGGGTTTCCTCCCATAGCTCCGGCGAGGCCTCCAGGCGGCCATCGGCCGATCGCCAATCCTTTTCCAGCCGGGCCAGTTCGCTTCGCAGGCGCTGGAGCGCGGTCTGGCTGGGGGCTACCCGTTGGAGGAGCCTCCACACCTCCCGCATGGCGGTCCAGTCTTCCAGGTAGCGTGGAGGAGTGACGTCAAAGCGGGCGGCGGCGCTTTCCATGAAGAGGGTCTTCACCCGAGCGGGGAAGACCTTGAAACCATCCCCTGGCCGCAGATCGGTCACGTGGCGGTAGACTTGCCCGTTGGGGTGTTGGAAGTCTTTGGGGAAACGGGGCTTCGGGTCCTCCACGGCAACGTAAGGATAAAAGACGTCCGGACGGCCGTCAGGGAGGTCTACCGGGACCATCCGGAGGGTTTCACGGCCGTCCTTGCGCTGCAGGCGCAAGGCGACGGCCCCACCAGCGCGCTCTACCTCCCGAACCTGCCAGGTTTCCCCGCCCTCCGCGAGAGCATCCTCCACGTTGCGGGCCGCTTCCACCACCGCTTGGTAGGGCACAAGGAGCGGGAAGCCGATCACCCCTACGCGGAGGGGGAGGCGGTCCCACACGCGGGCGAAACGCTCCTTCCACCAGGCGAAAGCCAGGTCCACGCACCCTGACGCCGCCTCCAGGGGCACCAGCACCCGGAAGCGCAGGGGAGAAACCTCCAAGGGAATCACGGGATGGTAAACCCCCAGGTGCCCGTAAGACTGCGGCCGGTTAATGACCCTATCCACGGTCATATTCCGGTGCTGGCTAGGTGTATCTTCGTCTTCCAGCGAGATGTTGGCATTCTGAAAGACGTCCATCCCCTCCTCCGCCCGCAGAAGCCTCGCCAGGTTAGAGGCGGTTACGAATCCTCCTAAACTCCCCACGTAGAGCAGGCTGATCGGCTGTCCTCGCCAGTGGCCGTTGTAGAGGGTGAGGTCAGACCAGCCGCTTGGATCCTGGGGCTTCAGCACCAGGCGGCGTATCCGCCAAGGGTTTTCGTTGCGGGAGGCCAGCTGACGGAACTCTCTCAGAAGGTCACGGAAGAACTCCTCCGCCTCCCGCCAGAAGCGGTAGACCCGGCCGGGGGAGGGGAGCTTGCGGAAGAGCTGATGGGTTAGCCAGACGGCGCGTTGGTCGTCGTTCAGAGTCCCCCAAGAAGGCGCGTCCGCGCGGTCTTCAACAACCTTTTGGAAAAAAGACTGCCAGTCCTTTTCGTGTCGGTAGCTCTCTTGCAAGTTCTTTAACACTGGGTCCTTCGGGTCAAAAGAAGCAAGTTTACCTTTCACATAGGTCGTCAAGCTTCCATAAGGCCGTTGCGGATCTACTGGATTAGGGGTGCCATCAAGCCAAGGATTGAACCGCACCCATTCTGGAATCGCCTGTGCCCGCAGGCTGTCCACCCGTTCGCCGCTGAGCCAGTCTTCCAGGTCCAGCGAGAAGGTGAGGAGGGCCAGGCGGCTGTTGCGGTCGGCCACCTCCTCAAACCAGACGGTGTCGTTGCCCATTTTGCCCTGGAGCCAGGCGTCGCGACGGTGATGGCGGCGCTCCCGGCAGACGGCGCAGGGCTTGCCCTTGTTGGTGGGGTCGCCGTTGAGCCGCACCCCACAGACCGGACACACGTGGCCACGGGCTTCAGAAGGCATTAGCCAGCGGATATTCCACGGCTTGTGGACGGGGATGGCCACCGTGCTCCTCGCTCTCTTCCACTCCCGCACCATGGGCACCAAGGAGCGGGTAGGATGGCTCAGGCGCACATGGGGTGGGGTTTCCAGGTCAAGATCAAGGGCGATTTTGTCCGCCTGTTCTTGTAGCCACTGCTCCCATCCATTCAGCCAGCTAGCCTGCACTGCCTCATCAAACCGTTCACCGGGGAAGGAGAAAACGACCACTGCGCCGTCCCGGTAAAGCAAGGAGCCTACGGCCAGGTCTACCTCCACCAGTTCGGCTATCCTGGAGAAGAATTCCATGATCGCGCCCTGGGCGCCCGTCCAGTCGCCGATCTTCACCGAGCGGGCCTCGTAGTGCTCGGTGCCGATGGCCACGGTGAGCAGACGCCAGCGGGTCTTTTGTTTGATGTCGTCGTCTGGCCAGGGGAAGCTACTGTTTAGTAGTGCCCCAGCCACCGCGCTCTTGAACAGGGCCGCGGCCACGTAGGACTGGTCCCAAAGGGTCACGTCGTTGTTGGGCAACCGCGTCTCGGCCAGGGTGGAAAGAAAAGCCCGGCGGATGAAAGACCCTTCGCCGATGGCGCTCTCCCGCCAGCGCCGCCAGAGGGCCACATCTTGGACATTTTGCGTGCCCAGGTCGCGCAGTTCCTCCAGCACCCGGCGGATTTCGCCCACCAGCCGGCGCCAGCCCTGCGGCGAGAGGATCTCCGGCGGGTCGGCCAGCA
This sequence comes from Thermus thermophilus, assembly GCF_019974155.1. Lineage (NCBI taxonomy): Bacteria > Thermotogati > Deinococcota > Deinococci > Thermales > Thermaceae > Thermus > Thermus thermophilus. Next base: position 911,344 of record NZ_AP025158.1, read on the forward strand.
GGTTGCGCTTGGGATACCCCCAGGGAGAGGAGAGCCACATGTGAGGGGCATATTGCTTGAGGTATTCGGACGTGGAACCTGGCAGATTCTTTTCCACGCCGGAGACGATGCCGTGCCCGGCCTGGAGGAGCCCTAACAGGCCGGGGTCTTGCCCCGCGTGTTTTTCGGTAAAGTCGGCAAACGTGTTCGGCCAGGCCTTAGAAATGCTGGCGCTGTAATACCGCCGTACCCAATCCAGCAGATCATCCCAGGGGAAAGGAGGCGTTTCCTGCTTGTGCCATTGGCGCTCCTGGTAGTCGTTGCCCTCGCCCCCCTGGCGGCGCAGGAATTCGGCCCGGGCCTTGCCGGCCATGTGGAACCAGCCGATGGCCTCCACGGCCAGGAGCAGGGGCCGGTATTGGCGCAAAGTTTCGGCCGGAGAGAAGGTAGTGCTCATGGCGTACCTCCTGCGGAAAGCCAGGCTTGCACTTCTCGCTCAAGGTCGGCGCGGTTGTCCTTCTCCACGGTGCCTTCCGTCTTGTGAAACGCGCGCCACTTCAGGATTTTTGCCGTTCCCCAACCCACCGTGCGCTTAGCGGAGATGCCGTAGGTGGTGAGCAAGGCCTCAACGGCCTCAAACAGTTTCGGTAAGACTTCCTCGGCTTTCACCGCGGGCTTCATTCCCGGCCAAGGCGCGTAGAGGAGCGAGAGCGTGCCCTGTGCTCCAGGCGGCACCACTTCGTAGTAAATAGGCTGGGTGCCGGCGCGGCGCTCCCGGCTGTGGGGGTTGATGACCTCAAAGCCGATCTTGTTGAACCAAGTGGGGTAGAAGACCAGCGCGCCTCGGCTGAACTCCTCACCTTCACCCTTTTCGTTTCCGAAGAGATGCCATTCCCAGGCTTTGGCTTGCTTGAGTTTTCCTTCGTCGGTTTCTTGTTCCGGTCCGACCAATTTTTTTGTGCACATTCGGAAGGCCCAGCGCAGCATCCCTTTCCAGGACGAGGCGGCCATGAAAGGCACCCCGAAGACCCGGTCCTTGCACACCGGGTTGTCCAGCAGGTGAAAGACGCGGTCGTCCTTGGAGTACCAGGGGGTGAGGAGTTCAAAGTCTACCTGAAGGGCAACCCAGGTGGAGGAGGGGAGAGATGAGAAATCGGGTGCATTTTCTGAAATTATTTCAGGTAACCTGATATCACCATTTGCACCTTCCATATAGCGGCGACGCGCACTTTCTTTATCCCCCTGGAAGAAACGCACCGATACCTCATCCACAAAGCCGCCCGAAAGTCCCTCGGGGCGCGCCAGGGTTTCTTGCTCGCCAGGGTTATCAGATAGAGCAACAAAATAATCCCACGTCATACATTCCCCTCCTATTGGAATAGTTGCTTTATAATTTGCCTGCCTTTTAGAAACTCCCTATCTGGATCAAATGAGGCCCACGCTGGATCCGGTTGCCTGCCGTTCCCATCACCGTCTCTCAGAATGCGTAATTTCTCAACAATTTGTGAAAACTCCTCTTCGTCCTGCACAAAACCGAATGTCCTCGGAGGTTCTTTGAAGCTAAAGACTTTCTTGCTCTCCGGCTCAATACCTAATTGCCGATTAGGGCGTCTTCCAGCCAGCCAGGAATCACCCTGTGAGGATTGGTTTTTAGGTTCCGGACGACCAATAACAAAATTGAAAGAGCTGGTATCAGTATCTTGCCTCGCCAGATACCGCCCCTTCACACACCAGAAGTTTTGCAGCGAAGCCCATGAAAAAGCGCTATCACTGAAATTCTTGCGCCACCGTGCATCGCGCACATATTCTGCAATTGCTCGACTACAACCAACCCCTTCCGGACGCTGCTCAATGGTTACAAGGCCAAAGTCTTTGTGATGCAAGACGTTCTCGCGTCCTGGCTCATCCGACGGCTTGAACACCGTCTTTCCGCCGATAGCGCCGTAATCCGCGATCAGGCGCAGGGTGGCATCCAGCAGGCACCACTCCTCCGGGGCGATGGGCCGCAGGGGGATGAAGCGCAAGACGAAGGTCTGACCTGCCCGGATCTGGTTCTGGATGACCTGGCCCTTGTCGTCCAGAACCATCAGCCGGAACTTGCGTGCCCATCCGGTGCAACCAAAGAGCTCGCAAACTACGCAGTGGTGGCCACCTTCGTGCGGTTTTTTGTTATCACCCGGGCAACGTACGTTTTCGGCTGTAGGGTCGCACGCTTTTCCCCCCAATCCGCGCACCAGGACCTCAAACCACCAGCGCAGGGAGCCCATGAGCCCCGTGGGTGTAAGGCGGTCTCCCTTTCGTTCCCTGTCTCCCGTCCATATGTCCGTTAGGGCTTTGAGCTTCCACTCCTTGGGCTCCATAAACTCTTTGCGACCCTCCCTAAGAAGAACTGCGGCGATAGGATGGTTTTGCCGGAAGTGTAGCCTGAAGTCTCCCTTTACGCAAGCCCCCCTCCGCAAAAGGACCAGAGGAGTTTCGAACCCTCATAGGTACGGTCAAAACTAGGAGCCGCACGGCGTAAACCCCGGGTACGGCTTGGGGTTTCAAACCCTCATAGGTACGGTCAAAACTGGGAGCGGCGGCGTAGGCGGGCAGTATGGCGGCGGACTTGTTTCAAACCCTCATAGGTACGGTCAAAACTCCGGGGCGGTGGTGTAGTTGGCCCTTTGAGGTCGCTTGGTTTCAAACCCTCATAGGTACGGTCAAAACAAACGCCCCGCTCAGCGCCCTGAGCGCCTGCTCGGCCTGTTTCAAACCCTCATAGGTACGGTCAAAACCTTTAGTCAGCTCCGCACCACCCTGGACCCGCTTCTGTTTCAAACCCTCATAGGTACGGTCAAAACAGGAAAGAATTGCACGGTGGCTGAACGAGCGGAACGTGTTTCAAACCCTCATAGGTACGGTCAAAACTTCCCGGCGCAGGTCCTCGGAGGTACCGAGCGCGTCAAACGTTTCAAACCCTCATAGGTACGGTCAAAACGCCCCGAGTTCCAGGCGTACGGCGGCAGGCAGAAAAGTTTCAAACCCTCATAGGTACGGTCAAAACGGTACATCTCTTGGGCTCAAAGGGTGGTAAAGCGCCGTTTCAAACCCTCATAGGTACGGTCAAAACATGGCCCTGCCGGAGCTTCGGCGGGCCATTAGGGAGGTGTTTCAAACCCTCATAGGTACGGTCAAAACTTTTCGAGGGGGGAGAAATGAAGTTGAGAGACTATGTTTCAAACCCTCATAGGTACGGTCAAAACCCGCAAGTACGTGGTGAGCGGGCTGCAGGTGAGCCCGGGGTTTCAAACCCTCATAGGTACGGTCAAAACTCTCACCCCCTTTCAACCTCATACGACTGCCATTATAGGTTTCAAACCCTCATAGGTACGGTCAAAACATTTCCCGGGCATGGAGCGTATGCAGGGCTGTTCGCCTGGTTTCAAACCCTCATAGGTACGGTCAAAACCCGCCCCGCACAAAGGGCTCAAGGATGAGGGAGAAGAAGTTTCAAACCCTCATAGGTACGGTCAAAACCCTCCCGGGCTAACAGCGTACGGGGTGGGCCACCCCGTGTTTCAAACCCTCATAGGTACGGTCAAAACCCCGGCTCGGCATACGCCGTTCCGAGGCTCTAGGTTTCAAACCCTCATAGGTACGGTCAAAACCAGGGAAGCGCAGACGAAGTTAGCCCAGACGAACCAAGTTTCAAACCCTCATAGGTACGGTCAAAACCACGGGTTAGGGCGCGGCCGCAAAACTCCCGGAGTATGTTTCAAACCCTCATAGGTACGGTCAAAACCGCCCACCTGTGGCTTGGGGGTCCAGATGGACCAGAAAGTTTCAAACCCTCATAGGTACGGTCAAAACGCGTGCGGGACCTGAGCGAGCTGGACGTCCCTTGGGAGTTTCAAACCCTCATAGGTACGGTCAAAACCTTCCCCCTCCACGAGCCCCACCAAACGACAGGCCTCAGGTTTCAAACCCTCATAGGTACGGTCAAAACCCCGATGGCCTCCTCCAGGGTGTAGGGGCCTTCCCGCGTTTCAAACCCTCATAGGTACGGTCAAAACTGAGAGGGGGGTAGACCTCCTTCACCTCCTCGCGTTTCAAACCCTCATAGGTACGGTCAAAACACAACTGGAGGGCGGTGGTTATTACCGATGAAGAGGGGTTTCAAACCCTCATAGGTACGGTCAAAACGCGTGTATGGCGTCCCCAGCGTGGCGGTGGCAATCAGGGGTTTCAAACCCTCATAGGTACGGTCAAAACGGGCGAGGCGCATCCTCGTCCCTGAGGGCGGGTTTTAGTTTCAAACCCTCATAGGTACGGTCAAAACCGGGGCGTATGTGGCCGACAACCCCTCGGAGGAGGCCATGTTTCAAACCCTCATAGGTACGGTCAAAACCAAAAAATCGGGGGGATCACGTTCCATTTTCTGTCCAGGTTTCAAACCCTCATAGGTACGGTCAAAACTCGCCCGGGCCCACTCCTCCTCCGTCCGCCTGAGGAGGTTTCAAACCCTCATAGGTACGGTCAAAACGCCACCGCGTGCGGGTAGCCCTGCGCTTGGAGACGGGTTTCAAACCCTCATAGGTACGGTCAAAACAGCCAAAGCCTCGTCCTGCACGCCAGGCTCTCATAGAGCTTTAATCTTCGTTTTCAAGAACCTCTGCGGCCGAGATGGGGAAGACCCAGCCGCCTAGGGTCAATGTAGCAGGTCGGGGGGTGTGCGTCAACCCCCCCGGGTTCTGAGCTCTCATCACTTTGAGGGCTGGGGCTTGACAAGGGAAGAGAAGAGGGGGGTAAGTAAGGTGTGCCGCCCACCACCCCCCTTTCCCAAGTTATCACCCTCTGGGTCCATAAGGTCTTCGCCTCCCTCAGGAAAACCATCCGCTCCAACCTCGCCCTCTTCCTGTCCACCCTCCTCACTACCCCCCTGGACCCCACCCTCTCCGACCTCGCCCGCAGAACCCCCCTCCCCACCCTGGCCCAAAGCCGCCTCAATCGCCTCTGGCGCTTCCTCCATCACCCCACCCTGCAAGACCCCTGGGCCCTCACCGAAGCCCTCCTCCCCCTCCTCGTCCCTCGTTTCCCCAAAGACCGCCCCCCCCCTCATCGTGGACTGGACCTTCACAGAGGACGGTAGGCACCAAGCCCTGGTGGCCGCCCTTCCCCTCAAGGGAAGGGCCCTGGTGGTGGCCTTCGCTCTTCACCCCCTCTCCCCTTTCCCCAGTCAAAACCGGGTGGAGGAGGAGTTCCTCCACCGCCTGGGCCGCGCCGTCCAGGACCTGGGATATACCCCCTCTTCCTCCTGGACCGCGGCTTTGACCGGGTCTCCCTGATGCGAAAGCTCCAGGGGTGGGGCATGGGCTTCCTCATCCGCCTGCGGCAGAACCGGGAGGTGGAACCCCAAGGGGGAAGCGCCTTCCCCTGAAGGAGGGCTACCAGCGTGTGGTCCACCCCCTGCGGGAGGAGGTCCGCCTTTTCGGACACGGTGGGGAGGGGGTAGAAGTCACCCTCCTGGTGTACCCAGGGGGTCGGGATCCCTGGTATCTGGCCTATTCGGGCCCTTTTGGGGGGAGCCGCCCTATGGGTGGCGGATGTGGATTGAAGAGGGGTTTAGGGACCTGAAGGGGCAGGGGTTTGGGCTGGACCGCCATCGGCTGCGGACGGGGGCGAGCCTCAGGGGGTGGTTATGGCTTCTGGCCTTGGGGATGGCGCTCTTGGTCCTTCTGGGGGCGCGCTTGCAGGGCAGGGAATGGCTTCCCCGGCTTCTGGCCCATCCCGAGCGGCAAAGCCTCTTCCGTCTGGGCCGGATCGCCCTGGCCCAGGGGCCCCCGCCTTGGAGGGAAGCAGTGGTGGAGGAGCTGGTCAGGTTGCTTCAGGAACTGGGGGGAGGAAAGTGATGAGAGCTCAGCCCCGGGTTTTGGGGGGGATTGGGGGTTGGCGCCAACTTGGACTTGGTCAAAGTTCAGCGCAGGCGGTAGGGGGTGTAGGGCTGTTCCCCAATCAGGTGCTTTTCCAGCTTGTAGAGCTCCAGGCGCAAGGTGGTCCTGTAGGAGACGGCCCGCCTCAAGGCGCGGTGCTGGTAGGTGGTCTGGAGGGTCTTCTCCCACTCCTCCACTACAAGCCTCCTTCCCGCCTCGGAGAGGAAGACCCCTTCCCCCTCTCGGAGGAAGTGCCCCGGCTTCACCTGCCCCCTGCGCACGAGGCGGAAGACCAACCGGTCGGCGAGGACGGGCCTGAACACCTCGGCCACGTCCAGGTTGAGGGAGTGGCGACGGTAGTTGGCCTCGTGCAGGAAGCCGATGCGGGGGTCCAGGTGGGTCTGGTAGATCTGCGCCAGGATGGCCGTGTAGAGGAGGGAGTTGGCGAAGCTCAGCAGGGCGTTGATGGGGTCCCTGGGCGGCCTTCGGGAGCGCTCCAGGGCCCAAGCCTCTCCCAGGAGGGCCTCCCAGGTTCGGTAGTAGGCCTCCCGGGCCCTGCCCTCCAGGGCCATGAGTTCTCCCACGCTTTGGGCCTCTCCTACCTTGGCCAAAAGCTCCTCCAGGAGTTCCAGGGTGGCCTCGAGGCCCTCCCCCCGGGCCTCCTCCCTGCGCAGGAGGCGGAGGACGTTCCCCAGGCCCCCCTCCACGAAGCGGCGGGCCAGGTCCAGCCTCTTCCCGCCGTCCAGGTAGTGCTCCGCCTGGCGCAGGGTGAGGTAGCCGCTCAAGAGGTGCTCCCGGGGGTAGAAGGAGCCCACGTAGTAGCCGAAGCGGTTGAAGAAGTGGAGGAGGATCCCTTTTTGCGCGACGAACTCCAGGAAGCGCTTGTTCAGGTCCACCTCGCCGAAGAGGTAGAGCTCGGACACCTGTTCCACCGGGAGGTGGCGCTTGCGCTCTTCCGTTTCCAGGACGATGGTGTTGGCCCGGCGTCCCAGGCGCCCCGAGGAGAACACGTACACCGGCTTAGCCATCTTTCTCCTCCACGAAGCAGAACTCAAAGTAGGCGCACCCCGAGCAGGCGGGGATCCGTTTGGGCGGAGGGGGCAGGGGGCGTTGCAAAAGCTCCTTGAGGGCCCGCTCCGCCTCCTGCACCCTGGCCCTGAGCTCCGGGGTGAGGGCCACCCGCTCCGCCCGGCGCTCCTCCGGGTAGCGAAGCTCCCCCTGGGCCCGGAGGCCCAAGGCCTCGAGGCGGAGGAGGTAGTAGCCGAGCTGGAGCAGGTGGGCTTCCCGCTGGCCGGAGCGGCGCTTCACCTCGGCCACCACCCACGCGTCCTTTCCCTTGGTCAGGAGGTCCAGGCGCATCCCCGGGAGGGCCACCTCCTTGCGGGCCTCCCGGTAGGCGGTCTCCTGGAGGAGCCTGCCCAAGGCGAGGAGCTCGTGATCGGGAAAGGGGCTTAGGGCGTGCCCCATGAGCCAGGCCTCCCGGGGGCAGACCCCGTAGTAGCCCACGAGGGTGGCCGTTATAGGAACTGGTCCATCTCCCACTTAAACCCCACCTCCTCGTCGTAGTAATCGGCCACGGCCTCCCGCGGCACGTGCCGCCAGTCCTCCCGGCCCAGGAGGGGCGGGGGGAGGTTCTTGAGGGCCCGCTGGAGGAGAGGGCTTACGGTGTAGGCCTGGAGCCTGGGGAGGAGGCGGCGGAGGGCCTTTCGCCTTTCCCCGGGGTCCCTGAGGCCCCAGGCCGCCTCCAGCTGCCGGAGGAGGTCCGTGGCCTCCTCATCCCACTCCACGAAGACGGGGAGGGTAGGGGCCCCTTCCAGGAGGCGGAGCCCCTCCAAGGCCTCGTAGTCCAGCCGGGCGAGCTCGGCGAGCCTCTGCCGACCCTCCTTCTGGCTGAGCCCCTCCTCCACCAGGCGGTAGTAGGCCTCGAGGAGGGCGTAGGCCTCGAGGTCCCACAGTCCTTCCGCCAGTCTTTCCCCAAGCACCGCCCGGGTTCTGTGGAGCAGGATCTTCCCGTAGACCCGCTCCCCCGTCCGGTCCTCCAGGTCCAAGACCCAAAGCCGCCCCTCCCCCAGGGCGTTTCGGTTCACCCGGCCCGCCACCTGGAGGAGGCTTTCCAGGGGGGCGAAGGCCCGGAAGCCCTCCCGGAAGTCCAGGTCCACCCCCGCCTCCACCACCTGGGTGGCCACCAGGGTCACGGGAAGCCCCTCCGCCAGGGCCTCCCGGATGGCCCTCAGGCGGGCCTTCCGGTGCTTGGGCAGGAGGTGGCTGGTGAGGAGGTGGAGGTGGGGAAGCCCCCCCTCCTTGAGGCTCCGGTAGAGCTCCATCGCCTCCCGCACCGTGTTCAGGACGACGAGGCGGCTCCTCGGGCCTTCCTTTAGGAGCCTTTCCGAAAGGTCCCGGAGCGTGCCCTCCTCCCCCCGGACGAGCCGCACCCGCCGGGGGTACTCCGGAAGCCTTGGGGCGATCTCCCTCCCCTCCACCAGGCGGGGCTGGGTGGCGCTCATGCTCACCACGGTGACCCGGCCCGGGAGGGCCCGGAGGAGGCCCCGCAGGAGGGGCCAAAGCTCCGCGGGTAGGGTCTGGACCTCGTCCAGGATCAGGATGGCCCCCTCGGCCAAGGCGTGGAGGCGCCGCAGGGGGCTTCCCGGCCCCACCAGGGCGGGGAAGACCTGGTGGAAGGTGGTCACCACCACCTCCCGGTCCCAGGTCTCCTGGAGGAGAAGGGCCTCTTCCACAGGGTCTTCCTCCCTCAGCCGGGAAAGGGCCAGGTGGTGATGGACGAGGAGGTGGTCTTCGGGGGAGAGGCCCGCCGCCTCCAGCACCCCTTGGGCCACCTCCGCCACCTGGTCGGCGATGGCGACGTAGGGGAGGGCGTAGACCACCTTGGGGAGGAGGCCGAGCTCCTCCCGCACCCGCTCCCTCAGCCCCAGGGCGAAGCGGAGGGCCGCCAGGGTCTTGCCCGCCCCCGTGGGGGCGGTGAGGGTGAGGTGGGCGGGGAAGAGGTCTTCCAGGGGGGCCTTCAGGGCCTCGGCCACGCCCCGGAGGAGGGCTTCCCGGTGGGGGGCGAGGGGGCCTTGGGCGGGGCGGCCCCTCAGGTAGGCCTCCACGGCCCCCGGGGGGATGGGGGCGGGGCTTGGGGGAGGGGTCCGGCCCGCCTGCCTCCGGTCGGCGTCCAGGAGGGCGGAGTAGAGGAGGGCCAGGTGGAAGTGGCGGGAGAGGTCTTCCCCCTCCTGGTTAAGGAGGGCGTCGGCCTCGAGGGCGAGGGCTTTGGCCACCTCCAGGGCCTCCCCTTCCAGGAAGGGGGTGGGGTCGGGAAGCCCCAGGGCCTGGACCAGCGCCCTGAAGTCCGGGCCCGCCAGGGCCTTAAGCTGCTCGGGAAGCCCCTTCCAGGCTCCCTCCCTGGGGAAACCCTCCCTCAGGAGCTTGAGGGGAAGCTTGTTCCAGGGGGTGGGCAGGCTGCCGTGGTGCCCCAGGATGGCCAGAAAGAAGGAGAGGGGCTCCTTAAGCCCCTCCTTTTGCGCCACCCAGGCGGCGAAGAGGGCCCCGGGGAGGGCGTGCCAGGTGAGGGGGTCCCCCCTCGGCCTTTTTCCCCGGAGCATCTCCTGGAAATAGGGGGTGGCCTTGCCCAGGTCGTGGCAGAGGCCGAGAACCCGTCCCTCGGGGCCGAGCCCCAGGGGGGCGAGGAAGCCTTCCGCCAGGGAGGCCACGCCCTGGAGGTGGTCCAGGAGGGGCTCCTCGGGATCGGTGCGGGCGAGGAGGGCCATGGTCCTTGGGCTAAGGATAGGGAAGTGCTACAATTCAGACAAGATGGCTTCCCTTTCCGGCGGGCGGATCCGGCTTCGCCTCTACGCCGAGGGGCGCCTTCCCGTGACCTACAGGGAAGGGCTCCAGGCCGCCCTTTACGGCGTCCTCCCCTCCCCCCTGGGCCAGCGGCTCCACGACGAGGGGCTTCTGGGGGGGAGGAGGCCCCTGAAGCTCTTCGTCTTCAGCCGGCTCCTCGGGCTCACCTACCTGAAGGAGGAGAAGGCCTTTTTGGCCCAGGGGGAGCTCACCCTCTACTTCGCCTCGGCCCTGGCCGAGGTGGTGGGGGCCCTGGGCCAGGGGGTGTGGCGGCGGGGGGGCCTCGAGGTCCACGGCCTCTTCCTCCGCCTCGTGGAGATGGGCCTGGAGCCCCTCCCCGTGGGGGAGCGCCTGGTGGTGGAGGCCCTGGCCCCCATCGCCGCCTACCGCACCGAGGGGGGGAAGACCCTCTACTTCAACCCCCTCAACCGGGAGTTCCCCCTCCTCCTGGAGGCGAACCTCAACCGCAAGGCGGAGGCCCTGGGCCTTCCCCGGGGAAGCCTCGAGGTCGTCCCCCTGGGCTTCCACCCCCGCCAGAAGCGCCTGGAGCGGTACAAGGGCACCTGGGTGGAGGGGTGGATGGGCCGCTACCGCCTTGCGGGGCCCCCCCACCTGCTGCGCCTCGCCCTCCTCAGCGGGCTTGGGGCCAAGAACAGCCAGGGCTTCGGCTTCGTGCGGGAGGTGGAGGGTGCTTAGGGAGCTGATCCGCATGGGCCGGGAGGTGGCCGGGGAGGGGGATGTCCTCGAGGACCTGGTCCAGGAGGCCTCGGGGACCCTTTACCTCCTGGACCTCCATCCCGAGGCGCGGCGGGCCAGTCTGGTGCCCTACGAGCTGGACGGGGAGAAGTGCCGCCGCTTCCTCTGGGTGGGGGACCCTCCGGCCGCCAACGCCCCCCGGGACCGGGCCACCACGAGCCGCCTCCACTACCTCCTGGGCCAGGTGGCCACGAAGATGGCGGAGGATGAGGGGCTTTACCCCCTGCTGAAGGACCTCCTCTGGGACCCGGGCAAGCCCGGAGGAAAGGTCCGCCACCTGCTGGACCTTCGGGACTTCCGCCTGGAGGAGGCCAGGGAGGCGGAGGAGGGGCCCTTCCGGGTGGTGGGGGGGAGGCTTCAGGTGGCCCAGGACCCCTGGCCCCTTTTGGAGGAAAAGAAGCGGCACGCCGGCGGCCTGGCGGAGGCCCTTGGGGCCTTTCTGGAAAGGGTCTGGGGCCTACCCAGGAAGGGCGCCCTCTTTAGCCTGGCCCTCCGGGGCAGGCCCCTGGCCGAGGCCCCGGAGTACCGGGCCTACCTCAGGCGGATCCTTCTGGAGGAACGCTTCGCCCGGGCCGAGAAAGGGCTCTGCCACGGGTGTGGGCGGGTGGACAGGGTGGTGGCGGACTCCAGCGCCTTCCGTTTGAAGTTTTTCATCCAGGACAAGAAGGGCTTCGCCCCCGGGGTCAGGGGGGAGGCCTTCCCTCGGGCCTACGCCCTCTGCCGGGAGTGCTTCACCGCCTTGAAGGTGGGGGAGCGCCTGGCCCTGGAGCGCCTCACCCTGCGCTTCCTGGGGACCGAGGCCCTGGTCCTGCCCGGGGCCGACCCCGAGCCCGGGGGCCTCGCCCGCCTGGTGGAGCGGGTCCTGGCCCAGGTGCGGGGCCTGGAGCGCCTCGAGGCCTGGCGGGAGTTCCTGGAGCGGGCCCGGCTTCGCTGGGAGGGGGTGGGGTACCTCGGCTTCTCCCTCCTCTTCTTCCGCCGCGCCCAGGCGGCCACCAAGGTGGAGGAGGTGGTCCTAGAGGTCCCCCCTTCCCGGGTGGAGGGGCTTTTCCGGGCCCTTGAGGAGGCCCAGGGACGGGGCTTCCCGGTGAGGGGGCTTGGGGACTGGCTCCGTCTCCTGCCCCTCTCCCGGGGGAGGGGCGGGGTGGACGCTGGGCCCGCCCTTCCTTGGCTTTCCCGCATCCTCCTGGGCCTCCCCTTGGACCCCAAGGCCCTCCTGCCCCTCTGGCTTCGGGCCGCGGAGCGGGCCTACCGGGAGGACGCCACCTTTTACGCCCTCCAGGGTTTCAGGGGCCCCCAGGGGGCCCTGGACCTCGCCCTTCTGGGGGCGGGCTGGATCTGGGTCCTCAGGCGGCTTGGGCTTTGGGGAGGAAGCATGGAGAGGGAAGTGAGGAGCGCGTTTCCTTTGGGCGAGGAAGAGGAGGTCTTCCGGGCCTACGGCTTCGGCCCCCTCGAGGCGGGGCTCTACCTCCTGGGCAAGGCCATGGAGGCGGTGGGCCAGGCCCAGGCGCGGCTTTACGAGTACCGCAAGGAGCCCCTCCTGGAGGCCTTGGGCTGGCAGGGGATGAGCCTCGTGCGGGTGCGCCACCTGGTCCCCGAGGTGATGGCCAGGGCCGTCCACTACCTGGACGGGGAGGGGCGCACCCAGGTCCTGGACCTCCTGGGCCGGGCCACGGACCTCCTGGAACGGGCGGAGGGGGGGCTTTCCGAACGGGAGGTCCCCTACTACATCCTCATGGGCTACGCCCAGGCGCGAAGCCGGAGGCTTCGGCAGGGTAGGAAGGCGGAGCAAGACCAAGAAGGGGTGGAGCATGACCGAGAAGGTGCCTAACGCCGAGATCCTTTTCCTCTACGAGGCCAAGGACACCAACCCCAACGGGGACCCCGACGCGGAGAACCGCCCCCGGATGGACTACGTGGGGCGGCGGCTCCTTGTGAGCGACGTGCGCCTCAAGCGCTACGTGCGGGACTACCTCCTCCTTCGGGGGGAGGACGTCTGGGTGCGGACCCGGGAGGACGGAAGCCGCACCGACGCCGACGGCAGGCTCCAGGAGCTCATGAACCTCTACGCCAAGGAGACGGGCAGGGAAGCGGGGGCCAAGAAGGACCTGGACCCGGACTTCCTCAAGTGGTACCTGCGCCGCCTCCGGGACGTCCGCCTTTTCGGGGCGGTCCTCCCCATCAAGGGGGAGGGGGAGGCCAAGGGGGGAACGGGGCAGTTCGTGGGCCCCGTGCAGTTTGACTGGGGCTACTCCCTCCATCCCGTGGAGGTCTACACCGCCACCCTCTCCAGCCACTTCGCCGGGAGGACGGAGGGGGGGAAGGGGGAGCACGGCACCTTCGGCAAGGACCACCGGGTGCCCTACGCCCTCATCGCCTTCTGGGGCCGGGTGTCCCGGGCCCGGGCGGAGAAGGTGGGGCTTTCCCCGGAGGACCTCGAGGTCCTGGAGAAGGGCCTTCTGGAGGGGCTTTTGCAGGGGGCCACCACGCGGAGCAAGGTGGGCCAGACCCCGAGGCTCTACCTGCGGGTGGACTGGGTGGAGGGCTTCCGGCCCCTGGGGGACCCCAGGGACGGCCTCGCCCTCCGCCCCGCGGAAGGGAAGGCGCCGGAGGCCATCCGCAGCGTGGCCGACTACACCCTGGACGCCCGCGCCCTCGCCCGGGGGCTCGCCCGGTACAGGGAGGCCGTGGCGCGGGTGCGCCTTTGGGTCCACCCGGACCTGCGGGTGGAGGGGCTTTCCCTGGAGGGGTTCCCGTTGGAGGAGGTGCGCTTCTGAGGGCCCTGCGGTTCGTCCTCAAGGGGAAGCGGGCCCACTTCCGCCGCTTCTACACCAACTCCTCGGCCCTCACCTATCCCGTGCCGCCCCCTTCCGCCCTCCAGGGGCTCCTGGGGGCCGCCTTGGGCCTGGGGCCGGAGTACCCGAAGGCCCTCTCCGGCCTCTACCTCTCCGTCCGTCCCCTTGGGGCGCAACGGCACCTCTTCCAGACGGTCAACTACCTCTTCATCAAGGAGGCCAGGCTGGAGGAGCTCCGGGGGCTTTCCGGGGAGGGGCGCACCCAGATCCCCCTCCAGTTCCTGGTGGGGGAGGGGGGGAGGCCCGTGGCCTTTGAGGTCTGGGTGGCCTCGGAGGACGCCCACCTCCTGCAGCGCCTGGCGGGGGCCCTCGAGGCCCCCGCCTACCCCCTCTCCCTGGGGAGCGCCTTCGCCCTCGCCTGGGCCGAGGAGGTGGGGCTTTTCCCGGGGGAGGTGGTGCGGGGCTGGGAGGGCGAGGGGCTGGGCTGGTGGGAGGCGGCCCGGCTCCGCCTAAAGAGCCCGCCCCCAGGGACCCAGGTCTACAGGGACCGCTTTCCCGTCCTCCTCGGCCCGGGGCGGGTGCCAAGGCGGGTGGAAGAGCTAGCCCTGGAAGCCCGGGGCGCCCCTTTGTCCGTGGTCTACGAGGGCGAGGTCCTCCACGTGGAGGGGAGCGTCTGGGGGGTGGTGCGGGTCTAGATGTACGTGGTCATGGTCTACGACGTGGCGGTGGAGCGGGTGGCGAAGGTGCTCCAGGTGGGGCGGCGCTACCTCACCTGGGTACAGAACTCGGTGCTGGAGGGGGAGCTTTCTCCGGCCCAGTTTGCTCGGCTCAAGGCGGAGGTGAGGAAGGTGATTGAGCCCACGGACGCGGTGCGCTTTTACGTCCTGCCGGGCCCGGGGGCCCTGAGGATAGAGGTTTTGGGCACCTCCAAGAACGAGCCGGGCCAGATCGTTTGACCAAGTCCAAGTTGGCGCCAACCCCCGATCCCCCCCAAAACCCGGGGGGGTTGACGCACACCCCCCGACCTGCTACATTGACCCTAGGCGGCTGGGTTTTCCCCATCTCGGCCGCAGAGGTTCTTGAAAACGGAGATTAAAGCTCTATGAGAGCCTGGCGTGCAGGACGAGGCTTTGGCTGTTTTGACCGTACCTATGAGGGTTTGAAACTGATGCGGCGTTTCGCGGTGCTTCTCCTCGGTTCCCTAGTTTTGACCGTACCTATGAGGGTTTGAAACATAACTGCCATGCGGATTGACCTGGAACGAACTCGCTCGTTTTGACCGTACCTATGAGGGTTTGAAACCTACGTGGGTACTGGGGGGGCATCCTCTAGCGAGGCCCGGTTTTGACCGTACCTATGAGGGTTTGAAACACGCCTATCTCACCGAGGATCCTTTCGTGGTCGCCAAGTTTTGACCGTACCTATGAGGGTTTGAAACGATCTACGACCCCCACTGGGCCTGGGCGTGGCCCCGGGTTTTGACCGTACCTATGAGGGTTTGAAACCCTGCGCTTCGCCACCGGAGACCGCCTGCGGCTGGACGGGTTTTGACCGTACCTATGAGGGTTTGAAACCGTTTGCCGTGCCTGTGTTGTATTGACCTACCTCTAGGTTTTGACCGTACCTATGAGGGTTTGAAACCTCGTAGAGGAGCGTGATGGTCCGGAGCTTTTCCACGGTTTTGACCGTACCTATGAGGGTTTGAAACAGGACAACCAGCGAGCGCTCCTCCACCTGACCAGGGGTTTTGACCGTACCTATGAGGGTTTGAAACTCAGTGTGCCCGGGGTGGACCCCGCGAATGGGATCGTTTTGACCGTACCTATGAGGGTTTGAAACCTTGCCCGTGTGGTTTCCCGAAGACACAGGGGCCCTGGTTTTGACCGTACCTATGAGGGTTTGAAACTACTCACCGAACTCTCTGGGCCCTGGCCGGATCACTCAGGTTTTGACCGTACCTATGAGGGTTTGAAACCCTGGCCCCTTTCACCCGTCAATATGACGGGACCAGTTGTTTTGACCGTACCTATGAGGGTTTGAAACAGGTGGTCCACGAGCCCCCGGTCCACCAACACGGGAAGTTTTGACCGTACCTATGAGAGCTCCCCGACCTCGCCCTCATGCGAGGGGAAGACACGGGTTTTGACCGTACCTATGAGGGTTTGAAACCCGAGCTTTTCCAGGGTCATGCCTCACCTCCGAGGAGTTTTGACCGTACCTATGAGGGTTTGAAACCCCCGATGGACGCCCCCACCTGCACCGGGTCCCCCACGTTTTGACCGTACCTATGAGGGTTTGAAACGCGATCTCCCGGGCCACGCGCTGGAGCATGTCCTCTACCCGTTTTGACCGTACCTAGGGCTTGCCTTGCAAAGGTCGGGAGGACGGGTGTATATCTCCCTCCTGATGGACAAGCGAGGCTTTGTTCGCCGGGAGGCAAGCCCCAAGGAGGTCCTGGAACACTGCCTGCGCCTGGCCCGGGAGGTGGCCCTCCCACCCCCAAAGGCAAGCGGGGCCGCCCCTGGCGCTACGACCACGCCCGCAAGGTGTTCCCCTGACGGGGAAGCAGCTACCTGGCCCTCCTTCTCTTCCGCGCCTTCTTCCGCCTCACCTACCGCAAGACGGAAGCCCTCCTCCAGGACCTCATGGAAGGCCCCTTCCCTTCCCACCAGTCCCTGGCCCGCTACGCCGTGCACCACCTGGACCCCAAACTCCTTGAGGCCCTCCTGGAGAGGCTTGCCCGGGAACTGGAGGCCCATCTCGCCCCGGAGTCCTCGCCGGAAGGCGAAGCGGCTTCGGACGAGGCGCCGGCACACCTGGCGGCGCTTTCCCCCTCTCTACCTCATGGACACCACGGGGCTGGCCTACCGGAGCAAGGGCCGGCTTCTCCGCTTCCGCCGGGGGAAGGAGGTGCGGCGGGTGCGGGGGCACGCGCGGCTTCTGGCGCTGATGGGGTGGGATAGGGGGAGGCGGGGGTGCGGCCGGTGATCCGGCTTTGGGGCGGGGATGAAGACGCGGCTGGGTGGGGGGTACCTTTTGGAGCGGAAGCCTTGGACGGCGATGCTCCGGGCCTTTTTGGAGCTCATCGCCTACGGCCTTAGGGTTCTTCTCTCCCTCCTCCCGCCCCCTCCGGGGTACAAGGCGGTTTACTAGGCAAGCCCACAGATTGTTGACAAAATCGTTGACTTCTTCTACCCTGAGAGCAGGAGGTGTTATGGAAGCGCCCAGTGAACTCTGGGAGGCCGTAGGGCGCTGGCCCTACGGGGATTTGGCCCACCTGGCTCATGTAGAGTTGATCACCCCGAGGCTAGAGGAATCCCTCCGCTTCTTCACCGAGGTGATGGGGATGTCCATCAGCGGCCAGGAGGGGGACTCCTTTTACCTGCGGGCCTGGGACGATTACGAGTTTCATACCCTCAAGCTCACAGGGGGGAGGAAGCCTGCTTTGGGACATGTTGCGTTTCGGGCAAAGGACGCCGCGGCGCTTGCGAGGCGGGTGAAAGCCCTCGAGGCCTCCGGCCTGGGAGAGGGATGGACGGAGGGAGATCTGGGCCACGGGCCCGCCTACCGGTTCCGCACCCCCGACGGCCACCTGATGGAGATTTATTACGAAACGGTTTGGTACAGGCCCACGGAGGAGACAAGGCCGGCTTTGAAAAACCAGGCTTCGCGCTTCCCGGCTCGGGGGGCCAACCTCCGGCGCTTGGACCACATCAACCTCCTGGCCTCGGACGTGACCGCCGTGCGGATTTTCATGGAGCGGTACCTGGGGATGAAGCTGACGGAGCAGATCGTCTTCAGCGACGGCAGCGAGCAAGGAGCCTGGCTGACGTGCAACAACAAGACCTACGACGTGGCCATCACCAAGGACCATCTCGGGGCCCGGGGGAGGCTTCACCACTTTACCTACGCTGAGCTCTCATCACTTTGAGGGCTGGGGCTTGACAAGGGAAGAGAAGAGGGGGGTAAGTAAGGTGTGCCGCCCACCACCCCCCTTTCCCAAGTTATCACCCTCTGGGTCCATAAGGTCTTCGCCTCCCTCAGGAAAACCA
Organism: Thermus thermophilus; assembly: GCF_019974155.1. NCBI lineage: Bacteria > Thermotogati > Deinococcota > Deinococci > Thermales > Thermaceae > Thermus > Thermus thermophilus. The sequence continues at coordinate 928,675 of NZ_AP025158.1, forward strand.
TCCGCTCCAACCTCGCCCTCTTCCTGTCCACCCTCCTCACTACCCCCCTGGACCCCACCCTCTCCGACCTCGCCCGCAGAACCCCCCTCCCCACCCTGGCCCAAAGCCGCCTCAATCGCCTCTGGCGCTTCCTCCATCACCCCACCCTGCAAGACCCCTGGGCCCTCACCGAAGCCCTCCTCCCCCTCCTCGTCCCTCGTTTCCCCAAAGACCGCCCCCTCCCCCTCATCGTGGACTGGACCTTCACAGAGGACGGTAGGCACCAAGCCCTGGTGGCCGCCCTTCCCCTCAAGGGAAGGGCCCTGGTGGTGGCCTTCGCTCTTCACCCCCTCTCCCCTTTCCCCAGTCAAAACCGGGTGGAGGAGGAGTTCCTCCACCGCCTGGGCCGCGCCGTCCAGGACCTGGGATATACCCCCTCTTCCTCCTGGACCGCGGCTTTGACCGGGTCTCCCTGATGCGAAAGCTCCAGGGGTGGGGCATGGGCTTCCTCATCCGCCTGCGGCAGAACCGGGAGGTGGAACCCCAAGGGGGAAGCGCCTTCCCCTGAAGGAGGGCTACCGGCGTGTGGTCCACCCCCTGCGGGAGGAGGTCCGCCTTTTCGGACACGGTGGGGAGGGGGTAGAAGTCACCCTCCTGGTGTACCCAGGGGGTCGGGATCCCTGGTATCTGGCCTATTCGGGCCCTTTTGGGGGGGAGCCGCCCTATGGGTGGCGGATGTGGATTGAAGAGGGGTTTAGGGACCTGAAGGGGCAGGGGTTTGGGCTGGACCGCCATCGGCTGCGGACGGGGGCGAGCCTCAGGGGGTGGTTATGGCTTCTGGCCTTGGGGATGGCGCTCTTGGTCCTTCTGGGGGCGCGCTTGCAGGGCAGGGAATGGCTTCCCCGGCTTCTGGCCCATCCCGAGCGGCAAAGCCTCTTCCGTCTGGGCCGGATCGCCCTGGCCCAGGGGCCCCCGCCTTGGAGGGAAGCAGTGGTGGAGGAGCTGGTCAGGTTGCTTCAGGAACTGGGGGGAGGAAAGTGATGAGAGCTCAGTTTACCTACGCCGTGGACAGCCGGGAAGAGGTGTTGCGGGCTGCGGACATCTGCCTCGAGCACGGGGTGTTCATTGAGACCGGGCCTCATAAGCACGCCATCCAGCAGACCTTTTTCCTCTACGTGTACGAGCCGGGAGGGTGCCGCTTTGAGGTCGCCTCTCCCGGGGCCAGGCTCCTCCTTGCCCCCGACTGGAAGCCCATCGTGTGGAACGAGGAGGAGCGTAAGAAGGGCCAGGCCTGGGGCCTGAAGACCGTGGAAAGCTTCCATACCTACGGGGTACCCCCTGTGGAGGAGTGAGCGATGGCCGTGGTCCCGGAAGGCAAGGTAACGGAGGGGCAGAGCGCTTACCAGCGGCTTCGCTCGGCGATTTTGGAGGGGGAGCTCCTTCCAGGGCAGCGCCTGGTGGAAAAGGACCTCGCCGAGCGCTTCGGCCTCGGTAGGGCGGCCATCCGCACCGCCTTGGCCCGCCTCGAGCAGGAAGGGCTGGTGGAAAGTGCGCCTTACCGAGGAGCTTGGGTCCGGATCCTCTCCGAAGAGGAAGCCCTGGAGGTTTTGGAGGCACGGATGGCCTTAGAATCCTTGGCCGCACGCCATGCCGCCCGGAAGGCCACCCCCGAGGACATCGCCCGGCTTCAGGGCATTCTGAGGGAGATGGAGGAGCATTACGCCCGGGGGGACCTCCTGGCCATGTCGGAGCTCAACGCCCTCTTCCACCGTACCCTCGTGGAGGCTTCCCGTCACCGAACGGCGGCCCGCCTCATCGAAGCCCTTCGGGCCCAGGGGGTGCGCCACCAGTACCGCACCATCCTGGTCCCGGGTCGTTCCCAGCGCTCCCTCGAGGAGCACCGGCGGATCCTCGAGGCGGTGTCCGCCCGGGACGAAGAGGCCGCGGAGCGGGCCATGCGGGAGCACCTTCAAGGGGTGATGGCGGCCTTGCGCCAGGCCAAAGGGGGTCCTGCGTGAGCTTCCGGGAACGCGCCCTCGCCCTCCTTCAGGGGGGGTGGGACCTCCACGTGCACGTGGAGCCCGACCTCTTGCCCAGGAAGACCGATGACCTCACCCTGGCCCGGCGCTTCCGGGAGATGGGCCTAAAGGGCTTCCTCCTAAAGTCCCACTACGCTCCGACGGCGGAGCGGGCCCAGGTGGTGCGCAAGGCGGTGCCCGGGGTGGAGGTTCTGGGGGCCGTGGTGCTCAACCACGGGGTGGGAGGGCTGAACCCTTTGGCGGTGGAGGTGGCCGCCCGGGCCGGAGCGCGTTTCGTCTGGTTCCCCACGGTGGATGCGGCCAACGAGGCCAGGCACCTGGAGAAGCTTCCTCCTGAGAAAAGGCCCCAGTGGGCGGGCCTCATGGAAGCCCTCCGGAAGGAGGGTACCGTTCCCGAGCCCATTGCTCTCCTGGACGCCTCAGGGAGGCTTCGCCCCGAGGCCCGGGCGGTGCTGAAGGTGGCGGCCCGGCACGGGATGGTGGTGGCCACGGGCCACCTCTCCCGGGAGGAGGTGTTCCGCGTGGTGGAGGCGGCCCTGGAGGAGGGCGTGTCCCAGGTGGTGGTGACCCATCCCGACTACCCCACCCAGGCCCTCTCCCTGGAAGACCAGCGCCTTTTGGCCCGGTGGGGGGCTTATCTGGAGCGGTGTTTCGCCCCTTCCCACACGGGGAAGGTGCCTTGGGAGGCCTTGTTCCGGGCTATCCGGGCCACCCCCTTGGAGCGGAACTTCGTCTCCACGGACCTGGGGCAACCCCAAAACCCCCCGGTGGAGGAGGGCCTGGTCCTGATGGCCGAGCGCCTCCTGGAGGCGGGGTTTGACGAGGCGGAGGTGCGGCATATGGCGGTCACCGTGCCGGAGAAGCTGGCCTTGGGAGGGGAAAGGTGAAGCGCCTTTTGGTGGTGAGCGCCCACGCCGCGGACTTCGTGTGGCGGGCGGGTGGGGCCATCGCCCTCGCCGTGGCCCAGGGGGGCGAGGCCTTGGTGGTGGCCCTGAGCTACGGGGAGAGGGGGGAGTCGGGGGAGCTTTGGAAGGAGCCCGGGCAGACCTTGGAGCGGGTCAAGGCCATCCGGGAGGCCGAGGCGAGACGGGCCGCCGAGGTTTTGGGGGCCGGGTTCGTGGGCCTGGACCTCGGGGACTACCCCTTGAGGGTGGGCGAGGAAGCCCTTTGGCGGCTCGTGGACATCTTGGTCAACTTTGCCCCTGATGTCCTCATCACCCACACCCCCAAGGATCCTTTCAACCCCGACCACCCGGTGGCCTACGAGGCCACGGAGAAGGCGCGCCAGCTGGCCTCGGGGGCGGGGGTGGCGAGCGCTTTCCGGACCATCCGGCCTCCCGAGTTTTGGCTTTTTGAGCCCCATCAGCCCGAGCTGTGCGGCTTTGTGCCCAACCTCTTTCTGGACATCACCCCGGCGTGGGAGAAGAAGCGGGCGGCCATGGAGGTCTTCGCCTCCCAGGCGTACCTCGTCCGCTACTACAGCGAGCGGGCCGAGCACAGGGCCAACCACGCGCGGCGGATCTCCGGCTTTAAGGACATCGAACGCGCCGAAGCCTTTCAGCGGGTCCTGCCCCAGGTGCTCCGGGCCCTTTGAGGAGGGGAGGGCATGCTTTCCCAGGAGGAGATCCAGGAGCTTGCGGCCCTGGGGACCGCCACGGTGTACGAGGCCTCGGGGCGGAAGGGTCTCGTGGAGGCGGGCTTTGTGCGCCTACCCGAGGGCAGCCGGGCCGCTGGCCCCGCCTTTCCCGTGCTCTGCGCCCAAGGGGATAACCTGGGGGTCCATGCGGCCATGGCGGCCGTGCGCCCGGGAGAGGTGCTGGTCCTGGCCATGCCGGAACCCGAGCCTGTGGCCCTTGTGGGGGAACTCCTCGCCACCCAGGCCAAGGCCAGGGGGGTGGCCGCCCTCCTTGTGGACGGGGCGGTGCGGGACGCGGACGGGCTCAGGCTCCTCGGGCTCCCCATCTGGGCGCGGTTTGTGAGCCCAAGGGGGGCCCGGCGGGAGAGGGTGCTGGGCCTGGGTACCCCGGTATGGGTGGGAGGGGTGGAGGTGCGCCTAGGAGACTATGTGGTGTTGGATGGGGACGGGGTCGTGGTCCTCCCGAGGGAGCGGGCCCGGGAGGTGTTGCAGCGCGCCCGGGAGCGGGCGGAGCGGGAGGCGGCTTTGAGGGCACGCTTCGCCCGGGGGGAGCTTTCCGTGGACGTCTATGGGTTGCGCCAGAACCTGAGGGAGGCCTTGGCGGAGGCAGAGCGGCTTCGGGGAGGAGAGGATGGCTAGGCTACGGGTGGCCGTCTTGGGGCTGGGGGAAGCGGGATCGGCCATCGCCCAAGACCTCCTCCTGGCCGGGGCCGAGGTGGTGGGCTTTGACCCTGTTCCGGAAAAGACCGTTCCCGGCCTTTTGCGGGCTCAAAGCGAGGCCGAGGCGGCGGAGGGCGCCTCGCTAGTCCTCTCGGTGAACTGGGCCCGGGTGGCCCGGGAGGTGGCGGAGAAGGTGGCCCCGGTTTTGCGGCCCGGGCAGGTTTATGCGGACCTGCTCAGTACACGTCAAAACTGGGGACCACCCCTTTAGGATGGACCTGCGTCCACGTGGATGGGCAGGTATCCATAGGAGGTGGTCCCCGTGGAACAGCTTACCCCACTCATCAACGCCTTGAAGCGATACTGGAAGGCCGACCTCAGGCGCCTCACCTTCCTGGCCGCCCTGGTGATGGCTCTGGTCACCGCCCGCACCACAAGCGGCCCCAGACTCGCTCTTCCCCTCGGCTCCATAGCCAGCCCTGACCCCCGCTCCGCCTACCGAAGGTTACAGCGGTTCTTGGCCTGGCCGGGGCTGGACGGGGAGGGCTATGCCCGCTTCGTCCGCAAGGTGTTTCCGCCTCTGGCGGAAAGCATCACCTTCCTCCAACCCCAAGGGCTCCTCCTGGTCATGGACCGGACCGAATGGGAGCTGGGGAAGAGCAAGGTCAACCTCCTGATGCTGGCCTTCCTGTACCAAGGCCTGGCCGTCCCCCTGTTCTGGAACTTCCTCCCCCACGACGGCAACTCCTCCACCCCCGAACGCATCGCCCTGACGGAGAGGGCCTTGGCTTTCCTGAGGGCCCACTTCCCCCACCTCCGGGTGGAGGGGTTCCTGGCGGATCGGGAGTTCATAGGGGAGGCGTGGTTCCGGTACCTGGAGGAGAAGGGCATCCCCCGGTGCATCCGAATCAAGGCCAACACCCGGATGTGGCGGTTGGGCTCGGGCCCTCGGGCCTGGGAGCTCTTTGCCTTCCTGAAGGTGGGAGAGAGCCGGGCGCCCAGGCGGCGGTGCTGGGTCTACGGGCGGCGCATGTGGGTGGTGGGGTTGCGCCTTGGGGTCCGGGAGTGGCTGATTGTGGCTACGGACCTGGACCTTCACCGGGTGCTGGAGGTGTACGGGCTCAGGTGGGGGATAGAGCGGCTCTTTGGGGCCCTGAAGGGGCGGGGATTTGACCTGGAGGCCACGCACGTGACGCGGGGGGAGAGGCTTTCGCGGCTTTTGGTCCCCTTGAGCCTGGCCTTCGTGTGGGCGTTTCGGACGGGGCTTGTGCTGCACCGGGTGCGTCCGGCGAGGCCCAAGAAGCACGGGAGGCTGGGGCAGAGCCTCTTCCGGGCGGGGCTGGACCTGCTCACCCTTTGGGCGCTTGCCCTCTGGGGTGCAGGGGGAGGAAGGCGCGGAAGTCCCTTGGGGTTATGCCCTATGGAGGTTTTGACGTGTACATAAGTCCAATCAAAGCCTTTCTTGGGGTCGCCACCACGGGTCGTGTAAGGATTTATGTGTAAGGGCCCGTGTTTAATAGGGGGGCACACCTTAGCACGAGGAGGTGCCCCGTGGACCAGGATACCTTGCGGATCTTGCTGAGGGAAGCGGTGCGGGAGACAGTAGCCGAGGTTCTGCAGACGGTTCTGGAGCTGGACCGGACAGCCTTCTTGCAGGTGCACGGGGGGCGCAGGAACGGCTACTACCCCCGCAAGCTGGAGACCACCTTCGGCCAGGTGGACCTGAAGGTCCCTAGGGATCGGGAATCTCGGTATTACCCGGCTTTCCTTAAGCCCTACGCCCGCCGCCTGGTGGACGTGGGGGAAGTAGCTGTGGCCTTGTACGCCGCCGGGGTCAGTCAGCGCAAGGCGGCCGAGATATTGAGCCTGCTCTTAGGCCACCGCTACTCCCACGAGACCCTAAGCGCTCTGACCGACCAAGTCCTGGAGGCGGCAGGAGCCTTCCGCACCCGGCCTTTGCCCGAGGAGATGGCCTTCGTCTACCTGGACGGGCTTTCCTTAAAGGTCTTCAGGGAAGGGGAAGGGATTGTGCGGGAAACGGTGTATGTGGCCCTGGGCATCGCCCCTGATGGGGAGAGGCGGGTCCTGGGGTTCTGGCTGTTGCCCACGGAGAGCGCCCTGGGATGGGAGGGGGTCCTGGGGGAGCTTTGGCAGCGGGGCCTGCGGCGGGTATTGCTCTTCATCACCGACGGGCTGCCCGGGCTTCCTGAAGCGATCCGCAGGGTCTACCCTCAGGCGGAGTGGCAGCGGTGCGTGGTGCACGGGGTGCGGTGGAGCCTGTCCCAGGTGCGGGCGCGGGACCGGGGCCTGCTGGCGGAGGACCTGAGGCGGGTGTACGGGGCGGAGAGCAGGGATGAAGCCCTTAGGGCCTTGGAGGAGGTGAAGGCCGCCTGGGGTTCGCGGTACCCGGGGGTGGTGGGGCTTTGGGTACAGGATTCGGGGGCCTTCCTGCGGTTCTACGGGTACCCCAAGGTGCTTTGGCCGTACCTGCGGAGCACCAACCTGATGGAGCGGTTTATCCGGGAGCTACGGCGGGGGACGAAGGTGCGGGACCACAAGTTTCCTAAGGAAGAGGCGGTGTACAAGCTCCTTTACCTGGAGTCAGAGAGGCAGGAAGGGAGGTGGGCAGAACGGAAACTAAAGGGGTTCTCGGAGGTGAAGGAGGTGCTGGAGAAGATGCTTCAGGAGCGGTATGCCCCCCGTACACAGACTCTTACACATAACTCTTGACACGACCCCACCACGGCTGAAGAAATAGGGTTGCCAAGGTGTGTCGTCGGTGATGCAGGGAATGCCGTTGAGCTCGCACTGGTCCGCCACCGGCACCGTGGTTTCTGGGGTGTTCCCGGCCACCACCAGGTGGACCCGGTCTTTAAGGATGAGTTCCGCCGTCACTTCGGCGGCGCGGTTGGGGTTGGACTGGGAATCCTTGTATACGATTTCCAGGTTATAGGTCTTACCCCCGACCCGCACCTTACCGCCGGTGGCCTTGCGCACCTGCTCCAGGGTGAAGTCGTCGGGCTGGGCGAAGGCCGCAAGGGGGCCGGTCCTGGGACTGACGAAGCCGATTTTGATCGTGCCGCTCTGGGCCTTTCCTAGACCGTGGAAGGCCGAGCCCACCACCAGGGCACTGGTTCACTTGAGAAAATCCCGCCCTGAAGGCTCCATTCTGGCTCCTCCTTACTATTGGGGGGCCCGGGGAAGTTCCAGGCCCCCCGCAAACTTTCCCGCTTAGTCCGCCGCCACCTGCTCTTCTACCTCGGGCGTGCCGTAGAGGAAGAACTCCGCAGGGAGGGGGCTGCCGTACCAGATGATGCCGGCCTCGAGGGTTTCCTCCGTCCACTTGATGGGCTTCCAGTCGGGGTCAAAGATGAGGTAGCCGGGGTCGCCGAAGAGCTCCACGCGGTTGCCGCCCGGCTCGAGGACGTACATGAACATGGCCTGGCTGATGCCGTGTTTGCCGGGCCCGGCCTCGATCTTGATTCCCACCTCCCGGAAGATGTCGGCGAGGGTATTCAGGTCGTGGGGGTAGCCGTACCAGTAGCAGACGTGGTGCAGGCGGCCCTTGGCCCCCTTGCCGTCCCGCATGAAGGCGATCTCGTGGACCAGGGGGCTCACGCTAATCCAGGCCCCGGCCTCGGTGCCGTCCTTCATGACGATGTGCTCCCGCAGGCGGAAGCCCAGGTGCTCCATCATGAAGTTCTTGTTAACGGTGACGTCCGAGGCCAGGAGGTTGACGTGGTCCAGACGGCGTACGGGTACGCCCCTCAGGGGCCGCTTCTGGGGACGGTTGAGGAGGGGGGTCTTCTTGTCCTCGGGGGGTTCGTAGTACTCCACCTCCCAGAGGAGCTCCATGGGGTGGCCGTCCGGGGTGGTGAAGCGGTAGGCGGGGCCGTGGCCGAGGTCCCCGTCTATCCAGCCCTTGCCGAGGCCCGTGGCCTCCAGGGCCTTCACCCGACGTTCCAGGGCCTGGGGGGAGCTGGTGCGCCAGGCCACGTGGCCCAGGCCGGGCTTGGGGGCCTCGGTGATCTTCAGGGTGTGGTGGTACCAGTCCTCGTAGGCCCGCATGTACACGGACTGCCCCTCCTGCTTCGTGACCTCCATGCCCAGGAGGTCCCGGAAGAACCAGAGGGTCCCTTCGGGGTTAGGGGTGTAGATCTCCACGTGGGCCAGCTGGTGCACGTCAAAAATCGGCTCCGGCTTCATGATTCACCTCCCTCGTTTTGGCCTTGAGGCCGATTGTATGCTAGGCACTTAAAAGTGTAAAGCGCAAGGGGGGTGTTCGCTATGGTCAAATCCTGCCCAAGGAGGTTTGAACGGCGGGGGTGTTTGCTATAGTCAAACGCCCGCGGGATGTGAGGAACGAGCCGGGGCCCTCAGGACCCCGGCGCGGCCACGGGGAAACCTCAGGCCTCCGTGGGGTTGATGAGGTCGGGCACCTTCCAGCCTTCCAGGTCGTACTCCCCGAGGAACTTCTCGGCGAAGGCCCTAAGGGCCTCGTTGACCCCGGCGGCCTCCATGGCCCCGAGAGTCTCGATGCGGATGTTCTCGTGGTTTCCGGCGTAGTTGCGCTCGTAGAGCTCGTGGCGGCCGCCGAACTCCGTGCCCACGGCGTCCCAGAGGGCCTTCATGATCTTCACCCGGGTGACGGCGTCCACCCCGTTGCCCCGCACGTACTGGTCCAGGTACCGCCGGATCTCGGGGTTCTGGAAGTCCTTGGCGTGGGAGGGCAGGTAGATGAGGGCGCTCGCCAGGTCGCGCTCAATGATGTCCTTGACCTTGGGGTAGACCTCCGGGGCGAGCACCCGGTAGGTGAGGCCCGCCCAAAGGTTGGGCAGGACGTAGCCGTCCACCCAGGGCATGGGGTCGCGGGCCATGGCCTCGGTGAGGGCCCAGAAGAGGTTGCGGTAGGTGAGGACCTCGCCCAGACGGGCCTGGACGCCGCGGAACTGGGAGACCCCGGTGACGTCCAGGGCCTTCATCATGAGGCCCGCGATGAAGTCCAGCTTCACGGCGAAGCGGGTGCACCCTTGGAAGGGGAAGCGGTGGACAAAGCCCGAGAGGGGGAAGAAGGCGTTCACCTTCTCCACGTCCCCGTAGACGAAGACGTTCTCCCAGGGCACCAGCACGTTGTCAAAGACCAGGATGGCGTCGTTCTCATCCAGGCGGCTGGAGAGGGGGTAGTCAAAGGGGCTCCCCGTCCTGGCGGCGATGAACTCGTAGGAGGCCCGGGAGATGAGCTTGACCCCCTTGGCGTCCATGGGCACCACGAAGATGAGGGCGAACTTCTTGTCCTTGATGGGGAGGGGCCCGTAGTGGGCGATGAAGTTCACGTGGGTGAAGGCGCTCCCCGTGGCCACCACCTTGGCCCCCGAGACCACGAGGCCCGCGTCCGTCTCCCGCTCCACGTGCATGTAGACGTCCCCTACTTCCTCCACGGGCTTGTGCCGGTCCACGGGGGGGTTGACGATAGCGTGGTTCCAGTAGAGGAGCTTTTCCTGGGTCTCCCTGTACCAGCGGCGGGCGTTTTCCTGGTAGGGGGCGTAGAACTCGGCGTTGGGGCCCAGGGTGCCCACGAAGGCCGCCTTGTAGTCGGGGCTGCGGCCGCCCCAGCCGTAGACCGTCCGCTGCAGTTCGGCGATGGTGTCCCGGGCCTTGAGGAGGTCCTCGGCGCTTCGGGGCCCCACGAAGAAGGGGTGGGTCCAGCCATTGCCGAACTCGGTGGGCACGGTCCACTTCCAGCCCGAGGGGTCCTTGGAGCGCTCCAGGTCCTCCTTGTGGAGCTCGTGCAGCCGGTCGTACCAGCGGGCGAACATGCGGGCGGTGTTGCGGAAGGCGGGGTGGGTGGTCACGTCCTTCACCCGCTCGCCCATGAAGTAGACCTCCCGGCCGTCCCTGAGGCTCTCCAGGTACTCCTCGCCCGTCATGGGCCTGGTCAACGCCTTAAGCCGCTCCCTCACCTGCTCGTTCATCCCAACCTCCCTTGACCTCCTTTTGGGTCATCTAAGACCTTAGGGGAGGGGAGGTCCTTCCGAAAAGGGGCAAGTTCGCCCAAGACGAACAGGAATTGCGCTCCAGGCTACGAACCCCGGGATGGGCCCTTGTCCGAAGGGGGTCTGGGGCCTCGTGCCATCCCATGGGGGCGCAAGCCGCCCTGGGGCCCTGGGAAGGGGGCTTTCGTTCGTTTATGGCGAACGAGCTCCTTGTGAAGTTTACCTTGAGGGGCTACCCTGGCCTTTGAGGGCTGTGCCAAAGGTGATCCGGAGCGTCAGGAAGGCTATGGAGCTCTTAGACCTCTTCACCGAGGAGCGTCCCGAGTGGGGGGTCACGGAGCTCGCCCAGGCCCTGGGGCTTCCCAAGGCCACCGTGCATGGTCTTCTCTGCTCCTTGGTGGAGGGGGGGATGCTTTACCGTCTGCCCTCGGGGCGGTACCGCCTGGGCTGGCGTATCCCCCTGCTCAACCGCGTTCTCATGGAGTCCGTTCCCCTTCGCCTCGAGGCCCGCCCCCGTATGGCCCGCCTGGCGGAGCTTTACGGCGAGACCGTGCACCTGGCGGTGCTGGAGCGGGGCAGGGTGCTCTACCTGGAGAAGCAGCAGGGGAACCGGGCCATCCAGGTGAACATCACCGGCGTGGGCGCCTACCTCTACGCCCACGCCTCCGCCCTAGGCAAGGTCCTCCTGAGCGGCCTGAGCGAGAAGGAGGTGATCTCCATCGTCAGGACCCACGGCCTACCTGCCCTCACCCCCAACACCATCACCACCCTGGAGGAACTCCTTTCCGAGCTTAGGGGGGTGCGGGAGCGGGGCTACGCCTACGATCTGGAGGAGTACCTTCCCGACCTCTGCTGCGTGGCCGCCCCCATCCGCGACCACACGGGGCAGGTGGTGGCCGCCTTGAGCTTTTCCGTCCCCAAGTATCGGTTTGTGGAGATGAAGCAGGCCTACCGAAACGTCATCGTGGAGGCGGCCAAGGAGATTTCCGAGGCCTTAGGCTACGAGGAGGCGAAAAGGAGGATAGGTTATGTCCGATAAGGTCAAGGTAGCCATCCTGGGCTCCGGCAACATCGGCACGGACCTGATGTACAAGCTCCTGAAGAACCCCGGGCACATGGAGCTCGTGGCTCTGGTGGGGATTGACCCCAACTCCGAGGGCCTGGCCCGGGCGAGGGCCCTGGGGTTAGAGGCGAGCCACGAGGGCATCGCCTACATCCTGGAAAGGCCGGAGATAAAGATCGTCTTTGACGCCACCAGCGCCAAGGCCCACGTGCGCCACGCCAAGCTCCTAAGGGAGGCGGGGAAGATCGCCATAGACCTCACCCCGGCGGCCCGGGGGCCCTATGTGGTGCCCCCGGTGAACCTGAAGGCGCACCTGGACCAGGACAACGTGAACCTCATCACCTGCGGGGGGCAGGCCACCATCCCCCTGGTCTACGCGGTGCACCGGGTGGCCCCCGTGCGCTACGCGGAGATGGTCTCCACGGTGGCCTCCCGCTCCGCGGGCCCCGGCACCCGGCAGAACATCGATGAGTTCACCTTCACCACCGCCCGGGGCCTGGAGGCCATCGGGGGGGCCAAGCGGGGGAAGGCCATCATCATCCTGAACCCGGCGGAACCCCCCATCCTCATGACCAACACCGTGCGCTGCATCCCGGAGGACGAGGCCTTTGACCGGGAGGCCGTGGTGGCGAGCGTCCGGGCCATGGAGCGGGAGGTCCAGGCCTACGTGCCCGGCTACCGCCTGAAGGCGGACCCGGTGTTTGAGAGGCTTCCCACCCCCTGGGGGGAGCGCACCGTGGTCTCCATGCTCCTGGAGGTGGAGGGGGCGGGGGACTACCTGCCCAAGTACGCCGGCAACCTGGACATCATGACGGCTTCCGCCCGAAGGGTGGGGGAGGTCTTCGCCCAGCACCTCCTGGGGAAGCCCGCGGAGGAGGTGGTGGCGTGAGCTGGGACCTTTCCACGGCCAAGCCCCCGGTGGTGGTGGACACCACCCTGCGGGACGGCTCCCATGCCCACCGGCATCAGTACACGGTGGCGGAGGCGAAGGCCATCGCCCAGGCCCTGGACGAGGCGGGGGTCTACGCCCTAGAGGTCTCCCACGGGGACGGCCTCGGGGGAAGCTCCCTCCAGTACGGCTTCTCCCGCACGGACGAGATGGAGCTCATCCGCGCGGTGCGGGAGACGGTGCGGCGGGCCAAGGTGGCGGCCCTCCTCCTTCCCGGGATCGGCACCCGGAAGGAGCTCAAGGAGGCGGTGGAGGCGGGGATCCAGATGGTCCGCATCGCCACCCAGTGCACCGAGGCGGACATCTCCGAGCAGCACTTCGGCATGGCCAAGGAGATGGGCCTAGAGGCGGTGGGCTTCCTCATGATGAGCCACATGCGCCCTCCGGAGTTCCTCGCGGAGCAGGCCCGCCTTATGGAGTCCTACGGGGCGGACGTGGTCTACATCGTGGACTCCGCCGGGGCCATGCTCCCGGAGGACGCCTACGCCCGGGTGAAGGCCCTAAAAGAGGCCCTCTCCCGGGCCAAGGTGGGCTTCCACGCCCACAACAACCTGGGCCTCGCCATCGGGAACACCCTGGCGGCCCTGGCCGCGGGGGCGGACTGGGTGGACGCCACCCTAAGGGGCTACGGGGCGGGGGCGGGGAACGCCCCCTTGGAGGTCCTGGCCGCCGTCTTGGACAAGGCGGGGCTCAACCCGGGGCTGGACGTCTTTAAGCTCCTGGACGCCGCCGAGTACGTGATGGGGCCCATCCTCCACTTCCAGCCCTACCCCGACCGGGACTCCGTGGCCATCGGCTACGCCGGGGTCTACTCCACCTTCCTCCTCCACGCCAAGAGGATCGGGAAGGAACTGGGCGTGGACCCCTTGGCCATCCTCTTGGAGCTGGGCCGACGCCAGGCGGTGGCGGGGCAGGAGGACTGGATCCTGCGGGTGGCCCTGGAGCTCAAGGAGAAGGAGGCGGGGGCCCTCGCGGACTAGGGAGAGGCCATGAGGCGCGTTGGGTTTATCGGCCTTGGCCGCATGGGCCTCCCCATGGCCCAGAACCTGGCCCAAGCGGGGTACGAGGTCCTGGCCTGGAACCGCACCCCCAAGGAGGCGGAGGGCCTCACCCGGGTGGGAAGCCCCAAGGAGGCGGCGGGAACGGGCCTGGTCATCACCATGCTGGCGGACGACGCCGCCACGGAGGCCGTCCTCCCCGAGATCCTGGAGGGGCTTCCCCAGGGGGGGCTCCACATCGCCATGAGCACCCTGGGGGTGCCCTACTCCCGCGCCCTGGAGGAACGGCACAAGGCGGTGGGCAGGCGCTACCTCGCCGCCCCCGTCTTCGGGAGGCCCGAGGCGGCGGCCTCCCGGGCTTTGCGCATCGTGGCGGCGGGGGAGGAGGGGGACTTGGAGGAGGCGAGGCCCATCCTTTTGGCCTTGGGCCAGGAGGTCCACGTGGTGGGGGAGCGCCCCCACCAGGCCCACGCGGTGAAGCTTGGGGGGAACTTCCTCATCGCCAGTATGCTGGAGGCCCTTTCCGAGGCCTACGTGCTGGTGGAGAAGAACGGGGTGGGGCGGGAGGCCTTTTACGAGGTGGTGCGGGCCTTCTTCCGCTCGCCGGTTTACGAGAACTACGGCCGCATCCTCCTGGAGCGGCGCTTTACCCCTCCGGGCTTCGCCCTGCGCCTGGGGCTTAAGGACGTGCGCCTCATCCACCAGGCGGCGGACACCACCCACACGCCCCTGCCCCTCGGGCACCTCCTCTTGGACCGGATGCTGGAGGGGGTGGCCCGGGGGATGGGGGAGGAGGACTGGACCGCGGTGCTTAAGCTCGCCGAGGCCCACGGAGGTTTGGCGTGATGGATCCCACGGAGTTCCGCAGGACCCTGGGGCGCTTCGCCACGGGGGTGACGGTGGTCTCCGCCTACGACGAGGGGGGAAACCCTAGGGGGCTTACGGCCAACGCCTTCATGTCCGTCTCCCTGGACCCTCCCCTGGTCCTGGTCTCCCTGGACAACCGCTCCCGGACGAAGCCCGTTTTGGAGCGGGCGGGGCGCTACGGGGTGAGCGTCCTCGCCGAGGAACAACGGGCCCTTTCCGACCACTTCGCGGGCCGCCCCCAGGAGGGGCTGGAGATCGCCTTTGAGGAGCGGGCGGGGGTGCCCCTACTGAAGGGGGCCCTGGCCCAGGTGGCGGCCCGGGTGGTGGCGGTCTACCCCGGGGGGGACCACACCCTCTTCCTCGGGGAGGTGGAGTACCTCTCCTGGCGGGAAGGGAGGCCCCTCCTCTACTACGCGGGCCGGTACGGCCGGCTGGGGGAGTGGGGCTAAATGTGGCTTGGAGCGCAAAAGGAGGTGGGGAAGCGGCCATGCTGAGGCCATGGAAAGAGGCTGGGACCTTTCTCCCCCTCGCTGCGACCTCTGCGGGCGGGCCCTCACCTGGCGGGAGGGTCGGGACCACCTCTACTACTACACCGCCGCGGGCCACACGGGGCTTCTTCTGGTCTGCCCCCGCTGCCGTGCGGAGGCGGAGGAGCTCCTTCCCCCCAATCTGCATAGGGCCCTTCCTCCCTGGGGGGGCCTGGCCTACCTCTACAGCCGCAGGCGGGCCTGAAGGGGGGTGGGGCTAGTGGGGGCCTGGGTCCTCCTGGCCCTCCTGGCGGGGGCGGTGCTCCCCCTGCAGGCGGGGGTCAACGCCGAGCTCGCCCGGGTGGTGGGGGGGCCTGTGCGCTCGGCCCTGGTCTCCTTCGCCGTGGGCACCCTGGCCCTCTTCCTCCTGGCCCTCCTCCTCACGGGGCCCTCCTGGCCCTGGGGCCGGATGCTCCAGGCCCCGGGGTGGGTGTATGTGGGGGGGCTTCTTGGGGCGGTGTACGTGGTTTCCGTGATCGCCCTGGCACCAAGGCTTGGGCCCCTTCTCACCTTCGCCCTAGTCATCGCCGGGCAGCTTCTCGCCTCCCTCCTTCTGGAGCACCTGGGGCTCCTTTACCCCCGCCATCCCGTGAACTTCCCCCGCCTCCTCGGCCTCTTGCTGGTGCTCCTCGGGGCTTACCTGGTGCGGAGGTTCTGATGGTGGTGCTCAAGGTGACCCTGCTGGAGGGCCGTCCCTCCGAGAAGAAGCGGGAGCTGGTGCGGAGGCTCACGGAGATGGCCTCCCGCCTTCTCGGCGAGCCCTACGAGGAGGTTCGGGTGATCCTCTACGAGGTGCGCCGGGACCAGTGGGCGGCGGGGGGCGTGCTCTTCTCGGACAAGGAGGGGACATGACGCTTCTTGAGGCGGTAAAGGAGGCCCGCGCGGAGAGGAGAACCCTTCCCGGGGGGCGGGAGTGGGGGGTGGGCCTGGAGGAGGCCTACCGCATCCAGGAGGCCCTCTTCCCCGGGCCCCTCAAGGGCTACAAGCTGGGCCTGGTCTCCGAGGCCAAGCAGCGGCAGATGGGGATCGCCGAGCCCGTCTTCGGCCGGGTGCACCCCGGGATGCTCCTGGAGCGGGTGGTCCTGGAGGCCTTCCTCCAGCCCCGCCTCGAGCCCGAGGTGGCCGTGGTCCTGAAGGAGGACCTGCCCCCCGGGGCCTCCGTGGGGGAGGCCTACCGGGCGGTGGGGGGGTACTTCCTCGCCGTGGACGTGCTGGACTCGGTGTGGGAGGGCTACCGCTTCACCCTCCCCGAGGTGGTGGCGGACAACACCTCCGGGGGCGGCTTCCTCCTGGGGACGAGGCGCTTCTCCCGGCTTCCGCGGGGAAGCCTCCGGGCCTACCTGAACGGGGAGAAGGTGGCCGAGGGCCCCGTGGAGGCCCTGGGGGACCCCGGGAGGCGGCTCCTTTGGCTTGCGGAGAGGGTCGGGGGGCTTCGGGCGGGCCAGGTGGTCTTCCTGGGCTCCCCGGCCCAGGCGGTGCCCCTCGCGCGGGGCGTGCTGGAGGTCTGGGGCGAGGGGGACGTGCTCCTCGCCCGGGTGGTGTAGGAGGTGCGCCGTGGTGGAACCCAAGATCTACAAGGAAACGGTGGAGCGGCTTGAGGCTTTGGGCTTTCCCTTCCGGCTTCCCCTCGAGGTCACCCACTACATCGGGGGGGAGTTCGTCCGAGGGGAGAACCCCTTCCCCGTGGTCTACCCGGCCACGGGGGAGGTGATCGGCACCGCCCCGGAAGGCCGGGAGAAGGAGGTGGAGATGGCGGTGGCCGCGGCCAAGGAGGCCTTCAAGAAGTGGAGCAGGATGCCGCCGAGCCAGCGCCGCCCCTACCTCCGCCGCTTCGCGGAGAAGATCCGGGAGTACAGGCCGGTCTTTGAGGTCTTGGAGACCTTGGACGTGGGCCGGCCCATCCACGAGAACCGCCTGGGGTACGTGGACCGGATGGCCAACAACATCGAGTTCTTCGCCGACTTCGCCGTGACCCACGGCTCCGAGGCCTACCCCATGGAAAACGGCTACATCAACTACGTCCTCCGCTTCCCCGTAGGGGTGGCGGCCCTCATCACCCCCTGGAACATGCCCAGCATGCTCGCCACCTGGAAGATCGGGCCCACCCTGGCCTTCGGGAACACCGCCGTGCTCAAGCCCGCAGAGTTCACCCCCCTCGGGGCCTGGCTCCTCGCCAAGTGCGCCCACGAGGCGGGGCTTCCCCCGGGGGTCTTCAACGTGGTCCACGGCTTCGGCCCCGCTTCCGCGGGGGAGCTCCTCACCAAGCACCCCGACGTGCGCCTCATCTCCTTCACCGGGGAGACCACCACGGGGAAGGTCATCATGAAAAACGCCTCGGACACCCTCAAGCGCCTCTCCATGGAGCTTGGGGGGAAGGCCCCCAACCTCATCTTTGAAAGCGCCGACCTGGACCGGGCGGTGGAGGTGACCCTGCGGGCGAGCTTCTTCAACCAGGGGGAGGTGTGCCTGGCGGGGTCGCGCCTCCTGGTCCAGCGCTCCGTCTACGAGCCCTTCTTGGAGAGGCTGGTGAAGGCCGCCCGGTCCCTCAAGGTGGGGGACCCCCTGGACCCCGAGACCCGCATGGGGGCCCTGATCGCCGAGGAGCACTTGAACAAGGTGATGTCCTACGTGGAGATCGCCCGGGAAACCGCCACCATCCTCACCGGGGGCAGGCGCCCCGAGCTTCCCCACCCCTTTGACAAGGGCTACTTCCTGGAGCCCACGGTGGTGGTGGACGTGAAGCCCTCGGACAAGGTCTGCCAGGAGGAGATCTTCGGGCCCATGGTGGTGGTGATGCCCTTTGACACGGAGGAGGAGGCCATAGCGCTGGCCAACGACACCCCCTACGGCCTGAACGCCATCGTCCAGACCCGGGACGTGGGCCAGGCGGTGCGGGTCTCCGAGGCCCTGGAGGTGGGCACGGTCTGGGTGAACGACTGGTTCGTGCGGGACCTCCGGGTGCCCTTCGGCGGGGCCAAGCAGTCGGGGATCGGCCGGGAGGGCGGCCACTACGGCTACGAGTTCTACTACGAGACCAAGAACGTCTGCATCGCCAACCGCTAGAATGGGGCCATGGCCTTAAGGGAGAAGGCGTGGGACCTGGAGGCCTACCTCGCCCTGGAGGAGGCCTCCCAGGAGAAGCACGAGCTCGTCCAGGGGCGCCTCTGGGCCATGGCCGGGGCGGGGAGGGAACACAACCGCCTCCTCACCCGGCTTTTCCTGCGCCTCGCCCCGGCGGCCCTAAAGGCGGGGTGCGAGGCCTACGTGGCGGACATGCGGCTTAAGGTGGGGGAGGACGTGTTCTACCCCGACCTCATGGTGGTCTGCGAGCCCTCCTCCGACCCCCGCTACGAGGAGCGCCCCTGCCTGGTGGTGGAGATCCTCTCCGAGGGCACCGAGGCCATGGACCGGGGTCGGAAGCTTCGGCGCTACCTGAGGCTTCCCTCCCTTAAGGCCTACCTTCTCTTGGACAGCCGCGAGCGCAGGGGGGAGGGCTACTTCCGGGAAGGGGAGGTTTGGGTCTACCGGGAGTGGAGCGGGGTGGACCTCGCCTGTCCTCCGGTGCGCCTCTCCCTGGACGAGGTGTACGAGGGGGTGCTGTGAATCCGGAAGCTTTCGCCGAAGAGCTGGAACGGGCCTGGGAGGAGCGGAGGCCCATAGAGCCCCTCTCCGACCGGGGCCTTAAGGGCATTGAGGCCGCCTACCGGGTGCAGGAGGCCTGGAACGCCCTGCGCCTAGGGAAGGGGGACCGGGTGGTGGGCCGGAAGATCGGGCTCACCTCCAAGGCGGTGCAGGAGCAGCTCGGGGTGGACCAGCCTGACTTCGGCCACCTCTGGGAAAGCCGCTTCTTTGGCGTGGGGGAGCGGGTGGAGGTGGAGGCTTCCCTCTTCCTCCAGCCCCGGGTGGAGGGGGAGCTCGCCTTCCTCATCGGGAGGAGGCTGGAGGGCCCTGGGGTCACGCCCCAGGAGGTGCTCGCCGCCACGGAGGCCGTGGCCTTCGCCCTGGAGATCGTGGACTCCAGGGTCCGCGACTGGCGGATCCGCCTCGAGGACACCGTGGCGGACAACGCCTCCTTTGGGGGCTTCCTCGTGGCCCCCTGGGAGAGGGCCCTTCTGGAGGAGGACCTCTCCGCCTTGGGCCTGGTGCTTTACAAGAACGGGGAGGCCGTGGCCCAGGGGACGGGGGCGGCCTGCCTCGGCCACCCGGCGAGGGCCGTGGCCTGGCTCGCCAACACCCTCGCCGCCTTCGGGGTGGCCCTGGAGCCCGGGGACATCGTGATGTCCGGGGCCTGGGCCCCGGTGCAGCCCGCAGGCCCGGGGGACCTCTTCACCCTGGTGGGGACGGGGGGGAGGGCCCTGGCCTTGAGGTTCGTCTAGGGGGTGGCCCATGCCCATGCTGGAGGTTCTGGTCGCCCGGGAAAAGCCCCTCACCCGGGAGGAGAGGGAGGCCCTGAAGGAGGAGGCCGAGGCCATCTTCCAGGAGGTCCTCGGCACCCCCAAGGGGAGGCTTCGGGTCTTCGTCCTGGAGGAGGGGGCGAAAGGGGAAGAGGCCCAAAGCCCCTCGCCGCGGGCCTAAGGAGGCAGACATGGAAAGCGTCAAGGTCGCCACGGGAGCCTTCCTAACCCACCTCCACCGGGCGGGCGAGGGGGAGGCGGTCCTCTTCATCCACGGCTCGGGGCCGGGGGCCACGGGGCTTTCCAACTGGCAGCTGGCCCTACCGGAGCTCGGGCGGGACTTCCTCTGCCTGGCCCCGGACCTTGTGGGCTACGGGGAGAGCACCCACCCCGAGCCGCCCCCCCGGGGAGCGCGGGCCTGGATGCGGCTTTGGCTGGACCAGCTTCTGGGGCTTTTGGACGCCCTGGGGCTGGAGCGGGCCCACTTGGTGGGGAACTCCCTTGGAGGGGCCATCGCCCTGCACCTCCTCATGGAGGCCCCGGAGCGCTTCGGGAGGGTGGTCCTCATGGGGCCAGTGGGGGGTCCTTTCCGCCTGACCCCGGAGCTGGACCGCATCTGGGGCTTCTACGAGGACCCCACCTTGGGCGCCATGAGGAACGCCATCCGCTGGTTCGCCTTTGACGAGGGGTTCGTCAGGGACCGGCTGGAGGAGATCGCCCGGATGCGCCTCGAGGCCGCCCTGAGGCCCGAGGTGCGGCGGAGCTTTGAGGCCATGTGGCCGAGGCCGAGGCAGGAGGCCATTGACCAGCTGGTGGTGCCCCCCTCAGCCCTCAGGCGGATGGACCACCCCGTCCTCATCCTCCACGGGCACCGGGACGGGATCGTGCCCGTGGAGACGAGCCTCTACCTCATGGAGCACCTGCCAAACGCCCACCTGGTCCTCCTGGGGCGGACGAGCCACTGGGTGCAGATCGAGCGGGCGGCGGCCTTCCACCGCCTGGTGCGGGCCTTCCTCAAGGGGGAACTCTAAGGGCAACCGAGGGGGAAGGCCCGGGGGCAGGCCCTCGTGCCCGCTTCCCCTACCAGGCCCGGAAACCCCCGGCCAGGGCGTGGAGGTAGACGAGGGCCGCCGCGTCCCAGGCCTGGGGGCGGCAGGCCACGGGGTAGGGCACGGGGGGAAGGCCCTCCTCCCGGGGGAAGCCCCCCACGAGCTCCGGTAGGCGGAGGTCGGGCTGGGAATGGGCCAGGTCCAGGAGGGCCTGGGCCACCCTCAACCCTTCCTCTTTGAGCCCATAGCGGAAAAGCCCCCCGGCGAAGAGGGCGGTGTCGTGGGGCCATACGGAGCCGTTGTGGTAGGAGAGGGGGTTGTAGCGGGCCTCACGGCTCCCCAGGGTGCGAAGCCCCCACCCCGACCACATCTCCTGGGAAAAGAGGGTGGCCACGAGCTTGGCCACAAGCTCCCGGGGCACGGCCCCGGCCCAGAGGAGGTGGCCCGCATCGGAAGCCTTCACCCGAAGGGGCTCCTTATGCCGGTCCAGGGCCAGGGCGTAGGTCCCAAGCTCCTCCAGCCAGAAGCGCTCCTGGGTGAGGGCGAAGAGCTCCTGGGCCCGCTTCTCCTCCTCCTTTGCCCTTCCTTCCTCCCCAAGGGCCCGGTAGAGCTCCTTTGCAGCCAGGTGGGCGGCGTAGGCGTAGCCCTGGACCTCGCTCACCGCCAGGGGAGGTTCGGCCAGGCGGCCGTCCTCGTGGCTCATGGAGTCGTGGGAGTCCTTCCAGGACTGGACCGCAAGCCCCGTGCCGCTGGGGGCGAACTCCAAGAGGCCGTCCCCGTCCAGGTCCGCCCGCTCCAGCCAGCCCAGGGCCGCCTCCCAGTGGGGCCTGAGCGCCCGCACCAGGGAGAGGTCCCCGGTGAGGTCCAGGTAGCGGCCCAGGAGGACGAGGAAGAGGGGGGTGGCGTCCACGGTGCCGTAATAGCGGGCGAAGGGCACCCGGCCGGTGCGGGAGAGCTCCCCCAGGCGCACCTCGTGGAGGATCTTGCCGGGCTCCTCCTCCCGGAAGGGGTCCCACACTGCGCCCTGGCGCTTGGCCAGGTAGCGGAGGACGCTCCTTGCCACTTCCTTTCCCCAGGGGAGGAGCATGAAGGCGGTGAGGAGGCTATCCCGGCCGAAGGGGGCCACGAACCAGGGAATCCCGGCGGCGGGCACGGGGCCCTCCGGGGTGGCGAGGAGGAGGGCCCTGAGGTCCAGGAGGGCCTGGCGGAGGGGCCTCGCCCAAGGGCCTTCTCCCGGGGGAAAGGCCGCCAGGAAAGCCTCGTAGCTGGGCAGGGCCCCGGGGGCCTCGAGGGGGCTCTCCAGGGCCACCTCCAAGGCCAGGGTCGCCTCTTCCCTGGTCAAGTAGAGTGCACATTAGCGCACTCCGGCCCCCCACCAGGATGGGGACCCAAGCTACTCCCCCACCCCTCCCACGCTCCCCGATGAAGAAGGGCCTTCAGCGGGGAGAGGTCACGAGGTACCGTGCTCCTGAGAAGGGGAAGGAAGAGGCCTGCCCTCAGGACCCGCCAGGGATTAACGCCAGGGGAGTTCCTTCCGTCGGTGACCTCCCTTTGGCTCCCCGGTGAGCCCTGAAGGCTTGAAAGCAAGGCCAGGTGGCGCTTCGCCCTCCCGATCTCCCGGGAAAGCCTGCGCCTCAGGTAGGGGTTGCGCTCCTGCGCTTTTTTGGCCCGGAGTTCCTGCACCTTGGAGGCGTAGAAGCCCTGGACGTGGCCCCTGAAGCTTTCGTCCCGGAGAAGCCTCTCGTACCCCCTGGGAAGCTTCTCTTCAAACCCCAAGGCCCTTCTCCCGATCACGTAGGCGGCGGCCACGTCCTTGGAGAGGGAAAGAAGGGGGGCGTACTTCAGCATCCCGATGGTGGAGGTGTCCTGGGGGTTCACCTCCACCACCTGGACCCCTCTCTTCCGGGCCAAGGAGTGGACCTTCCGGAGAAGGGAAGCGTAGGCGAAGCGGTGGGCCTTCCTCCTGAAGACCCTCCCCAAACCGTCTCCTCTCCTCCCCTTGGGGAGGTATTTGAGCCTCTCGGTGGCGATGGCGGTCCCATACTGCTCCGCCAGGGAGACGGCTTGGTGGGCGATCTTCCAGAGGAGGAGTTCCTTGGCCCCCTTGTTGTGGGCCCGGTCCACCTCCTCCAGGGAGAGGGTGAGGTGCCTCCTGAGGTTTCCATCAGGGCTCACCACCGCCAAGGCCAGGTGGTAGGGATCGGCGTTGATGTCTACGGCCAGGACCCCGTTCTCCTTCTTGGCCACGAGAGGAACGGGTTCCTCCTCCCAGGTGAAGGTGGCGTAGACCTTCCCCTCCCGCAAGGAGAGGGCCACGTTGTAGGGGAGGGAGGCGTAGACCCTCCCCACCAGGGCGCTCAGGTTGGGGTGGCCCGTCCTCACCAGGGCGTGGGCGTAGCTCCCGTCTCCGAGGTTGATCCGGAGCCATAAGGCTCCGTCCTTGACGAAGAGCCTCAGGTTGAGGTTGCCCCCCTTGGTCCTGTCCCCTCGGGAGTAGAGGAGGCCTTGCCTCCTTTCCCTCCAGTCCCGCTTGAGCCTCTTCAGGGGTTTACCCGAGAGGTGTCTGCGCTTGAGCTGTTGGAAGAGCTTTCTCCCCCCGAAGACCACCTTCCGGGGGTCCTCTCCTCTCTCCCGGGCAGAGTCCAGGACGGCTTGGGCCTTCAGGATCGCGTCGTCGGCGTAGCGGGTGTTGAGGCGGAAGGTCAGCCCCGAAGGGGCTACCTTGCGGGTGCACAGGGGACTGCCCTGCCTTTTGAGCTCCTCCCTGGTCTGACCTTCCAGGAGGCGGTTGTAGGCGTAGCGCACCCCAGCGGAGAAGCGGCGCATGAGGTCCAGGGTGGCCTTGCGGTCCTCCTCAGAGGGAAAGACGAGAAGGGCCTGGACTCCGGTGAAGGCCTTCGCCCTCTCCTTTGAGGTGCGCTCCCGCGTGGCTTTAGGCTTGGCCTTCACCTGGGGCCTCCTGGGAGGGAGTATACCCGTCTGTGGCCCTTGCATTGGAGAAACTTGCTGGAGTGAAGCGCTGAGAAGCGGAAGCGTTTGAGCGTCAGGGTGAAGTAGGGTGCGTTATTTTTCAACTGTTTGCACCTCCTCGCTTCAATATAACCCAAACTGGCCCCGCTTCCCGGCCGGGGGCCCTGTCCTTGGGGTTGAGGGCGGAAAGCCAGTTCTACCCCCTGGGCGCCTTGGCGTAGGGCTTCCCTCGTCCGCCGATAAGCGGGCGGAGTAGAGGGGCGTGAACCCATCTCTACCCCAAAAGCCCCTGAGGAGGCTCGCCGTGAGGGCCGCCCCGGCCAGGTAGGTCCCGGCGGTCGTGTTCCCCTCCCGTGTATGCCTTGGTATATACTGGAAATAGGAGGCCACCCCCTGGAGTTTGACTGGGACGAGGCCAACGTCGCCCACATTGCCCGGCACGGGGTGCGCCCCTGGGAGGCCGAGGAGGCCCTCACCGACCCCCTCCGCCTGGTCCTCAAGACCCGCTCCCAGCGGGGGGAGGAGCGCTGGGCGGCCCTGGGGGCCACGGAAGGGGGCTGGGTCCCCTTCCTGGTCTTCACCCGGAGGCGGGGCAGGGTACGGGTCATCACCGCCCGGGACGCCACCCCTGGGGAGAAGCGGCGGTACCGGAGAAGGGGGAAGTAGATGAGGAAAAAGCGCAAGGTGCAAAGCCTGGAGGAGATCCCCGAGTTCGGGAGCGAGGCGGAGGAGGCCCGCTTCTGGGGGGAGCACGAACTGGGCGAGCCCCTCCTGGAGGCCATGGCCCCGCCCCCGGAAGGCCTTCTGCTCCCTCCTCGCCCCAGGACGCGGGCCATCTCCCTGCGCCTGGACGAGGACCTCCTGCGGCGGCTCAAGGCCATGGCGAGGAGGAAGGGCAAGGGCTACCAGACCCTCCTCAAGGAGTTCGTGCTGGAGAGGCTCTACGAGGAGGAGAAGCGGGAAGGGGTCATTTAAGTACCCCGCTCTGGCTTGCGCCAGAGCGGGGGCCCCAAAAGAGCCTTCGCAAAGCCCCACTTCCGGTGTCCCATGTGGCGAAATCAAGGCGCGGGCACTTAAGTACCCTCCCCCAAGATTTTCAACTCCACACCCCCCAGGGCCTTTAGGGCCTGCACTACCGCGTCCTTCAGCTCTTCAAGGCTCCCGTAGTGCCGCCTCGGCATCAAAAACCCCTTCACCCGCCGCCAGATGTTCTCCATGGGGTTCAAATGGGGGCTGTACCGCGGCAGGTAGGCCACCTCCAGCCCACGCCCTCGCCACACCCCCCTCCTCCCCTCCACCCCACGGGACCGGTGGAAGGGCGCGTTGTCCATGAACACCTTCAGGGGCTTGACCAAACCTTCGGCCACCCGGTCCAGATACCCCCGCACCACCTCCCACCGCACCGGCCCCTCCAAAAGGGCAAAGAAAAGCCGCTCCCCCTCCCGGCCCCGCACCAGGTGCCCCACCACGTTCACCCGCCCCTCCTTGCCCCACGCCCGCGGCACCCCCTTCGCCTCCCCCCTCCGGCACCAGGCGTACGTGGGAGGCAGGGTCAGGGCAAACCCGCTCTCGTCCAAGTACCCCACCTCCATCACCCCCTCCTGAGCCCCCTTTTTGCCTCCTCTTCCTCCTCCACAAAGGCCTCCACCTCTTCCGCCTCCGGTCTACCCCTGGGCACGTACCGCGTCCGTCTCCACACATACCCCACGGCCCTGAGGTGCCGGGCCACCACCTTGGGGGCCAAGCGGACCCCAAAGCGCTCGGCTATGGCCTCCGCAAGTTGCGGGGCGGTCCAGACCCGATCTTCCGCCAGTTTCTCCTCCACGAAGGCGGCCATCTCCGGGGTGAACTTCCTGGGGGCTCCCGGGGGTTTGCGGTAGACGAGGCCTTGGAGGCCCTCCCTCAGGAAGCGCCTGAGGACGAGGTAGACGGTGGTGCGGTCCTTGTGGAAGTGCTGGGCGATCCTTGGGGCGGTCCAACCCTCGGCCGCCAGGCGGACCATCATGGCCCACAGGCGGGTCTTCTTGTGGGTCCTTGGGTCCAGGGAGAGCTCCAGGAGGAGCCGGTCCTCCTCAGGGGTCAGCTGGATCCGAAGGGGGGCTGCCATGTTGAGATGATAAAGGATTGGCACTTAGGGCCGCATGAGGTTTGATGGCGGGCTTTTACGACAGCCTCTAAGAGGTCGGCGGTGCCCGCCCCGGGCACCAGGTGGATCATCCCGTAGACCCGGTAGGCCCCGGTGTAGATCCGGGCCTCATGTGCTTCCCGCGGGCTCTTGTACATCCATCACCTCCCAGTAGGCGAGGAGGGCCTCGCTGAAGAGGCCCGGGTGGCGGCGCTCGTAGGCGAAGAGGAGGCGGCGGTGGACGAGGGCTTTGAGCCGGGCCCCGGGGGTGTGAAGGACGGGGGGGGCGGAAAGCCTGGCCCGCGCCTCCCGCCCCAGGGCCACCTCCACCCGCCTGCCCAGGACCGGCCTCGGGGGGAGGCCGAGCCAAAGCCCGGCCTCCTCGGGGGGGAGGAGGCGGAAGCCCGCCTTCCTGGCGTAGTCCAGCCCCTCGGGGTTGTCCTCGGGGACGTAGACCCCTTCCCCCAGGCGGGCCCGGGCCAGGGCCTCGCGAAGGGGAAGAGGGTAGGCGAAAGGCGCGATTCCGCCTTCCAGCGCCTGGGGCTCCCGCAGGTCCACCGCCTGGACCTCGTAGGCGAGGTGGCCGTTCCAGGCGTTCTCGCTGAGGAGGCCCGCCACCTCCACCTCCGGGGGCAGGGCGAGGTCCCCCCGTTTCCAGGCCAGGACCCGCACCCCCTTTAGGCGGAAGGCGAGGTGGCGGCCCTCCCCGAGGCGCCGGACCTCCTCCGGGGCGCCGAAGAGGAGGAAGAGGGGCTCGGGGTTTCCCTCGCCGTGGGGCTCCAGGAGGGCGAGCTCCCGGAAGACCTGGGGGAGGAGGCCGGGCTCCGGGAGCAGGTCCAAAAGGGCCACCTCGCGCACGGGGTCGGGGAAGCGGGCGGCGTAGGCCTCCACCCGGGCCTTAAAGGCGGGGAAGAGGGCTTCGTCCATGGCGAAACCCGCCGCTTCCTTGTGCCCCCCGTAGCGCAACAAAAGGTCCTCGGCGCTCCTTAGGGCCTCCACGGCGCTGATGGGGGCGAGGCTTCGCACCGTCCCCTTGCCCTGGGCCACCAGGAAGACGGGCCGGAGGGTTGCCTCGAGGATCCGGCTCGCCACGATGCCCATCACCCCCGGGTGCCCCTCGGGGTCCAGGAGGACGATGGCCTTGGCCTCGGGGTCCGCCTGGGGGAGGAGCTTCCTGAGCATGGCCTCCTCCAGGGTCTGGCGGCGGGCGTTTAGCCGGTGGAGTTCCCCCACAAGGGCCTGGGCTTCGGCTGCGTCGTCGGTGAGAAGGAGCCTTAAGGCCTTTTCGGCCTCTCCGAGGCGGCTTGCCGCGTTGATCCGGGGGGCGATGCGGAAGGCCACCTCCACCGCCTTCCCCGTGTACCCCACCGCCTCGGCCAGAAGCCTGAGCCCCACCCAGGAGGAGGTGGGGATGCGGGCCAGGCCCTCCTTCACCAAGGCCCGGTTCCAGCCCCAAAGGGGGGCCACGTCGGCGATGGTGCCCACCGCGGCGAGGTCGGCGTACTCCAGGGGAGGGGGAAGCCCTAGGCGCTCGTGGAGGGCCCAGAGGAGGAGGAAGGCCACCCCCGCCCCCGTGGGCTTCTCCCCAAGCCCCGGGGTGTAGGCGGGGTGGAGGACGAGGCCGGGGGGAGGGGTCTCCTTGGGGGTGTGGTGGTCCGTGACCAGGACCTCCACCCCGTTTTCCACGAGCTCCCGAAGCTCCGCGTGGTTGGTGATGCCGCAGTCCACGGTGAGGAAGACCTCGGCCGCCTCCAGGTGCTCGGGAACCCGGTCCATGAGCACCCCGTAGCCCTCCTCCAGGCGGTGGGGGATGAAGGGGTGGACATCCGCCCCCAAGGCCCTAAGCCCCCGCACCAGGATGGCCGTGCCCGTGAGCCCGTCCGCGTCGTAGTCCCCGTGGACGCGGATCCGCTTCCCCTGGCGGAGGGCCTCCTCCAGGAGGGCCGCCGCCTCCCTCAGGCCCTCGAGGGGAAGGAGGGCGAGGGGGGGGTCCAGGTCCTCCCTGCGCCTAAAGCCCCGGTGCCAGTAGGCCAGGGCGGCCTCCGGCCCCACCCCCAAGGCCGTCATCACCTCCCGCCACTGGGCGAGGGGAGGGAGGGAAAGCACCCGCCAGCGGACCCGGTCCCTCATGCCTCCAGGTCCCGGTCGGGGATGCGGGGGATCTCCTCTATGCGCGCCTTCTTCAGCTCGGCCACTTCCCGCTCCAAGGCCCGGACCCGCCTCCAGGCGGCCGCCCGCTCCCGCCGCCCAGCCCAGGCGAGGCCCAGGGCGTAAAGCCCGCCCACGCCGAGGCCCAGGAGGAAGGCCCCCGGCAGGAGGAGGTAGAGGGGCCAGGGGCCCCAGGGGGTGGGGAGGGCGAGGAAGGGGTAGGTCCCGTAGAGGTAAAGCCCCGTGCCCGCCACGAGCAGTCCCGATACCAGGAGGAGCCAGTTCACGAGCGCCATCCCGCCCCCTTTAGCCGGATCCGGCCCTCGTAGAGGGCCTTGCCCACCAAAGCGCCGTCCACACCTAGGGCCTGGAGCAGGTGGAGGTCCTCCGGGGAGGCGATCCCTCCCCCCACGATAAGCTCGTGGGGCCAGGCCGCCCGCACCCGGGCCACCACCTCCCGGTCCAGGCCCTTCAGGGTCCCGTCCCGCCGGACGTCGGTGTAGAGGAGGGTCCGCACCCCCATTTCCGCCCAGGCCCGGAGGAGGTCCAGGGCGGAGGCGGAGACGGCCTCCTGCCAGCCCGAGACCACCACTTCCAGGCCCCGGGCATCCAGGGCCACGGCCAGGCGGTCCGGGCCCACCTCTTCCAGCATCCGCGCCAGAAGCCCCGGGTCCTTCACGGCCACCGTGCCCACCACCGCCCGGCTCGCCCCCAGGGAGAGGGCCTCCTGCAGGGCCTCGAGGCTCCGGATCCCCCCCGCGAGCTGGAAGGGGATGGAGAGGGAGGCCGCCACCCGGCGCACCGCCTCCCGGTTCTCCCCCGTGCCCAGGGCGCGGTCCAGGTCCACCAGGTGGAGGAGGGTGGCCCCCTCCTCCTGGAAGCGCAGCGCAGCCTCCACCGGGTCCCCGTAGGAAGTCTCCCGGGCAGGGTCCCCCTCGTAGAGGCGCACCGCCTTGCCCGACTTCAGGTCCACCGCCGGGATGAGGCGCATGGCCCTATCCTACAAGCTCCCTTAAGGCGGCCTCCAGATCGGGCGCCCGCATCAGGCTCGTGCCGATGAGGACGGCGTCAAAAAGCCCCTCCAGAGCCTTCAGCTCCTCCTTTCGGGAATACCCCGACTCCGCCACCAAAACCCCGCCGAAGCCCCGCTCCCGGGCCAGGCGGCCTAAGCGGGGGGCGGTGGCGAGGTCTATTTGCAAGGTGGTGAGGTCGCGGTTGTTGATCCCGAGGACCTCCGCGCCGGCCTCGAGGGCGATCTCCAGCTCCCTCTCGGTGTGCACCTCCACCAGGGCCTCGAGGCCAAGCCGCCTCGCCTCCTCCAGGTAGGCCCCCGTGAGCTCCCCCAAGAGGGCCACGATGAGGAGGGCGGCGCTCGCCCCGAAGGCCCGGGCCTCCTCCAGCATGAAGGGGTCCACCACGAAGTCCTTCCGCAGGAGGGGAAGGCCCACCGCCTCACGCACCCGCTTGAGGTCCAAGAGGCTTCCCCCGAAGCGGTGGGGCTCGGTGAGGACGCTCACCGCCCTCGCCCCGCCCCGCTGATAGGCCAGGGCGGCCTCCACCGGGTCCACCTCCCGGATGACCCCCGCGGAGGGGCTTTGCTTCTTGACCTCGGCGATGACGGAAAGCCCCGGCAGGAGTAGGGCTTCCTTGAAGGAGGGGACCGGGGGGGGCTCGGGGAGGGGATAGGGGGCCACCTCTTGAGCTCTCATCCGGGCGATCTCCCCCAGGACCCCGGGGACGCGGGAAAGGTCGGGCCTCATGGGGCCATTCTACCTAGAATGGGGCCATGGCCCGCCCGCTTCCCAGGACCCTTTTCCTGGATGCTTGCGTCCTTTATCCCGCCCCGATCCGGGACCTCTTCGTGGGCCTGGCCTTGGAGGGACTTGTGCGGCTCAAGTGGAACCGGCGCGTCCAGGAGGAGTGGATCCACAACCTGCTTAAAGACCGCCCTGACCTCACCCCGGAGCAGCAGGCGCGGATCTGGGCCACCCCTGAAAAGATGAAGGAAGTTTTGGCGTTCCAAGAACCCCTGGTAGAGGGCTACGAGAGTCTGGTGGAGGAAATCCAGCTCCCCGATGAAGACGACCGCCACGTGGTGGCCGCCGCCTGGTGGGGAAAAGCGGAGGCCATCCTCACCTTCAACCTCAGGGACTTTCCCGAAGAGGAGCTTGGCCGCTGGGAACTCCTGGCCCTCCACCCCGACGACTACCTCACAGAACTTGCCGAAAGGCTGATCCGGAAAAACTTCCTGCTTGACCCTCTTCTTGGTGTGCTTCGGCGCCAGCGCCGCGCCCTGCGCAACCCCCCTCTCGGGGTGGAGGCCTTCCTGGAAAGCCTGAGGCGGGCCGGGCTGATCACCTTCGCAGAAGCCCTTGAGGCCTACAAGGGGTACCTCTAACCCGGCCGGGCCTGTTGCGTTTATTTCGTTTATCCGGTAAACTGGGGCCTGGAGGTTGGGTATGGGCGGTCTCCTCTTCACCTCTAGGCCCTCGGCGGAAGCGGTCAAGGCCTTCCGGGAAAAGCTCGCCCCCGGGAAGGTTCTGCACCTCGAGGAAACCTCTTTGGTGCTCACCCCGGAGCTGGCCCGGCTTTTCCGGGAGCTTTTGGGGGCGCTTTTGCGGGGTGAGGCGGTGCGCATCGTTCCCCTGGAAGCGGAGCTCACCACGGGCCAGGCGGCCGAGCTCCTCGGGGTCTCCCGGCCTTACCTGGTCCGGCTTTTGGAGGAAGGCAAGATTCCCCACCACAAGGTGGGGACCCACCGCCGGGTCCGGGCCAAGGACCTCCTGGCCTACCTGGAGGCTTCCCGGAAGCGGGGCAGGGAGCTTTTGGACGAGCTTATCGGCGAGGCCCAGGAGCTCGGCCTGGGGTATTAGGCCGTGCGCGGCGTGGCCTTGGCCTTAGGGGGAGGCGGCGTTCGGGGGTACGCCCACCTCGGGGTGCTCGCCGTCTTGGAGGAGGCGGGTGTCCCCATCCGGGGCCTTGCGGGGAGCTCCGCCGGGGCCTTGGCGGCGGCCGCCTGGGCCTTCGGCCACAAGGACCCCTGGAAGGTGCACGAGGCCATCTTTGACCGGGAGGTGGCGGAGCTTTCCCGGGCGGGAAGCCTCCGGGCTTTGGCCCGGCTCTTCATCGCCTTCAGGCGCCCGGCCGTGGTGGCCACAGGCCGGATAGAGGAGGGGCTTAAGGCCCTCTTTGGCGAGGCCCGCCTGGAGGAAAGCCCCCTTCCCCTGGCCATCCAGGCCGCCGACCTCCTCACGGGGGAAAAGGTGGTGCTCCGGCGAGGCCCGGTGTGGCAGGCGGTGCTGGCCAGCATGGCCATCCCCGGCCTTTTCCCCCCGGTCCCTTGGGAAGGGCGGCTTCTGGTGGACGGGGACGTGGTGGAGAAGGTGCCGGTGCGGGCGGCCAAGGCCCTCTTCCCCAAGGTGGTGGCCGTGGACGTCTCCAACCCCCCGCCCAAGGAACCGCCCAGGACGGCCCTCGAGGCCGCCCTCCTGGCGGGCGAGGCGAGCCGGAGGCGCCTGAAGGCGCTGGCCCTCAGGGAGGCCGACCTGGTCCTCGCCCTGGACCCTCCCTTCCCCATAGACACCTTTGACCACGAAAAACTCCCCCTGGTCTACGAGCTCGGCCAGAAGCGGGCCCGGGAGCGGCTCAAGGAGGTCCAGGCCCTGGCCCGGGTGCGCCTTAGGGACCTCTTCCCCCGGCGATAAGCCTCTCCGCCCGGCGCACCAGGTTTAGGCCCAGAGCGAGGCCCAAGGGAAGGAGCCAAAGCCCCTGGGGCCTCAGGAGAAGGCCCATCACCCCCAGGAAGAAGAAGAGGGCCGCCCCGAGCCCCACGGCCACCAGGGGGGCCAAGGGGCCCTCCTCCTTCAAGGCTTCTCGCCCTTGGCGGTAGAGCCAAAGCCCCCCCAGGAAGGCCAGGAGGTACAAGGCGGGGTGGAAGGCCCGGGGGAGGAAAAGGGAAAGGAGAAGGAGGACCCCCCCCTGCCCCAGGAAGAGGGCGAGCCCGTAAAGCCAAAGCCCCCGGCGCCTCGAGGCCCGGTCCGCCCCCGGGTCCAAAAGGGCCCTGAAGACCTCCAACCGCCCCCCTACTGGTGGAGGACCCGCTCCAGGAAGGCCCGGGTGCGCTCCTCCTTGGGGGCGGTGAAGATCTCCCCCGGCCTCCCCTCCTCCACGATCTGCCCCCCGTCCATGAACACCACCCGGTCCGCCACCTCCCGGGCAAACCCCATCTCGTGGGTCACCACCAGCATCGTCATCCCCCCGCGCGCCAGGTCCCGCATCACGTCCAACACCTCCCCCACCATCTCCGGGTCCAAGGCGCTCGTGGGCTCGTCAAAGAGCATGATCTTGGGCTCCATGGCGAGCGCCCGGGCGATGGCCACCCGCTGCTGCTGGCCCCCGGAAAGCTGCCCCGGGTACTTCCCCGCCTGGTCCAAAATCCCCACCCGCTCCAAAAGCTCCAAAGCCTTCCTCTCCGCCTTCTCCTTCGGCCAGCGCCGCACCCGCATGGGGGCCAGGGTGATGTTCTCCAAGACGGTCATGTGGGGGAAGAGGTTGAACTGCTGGAAGACCATCCCCACCTCCCGCCTCACCTCCCGGAGAGCCCGGTCGTCCTTGACGTTCAGGCCGTCCACCCACACCTCCCCCTCCTGGAAGTCCTCCAGGCGGTTGATGGTGCGGATGAGGGTGCTCTTCCCCGAGCCCGAGGGCCCGATGATGACGAGCTTCTCTCCCGGGGCCACCTCCAGGTGGATCCCCTTGAGCACGTGCAGGGGACCGAACCACTTGTGCAGGTTGTGGATTCGGATGATGGGCTCCACCGCCCTCATTTTCGCACCCGCTGGAGGAGGTAGACCAGGAGGAAGAGGCCTAGGCCTATGGCGTCCGTGAGGAGGCCCGGGACCACCAAGGCCAAGGCCGCTCCCAGGAGAAGGGCCCTTTCCCAAAGGCGGGTGGGCTTGTGCAGGAAGCCCACCAGGGCGGCGGCGAAGGCGGTCATCCCCAAAAGGGCGGTTAGGAAAACCCAAAGGCCCTCAAGCCAGGAGTCCACCCCCAGGAGGAGGAGCTTGGGGTTAAAGAAGAACATGTAGGCGAGGAGGGCGGTCCTGAGCTCGTAGACGAAGCCCTGCACCGCCGTCTTCCAGAAGTCCGACTTGGCGATGGCGCTCGCGGCGTAGGCGGCGAGGGCCACAGGAGGGGTGGAGTCCGCCATGATGCCGAAGTAGAAGACGAACATGTGGGCGGCCACCGGGGGCACCGGGTAGCCCGCCTTCTCAGAAAGCTGCAGGACCACGGGCACCACCAGGGAGGCCATGACGATGTAGTTGGCGGTGGTGGGGAGGCCCATGCCGAGGAGGAGGCTCGTGAGCTGGGCGAGGAGGAGGACCAGGAGGAGGTTCCCCCCGGAGAGGCGTTCCACGATGTCCGTGAGCCCGAAGCCGATGCCGGTCATGGTGACGATGCCCACAATGACGCCGGCGGTGGCCGTGGCCAAGGCGATGCCCACCATGCCCCGGGCGCCCGCCTCGAGGCCCTCCAGGATGAGCCTTCCTCCCCTCAAGAGCCCAAAACCCACCCCCGCCCCGCCCCTATGGGCTCGCCAGGCCTCCTGGAGGAGGATGAGGGCCAGCATGAAGAAGACGGTGTTCAAGGCGGCCCGCTCCGGGGTGAGCCTCAGGCCCACCAGGGCGTAGAGGAGGTAGGCCAGGGGCAGGAGGTAGTGGGCCCCCGAGCGGAGGATGGGACCAAGGGGGGGAAGCTCCGAGCGGGGCACCCCCTTGAGGCCCAAGGCGAGGGCCTCGAGGTGGACGGTGAGGAAGAGGGTGGCGTAGGCGAGGAGGGCGGGGACGAGGGCGATGAGGATGAGCTGGTTGTAGGGGATGCCCAGGAACTCCGCCATGATGAAGGCCGCGGCCCCCATCACCGGCGGCATGAGCTGCCCGTTGGAAGAGCTCGCCACCTCCACCGCCCCCGCCTTCTCCGGGGGGTAGCCCACCCGCTTCATGAGGGGGATGGTGAAGGTGCCCGTGGTGACCACGTTGGACACCGAGCTCCCCGAGACCACCCCCGTGAGGGCGCTCGCCACCACCGCCGCCTTGGCGGGCCCCCCCCGGAAGTGGCCGAGGAGGGCGTAGGCTGCCTGGATGAAGAAGCGCCCCGCCCCCGCCTTCTCCAAAAGGGCCCCGAAGAGGACGAAGAGGAAGACGAAGGTGGCCGAGACCCCCAGGGGCACGCCCCAGATCCCCTCGGCGGTGGTGTAGAGCTGGCCCATGAGCTGGCTCCACTGGCTCCCGGCGTGGAGCTGAAGCCAGGAGGGGAGCATGTAGGGGATGAGGCCCTTGGGCCCGGTGAGGGCGTAGAGGATGAAAAGGGAGGCGATGACGGGCAAGGCGGGCCCCACCACCCGCCAGCTCGCCACGAAGAGGACGAGGAGGGTGAGGGTCCCCATGACCACGTCCCGCCCGCTCGGGATGCCGCCCCGGAGCTGGGTGATGCCGTAGTAGTCCAAGACCACGTAAAGCGCCCCCGCCACCCCCAAAAGGGCCAAGACCCAGTCCGAAAGGGGCACCCGGTCCTTGGGGCCCCTCTTCCCCGGGTAGGCCAAGAAGGCCAGGGCCAGGGCGAAGGCCAGGTGGACCGCCCGCAGGCGCAAGGGGTCCAGGGTGCCGACCTCCGTGGCCCAGAGCTGGAAGAGGCTCCAGGCCACCCCTAGGGCCACGAGCAGGTAGCGGGCCAGGCCCCTGGGCTTCCGCCCCCCGAGCTCACTTTCCTCCACCAAAAGCGAAGCGTCCTGCGCCATCCTTCCTCCAGGCAAAGGGGGCCCCAGGCGGGGCCCCCAGGGCGTTCCTTCTCAGCCTACTTCAGGACCCCCAGCTCCTTGTAGAAGCGCTCCGCCCCCGGGTGCAAGGGGATGGGCAACCCCTTCACCGCCTTCCGTATATCAAAGAAGCGCTCCAGGTTAGGGTGGATCTTCTTGAAGGCCTCCAGGTTGCCGAAGACCGCCTTCATGAACTTGTACACCGTCTCCTCAGAGAGCTTCTCCGAGGCGATGAGCATGGCCTGGACCGCCACGGTGGGGGTGGTCACGTCCACGCCCCTGTAGGTCCCGCCGGGGATGTTGAAGCCCACGTAGAAGGGGTACTTCTTGGCGATGCCCTGGATCCGGTTCAGGTCCACCGCCACCAGGGCGATGGGGGTGGTGAGGGCGAGCTGTTGGATGGCAGAAGCCCCCAGGCCCACGGTGTAGAAGAGGGCGTCCGCCCGCTTGTCCTGCATGAGCTGGATGCCCTGGGTGGCGCTCACCCGGATGGCCTGGCCGAGGTCGTCAAAGGTGAGGCCGTAGGCCTCGAGGATCTGCCGGGCGTTCTGCTCCGTGCCGGAGCCCACGTCGCCCACCACCACGCGCTTGCCCTTGAGGTCGGCCACGGTGCGGATCCCCGCGTCCTTCCGGGCCACGATGTGGACCACCTCGGGGTAGAGGGCGGCGAGGGCCCGGATCCCCTTCACGGCCTTGCCCTCAAAGGCGGGGATGCAGCAGCCCTGGTAGGCGTAGTAGGCGATGTCGTTCTGGGCCAGGGCCATCTCAAACTCCCCGGCGGCGATGGCGTTGATGTTGGCCACGCTTCCCCCGGTGGAGCGGGCGTTGGCCCGGAGGCCCACATTGGCGTCGTTCACCAGCTTGGCCATGCCCGTGGCCACGGGGAAGTAGACCCCCGTGGTGGAGCCGGAGCCGATGGTGAGGAACTCCTGGGCCAGGCCCAGGCCTGCGAGCGTCAAAGCGGCAAGGATGAGCTTCCTCATACACACCTCCTTGGTGCCGCCGGTAGTATACCCGGCCCTTGCCCTTCTGGCAAGCGCCGCGCGGCCCGGGGAGGGGTTTTTCGTTAGACTAGGGGGTATGGAGTACGCCACCCTCGCGGTCCTCGCTGGGCTTCCCGAAGACCCCCACGGGGCGGTGGGGCTTCCCGTCTACGCCGTGGCCGCCTACGGCTTCAAAACCCTGGAAGAGGGCCAGGAGCGCTTCGCCACCGGGGAAGGCTACGTCTACGCGCGCCAGAAGGACCCCACGGCCAAGGCCCTGGAGGAGAGGCTCAAGGCCCTGGAGGGGGCCTTGGAGGCCGTGGTCCTGGCCTCGGGCCAGGCGGCCACCTTCGCCGCCCTCCTCGCCCTCCTCCGCCCGGGGGACGAGGTGGTGGCGGCCAAGGGGCTTTTCGGCCAGACCATCGGGCTTTTCGGCCAGGTGCTTTCCCTCATGGGGGTAAAGGTGCGCTACGTGGACCCCGAGCCCGAGGCCGTGCGGGAGGCCTTCAGCGAGAAGACCCGCGCGGTCTTCGTGGAGACCGTGGCGAACCCCGCCCTCCTTGTGCCCGACCTCGAGGCCCTGGCCACCCTGGCCGAGGAGAAGGGGGTGGCCCTGGTGGTGGACAACACCTTCGGGGCGGCGGGGGCGCTCTGCCGGCCTTTGGCCTGGGGGGCCCACGTGGTGGTGGAAAGCCTCACCAAGTGGGCCTCGGGGCATGGCTCCGTTTTGGGCGGGGCGGTGCTTTCCCGGGAAACCGGGCTCTGGCGGAACTACCCCCAGTTTTTGCAGCCCGACCTCAAGGGCCAGGTCCCCTGGGAGGCCCTGGGGGCGAGGTGCTTCCCCGAAAGGGTCCGCACCCTGGGGCTTTCCCTCTGCGGCATGGCCCTTTCCCCCTTCAACGCCTACCTCCTCTTCCAGGGCCTGGAGACCGTGGCCCTGAGGGTTGCGCGGATGAGCGAGACCGCGCGCCTCCTCGCCGAGCGCCTCCAGGGCCACCCCAAGGTGAAGGCCCTCCGCTACCCGGGCCTTCCCGAGGACCCCGCCCACAGGAACGCCCGGAAGTACCTGGCCTCGGGCGGGCCCATCCTCACCCTGGACCTGGGAAGCCAGGAGGCGGCAAGCCGCTTCCTCCGGGCCATCCGCCTCTTTAAGGCGGCGAACCTCGGGGACGCCCGGACCCTCCTCGTCCACCCCTGGACCACCACCCATAGCCGCCTCACCGAGGAGGCGAGGCTCCAGGCCGGGGTGACCCCGGGGCTCGTGCGGGTCTCCGTGGGCCTGGAAGACCCCCAGGACCTCCTCGCCCTCTTTGAGGAGGCCCTAGGGGCGGTGTAGGTCTGTTCCCCCCATGCGGCCCCCGGAGAAGGTTCCTTCGCGCAGCCCGGGCTAGGGTTTCGGGAAAGTCGCTCTAGCGGGACGCCTAGACCACCCACCTTCCCCGCCGCATGAGGGGAATGCGGGTGCCGTCCTCGTAAAGCCCGTCCACGTCCATCTCCTCGGAGCCCACCATCCAGTCCACGTGGATGAGGCTTTCGTTACCCCCCCGCCTCCGGAACTCTTCCCCCGAGGGGCGGCCCTCCAGGTTTTCCGCGTAGGCCTGGCCGAAGGCGATGTGGCTTGCAGCGTTTTCGTCAAAGAGGGTGTCAAAGAAGACGAGGCCCGTCTTGGCGATGGGGTTGTCCGCGGGGACCAGGGCCACCTCCCCGAGGCGCTTCGCCCCCTCGTCCGTGTCCAGAAGCCGCTTCAACACCTCCTCGCCCTTCTCGGCCCGCACCTCCACGGCGAAGCCCCTCTCAAACCGGGCGAAGATCCCCTCCACCAAGGTGCCCCCCAGGGCCAGGGGGCGGCTTGCGCGCACCACCCCCTCCACCCGCTCCCGGTGGGGGGCGGTGAAGACCTCCTCCGTGGGCAGGTTGGGGTTGCAGAGCCGGCCCCCCTTGGTGGGGGTGGCCCCGCCCTGCCAGAGGTGCCCCTCGGCGAGGCCCACCACGAGGTCCGTCCCCGGCCCCCGGAAGTGGAGAGCGTGGAAGCGGCGGGCGTTCAGGTAGGCCACCTTCTCGTGGAGGGCGCGGTTGTGGGCCTCCCAGGCGGCCACGGGGTCTTCCTGGTCGGCCCGGGTGGCCTGGAAGATGGCCTCCCAGAGCCTCCTCACCGCCTCCTCCTCGGGGAGGTCTGGGAAGACCGCCCTCGCCCAGCCGGGGTGGGCGAAGGGGACGATGGTCCAGTTGCTGACGAACTCCGTGATGGCCTCGAGGGCGGGCTTGTAGGCGCGGGCGTTGGCCTTTTGCGCCCGGCCCACCCTCTCCGGGGGAAGCCCTTCTAGGGCCTTGGGGTCGCTCCCCGAGACGGCAAGCCTCGCCGCCCCTTCCCTGAAGGCCTTGGCCATCCCCTCGTAGAGCCAGGCCGGGGCCTTGTCCAACCCCTCTTCCGGCGCCAGGGCGAGGCGCTTGCGGGCAAGCTCCTGGTCCCCGTAGATCACGGTGAAGAGGCTCGCCCCCTCCCGGTAGGCCTTCTCCGCGAGAAGGCGCACGAAGTCCACCGCCTCAACGGGGGCGGTGGCGATGACCTCCTGCCCCTTCTCCAGGTTGAGCCCCACGCGGATGGCGAGTTCCGCCAGCTTTTCCAGGTTGCGCTTGAAGGCGTCCACGCCCCAAGTCTTCGCCTAAAGGGGGGCTTCGTCAAGGCCTGGGGCAGCTTCGGGGCCGGGCGAGGAGGAGGACGAGGCCCGCGAGGAGGAGGAGGAAGGGGCGGTAGGCCTCGAGGGCCACCCCCAAGGCGGCCAGGGCGAGGGCCAGGAGGTAGCGGAGCATGCCCCCATTCTACCCCTGGGACAGGTATCTTGCCCCCTGAGGGAGGCCCTACCGCCCTGGTTGCCGGGCATCCGCGCCCGCGGGATTGATGGGTGGCCACCCGCCCCGGCCTCCCCGCCGCACAGCATCCCGGTCGTCAAAGACCGCATCCACATGGAAGGGCGGGTGGCGGAGCCCGCCGCCTTTGAGCGGGCCAACTACCTCAGGGTTCTGGGCTCGTACCGCCTTCTTCCCTGAGGGCGTAAAGCCCTTCCCCCAGGGCCACCACCGGGCTTCGGTGCCAGCGGGCCAGGGCGGAAAGGCGGATCTTGGCGATCTTCTCCGGTTCCTTCACGTCCTTCCAGAGCCCGTCCTCCTTGAGGAGGCGGCCGATCTCCGTGTAGTGGAGGGGCCTTCCCGCTTCTTTGAGAAGCTCCAGAACTTTTTTACGAAACCGGTCCGGCCTCGGCATGGGGCTTCGTCCAGTCTACCCGTATAGTGGGGGTATGCGGAACCAGGAGCTCGCCCGGATCTTTGAGGAAATCGGGCTCATGAGCGAGTTTTTAGGGGACAACCCCTTCCGGGTCCGGGCCTACCACCAGGCGGCCCGCACCCTCTACGACCTGGACACCCCCATAGAGGAGATCGCCAAGAGGGGCAAGGAGGCCCTCATGGAGCTTCCCGGGGTGGGGCCGGACCTCGCGGAGAAGATCCTGGAGTTCCTCCGCACGGGGAAGGTGGGGAAGCACGAGGAGCTTTCCCGGAAGGTCCCGCGGGGGGTCCTCGAGGTGATGGAGGTCCCCGGGGTGGGGCCCAAGACGGCCCGGCAGCTCTTCCAGGAGCTCGGCATAGACTCCCTGGAAAAGCTCAAGGAGGCCCTGGAGCGGGGGGACCTCACCCGGCTCAAAGGCTTTGGCCCCAAGAAGGCGGACCGCATCCGGGAAGGCCTCGCCCTCGCCCAGGCGGCGGGGAAGCGGAGGCCCTTGGGGGCGGTGCTCTCCCTGGCGCGAAGCCTCCTCGAGGCCATAAGGGGGCTTCCCGGGGTGGAGCGGGCGGAGCTTTGCGGCTCGGCGAGGCGCTACAAGGACACCGTGGGGGACCTGGACTTTTTGGTGGCGAGCAGAGAGGGCGAGCGGGTGGTGGAGGGCTTCGTGCGCCTTCCTCAGGTGAAGGAGGTCTTCGCCAAGGGGAAGGAAAGGGCCACGGTCTTTTTGAAAAACGGCCTCCAGGTGGACCTGAGGGTGGTCCCCTTGGAAAGCTACGGGGCGGGCCTCCAGTACCTCACGGGGAGCAAGGCCCACTCCATCCGCCTTCGCGCCCTCGCCCAGGAAAAGGGCCTGAAGCTTTCCGAGTACGGGGTCTTCCGGGGGGAGCAAAGGATCGCCGGGGAGACGGAGGAGGGGGTCTACGCCGCCTTGGGCCTTCCCTGGATCCCACCGCCTCTTCGGGAGGACCACGGGGAGATAGAGGCGGCCCTTTCGGGAAGGCTTCCTAGGCTCCTTGAGCTTTCCCAGATCAAAGGGGATCTTCAGGTCCACTCCACCTACTCCGACGGGAAGAACACCTTGGAGGAGCTCTGGGAGGCGGCGAGGGCCCTGGGCTACCGCTACCTCGCCGTCACCGACCACTCCCCGGCGGTGCGGGTGGCGGGGGGGCCTTCCCCCGAGGAGGCCTTGAAGCGCATAGAGGAGATCCGCCGCTTCAACGAGACCCACGGCCCCCCCTACCTCCTCGCCGGGGCCGAGGTGGACATCCACCCCGACGGCACCCTGGACTACCCGGACTGGGTCTTAAGGGAGCTGGACCTGGTTTTGGTCTCCGTCCACTCCCGCTTTAACCTCCCCAAGGCCGACCAGACCAGGCGCCTCCTCAAGGCCCTGGAGAACCCCTTCGTCCACGTCCTCGCCCACCCCACGGCGAGGCTTTTGGGCCGCCGCGCCCCCATTGAGGCCGACTGGGAGGCGGTCTTCCGGAAGGCCAAGGAAAAGGGCGTGGCGGTGGAGATTGACGGCTACTACGACCGCATGGACCTCCCCGACGACCTCGCCCGCATGGCCTACAGCATGGGGCTTTGGGTAAGCCTCTCCACCGACGCCCACCAGACCGACCACCTCCGCTTCATGGAGCTCGCCGTGGGCACGGCGCAAAGGGCCTGGATCGGCCCCGAGCGGGTGCTCAACACTTTGGACTACGAGGACCTCCTCTCCTGGCTCAAAGCCCGGCGAGGCGCTTAGCCTCCTTCAGGACCTCAAGGAACATCTCCCGGGTGAGCCTTCCCGTCTGGGTGTTCTGCCGGGAGACGTGGTAGCTCG
Source organism: Thermus thermophilus (assembly GCF_019974155.1). NCBI lineage: Bacteria > Thermotogati > Deinococcota > Deinococci > Thermales > Thermaceae > Thermus > Thermus thermophilus. The sequence goes on from NZ_AP025158.1 coordinate 968,971, forward strand.
CGAGGAGGTGCCTTCCCCCGGGGAGGGGGTAGTGGGCCCCGTGGCGGAAGGGGTAGGCGCTCTTCCTCAGGCCGAAGTGGGCGAGGAGGGCCTCGAGGGCCACCCTCCCCAGGGCCAGGTAGACCCGCACCTCGGGGAGGAGGCCGAGCTCCAGCGCCGTCCAGCGGGCGCAGGCGCGGAGCTCCTCGGGGGTGGGCTTGTTCTTGGGCGGGGCGCAGCGCACCGCCGCGGTGAGGTAGACCCCGTGGAGCCTGAGGTCGTCCCCGGGAAGGCTTTCCGGCTTGCTGGCGAGGCCCGCCTCATGGAGCAAGGGGTAGAGGAAGGCCCCGGAGGCGTCCCCGGTGAAGGGGCGGCCCGTGCGGTTGGACCCGTGGGCCCCGGGGGCGAGGCCGAAGAGGAGGATCTTGGCCTGGGGGTCGCCGAAGCCCGGAACCGGTTTGGCCCAGTAGGGCTCGCCCCGGAAGGCCCGCTTCCTCCCCACCACCTCCTCCCGCCAGGCCACGAGCCTGGGGCAGAGGCGGCAGGCGGCAAGCTCCGTGCGGAAGGCCTCGAGGTCCACGCCTAAAAGGTGCCTACAGGGGGATGTTGTCGTGCTTCTTCCTGGGCCTCTCCTCCTGCTTCTCCCAGAGCATCCTTAGGTGCTGGTAGAGGACGCGCCGGGTGTGGGTGGGGTCAATGACGTCGTCAATGTAGCCCCGCCCCGCCGCCACCCAGGGGTTGTCAAAGGCCCGGCGGTACTCCTCAATCTTCCTCCTCCGGGTCTCCTCGGGGTTAGGGGAGGACTGGATCTCCCTGCGGTAGATGATGTTCGCCGCCCCTTCCGCCCCCATCACCGCCACCGCCGCCGTGGGCCAGGCCAGGACCACGTCCGCCCCCATGTCCTTGGAGTTCATGGCGAGGTAGGCCCCCCCGTAGGCCTTGCGGGCGATGAGGGTGATCTTGGGCACCGTGGCCTCGGCGTAGGCGAAGAGCATCTTGGCCCCGTGGCGGATGATCCCCCCGTGCTCCTGGGCCACGCCGGGCAGGAAGCCCGTCACGTCCACCAGGGTGAGGAGGGGGATGTTGAAGGCGTCCATGGTGCGGATGAAGCGGGCCGCCTTGTCCGAGGCGTTGATGTCCAAGGCCCCGGCCATGAAGCGGGGGTTGTTGGCGATGACCCCCACGGGGTACCCCCCGAGCCGCCCCAGGCCCACGATGATGTTCCGGGCGAAGCGGGGCTGGATCTCCAGGAACTCCCCGTCGTCCAGGAGGGTGCGGATCACCTGGTGCATGTTGTAGGGGCGGCGGGCATCGGGGTGGACGATCTCCAGAAGCTCCGGGGTGGGGCGGAAGGGGTCGTCCTTGGGGGTGAGGACGGGGGGCTTTTCCCGGCTGTTCTGGGGGAGGTAGGAAAGGAGCTTCTTGATGAGGTCCAGGACCTCCTTGTCGTCCTTCCCCTCCAGATGGGCCACCCCGCTTTTCTCCATGTGGACGTCGGCCCCCCCGAGCTCCTCAAAGGTCACCTCCTCCTTGGTGACGCTCTTGATCACCTCGGGGCCGGTGATGAACATGTAGCTCGTGCCCCGGCTCATGAGGACGAAGTCGGTCATGGCGGGGCTGTAGACCGCGCCCCCGGCGCAAGGCCCCAGGATGGCGGAGATCTGAGGGACGACCCCGGAGTAGATGGCGTTCCGGTAGAAGACCTCCCCGTAGCCCGAGAGGCTGTCCACCCCCTCTTGGATCCGGGCCCCGGCGGAGTCGTTCAGGCCGACGATGGGGGCCCCCACCTTGGCCGCGAGGTCCATGAGGCTCGCGATCTTGCGGCCGTGCATCTTGCCCAGGGAGCCGCCCAGCACGGTGAAGTCCTGGCTGAAGACGAAGACCAGGCGGCCCCCAATGGTGCCGTAGCCCGTCACCACGCCGTCCGCGGGGGCCTCTATCCCCTCCATGAGCCCGGTTTCCAGGTGCTCGGCGAAGGGCATGAGCTCCACGAAACTCCCCGGGTCCAGGAGGTAGTCTAAGCGCTCCCTCGCGGTGAGCTTGCCCTGCTGGTGCTGCTTCCTTATGCGCTCCTCGCCCCCTCCTAGGAGCACCTTTTTGCGCCTTTCTTCCAGCTCCGCCAAGAGCTCGTCCAGGATGAGCCGGGCGTTATCGGCCATAGTCCAGGGCATGATACAATGGCCGGGGACGGCCGGAAAACCTTGGGCCTATCCCGGAAAGGAGGTGAAGCGTGAGAAGGTGGCTTCCTGCGTTGCTGGCACTGGTCCTGGTGGCGGTCCTCGTGTTTTTGGGGTACCAGGCCTACACGGCCTACCAAGGGCTTCAGGCCAGGGTGGCCGCCCTCGAGGCCCAGGTCCAGGGCCAGGGGGAGGCCTTGAAGGCCCTTTCCGGGCGGGTGGCCCGGCTGGAGGAGGAGGTCTTCCGCACCCCCGCCGAGCCTCTCTCCCCGCCCCCGGCTCCTGAGGTGCCGGCGCCCCCCGCTTGGCCTTACGTGGTGGGGGTGCTCGTCCTCCTTCTCCTCCTCTACCTCTTCCTTCGGCTTCTCCGCGCCCCCGAAAAGCCCAAAAGGGCCACCGAGAAGGCCGAGGAAAAAAGCCCAAGCCAGGCCGCTTCCCCCGAAGGGGTGGAGGAGGCCCGGATGCTGGACGAGGGAGCGCCACCCCCTCCCCCGGAGGAGCCGAGAAAGGAGTGATCCCACCCGGAAGGAGAGGAAGCCCCCCGCCTCTAGGCGGGGGGCTTTTCCCCTAAGTACCCCACCGCGGCTTTCGCCGCGGTGGGGGCCCCAAAAGGACCTTCCCAAGCCTTATTTCGGGCAACCCGTGTTGCGAAATCAACGTGCAGCCACTTAGTCCTTCAGCTTTTTCACCGCCTCAATCAGGGCAGGGAGCACCTGGTGCACGTCCCCCACGATGCCGTAGTCGGCGTGCTTGAAGATGGGGGCCTCGGGGTCTTTGTTCACCGCCACGATGTACTTGCTCTTGTTCATCCCCGCCAGGTGCTGCACCGCCCCGGAGACCCCCAGGGCGATGTAGAGGGAGGGTTGGACGGTCTTGCCCGTCTGGCCCACCTGCTCGGCGTAGGGACGCCAGCCCGCGTCCACCACCGCCCGGGTGGCCCCCACCGCGCCCCCAAGGAGGGCGGCGAGTTCCTCCACAAGCCCAAAGGCCTCCGCGCTCCCCATGCCCCGGCCCCCTGTGACCACCACGTCCGCCTCGGTGAGGGAGACGCCCTTCTTCTCCTCCTGGAGGCGCTCCAGGACCTCCACCGTGGGCACCTCGGGCACGCTGAGGGCCACCACCTCGGCCTCGCCCCCAAGGGGCTCCGCGAGGGGAGTGGTGTTGGGCTTCACCGTGAGGACCACGGGAAGGGCCGCCTTCACCCTCTGGGTCACCCGGTTCAGGTAGGCGTAGCGGGTGGCGTGGACCTCGCCGCCTTCCAGGCGGGACTCGAGGGTGTCCTCAAGAAGCCCCGCTCTTAGGGCGTAGGCCACCCGGCCCAAGTAGGCCCGGCTCTGCCTGGAGGAGGGGGCCACCACCGCCTTGGCCCCACTGGCCTCGGCGGCCTTAAGCACCCCGGCCGCCCACTTCTCGGCGGTGTAGGGGCCTAGGGTGGCGGTGTAGAGAACCTCCACGTATTTGCGGGCCTCCTCCACGGGGGCCTTCTCCTCGGCGAGGAGCACCCCGGCCACCTTCCCCCCCAGGGCCTGGGCCAGGTCCCGGGCCCGGGTCAGGGCCTCGAGGCTTCCCTTCCTGAGCCGGTTGCCGTCGTGGTCCAAGACTACGAGCACCATAGGCACCTCCTAGATGACCTTGGCCTCCTCGTGGAGGAGCCGCACGAGCTCTTCCGCCGCCGCCACGGGGTCCTTGCCGTCCAGGATCTTGCCGAGCCTGGACTTCTCCTGGATCTCCTCGGAAATCAGGGTGACCTTGGGGGTAAGGCGCGCCTGCACCTTCCGGATCTCCTTCTTTTTGGCCTTCATGATCCCGGGCAGGGTGGGGTAGCGGGGCTCGTTCAGGCCCTGCTGCGTGGTGAAGACGGCGGGAAGCCGCACCCTAACCCACTCCGCCCCCTCGTCTAGGTCGTGCTTGGCCTTGGCCGTGTCCCCTTCCAGCTCGAGGGCGGTGGTCCAGGCCACCACCGGCACCCCTAGGGCCTCCGCCAGGGCCCCCCCCAGGGCTTGGCTGTCCCAGTCCGCCTGCTGCCCCCCGGTGAGGACCAGGGTGGGGGCTTCCTCCTTGAGCACCTCCACCAGGGCCTCGGCCACGGCCACGGGGTCGGCAAAGCCCTCGTAGACCACGTGCACCCCCCGGTCCATCCCCATGGCCAAGGCGGTGCGGATGGCCTCCTCGGTGCGCTCGGGGCCGAAGCCCACCACCACCGCCTCCCCGCCGTGCTTCTCCTTGAGGCGGAGGGCCTCCTCCACCGCGTACTCGTCCATCTGGTCCAGGATCATCGTGGCCCCGGAGAGGTCCACGCGGTCCCCCTGGACCCTGAGCCTGCTCTCGCCGTCGGGCACCTGCCGGATCACCGCCACGAACTTCATCCCTCACCTCCTCACTCCGCCAGGACGTGCCTGGCGATGATGAGCCTCTGGATCTCGTTGGTCCCCTCGTAGATCTGGTTGAGCTTCACGTCCCTGAGGAGTTTTTCCACGGGGAACTCCCGCACGTAGCCGTAGCCGCCGTGGATCTGGATGGCCTGGTTGGCCGCCTCAAAGGCGATCTCGGAAGCGTAGGCCTTGGCGATGGCGCTGGCGTGGGCGTGGGGAAGGCCCTGGTCCGCGAGCCAGGCGGCGTAGTAGGTGTACATGCGGGCGGTTTCAATGCCGATGAGCATGTCGGCGAGCTTGAACTGGATGGCCTGGAAGTTGGCGATGGGCTGGCCGAAGGCCTCCCGCTCCTTGGCGTACTTCCTGGCCTCGTCCAGGGCCCGCCTCGCCACCCCCACGCTTCCCGCGGCCACGGGGATCCGGGTCTTGTTCAGGGTCTGCATGGCGATCTTAAAGCCCTCCCCCTCCTCCCCCAGGCGGTTTTCCACCGGCACCTTCACGTCCTCAAAAATGAGCTCGTAGGTGCCCGAGGCCCTTTGCCCCATCTTCCCGTGGATCTTGACGGCCTTGAAGCCGGGGGTGCCCCGCTCCACCACCAGGGCCACCACCCCTTTGTGGCGTAGCTCGGGGTTCACCGTGGCGAAGACCACCACCCACTCCGCCTCGCCGCCGTTAGAGATCCACATCTTGGTGCCGTTCAGGATGTAGTGGTCGCCTTGGCGGATGGCCCGGGTCTTTAAGGCGGCGGCGTCGGAGCCGTTTCCGGGCTCGCTTAAGGCGAAGGCGGCGAGGGCGGGCTTCTTTGTGAGGGGCCTCAGGAAGCGCTCCTTCTGCTCCTCCGTCCCTGCGAGGAGCACCGGGGTGATGCCCAGGTCGCTCGCCATGGGGATGGTGTAGATGCCCATGCAGGCGTAGGCCAGCTCCTCCCCCACGATGACCTCGTCCAGCATCTTGAGCCCCATCCCCCCGTACTCCTCGGGGATGATGGCGTTCAGGAGGCCCACCTCGTGGAGCTTCTCAATCACGGGCCAGGGGACCTCCTCCTTCTCGTCGTACTCCCGGGCCACGGGGAGGATGACCTCCTTGGCGAAGCGCCGGGCCAGGGCCTGGAGCTGCCTTTGCTCCTCCGTGAGGCTGAAGTCTATGGGCATCCCGCACCTCCTTCCGCCGGGGGCTCCCCCTTTGACCGAGTCTAAGATTTTTGGAAGCCCCTGGCAACCCCGGCCCCCATGCTACCATTGGGGCAAGATGCGGCTTGTGGGGCAGATGGAGGTCCTGGCCCGGTTTCAGCGGGCGCTTCTAAAGGACCTCGAGCCCACCCAGATCCTCCGGAACCTCCTGGAGGTGGCCACGGAGGAGGGGGTGGAGCGGGCGGCCCTCTTCCTCTACCACCCCGAGACCCGGGAGCTCGTGGGGGAGGTGGCCTCGGGGCGGGGGCGGCACTACACGGTCTCGGCCATCGCCTTGCCCCTCTACGCCAAGGGGCCGGTGCAGGAGGCCTTCTTCGCCGAGGGACCCCTTAGGCGGGGAGAGGAGTGGCTTCTTCCCGTGGTGGGGGAGGAGGAGGCCTTCTGCTGGGCCGATCCTGAAAGGCGTTGCCGGGAGCGTCCCCGGGCCACGCAAGAGACCCGGGCCCTCATCTGCCCCTCCTGCCCCCGGTTCGCCGCCAAGGGGGTGCTGGCCCTGGAAGGGGTTCCCCCCTCCCTCCAGCCCCTTCTTCCCCTCCTCGCCCAGCTCACCGCCTTGGCCCTGAAAAACGGGGAGCTCTTCGCCCAGAGGGACCAGGCCCTGGCCCGCCTTTCCCGGCACGTGGAGGCTCTGGCCCACGTGGGCGCCCTCACCCGCGAGGTGGCCCGGGCCCTGGACCCCAACGCCGTGCTGGAGACCCTGGCCCGGGCCCTGGTGGAGCGCCTTGGCTTTTACCGGGCCACCGTGGCCCTGGTGCGGGGGGAGAGCCTCCTCGGCCACCTCACCGTGAAGGGAAGGCAGGTCTTCTGGACCGAGGGGAAAAGCGCCCTTCACCTCGCCCTGGCCTCCTCCCCCGACCCCATGGCCCGGGCCGCCCGGGAGCGGCGAAGCCTCCTGGTGCCCCGGGAGGCCCTTCCCCCTGGGGTGGCCCAGGGGATGGGGCCCACCGTGGCCTTCGTGCCCGTGGTGGCCGAGGAGGCCGTCCTCGGGGTCTTGGCCGTGGACCACGGGCCCGGAGGGCCTCCCGTTTCCGAAGAAGAGGTGCGCTACCTGGAGCTTCTGGCCGGGGCGGCGGGGGTGGCCTTCCGCAACGCCGAGCTCTACCGGGAAAAGACCCGCCTCTCCTTAGCCCTGGCCGCGGAGAGGACCCGGCTTTCCCAGATCCTGGAGGAGCTTCCCGACGGCGTGGTGGTCCTCTTCGGTGAGCGGGGTTTCGCCAACGGCCGGGCCCGGGAGGCCTTGGGCTTGGGGGCGGAGGTGGCCTTGGAGGACCTTCCCGCCGCCTTGGCCCCCGCCTTGGAAGGGGGGAGGCTGGAGCTCGCCCTGGGCGGGGCCACCTACAGCGTGCGGGGGCGGCAGGTGGGGGAGGCGAGGATTTTGGTCCTCCACGACATCACCGAGCGCACCCGCACGGAGCGGGCTCTAAGGGACCAGGTGGCCTTCACCCAGGCCCTGGTGGACGTGGCCCAGGAGGCCCTCCGCCAGCGGGACCTTCCCTCCTTGGCCCGGGCCATCGTGGAGCGGCTCTTGGCCCTCTTCGCCGCCCAGGAAGGGGTGCTCCTTGCGGAAAGCGGGGGGAAAGGGGAGGTGCTCTACAGCACCTGTGCCCTTCCCGAAGAGCTTCCCCGGCCCAACCTCCTGGAGCGGGCCCTGGGGGAGGAGGCCCCCTTGGGGGTGGAGGCCTTGGCCCCGGAGGACTGCGCCCTGGCGGAGGCCTTGGGCCTAAAGAGCGCCCTCGTGGTCCCCTTCCGGACGCAAGGGTTCCGGGGGGCCCTCTTCCTTGGCTACCGCCAGGGGCGGCGCTTTTCCGAGAGGCTTCTCCACCGCCTGGGGCAGGTGGCCACCCTCCTCGCCCTGGTGCTGGAGAAGGGGCGCTTCCTGGCCCTTCTGGAGGCCGAGGAGGAGCGCCTGAAGGCCTTTCTGGAGCACTCCCAGGATGTGGTCTACGTGCTGGACCAAGAAGGCTTCATCCGCTTCGCGAGCCCCAGCGTGCGCACCCTTTTGGGCTACGAGCCCGAGGGGTACAAGGAGGCCCCGGTGAAGGCCTTGGACTTCGTCTACCCGGAGGACCGGCCCAAGGCGGAAGCCCTGCTTGGGGAGCTCCTTTCCCAGCCGGGGCACACCCTCACCGGGGCGTTCCGGGTCCTCCACAAAGACGGCACCCCTATCCCCATGGAGGCCTGGGGGCGGAACCTCCTCCAGGACCCCAGGGTGGGGGGGGTGGTGGTGGACCTGAGGGACCTCAGGCCCAGGCTGGAGGCGGACCGGGTCAAGGGGGAGTTCATCGCCGCGGTGAGCCACGAGCTCCGCACCCCCCTCGCGGTGATCATGGGCCTGGCGGAACTCTTGCAGGAGGAGGCCCTTTCCCCAAGCGCCCAGGAGTCCGTGGAGCTCATCCTGGAAAGCGCCTTCCGCCTCAAGACCATGGTGGACAACCTTCTGGACACAAGCCGCCTCGAGGCGGGCCGCTTTGAGATCTCCCGGCGCCCCGTGCACCTTAAGCCCCTCCTTCTGGACCTGGCCCGGAGCTTCCAGGGGGTGGCCCGGCTTTCCGGGGTGGAGTTCTGTGTGGAGGTGGAGGAGCTTCCCCTCGTGGAGGTGGACCCAGACCGCATCGTCCAGGTGGTGGGCAACCTCCTCGCCAACGCCTTCAAGTTCACGCCCTCCGGGGGATCGGTGCGGCTTTGGGCCGGGGTGCGGGGGGAGGAGGTGTGGGTGGAGGTCCGGGACACCGGGCCCGGGATCCCCAAGGAGGAGCTCCCCCGGCTTTTCCAGCGCTACGCCCGGGCCAAAAACGCCCGCGCCCGGGGGGTTTCCGGCACCGGGCTTGGCCTTTTCATCTCCAAGCACATCGTGGAGGCCCACGGGGGGCGGATAGAGGTGGAGAGCGAGGAGGGAAAGGGGAGCCTCTTCCGGGTTATCCTGCCTCTGTATGGCCCGCATCCTGGTGATTGAGGACGAGCCCCTGGTGGGGCACATGCTCCGCCGCTTTCTGGAGCGGGCAGGGCACGAGGTGGTCTGGGCCCCGAACGGGGAGGCGGGCCTTAGGCGCCTGGCCGAAGGGTTTGACCTCGTGGTCTGTGACCTCATCATGCCCGGGATTCCCGGGGAGGAGGTGATCCGCCGCATCCGGGAGGGGGCGGGACCGCCGGTCCTCGCCGTTTCGGCCAGCGTCTCCCAGGAAAGCCAGCGCCGGGCCCTCGAGGCCGGGGCCCAGGCCTTCCTGGGCAAGCCCTTTGAGGCCCAGGCCTTCTTGCGGGTGGTGGAGGGGCTTCTCCGGGGGGCATAGGTCCCGAAGGCCTTGGTATAGGCTAGGGATGATGCTGGGCCTCACTTCAGAGGAGGCGGGGAAAAGGCTTAGGGTCCACGGGCCAAACGCCTTGCCCGAGCGCCCTCCTCCGCCTTTTTGGCGCAAGGCCTTGCGCCAGCTTCAAAATCCGCTCGTCTACCTTCTGCTCTTTGCCTTCGTCCTGGAGTTTTTGCTCTGGTTCTACGAGGGAGGGCGGGGCGCGCCCCTAGAGGCCTTGGCCATCCTGGCCATCCTCCTTCTCAACGCGCTCCTCGGTGCCTTCCAGGAGAAGCGCTCCGAGGAGGCCTTGAAGCGTCTCAAGGCCTTGGCCGAGCCTTCCGTCTGGGTCTTGAGGGACGGAAGGTTTCAACGCCTTTCCGCCCGCGGGCTCGTCCCTGGGGACGTGGTGCGCCTCGAGGCCGGCGACCGCGTCCCCGCAGACGGCGTCCTCCTGGAAGGGAGCGGCCTCTCGGTGGACGAGAGCGTCCTTACCGGGGAGAGCGTCCCCGTGGAGAAGGGGGTAGGGGAGGAGGTCTTCGCCGGCACCTTGGTGGTGCGGGGAAGGGCACTGATGGAAGTGAGGCGCACCGGCTTGAAAAGCGCCATGGGGCGCATCGCCCACCTCCTTGCGGGGATGGAGGAGGAGAGAACCCCCCTGGAAAAACGCCTGGAGGCCTTTGGCCGCCGGGTGGCCCGCTGGGTTTTCCTCCTCGCCTTCTTCCTTGCCTTCTTAGGCTTCCTGGTGGAGGGGTTTTCCGCCAAGGTGGTCCTCTTCGCCGTGGCCCTGGCGGTGGCGGCGGTGCCCGAGGGGCTTCCCGCGGTCCTCACCCTGGCCTTGGCCCTGGGGGTGGAAAGGATGGCCCGGCGGAAGGCGGTGGTGCGGCGCCTCTCGGCGGTGGAGGCCCTGGGAAGCGTCACCGTCATCGCCACCGACAAAACGGGCACCCTCACGGAGAACCGCATGGAGGTGGAGCGGGTGGTGGGGCCCGACCTCGAGGGGGCCCTCCTCGCCATGGTCCTCTGCAACGACGCCGATCCCGCCACCGGGGCGGGGGATCCTCTGGAGCTCGGCCTCCTCCGCCACGCCCATGCGAGGGGCCTGGACGTGGAGGCGCTGAGAAAGGCCTACCCCCGCCTTTCCGAGCGCCCCTTTGACAGCGCTTGGAAGTTCATGCGGGTCACCACTTCTCTGGGGAGCTTCCTCAAGGGCGCCCCGGAGGCCCTTGTTCCCCGCCTGGACCTGTCCGAGGAGGAGAAGCGGCGGCTTCTCGGAGAGGCCGAGGCCCACGCCCGGGAGGGCTACCGGGTCTTGGCCTTGGCCTTCGGGGAGGGGGAGAGGGAAGAGGGGCTTCGTTTTCTGGGCTTTGTCCTCCTGCTGGACCCGCCCCGCCCCGAGGTGCCCGAAGCGGTGGAGCGGGTCCAGAGGGCGGGGGTGCGGGTGGTGATGGTCACCGGGGACCACCCGGCCACCGCCCTCGCCATCGCCCGGAGGGTGGGGATTCCGGCGAAGACCGTGGTCATAGGGGAAGAGATCGGGAAGCTTTCCGAGGAGGAGCTCCTGAAGGTGGACGTCTTCGCCCGGGTGAAGCCCGAGGACAAGCTTCGCATCGTGGAGGCGTTCCAGAGGGCTGGGGAAGTGGTGGCCATGACCGGGGACGGGGTGAACGACGCCCCGGCCCTCAAGCGGGCGGATGTGGGCGTGGCCATGGGGCAACGGGGCTCGGACGTAGCCCGGGAGGTGGCGGACCTGGTGCTTCTGGACGACAACTTCGCCACCATCGTGGCCGCCATAGAGGAGGGGCGGAGCATCTACGAGAACATCCAGAAGTTCCTGCGCTTCCTCTTCTCCACCAACCTCTCCGAGGTCCTGGTGGTGGCCTTGGGGATGGTCTTCGCCGCCCTCTTGGGCCTCCGCGACGAGGCGGGGCACCTCCTCCTCCCCCTCACCGCCGTGCAGATCCTCTGGATCAACCTCATCACCGACGGGCTTCCCGCCCTAGCCCTGTCCTTGGACCGGAACCCCGGGGTCCTGGACCGCCCCCCCCGACCCAAGGAAAGCCCTCTCCTAGACGGGCTTTCTCTCCGCTTCGTCCTCCTCACCGGCACCCTCAAGGCGGGGGTCGCCCTGGGGCTTTTGGGGTTCCTTCCCGGGGCGGTGGGCCTCGAGGCCGCCCGGAGCGCCACCTTCCACTTCATGGCCATCGGCCAGCTCTTCTTCGCCTACGCCGCCCGGCATACCCACATCCGTCCTCTCCCCAACCCCTACCTGCACGGGGCCGTGGCCCTAGGGATTCTCGTGCAGCTCGTCCTGGGGACCCTGGGGCCTGGCCTCCTCGAGGCCGTCCCCTTACCTCCTTGGACCTGGGGCCTGGTGCTCTTCAGCGCCCTTTCGGCCTGGGGGCTGGCGGAGGCGGTGGACCGGGTAGTATGGCGAAAGGAGGCCAGATGAGGGAGGACATCAAGGTCAAAGACCTCATGACAAGCCCGGCGGTGGGCGTCCCCTTGGGGACCACCTTGGACCAGGTGGCGGCCTTGATGCTGGAAAAGCGCATCGGCAGCGTCCTGGTAGTGGACGAGAAGGGGAAGCTGGTGGGCATCGTGACCGAGAGCGATTTCCTCAACGGGCTTGGGGCTCCTCCGCGCCACCTCCCGGGCCACGCTCCCCAGGAGGAGGCGGTCCAGCCCCGTGCGCCCGTGGGTGCCCAGGACCACGAGGTCGTGCTTTTCCGCCTCCTTCAGGATGACCTCCGCCGCCAGGCCCTCCAGGAGGTGGGCCTCAAAGGCTAGGCCCAGCTCCTCGGCCATGCGGGTGGCCCGGTTCAGGGCGGCAAGCCCCTCCTTGCGCAGGTCCTCCACCAGCTCCTGGTAGTAGGGGAGGGCTTCCGGGCCCAAAAGAAGCCTCGGCCCCAAGGGCTCCAGGGCGTAGAGGAAGGCCACCTTGGCCTTCAGGGCTTGGGCCAGGCGGAGGCCCTCCCGCACTCCCCTCTCCGCCGCCTCGCTTCCGTCCGTGGGCAGGAGGATGGACCGATACATCCCTCACCCCTCTATGACCACGGGCAGGATCATGGGGTCCCGGCCCGTGGCCTTCTTCAGGAACTTCTTCACCGGGTAGTAGATGTCGTCCCGGATGCGCTCCAGGGGCTTCTTTTCCCGCACCCCGTTTTTCAGGGCCTCGAGGGCCATGCGCCGGACCTCTCCCAAGAGCTTCTCCCCTGCCTTCACGAACCCCCGGGAGACCACCTCCACCACGGGCTCCTCGTCCGCCAAGGCGGTGATCACCACCAGGCCCTCCTCGGCCATGTGGCGGCGGTCGGCCAGGATCTCCTCGGTGATGTCCCCCACCCCCAGGCCGTCCACGTAGAGGACCCCGTGGGGCACCTCCCCCGTCTTCTCAAAGGTCTCCCGGGTGAGGCGGTAAACGGCCCCGTTCTCCCCGATGAGGGTCTTCTCCGGGGGGCGGCTCATGGACTCGGCGAGCCACTTGAAGTTCACCTGGTGCCGCACCTCCCCGTGCCAGGGCAGGAAGAAGCGGGGGGTGGTGAGGTTGAGGATGAGCTTCAGCTCCTCCTGGGAGGCGTGGCCCGAGGCGTGGACCTTGTAGGTGGGGGGGTAGAGGACGTAGGCCCCCAGGGCGTAGAGGCGGTTGATGACCCGGTTCACCGCCTCCTCGTTCCCGGGGATGGGGCTTGAGGAGAGGATCACCGTGTCCCCGGGCTTGATGGCCATCTTGGCGTGCCCCTCAAAGGCCAGGCGGTGGAGGACGGACATGGGCTGGCCCTGGCTCCCCGTGGCCAGGATGAGGACCTGGTGGTCGGGGAGGTCCTTCACCTCCTCCAGGGTGTAGAGGCGGTCCTTCACCTTGAGGTAGCCGAGCTCCAGGGCGATGCGGCTGAACTTGAGCATGCTCCGCCCCTCCATGGCCACCTTCCGCCCGTACTTCTCCGCCGCCCAGATCACGGACTGGATGCGGTGGATGTGGCTGGCGAAGGTGGTGACGAAGACCCGCCCCGGGGCGCGGCCGATGACCCGGTCCAGCTCCTTGGCGATCTCCATCTCGCTTGGGGTGTAGCCGGGCCTTTCCGCGTTGGTGGCGTCGGCGATGAGGAGCAAAACCCCTTCCGCCCCCGCCTGGGCCACCTTGGCCAGGTGGGAGACCTTCCCGTCAATGGGGGTGGGGTCCAGCTTGAAGTCCCCCGTGTGGACGATGGTGCCGATGGGGGTGCGGATCACCACCCCAGAGTTGTCGGGGATGGAGTGGGTCATGCGGAAGAGGTCCAGGGTGAAGTACCGCCCCACCTGGATGCGGTCGTCGGGGGAGATCTCCTTCAGGTTGAAGGCCCCGGGCCTCAGGCCGAACTCCTCCAGCTTCCCCCGTAGGAGCCCCAAGGTGAGCCTCGCCCCGTAGATGGGCACCGGGCTTTCCTTGCCGAAGATCATGGGAAGGAGGAAGGGCAGTCCCCCGATATGGTCCTCGTGCCCGTGGGTGAGGACCCAGGCCTTGATCTTGTGGCGGTTCTCTATGAGGTAGTCCACCCGGGGGATGAGGAGGTCCACCCCGGGCATCCCCTCCTCGGGGAAGGCGAGCCCTCCGTCCAGGACGAAGATCTCGTCCCGGAAGCGGAAAACGGTGATGTTCTTGCCGATCTCCCCCATCCCCCCCAAGGGGATGATCTCCACGTAATCCTGGGGGCCGCCCTGGGACCCCTCCTGGGGCTTCCGCCGGCGCCTCCTCCTCGGCTTCCGTTCCTGGTTTTCCATACGCCTCCCATCTTCCCGGCCTGGCCGGGACGCGCGTTAGGTCAGGCCCCCAGGGGTTACTTGCGCCGCCTGGGGGGGATCTTGCCTTCCAGCTCGGGGCGGATCAGGTCAATCTTGCCCCGCTCGTCAATGCGGTGGACCTTGACCTTGATCACGTCCCCCACCTTGAGGTGGTCCTCCACCCGCGTCACGCGGCCCGGGGCGATCTGGCTGATGTGGAGAAGCCCCTCGGTGCCGGGGAAGAGGCTGATGAAGGCGCCGAAGGGGGTGATGCGGGTGACGGTGCCCTCGTAGATCTCGCCCACCTTGGCCTCGCGGGTGAGGTCCTCTATGCGCTTCTTGGCCTCCAGGGCGGCCTCGAGGTCGCTGGAGTAGATGCGCACCGTCCCGTCCTCCTCAATGTCCACCTCCACCCCAAGCTCCTCCAGGGCGCGCACGTTCTTGCCCCCGGGGCCGATGACGAGGCCGATCTTCTCCACGGGCACCTTGAGGGAGAGGATCCTTGGGGCGAAGGGCTTGAGCTCGGGCCGGGGGGCGGGGAGGACGGTCTCCATCAGGTCCAGGATCTTGAGCCTGGCCTCCCGGGCCTGGAGGAGGGCCTCCTTCAGGACCTCGCGGGGAAGGCCCCCCACCTTGTTGTCCATCTGCAAGGCGGTGACCCCCTTGCGGGTCCCGGCCACCTTGAAGTCCATGTCGCCGAGGGCGTCCTCGAGGCCCAGGATGTCCGTGAGGATCACCGCCCGGTTCCCCTCCCACACCAAGCCCATGGCCACCCCGGCCACCGGGGCCCGGATGGGCACCCCCGCGTCCATGAGGGCGAGGCAGCCGGCGCAGACCGTGGCCATAGAGCTAGAGCCGTTGGACTCCAGGACGTCCCCCACCACGCGGATGGTGTAGGGGAAGTCCTCCTCCTTGGGCATCACCGCCTTGAGGGCCCGCTTGGCCAGATTGCCGTGCCCCACCTCGCGGCGGGAGACCCCCCTTAGGCGCCGCACCTCCCCGGTGGAGAAGGGGGGAAAGTTGTAGTGGACGAGGAACTTCTCCGTCTCGTCTATGCCCAGGTCGTCCAGGATCTGCTCGTCCCGGCCCGTGCCCAGGGTGACGGTGCCCAGGACCTGGGTTTCGCCCCGGGTGAAGACGGCGGAGCCGTGGGCCCGGGGCAGGACGTCCACCTCAATCCAGATGGGCCTGAGGTCCTTAGGCCCGCGGCCGTCCGCCCGCTTGCCCTCCTCGAGGACGAGCCTTCTGAGCTCCCTGCGCACCACCTCGTCAAAGGCGCTCTTGTAGAGGGGCTTCTTGCCCTCGTCCGGGGTGCCGTCCTCCCCCTTGGGGAGGGCCTCGGCGATGAGGCGTTCGGCGAACTCCGAAAGGGCCCGGCTCCTTTCCCCCTTGCTCGCCGTCTGCAGGACCTGGGAAAGCCCCCGCTCCAGGGCAAGGCGGTAGAGGGCCTCCTTCTCCTCCTCGGGGAGGCTTTCCGGGGGGGTCCAGGCCATCTTGGGTTTGGCGAGTTCCCGGGCCATGGCCTCCTGGAGCTCCAGGATGGGCTGCATCTCCTTGTGGGCGAACTCCAGGGCCTGAACCAGGGTCTCCTCGTCCACCTCCCCGGCCTCCGCCTCCACCATGAGGATGGCCTCTTTGCTCCCCGCCACCACCAGGTCCAGCTGGCTTTCCTCCAGCTCCTGCAGGGTGGGGTTCAGGACGAAGCTCCCGCCGATGAGGCCCACCCGCACGGCGGCGATGGGGCCCTCCCAGGGGATGTCCGAGAGCATGAGGGCGGCGCTCGCCGCGATGGGGCCCAGGATGTCCGGCGGGTTCTTCTGGTCGGCGGAGAGGACGGTGACGATGATCTGGACCTCGTGCCGGAACCCCTTGGGGAAGAGGGGCCGGATGGGGCGGTCCGTCATGCGGGCGGAGAGGATGGCCTTCTCCCCGGGACGCCCCTCCCGGCGCATGAAGCTCCCCGGGATCTTCCCCACGGCGTAGTGCCGCTCCTCAAACTCCACCGTGAGGGGGAGAAAGTCGGCCTCCACCGGTGTCTCCGAGGCTTGGGCCGTCGCCAGGACCACGGTGTCGGCGTAGCGGACCAGGACGGACCCCGAGGCCTGTTTGGCGTACTTGCCCGTCTCCAGGACGAGGGGCCGCCCCGCCAGGGTGAGCTCGTAGCGGTGGGCTTGGGGGACATTGGATGTACCTTCCATGGCGCTCCTTCCAAAAGCGAAGGGCGGAGCTTTCGGCCCCGCCCCCGACCTGTTCCCCAGTTTAACCCCGGAGGCCCAGTTTCTCAATAAGGGCCCGGTACCGCTCGGGGTCCTCCCGCTGCAGGTAGCGGAGGAGCCTGCGGCGCTGGCCCACCATCATCAGGAGGCCGCGGTGGGAGTGGTGATCCTTCTTGTGGACCTTGAGGTGCTCGGAAAGCCGATTGATCCTCAGGGTAAGGAGCGCCACCTGGACCTCGGTGCTCCCCGTGTCCCCGGGGAAACGGGCGAACTCCTGAATGACCTTCTGCTTCTCTTCCTTCGTGATGGGCATGTTTTCCCTCCGTCAGGCGGGAAGGCGCTTTAAGCCCCTTCCTCCTCGAGGCGGTCTCCCGCCAAGCCTTACCCAGGATAGGCCCTCCTCCCCGTCCCGTCAACCAGGAAGACGGCGTCTCCCGCACGGCGAAGAGGAGGAGGAAGGCCAAGAGGGCGGGCAGGGCGGAGAGCCAGAAGACGCCCCGGAAGCCCAGAAGGGGCAGGAGAAGGAAGGCCAGGAAGGGGCCTAGGGTGGCCCCGAGGGTGTCCAGGCTCCGGTGGAGGCCGTAGGCCCGGCCCAGGGCCTCTTTGGGGGCGCTTTCCGCGATGAGGGCGTCCCGGGGGGCGGTGCGGAGGCCCTTTCCGGTCCGGTCCAGGAAGCGGTAGAGGAGGACGTGGAAGGGGGTCTGCGCCAGGGCCAAGAGGGGCCGGAACAGGGCGGGGAGGCCGTAGCCCAGGAGGAGGAAGGGGCGCCTTCTCCCGAGCCGGTCGGAAAGCCTCCCCCCCACCACCTTGAAGAGGCTCGCCGTGGCCTCCGCCACCCCTTCCACCAGCCCGATTGTCCCGGGGCCTGCTCCGAGGCTCGCCAGGAAGAGGGGGAGGAGGGGGTAGACCATCTCGCTCGCCACGTCCATGAGGAAGCTCACGGCGCCGAGGAGGTAGACCAGAGGAGGAAGCCTCACGGCCGGGCCCTCCAGAGGAGCCCGAGAAGGAAGGGCTCCGGGACGGTCATCAGGAGGGAGAGGGGGTCCAGGGGGGCGGGGGAGAGGAGGGCTAGGCCCTGGGAGGTGGGGAAGGGAAGGGGCAGGGTGCGGGTGAGGAAGAAGAGGAGGAGGAGGGCTGAGGAGAGCCCCACCCCGAGCCGCCACACCAGGGGGGCGAAGGGGGGGTCCTCCCCGGGGTACATGAAGCGGAGGAGGACGAGCCCCAGAGCGTAGGTGGCCTTGAGGGCGAGGAGGACGAGGAAGGCCTGGCCGTAGAAGTAGTACTCGCTCACGAGGCCGTACCGCACCGCCTCGGCCTCCGAGACCCCGAGGGCGCTCCCGCAGAGCCCCTCCCCCAGGGTTTCCGAAAGCCCAAGCCCTAGGAACTGGAGGAAGAAGGGCAGGACCTCGAGGGCCGCGATGGCGTAGGCGCGGGCGAGGAGCATCCCCAAAAAGTCTCCCCCTCCCTGGGGGAGGGGGTCAAGGGACAAAGGGCCTAGGCTACCAGAGCCGCCACCCCGGCACGGGGTTGAGGTGGCTGAAAAGCTGCACCAGGGTGGGCCCGTAGGCCAGGACCACGAGGATTGCCGCCACGGCGAACCAGAAGCCGATCCGGTCCATGGCCTGGACGAGCCTGCGGTCCTCGGGGCCGGAGAGGACCTCGGCGAAGGGAAGGGGGGCTTCGGCGAGCTCCACGCGGCGCTCCCGGCCCAAAAGGACGCTGAAAAGCCCGTAGATGAAGAGGAGGAGCGCCACCAGGAGGACGATCCCCGCCAGGACGTTGAACACCATGGGGACCGCCGCATGGGAGTAGGCGTCCGGCACCTGGGCGATGTAGGTCCGCCGGGGCACGTTGAGAAGGCCCTGCCAGTGGAGGCCCACCGCCATGACCATCATGCCGAGGAACCAGAGCCACACCACCGCCAGGCCGAGCCGCCTTTGCGCATCGGAGATGGGCTTGCCCGTGAGGTTGGGGAGGAGCCAGTAGAGGGAGCCCATGGCGGTGAGGGTCACGAGGCTCGCCACCTGGAGGTGGAAGTGGCCGGGGACCCAGGCGGTGTTGTGCACCACATAGTCCAGGGTGAAGCTGGCGTTCACGATGCCCCCGGCGCCCCCGGGGATGAAGCCGAGGAGGCCCAGGACCGGGGCCACGAAGGCGGGGTTGTCCCAGGGGAGGGTCCGGATCCAGCCGAAAAGCCCCTTGCCGCCCCGCATGCGCCCCGCGAACTCCAGGCTCGCCGCGATGGTAAAGGCGGTCATGAGGCTCGGCACGGCCACGAAGAGGGTGAGGACGGAGTGGATCATCTTCCAGGTGGGGTCAATCCCGGGGTCGGCGAACTGGTGGTGGAAGCCCACGGGGGTGGAGAGGAGGAGGAAGAGGAGGAAGGCGAGGCGGGCCATGGGGTCGGAGACCAGCTTCCCCCCGGCCTGCTTGGGAAGGATGGTGTAGATGATGGCGTAAGCGGGCAGGAGCCAGAAGTAGACGATGGGGTGGCCTGTCCACCAGAAGAGGGTGCGGGCGATAAGGGGGTCAACGCCCTGGATCAGGCCGAAGGACCAGGGCAGGAGGAAGAGGACCGCCTCCAGCACGAGCCCGATGGAGGCGAGGAACCACATGAGCCAGAAGACCACGGCCATGTAGGTGACCAAGGGGGTCACCTTCCCCGGGTTCTCCGCCTTCCAGCGCCGCCAGAGGTCCAGGACGAGGTAGATGCTCACCCAGGTGGAGAGGACGAAAAGGCTCGCCCCCAGGTAGAAGGCCCAGTGCCCCTTGAGGGGCGGGTAGAAGGTGTAAAGCACCGTGGCCTCGTTGGCGAGAAGGGGAAGGGCGGCCACCACGAGCCCGATGAAGGCCATCCACCAGGAGAGCCACATGAGGCCCATGTTGGGCCGCATGTTCAGCTCTCTAGCGGGCAGGTAGACCATGATGGCCTGGGCGAAGAGCTGGGTGAAGACGATGGCGTTCAAGACCCCGTGCAGGGTCAGGCCCTGGTAGTAGGACTGGACGAAGGGAAGGAGGCGCTTGAGAAGGGGATAGGCGTCCACGTTCCCGTAGTTCAGGGCCTGGAAGGGGCCGAAGAGGCTTCCCACGATGAGGGCGAGGAAGCCCAGGACCAGGAAGTAGAGGGTCGCCTTCTTCTCCGGATAGGCCTCGTAGATCCGGCCGATTTCGCCGCTACGCACCGCCATGGCTCACTCCTTCACCACGATCGTGCCGAACATGTTCTGGTGGCCTAAGCCGCAGTACTGGTTGCAGATGATGCGGTACTCCCCGGGTCTTTTGAAGGTGTAGCGCACGGTGGAGACCTCGCCCGGGAGCACCTCCACGTTGATGTTGGTGCCCTCCACGTGGAAGCCGTGGATCACGTCCGGGCTCGTGATCTTGAAGACGATCTCCGCCCCTTGGGGCACCTCAATGGGGTTCGGCTGGTAGCCGAAGGCAAAGGCCAGGACGTAGACCGTGTACTGGTTGGGGCCGGTCTGCACCACCGCCTGGGCCGGGTCGGCCCAGGGGCCTTCCTGCCTTACCGTGGTGGGGTCCACGCGCTCCAGCTTCCCCGCGGGGATGACCCCGGCGGTGTGGGTGGCCAGGGTGTAGGCGATGAGGGCGATGAAGACGAAGAGCATCGCCAAGGAGAAGGCGAGCCACCCCTTCTCGTAAGCCAGGATCGCCTTGTGGGCCTTGTGCTCGTCCACCATACCTACCCCCTAGCGAAGAAAACGGCGTACACCCCCAGCCAGAAGACCAGGATGGTGAGGGTCAAGACCAGGATGACCGCCAGTGCGCCTTTGGGTTTTTCCTCCATACCCCTCCTCCCTAACGGCGGGTGCCGTATACGGCCTCTATGGTAGCGGAAACCGCGTTTTGCGGTGAGGTACATTTGTCCCTTGGACAAGGGACTTTTTGGGACATTTGTCCCTATAAAATCCGGGATACGGGTGGGGAGTAAAAAGGGGGCGGGGTCGCCCCGCCCCCGGGCCCCTGGGCCGCTTAAGACCCCCCCGCCACGCGGGCGAGGACCAGGCGGCTCACCTCCTTGAGGGTCTCAAAGACCCCCTTGCCCTCGGTGGCCACCGCCTCGAGGACGGGAAACTTCCCCTCAGGGTCCACCACGGCCCGGACCATCTCCACCGGCAGGGCGTCCGGCAGGTCCCGCTTGTTTACCTGGACGACGATGGGCACGTCGTCCAAGGTCAGGCCGTACTCGGCCAGGTTCTCCCGCATGTTGCGCATGCTCTCGGCGTTGGCCCTAAGGCGGTTCGGCGCGGAGTCGGCCACGAAGACGATCCCGTCCACGCCCCTCAGGATGAGCTTGCGGCTTGCGTTGTAGAACACCTGGCCCGGCACGGTGTAGAGGTGGAACCGGGTCTTGAAGCCCTTCACCTCCCCGAGGTCCAGGGGAAGGAAGTCAAAGAAGAGGGTGCGCTCGTCCTCCGTGGCCAGGGAGACCATTTCCCCTTTGCGCCCCTCGGGCACCTTGCTGTAGATCCATTTCAGATTGGTGGTTTTTCCGGAGAGGCCGGGACCGTAGTAGACGATCTTGAAGTTGATCTCCCGGTTGGCGAAGTTGATGGTGCTCATGGGGGGTTAGTTGCGGAGGAGGTCGTCCAGGAGGGCTTCTGCCCCTTCCCGGTACTCCGTGTCCAGGGCGAGGCGGGGAGGGTTGGCCAGGGCCTCCTCGGCGATGCGGGCGAGGGCCTCTGCGGCCCGCTTGCCGTGGAGCTTCACCTTGCCGAGGGGCGCGGTCTCGTCAAAGACGAGGACGAGGAGGGCGTACTCCCCGGCCTCGTCCACGTAGAGGCCCATCCTCTCTCCCTGGTGGACCTCCTCTTGGAAGCGGGCTTCGCCCAGAAGCTGGGCCAGGGCCTGGGTGGCGGCGGCGTTCCCCGCCACCAAGGTGGCGAGGGTGTCCAAGGGAGGAGGCTTGGGGGCCCAGAGGGCCTCCTTGTGGGCGAGGACGAAGCCCTTGCGGTCAACGAGGAAGGCGTAGCGGGCGCCCGTTTCCCTTAGGGTCTCCTCGAGGACCTCCACGGCCCGCTCGTAGGGGGCGCCGTAAAGGACCAGGGAAGGCTCCACCATAGTATGCTCAGTCTACCATGGAGGCCTGGATCGCGGAGGCGAAGGCGCTCCTTGCCGAGCTCGTGGCCGTGCCCTCGGTGAGCGCCGAGGGGAAGGCCCTTCGGGAAGGGGCGGAAAAGGTGGCCGAGGTGCTGGAGGGCCTGGGGCTTCGCGCCGAGCTTCACGAGGGCTACGGCCCCCCTGTGGTCTTCGCCGAGGAGGGGGAGGGGGAGAGGACCCTCCTCTTCTACAACCACTACGATGTCCAGCCCCCGGACCCCCTGGAGCTTTGGGACACGGACCCCTTCGTCCTCGCCGAGCGGGAAGGGGCCTGGTACGCCCGGGGCGCCCACGACGACAAGGGGGAGCTCGTGGCCCGCGTGCTGGCCCTGAGGCTCTTCCAGGAGAAGCACGGCTTCCTCCCCCGGGTGAAGTTCGTGGTGGAGGGGGAGGAGGAGGTGGGAAGCCCCCACCTCGAGGCCTACGTGGCGGACAAGCGGGACCGCCTGAAGGCCGAGGCCATCCTCTGGGAGGCGGGAGGCGTGGACGCCAAGGGCAGGCCCTACCTCTACGCCGGGCTCAAGGGCATCGTGGCCCTGGAGCTTAGGGTGCGCACCGCGGCCTTTGACCTCCACTCCTCCTACGGGGCGGTGGTGGAAAACCCCATCTACCGCTTGAGCCGGGCCCTGGCCTCCCTTCGGGACGAGGAGGGGCGGGTCTTGATCCCGGGCTTCTACGCCAAGGTGCGCCCCCTCACCCCCTTGGAGATGGAGGTCTTGGCCGAGATCCCGGACGAGTCGGAGGCCCTTCGGGAGGCCTTTGGCGTGAGGGACTTCCTGGGCGGGGCGAGGAACTTGGACTTCAACCAGCGCCTTTACACGGAGCCCTGCGTGAACTTCAACGGCTTCCACGCGGGCTACGGGGGCCCCGGGTCCAAGACCGTCCTCCCCGCGGAGGCCCGGGCCAAGCTGGACTTCCGCCTCGTCCCCGACCAGGACCCGGAGGAGGTGCCGGAGCTCCTTCGGCGTCACCTCGAGGCCCAGGGCTTCCACGACGTGGAGGTGGTGATCCTGGAGAAGGGGGAACGCCCGGCCCGCTCCGACCTCGCTCACCCCTTCGTGGCCCTGGCGCGGCGGGCCCTGGAGGAGGCCTTCGGGGAAAAGGCCGTCCTCTACCCCAACATGGCGGGCTCGGGGCCCATGCACCCCTTCCTCCACCACCTCAAGGCCCCGGCGGTGGGCCTTGGGGTGGGGTACCCGGGAAGCCGGGTGCATAGCCCCAACGAGCACATCCGCATCCGGGACTTTGAACGGGGGGTGCGGGCCCTCCTGCGCCTCCTGGAGCTTTTCTTCCTGGGCCGGTAGGCCTTACCCTCTTGGCGTATGCGCCTCGTCTTTGGCGAAAAGGATACCCCTTACGAGGAGGCGCGGGTCGTCGTCCTGCCCGTGCCCTACGACCTCTCCCTCTCCTTCCTCCCGGGGGCCCGGAGGGGCCCCGAGGCCATCCTCCTCGCGAGCCGTGAGCTTGAGCCCTTTCTTTTGGAGCTCGGGGTGGCCCCCGAGGAGGTGGGGGTCCACGCCGCCGAGCCCGTGCCCTGGGTGGCGGGGATGGCCGAGGAAAGCCACCGCCTGATCCGGGAGGAGGCCCTAAAGCACCTCGAGGCGGGGAAGTGGGTGGTGGCCCTGGGCGGGGACCACTCCATCACCCACCCCCTGGTCCGGGCCCACCGGGAGGCTCTGGGGGACTTCTCCCTCCTCCACATTGACGCCCACGCCGACCTCTACCCGGAGTGGCAGGGCTCGGTCTACTCCCACGCAAGCCCCTTCTACCGCCTCCTCACGGAGGGGTTTCCCCTGGTCCAGGTGGGGATCCGGGCCATGGACCGGGAGGCCTTGCGCTTGGCTCAGGAGAAGGGCGTGGCCCTCTTTCCCGCCCACCGGATCCACCGGGAGGGGCTTCCCCTGGAGGAGATCCTTAAGGCCCTGGGGAAGCGGGTCTACATCAGCCTGGACTTTGACGCCCTGGACCCCTCGGTGATGCCCAGCGTGGGGACGCCCTTGCCGGGAGGGCTTTCCTACCGCCAGGTGGTGGACCTCCTCGAGGCCGTCTTCCAGGAGAAAGAGGTGGTGGGCATGGACTTCGTGGAGCTCTCCCCCAACGGCCAGTTCCACGCCGAGATGACCGCGGCCCAGCTCGTCTACCACGCCATCGGCCTGAAAGGGCTTCAGGCGGGCTGGCTTTCCCGGGAAGTGGACCACATTTAGCCCGAGGGGTTTCCCCTTAGCCTGGGGGCATGCGCTTCGGGCTTTGGCTTTCCTGCTTCCTCCTCCCGGCCCTGGCCCAGGTCCTCACCCTCCCTGACCTCCGGGCGCGGACCTACGGGGAGGGAGGGTTTCGCGTGGAGCGGGTCCTGGAGGAGAGGCCCGCCTTCACCCGGGTCCAGTTCTCCCACCTCTCCGACGGCCTCCGGGTCCACGGGTTCGCCAACCTGCCCAAAGGCCGAGGCCCCTTCCCCGTGGTGGTGGTCCTCCACGGCTACGTGGAGCCGAGCCGCTACCGCCTCCTCGCCTACACCACCCCCTACGCCGACTTCCTGGCGGAAAGGGGCTACCTCGTCCTCCACCCGAACTTTCGGGGCCACCCCCCTTCCGAGGGCGCCCCGGCCCAAGGCCTCCGCCACGTCTACGCCGTGGACGTGCTGAACCTCCTCGCCGAGGTGCGCCGGGGGGCCTTCCCCCAGGCGGACCCCGCCCGCATCGCCCTCTTCGGCCACTCCATGGGGGGCGGCGTCGCCCAGATCGTGAGCCTGGTGGACCCTGCTTTAAGAGGCGTGGTCCTCTACGGGAGCATGAGCGGGGACGAGCGGAGGAACCTGGAGCGGATCCGCTACTGGTCGGGGGGAGCTCGGGGAGGGGAGCTGTTCGCCCTTTCGCCCGAGCTCCTCCGGCGGGCCTCCGCCTGGACCTACCTGGCGGAGCTTTCCGTGCCCTTGAGCGTCCACCACGGGCTTCAAGACGCCCAGGTGCCCCCGGAGTGGTCCTGGGAGCTCTGCCGCAGGCTCAAGGCCCTGAAAAAGCCCGTGGAGTGCTTCAGCTACCCCGGGGGGCACCTCTTCCGGGGGGAGGTGGACCGGGTCTTCCGGGAGCGGGTGTTGGCCTTCCTGGGCCGGGTGCTTTAGGCTTGGGCCGTGCGGGCGTTTTTGGAGCACCTTTCTGCCCTCTTCTTCGCCCTGGCCTTCGGCGCCCTGGTCTTCGGGGTTCTCGCCCGGCTTCTCGGCGCCGGGCGCCCCTGGCTTTTCTTCCTCCTCGCCCTCCTGCTCTTTCTCCTCGGGCTCTTTTGGGGTGTAAAATAGCCCCCCGTGGCCAAGCGCGTGGTTTCCGTCTCCTTGGGCAGCAGCCGCCGGGACGCCGCGGCCGAGGTGGAGCTTTTGGGGGAGCGGGTCCTCTTGGAGCGGCGGGGGACGGACGGGGATTTCCAGAGGGCCCTCTGCCTCATCCAGGAGCTGGACGGCAAGGTGGACGCCATCGGCCTAGGCGGGATTGACCTTTACCTCTTCGCCGGAGGGCGGCGGTACGCCCTCCGGGACGCCCTGAGGCTCAAGGAGGCGGCCAAGAAGACCCCCGTGGTGGACGGCTCCGGCCTCAAGCACACCTTGGAGAGGCGGGCGGTGCGGGAGCTCGCCTCCCTTATAGACTGGAGGAAGACCAAGGTCCTCCTGCCCTCGGCCGTGGACCGGTTCGGCCTCGCCGAGGCCTTGGACGAGGCGGGGGCGAAGGTGCTCTACGGGGACTTCATCTTCGCCCTGGGTCTGCCCATTCCCCTCTACAGCCTCTCCTTCCTGCAGAAGCTCGCCTTCCTCCTCCTTCCCCTCTTCACCCGCCTGCCCTTTTCCGTTCTCTACCCCACGGGGAAGAAGCAGGAGGAGGTGCGGGAGGACTGGCGCGCCCGCTACTACGCCTGGGCCGACGTGGTGGCCGGGGACTGGCACTACATCCGGCGCCACATGCCCAAGGACATGCGGGGCAAGACGGTCCTCACCAACACCACCACGGAGGAGGACGTGGCCTTCCTCCGGGAGCGGGGGGTGAGGCGCCTCGTCACCACCACCCCGAGGCTTGGCGGCCGGAGCTTCGGGACCAACGTGATGGAGGCCATGCTGGTCGCCCTCGCGGGGCGGGAGCTCGGGGAGGCGGACTACCTCCGCTATATTGACCAAATAGGGCTGAAGCCCCAGGTGTTGGAACTGGAGGGACAGGCATGATCAGCGTGACGGATCTGCGACCCGGAACCAAGGTGAAGATGGACGGCGGCCTTTGGGAGTGCGTGGAGTACCAGCACCAGAAGCTGGGCCGCGGCGGCGCCAAGGTGGTGGCCAAGTTCAAGAACCTGGAGACGGGGGCCACGGTGGAGCGCACCTTCAACTCCGGGGAGAAGCTGGAGGACGTCTACGTGGAAACCCGGGAGCTCCAGTACCTCTACCCGGAGGGGGAGGAGATGGTCTTCATGGACCTGGAGACCTACGAGCAGTTCGCCGTGCCCCGCTCCCGGGTGGTGGGGGCGGAGTTCTTCAAGGAGGGCATGACCGCCCTCGGGGACATGTATGAGGGGCAGCCCATCAAGGTGACCCCGCCCACCGTGGTGGAGCTCAAGGTGGTGGACACGCCCCCGGGCGTGCGGGGGGACACGGTCTCCGGGGGGTCCAAGCCCGCCACCTTGGAGACGGGGGCCGTGGTCCAGGTGCCCCTTTTCGTGGAACCCGGAGAGGTCATCAAGGTGGACACCCGGACCGGCGAGTACGTGGGCCGGGCCTAGGCCGCCTGGGGAGCCGCCCCCTCTACGGGATTTTGACGCGGTGCAGAAATCCGTAAGGGGTGTATGGGGTAAGCTTTTCCCGCGAGGTGCACCGATGACGCCGAAGGAGCTGAAGCAGATCCTGCAGGCCTTGGTGGAGCACGGGGTGAACGAGCTCACCCTAGAGACCCCGGACTACAAGCTCACCGTGCGGCGGGGCGGGGAGGTGCAGGTGGTGAGCGTTCCCCAGGTCCAGGCCCCCATTCTGGCGGCCCCCCCGGAGGTACCGGCCCCGACCCCGCCCGCGCCGGCGGTCCCGGCGGCGGAGCCCCAGCCCCAGGCCAAGGCGGAGCCCCAGGACGACTGCCCGGGGTGCGTGGAGGTCCGGGCCCCCATCGTGGGCACCTTCTACCGGGCCCCGGCCCCGGACGCTCCTCCCTACGTGAAGGAGGGGGACCGGGTGGAGAAGGGGCAGGTCCTCTGCATCATTGAGGCCATGAAGCTCATGAACGAGATCGAGTCCGAGGTCTCGGGGATCGTCAAGAAGATCCTGGTGGAGAACGGGGAGCCCGTGGAGTACGGCCAGCCCCTCTTCCTTATCCAGCCGGTATGAAGAAGGTCCTGATCGCCAACCGGGGCGAGATCGCTTTGAGGATCATCCGGGCGGCCCGGGAGCTCGGGATCAAGACGGTGGTGGCCCACTCC
The DNA here is from genome assembly GCF_019974155.1 of Thermus thermophilus. Classification (NCBI taxonomy): domain Bacteria; kingdom Thermotogati; phylum Deinococcota; class Deinococci; order Thermales; family Thermaceae; genus Thermus; species Thermus thermophilus. The sequence goes on from NZ_AP025158.1 coordinate 995,504, forward strand.
ACCGCCGACGAGAAGAGCTTGCCCGTTCTCCTCGCCGACGAGGCCATCTGCATCGGGCCGCCTCCCTCGGGGCAGAGCTACCTCAACATCCCCAACCTCCTCTCCGCGGCCATCGTCACCGGGGCGGACGCCATCCACCCGGGCTACGGCTTCCTGGCGGAGAACGCCACCTTCGCCGAGATGTGCCGGGAGCACGGGATCACCTTCATCGGCCCCACCCCGGAGAACATGAGGGCCCTGGGGGACAAGGCCACCGCGAGGAAGGTGGCCCGGGAGGCGGGGGTGCCCACGGTGCCGGGCACGGACGAGCTGGGTAGCGTGGAGGAGGCCAAGCGGGCGGCCCAGGAGATCGGCTACCCCGTGATCCTCAAGGCGAGCGCGGGAGGCGGGGGCCGGGGCATGCGCGTGGTCCACACGGAGGAGGAACTGGAGCGGGCGGTGCTCCAGGCCCAGGAGGAGGCCCGGGCCGCCTTCGGGAACCCCGCCATCTACCTGGAGAAGTACATAGAGGAGCCCAAGCACATTGAGATCCAGGTCCTGGGGGACGGGGAGCGGGTGGTGCACCTTTGGGAGCGGGACTGCTCCATCCAGCGCCGCCACCAGAAGCTTTTGGAGGAGGCCCCGAGCCTCCTTCCCGAGGAGACCCGCCGGGCCATCGCCGAGGCGGCGCGGCGCCTCGCCGAGCACGTGGGGTACGTCTCCGCGGGCACCCTGGAGTTTTTGGTGGACAAGGAGGGGAACTTCTACTTCATTGAGATGAACACCCGCATCCAGGTGGAGCACCCCGTCACCGAGATGATCACGGGGATTGACCTGGTCCAGGCCCAGTTCCGCATCGCCCAGGGGGAGAAGCTCTGGCTCAAGCAGGAGGAGATCCAGGTCCGGGGGCACGCCATAGAGGTGCGCGTCAACGCCGAGGACCCAGAGAAGGGCTTCAGGCCCTCCATCGGCAAGGTGGAAACCCTCCTCTTCCCCGGGGGGCCTGGGGTGCGGGTGGACAGCCACCTCTACACCGGCTACCAGATCCCGCCCCACTACGACAGCCTCATCGCCAAGATCATCGTCTGGGCCCCCACCCGGGAGGAGGCCATAAGGCGCATGGAGCGAGCCCTCTCCGAGACGGTGATTGAGGGCCCGGGCCTCAAGACCACCATCCCCTTCCACCAGAAGGTCCTCCAGAACGCCTTCTTCCGCAGGGGGGCCGTATACACCAACTTCGTGGCCCGGCGGATGGAGATGTAGACTGAGGCCTGTGCGGGTGGACTACGAGATCAGCGAGCAGGCCCTCGAGGCCGTGGTCCTTTGCGCCCTAAAGGGGATAGAGGGGGTAAGGGCCCTCGAGGCCGTCCCCCGTTCCTTGGCGGATGTCTTCCGCCGGGGGCGGCCCGTGCGGCTGGAGTCTACCCCGGAGGGGCTTGTGGTGGACCTGCTGCTGGCCGTGCCCTACGGGGTGGTCATTCCGGAGCTTGCCGCCCGGGTGCAGCAGGAGGTGGACGAGGCCCTCTTCCTGGCCACGGGGAGGCGGGCGCGGGCGGTGAACGTCACCGTGGGCCAGGTGGTGCCGGAGGAGGACCATGCGCAGGCGGGCTAGGGAGCTGGCCATGCGGGCCCTCTTCGCCCACACCGTGGGGGGGATGGGGCTGGAGGAGGCTTTCCAGCACGCCCTGGAGGAGATGGGCGGGGAGGAGGAGGGGTACGCCGAGCCCCTGGACCAGGAGGGGGTGGCCTTTGCCCGGCGCCTCCTCTCGGGGTACAAGGCCCACCAGGAGGAGGTGGACCGGGTGCTCGAGGAGACGGTGGAGGGCTGGGACTTCCGCCAGATGGCCAAGACGGACCTGGCCGTGCTGCGCCTGGCCGTCTACGAGATGCTCTACGAACCCACGCCCTTTGAGCCCTTGATTGAGGTGGCGGTGAAGATCGCCAACCGCTACGGCGGCGAGCACTCGGGGAGCTTCGTCAACGGGGTGCTCGCCCGGGTCTACCGCCGGGTAGTGGCCGGGGAGCTGAAGACGGTGGCCAAGGAGGCTTAGGTGGCGGCCCAGGTGCTTTCGGGACACGAGGCGGCGGAGGCGGTCTACGAGGAGATCCGCGCCCGGCTACGCGGCCTTTCCTTCACCCCTTCCCTGCGGGTGATCCGGCTCGGGGAGGACCCGGCCTCGGTGGCCTACGTGCGGCTTAAGGACAAGCGGGCGCGGGCTTTGGGGTACCGAAGCCAGGTGGAGGTCTATCCGGAGGACCTCCCCGAGGAGGCCCTTCTGGAAAGGATCGCCGCCCTCAACGCCGACGAGGAGGTGGACGGGATCCTGGTCCAGCTTCCCCTCCCCCCGCACATCCGCACCCAGCGGGTCCTCGAGGCCATCCACCCCTTGAAGGACGTGGACGGCTTCCACCCCCTGAACGTGGGGCGGCTTTGGAGCGGGGGAAAGGGGCTTTTCCCCTGCACCCCCCTAGGGGTGGTCCGTCTCCTCAAGCACTATGGGGTGGACCTTAGGGGCAAGGAGGTGGTGGTGGTGGGGCGGTCCAACATCGTGGGAAAGCCCCTGGCGGGGCTTCTTCTGCGGGAGGACGCCACCGTGACCCTGGCCCACTCCAAGACCCAGGACCTGCCCGAGGTCACCCGAAGGGCCCAGGTCCTGGTGGTGGCCGTGGGCCGGCCCCACCTGGTGCGGAAGGAGTGGGTGCGGGAAGGGGCCATCGTGGTGGACGTGGGCGTGAACCGCGTGGAGGGGAGGCTTCTCGGCGACGTGCACCCCGAGGTGGCCGAGGTGGCCTCCGCCCTCACCCCCGTGCCGGGCGGGGTGGGGCCCATGACCGTGGCCATGCTCATGGGGAACACCCTCGAGGCCGCCCTCTTGAGGCGCCATGGAGCTTCTGGCTAACGCCGTTTTTTGGACGGCGGTCCTCGCCAACCTCACCGCCCAGACCCTCAAGCTCCTCCTCTACTACCTCCTGGAGGGGCGCTTCCAGTGGCACCGCTTCCTGGACACCGGAGGGATGCCCTCCACCCACTCCGCCACGGTGAGCGCCCTCGCGGTGAGCGTGGGCCTCAGGGAAGGGTTTGACACCAGCCTCTTCGCCGTGGCCGCCGTCTTCGCCCTCATCGTCATGTACGACGCCGCCGGGATCCGCCGGGCGGCGGGGCTTCACGCCCAGCTCCTCAACCAGCTCATGGAGGAGCTCGGCCAGGTGATCCGCCTGGGTCCCCAGCGGGGCCCCCTGAAGGAGCTTTTGGGGCACACCTACTTGGAGGTGGCGGTGGGGGCCCTGATCGGAGGGCTCGTGGCCCTTGGGGCCTACCGGCTTTTCCCTGCGGCGTAAAAGGCCAGGGTTTGGCCCACCAGGAAGGCGACAAGGCCGAGTAGGGGGGAGAGGAAGAAGGCGAAGAAGCTCGCGAAGAGGGCCGCCACCAGGGGCAGGAGGGGCCTGCGGAAGCGATGGAACACCCAGAGGTTCAGAAGCCCGAAGAAGGCCATGAGGAGAAAGGCCGCCGTCTCCACGGCAGGCCATTGTACGCCCTTGCCAAGTTTGGGGTAAACTTTTACCGAGTATAAGGAGGTGGCACCCATGCTCACCTTGCCGGAAAAAATCTTCTTCGTCCTCCTCGCGGCCCTGAGCCTCTACTACGCCTACACGGGCTTCCGCCGGGTCTACCTGGCCATAAGGCGGGGGCGGCCTGAGGAGCGCTTTGACCGCCTGCCCGAGCGCATCGGCCGGGCCCTTTGGCTTGTCCTCACCCAGCAGACGGTCTTCAAGAGGAGGCCCCTCGTCTCCCTCCTCCACGCCTTCGTCTTCTACGGCTTCGTCTACTACCTCCTGGTGAACCTCGTGGACTTCCTGGAGGGCTTCTTCGGCCTCCACGCCCGGGGAGGGCTTTGGAACCCCTATAACCTCATCGCCGACCTCCTCACCGCCCTGATCCTGGTGGGCATCCTGGGCCTCATGCTTAGGCGCTACCTCCTCGCTCCCCAGGATTTCACCTGGAACCCCAAGGTGCGCCTGCACGAGAAAGCCCAGGCGGGCATCGCCCGGGACTCGGCCATCGTGGGGGCCTTCATCGCCTTCCACGTGGGAAGCCGCCTCCTCTCCAAGGCCTTCCAGCTCGCAAGCGAAGGCCCGGACCCCTTCCAGCCCGTGGCGAGCGCCCTCGCCGGGGCGCTTTCCGGCCTTTCCCCCGCCCTCCTCACCTTTGGCGAGCACTTCTTCTGGTGGGGCGCCTTGGGCTCCATCCTCCTCTTCCTGCCCTACTTCCCCCGCTCCAAGCACATCCACCTCTTCATGGCCCCCATCAACCTGGCCTTCCGCAAGGAGGTGCCGGGGGCCCTCGCGCCCCTGGACTTGGAGAAGGAGGAGGAGAAGTTTGGGGCGGAGAAGCTGGAGGACCTCTCCTGGAAGCGGCTTTTGGACGCCTACGCCTGCATCATGTGCAACCGCTGCCAGGAGGCCTGCCCCGCCTACGCCACGGGAAAGGCCCTTTCTCCGGCCGCCATCCTCATCTCCGAGCGCTACGAGCTAAACGCCATCCTCCCCGAGTTCGCCGCCGGGAAGGAGAGTCCCAGGCCCCTCATGGACTTCGCCCTGAACGAGGAGGCCCTCTGGGCCTGCACCACCTGCATGGCCTGCGTGGAGGTCTGCCCCGTGGGCAACGAGCCCATGCTTCACATCCTGGACGTGCGCCGGGCCAAGGTGCTCATGGAGGGGGAGTTCCCCCAGCAGCTCAACAACGCCTTCCGGGGCATGGAGCGCTCCGGGAACCCCTGGGGCATCGGCCAGGGCAAGCGCCTGGACTGGGCGGAGGGGCTCAACGTCCCCACGGTGGAGGAGAAGCCCCACCCCGAGGTCCTCTACTGGGTGGGGTGCGCCCCGAGCTACGACCCCCGGGCCCAGAAGATCGCCCGCAGCATGGTGGAGATCCTGAACGCCAGCGGGGTGGACTGGGCCGTCTTGGGTAGGCGGGAAAAGTGCACCGGGGACGCCGCCAGGCGCGCGGGCAACGAGTACCTCTTCTTCCAGCTCGCCACGGAGAACGTGGAGACCCTGAACGCCGTGGCCCCCAAGACCATCGTCACCACCTGCCCCCACTGCTTCCACACCCTGAAGAACGAGTACAAGGACTTCGGCGGCCACTACCGGGTGGTCCACCACACGGAGTTCATCGCCGAGCTCTTGCGCAAGGGGCGGATCCGGGTGGAGGAGGAAACCCGCAAGGTGGTCTTCCACGACCCCTGCTACCTGGGCCGCCACAACGGGGTCTACGAGGCCCCGCGCGAGGTGCTAAAGGAGGTGGGCTTCGCCCTCGCCGAGCCTCCCCGGAGCCGGGAGAGGAGCTTCTGTTGCGGGGCGGGCGGGGCCCAGTTCTGGAAGGAGGAGGAGCCTGGGGCCATGCGGGTTTCCGAGAACCGCTACAAGGAGCTCAAGGGAACGGGGGCCGAGGTCATCGCCACGGGCTGCCCCTTCTGCATGGCCATGATGAACGTGGAGACCGCCCAGGACGAGAGGCCCCTCGAGGTCTTGGACGTCGCCGAGCTGGTGGCCCGGGGCCTCAAGGCCTGAGGTAGACGGCGTAGGCCCGGTACCCTCCCATCCACCCCTCCCCAAAGGCCCTTAAGGCCAGGCCCGGGGGAGGGGTGAGGAGTTCTTCCCCTTCCCAGTAGAAGGGGCTATGGGGCCTTCCCCGCCTTTGGGCCTCCTTGCGGGTGAAGCCCTCCACGAGGAGAAGCCCCCCGGGGAGGAGGAGGGGGGCGAGGCCTTGGAGGAGGGGCCGGTTCACGTAGTAGGCCATCACGATCCCGGCGAAGGGGCCTTGGGGCAGGCGGGCCAGGGCCCCGGGGGCCTCGAGGTCCAGCTCCAGGAGAGAAAGCCCCGGGGTCCCCCGGAGCCTCTTCAGGGCCTCCCGGCTCTTCTCCACCAGGACCACGGGGTGGCCCCGCCCTAGGAAGTAACGGGCGTTCCGCCCCAACCCCCCCGCCAGGTCCAGCACCGGCCCTTCGGGGACGAAGGGGCCGTAGGCCCGCACCACAAAGGCGGGCTTCCTTTCCTCTTGGGCTTCCCGATAGAAGGCGTCCCAGTCCCTAGGCATGGCGGCGAAGGGCGAGGAGGCTCCCCACGAGGAGGATGAGGAGGGTACCTCCCCAGAAGACCCCCTTGGGGAGGGTGAGGGCGAGCCCGGGGCGGTGGAGGAGGTGGGCGAGGGTGTGGGTGCCCTCCAGGAGGAGCTTGACCCCGGCCCAGCCCACCAGGGCGTAGGCCACCTTTTCCAGCCCGGGAAAGCGTTCCATCAGGGCCACCACCGAGCTCGCCAGGAGGCGGATGAAGAGGATCCCCAGGGCCATCCCGAGGAACACGAGGAGGAAGTCTTTGGAGAAGGCCACCACCGCCAGGATGGAGTCCACGGCGAAGGCCAGGTCCACCAGGTTGATGAGGACCACCACCCGCCAAAACTCCCCCGCCGTGGCCTCGGGAAGGGGTTTGGCCTCCGGGTGGTCGCGGAAGTGCTGGACCATGAGGTAGACGAGGTAAAGCCCCCCCAGGACCTGGACCCACCAGAGCCGGATGAGGAAGACGGCGAAGAGGAGGGCGAGGCCTCGCAGAAGGTAAGCCCCCAGGATGCCGTAGAAGAGGGCCTTACGCCTCAGCTCCGGGGGCAGGGGCTTCACCATCACCGCCAGAACCAGGGCGTTGTCCCCGGAGAGCAAGGCCTCGAGGGCCGCCACGGAGAAAAGCGCCAGGAGGCCCTCCCCGCTCATTGCGGCCCCAAGAGGTAGCGCAGCCCCGGGGCCAGGGCCTGCTTCCAGGTGACCCAGTTGTGGCCGCTGGGCCTTTCCCGGTAGGCGTGGGGGGCCTTCCTGTCGGCGAGGAGGGCGGCGAAGCGGCGGTTGGGGGCGAGGAGCCACTCCAAAAGCCCCACCTCCACGTAGACCCGGGGAAGGCGCCTGGCCTCGGCGTAACGGGCAAGAAGCCACTCCTCGTCCCGGTAGGCGTCTTTCCCCCCGGGGTGGGCCTTGAGGGCGGGGGAGAGGGCGAGGACCTTGGGGAAGCGCTCCGGGTGCCTCCAGGCCTGCCACAGGGAGAAAAGCCCCCCCAAGGAGGCCCCCACCAGGACCACCTCCTTAAGGGGCCCGTAGGCCCCTTCCACCGCCTCCAGCACCCGGTGGAACTCCGCCTCGTAGGCCTCGCTGAAGCGGTATTCGGCGTTGCGGTCTATGGGCTCCACGAAGACGAGGCGCACCGGGGGGACCTCCCCCGCCTCCAAAAGGGCCCGGGCCACCTTGTGGAGCCCTGCGGTGCGGTAGAAGGCCACCCCGTCCTGGGCCACCACCGTGGCCTTTGGGGAAGGCCCCGTCTCCGCCACGTAGAAGCGCCTCTCCCCCAGGCGGTGCCGGGCCACCTTGGGCTCTTCCATGGGCTCGGGGGGCGCCTCGTAGCGGAAGCCAGGAAGCCTTATGGCCCGCGCGTAACTCCACCAGGGGTTTTCGGCCTTCTCGGGGTTTTCGGGGTCGGGAAAGGGCCTTCCCTCCCGGTCCAGGAAGGCGTACTCCACGTACGCCCCTTCGGGGAACTCCAGGGTGAGGGGGCCCTCGAGGGGGATGGGGTTCCTCTCCCAGTCGGTGAAGTCTCCGATGAGGGCGGTGGCCCCTTCCGGCGGGTAAAAGGTGGCGCTCCTCCGTCCTACCCGTACCACGGGTATACTCTACCCGTGAAGGTCGGCATCGTAGGAAGCGGCATGGTGGGGAGCGCCACCGCCTATGCCCTGGCCCTCCTCGGCGTGGCGCGGGAGGTGGTCCTCGTGGACCTGGACCGGAAGCTGGCCCAGGCCCACGCCGAGGACATCCTCCACGCCACGCCCTTCGCCCACCCGGTCTGGGTGCGGGCGGGGTCGTACGGGGACCTCGAGGGGGCCCGGGCGGTGGTGCTCGCCGCTGGGGTGGCCCAGCGCCCCGGGGAGACCCGCCTGCAACTTCTGGACCGCAACGCCCAGGTCTTCGCCCAGGTGGTGCCCCGGGTTCTGGAGGCGGCCCCGGAGGCGGTGCTCCTCGTGGCCACGAACCCGGTGGACGTGATGACCCAGGTGGCCTACCGCCTCTCCGGCCTGCCCCCGGGGCGGGTGGTGGGCTCGGGGACGATCCTGGACACGGCCCGCTTCCGGGCCCTCCTGGCGGAGCACCTTCGGGTGGCTCCCCAGTCGGTCCACGCCTACGTGCTGGGGGAGCACGGGGACTCGGAGGTGCTGGTCTGGTCCAGCGCCCAGGTGGGCGGGGTGCCCCTCCTGGAGTTCGCCGAGGCCCGGGGGCGGGCCCTCTCCCCGGAGGACCGGGCCCGCATTGACGAGGGGGTCCGCCGGGCCGCCTACCGGATCATTGAGGGGAAGGGAGCCACGTACTACGGCATCGGGGCGGGCCTTGCCCGGCTTGTGCGGGCCATCCTCACCGACGAAAAGGGGGTGTACACCGTGAGCGCCTTCACCCCCGAGGTGGAGGGGGTCTTGGAGGTGAGCCTTTCCCTGCCCCGCATCCTGGGCGCAGGGGGCGTGGAGGAGACCGTCTACCCGAGCCTGAGCCCGGAGGAGCGGGAGGCCTTGCGGCGAAGCGCCGAGATCCTCAAGGAGGCGGCCTTCGCCCTGGGGTTTTAGATCTTTTCCAGATTTGAGTAGAGGACGAGGAGCTCCTCCTCCGTGAGGCCCTCGCCCTCCTTCTCCGGCGTCCAGGCCAGGTGGAAGGCGAGGAGGGTGAAGGGGGTGCTGGCGGCGAAGGCGAGGAGGACCTCCCTCGCCTTTTCCCGGTCCAGGGGGGCCTGGGGGGGCAGGCTTCCCCGGACGGCGAGGACGAGGGAGGCCACCAGGTAGCGCCCGCCCGGCTCCACCTTGGGGGCGTAGGCCGCCTCCACCTTCTTCCCCTCAAAGTGCCGGAAGGTCTCCTGGTAGGTGCTCCGGTCCTCCAGCATCCAGGCGTCAAACCGGCCCAGGACCTCTTCCTCCGTCCCTTCCCGCGCCTCGTAGCTTGCAAAGCGCCAGGCGGGAGCTTCCCGGAGGAGGACCAAGGCCACCTCGTCCACGAGGTCCGCAAGCCCCTTGGCCGTGGTGGTGTCCGCCTCCTCGGCGAGGCGCCTCAGGGCCCGCTGCACCCTCGGGCTAAGGAGGAGGGCGAGGCGCAGGCGGCCCACGCTGGCCTGGGGCCCTTCCTCCCCGGCCTGGCTCAGCCCCCGGACCATGAGGAAGGCCACCAGGGCGAGGCCGAGGAAGACGAGGACCGGCGCCACCCCCAGGCTCCCCCCGCCCCCGGGGTACACGTACACCGGTCCGGGAACGGGGTAGGAGGGCGCGGGGGTGGGGTAGACTGGGGCGGGCCCCGGGCTCACGGGCGGCGGGGTGGAGGGCGCGTAGGGCCTGCCCCCGACCCCGCCCCCGCTTTTCTGCCCGAGGGCGAGGCCGAGGAGGAGGAGGAGGAGGCCGAGGGCCCGCAGGGCCTTCACGCCCCTTAGCATAAAGGGCTTTCCGTCCGGGCCCTTTGCGTAAAACGAGGATTTGCAGTAAACTTGACATAGGTAGGCTTAGGCTATGGACGAACGCAGAACCGCTGAAGAAAGGAGGGAACGCATGCTACCGGAAACCCTGCCCGTCTGCCCGGTGCGGGGCTCGGTCATCTACCCCACCATGGTGATGCCCATAGACGCCGGGAGGCCCATCTCCATCCGGGCCATTGACGAGGCCCTGGCCCGCGACCGGGTTCTCCTCATCGTGAGCCAGAGGGACAAGGAGGTGGAGACCCCCAAGCCCTCGGACCTCTTTGAGGTGGGCACGGCCTGCAACATCCTCAAGATGCGCAAGAACCCGGACGGCTCCGTCCAGGTGCTGGTGCAGGCCTTCGCCCGGGTCCGGGTGAAGGAGTGGCTGGACCTGGGGGACCACCTCGAGGCCCGCGGCGAGGTCCTCGCCGACGAGCCCGGGGAGCCCATTCTGGTCAAGGCCCTGGTCCGGGAGGTCAAGGACAAGTTCCAGGCCCTCCTCAAGGAGGGGAAGTACCTGGCCCCGGAGGTGGCCCAGTTCATCCTGAACCTGGAGGACCCCTCGCAGCTCGCCGACTACGTCGCCTTCCACATGGACTTCCGCCTCGAGGACAAGCAGAAGGTCCTGGAGACGGCGAACGTGGCCGAGCGCCTGCGGGCGGTTTTGGTGCTCCTGGAGGGGGAGCTCGCCCTCATTGAGACCCAGCGGCGCATCCAGCAGCAGGTCAAAGAGGAGATTGACCGCAACCAGCGGGAGTACTTCCTCCGGGAGCAGATGAAGGCCATCCAGCGGGAGCTCCACGGGGAGGAGGGGGAGCAGGAGGTGGAGGAGTTCCGCAGGAAGCTTGAGGCCCTGGACCTTCCCCCTGTGGTGCGCCAGGAAGCGGAGCGGGAGCTCAACCGCTTCGCCCGCATGCACCCCGACTCCGCCGAGGCCAGCGTCATCCGCACCTACCTGGACTGGATCGTCCACCTCCCCTGGAACACCCGCACCGAGGACAACCTGGACCTGGAGCGGGCCAAGGAGATCCTGGAACGGGACCACTACGGCCTGGAGAAGGTGAAGGACCGGGTCCTGGAGTACCTGGCGGTGCGCAAGCTCAAGGCGGAAAGGGCCAGGCGGGGGGAGATCCCGGCCGAAGAAGTAAACAAGGGCCCCATCCTCCTCTTCGTGGGGCCGCCGGGGGTGGGGAAGACCTCCATCGCCAAGAGCATCGCCGAGGCCCTGGGCCGCAAGTACGTGCGCATCTCCTTGGGCGGGGTGCGGGACGAATCGGATATCCGGGGGCACCGCCGCACCTACATCGGGGCCATGCCGGGCCGGATCATCCAGGGCCTGAGGCAAGCCGGGACCAAGAACCCCGTCTTCCTCCTGGACGAGGTGGACAAGCTGGGCATCTCCTACCAGGGGGACCCGGCGGCGGCCCTCCTGGAGGTCTTGGACCCCGCCCAGAACAAGGAGTTCGTGGACCACTACCTGGGGGTGCCCTTTGACCTCAGCGAGGTGATGTTCATCTGCACCGCCAACTTCCCCCAGAACATCCCCGCCCCCCTCTACGACCGGATGGAGCCCATTGAGTTCACCAGCTACACCGAGCAGGAGAAGCTGGAGATCGCCAAGCGCTACCTCCTGCCCAGGCAGCTAAAGGAAAACGGCCTCGAGCCCGAGCAGGTGGTGGTGACCGAGGCCGCCCTCATGCGCCTCATCACCCACTACACCCGGGAGGCGGGGGTGCGGCAGCTGGAGCGGGAGATCGGGGCCCTCCTCCGCAAGGCCGCCCGCAGGATCCTGGAGGAGGGCAAGAAGCGGGTGCGGATCACGGAGAAGGACCTGGAGGCCTACCTCGGCCCGCCCCGCTTCCTCCCCGAGACCGAGGCCCGCCATCCCCAGGTGGGGGTGGCCACGGGGATGTACTACACCCCCGTGGGCGGGGACATCATGTTCGTGGAGGTCTCGGTGATGCCCGGAAAGGGCAACCTCATCCTCACCGGGCAGCTCGGCGACGTGATGAAGGAGTCGGCCAGGGCCGCCCTCTCCTACGCCAAGAAGAACGCCCACCGCTTCGGCATCCCTCTGGAGAAGTTTGACAAGTCCGACATCCACATCCACGTGCCCGCGGGGGCCATCCCCAAGGAGGGGCCGAGCGCGGGGGTGGCCCTCGTGAGCGCCCTGGTCTCCGCCCTCACCGAGGTGCCGGTGCGGCACGACATCGCCATGACCGGGGAGATCACCCTCACGGGCAGGGTCCTCCCCATCGGCGGGGTGAAGGAGAAGGTGCTGGGGGCGAGGCGGGCCGGGATCCGGGAGGTGATCCTGCCCAAGCTCAACGAGCCCGACCTCTCCGACATCCCCAAGCCCCTCCGGCAGAACATGACCTTCCACTTCGTGGAGCACCTGGACCAGGTTCTGGACCTGGCCCTGGTGGGCGGCCTCAAGGCCTTGGAGGAGGGGGGCAGGCGCTCTAGGAGCGTCCGGAGGAAGAAGGAGCTCGTGGCCCACGCCTAGCCCAGGGCCTTGGCGTAGACCTCCAGGTAGGCCCGGGTGATCCTTTCCGGGTGGAAGCGCAGGAGGGCCCACTCCCGGGCCCTCCTCCTTATCTCGGGGAGGCGGGGGCTTCCCAGGAGGTCCAAGGCGGCCTCCGCCAGGGCCTCCAGGTTGCCGAGCTCCACGAGCCGGCCCACCTCGGGGGTGACCACCTCGGCCACCCCGCCCACCGCCGTGGCCACCACGGGGACGCCGGAGGCCAGGGCCTCGAGGGCTGCCTGGCCGAAGGACTCCTCCTCCGAGGCCAGGAGGAAAAGGTCCGCCGCCCCCAGGACCTCTTCCGGGTGGGGGGTGGGGGGGTGGAAGGTGACCCAGGGGGCGACGCCGAGCTCCGCCGCCACCCGCCGGGCCTCCTCCTCCTCGGGGCCGGTGCCCAGAAGGAGGAGCCTGGCGGGAAGGCGCTTCCTGATTTTGGCGAAGGCCCGGACGATGTCGGGCACCCGCTTGATGGGGCGGAAGTTGGAGGCGTGCACGAGGAGCCACTCCCCCTCCTCGGCGTAGAGCCTCTTGCGCTCAGGTCTAGGGCGGAAGCGCTCCGGGTCCACGGCGTTGGGGACCACCACCGCCTCCACCCCGAAGGCCCGCTTGGCCTCCTGGGCCAGGGCCCGGCTTACCGCCGTGACCGCCCGGGCGGCCTCGAGGGCGCGGCGGGTGGGGCCGTGGAAGGCGGGGTCCATCCCTACCACGGAGACGTCGGTGCCGTGGAGGGTGTGGACCAGGGGGAGGCCTTCCCCGAAGGCGAGGTAGGCCGCGGCGGCGTGAGGGACGGCGTAGTGGGTGTGGACGAGGTCCAGGCCAAGCCGCTTGGCCTCCCGCTCCAGGGTGCCCGCCAGGGAGAGGGTGTAGAGGGGTCCGGGGAAGACGGGGTAGTAGGGGAGGTCCACGGGGACGTGGACCACGGGGCTCGCCTCGGGGAGGCGGAAGGGGCGGGACGTGGCGAAGAGGTAGACCCGGTGCCCCATCCGGGCCAGGCGGTCGGCGAGCTCGGCGGCCACCGTCCCGCTTCCCCCAAGGCCCGGGTAGGCCACGAGGCCCAGGCGAAGCTCCTCCCGGCGCATGCCCTAAGCCTAGCGAAGGGCCCTGAGGCCCAGAAGGAGGAAGAGCAGGTTGGCCCCCCAGGCCCCAAGCTCAGGGGGGAGGGCCCCGATCCCGGCCAGGGCCCGGCCCAGGAAGAAGGCGCCGTAGTAGGCCAGGGCAAGGACCACGCTCATCCCCAGGGCAAGTCCCGGGCTTTTCCCGTAGCGGAGGGCCATGGCCGCCGCGAGGAGGACGAGGACCAGGTTGGCGAGGGGAAGGGCGAGCTTGGAGTGGAGCTCAAGCCGCGCCCGCCACTTCTCCAAGGGGGGCAGGAAGGGGTCCTTGAGCTTCCGCCAGGCCTCCGAAAGGCTGTCCTGGCCGAAGCTGAAGGTGTCGGCGTAGTCGGCGATGGCCCGGGCCCGGGAGAGGTCCGAGGTTACCTCCAGGGCCTTTCCCTGGCTCACCACCCGGAAGACCCGGCGCACCTGGGCGAGGAGGTCGGGGGCGGTTTCCAGCCCCGGCACCTGGCCGAAGTCCACCTGGTAGTAGCGGTAGTCCTTGAGGGTGAGGGTCTTGTCCTCCCAGGTGCCCCGCTCGGCGAAGAGGAAGGTGCCCACCTCCCCCTGGAAGGCGGTGATCCGCACCCCCACCATCTCCTTGGCCGCCATGTCAAAGTCCTGGAAGTAAAGGCTCTTGCCCTGGCCTATGGGGATCTGCATCCCCTTGAGCCGGAAGAGGCCCGCCCCTTGGGTGTGGATCTCGTCCCACCAGGCCACCCGCACCCGGTTGTTGGCCTCCGGGACCACGTACTCCTGGAGGTAGAGGGCGAGGCCGCTTAGGACCGCCCCCACGGCCACGAGGGGGAGCGCCGCCCGCCCCAAGGGGATCCCGGCGGAAAGAAGGGCGAAGTGGGCCCCCTCGGCGGCGAGCCTGCCGAAGACCAGGACCGTGGTGGTCACCAAGGCGATGGGGAAGACCTGGACCCAGATCCCGGGGACGTGGTAGGAGAGCCAGCGGAGGATCTTGGGGAGGGGCACCCCCTCAAGCCACCTCGCCCCGGCGTAGAAGAAGCCGAAGAGGTAGACGGCGGTGAGGAAGAGGAGGGCGAGGAGGAGGACGGGGAGGCTCTCCCTGAGGAGGTAGCGGTGGAGGATCATGGGAGGCGCTTTGCGTAGGCCTCGAGGCGGGCCGCCTGGGCCGGGAGCTTGGTCGTGGCCTGCACCTTCCCTCCCGCGAAGCGGAGGTAAAGGCGGGCGTCCTTCCCCTGGCCCCGCAGCGTGGCCTTCCCCTCCTGGTAGGTGAAGCTCCCCAGGGCCAGGGCCTCCCGGGCCTTGAGGTCCACCACCAGGGCCTCGGCCTGGAGCCTGGGCGACTTGGCCTGGACCCGCCCCTTCAGGACCACCACCTCCTCCTCAAAGAGGGCCAGGGCGCGGTCCGCCCTCAGGTCCTGGAAGTCGGGGTTGGCGAAGAGGAGGTCCTGGAAGAGGGCCTGTTGCTTGGGGATGTCGTGCTCCAGGGAGGCAGCCGCAAACCGCTCCTTCTCGGAGAGGAGCTCCACCTCCCTGGCCCGGACGAAGCTTCCTTCCTTGTAGGCGATGTAGGCCGCCTTGAGGCGGAGGCCGTTCTCGTTGTCGGTGAGGATCCCTCCCTGGGGGAGGGTGGTGACGCCGGTGTCCAGGTCCAGGCGCTGGGCCCCGAAGGGCTCCACGCTGAAGGTGGCGAACCGGGCCCCCAGGGCGAGGCCCACGAGGCCCAAGAGGAGGGTCCAGGCCAGGCGCTTCATGGGTTTTACTCTACCCGTCCTTTCTGAAAGGAAGCTTAGGCGGGGCTTTCCCGGTATAGTGCCTCTGTGCGCGGTCTGGCCTTCCTCCTCGCCTTGGCGCCCCTCCTTCCCCCGCTTGCGGGGCTTGCCCTTTTCTTCGTGCCCTGGGTCCGGCGGCTTCCCCTTTGGGGGCAGGCCCTGCTCGCCCTCTACGGGGCGAGCCTCCTCCTGCCCGCCCTCTTCGCCCCGGAGCCTTTGGCCTGGCCTTTGGCCCTCTTCCGCTTCCTCTACGTCCTCGGCCTGGTGGGGCTTGGGGTGGCCCTGGGCAGGCCGGAGCGGGCCCTTGGGGCTTGGGGCGTGGGCCTCTTCCTCCTCTACCTCACGGGCTTCGCCGCCACCTACTGGGTTTGGGGGGACGGGGCGGTGCGGGCCCGGCTCAGCCACCCCTTCCACAGCCCCGTGGGCTTCGGCTTCCTCGGGGGGCTCGGCCTCCTCCTCGCCCTCCACCTCCGCTACCCCTGGCCCTTCCGGGCCCTCCTGGGCCTTCTGGGGGGGGCGGTTCTCCTCCTTTCGGGGAGCCGTGGGGGGATGCTGGGCTTCCTCGTGGGCGGGGCGGCGGCCCTCCTCTTCCGCAGGCGGGGCCTTCTCGCCCTGGCCTTAGGGGGTGGGCTTCTCCTCGCCGCCTTCGCCCTGAACCTTCCCGCCACGGAGCGCTTCTTCCAGGCCCACCTTTCCGGGAGGGAGGGGGTGTGGCTCGCCGCCTACCGGGTCTTCCAGGAGCACCCCTGGACGGGGGTGGGGCCCTACCTCCTCGGGGAGCGGATCGGGGGGGTGCTCTTCGGGGACTGCTTCCTCTTTCCCCTCCTCGAGGCCCGGGGGCTTACCTGTCCCGACTGGCTCAGGCCCTGGGGCGGGCTTTGGACCTTCGCCCACAACCACCTCCTCCAGGCCCTGGGGGAAGGGGGGGTCTTCGGGGCGGTGGGGCTTCTCCTCCTCGCCGGGGGGTTCCTCGCGGGGGCCTGGGGGGACGGCCTCCTCTTCGGCCTTCTCGCCGCCTATTTGGGGATGGGGATGGTGGACAACCCCTTCAGCGTCCCGAGCCCCTTCCGGGGCGAGGTCTTCTTCCTCCTCGGGGGGATGGCCCTGGCCCGCCTCGAGGGGGGGCGGGCTCCCCTGGGGCTGGGGCTTGCCGGGGGGGTGGCCCTCCTTTGGTCCCTCCCCTTCCTTTACCTGGCGGCCCGCCCCGAGGGGCCTCCCCCGGCCCTCCGCTACCTCGTCGTCCCGGATCGGGGCGGCGAGGGGGCGGTGGCCCTGGAGAAAGGCGAGGGGTACCGCCTCCAGGTCTGGCTCTGCGCCGAGGGGTGCCGGAGGCTCGGCTGGGAGTGGTCGGCGGAGAAGCCCGTCCGCTTCCCCCTTCCCGAGACCCCCATAGAGGGGAAGAGACTCGTGCTCGTGCTCTTCCGGGAGGGGGGCTTGGCCTTGCGGCCCGCCTTCCTCCTGGAGGGGGAGGTGGGGCGGTGAGGTGGGCCTTGGGGGTCCTGGCCCTCGCCCTGGGGCTTGGGGCGGGGCTTTGGGGGCTGGAAGGGGGGCTTGCGCCGAAGCCCCTCCCCTTTGGCGGGTGCCGCCCGGGGCCCCTCCCCGAGCGGGCGGACCTCTACGCCAACGGCGTGGTGGAGATCCCCCTCTGCCGGGAGGCGGAGGTGGTCCTCCGCCTCGAGGGCACCCCCGCGAAAGGGGAGGGTCCCTGGGCCGTGGTGGCCGAGGGGGACCGGGTGCTCTGGCAGGGGGAGGTCCTGGGCCTAAAGGAAGTGCGGGTCCGGACCACGGGGCGGGGCGTGCTCGTCCTCGCCTTCCTCAACGACCTCTACGCCCCTCCGGAGGATCGGAACCTCTTCCTGCGGGAGCTTAGGGTGCGCTAACGCCCCCGTTGGCGTGGGCGGGGTAGGAGCCCAGGACCTTGAGGAAGGCCACCCGCCTGAGGAGGCGGAGGAGGGCCTGGGCGGGCCCGGGGTCCTCCAGGTGCCCCTCCAGGTCCAGGTAGAAGAGGTAGCTGAAGGGCTTGTCCCTCCGGGGCCTGGACTCCAGCTTGGTGAGGTTCACCCCCGCCTCGGCGAAGACGGAAAGGGCCTCCAAAAGCCCTCCCGGGCGGTGGCGCACCGCGAAGACGATGCTGGTCTTGTGGGGCCCCTCCCCCTTTTTCGCCTCCTCGCGCCCGATGACGAAGAAGCGGGTGTAGTTGTGGGGGTAGTCCTCAATGTTCTCCGCCAGGACCTCCAGGCCGTAGAGCTCGGCGGCCCGCCTCGAGGCGATGGCCCCCACCCCGGGCTCCGGGTTCTCCGCCAGGGCCCGGGCGGCCCCCGCAGTGTCAAAGACGGGGATGGGGGAGAGGCGCATCCGGGCGAGGAAGCCGTCGCACTGGGCCAGGGCCTGGGGGTGGCTCTTCACCGCGTGCAGGTCCTTGAGCGTCGTGCCCTTGGGGGCGAGGAGGCAGTGCTCCACCCGGTGGACGATCTCCCCCACCACGTGGAGGTCGCTCTCCAGGAGGAGGTCGTAGGTCTGGTTGATGCTCCCCGCCGTGGTGTTCTCCACCGGCACCACCCCGAGCTCCGCCTCGCCCGCCTCCACCGCCTCAAAGACCTGGTGAAAGGTGGGAAAGCCCACGGGCTTCGCCTCGGGGAAGGCCTTGAGCAAGGCCTCCTCGCTGTAGGCCCCTTCCGTGCCTTGGAAGGCGATCCTCATCGCCCCATGATACCTTAGGCCTTGGCCCTTGCCGTAGCATGGGTTTCGTGGCGCGCCTTTTGGTGGTGGACGACGACCCCCAAATCCGCTACCTCCTGGAGGTGCTCCTTTCCGGCTCGGGCCACGAGGTGACCGTGGCGGACTCGGCCAGGGCCGCCCTGGAGCACCTGCGCAAGGAGACCCCCGACCTCATCCTTTTGGACATCATGATGCCCGATATGGACGGCCTCTCCCTCCTGGGGCGCATCCGCGCCGTTCGCTGCCTGAGCAAGGTCCCCGTCATCCTCTTCACCGGGGGAGGACGGGAGCTGGAAGGGGTGGGGAAGGCCTTGGGGGCGGACCTCTTCCTGGAAAAACCCGTGTCCGGGCGGCGGTTGAAGCAGGCGGTGGAAAGCCTTTTGGGCCGGGAGGGGTACCTTCTGCCCGGGGGGGAGCGGGTGGCCACCCTTCAGGAGGTGTGCTCCCGCCTCGCCCAGGCCCTCCCCAAGGAGGAGCGCTTCCGGGAGCTTTGGCGGAAAACGGCAGGCCGTCGGGCCCTTCTGCAAAACCTGGTGGCCAAGGGCTGGACCGAGGCGCTTTTGCGCCGCATCCTCCCCGGGCCGTACGACCTCTACGACCTTTTGGGCCACCTGGCCTACGGCTGGCCCCTGGTGCCCATCGCCGAGCGGGCGGCCCGGGCGAAGGACCCCCGCTTCGCCGGGCTCCTCGAGGCCTACCTGGAGCGCCAGGGCCTTCCCCTGGAGGGGGACGGCCTCCTGGAAGACCTCGCTCGGGCCCTGTACCCTTGAGGGGTGTGGGAGCTTCTGGAAGTCCACGAGCCCGAGGCCTGGAATACCCTCGTGGCGGCCTTTCCCATCGCCAGCCCCCTGCAGTCTTGGGGCTGGGGAGAGGTGAAGCGCCTTTCCGGCTGGGTGCCCAAGCGCCTGGCCGTCTACCGGGAGGGCGAGCTCTTGGGGGCGGCCCAGGTTCTTCTCCGCCCCCTCCCCGGGGGGCTTGCCCTGGCCTACGCCCCTAGGGGGCCCGCCCTCCACCGCCTCGAGGACCTGCCCCAGGTGGCCCGGACCTTGGGGCGGGCCCTTCGGGCCACCCACCTGGTCCTGGAGCCGGAGGCGGGGCTTCCCGCCCACCTTCCTGCCCCCCGCTTCCCCGGCCTCCTTTTGGAGGAGCCCATCCAGCCCGCCCACTCCCTCTGGCTGGACCTCACCCAGGGGGAGGAGGCCCTCCTCAAGGGGATGAAGGAGATGCACCGCCGGAACGCCCGGCTCGCCCTCAAGCGGGTGGCCCTTTCCGTGGAGGGGGAGGAGGCCTTCCCGGAGTTCTACCGCCTCTTCACGGAGACCAACCGGAGGGCCCGCCTCCTCCAGCACGACGAGGCCTACTACCGGGCGGTCCTCAAGGAGATGAACCAGCCCTTGGGGGAGGCCTTTCTCGCCCTGGCGCGGAAGGACGGGGAGGCCCTGGCGGCGGGCCTCTTCGTGGCCTTCGCCGGCAAGGTGGCCTACCTCTACGGCGGCAGCACCCGCAAGCACCCCGAGGCCAAGGCCCCCATGGGCATGCACCTCGCCGCCATCCGGCACGGGATGGCCCGGGGCTACCGCGTCTACGACCTTTGGGGCATCCCCAAAAACCCCCAGGGGAGCCACGCCGAGGGGATCCACCGCTTCAAGGAGGGGTTTGGGGGCCAGCGGGTCCAGTTCCCCGCCTATGTCCTGCCCCTCTCCCCCCTCTACCGCCCCCTAAGGCTCCTCCTCCGCCTGAGGAAGACCTGGGTCAACCTGCGGGTGCGGGGCAACCCTCGGGACGTCCTTGGCTGAGTGTCATCTTTCTCAAGCGCCTTTCGCTATCGTGGGGGGCGTGGGGTCGTGTAAGGATTTATGTGTAAGGGCCCGTGTTTAATAGGGGGGCACACCTTAGCACGAGGAGGTGCCCCGTGGACCAGGATACCTTGCGGATCTTGCTGAGGGAAGCGGTGCGGGAGACAGTAGCCGAGGTTCTGCAGACGGTTCTGGAGCTGGACCGGACAGCCTTCTTGCAGGTGCACGGGGGGCGCAGGAACGGCTACTACCCCCGCAAGCTGGAGACCACCTTCGGCCAGGTGGACCTGAAGGTCCCTAGGGATCGGGAATCTCGGTATTACCCGGCTTTCCTTAAGCCCTACGCCCGCCGCCTGGTGGACGTGGGGGAAGTAGCTGTGGCCTTGTACGCCGCCGGGGTCAGTCAGCGCAAGGCGGCCGAGATATTGAGCCTGCTCTTAGGCCACCGCTACTCCCACGAGACCCTAAGCGCTCTGACCGACCAAGTCCTGGAGGCGGCAGGAGCCTTCCGCACCCGGCCTTTGCCCGAGGAGATGGCCTTCGTCTACCTGGACGGGCTTTCCTTAAAGGTCTTCAGGGAAGGGGAAGGGATTGTGCGGGAAACGGTGTATGTGGCCCTGGGCATCGCCCCTGATGGGGAGAGGCGGGTCCTGGGGTTCTGGCTGTTGCCCACGGAGAGCGCCCTGGGATGGGAGGGGGTCCTGGGGGAGCTTTGGCAGCGGGGCCTGCGGCGGGTATTGCTCTTCATCACCGACGGGCTGCCCGGGCTTCCTGAAGCGATCCGCAGGGTCTACCCTCAGGCGGAGTGGCAGCGGTGCGTGGTGCACGGGGTGCGGTGGAGCCTGTCCCAGGTGCGGGCGCGGGACCGGGGCCTGCTGGCGGAGGACCTGAGGCGGGTGTACGGGGCGGAGAGCAGGGATGAAGCCCTTAGGGCCTTGGAGGAGGTGAAGGCCGCCTGGGGTTCGCGGTACCCGGGGGTGGTGGGGCTTTGGGTACAGGATTCGGGGGCCTTCCTGCGGTTCTACGGGTACCCCAAGGTGCTTTGGCCGTACCTGCGGAGCACCAACCTGATGGAGCGGTTTATCCGGGAGCTACGGCGGGGGACGAAGGTGCGGGACCACAAGTTTCCTAAGGAAGAGGCGGTGTACAAGCTCCTTTACCTGGAGTCAGAGAGGCAGGAAGGGAGGTGGGCAGAACGGAAACTAAAGGGGTTCTCGGAGGTGAAGGAGGTGCTGGAGAAGATGCTTCAGGAGCGGTATGCCCCCCGTACACAGACTCTTACACATAACTCTTGACACGACCGGGCGTGGTGCGGCTTCTCCTCCTCCTTCTCGCCCTAGGCCTCGCCCTTGTCCTTTGGCCCCGTCCCGCCGAGGCGCCCAAGGAGGCGGGGGTGCGGCTTTACGGCGTGGCCTTTCACCTCTTTCCCGAGGAGGAAGGGGTGGAGTGGCGCTTTGCCGCGGAGGAGATGGTGGAGGAGGGGGGGCGCTTTAGGGTGCGGGGGGGGCTTTCCGGAGGGCGGTACGTGGAGGGCAGGCTGGACCTGCGCCTGTTCGCCCCCGAGGTGGTGGTGGAGCCCGGGGACAACCTCCGCCTCCCCTACGCCCGGGTGGAGATCCTGAAGGGGTGCTACCGCCTGGAGCTTTCCCGGCCCGGCCTCGGGGACGTCCTCATCCGGCAGAAGGAGGGGTTTTTGGCCCCATGGGTGCGGATTGAGGCGCCCAACCTCCGGGGCGAGGCGGAGCGCTTCCGCTCCGACTTCGCCCTGGAGCGGATTGAAGCGGAAAACCCTCGGTTTGAGTTCCCCGCCGGGGGGAGTTTCGGACCTTGCCAGGTGGAAGGAGGAAGCGGATGAAGCGGACGGCATGGGTGCTCTTGGGCATGGCCTTGGTCTTCGCGGCCTCGGAGGTGCGGGTGATCCGGGTGGAGGGAGGGCGGCTTTCCGGGGACCTCCGCTACGGTCCCTGGGTCTTTGAGGGGGAGGTGCGGGGGCGGGTGAAGGACCTCGCCATCCTCGCCCCCAAGGCCACCCTCATCGCCCCGAAGGGCAAGACCATGCAGGAGGCGGAGGGGGAGCGGGAGGCCCGGTTTGAGGGGGGCGTGGTGGTGCGGAGGGGCCGGGTGGAGGCCCGGGGGCCCACCCTCGTCTACCGGGAAAGCACCGGGGAAGGGGTCTTGATGGGGCCTGCCCGCATGCGCCAGGAGCCCAAGCCCGGGGAGGATCCCGTGGAGGTGGAGGGGAGCCGCATGACCTTCCAGGTGGACACGGACACCTCCACCACGGAAAACGCCCTCCTCAAGAGCGGCAACCAGGAGGGGCGGGCGGGGTTTGTGTACTACGAGGAGGAGCGGGGCCTCGCCGTCTTCACTGACCCCAAGGAGGTGGTCCTCGTCCGCAAGCGCAAGGACGGGGACCTGAGGATCCGGGCCAAGGAGGTGCGGAGCCTCACCGGCCCCAAGAAGCTCATCGCCACCGGGGGAGTGGTCCTCGAGGACGGCGACCTCGTGACCCGGGGGGAGAGCCTCTACTACGACGACACCACCGGGGAGGCCATCGTCTTGGGGAGGCCCGCCGTGAGCGAGAACGCGAAGGAGGGCTTCCGCCTTTCCGGGGCCACCCTCCTCCACAACGTGAACCGCCACCAGGTCCGGGTCTACGGAAAGGCCTTCCGCCTCCCCGTGGAGGACTTTAAGAAGCTTGGGGAGAAGTAGGTGCCCTGGCCTAGGCTCCCCCTCCTTTTCCTCCTCGGCCTGGCCCTCGCCCTGGCCCAGGAGGTCTACCGCCCGGAGGTGGAGCTCGTCCGCAAGGACAAGAAGGTGGTGGCCTGGGTCTCGGGGGAGGAGGGGAGCCTCTTCTACGCGGACTACGGGGACCTCCACGTGGGGGAGCTTGTGGCCCTCACCGGGGACCGCGCGGTGGTGGGGGAGCGGGCCTTTTTCCTGGACGCGGGGAGCGTCCTCGAGGAGGGCCTTTCCCCGGGGGACCGGGTGGAGGCCGCCTACAACAAGGACCTCCTCCGGGAGGGGCTTCCCTACCTGATGCGCCTTAGGCGGGCGGGGGAGGAAGGGGCGAAGACCTACCTCCGCCTCGTCCTCTACGACCCCAAGGGGGTGGAGGTGCGCCTGGGGGAGGAGGTGGAGGCCCGGGGGCCCCTGGCCCTGGTGGAGCGGGGGGGGAGGGAAGAGCTTCTTCTCTCCGGGGGCGAGGCCCGCTTTCTGGAGGAGGAGGGGCGCCTCGAGGTCCGGCCCGCCCCGGGGGCGGTGGCCCTCGCCCAGGGGGCGACCCGGGTGGAGGGGGTGAGGCTCCGCTACCGCAATGACACCGGGGAGGCTCTCTTGGAAGGGCCCTTGGCCTTGAGCCGGGAAGGGGAGAAGCCCCTAAAGGGCAAGGCCCAGGCCCTCCGCTACTTCCTGGACGAGGACGCCCTCTGGCTTCTTGGGGGCGTGGAGTTCGTCCAGGGGGGCCGCACCACCCGGGCGGAGCGGGCGCTTCTCCGGGAGAAGGAGGGGTACGCCTACCTCTACGGCGGCGTGGAGAGCCGGGACGAGAAGGGCTTCGTCCGGGGCGAGCGGGTGCGCTACGCCCTCAAGACGGGGGAGGTGGTGGTCCTCGGCCGGGTGGCCGGGGAGCTTCGCGAGTAAGGCCACCCCACGCCGGCTTGCGCCGGCGTGCGGGCCCCGGCAAAAGGCCCTCAGAGGGCTTCCCCGGCCGGGAACGGGGAGGGCCTTAGGCGGTCACCCCGGCCATGAGGAGGCCGAGCCTTTCCTCCGTGGCCTCCTCCGGGGCGAGCTCCCCCACGATGCGCCCCCCGTGCATCACCAGGATGCGGTCGGAGAGGGCGAGGATCTCCGAGAGGTCGGCGGAGACGAGGAGGACGGCGAGCCCCTGGTCCCGGGCCTTGACGAGCTCCTTGTGGATGAACTCAATGGCCCCCACGTCCACGCCCCGGGTGGGCTGGGCGGCCACGAGAAGCCTTGGGCTTCGTAGGACCTCTCTTCCCACCACGATCTTCTGCTGGTTCCCCCCGGAGAAGCGGCGGGCGGAGAGGGCGGTGGAGCGGGGGCGGACATCGTAAGCCTCCACGAGCCTTCTGGCGTGCTCCTCGGCCGCTTCGTCTTCCAGGAAGCCCAAAAACCCTCGGAAGGGAGGTCGGTGCTGGTCCCCGAGGACGGCGTTCTCCTTCACGGAGAAGTCCAGGACGAGGCCGCGGGCGAGCCGGTCCTCGGGCACGTGGCTTACCCCAAAGTCCCTGACCCCCCGGGCCGAGGGGGGAAGGGGCCGGCCCAGGAGGAGGGCCTTGCCCCTAAAGGGCCTGAGGCCGGTGAGAGCCTCCACGAGCTCGGTCTGGCCGTTCCCTTCCACCCCGGCGATGCCCACGATCTCCCCGGCCCGCACCTGGAAGCTCACCCCCTTGAGGCGGGGCGGGGCCTCGAGGCCCTCCACCTCCAAGACCACCTCCCCCGGCCTCGCCGGCCCCTTCTCCACCCGCAAGACCACCTCCCGGCCCACCATCATCCGGGCGAGGGCTTCCAGGGAGGTCTCCTCGGCCCGCACCGTGCCCACCACCTTCCCGTCCCGGATCACCGTGATGCGGTCCGCCACCTGGAGGACCTCCTTCAGCTTGTGGCTGATGAAGATGGCGGCGTTCCCCCTCGCCACGTAGCCCCTTAGGAAACGGAAGAGCTCCTCGGCCTCCTGGGGGGTGAGGACGGCGGTGGGCTCGTCCAGGATGAGGATTTTGGCCTCCCGGTAGAGGGCCTTGAGGATCTCCACCCGCTGCTGCAGGCCCACGGGGAGGTTCTCCACTTTCTCGTCCAGGGGCACTTCAAAGCCCAGCTCCTCCATGAGGCGGACCGCCCGCCTCCTGGCCGCCTCCAGGTCCAGGAAGAGGGGGCTTCCGGGCTCGAGGCCCAGGACCAGGTTCTCCAAGACGGTGAAGGGCTCCACCAGCATGAAGTGCTGGTGGACCATGCCGATGCCCGCCCTGATGGCGTCCTGGGGGCTTTTGGGCCGGTAGGGCTTCCCGTCCACCCACATCTCCCCGGCGTCCGGGGGCTGGAGGCCGTAGACGATCTTCATGAGGGTGGACTTGCCCGCGCCGTTTTCCCCCACCAGGGCCAGGACCTCGCCCCACTCCAGGTCCAGGCCGATGCGGTCGTTGGCCAGGACCAGGGGGAAGCGCTTGGTGATGTCCTTGAGGACCAGGGCCTTCGCCACGGGAGGAGTATACGGGAAAACCGGGGCCAAAAGGCCCCGGCCTTTGGGCCCCTGCCCCTTAGCGGGTTTCGGGCACCTGGATCTCCCCGTTGATGATGGCCTGCTTCAGCTCCTCGAGGCGGGCCTTCACCTCCTCCGGGATCAGGGCCTGGTTGTACTCGTCCAGGGCGTAGCCCACGCCCTCCTCGGCGAGGCCTAGGTCCTTGACCCCGCCCTGGAAGGTGCCGTCCACGACGCTCTTGATGGCGTCGTACACGGCCACGTCCACCCGCTTGACCATGGAGGTCAGGCCGTGGTTGAGGGTGGTGGGGTCGTTGTCGGTGTCGCCGAGGTAGTTCTGGTTGGAGTCCACGCCGATGAAGAAGAGGGGCGTGGCGCCCTCGCCGCACTTCTCCTCGTAGGCGGGGTACTTGGGCACGTCGGCGAAGCGGTCCTCGCGGACGAAGCGTACGGCCCTGCCTTCCCTGAGGCACATCTCCTCCTTCACGAAGTCAATGAGGCCAAGGCCGGAGCCCCCGGCGGCGGCGTAGATGATGTCCGCCCCCTGGCGGGCCTGGCTGGAGGCGATCTCCTTGGCCTTGGCGGGGTCGTTCCAGGCGGCGGGGGTGTTGCCCACGTAGCCCACCAGGACCCGGCCCTGGATCCCGTCCTCCTGGAAGGCGTACTCCGCCCCGGCGCGGAAGCCCGCCTCAAACTTGTGGATGAGGGGGATGTCCATGCCGCCGATGAACCCCACCACGCCGGTGCGGGAGAGCTTGCCCGCCACGTAGCCCACGAGGAAGCTCCCCTCGTGCTCCCGGAAGACCACGCCCAGGGCGTTGGCCAGCTGCCCTTCCCCGGGCACGGCGTCAATCACGGCGAACTTCACCTTGGGGAACTCCTCGGCCGTGGCGGTGATGGCGGGCTCGTTGGCGAAGCCCACCCCGATCACCAGGTCAAACCCTTCCTCGGCGAAGGTGCGGATGCCCTGGCCCACCTGGGAGGGGTCGGCGGGTTCAAAGTCAAAGATCTGGACGCCGAGCTCCTGGGCCGCCCGCTGCGCCCCTTCCCAGGCGGACTGGTTGAAGGAGCGGTCAAACTTGCCGCCGGCGTCAAAAGCAAGCCCCACCCGGATGTCGGCCCCGGGAAGGGTCGTCCCTTCGGCCGGAGCCGTCTCCGTGGCGGCCTGCTCCTCCGCTTTCCTGGGGCAGGCCGTGAGGGCCACGGCGAGCGCGCCTAAGGTGAGCAACCATAAAAGCCTCCTCATAACGCCTCCTTTCGGGATAGGGGGCGCACCCCTAGTCCAAGGAAAAGTATAGCCCAAGGTACACTAGGGTCATGACCCTGGAAGAGGCGAGGAAGCGGGTGAACGAGCTACGGGACCTCATCCGCTACCACAACTACCGCTACTACGTCCTGGCGGACCCGGAGATCTCCGACGCCGAGTACGACCGGCTTCTTAGGGAGCTCAAGGAGCTTGAGGAGCGCTTTCCCGAGCTCAAAAGCCCGGACTCCCCCACGGAGCAAGTGGGGGCGAGGCCCCTCGAGGCCACCTTCCGCCCCGTCCGCCACCCCACCCGCATGTACTCCTTGGACAACGCCTTCACCCTGGATGAGGTCAGGGCCTTTGAGGAGCGGATAGAGCGGGCCCTGGGCCGGAAGGGCCCCTTCGCCTACACCGTGGAGCACAAGGTGGACGGCCTTTCCGTCAACCTCTACTACGAGGATGGGGTCCTGGTCTACGGGGCCACCCGGGGGGACGGGGAGGTGGGGGAGGAGGTGACCCAGAACCTCCTCACCATCCCCACCATCCCGAGGAGGCTCAAGGGGGTGCCGGAGCGCCTCGAGGTCCGGGGCGAGGTCTACATGCCCATAGCGGCCTTCCTCCGGCTCAACGAGGAGCTGGAGGAGCGGGGGGAGAAGATCTTCAAAAACCCTAGGAACGCCGCGGCGGGCTCCCTAAGGCAAAAAGACCCCCGCATCACCGCCAAGCGGGGCCTCAGGGCCACCTTCTACGCCCTGGGGCTCGGGCTGGAAGAGGTGGAGAGGGAAGGGGTGGCGACCCAGTTCGCCCTCCTCCACTGGCTCAAGGAGAAGGGCTTCCCCGTGGAGCACGGCTACGCGCGGGCCGTGGGGGCGGAAGGGGTGGAGGGAATCTACCAGGACTGGCTGAAGAAGCGGCGGGAGCTTCCCTTTGAGGCGGACGGGGTGGTGGTGAAGCTGGACGATTTGCAACTTTGGCGGGAGCTCGGCTACACCGCCCGCGCCCCCCGCTTCGCCATCGCCTACAAGTTCCCCGCCGAGGAGAAGGAGACCCGGCTTTTGGACGTGGTCTTCCAGGTGGGGCGCACCGGGCGGGTGACCCCGGTGGGGGTCCTCGAGCCCGTCTTCCTAGAGGGCAGCGAGGTTTCCCGGGTCACCCTGCACAACGAAAGCTACATAGAGGAGCTGGACATCCGCATCGGGGACTGGGTTTTGGTGCACAAGGCGGGCGGGGTCATCCCCGAGGTCCTCCGGGTCCTCAAGGAGCGGCGCACGGGAAAGGAGCGGCCCGTGCGCTGGCCCGAGGCCTGCCCCGAGTGCGGCCATCGCCTCATCCAGGAGGGGAAGGTCCACCGCTGCCCCAACCCCTTGTGCCCCGCCAAGCGCTTTGAGGCCATCCGCCACTTCGCCTCCCGCAAGGCCATGGACATCCAGGGCCTGGGGGAGAAGCTCGTTGAGAAGCTTTTGGAGAAGGGCCTGGTCAAGGACGTGGCCGACCTCTACCGCCTGAGGAAGGAAGACCTGGTGGGCCTGGAGCGCATGGGGGAAAAGAGCGCCCAAAACCTCCTCCGCCAGATAGAGGAGAGCAAGAAAAGGGGCCTAGAGCGCCTCCTCTACGCCCTGGGGCTTCCGGGAGTGGGGGAGGTCCTGGCCCGGAACCTGGCGGCCAAGTTCCAGACCATGGACCGCCTCCTCGAGGCCAGCCTGGAGGAGCTTTTGGAGGTGGAGGAGGTGGGGGAGCTCACGGCGAGGGCCATCCTGGAAACCCTGAGGGACCCCGCCTTCCGCCACCTGGTGCGAAGGCTCAAGGAGGCGGGGGTGGAGATGGAGGCCAAGGAGAAGGGCGGGGAGGCCCTTAAAGGGCTCACCTTCGTGATCACCGGGGAGCTTTCCCGCCCCCGGGAGGAGGTGAAGGCCCTCCTCCGGCGCCTTGGGGCCAAGGTGACGGACGCCGTGAGCCGCAAGACGAGCTACCTCGTGGTGGGGGAGGCCCCGGGGAGCAAGCTGGAAAAGGCCAAGGCCTTAGGGGTCCCCACCCTCACGGAGGAGGAGCTTTACCGGCTCATAGAGGCCCGCACGGGGAAGAAGGCGGAAGAGCTCGTCTAAGGGACCTCCCCGGGCCCGAAGAGCTTCTCCAGGGCCTCCCTAAGGCGGCTTCCCTCGAGGCCCAAAGAGGCCAGGGCCTTCTCGTAGACCTCGGGGGTGAGGAGGCCCCTTAGGGCCCGAAGCTCCGTGCGGGAGAGAAGAGCCCCTCCTAAAAGGTGCTCCTCAAAGGCGGCCCAGGCCAAGGGGACCCTCTCCTTGACGATTTCGGCGATGGCCTGGGCGTACTGGCGGATCTCCCACTGGGCCTCGGGGGCGAGGCGGAGCTTGAGGAAGTGGAAGAGGTTGTGCAGGTCCTGCTTCCAGTAGAACTCGGTGTAGAGGTTGAGGGGAAGGACCATCCGGGCCATCTCCCGGGCCACGCCCTTCTCCAGAAGGGCCCGGTAGGCCCCGTAGGCCTCCTGCTCCACCCTCCTTAGGAGGGCCAAGGCCTCCTCGTCCAGGAGGGCCCCTTCCGAAGCCTGCTTGTTCCTCCTCGCCTGCCTGCGGAAGGCCTCGGGCTCGTAGAACTCCTCCTTGAGGATGGAGTAGCGCCCCGAGACCTCGTTGACGCTCGCCGTGCGGTGGCGGAACCACTGCCTGACCACGAAGATGGGGGCCTTGACGTGAAACTTGAAGACCACCATCTCAAAGGGGCTTGTGTGGCGGTGGCGCATGAGGTAGTCAATGAGGGCGGCGTCCTCCCGCACCGTCTTCGTCCCTTCCCCGTAGGACACCCGGGCCGCCTGGACGATGGCGCGGTCGTCCCCCATCTGGTCCACCAGGCGGACGAAGCCCTTGTCCAAGACCGGGATCGTGAGAGGCCCTTCCATCCCCCCGAGTTTACCGGGAGGCCCCTCCGGGGTAGGATGGGAGTTGTCTTGGCGCGAGGCGCCTTTAGGGAGCGAAGCATGCTGACCCTACCCGACTTTCCCTTGCCCGACGCGAGGGGGCGGTTCGGCCCCTACGGGGGGCGGTACGTGCCCGAGACCCTGATCCCCGCCCTGGAGGAGCTGGAGGCCGCCTACCGGGAGGCCAAGAAGGATCCGGCCTTCCTGGAGGAGCTGGACCACTACCTCAGGCAGTTCGCCGGCAGGCCCACCCCCCTCTACCACGCCAAGCGGCTTTCCGAGCACTGGGGCGGGGCCCAGGTCTACCTCAAGCGGGAGGACCTCCTCCACACCGGGGCCCACAAGATCAACAACACCCTGGGCCAGGCCCTCCTGGCCAGGCGCATGGGCAAGAGGCGGGTCATCGCCGAAACGGGGGCGGGGCAGCACGGGGTGAGCGTGGCCACGGTGGCGGCCCTCTTCGGCATGGAGTGCGTGGTCTATATGGGGGAGGAGGACGTCAGGCGCCAGGCCTTAAACGTCTTCCGCATGAAGCTCCTCGGGGCCGAGGTGCGGCCCGTGGCCGCGGGGAGCCGCACCCTCAAGGACGCCACCAACGAGGCCATCCGCGACTGGATCACGAACGTGCGCACCACCTTCTACATCCTGGGTTCCGTGGTGGGCCCCCACCCCTACCCCATGATGGTCCGGGACTTCCAGAGCGTCATCGGGGAGGAGGTGAAGCGGCAAAGCCAGGAGCTTTTCGGCCGCCTCCCCGACGCCCTCATCGCCGCGGTGGGGGGCGGGTCCAACGCCATCGGCCTCTTCGCCCCCTTCGCCTACCTGCCCGAGGAGGAGCGCCCCAGGCTCATTGGGGTGGAGGCCGCCGGGGAGGGGCTTTCCACGGGCAGGCACGCCGCGAGCATCGGGGCGGGGAAGCGGGGGGTGCTGCACGGGAGCTACATGTACCTCCTCTACGACCACGACGGCCAGATCACCCCGGCCCACTCCGTCTCCGCGGGGCTGGACTACCCCGGGGTGGGGCCGGAGCACAGCTACTACGCCGACGCCGGGGTGGCGGAGTACGCCAGCGTCACGGACGAGGAGGCCCTCGAGGGCTTCAAGCTCCTGGCGCGGCTTGAGGGCATCATCCCCGCCTTGGAATCGGCCCACGCCATCGCCCACGCCGCCAAGGTGGTGCCGGAGATGGACAAGGACCAGGTGGTGGTCATCAACCTCTCCGGCCGGGGGGACAAGGACGTGACCGAGGCCATGCGCCTTCTGGGAGGGGAGCTGTGACCACCCAGGAGGCCTTCGCCAAGGCCCGGTCCGAGGGAAGGGCCGCCCTCATCCCTTACCTCACCGCAGGCTTCCCCAGCCGGGAAGGCTTTTTGCAGGCGGTGGAGGAGGTTTTGCCCTACGCCGACCTTCTGGAGATCGGCCTCCCCTACTCCGACCCTCTGGGGGACGGCCCCGTGATCCAGCGGGCAAGCGAACTGGCCCTGAGGAAGGGGATGAGCGTCCAGGGGACCCTGGAGCTCGTGCGGGAGGTGCGGGCCATGACGGAAAAGCCCCTCTTCCTCATGACCTACCTGAACCCCGTCCTGGCCTGGGGGCCGGAGCGCTTCTTCGGCCTCTTCAAGCAGGCGGGGGCCACGGGGGTGATCCTCCCCGACCTCCCTCCCGACGAGGACCCAGGCCTCGTGCGCCTCGCCCAGGAGATCGGCCTGGAGACGGTCTTCCTCCTCGCCCCCACCTCCACGGACGCCCGCATCGCCACCGTGGTCCGCCACGCCACGGGCTTCGTCTACGCCGTCTCCGTCACCGGGGTCACGGGGATGCGGGAAAGGCTTCCCGAGGAGGTGAAGGACCTGGTGCGGCGCATCAAGGCCAGGACCCCCCTCCCCGTGGCCGTGGGCTTCGGGGTTTCCGGCAGGACCACGGCTGCCCAGGCAGCGGTGGCGGACGGGGTGGTGGTGGGAAGCGCCCTGATCCGGGCCCTAGAGGAGGGGAGGCCCCTTGCGCCCCTCCTCCAGGAGATCCGCCAGGGCCTCCAGCGCCTCGAGGCCAACCCCGGCCCGAGGGAAGGCTAATCCTGAGAAAAACCGGGGCCCCCATGCTGGCTTGGGCCAGCATGGGGGAACCGCCCTTAGGCGAGGGGGAGTTCCAGGGGCTCGGGCTCCTTCAGGATGGCCTCGGGGTCTGGGTAGCGGAGGATGCGGTAGAGGGGGTCCCGCTCCGCCGGTTTAAACCCCGCGTCCACGATGTGGCGGACGATCTGGCGCACCGTGGCGTGGGTGCGCCCGTGCCCCCCCGCCGCCGAGACCACGTTCTCCTCCAGCATGGTGCTCCCGAAGTCGTCGGCCCCGTAGTAGAGGGCCGCCTGGGCCACCTTGAAGCCCAGGGTGGGCCAGGAGGCCTGGAAGTGGGCGAAGTTGTCCAGGGCGAGGCGGGCGATGGCCAGGGTCTTCAGGTACTCGTGGGCCGTGGCCCCGGGGGCCTTGCCCTTGAGGCGTGTGTGCTCCACCTGAAGGGTCCACAGGGCGAAGGCGGCGAAGCCGTTCCCGTAGCGCTCCAGGGCCCTGTCCTGCTGGGCGCGGAGGCCGAGGAGGTGGAGGGCGCGCTCCTTGGGGCCCTCTCCGAAGCCAATGACCATGGTGGCGAGGGTGTAAAGCCCCAGGGCCTGGGCCGCGTCCACGATGCGGTACCAGTCCGCCGTCCGGATCCGGGCGGGGGCCGCCTTTAGGCGGACCTCGTCCACCAAAATCTCCGCCCCGGCCCCGGGCAGGCCGTCCAGGCCCGCTTCCTTTAGCTTTTCCAGGATCGCCTCCGCCCTAAGGCCCGTGAGGCGTTCCAGGCCTAGGATCTCCTCGGGGCTGAAGGCGTCTATGCGGAGGTCGGGGAAGCGGCCCTTGAGGTAGCGGAGGAGGTCCAGGTACCAATCCAGGGGAAGCTCGGGGTTCACCCCGCCCTGCATGAGGATCCGCCTGCCCCCCACCTGGTAGAGCTCCTCCACTTTCCTCGCGATCTCCTCGTAGCTCAGGGTGTAGGCGTCCTTCTGCCTCTTGGTGCGGTAAAAAGCGCAGAAGGCGCAGGCCACGGTGCAGACGTTGGTGTAGTTGATGTTGCGGTCTATGAGGAAGGTCACCACCTCGGGGTCGGTCTTCTTAAGCCGCACCTCGTGGGCGGCGGCGGCGAGCTCGGGCAAGGGGAGGCTGAAGAGGCTTAGGACCTCCCCTTCGGAAAGCCTCTCCCCGGCCACGGCCTTCTCCAGGACGTCCATGCCCTTCATCCTACACCCCTTTTCCCGGGGCAAGGTGGCCTTCGGTAAAATCGGGGCATGGAGCTCAAGGTGATTCCCATTGAAAAGCCCGAGAACCTCAACGTCATCCTGGGCCAGGCCCACTTCATCAAGACGGTGGAGGACCTCCACGAGGCCCTGGTGACCGCAGTCCCCGGGATCAAGTTCGGCCTCGCCTTCTCCGAGGCGAGCGGCAAGCGCCTCATCCGCCGCTCGGGGACGGACGAGGCCCTGGTGGAGCTCGCCGTGAAAAACCTCTTCAACCTCGCCTGCGGCCACGCCTTCCTCATCGTCTTGGGGGAGGGCTTTTACCCCATCAACGTCCTCCACGCGGTGAAGGCCTGCCCCGAGGTGGTGCGGATCTACGCCGCCACCGCCAACCCCCTCAAGGTGGTGGTGGCCGAGGAGGGGGAGCAAAGGGCCATCCTCGGGGTCATGGACGGCTTCACGCCCCTGGGCGTGGAGGACGAGGCCGAGGTGGCCTGGCGAAAGGACCTCCTCCGGCGCCTGGGGTACAAGCTTTAGGGCCTCTATACCCTTTCCGGTTTCCCTTCGTCCAACTGGCTTGGGGAAGCTCCCTAGGACCTTTTGCCGGGGCCCCCATGCTGGCGCAAGCCGGCATGGGGTGGGATCTAGAGAGGCTTCGCCGCGCCCATGCGGGCGTAGAAGGCGTGGGTTAGGGCGATGGCCAAGGCGTCCGCCAGGTGGCTTGGCCTCGGGGCCTCCTTCAGGCCCAGGATGCCCCGGACCATGAGGGCCACCTCCTCCTTGGCGGCGTGGCCGTGCCCCGCCAGGGCCTGCTTCACCTGCATGGGGCCGTAGGCGTAGACGGGCACCCCCGCTTCAAAGGCCGCCACCAAGACGGCCCCCAGGGCCCAGCCCACCTTGTAGGCGAGCTCGTTTTGGCGGTAGAAGAACTGCTCCTCCACCGCCACCGCCTCGGGCCGGAAGCGGTGGAGGGCCTCTAGGACCCGGGCGTGGATCCGTCCCACCCTCTCCCTTGCGGGCTCCTGCGGCGAGGTCTTCACCACCTCCCCGTGGAGGAGGCGGGCCTTGAGGGCCCCCTTCCCCTCCACCGCCACCACCCCGAGGCCCAGGTGGGTGATCCCGGGGTCTATGCCGGCCACGACCACGGGAAGGGGAAGCTCAGTTGCCCCGCCTGGGCGGGTAGTCCCCGTCCCCGTAGCGGATGAAGGCGGGGATGTCGTAGTTCGTCAGGTCCACGTGGCCCGTGGGGAAGTCCACGGGGCGGGCGGGGCGGGGCACCACGGTGCTCTCCGCGAAGCCCGCGGCGATGAGGATGACCCGGAGCTCGTCCTGGGCCCGCTCGTCGTAGGTGACCCCGTAGAGGATGTCCACGTCCTCGTGGCCCGTGGCCTCCCGGATCCTCTCCACCACCTCGGCGGCCTCCATGAGGGAGAGTTCCTCGGAGCCCACCACGTTGAGGAGGAGCCTTCTGGCCCCTTCAATGGAGCGCTCCAGGAGGGGGCTGTGGATGGCGCTTTTGGCCGCCTCCTCCACCCGGTTTTCCCCGCGCCCCGCCCCGATGCCCATGAGCACCTGGCCCGCGCCCTCCAAGAGGGCCTTGACGTCGGCGAAGTCCACGTTGATGAGGCCGGGGAGGTTGATGACGTCGGTGATCCCCTTGACCCCGTGGTACAGCACCCGGTCGGCGATGAGGAAGGCGTCTTTTAAGGTCATCTTCTTGTCCACGGCGGAGAGGAGGCGGTCGTTCTGGACCACCACCATGGCGTCCACCCGCTCCTTGAGCTTTTTGATGCCTTCCTCGGCGGTGCGCATGCGCTTGGGGCCCTCAAAGCTGAAGGGGCGCGTCACCACCGCCACGGTGAGGGCGCCGAGCCGCTTGGCGATGTCGGCGACCACGGGGGCGCTTCCCGTCCCCGTGCCGCCCCCCATGCCCGCGGTGATGAAGACGAGGTCCGCCCCCTCCAGGGCCTCGGCGATGAGGTCCTCGGCCTCGAGGGCCGCCTTCTCCCCAATCTCGGGGTTGGCCCCGGCCCCGAGGCCCCGGGTGAGCTTCTCCCCGAGCTGGATCCGGTGGTCGGCGAGGCTTTTGGCCAACACCTGGGCGTCCGTGTTGGCGGCGATGAACTCCACGCCGGAAAGCCCCGCCTCAATCATGCGGTTCACCGCGTTGTTCCCCGCACCCCCGAGCCCGATGACCTTGATGACCGCTCCTTCCATACCCCCCTCCCTCTAGAACAGGTTGCTCAGAAACTCCTTGATCCTGGCCCAAAGCCCCTCGCCCTTGGGCTTGTCCTCCGGTTTTTCCCTGATCCGCTTGGCCTCCTGGGGCTTTAGGGGGAGGCTTGCCCCGTAGCGGACGAGCCCCACCGCCGCCGCGTGGGCGGGGGAGGCGACCACGTCCGTAAGCCCCGAAACCCCCTGGGGTTTGCCCACCCGCACGGGGAGGCCGTACTGCTGCCGGGCGAGGAGGTCGGTGCCCCGGAGGAGGGCCCCGCCCCCCGTGAGGACCACGCGGTTGACCTGGATCTCCAAAGGCCCCAGGGTTTCGTCCACGCTCTGGCGCGCCAGATGGAGGATCTCCCGCATCCGCGGCCGGATGATGCGGGCGAGCTCCGGGGCCGGAACCTCGCCCAGGGCGCCGCCCTCCTGGTTGATCTCCAGGACGAGCTCCGGGTCGGCGAGCTCCGGCAGGGCGGCCCCGTACTTGCGCTTGACCCGTTCCGCCTCCTCAAAGGGGATCTTGAGGAGCTGGGCGATGTCGTGGGTCACGTGGTCCCCGCCCAGGGGCACCACGGCCGAGTGGGCGAGCCTTCCGCCCCGGAAGACGGCCACGTCGGTGGTGCCGCCGCCGATGTCCAGGAGGAGGACGGTCATCTCCTCCTCCTCGGGGGTGAGGACGGCGAGCCCGCTGGCCAGGGCCTGGACGCAGACGGCGTCCAGGGCGAGGCCCGCTTCCTCCACGGCCCGGCGCAGGTTGGCGAGGGGGCCCCGGCCCGCAGCGATGAGGTGGACGTCCACCTCGAGGCGCACCCCCGCCATCCCCACGGGGTCCCGGATCCCCTCCTGGCCGTCCACCTTGAACTCCAGGGGCAGGGCGTGCAAAAGCTCCAGCTCCCCTTCAAAGGGGTAGGCCTTGGCCTGCTCTATGGCCCGCTCCACGTCCGCCTCGGCGATGGTGTGGCCGCGGCGGATGGCGGCGAGGCCGTGGCTGGTGACGCTTTTGAGGTGGGGGCCACCCACGCCCACCACCACCCGCTCCACCTTGACCCCGGCCACCCTTTCCGCCTGGAAGAGGCTTTGGCGGATGGCCTCCGTGGTCCTTTCCAGGTTGACCACCACCCCGCGCCGCAGCCCCTGGGAGGGGACGGTGCCCTCGCCGATGATGTCCAAAACGCCGTCAGGGGCGAGCTCCCCGATGACGGTGGTGACCTTGGTGGTGCCTACGTCCAAACCGGCGATGATCATGGGCGCTGACTCACCCCCCAAGAATACACGAAAACCCGCCCCTTAGGGCGCGCGGTTTGGGCGTACTTTAGCAGATACGCGGCCTCGGGGGCAAAGAGGGTGGCCCCTTCCAGCTCCACCCAGAAGCCCGCCGGGGTGTAGCGGATCTCCCGGGCCTGGGGGAAGGCCCGGCCCAGGGAGAGGAGGGCTTCCCGGGGGAGGGGCCCTACCCCCCGCACCCGGGGCCCGGGGGCGAGGGGGGCTCCTTGGGGGAGGAGGACGCCGTCCTCGGCCAGGGCGTCCCCGGTTTCCAGGGGGAGGAAGGGCCGGCGTTCCCGCACCCGGACGACCACCTGTCCCAAGGCGGGCTTTTCCAGGTGGGCTTCGGCCACCCAGGGGTTTTCCAGGAGGGGCCGGAGCCTGTTCCCTGAGACCCAAAGCCACGGGTCGCCCGGAGCGAGGCGGAGGGTTTGCAGGACGGCCTCCCTGGAGAGGTGGCGTAGCCCTTCCACCCGCACCTCCTCCACGGGGACGGCCACGAGGCTCGCCACGTAGAGGCTCGCCCCGAGGATGAGGAGGAGAACGCCTTTCACCACGCCCATCTTACCCCTCCTTTACGGCCACACCTCCCACTCCAGCTCCAAGGGAAGCTCCTCCTGGACCCGGCGGACGAGCTCCAGGACGTCCTTTGCCCGGGCCTGGCCCAGGTTGACGATGAAGTTGCCGTGCTCTAAGGAGATCATGGCGTCCCCCACCCGAAGCCCCTTGAGGCCGCGCTCGTCAATGAGCCGCCCCGCCGACTGGCCCGGGGGGTTCTTGAAGGCGCAGCCGGCGCTTTTCCGCTTGGGCTGGCCCTTGCGGGCCCGGTCCACCTCGGCCATGCGCCTCAGGATCTCCTCCTTGGGGCGCTCCTTCAGCTTGAGGCGCACCCGGGTGACGATGCCCCCGGGGGGGAGGCGGCTTTTCCGGTAGCCGAAGCCGAGTTCCTCCGGGCGGTAGACGTGGAAGGCGCCGTCGTGGAAGACCTCCACCGCCTCCAGGGCGTCGGCCATCTCCCCGAAGCGGGTGCCCGCGTTCATCTTCACCGCCCCGCCCACCTGGGCGGGGATGCCGAGGAGGCCCTCGAGGCCGGAAAGCCCCGCCCGGGCCGCCTCCTGGACGAGGAGGGGAAGGAGGGTCCCCGCCCCCACCCAGCCCTTCAGGTCGTAGGCCTGGAACTCGCCCGCAAGCCGGATGACCCGCTCCGGCACCCCCTCGTCCAGGACGAGGAGGTTGGAGCCGTTGCCCAGGACGCGGTAAGGGGCCTCGGTGGCCCGCTTAAGCTCCTCCCGGGTCTCCACGGTCCAAAGCTCCGCCGGCCCCCCTACCCCCAAGGTGGTGTAGTCCTTGAGCAGCACCCGTTCAACCTTCATGGACGAGCCTCCGCGCGAGAAGGGTCACGTCCCCGGCCCCCATGAAGAGGAGGAGGTCCTCGGGCCTTGCCGTGGCGCGGGCGTAGGCCAGGGCCTCTTCCTTGTCCATCCGGCGCGCGGACCGGCCCAGGTCCTCAAGCCTCTTTGCGATGCGGTCGGAAAGGGCCTCGGGGCTTTCCCGGCCCCGCTCCCCCGCGGTGTAGACGGGCAGGACCACCACCTCGTGGGCCCCCTTGAGGGCCTGGGCGAAGGCCTCCCAGAGCTCTTGGGTACGGAGGAGGCGGTGGGGCTGGAAGAAGACGCGGACCCGCCGCCCGGAGAGGAGGGCCGCTTCCAGGGTGGCCTGGACCTCGGTGGGGTGGTGGGCGTAGTCGTCCACCACCCAGGCCCCGCCCACCTCCCCCACCCGCTCAAACCGCCGCCCCACGCCGGGGAAGCGGGAAAGCCCCCGGGAGATGGCCTCCGGGGACGCCCCCAGGGCCAGGGCGGCGAGGGCGGCGGCGAGGGCGTTGTGGACGTTGTGCTTCCCCGGCACCCGCAGCTGAACCTCCCCCAGGGGGCCTTCCCGGTGGACGAGGCGGAAGGAGGTACAGGAGGGGCTTAGGTCCACCGCCTCCGCCCAAACCTCCCCTCCGGGGCCGAAGAGCCTCCGGGGAAGCCCCTCGGTGAGGGCGAGGAGGCCCGGGTCCGCCGCGGGGACCACCACGGTTTCTGCGCCCGCGAGGAAGCCCCGCATGGCCTCTCTTAGGGCCTCGAGGCTTTCGTGGTAGTTGGGGGCCCGCTCCCCCGGGGGGGCCACGTGGTCCGCCTCCAGGTTGGTGGCCACGGCGACGCTCACCCGGACCTCCCGGAAGAGGGGGTCCGACTCGTCCACCTCGGCCACCCGGGGCCCCCGGCCGGGGCGGGCGTTCCCGGGGAGGAGGGCGAGCTCCCCCCCCAGGAAGACCCAGGGGTCCAGGCCCGCCTCCAGGAGGATGGCCGCGAGCATCCCCGTGGTGGTGGTCTTGCCGTGGGTGCCGGTCACGCCCGCGGAGGGCCTTTGCGCGAGGAAGTGGGCGAGGAGCTCCATCCTGCGGAGGACCCTAAGGCCCCTCTTCCGGGCCGCCACCACCTCGGGGTGGTCCAGGGGCACGGGGGTGGGGACCACCAGGGTGTCCTCGTCGGCGAGGTGGCCGGGGTCGTGCCCGTGGTGCACGGGAACCCCGAGCCGCCTTGCCCTGGGCCCTGGGGCGAGGTCGCACCCCGTCACCGCCACCCCTTCCGCCATGAGGAGCCGGGCGAGGGCGCTCATGCCCACGCCTTCAATGCCCATGATGTGCGCCTTTCTCATAGGAACGCCTCCAGAAGGTCGGCGAGGCGCGCCGCCGCCCCCTCGGGGGAGAGGCGGGCCATGGCCCTTCGGCGCGCCTCCAGGTCTTCCAGCGCCTCGAGGATCTGGGAGGCAAGGCGGTCCCACGCCCCCAAAACCGCCCCCCCCGCTTGGGCGTAGGCCCGGGCGTTGGCGAGCTGGGCCCCGCCGTCCAGCTTAGGGGAGAGGGGGAAGAGGATGGCCGGGAGGCCGTGGAAGGCCGCCTCCGCCAACGTCCCTGCCCCGGCCCGGGAGAGGAGGAGGTCGGCGGCGCTCATGGCCAGGGGGGTGTCCACGAAGCCCTCCACCCGGTAGCCTTCCCCCTCGAGGGGCCGGAAGCGCTCCACCCACCTTTCCCCCACCTGGTGGAGCACCTGGACGGGGAGGCCCTTGAGGACCGGGGGGAGGCGCTCGTTGAGCTCCAGGCTGCCTTGGCTCCCCCCGAGGACGAGGAGGAGGGGCCTTTGGGGGTCAAAGCCGAGCCTGCGCTTGGCCTCGTCCTTGGGGTGGCGCACCTCCCGCACGGGGTAGCCCACCACCCGGGCTTTCCGCGCCAGGGGTGCGGGGAGGGCCAGAGGGACGGAGAGGGCCAGGCCTTTGGCCAGGGGGGCCAGGGCCCGGTTGGCGAGGCCCAGGCGGGCGTTCTGCTCGTGGAGGAGGAGGGGGATGCCGAGGAGGCTCGCCGCCATCCCCCCGGGGAAGCCGGCGTACCCCCCGGTGCTGAGCACCGCCTTGGGCCTGAGGCGCCGGAGGAGGGCCTGGGCCCGGAGGACCCCTTGGAGCACCTTGGGGGCCTCCTGGGGCCTTAGGGCGCTCCGGTCCAGCTTCCCCGCGGGGATGAGGGCGTGGGGGATGGGGGTCTTGGGGAGGAGGCGGGCCTCGAGGCCCCCCTCTGCCCCCAGGTAGAAGACGGGGTGGCCCCGCCGCCCAAGCTCCTCCGCCACGGCCAGGGCGGGGAAGAGGTGCCCCCCCGTGCCCCCGCCGGTCAGGAGGATCACCGGGCCACCTCCTTCCCCCTGGGCCTCTCCGCCGCCTCCCGGGCGAGCCGGGAGAGGAGGCCCACCGCGAAGCCGGAGACCAAGAGGCTGCTGCCCCCGTAGGACACCAGGGGCAGGGGCACCCCCGTCACCGGGAGGACCCCCAGGGTGACCCCGATGTTGAGCGCCGCCTGGAGGGTGAGGTAGAGGCCGAGGCCGAGGGCGAGGAGGCGCTCCCCGCCCTTCAGGCCCAGGGCCACCGCCAGGCTCCTCAATAGGATCAGGGTGTAGAGGAGGAAGACCACGGCCCCGCCGAGCCACCCGGTGGCGAAGACGACGCTGGCGAAGACCATGTCGTTGTGGGCCTCAGGCAGGTGGGGCAGGGTGGCCCCCGGTCCCTGGCCGAAGGGGCCCCCTAAGAGGAGGGCCTTCTTGGCCTGGACCACCTGGTAGGCCCCGCCCCCCGGCTCCGACTCGCCCTGGAGGTAGTCCACGAAGTTGGCAAAGCGCTCGGAGACGTAGCGGAACTGGGCGAGGTAGAGCCCCGAGAAGGGGAGGACGACCAGGGCCACCGCCAGGCCCATCCCCAGGAGTCGGGGCCAGGGGACACCGGCGAGGACGAAGAGGAGGGCGGCCAGCCCGGCGAGGAAGGCGGCCGTGGCGAAGTCGGGTTCCACCAGGACGAGGCCCACCAGGGAGCCCACCGCCAGGACCGGCCCCAGGATGGGGTAGTCCTCCCCCCGCCGCCCCACGAAGGAGGAGAGGTAGAGGATCAGGGCCAGCTTGGCGAGCTCCGAGGGCTGGAGGGCCACGGGGCCCAGGTAGAACCAGCGGCGCACCCCCCCGGGCCCGTCCCCCACGAGGAGGACCAGGACGAGGAGGAAGAGGACGCCCACCAGGGCGTGGAGGGCGTAGCGGAGGAGGAGGCGGGGCGGGAGGAGGTGGCCGAGGGCCAGGGCCAGGAGGGCGGCCGCCACCCGGAGGAGGTGGTCCTGGAGGAGGCCGGGCTCCGCCGTGCCCACGCCGATGAGGCCGAAGGCGAGGAGGAGGAGGGCGCTTAGAAGGAGGACGGGGTCCACGGCTCACCTCCCAAGGCGAAGACCGCTTCCCGGAAGGCCTGGGCGCGGTCCTTGTAGTCGCGGAACTGGTCAAAGCTCGCCGCCAGGGGCGCGAGGAGGACGCTCCCCTGCTCCAGCCGGGAGAGGGCCTCCTCCACCGCCTTGCGCATGGCGGTGCGGCCGTCCTTCTCCGCGATGACCACCACCTCGGTCCTCCCCTCCAGGGCCCGGGCGAAGCGGGGGCCGTCCCGGCCGAGGGCCAGGGCCACCCGGACCCGGCCGAGGAGGGGGAGGAGGGGGGCGAGGTCGGCCCCTTTGTCCTTCCCGCCCAGGATCCAGGCGATGGGGGCGGGGGCGGCCTCGAGGGCGGCCCGCACCGCCTCGGTCCTCGTGGCGATGGAGTCGTCAATGAAGACCACCCCCCCCTTGCGGGCGAAGGCCTGGAAGCGGTGGGGGGCCTCGGGGAGGGTCCTTAGGGCCTCGGCCACGGCCCCGGGGTCCAGAGGCCTCCCCAGGAGGTCCAGGTAGGCCCGCGTGGCCTCCAAGGCGGCCTGGAGGTTGGTCTCCCTGGGGGTGGACCCCGGGGTGAAGGGGTAAAGGCGGGCGGGGCTTGCCTCCGCCGCCCGGCGCACCTTGGGGTCCAGGCGGTTGTAGACGAGGGCGTCCTCGGGGGTGAGGTTTTTGAGGAGGTTGAGCTTGGCGGCGTGGTAGGCCTCCACGGTGCCGTGCCGGTCCAGGTGGTCCACCCCGAGGTTCAGGAGGACGGCCACCCTGGGGCGGAAGGCGTGGACCCTTTCCAGCTGGAAGCTGGAGAGCTCCGCCACAGCCACCTCCGCCTCGTCCACCACGCTCACGAGCGGGGGGTCCACGTTCCCCCCCTCCCGGGCCCTAAGCCCGTGGGCGCGGAGGAGGTGGGCGGTGAAGAGGGTGGTGCTGGTCTTGCCCGCGGTTCCCGTGATCCCCACGATGGGGGTGGGGGAGAGGCGGTAGGCGAGCTCCGCCTCCCCGAGGACCTTGGCGCCCCGGGCGGTGAGCCTTCTCAGGTGGGGGTGGTCCAGGGGCACCCCGGGGGCGGCCACCACCTCCTCGTAGGCCTCCTCCAGGTCCCAGTCCGGCCGGAAGCCCAGGGCCAAAGCCTCCCTCACCTCCTCTTCCCGGGGGCGGTCGTCGTAGAAGCGGGCGGGAAGCCCCCGTTTCCTCAGGAAGCGGAGGACGCCGAGGCCGCTTCGTCCTAAGCCGTAGACGAGCCTCATCCTCCACCTCCGAAGGCCAGGGCCACGGCCAAGGCGGTGACCACGGCGAAGCGGAAGACGATCTTGGCCTCGTCCCAGCCGAGGAGCTCAAAGTGGTGGTGGAGGGGGCTCATGCGGAGGAGGCGGCGCCCCGTGCGCCGGAAGTAGGCCACCTGGGCCACCACCGAGAGCACCTCCGCCACGGGGACGATGGCGGCGAGGGGCAGGAGCCAGAGCTTCCCCGTGAGGACGAAGAGCCCCGCCACCATGGCCCCCAAGGCCTGGCTCCCCGTGTCCCCCATGAAGACCTTGGCCCGGGGGGCGTTGTGCCAGAGGAAGCCCAGCACCCCGCCCAGCAGGGCCTGGGCCAGGGGGTAGGGGTAGAAGGGCAGGAGGATCACGGCGGTCACCGAGGCGAGGAGGCCGTCCAGGCCGTCGGTGAAGTTGAAGGCGTTGGCCGCCCCCACCACGGCGAGGAGGATGAGGAGGACGTCCAGCCAGGGCCAGGGGGTGTAGTCCACGAGCCTCGAGGCCCAGAGGGCGAAGACGAGGCCCATGACCCCCTGGGCGAGGAGCTTCTCCCGGGCCCTGAGGGGCCTTAGGCGGCTTCCCGAAAGATCGTCCACCGCCCCGAGGAGGGCGAAGCCGAGGCCGAGGAGCCAAAGCCCCTTAAAGGCGTCCCCCCCGTGAAGCCCGTAGGCCAGGGCGGCGGCCAGGAGGAAGGCCACCCCGCCCATGCTGGGGGTGCCTGCTTTGGCGAGGTGGGCCTTGGGGCCTTCGGCGCGGACCCGCTTTCCCAGGCCCAGGCCGGGGGCCAAGGCGATCCAGAAGGCCGTGAGGACCCAGGCGAGAAGGAGGGCGGTGGCTAGGACCATGGCACCTCCCCGCAGCGGAGCTTCCGTTCCCCGGGGCTGAGGTAGAGGGTGTCCTCCCAGGCGGCGAGGTCCTCCGCCGGGCCCAGGGGGATGAGGCCGGTGGGGGTGAGGAGGTGGGCGAGCCCGCCCTCCGCGAGGAA
This sequence comes from Thermus thermophilus, assembly GCF_019974155.1. Classification (NCBI taxonomy): domain Bacteria; kingdom Thermotogati; phylum Deinococcota; class Deinococci; order Thermales; family Thermaceae; genus Thermus; species Thermus thermophilus. The sequence goes on from NZ_AP025158.1 coordinate 1,038,026, forward strand.
GGCCACCCCGCACCGGGCGGCCTGGGCCTTGAGGGCGGGGGCGGGCAGGGCGAGGCGCCGCCCCGAGGGGAAGAAGTGGGCCTCCGTCCCCAGGGCCACCACCTCCCCTTCCCAGGCCACCACCTGGCGGAAGCTCCCGGGGAGGAGGCGGCGGCCTTCCAGGTGGAGCCCCTCGGCGTCCACCCAGTAGAGGCCCTCGGGGGTCTCCAGGGCGTCTCGGGCGGGGTAGGGGAGGAGGCCTCTTGGGGTAAGGACGCCGCCCTCGAGGCCCACGGCGAGGCCGGGCCGGGCCCTGAGGAACCGGGGCACCCCGGGAAGGGGGAGGCTTTGGACCTTCCCCGCCCGCACCTCGAGGAGCTGGTAGGGGTAGGCGGCGTAGAGGGCCTCGGCGTCCGCGTCCACGAGGAGGGGCGCCCCGGGGAGGATGGCCTGGAAGCGGCCCTCCACCACGCTTCCCCGGACGAACCCTCCGGGGTAGGGCAGGCCTGGCCCCTCGGGAAAGGGGGCACAGGCCGCAAGGAGGACTAGGAGGAGAAGGGCGCGTCCCATAGCTCCACGATCCGTTCCAGGCCCACGGCCCTGGAGGCCTTGAGGTAGACGAGGTCCCCCGGGGCCACCCGGGCCTTGAGCCAGGCCAGGGCTTCCTCCAGGCGCTCCACCGCCTCGCCGGAGAAGGCGGCCTGGTGCCGGGCGTGGGGCCCCAGGTAGAGGGGGGAGAGGCCCAGCCTCGCCGCCTCCTCCGCCACCTCGAGGTGGAGGCGGAGGCTTTCCCTGCCGAGCTCCCGCATCTCCCCGAGCACGGCCCACTTCCGCCCCGGCTGGGCGGCGAGCCAGCGGAGGCCGGCCTTCACCGAAAGGGGGTTGGCGTTGTAGGCGTCGTTGACGAAGACCACGCCGCCCACCTCCCGCGTCTCCATGCGCCCTGGAGGGAGGGTGAGGCGGGAGAGCCTTTCCGCCACCTCTTCCAGGGGAAGGCCCAGAACCTCGGCCGCCGCCAGGGCCGCGAGCGCCCCGTAGGCGGGGCCCAGCCCGGGGTAGGGAACGCGCACGAGGAGCCCTCCGTAGCGGAAGCGGCTTTCCCGGAGGCCGAGCTCCAACTCCCGTCCCCGGAAGGTGCCCTCGGCGAACCCGTAGACGAGGAGGTCTTCCCTGAGGCTCAAGACGAAGGGGGCGGCCTGCTCGCCCACCAAGGCGGTGGGGGCCCGGAGGAGGTGGGCCTCCTCCTCCACCGCCTTCTCCAGGGTGCCGAAGGCCTCCAGGTGCTCCTCCCCGAGGGCGGTGAGGACGGCGAGGTGGGGCTTCGCCAGGGCGAAGAGCTCCGCCATCTCCCCCTGGCGGTCCACGCCGAGCTCCACCACGGCCCCGGGGCTTTGGGGGTCCAGGTGCCAGAAGAAGCGGACGAGGGGCGGGGCGGTGTTGAGGTTCCCCGGAGGGGCGGGAAGGCCCAGGCCCTGGGCCAGGGCCTCCTTGGTGGTGGTCTTGCCCGAGCTTCCCCCCACGGCCAGGACCGGGCCCGGGAAGAGGCGGCGGAGGGCCTCGCCCAGGCGCAGGAGGGCCTGCCAAGGGTCCTCCACCTCCAAGGTGGCGGGGCCCGCCTGATCGGCCAAGACCAGGCTTGCCCCCCGGGCCAGGGCCTCCGGGATGTAGCGCCGCCCGTGGGTGGTGCGCCCGGGGAGGGCGGCGAAGAGGCTTCCCGGCGTGGCGGCGCCGCTGTGCCAGACCAGGTCCCGCACCGGTCCTCCGCCCGGATGGAGCCGTCCTCCCACGGCCCGGGCCACCCACTCCGGCGTTAGTTCCCTAACATGCGTCCCTTGCATAACATCCTCACCGCCCTTCAGCATAGGGGGGCAGGCCCGCCCAGGCCAAGAGCCCGGCGGCGATCTCCCGGAAGATGGGGGCGGCCACCTGGCTCCCGTGGATCCGGGTTTTGGGGTGGTGGACGGCGACCACCACGGTGAACCGGGGGCGGTCGGCGGGGACGAACCCGGCGAACCAGGCGGTGAACACCTCCTGGGAGTAGCGCCCGTTCACCACCACCTGGGCGGTGCCCGTCTTGCCCCCGAGGCGGTAGCCCGGAAGGTGGGCTGTGGGCACGGCCACCCGGGCCAGGGCCTCCCGCAGGGCCTGGGCCGTGGTCGGGGAGAAGACGCGCCAGGAACGGCCCTCCGTTCCCTTGAGGAGGACGGGGGTCCGGTAGACCCCGTCCACCAGGGCCCCGTAGGCGGCGGCCAGGTGCAGGGGGGTGATGAGGAAGCCTTGGCCGAAGGTGTGGTTGGCGTAGGCCACCCGGCTCCACTTCTCTGGGGGTTGGAAGAGGGGGGGTGCCACCCGGACGCCCGGCAGGAGGTCGGTGCGGGTGAGGCCCAGGGCTTCCATGTAGGCGAAGAAGGTTTCCTTGGGAAGGCGTTCGGCGAGGAGGCTGATGCCCACGTTAGAGGAGTAGCGGAGCACCTCTTCCAGGGTCAGGACGGGGGGGTGGGGGACGATGTCCCGTATGGTCCAGCCCTCAAGCTCCCTCCGCATGGGGGCCTCCACCCGGGTGGCCAGGGTGGCGGCGCCCTCCTCCAGGAGCATGGCGGCGGTCAGGGTCTTGGCCGTGGACCCCGGTTCCAAGGGGACGAGGAAGGCGTGGTTGCGCCAGGAGATGTCCTCCTCGGGGCTTTTCCTCGGGGCATCGGGGTCAAAGGGGGGGCCGTTGGCCACGGCGAGGAGGCGCCCCTCTGCGTCCATGACCACGGCGCTCCCGTAGTCCGCGCGGGTTTCCCCTAGCCCGCGCCAAAGGGCCCTTTCCGCCAGGGCTTGGACGAAGGGTTCCAGGGTCAGGGTGTAAGACCGCCCCGCGCTCAGGGAGGCGTTGAGGTCCCGCTCCAGCCCCTCCAGGCCCCGGCCCGAGGCCCGCTCCCCGAAGCCCAGGAGCTGGCTTGCGCTCCGCCCCAAGGGGTGGAGCCGCTTCCCCTCCAGGGTGAGGGCGAGGGGGGTGCCGTCGGCAGCGTAAAGCCCCCCTCGAGGCGGCGGGGGCGGGGGGGGCGCGGGCTGGATCCTCGGGGGGTGGAGGGCCAGGGTGTAGACCCCGAGGGCGAGGAGGGCCACGTAGGCGAGGAAGCCGAGGACCACGAGGTGGACCCGCTCCCGGCCTGCGGTCACCGGGACCACCTCCCCAGGCTCATGGGGACGAACCCCTCCTCCTCCGCCCAGGCCAGGAGGCGCTCGGGGCGGAGGAGGCGCCACTTTTCCATGACGAGGGCCGCCTTTTGCGCCTCTAGGGCCTGAAGCTCCCGCGCCAGCCTGGCGTTGGCCTCCTTCTCCGCCTGGTTCCGGTGCCCTAGGGCGAAGACCAGGAGGAGGACCGCCCAGTAGATGAGCCCGAGCCGCAACGCCGCCTTCACGGGGCCTCCTTTTCCGCCGCCCGGAGCTTGGCGCTCCGGGCCCTGGGGTTTTGGGCCGCCTCCTTTTCCGAGGGGACGAGGGGCTTTTTGGTGAGGACCTTTAGGCCGCTTTCCCGTAGGAAGCGCTTCACCACGCGGTCCTCCAGGGAGTGGAAGGCGATGACCACGAGCCGCCCTCCTGGGGCCAGGACCTCCGCGGCCTGTTCCAGGAACTCCTTAAGGGCGTTGAGTTCGTCGTTGACGTAGATCCTGAGGGCCTGGAAGGTCTTGCGGGCCGGGTGGCCCGCCCTGCGGAAGCCCACGGCCTTGCGGACGATCTCCGCAAGCTGGGTGGTGGTCTCTATGGGGGCCTTCTCCCGGGCGGCCACAATGGCCCGGGCGATCCGGTAGGCCTGGGGTTCCTCCCCGAGCTCCCGCAACAGGCGGGCGAGGGCCTCGAGGGGAAGCCGGTTCACCACCTCCTTGGCCGTGGGGCCCTCGAGGCCCATGCGCATGTCCAAGGGCCCTTCCTTCTGGTAGCTGAAGCCCCGGCTTGGGTCGTCCAGGTGGAAGCTGGAGACCCCGAGGTCCGCCAGGATCCCGTCCACCCGCTCCACGCCGAGGGCGGCGAGGTGGCCCTTCAGGTGGCGGAAGTTGCCCTGCACCACCGTGAGGCCGGGGAGGTGGAGGCCTTTAGCCCGGGCCACGGCCTCGGGGTCTTGGTCCAACCCGATGACCCGGCCTCCCCGCTCCAGAATGCCCCGGGCGTGCCCCGCCCCGCCCAGGGTGGCGTCCACGTACACCCCCCCGGGCCGGACGGCGAGGAGGTCTAGGGCTTCTTGGTAGAGGACGGGAACGTGGGTCATGGGCCTCATCCCACCAGTCCCTTCAAGGCCTCCGGGGCCGGCGGTTTGGCCAGCACCTCCTCAATGGCCTTCCACCAGCGCTCCTGGCTCCAGATCTCCAGCCTCCCCGGGGCCCCGGCGATGACCACCTCCCCCCCCTCCTTGAGCCCGGCGAAGAGGCGGAGGGGCGGGGGGATGAGGACCCGGGAGGCGCTGTCCATCCGGGTCTTGTGCGCCCCCGAGTAAAAGAAGCGCACGAAGGCCCGGGCCTCGGCGTCGGTCAGCGGCAGGTTGACCAGCTGCTCCTCAATCTTCTTCCACCGGTCCAGGGGGAAGACGTAGAGGCACCCCTCCATCCCCCGGGTGAGCACCAGCCCGTCCTCCACGAAGTCGCGGAAGGGCGCGGGGATGACCACCCGCCCTTTGTCGTCCAGGCTGTACTGGTACTCGCCGAAGGGCATCTTCCACCTGGTCCCACCTTCCGGCCGCGGGTCCGGAGCAGAGGAGGGCCTCCGGGGACCGTGAGGCTGGAAGGTTTTCTGACGCGAAGTATAGCATGGACGTCCCACAGTTTTCCACTCTCTCCCACTTTCCTCCCACTTCTGTCCCACCCCAGGGCGAAAAAACAGGCGCCCGAACGTTCGGGCGCCTCCGGGACGAGGCGTAAGCCGGGTTCTGTTTTCCGCGGTCATCTCTCTGGGACCGGTGTCGCCACCGGCCTCAAGCGGCCCATCCCAGGGGTTCTGGCGGGCCGGGCAAGCCCTTCCCCTCTACCGGACCTTGCACCGGGTGGGGTTTGCCGTGCCCCGGCCTGTTGCCAGGCCAGGCGGTGGGCTCTTACCCCACCGTTTCACCCTTGCCCGCACCGGGGGAAGCCCCGGCCGCTGGCGGTCTCTTCTCTGTGGCACTTTCCGTCGGGTTACCCCGCCCAGGCGTTACCTGGCACCCTGCCCTATGGTGCCCGGACTTTCCTCACCCAAGGGGGTTGGCCCTTGGGCGCGACCGCGCCCTCGTCCCGGGCGACTTTATTTTAGCCAGCGTGTGGGTTAGGGTAAAGGGGTGCGAAGGCTTCCCGCTTGGTCGTGGCCATTGCTCTTGGCGTTTTTCGCCCTGGTGGGCCTGGGGCTTCTGGCGGTGCTTTGGGCGGTGGGGGTGTTGGCCCTTCTGGGCTTCGGAGCGCTCTCCCTTCTTAGGAGCGTCTGGCCCAGGCGGCGCTGGCGGAGGCTTCCCCCGGGGTGAGGAGGCCTTGCCCTTAGGGGTTCACCCCCTGTACACTGAAAGGTGGCTTGCGCACGGCCAAGACCGTGCGAAGAAGGAGGCGAACGTGAAGGAAGGCATCCATCCCAAGCTGGTTCCCGCCCGCATCATCTGCGGTTGCGGCAACGTCATTGAGACCTACTCCACCAAGCCCGAGATCTACGTGGAGGTCTGCTCCAAGTGCCACCCCTTCTACACGGGGCAACAGCGCTTCGTGGACACCGAGGGGCGGGTGGAGCGGTTCCAGCGGCGCTACGGCGACTCTTACCGCAAGGGGCGCTAGGCCCTCGGGTCTAGGGCGGGGGACGGCCCCGCCCGCTTTCCTTTAGGAGGCGGCGTGGATCGGGTGCTTCCCTTTCGCTTTGCGGAGGAGGAGGGGGTCTTCTGGCTTCTGGACCAGAGGCGCCTGCCCCAGGAGGAGGTTTACGTCCCGGTGCGCACCGCCCGGGAGATGGCCCAGGCCATCCGGGACATGGTGGTCCGGGGGGCGCCGGCCATCGGCGTCTCCGCCGCCTTCGGCATGGTCCTGGCCCACCTGGCGGGGGAGGACCTCGAGGAGGCGGACCGGAGGCTCAGGGCGAGCCGCCCCACGGCGGTGAACCTCTTCCACGCCCTGGACCGGATGCGCCCCTTTTGGGGGGACCTGGCGGGAAGCCTCCTCGAGGCGCGGCGCATCTGGCGGGAGGTGGAGGAAACGGAGGCGGCCATCAGCCGCCACGGCGCCCAGGTCCTCTGGGGCCAGGTCCTCACCCACTGCAACACGGGTCCCCTGGCCACGGGCGGCTACGGCACTGCCCTTGGGGCCATCGTGGAGGCCTACAGGCTTGGGCGGGTGCGGCACGTCTGGGTGGACGAGACCAGGCCCTACCTCCAAGGGGCCCGCCTTACCGCCTACGAGCTCCAGAAGGCGGGGGTACCCGCCACCCTGATCACCGACAGCATGGCGGGCTGGCTCATGGCCCGGGGGGCCGTGGACGCGGTGGTGGTGGGGGTGGACCGCATGGCCCTGAACGGGGACTTCGCCAACAAGGTGGGGACCTACGCCCTCGCCGTGCTGGCCCACCACCACGGGATCCCCTTCTACGCCGCCTTGCCCCTTTCCTCCGTGGACCCCCGGTTGGCGAGCGGGGAGGGGATCCCCATAGAGGAACGCTCCCCGGAGGAGGTGGTGGCCTTCCGCGGCGTACGGATCGCCCCCGAGGGGTTTCCCGCCTACCACCCCGCCTTTGACGTGACGCCCCACCGGTACCTCACGGGGATCATCACGGAGAAGGGGGTCCTCTACCCCCCCTTCGCCGAGGGGTTGCGGCGTGCCTTGGGGCTGGATTGAGGCCCTGCTGGGCCACGCCTGCCCGGGGTGCGGGGGGCCCTTGGACCTTCCCGCCCTCTGCGGGCGTTGCCGGGCGGGCCTCGAGGCCTTTTCCACGGGGGAGATGGTCTACCTGGGCCACTACGCCCGGGTGGGCCCCTTGGTGCGGGCGCTGAAGTACGGGAGGCGGGAGGCCTTGGCCCGGGCGCTGGCCGAGCCCCTGGCCCGGGCCGTGGCCGCGAGGGGGTGGCGGCTCCAGGGCGTCACGGCGGTGCCCACCCTGCCCCACCGGCTCGCCCTCAGGGGCTACAACCCGCCCGAGGTTTTGGCCCGGGCCCTCGCCGGGGCCCTAGGGGTGCCCTACCGCCCGGTGCTCTTCCGGAGGCGGTACACCCCGGGCCAGCCCACCCGGGGCTTCAAGGAGCGCCGCCTCCTCCCGGGCGACCTCTTCGGGGCCCGGGTGCGGGTGGAGGGGGCCTGGCTTTTGGTGGACGACGTCCTCACCAGCGGGGCCACCTTTCTCCGGGCCCGGGGAGCCCTCCTCGAGGCGGGGGCCGCCTACGTCTACGGGGCCTTCCTGGCGGTGCGGGACCCTGGGGCCTTGGGGCCTTACCGATAAGCCCCTGCGCTCCGGCCTCAGTAGTAGGCGCTCGGGTCCACGAAGCGGGTGGCGTCCCCCGTGCGGAGGGCCACGCGGAACTCCAGCTCGTTGGGCTGGATGAGGAGGCCCCCGCCCAGGTAGCCGATCACCTGGCCCCGGCGCACCCGGTCCCCCTCCTGCACCAAAGGGGCCTGCAGGTTGGTGTAGACGGTCGCCAGCTCTTCCGTATGGACCAGCATCACCGTGTAGCCCAGGTTGGGCAGGTACAAGACCCCGGCCACGTACCCGTCGGCGGCCGCCTGGACCGGGCTTCCCGGGGCGGGGGCGGCGATGACCTGGAAGGGGCCTTCCTTCCCGTAGGGGACGGCGATCCGTCCCCCGGGGACGGGGAAGGCGAGGCGGCCCACCGTGGCCGGAAGAGGGGGCGGCGGGACCACCACGCTGGCCTGGGCGGCCCGGCGGGCCTCCTCCTCCCGGCGCCGCCGTTCGGCCTCCTCCTGGAGGGCCTTTAGGCGTTGACGTTCCTCCAGGAGCCGCTTTTGCAGCTCGGCCAGGCGGCTTTGGAGCTGGGCCCGCTCCTCGAGGGCGTCCCGCAGCAGGGCCTTCTTGCCCGCCTCCTCCTGCCTGAGCTCGGCGAGGACCGCTTCAAGCCCCCGCCGCTTCGCTTCCAGCGCCCGCTGCGTCTCGGCAAGCTCCGCCTCCTTGGCCGTGAGGGACTGGACCAGAAGCTCCAGCCTCGCCTTCTCCTCCCTAAGGGCCTTCAGGGTGGCCTGGAGGGTCTTCACCAAGGCGGTGTCCTGGCGGGAGATGTACCCCACCCAGCGGGCCCGGACGGCGAGGTCGGTGAAGGACTCGGCCCTAAGCAAGGGAAGGTAGCGGCCTGCCCGCTCCCGGTGCAGGCTCACCATGAGGGCCTGGAGCCTTTCCCGCAGGGCCTCGAGGTCCTTCTCCAGCTTGGCGATCCGGGCCTCCGTTTGCCGCACCTCCTCCTCGAGGCGGTCCGCCTCTTGCTTGAGCCGCCGCCTTTCGGCCTCGAGGCGGGCGATCTCCTTTTCCAAGGCCGCCTTTTCCCCGAGGAGGTTCTTGAGCCTTTGGGAGATCTGGGCGAGCTCCCGGTTCAGCGCCTGGATGCGCTTCGCCGCCTCCTCCTCCAGGGCCCGGGCCCGGGCGGCCTGGGCCTCCAGGGCCTGGACGCGCCTTTCCTGGGCCACGAGGTCCTGGCCCCAGGCGGGGGCGAGGAGGAGGAGGACAAGGAGGAGGAGGCGGCCCACCTCACACCTCCCGCAGGTGGGCCCGGCTTGCGGCGAAAGCCCCGCCTGCGCCCAGGACGAGGGCCAGGAGGAGGACGAGGCCCGCCGTCCGCCCCAGGTCCTCGGGGGAGAGGACGGGGACGAAGGGCAGGAGGGTCTGGACCGCCTGGGCCAGGGCCCGGTAGAGGAAGGCCCCCACGGCCACGGCGAGAAGCCCCGCGCCCAAGGTGAGGAACGCTCCCTCCACGACGAAGGGGGCCTGGATGAACCGCCGGGTGGCGCCCACGAGGAGCATGATGCCCAGGGCCTCCCGCCGGCTCTCCACCGACAGGCGGATGGCGCCCATGACGCTGAAGAAGGTGTTGAGGAGGAGAAGCCCCACGAGGACCAGCATGGCCACGCGGCTACCCTGGAGGAGCTGGACGAGCCTTTCCGTGATCTCTCCCCCGTACTCCACCCCTTCCACCCCGGGGAGGCGGGCGAGGCGCGCCGCCACCCGCCGCACCGCCTCGGGTTCCCTAAGCCGCAGGCGCAGGGTGTCGGGCAGGGGGTTTTCCACCAGGTCCTTGGCCTCCGCCAGATAGGGGTAGTCCAGGACCAGCTGGGCCAGGGCCTCCTCCCTGGTCTGGAGCCGGGCAGAGGCCACCTCGGGCCACCCTTGGATCTCGGCGAGGAGGCCTTCCACGTCCGCCTTGGGGCCGAGGAAGGCGGCCACCTCCAGCTCCCGCTCCATGGTCTGGACCACCCGCTCCAGGTTCCAGAGGAGGAGCCCCAGGAAGTAGAGCAGGGTGAAGGAGACCAGGGCGGTGAAGAAGGTGGCGAGGCTTGCCGTGGGGTGGCGGAAGACCTGCTTTAGCCCCTCGCGGATGGCGTACACGCCCCCATCTTACGGGCTTTGCCTTAGAGCTCCTGAAAGTTCCGGGGAAAACGGGAGAGGAGCTCCACGCCGCTTTCGGTGAGGAGGACGAGCTCCTCAACCCGCACGCCGCCAAGCCCCGGCAGGTAGACCCCGGGTTCCACCGTCACCACCATGCCGGGCTCCAGGACGTCCTCGCCGTAGGGGGAGAGGCTCGGCCCCTCGTGGACGGCGAGGCCCACCCCGTGGCCCAAGGAGTGGACGAAGTAGCGGTCCAGCCCGTGGGCCTCCAGCACTTTTCGGGCCACCGCGTCCACCTCCTTGCCCGGCTTCCCGGGGGCTAAGGCGGCGAGGGCCGCCTCCAGGGCTTCCGCCACCGCCTCGTAGGCCCGGCGGAGTTCCTCCTTGGGCCTGCCGAGGGCGAAGGTGCGGGTCATGTCCGAGTGGTACCCCTCAAGCCGCGCCCCGAGGTCCAGGGTGACGAGCTCCCCTTCCTTAAGGCGCTTCTCCGAGGCCCGGGCGTGGGGCAGGGCCCCCCGCTCCCCGGAGGCCACGATGGGGGGGAAGGCCGCCCCTTCGGCCCCCCGCCTTTTGAGGAAGAACTCCACCTCCAGGGCGATCTCCCGCTCCTCCACCCCCGGCCTGAGGAGGGGGAGGACGTGGGCCAGGGCCTCCTCCGCCAGGGCCTGGGCCCTGCGGATCCTCTCCACCTCCTCCGGGGTCTTTCGGAGCCTGAGCCTTTCCACCACCCCCTTGGTGGGCACCCACTCGGCGGGGACGAGCTCCCTCAGGCGCTCTAGGGCGGCGTAGGGGAGGTGCTCGGCCTCAAAGCCCACCCGGCCCTTCAGGGTCTTGAGGAGGGCCTCCCGTTCCTCCCGCTTGAGGACCTTGGCGGGGATGCGGCTTTCCCTTTCGGCCTCCGGGTAGCGGGGGTCGGTGAGGAGGAAAGCCCCTTCCCCCGTGATCAGGACCTGGGCGTCCTCGGGGTGGGGGAAGCCCGAAAGGTAGCGGACGTTCTCCGGCCGGGTGACGAGGAGGGCGTCAAGCCCGAGGGGCTCTAGGAGGTCCTTCGGCAACACGGGGGCACTATACCCCAAGGCCCCTCCCCCCGGTAAAGCTTAGGGAGGCCTTTGCGGGGTCCCCATGCTGGCTTGCGCCAGCATCGGGGGGTTCACTCCGCCCGGGCCAGGTGGAAGACCGCCTTGCCCTCCTCGTCCTCCACCCGGGCCTCAAACCCGCCGAAGAGGCCCTCCCCGAAGGCGGTGGCCAACACCTCCTCGGCGATCCAGGACCCGTGCCGCTTCAGGGCCTCGAGGTAGGGGCCCTCCGCCTCGTAGCCCACCCGGATCCGGTCCGAGACCCTGAGGCCCATGTCTTTGCGGGCTTGCTGCAGGAGGCGGATGAGGTCGCGGGCGAGGCCCTCCATGCGGAGGGCTTCCGTGACCTCCACCTTGAGGGCGGCCACGTACCCGTCCTTCTCCAGGGCCTGGTAGCCCTTGGGGGCCTCGGCCTCGAGGAGGACCTCCTCCGGGAGGAGGGTGAGGGCCTCGCCCTCCACCTCCAGGGGGATGGCCTCGCCCTTAAGCGCCAAGGCGGCGGCGCGCTCCCTTTCCCTCTGCAGGGCCTCCCGGATCTTGGGGACGAGCTTGCCGTACTTCCTCCCCAGGAGCTTGAGGTTGGGCAGGACCCTGTAGGAGAGGATCTCCTCCCCGGGTTCCAGGACCCGGACCTCCTTGACGTTGAGCTCCTCGGCGATCTCGTGGGCGAAGCGCTTCAACCCCTCCCGCTCTAAGGGGGTGGGGGCGGTGACGAGGAGGAGGGGAAGGGGGGTGCGGGTCTTGACCCCGCTTTTCGCCCGGGCCGCCCGGGCCAGGTCCACCACCTTGAGCACCGCCCGCATCTGGGCCACCAGGGCCTCGTCGGCCAGGGCCGGGTCGGCCTCGGGCCAGTCGGCGAGGTGGACGCTCTCCTTGGCCTCGGGCCGGACGCTCCGCACCAGGTTCTGCCACAGGACCTCGGCGAGAAAGGGGGTGAAGGGGGCGGCGAGGGTGGCCACCAGGACGAGGGCCTCGTAGAGGGTGGCGTAGGCCGCCTCCCGGTCTAAGGCGTCCTCGTTCTTCCAGAAGCGGCGCCGGTTCCTGCGGACGTACCACTGGGAGAGGTCCTCCACCACGAAGTCCCTCAGGGCGCGGGCGCTCGTGGTGGGGTCGTAGGCCTCGAGGGCCTCCGTCACCCTCTGGATGAGGTCCTGCATGCGGGCGAGGAGCCAGCGGTCCATCTCGGGCCGCTTCTCGGGGGGAGGGGGGTTCTTGAGGTCGGGCCGGTCCAGGTTGGCGTAGGTCACGAAGAAGCTGTAGACGTTCCAGAGGGTGAGGAAGTAGTCCCGCACCGTTTCCCGAACCAGGTTGGGCCCGAAGCGCCGGTCGGCCTCGGGAGGCGCGGAGACGTAGATGTACCACCTGAGGGCATCCGCCCCGAACTCCCGGATGATGTCCCAGGGGTCCACCACGTTCCCCTTGGACTTGGACATCTTCTGCCCCTTTTCGTCCAGGATGAGGCCGTGGCAGATCACGTTCTTGAAGGCGATGGAGCCGAAGAGCATCACCCCGAGCTGGTGGAGGGAGTTGAACCAGCCCCGGGTCTGGTCAATCCCCTCGGCGATGAAGTCCGCGGGGAAGCTCTCCCGGAACGCCTCTTGGTGCTCAAAGGGGTAGTGCAAGGCGGCGAAGGGCATGGCCCCGGAGTCGTACCAGACGTCAATGACGTAGGGGACGCGGCGCATGGTCCCGCCGCATTCACAGGCGAGCTCCACCTGGTCCACGTAGGGGCGGTGGGGGTCAAAGGGCTCGGGGAGGGGCTTCGTGGCCCTTTCCCTTAGCTCCTGGAAGCTCCCGATGGCCTCCTCCTTGCCGCACGCCTGGCAGACCCAGATGGGGAGGGGTGTCCCCCAGTAGCGGTTGCGGCTTAAGGCCCAGTCCACGAGGTTCTTGAGCCACTCCCCGTAGCGGCCCTCCTTGATGTGGGGGGGCACCCAGTGGATCTCCTGGTTCTTGCGGATGAGCTCGTCCTTGAAGAGGGTGTTTTTGATGAACCAGCTCTCCGTGGCGTAGTACATGAGGGGGGTGGAGCACCGCCAGCAGTGGGGGTAGCTGTGGAGGTAGCTTTCCTCCTTGAAGAGGAGGCCCCGCCCCCTCAGGTCCCTTAGGATCGCCCGGTTGGCCTCGCGGAAGAAGAGGCCCTTAAACGGCTCCACGAGGAGCTTCCCCTCCTCGTCCACGGTCTTCAGAAGGGGAAGCCCGTAGACCCTCGCCGTCTCCAGGTCCTCGGCGCCGAAGGCGGGGGCCTGGTGGACGATGCCCGTCCCGTCCTCTTGGCTCACGTAGTCGGCAAGGACCACGAAGTAGCCCTTCTCCAGGGCCTGGGGGTAGGGGGGGGTGTAGGGAAGGCCTTCCAGGGCCTTGCCCGGGAAGGTGTTGAGGACCGGGGTTTCCTCGCCCAAAAGCTTCCTCCCCAGCCCCTCCTCCAGGATCAGGGCCTCGTCTCCCACCTGGAAGGCGGCGTAGGTGTATTCCGGGTGGACCGCCGCGGCCACGTTCCCGGGCAGGGTCCAGGGGGTGGTGGTCCAGATGAGGAGGCTCGCCTCCTTAAGGCCCAGCCGTTCGGGGGTCTTCAAGGGGAAGCGGACGTAGACCGAGGGGTCTTGGATCTCCTTGTAGCCCAGGGCGACCTCGTGGGAGGAGAGGGGGGTGCCGCAGCGGGGGCAGTAGGGCACCACCTTGTGGTCCCGGTAGAGGAGGCCCCGGTCAAAGAGGTTCTTCAGGCTCCACCAGATGCTCTCAATGTAGGTGGGTTCCAAGGTGGCGTAGGCGTTCTCCAGGTCCACCCAGTAGGCGATGCGCTCGGTAAAGGCCTCCCACTCCTTCTCGTAGGTGAAGACGGACTCGCGGCAGGCCTGGTTGAAGCGCCCGATGCCGTAGGCCTCAATCTCCCGCTTGCTCTTGAGGCCGAGCTTCTTCTCCACCTCCAGCTCCACGGGAAGCCCGTGGGTGTCCCAGCCCGCCCTCCGGGGCGCGTAGTAGCCCCGCATGGTCTTGTAGCGGGGGAAGAGGTCCTTGTAGCTCCGGGCCTGGGCGTGGCCCACGTGGGGGAGGCCGTTGGCGGTGGGAGGGCCCTCGTAGACGGTGTAGCGGGGACCGCCTTTGCGGTTTTCCACGCTCTTTTGGAAGATCTTTTCCCGCTTCCAGAAGGCCAAGACCTCCTCTTCCAGCTTGGGAAAGTTGGGCTCGCCGACCTCCTTGAACATCTCCCACCTCCTAGCAAAACGCCCGCGCCCGAAGGCGCGGACGAAAGCCACGAAAGGCTTCCGCGGTACCACCGCGCTTCCTGGGGAAGCCCCCAGGCCCTCGTTGGGGCGCGATCACGGGCGCCACCCGGCGGGCATTACTCGGGGCCTTGGGCCCCTTTCCTCCCGCGGCTCCGGGGCGATCTTCCCGCCTGCCCTCACCGCCGGGCTCCCACCCTCCCCGGCTCGCTTGGGGCTCTTGGGCAGGGGTACTCTCCCCATCCTCGCCTTTACACCGCCTGCTTTCTGGGGTAAAATCCCCCGTCGGCGGCTAAGCCCATGCTAGCAGCCCATGCCCTGGCTTGACAACGCCCGCCCGGGGCCTGCTAGACTGAGGCCAAGCCGAAACCTTCCCACGCCACAAGGAGCCGGTCATGGAGCTTTACTTGGACACCGCGAGCTTGGAGGAGATACGGGAGATCGCCGCTTGGGGGGTGCTCTCCGGGGTGACCACCAACCCCACCTTGGTGGCCAAGGCCTTCGCCGCCAAGGGGGAGGCCCTGACCGAGGAGGCCTTCGCCGCCCACCTACGGGCGATCTGCGAAACGGTGGGCGGCCCGGTTTCGGCGGAGGTGACGGCCCTCGAGGCCCCCGCCATGGCGGCGGAGGGCAGGCGGCTTGCCGCCATCCACCCCAATATCGTGGTCAAGCTCCCCACCACCGAGGAAGGCCTCAAGGCCTGCAAACGGCTTGCCGCCGAGGGGATCAAGGTCAACATGACCCTGATCTTCTCCGCCAACCAGGCCCTCCTCGCCGCCCGGGCTGGGGCCAGCTACGTGAGCCCCTTCCTGGGGCGGGTGGACGACATCTCCTGGGACGGGGGGGGGCTTCTTCGGGAGATCGTGGAGATGATCCAGGTCCAGGACCTTCCCGTCAAGGTCATCGCCGCCTCCATCCGCCACCCCCGGCACGTCACCGAGGCCGCCCTTCTGGGGGCGGACATCGCCACCATGCCCTACGCTGTTTTCAAGCAGCTCTTGAAGCACCCCCTCACGGACATCGGCCTTAAGCGTTTCTTGGAAGACTGGGAGAAGGTGAAGCCATGAGGAGGAAGGAAACCCTTCAGGAAACCCCCCTCACCTACCAGGAGCTCGCCAGCAAGATCCTGCCCGAGCTCCACCTCCTGGCCCAGGAGGCGGGCATTGAAGGCTACAAGCGCATGAAGAAGGACCAGCTCATCATGGCCCTCCTGGAGCGGCAGACCCAGGGAGAGGGGCTGAGGCTGGTCAAGGGCTACCTGGAGATCAGCCAGGACGGGTACGGCTTCCTCACCGAGAACCTCCACAACCTGGAGTCCCGGGTGGCCATCGTCTCGGCGGGGCTCATCAAGCAGTACGCCCTGAGGGCCGGGGACTACGTGGTGGGCCAGGCCAGGCCGCCCCGGGAGAACGAGCGCTACGCCACCCTCCTCAAGGTGGAGGCGGTGAACAACCTGGACCCCGAGGCCGCCAAGAGCCGCCCCCGCTTTGACGAGCTCATCCCCCAGTTCCCCGACCGGCAGATCCGGCTGGAAACCACCCCGGACGAGCTCTCCACCCGGGTCATTGACCTCCTCGCCCCCATCGGCCGGGGCCAGCGCGGCCTCATCGTGGCCCCCCCCAAGGCGGGGAAGACCACCCTCCTCAAGAAGATCGCCAACGCCGTCCTCAAGAACGAGCCCGACATCAAGGTCATCGTCCTCCTCATTGACGAGCGCCCCGAGGAGGTCACGGACTTCCGGGAAAGCGTCCAGGGGGCCGAGGTCATCGCCAGCACCTTTGACGAGCCGCCCCAGAACCACATCCGGGTGGCCGAGTTCGTCCACGAGCGGGCCAAGCGCATCGTGGAGGAGGGGGGGCACGTGATGATCCTCCTGGACTCCATCACCCGCCTGGCCCGGGCGAACAACCTGGTGACCCCGCCCACGGGGCGCACCCTCTCGGGCGGCCTGGACTCCGCCGCCCTCTACTTCCCCAAGCGCTTCCTGGGGGCGGCCCGGAACATCCGTGGGGGCGGGAGCCTCACCATCCTCGCCACCGCCCTCGTGGAGACGGGTAGCCGCATGGACGACGTGATCTTTGAGGAGTTCAAGGGGACGGGCAACATGGAGCTCCACCTCTCCCGCCGCCTGGAGGAGCGGCGCATCTTCCCCGCCATTGACATCCTCAAGTCCGGCACGAGGCGGGAGGAGTTGCTTCTCGGCGAGGAGGTTACCCACAAGATGTGGCTCCTGCGCAAGGTCCTGGCAGACATGGACCCCGCGGAGGCCATGGAGATGCTCCTCGCCCGGCTCGCCCGCACCAAGAACAACAAGGAGTTCCTGGCCTCCCTGGCTGCCCGCTGACCCCTTTGGGTTTCCGCGGAAACCCTCTGCCGGGGCCTCCCTGGGGGCTTGGGCTCCCGGCGGGTGGTATGCTAAGGCCAGGTGCTTCGGCACCTCCTTCGGGGCGGGGTGGAAGTCCCCACCGGCGGTGAAAGCCCGCGAAGCCCCTAAAGGGGCCCGACCCGGTGGAATTCCGGGGCCGACGGTGAAAGTCCGGATGGGAGAAGGAGGGCCACTTGCGCGACCTGGACGAGCGCTTTCTGCGAAGAGCCTTGCAGCTGGCCGAGCGCGCCCGGGGCCACACGAGCCCGAACCCCCTGGTGGGGGCGGTGCTGGTAAAGGAGGGGCGGATCGTGGGGGAGGGGTTCCACCCCCGGGCGGGGGAGCCCCACGCCGAGGTCTTCGCCCTCCGGCAGGCGGGGGAGGAGGCCCGGGGGGCCACGGCCTACGTGACCCTCGAGCCCTGCGACCACCATGGCCGCACCCCGCCCTGCTCCTTAGCCCTCCTCCAGGCGGGGGTTTCCCGGGTGGTGGTGGCGGCCCGGGAGGAAAACCCCGTGGCCAAGGGGGGGCTTGAGCGCCTGCGGGCGGGGGGGGTCCAGGTGGAGGCGGGCCTTTTGGAGGCCGAGGCCCGGGCCCAGAACGAGGTCTTCTTCGCCGTGCAGAGAAAGGGCCTTCCCTTCGTCCTCCTCAAGGCGGCCCTCACCCTGGACGGGAAGGTGGCCGCCCCTTCGGGGGACGCCCGCTGGATCTCCTCGGAGGCGAGCCGCCGCGTGGCCCACGCCTACCGGCAGTGGCTTCCCGCCGTGATGGTGGGGGTGGGGACCGTCCTAAAGGACGACCCCGCCCTCACCGTGCGGGAGCCCGACTTCCGCCCCTTCCCCCTCATGGTGGAGCCCCCGCCCCTCCGCGACCCCCTCAAGGTGGTCCTGGACACCGAGGCCCGCACCCCCCCCACGGCCCGCCTTTTCCGGAAGGGCCCCAGGGGCGAGCCCGCCCGGGTTCTGGTCTTCGTGGGGGAGGGGGCCCCGAGGGCGCGGGTTTCGGTCCTGGAGGAGGCGGGGGCCCGGGTGGTGGCCCTTCCCCGGGAGGGGGGGCGGGTGGACCTGCAAAAGGCCCTCGCCTTCCTCCTGGAGGAGGGGGTGGACGGGGTGCTCCTGGAGGGAGGGCCGGGGCTTGCCGGGGCCTTTCTGGAAAGGGGCCTGGTGGACAAGCTCGCCCTCTTCCTCGCCCCCAAGCTCCTGGGGGAGGGGAGGGGGCTTGCCGAGGGCTTTAGGGTGGAGCGGATGGCGGAGGCCCTCCGCCTGCGCCTTGCCCGCAGGGAGTGGTTGGGGGAGGACCTCTGGCTCGAGGCCTACCCGGAGGGATAGATGTTCACGGGACTCGTGGAGGAAACGGGGGAGATCCTGAAGGTGGAGGAAGGGCCCTTCCTCCGGGTTCATATCGCCGCCCGGAGGGTGCTGGAGGACCTCAAGGTGGGGGACTCCGTGGCCGTGGACGGGGCCTGCCTCACCGCGGTGGCGGTGGAGGAGGGGGGGTTTTGGGTGGAGCTCGCCCAGGAGACCCTGCGCCGCACCGCCCCCACCTGGCGGGTGGGGCACAGGCCCAACTTGGAGCGGGCCCTGAAGGTGGGGGACAGGCTTGGGGGGCACTTCGTCACCGGGCACGTGGACGGGGTGGCGAGGCTTTTGGAGGTGCGGGAGGCCCCGGGGGCCAAGGACTTCTACTTCCTCCCCCCCAAGGGGCTCGCCCCCTACATCGCCGAGAAGGGGAGCGTGGCCCTGAACGGGGTCTCCCTCACGGTGGCGGGGCTTGCGGGGGAGGCCTTCTGGGTCACCCTCATTCCCCACACCCTCGAGGTGACCAACCTGGGGAGGCTTCGCGTGGGGGATGGGGTGAACCTCGAGGTGGACCTCATCGCCCGTTACGTGGCGCGGCTTTTGGGGAGAGCGTGATGGAAGGCATCGCCAGCGTCAAGGAACTCCTGGAGGAGCTCAAGGCGGGCCGCCCCGTGATCCTGGTGGACGACGAGGACCGGGAGAACGAGGGCGACCTCATCATGGCGGCGGAGCACGTGACCCCGGAGTGGGTGAACTTCATGCTCAAGGAGTGCCGGGGCCTCCTCTGCGTGGCCCTCACGGAGGAAAGGGCCAAGGCCCTGGACCTCCCCCTCATGGTGGAGAGGAACCAGGACCCCCAAGGGACCCGCTTCACCGTGAGCGTGGACGCCCGGGGGACCACCACGGGGATCAGCGCCTTTGAGCGGGCGGCCACCATCAGGCTCCTCGCCGACCCCGAGGCCACGGCCCAGGACTTCCGCCGCCCGGGGCACGTCTTCCCCCTGGTGGCGAGGCCCGGGGGGGTCTTGCGCCGCGCCGGGCACACGGAGGCCACGGTGGACCTCCTCCGCCTCGCCGGCCTCACCCCGGTGGGCAGCCTCATTGAGATCCTCAAGGAGGACGGCACCATGGCCCGCCTGCCCGACCTCATGGAGTTCGCCAAAAGGCACGGCCTCAAGGTGGGCACCATCGCCGACCTCATCCGCTACCGCCTGGAGAAGGGGGACCTCTACGTGCGGCGGGAGGCGGAGGCCCTGCTCCCCACCCGCTTCGGGGAGTTCCGCATCCTGGGCTACCGCGACACCCTCACGGGGGAGGAGCACGCCGCCTTGGTCATGGGGGCGTGGGACCCCGAGGAGCCCGTCTTGGTGCGCATGCACTCCGAGTGCCTCACCGGGGACGCCCTCCACTCCCTGCGGTGCGACTGCGGCTTCCAGAGGGATTTGGCCCTGCAGCGGATCGCCGAGGAGGGGAAGGGGGTCTTGGTCTACCTGAGGCAGGAGGGGCGGGGGATCGGCCTCGTGAACAAGATCAAGGCCTACCACCTCCAGGACCAGGGGCTGGACACGGTGGAGGCCAACCTGGCCCTGGGGTTTCCCCCGGACCTCCGGGACTACGGCGTGGGGGCCCAGATCCTCTACGACCTCGGGGTGCGGAAGATGCGCCTCCTCACCAACAACCCCCGCAAGGTGAAGGCCCTTTCCGGCTTCGGCATAGAGATCGTGGAGCGCATCCCCTTGAGGGCCGGGGACAACCCCCACAACGAGCGCTACCTCCAGGCCAAGAAGGAGAAGCTCGGGCACTGGATGGACTGATCCTACCCCAGGCCCGGGTAGCATGGGGCCATGCTCCGCCTCCTGCGGGGAGCGGTGCTCCTCCTCTTGGTTCTGGCCTTTTTGGATCCCAAGGGGTCCTTGCCGGGCCGGGTGGTCTACCTCCTGGACTTCTCCCCCTCGGCCCGGGAGAGCGTCTTCGCCCTGGCCCCTCGCCTTCCCCGGGATGGGGTCTACGTGGCCTTCGCCGAGCGGGCCGCCACCCTGCCCTCGCCCACGGCGAGAAGGCTGGACCTCGGGGAGGGGACGGACCTCCGGGAGGCCTACAAGGAGGCCCTCCGCCACCGGCCAAGCCGGGTGGTCCTGGTCTCCGACGGGCTTTTGGAGCCCATCCCCCCGCCCTTTCCCCTGGACGCCCTTTACGTCCCTCCAAGGCCTTACGTGGCGGTGCGGCTCGTCCCCCCGGCCTACCCCCTCTACGGGGAGACCGTGGGGGTGGGGGTGGTGCTGGAGGCCCCCGCGCCCGCGGAGGCGAGGCTTAGGGTGGAGGGGCCTGGGGGGGTTTTGGAGAGGACCTTGAGGGTGGAGGGGAGGAAGGCCCTCGTCTACACCTTTTCCCTCACGGAGAAGGCCAGGGTGCAGGCGGTGGCGGAAGGCCCCTGGGGGCGGAGCGAGGCGGCGGTGGAGGTGGCCCCCGCGGACCGGGCCAAGGCCTTGGTCCTCGGGGATGCGGCCCTCGCCCGCTACCTCGAGGCCCAGGGCTTCCAGGTGGAGGAGGGCCCCTTCCGCCTCCCCCTGGAGGCCGACCTGGTGGTCGTGGGGGTGGGGGTTTTGGACCTCCCCGAGGGGGCGCCCGAGGCCCTTAAGGCCTTCCTCCGCCAAGGAGGCGGCCTCCTTTTCACCGCCACCCCGAAGGGCCTCTTCTTTGGGGGCTGGGACCGGGCTTTGCCCGAGGAGCTTCCCCTAAAGCCCCTGGGCCGGGAGGGGGCGGCCTTGGTCCTTGTCCTGGACGTTTCGGGAAGCATGGAGGGGGAGAAGCTCGCCTTGGCGGTCTCCGCCGCCTTGGCCCTCGCCCGCACCGCTACCCCGGAGGACTACCTGGGGGTGGTGGTCTTCGCCTCCGGCCACCGGGTCCTCTTCCCCCCGCGGCCCATGACCGACCGGGCCAGGAAGGAGCTGGAAACCCTCCTCCTCTCCTTGCGGGCTGGCGGGGGCACGGTCATGGGCGGGGCGCTCCGGGAGGCGTTCCGCCTCCTCGAGGGGGTGCCCCGGTCCCGGAAGGGGGTCCTGGTCCTCACCGACGGCCAGGTGGCGGACGACCGGGAGGTCCTCCTTGCTCTCGCGGAACGGAGCGGGGTGGAGGTCTCCGCCATCGCCCTGGGAGGGGACGCCGACGCCCCCTTCCTCGAGGCCCTGGCCCAAAGGGGCGGGGGGCGGTTCTACCGGGCGGCCTCCCCCAGGGAGCTTCCCCGCCTCTTCCTGCGGGAGGGGCAGGAGGTCTTCCGGGGAGAGGCCCTGGAGGGAAGGTTCCCCGTGGAGGCCAGGCCCCACCCCCTCACCGAGGGCTTCCGCTTTCCCCCCCTTTCCGTCCTCCTCCCCGCGAGGGCCGAGCCTTGGGCCGAGGTCCTCCTCACGAGCGGCGAGCGGGCCGTCCTCGCCGTGGGGGAGCGGGGGGAAGGGAGGGTTGCGGCCCTCGCCACGGACCTCTCCCGCTCCTGGCGGGACTTCCCCGAGGCCTCCGCCTTCCTCGGGGGGCTTTTCCGCTGGCTCATCGGGGCGAGGCGGGCCCTCGCCCTCTACGCCTACCCGGAGGGGGAGGGGGTGAGGGTGGTGGCCTTGGGCCCCCTGGAGGCGCCCGAGCTCCTCTCGGGAGGGGCGAGGCGGCCCATGGTTCCCACCGGGCCCCTCCGCTTTGAGGCCCGGGTGGAAGGGGAGGGGGTGCTTTTGGACAGGGGGCTCCGCCTCCCCCTCGCCCTTCCCCTCCCGGGGGAGTGGAGCCCGCGGGACGGGCGGGAGGTCCTGAGGGCCTTGGCCGAGGCCTCGGGGGGCAGGCTCCTCGCGGGCCCGGCGGCCTCCTCGGGGAAGGAGGCCCTTCCCTTGAGGCCCTTCCTCGTGGGCCTCGCCCTGGCCCTCTTCCTGTTGGAGCGCTTCCTGGAGGCCCGCCTTGACAAGGGGGCTTCCTGGGCCCTACTTTAGGGCGGGTATGCGCGAAGGGCCCTTGCCCTCGAGTCCCGAGCGCTGAGGGCCGCCTCCGGGCGGCCTTCGGCGGGAAAGGAGGCCGCCTGTGGAGGAAAAGCTGACCGTTTCCCTCCAAGAAGCGTTGCAGGAAGGGGACACCCGGGCCCTCCGGGAGCTCTTGGAGGAGGTCCACCCCCAGGACCTCCTCGCCTTCTGGGACGAGCTTAAGGGAGAGCACCGCTATGTGGTCCTCACCCTCCTCCCCAAGGCCAAGGCCGCCGAGGTCCTCTCCCACCTCTCCCCGGAGGAGCAGGCGGAGTACCTGAAGACCCTTCCCCCCTGGCGCCTGAGGGAGATCCTGGAGGAGCTCTCCTTGGACGACCTCGCCGACGCCCTCCAGGCGGTGGGGAAGGAGGACCCCGCCTACTTCCAGCGCCTCAAAGACCTCCTGGACCCGAGGACGCGGGCCGAGGTGGAGGCCCTGGCCAGGTACGAGGAGGACGAGGCGGGCGGGCTCATGACCCCGGAGTACGTGGCCGTGCGCGAGGGGATGACCGTGGAGGAGGTCCTCCGCTTCCTGCGCCGGGCCGCCCCCGACGCCGAGACCATCTACTACATCTACGTGGTGGACGAGGAGGGTCGCCTCAAGGGGGTGCTCTCCCTGCGGGACCTCATCGTGGCCGACCCCAGGACGCGGGTGGCGGAGATCCTGAACCCCAAGGTGGTCTACGCCCGCACGGACACGGACCAGGAGGAGGTGGCCCGCCTCATGGCCGACTACGACTTCACCGTGCTGCCCGTGGTGGACGAGGAGGGCCGCCTGGTGGGGATCGTCACCGTGGACGACGTCCTGGACGTCCTGGAGGCCGAGGCCACGGAGGACATCCACAAGCTCGGCGCCGTGGACGTGCCCGACCTCGTCTACAGCCAGGCGGGCCCGGTACAGCTTTGGCTCGCCCGGGTGCGTTGGCTGGTGATCCTCATCCTCACGGGGATGGTCACGAGCTCCATTCTCCAGGGGTTTGAGGGCGTCCTCGAGGCCATCACCGCCTTAGCCTTCTACGTCCCGGTCCTCATCGGCACCGGGGGGAACACCGGCAACCAGTCCGCCACCCTCATCATCCGCGCCCTCGCCACCCGGGACCTGGACCTCAGGGACTGGTGGCGGGTCTTCCTCAAGGAGGTGGCGGTGGGCCTCCTCCTGGGCCTCACCCTAAGCCTCCTCCTCCTGGGCAAGGTCTACTGGGACGGCCACCCCCTCCTCCTCCCCGTGGTGGGCCTGTCCCTGGTCCTCATCGTCTTCTTCGCCAACCTGGTGGGGGCCATGCTCCCCTTCCTCCTTAGGCGCCTCGGCGTGGACCCGGCCTTGGTGTCCAACCCCCTGGTGGCCACCCTCACGGACATCACCGGCCTCCTCATCTACCTCTCCGTGGCCCGCCTGCTTTTGGAGGCGGTATGAGGCTTCGGATGCGCGTGGAATGGAGCCGGGGAAGCCCCCACCGCTACGCCTGGGAGGGGGGAAGGCTTCGCTTCGTGGGCCAAGACCGCCCCGCCCCCGTGAACTACGGCCTTCTCCCGGGCCTCCTGAACCCCGCCGACGGGGAGGAGGTGGACGCGGTCTACCTGGGGCCGCCCCTGCCCCCGGGGGAGGAGGCGGAGGGCCTTTTGCTGGGCATGGTGGCCCTGGCCGACGGGGACCACAAGCTCCTCCTGGCCCAAAGCCCCGAGGGCCTGGACCCCCAGGAGGCCGCCCGCCTCCTCGCCTGGTTCTCCCCGGAACGCAGGCCCACCCTCCTGGGGCCTGAGGAGGCCGGGGCCTGGGTGAAGGGCCTAAAGGAGGAGCAGGACCGGCGCCTCGGGGCCCTCCTGGGCCTCGCCGTGGGGGACGCCCTGGGGGCCCAGGTGGAGGGCCTATCCAAGGGCACCTTCCCGGAGGTTCGGGAGATGCGGGGCGGGGGGCCCCACCGCCTTCCCCCCGGGTTCTGGACGGACGACACGAGCCAGGCCCTCTGCCTCGCGGAAAGCCTCTTGCAGCGGGGGTTTGACCCCAAGGACCAGATGGACCGCTACCTGCGCTGGTACCGGGAGGGGTACCGGAGCGCCACCGGGACCTGCTTCGGCCTCGGCCACGCCACCAGGAGGGCCCTGGAGCGCTACGCCGCCACGGGCGACCCCTACCAGGGGGACGAGGCGGGGGCGGGAAACGGGCCCTTGATGCGCCTTGCTCCCCTGGTCCTCGCCTACGAGAACCACCCTGATCTCCTTTCCCTGGCCCGCCTCTCCGCCCGCACCACCCACGGGGCGAGGGAGGCCCTCGAGGCCACCGAGGTCCTCGCCTGGCTCCTCCGGGAGGCCCTCAAGGGGGCGCCCAAAGAGGCCCTCCTCGCCCTTAAGCCCTTCCGGGAGGCCGACCTCCACCCCGCCCTGAAGCGGGTGGTGGAAGGAGGGTTTTGGGAGGCGCCGGAGGAAGGCCCGGGCCACGCCCCCGGGACCCTGGCCGCGGCCCTTTGGGCCTTCGCCCGGGGGCGGGACTTTGAGGAAGGCATGGTGCTGGCCGTGAACCTAGGGGGGGACGCGGACACCGTGGGGGCGGTCTACGGCGAGCTCGCCGGGGCCCACTACGGCAAGGAGGCCATCCCCGAGCGCTGGCTTAGAGCCCTCCACCTAAGGGAGGAGATGGAGGCCCTGGCCCTCGCCCTCTACAGGATGAGCATGGCGTCCCCCAAGGAGTAGAAGCGGTAGCCCTCCTCCACCGCCAGGCGGTAGGCCTTAAGGGTCCGCTCCCTCCCCAAGAAGGCGGCCACCAGCATGAGGAGGGTGGAGCGGGGCAGGTGGAAGTTGGTGAAGAGGGCGTCAACGACCTTGAAGGTATAGGGGGGGCGGATGAAGAGCCGCGTCTCCCCCTCGCCCGCCACCACCCCGACCCCTTCCCGGTAGGCGCTCTCCAGGGCCCGGACCACCGTGGTGCCCACGGCCACGACCCGCCGCCCCTCCGCCTTGGCCCGGTTCACGGCCTCCGCCACCTCCTCGGGGATGGCGTAGGGCTCGGCGTGCATCTCGTGCTTCTCAGGGTCCCCCTTCACCGGGCGGAAGGTGCCCGGGCCCACGTGGAGGGTGAGGAAGCGAAGCTCCACCCCCATCCCCCGGAGCCTCTCCAAAAGCTCTGGGGTGAAGTGGAGGCCGGCGGTGGGGGCGGCCACGGACCCCGGGCGTTTGGCGTAGACCGTCTGGTAGCGCTCCATGGGGATCTTGGCCTTGATGTAGGGGGGAAGGGGCACCTCCCCCACCTCCTCCAGGTGGGCTATGAGGTCGCCTTGGAAGCGGAGGAGGCGCACCCCGTCCTCCTCCACCCCCACCACCTCCGCCTCGAGGCCCGGGACCGGGGCCAGGTCCTTGGGGGAGAGGAGGAGAAGCCGGGTCCCGGGGGGCGCCTTTCTCGCGGGGCCCAAAAGGGCCTCCCAAAGTCCCGGGGAGCGCTCCCTCACCAGGAGGATCTCCACCTTTCCCCCCGTGGGCTTCCTGGCGAGAAGCCTCGCCGGGATCACCTTGCTCTCGTTGAAGACGAGGACGTCCCCCGGGCGCAGGAACTCGGGCAGGTCCCGCACCCGCTTGTGCGCCACCCGGAAGGGGCCTTCCCGGTAGACCACCATCATCCGGGCCATGTCCCGGGGCTCCACCCCTTCCTGGGCGATCTGCTCGGGAGGGAGGTGGTAGTCGTAGGCTTCCAGGCCTTCCATGGCTAGCGCTCAGGCGACCGAGGCTCCATGAAGGCCCCGGGGATCTCGGGGAGGTGGGTGAAGCGGTCCACGGCGTCAATGAGCCTTTGGGCCGTGGTCTCCCGGAAGGCGATGACCTCCACCCGGATGCCCCGCTCCATCAGGACCTCGAGGATCTCCACGAAGTCCCCGTCCCCGCTCCCCAGGACCACCACGTCCAGGTAGGGCATGAGGCGCACCATGTCCGCGGCGATGCCCATGTCCCAGTTGCCGGAGTAGATGGGCCGCCCCCCTTCCCCCGTCTCCTTCACCGTGAGGTACATCCGGCGGACCTTGTACCCGATGGTGGAAAGCTTGTAGATGAAGGGCCAGGCGGAGGTGTCCCCCTCCTTCTCCACCACGTAGGCGGTGGCCCGCACCAGACGTCTTCCCCCCACGGCGAAGCGCAGGAGGCTCTCAAAGTTGACGTTGCGCTCGTAGTAGTCCCGGGCCGAGTGGTAGAGGTTCTGGGTGTCCACGAACACCCCTACCCGCTGCTCCTGGTAGTGGCCGAGGGGTTCCGCCATCGGGGTCCATCATACCGCCTGGGCCTCTTGGGAGAGGGCCCGGACGCGCTCGGCGAGCTCCCGCGCCACCTCCTCTGCCCCTTCTTCCGCCTCCACCATGACCCGGATCACGGGCTCCGTGCCCGAGGGGCGGACGTTTACCCGGCCTCTTCCCCCTAGCCGGGCCTCGGCCTCGCGGACGGCCTCCCCAAGCCTCGGGTCGGCCATCACCTTGGCCTTGTCGGAGACCCGCACGTTGAGGAGCACCTGGGGGTAGAGGGGAAGCGCCTCGTACCAGTCGGCGAGGTCCCCGCCCAGGGCCTTGAGGGCCTTCAGGGTGAGGAGGGCGGTGAGGAGGCCGTCCCCCGTGGTGTGGTGGCGGAGGAAGATCACGTGCCCCGAGGGCTCCCCTCCCAGGGCCAGGCCCGTCTCCTTGAGCTTCTCCAGGACGTACCGGTCCCCCACCGCCGCCCGGTGGAAGGCGAGGCCCCTTTCTCTTAGGGCCACCTCCAGGGCCATGTTGCTCATCACCGTCCCCACCACCCCCTTCTCCCCAAAGGCCAAGGCGGCGAGGTAGAGGACGTGGTCCCCGTGGAAGAGGCGCCCCTTGCGGTCTATGAACTGCACCCGGTCCCCGTCCCCGTCAAAGGCGAGGCCCAGGTCCAGCCCGAGCTCCACCACGAAGCGGCTCAAGGCCTCGGGGTGGGTGGAGCCGCACCCCCGGTTGATGTTCCGGCCGTCCGGGGTGTTGAAGAAGGCCATGACCTCGGCCCCCGCCTTCTGGAAGAGCTTGGGCCCGATGCGGTAGGTGGCCCCGTGGGCGAGGTCCAGGCCCACCTTGAGCCCCGTGAGGTCCGGGGCGTGGGCGAGGAGGAAGTCCAGGTACATCCTCTCCGCCTCCCGGAAGTCCCCCACGGTGCCGATGCCCCGGGTGGGGTGGTCTTCCGAAAGAAGCCGCTCAATCTCCTCCTCGGCCTCGTCGGGAAGCTTCTCCCCCGTGGGCCCGAAGAACTTGATGCCGTTGTCCTGGTAGGGGTTGTGGCTCGCCGAGATCACCGCCCCCGCCGTGGCCTTGAGGGCCTTGGTGAGGTGGGCGACCCCGGGAGTGGGGAGGACCCCCAGGTGCTCCACCCGCACCCCCTGGCTCATGAGCCCCGCGGCCAAGGCAGCCTCCAGGAGGTCCGAGGACTCCCGGGTGTCCTTGGCGAGGAGGACCACGGGCCTCTTCTCCTGGGTAAGGAAATAGGCCCCCGCCGCCTGGCCGAGCTTTAGGACGAAGTCCGGGGTCAAGGGGGGCTTTCCCGCCTCCCCCCGCACCCCGTCGGTGCCGAAGTAGCGCCTCATGGCGGCCACTATACCAGGGCTCCTTTAGCCCTTGGCGGAAAGCCAGTCCTCCCCCATCCCCACCTCCACCTCCAGGGGCACCGCCAGGGGGTAGACCCCTTCCATCACCTCCTTGGCCAGGGCGGCCACCTCCTGGGCCCGGTCTTTAGGCGCCTCCAGGACCAGCTCGTCGTGCACCTGGAGGAGCATGCGGGCCCCCGTCCCCTGGAGGCGGGGGAAGAGCTTCACCATGGCGAGCTTCATGAGGTCGGCGGCGGTGCCCTGGACGGGCATGTTGAAGGCCATGCGCTCCGCGGCCTCCCGGACGCTCTTCACCCGGGCGTTGAGGTCGGGCACGTAGCGCCTTCTTCCGAAGAGGGTCTCCACGTAGCCCCGCGCCCTCCCCTCCTCCAGGGTCTTCTCTATCCAGGCCTTCACCTTGGGGAAGCTCTGGAAGTAGCGCTCAATGAAGGCCACCGCCTCCTCGTAGGGGATGGAAAGCTCCTGGGAGAGGCGGTGGGCGGACATGCCGTAGAGGACCCCGAAGTTCACCGTCTTGGCCGCCCGGCGCATCAGGGGGTCTATGGCCTCCGGGGGGACGCCGAACATCCAGCTTGCGGTCTGGGTGTGGATGTCCTTCCCCTCCTGGAAGACCCTTATCAGGTTCTCGTCCCCGGAGAGGTGGGCGAGGACCCGGAGCTCTATTTGGCTATAGTCCAGGGCCAAAAGGAGGTGGCCCTCCTCGGCCACGAAGGCCCGGCGGATCCTCTGGCCCAAGGGGGTGCGGACGGGGATGTTCTGCAGGTTGGGGTCGGAGCTAGAAAGCCTCCCCGTGGCCGTGGCCGTCTGGTTGAAGCGGGTGTGGAGGCGGCCTGTCTTGGGGTGGACGAGGCCCGGGAGGGGGTCTATGTAGGTGCTCTTGAGCTTGGTGAGCTCCCGGTACTCCAGGATCTTCCCCACGATGGGGTGGGCCTCGCGGAGGGCTTCCAGCACCGCGGCGCTGGTGGAGCGCTTGCCCGTCTTCTCCGTCTTGCCGATGGCGGGAAGCCCGAGCTCGTCAAAGAGGACCCTTTCCAGCTGGTCCCGGGAGTTCAGGTTGAAGGGGTGGCCCGCCAGGCGGAAGACCTCCTCCTCTAGCCTCTTTATCTCCGCCTCCACCTCCAGGGAGAGGGCCTTTAGGTAGGCCACGTCCAGCCGGACCCCGGTGGCCTCCATGTGGGCCAGGACCCGGGAGAGGGGCCTTTCCACCTCGTAGTAGAGCCAAAGGAGCCTCTCCTCCCCCTGGAGGCGCCCGAGGAGGTTCTGCTGGAGCCTCTCCGAGAGGAGGGCCCGCTGGGCGGCGTCCTCCGTCCACTCCCCCCCGTAGCGCCGCGCCACCCCCTCGGGGGTGGTGTTGGAGGGGTCCAGGAGGTAGGCGAGGAGCATGGGGTCGTCCCCCGGCACCAGGTCCAGCCCTTCCCTCGAGGCCAAGACGGCGAGGTCCTTGGCGAGGAGGCCCCGGACCTCCTTGAGGTCCTTTAGCCCCGCCAAGGGGTCCTCCGCCCGGTGCACCCGGCCCTCCTTGCAGGCGGCGAGGGCCTTGAGCTCGGCCCACATGGGCTCGGGCCGGGAGAGGAGGAAGCCCACGAAGGCCCCTTCCGGCGGGGGCCAGGGGGCCTCCTCCAGGGGGGCGGGGGCCTCCAGGAGGCCGAACTCGTGGAGGAGGCTACCGAACTCCAGCCTCTCCAGGAAGGCCCTAAGCCCCTCCCGGTCGGGCTCCCGTCCCTGGGCGAGGTTCACCTCCAGGGGGAGGTCGGCGCGCACCCGGGAAAGCTTCAAGGAGAGCCTGAGGTCTTCCAGGTGGGCCTGGATCTTCTCCCGGACGCTTTCCGGCTTCACCCGGTCCAGGTTCTTGAGGAGGTTTTCCAGGCTTCCCCACTCCTTGAGGAGCTTGAGGGCGGTCTTCTCCCCGATGCCCTTGACCCCGGGGAGGTTGTCTGAAGGGTCCCCCACCAGGGCGCGGAAGTCCACCCACTGCTCGGGCCTGAGGCCGTACCTCTCCCAAAGCCACTCCGGGGTGATGAGGTGGCCCTCGGGGTGGAGGATGTGGACGCGCTCGGAAAGGAGCTGGTAGAGGTCGCGGTCGGCGGTGAGGATGCGCACCTCGTACCCCTCCCCTTCCGCCTTCTTGGCCAAGGTGGCGAGGACGTCGTCCGCCTCGTAGCCGGGGACCTCGAGGCGGACTAGCCCCAGGAGGTCCACGAGCTCCTTGATGAGGGCAAGCTGTCTCGGAAAGTCCTCGGGGGTGGGGGCCCGGCCCGCCTTGTAGGCCTCGTAGGCCTCGTGGCGGAAGGAGGGGGCCTTGGCGTCAAAGACCACGAAGACGGCCTTGTACCCGTCCTCCTTCAGGGCCTTGACGAGGCTTTTGGCGAAGCCGTACACCGCCTGCACCGGCTCGCCCCGGCTCGTGGTGAGGCCTTTGAGGGCGAAGAAGGTGCGGTAGGCCAGGTGGTGGCCGTCCACCAGGAGGACCCGGCCTTTGGGTTCAAAGAGGGGCAGCATCGGCTCCATGCTACAGGAGGACCGCCCGCCCCCGGGTGGCGTCCCGGAGGGCCTTGAGGAACCCTTCCCGCTCGGGCTTCGGGAGGAGGAGGGCGAAGCGCACGCCCTCTGGGGTGTAGGCCTCCTCGGCCTTTAGGGCGCGGGCCTCCAGGAGGGCGTGGACCCGGCCCACCTCGGCGAAGGGCACGAGGAAGGCGAGCCCCACCCGCTCCACCAGGGGGACCTTGGGCGCCCGCCTTAAGGCCTCCGCCGCCACCCCCCCGTAGGCCCGCACCAGCCCCCCGGCCCCGAGCTTCACCCCGCCGAAGTAGCGCACCACCAGCACCGCCACCCGGTCCAGGCCCTGGGCCTCTATGGCGTGGAGGATGGGCTTCCCCGCGGTGCCCGAGGGCTCCCCGTCGTCAGAGAAGCGGTAGAGGGGGCCGATCTTGTAGGCGTAGCTGTTGTGGGTGGCCTCCGGTTCCCGGTTCTCGGCCAAAAACGCCAAGGCCTCCTCCTCCGAGGCCACGGGGGCGGCCTTGGCGATAAAGCGGCTCTTCCGGACCTCCTCCTCGTAGACCACCTTATCCGCCAGGGTGAGGCTCATGCTTCCTCTAGACCTTTGACCCTGGGGAAGCCCAACGCCCTTAGGCCTTGGACCAAACGGGCATCGGCCGTCCAGAGGAGGGCCCTCTTCCTCTCGGCCAGGGCCACATAGAAGGCATCGTAGGCCCGCGCCTGGCCCAGCTTAGATGCCCAGCGCAGGGCGGGGAGGGCAAGTTCCTCGTCTTTGGCATAGATCCAGGGGAGTTTGAGAAGCAGGTCCAAGGCCCTTTCCGCGGCCTCCTGGGTCAAGGCGCCGTGGAAGGAGGCCCGCCGAAGGGCCGAGGCCACCTCGGCGGCGAAGAGCCGGGGGACGAAGAGGGGCCTCTCCTCCACCACGGCCCGCCGGAGGAGCCTCTGGGCATGTTCCCGCAAGGGATGGCCCGTGGCCGCGGCCACGGCCACGGAAGCGTCAAGGACCCAGGCGCTCGTCATGGGCCCGCCTGTCCT
The DNA here is from genome assembly GCF_019974155.1 of Thermus thermophilus. Lineage (NCBI taxonomy): Bacteria > Thermotogati > Deinococcota > Deinococci > Thermales > Thermaceae > Thermus > Thermus thermophilus. The sequence continues at coordinate 1,068,600 of NZ_AP025158.1, forward strand.
CTTCCATGAGGTCTTGCCCCACGGGGGCTTCCCCGCCGAGGCGGCTTAGCTCCTCCAGAAGGGCGAGGTAGTCTTCCTTTCGCTTGGCCTCCTCGGCGAGGCCTCGGGCCACGAGCTCCTTCAAGGCCTCGCTGGCGCTCACCCGTCGTCCACGGATGAGGGCGAGCCTTCGCGCCAGGCGCTGGACCTCGGCCCACTGGTCCTCCTCCAGCACCACCTGAACCCGGTGAAGCTTCATCCTCACCACCTTATACCCTTTCTCCGCCTTCCTTCGCTTGGCTAACCCGAGGACCCTTTGCCGGGGCCCCCATGCTGGCCCTAAGTGCCCGCACTTGATTTCGCCACATGGAACGCCGGAGGTAGGGCTCTGCGAAGCCTCTTTTGGGGCCCCCGCTCTGGCGCAAGCCAGCGCGGGGTACTTAAACCCCCAAGGCCCTAAGGGCCGCCTCCTCCATCCCCCAGGGGTCCGGGAGGAGGCCCGTCCAGATGCGGAAGGCCAAAGCCCCCTGCCAGGCGAGCATGGGAAGGCCGGTCTGGACCTTCAGGCCCCGCTCCTTGGCCTCCCGCAGAAACCGGGTCCAGAGGGGGCGGTAGACGAGGTCCACCGCCGCCCCCTCCTCCGGGAGGAGTTCCGGCGGCAAGGGGGTGGCCCCGGGGTCGCCGAGCCCCACGCTGGTGGCGTTCACGAGGAGCCGGGCCTCCTTCGCCCTCTCCAGGGGCACGGCCCTGAGGCCGAATTCCTCCGCCAGGGCGAGGGCCCGCTTTGGGGTGCGGTTCCAGACCCAGACCTCGAGGCCCGCCTCCTTCAGGGCGAAGGCCACGGCCCGGCCCGCCCCCCCCGCTCCCAGGACCAGGGCGGGGCCTTTTAGGGGGATCCCCCCCGCCTTCAGGGCCTCGAGGAAGCCCGGGGCGTCGGTGTTGAAGCCGAAAAGCCTTCCCTCCACCTGGAGGACGGTGTTCACCGCCCCGATCCTTTGGGCCTCGGGGGAGGCCCAGTCCAGGTGGGCCAGGGCCGCCTCCTTCAGGGGGAGGGTGAGGTTGACCCCCCGGAAGGCCCGACGCACCTCCTTTAGGCGCCCGGGCAAGGCCTCCAAGGGGGTTTCCCAGGCCTCGTACCTGCCCTCAAGCCCCAGGCTTTCCAGGGCGAAGGCGTGCATGGCGGGGGAGAGGGAGTGGGCCACGGGGTGGCCCAGCACGGCGAAGCGCAGCATCCCCTTAAGGATAGCGCGGCTTGGGGCACACTTTTTCCCCACGGGCCTATAGAATAAGGACGGTGAAAAGGCTTTGGGCTTTGATCCTCCTCCTCCTCCCCCTGGCCCTGGGGAAGACCTACCTCGTGCCCATACAAGGGGAGATTGATCCCGCCTTGGCGGTCTTCGTGGAGCAGGCCCTCGCCCGGGCGGAGCGGGAAGGGGCGAGCGGCGTGGCCTTCCTCATAGACACCCCGGGAGGGCGGGTGGACGCGGCCATCCGCATCTCCGACCGCATCCTCCAGACCCCCCTCCCCACCCTGGCCATCGTCCAGAACGCCTTCTCCGCCGGGGCCCTCATCGCCCTCTCCTGCCGCCAGATCGTCATGCTCCCGGGCTCGGAGATCGGGGCCGCCCTCCCCGTGGTGGCCCTGCCCTTCCAGGAGCCCCAGGCCGCGGACCAAAAGGTGATCTCCGCCCTCAAGGGGAAGTTCCGGGCCGTGGCCGAGGCCCGGGGGCGGCCCGTGGAGCTCGCCGAGGCCATGGTGGACCCGAACCTCGAGGTCCCCGGCCTTTCCGCCAAGGGGGAGCCCTTGACCCTCTCCGCCGACAAGGCGGTGGAGCTCAAGGTGGCCGACCTCAAGGCGGCGAGCCTCTCCGAGGCCCTTCAGGCCGCGGGCTTCAGCCCTGAGGTGGAGCGGCTCGCCCCGGGCCCCCGCGTCCAGGTGGCCCGCTTTCTCACGAGCTCCACCGTGGCGGGCCTCCTCCTCGCCTTGGGGCTTCTCCTCCTTCTGGTGGAGCTCTTCACCCCGGGGTTTGGGGTGGCGGGGGCCCTGGGGCTGGCCTTCCTCGCCCTCTACTTCGCCGGGGGGTGGCTTGCGGGGCTTTCCGGAGCCTTTGAGCTCCTCCTCTTCCTCCTCGGGGTCGCCCTCCTCCTCGTGGAGGTCTTCCTCTTCCCGGGCTTCGGCATCGCCGGGGTCTTGGGGGTGGGGAGCATCCTGGCCTCCGTCTACTTCACCTTCGGGGAGAACGCCCTCCTCGTCCTCTCCGTGGCCGTGATCGCCTTGGGGCTCGGCCTGGTGCTGGTCTTCCGCTACCTCCCGCGGACGAGGCCCGCCCAGGCCTTGGTCCTGGAAAGCGCCATCCAGGGGCACGCCACCGAGGAGGCGGTGGAGGTGGGGGCGGTGGGGACCGCCCTCACGGACCTAAGGCCCGGGGGCGTGGCCCGCTTCGGGGCCAAGCGGGTGGACGTGGTGGCGAACCGGGGGTTCATCCCCAAGGGGACCCCGGTGCGCGTGGTGGAGGTCCGGGGCATAACGGTCGTGGTGGAACCGTTGGAGGAGTAGCTATGGAAGGACTGGGCATCGTTTTCCTGGCGGCGGTCGTCCTGCTTCTCGTCTTCCTCTTCTTCAGCTTCATCCCGGTGGGGCTTTGGATCTCGGCCTGGGCGGCGGGGGTCAGGGTCCCCCTCCTCACCCTGGTGGCCATGCGCCTAAGGCGCGTCCCCCCGGCCAAGATCATCTACCCCCTCATCAAGGCCACCAAGGCGGGGCTGGACGTGAGGCTGGACCGCCTCGAGGCCCACTACCTGGCCGGGGGGAACGTGGACCGGGTGGTGGACGCCCTCATCGCCGCCGACAAGGCGGGGATCAAGCTCACCTTTGACCGGGCGGCGGCCATAGACCTCGCGGGCCGGGACGTCCTGGAGGCGGTGCGGGTCAGCGTGAACCCCAAGGTCATCCAGACCCCCATGGTGGCCGCGGTGGCCAAGGACGGGATCCAGCTCCTCGCCACCGCCCGGGTCACGGTGCGGGCCAACATTGACCGCCTGGTGGGCGGGGCGGGGGAGGAGACGATCATCGCCCGGGTGGGGGAAGGCATCGTCACCACCATCGGCAGCGCCAACTCCCACAAGGAGGTCCTGGAGAACCCCGACCGCATCTCCAAGACCGTGCTGGAAAAGGGCCTGGACGCGGGCACCGCCTTTGAGATCCTCTCCGTGGACATCGCCGACGTGGACGTGGGCAAGAACATCGGCGCCCAGCTCCAGATTGACCAGGCGGAGGCCGACAAGAAGATCGCCCAGGCCAAGGCCGAGGAGCGCCGGGCCATGGCCGTGGCCGCCGAGCAGGAAAACCGCGCCCTGGTGGAGGCCATGCGGGCCAAGCTGGTGGAGGCCCAGGCCCAGGTGCCCCTGGCCCTGGCGGAGGCGTTGAGAAAAGGCCACCTTGGGGTGATGGACTACTACCGCCTGAAGAACATTGAGGCCGACACGGATATGCGGGAGTCCATCAGCCGCGCGGCGAAGCCCGAGGGTGAGGAATGAGCTTAGACGACCTTTTGGGCCTCCTCTTCGTCTTCTTCTTCATCGTCCTTCCGGCCCTCCAGGGGCTTTTCCGCCGGAACCCCCCGCCCGACCTCCCCTTTCCCGTGGAGGGGGAGGCCGAGGCGCCCCCGCCCCCCCCGCCCCCTCCGCGGTGGCCTGAGTCCTCCCTGGAGGTGCTCCAGGCCACACCCCCCAGGCCACCGGAAGTGGGCCTCCGGGAGGCGGAGCCTGGGGCGCCTTTCGAGGAGGCGCCCGAGCGGCCCAAAGGCAGGCGGCTTGGCACCCGCGCCAAGGACGTGGTCCAGGGAATGATATGGCACGAAATCCTGAAGAAGCCCAAAGGGTTGTGATCCCCCTGGGAAGCGAGGAGGCCCTGGCCTTTCTGGGCCAGGCCGACCGCAACCTGAAGCGCTTGCGGAGCCTCTTCCGGACCTACCTGGGGGACGAGGTCCGCCTCGTCTCCCGGGGGGAGCAGGTGGAGGTCTTGGGGCCTCCCGAGGCCGTGGAGAAGGCGGAGAGGGCCCTCCGGGACCTCCTCGCCCTCCTGCGCCAGGGAGCGGAGCTGGACGAGGCCACGCTGGAGCAGGCGGTCCGCCTGGCGGCGGAAGGGGAGGGGCTTTACCAGGCCACCGAGCCCGAGTTGGAGCTCCAGCTCCCGGGCCGCCTGCGCCCCAAAACCCCGGGGCAGAAGCGGTACGTGGAGGCCATCGCCCGGCACGACATCACCTTCGGCATCGGCCCCGCGGGCACGGGGAAGACCTACCTGGCCGTGGCCATGGCCGTGAGCCACCTTCGGGCGCGCCGGGTGAAGCGCATCGTCCTCACCCGCCCGGCGGTGGAGGCGGGAGAGAAGCTGGGCTTTCTGCCGGGGGACATCCAGGCCAAGGTGGACCCCTACCTCAGACCCCTCTACGACGCCCTCTTTGACATGATTGACGCGGAGCGGTTTGAGCAGTACCTGCAGTCGGGGATCATTGAGGTGGCGCCTTTGGCCTTTATGCGTGGAAGAACTTTGAATGATGCCTTCATCATCCTGGACGAGGCCCAGAACACCACCCCAGAACAGATGAAGATGTTCCTCACCCGCATGGGCTTCTCCTCCAAGATGGTCATCACGGGGGACGTGACCCAGATTGACCTGCCCAAGCACCAGCGGTCCGGCCTGGTGGAGGCCGTCCGCATCCTCAAGGGCATAGAGGGGATCGCCTTCGTCTACTTCAAGGAGTCGGACGTGGTGCGCCACCCCCTGGTGGCCCGCATCATCAAGGCCTACGAGGAGGCGGAGCGTGGTGGAGGTGGTGCGCAATAAGCGCCCTCCCCGGGGGCTCGTCCCCAGGCTTAGGCGGGCCCTGGCCGCCCTCATGGAGGAGCTCGGCGTGGGGGACAAGGGGGTCACCGTGATCCTCACCGGGGACCGGAGAATGCGGGCCCTGAAGCGGGAGTGGTGGGGGGAGGACGAGGCCACGGACGTCCTCTCCTTCCCCCACTACGAGCCGGGGGACCCCTTCGTTCCCCCCCACCTCGGGGACATCTGGATCAGCCTGGACACCGCGAGGAGGCAGGCCGAGGCCCGGGGGGCCTCCTTGGAAGAGGAGGTCCTGGTCCTCGCCGCCCACGGGCTTTGGCACCTCCTCGGCCACGACCACCGGGAGGAGGAGGATTGGGAGGGGTTCCGCCGCGTCCAAGAGAGGATCCTCGCCCTCTAAAAGGGGTTCTCCGGTCCTTCGGCTACGCGTGGGAGGGCCTCGCCTACGCCTGGCGGGTCCAGCGGAACTTCCGGGTGGAGGTGGCCTTGGGCCTCTTTGCCCTGGGGCTTGGCCTTTGGCTTGGGGTGGACCTCGTGCCCATCCTCCTCGTGGCCGCCCTGGTCCTTTCCTTGGAGCTTGTCAACACGGCCCTCGAGGCCCTCACCGACCTGGCAAGCCCCGTCTACCATCCCTTGGCCAAGCGGGCCAAGGACACCGCCGCGGCGGCCGTCTTCCTGGCGAGCCTTTTCGCCCTCGGCCTCGGGGTCTACCTCTTTCTCCCCGCCCTTTGGGCCCGGTTTGGGCTAAGCTAGGGATATGCCTTCGTGTGCTACCTCATAGCTCCACCCCGGCCATCCTGAGAAGCACCCGGCTACGTATGAGGTTGTGAACGAGCAGGATGAGATTCACCCGGGCCACCAGCCCCCAGTAGGACCGCGCTTCTATCCGATGAAGCCCCAAAGACCGCACCATCACGCTAAACCGCGTCTCAATCCAGTTCCGTACCCTCCCCATCCACTCTTTCCATCCCGTCTCCACCACCGTTCCTCCCCTGACCCGATAGGGTGGCGTCTTGACCCCCTGGACCCAGCGAAAGCCCCGGTCCCCCAAGACCGCGGGCAGACCGTCCAGCAGGTCCCTCCCCCAGGTCTCCCGGGCATTCCCGGGGAGGATAGCCCAACGAAAAAAGAGGCCGCGCTCGTTCATCACCGGCATGAGAACGTAGCCCGCGAAAGCCCCCAGGGGGCCCACCCCCACAGCGGCCTCAGGAAGGTCCAAGCCGTGAATCCGGTGGCCGTGGGCCAGGGGGATGGGTTTGAGGTCCACCACCTGCAGAAGACCTTGCCCTCCGGAGAGCCTTATGGCCAGGTGAGCCAACAACCCCTGAGCCTTCTGAAGGACCCGGTAGAAGCGGGAGAGGTGGGGGAGGGAGGGGAAGTAGGCCTTGAGGGTGGTCTTGGCGGCCAGGTAGCCTTTGGCGAGGTCCTGGCCTTGCAACAGGACGAAGATGGCGAGGGTCAAGAGCTCGGCCAGGGTGGCCTTCTGGTGCTTTTGCTTTGGGGGGAGCTTGAATCCTTGGGCCTGCAGGGCTTTCAGTTCGTCATCTACCCAGACGTAGATAGCCACGAGAAGGGTCTCTGCGTCAAGATGGTAAAGGGGGTGCTCACGATCTTGCCGCATGGCACCCCCTCTTTTTTCACACCCCGGGGGTCCAGATCAAGTAGCACACGAAGGTATGGAATACGAGGAGAGGGAGCTGATCCTGGAGCTATTTCCAGGAACCTCCCCCGACCTCCTGCCCATAGGGGAGATCCTCTATTACCGGGACGGGGAGGGCCGGGTGGTGATCCTGGAGAAGGGCCCGCCCGAGCTCAAGCTCGTCTTGGAACCCCTCCCGGGAAGCCCCGCCACCCCCCAGGTCTGCGAGGCCTGCCACCGCCACCTCTCCGGGCAGGCGGCTGGGTTTTTCCGCCACACCGTGGGAGGGGACCCGAGGCACCTGCGCTACCTGGTCCTCTGCCAGGACACGGCCCGCTGCGCCAGCCACGCCCCACCCGGGCGTTTGAGGGAGATCCTCCTTCGGGGTATACTCTCCTGAGAAAGGCCCCAGGGCCGCGCGGAGGTCGGCAGCCGCCGGCCTCCCGTTTGCCAGTGGGGGTTAGCGAGGTGACCTATGGCGCGCGAGGTGAAGCTTACCAAGGCCGGCTACGAGCGGCTCATGCAGCAGCTGGAGCGCGAGCGGGAGCGCCTGCAGGAGGCCACCAAGATCCTGCAGGAGCTGATGGAGTCCAGCGACGACTACGACGACTCGGGCCTCGAGGCGGCCAAGCAGGAGAAGGCCCGGATTGAGGCCCGGATTGACTCCCTGGAGGACATCCTCTCCCGGGCCGTGATCCTGGAGGAGGGAAGCGGGGAGGTCATCGGCCTGGGCTCGGTGGTGGAGCTGGAAGACCCCCTTTCCGGGGAGCGGCTTTCCGTCCAGGTGGTCTCTCCGGCGGAGGCCAACGTCCTGGACACGCCCATGAAGATCTCCGACGCCTCGCCCATGGGCAAGGCCCTTTTGGGCCACCGGGTGGGGGACGTGCTCTCCCTGGACACCCCCAAGGGCAAGCGGGAGTTCCGGGTGGTGGCCATCCACGGTTGAGACCATGAACGACCAGACCCGCCAGCGCCTGCTCAACCTGGAAGCCCTGGTGGAGGCGGGGTTTGCTCCCTACCCTTACCGCTTCCCCAAGACCCACAGCGCCGAGGCCATCCTCAAGGCCAAGCGGGGCGCCCCCCCCGAGTCCGAGTGGCCGGAGGAGGAGGTGGCCGTGGCCGGGCGCCTCGTGGCCTTGAGGCGCATGGGCAAGGTGACCTTCGCCCACCTCCTGGACGAGACGGGAAGGATCCAGCTCTACTTCCAGAGGGACCTCACGCCCAAGTACGAGCTCCTCAAGAAGCTGGACGTGGGGGACATCCTGGGGGTGAGGGGGCACCCCTTCACCACCAAGACGGGGGAGGTGACGGTCAAGGTCTTGGACTGGACGCCCCTGGTCAAGAGCCTCCACCCCCTCCCCGACAAGTGGCACGGCCTCCGGGACAAGGAGGTCCGCTACCGCCAGCGCTATCTGGACCTCATCGTCAACCCCGAGGTGCGGGAGGTCTTCCGCCGCCGCTCGGAGATCGTCCGCTACATCCGGCGCTTCTTTGAGGCCAAGGGGTTTTTGGAGGTGGAAACCCCCATCCTCCAGCCCACCACGGGCGGGGCGGAGGCCAGGCCCTTCAAGACCTACCACAACGCCCTAGACCACGAGTTTTACCTCCGCATCTCCCTGGAGCTCTACCTCAAGCGCCTCCTCGTCGGGGGGTACGAGAAGGTCTTTGAGATCGGGCGCAACTTCCGCAACGAGGGCATTGACCACAACCACAACCCCGAGTTCACCATGCTGGAGGCCTACTGGGCCTACGCCGACTACCAGGACATGGCGGGCCTGGTGGAGGAGCTCCTTTCGGGCCTCGTCCTCCACCTCTTCGGGAGCCACGAGGTCCCCTACCAGGGGCGGGTGCTGAACTTCAAGCCGCCCTTTAAGCGCATCTCCTTCGTGGAGGCCCTGAAGGAGAAGGCGGGCCTCCCCTTTGACCCCCTAGACCTGGAGCGCCTAAGGCTTTGGGCCGACGCCCACCACCCCGAGCTTTCCCAGGTGCCGAACTATAAGCTTCTGGACAAGCTTTTCGGCATCTACGTGGAGCCCGAGCTCCAGGACCCCACCTTCGTCTTTGACTTCCCCCTGGCCATCAGCCCCTTGGCCAAGCGGCACCGGGAGAAGCCGGGCCTCGTGGAGCGCTGGGACCTCTACGCCGGGGGGATGGAGCTTGCCCCCTGTTACTCCGAGCTCAACGACCCCCTGGACCAGAGGGAGCGCTTCCTGGAGCAGGCAAGGCGCCGCAAGGAAGGGGACGAGGAAGCCCCGGAGCCCGACGAGGACTTCCTCCTGGCCCTGGAGTACGGGATGCCTCCGGCGGCGGGCCTGGGCCTCGGGATAGACCGCCTCGCCATGCTCCTCACCGACCAGCCCTCTCTAAGGGACGTCCTCCTCTTCCCCCTCCTCAAGCCCAAGAAGGAGGCGGTGGAAGGAGGGGTTTAGATGGCCGAAAACGCCGCCCGGTTGAGCCTCGTCGTCGCCCTCCTCGTCTTGGGGCTCAAGGCCTTCGCCTACCTTCTCACGGGTTCGGTGGCCCTGCTCTCGGACGCCCTCGAGTCCCTGGTGAACGTGGCCGCGGCCCTCGCCGCCCTTCTCGCCCTCCGGGTCGCCCGCAAACCGCCGGACCAGAACCACCCTTTCGGCCACACCAAGGCCGAGTACGTTTCCGCCGTCCTGGAAGGGGTGCTGGTGGTCTTGGCCGCCTTTTGGATCGCCAAGGAGGCCCTGCCCCGCCTCCTCCACCCCGTGCCCCTCGAGGGCTTGGGCTTGGGGCTTGGGGTGAGCCTCCTCGCCTCCCTCCTCAACGGCCTCCTGGCCTACCACCTCCTCAAGGAGGGCCGCCGCCACCGCTCCCCCGCCCTCGCCGCCGACGGGTACCACGTCCTCTCCGACGTCCTTACCACCTTGGGGGTGGTCCTGGGCGTGGGCCTCGCCGGGCTCACGGGCCTTTGGGTCTTGGACCCCCTCCTCGCCCTCGCGGTGGCGGTCCAGATCCTCTTCCTGGGCTACCGCATCGTGCGGGACTCCGTGGGGGGGCTTATGGACGAGGGCCTTCCCCCGGAGGAGGTGGAGCGCATCCGCGCCTTCCTTCAGGAGCGCATCCGGGGCCGGGCCCTCGAGGTGCACGACCTCAGAACCCGAAGGGCCGGTCCCAGGAGCTTCCTGGAGTTCCACCTCGTGGTGCGGGGGGACACCCCCGTGGAGGAGGCCCACCGCCTCTGCGACGAGCTGGAAGGGGCCCTGGCCCAGGCCTTTCCCGGCCTGCAGGCCACCATCCACGTGGAGCCCGAGGGCGAGCGGAAGCGGGTAAACCCCTAACGCTCTTTTCCTTCCCGGCAAAAAAGCGTAAACTATGGGGCAAAGGAGGCCCCATGCGCAGGAAGCACGACTGGCTCAGGGAGACCTATAAGAAGAGCCTGGAGAAGATCCCCGAGCGCCCCGTGGCCCACCGCACCCTCTCGGGCATCGCCCCCGACCCCCTCTACACCCCCGAGGACATCGGCGTCTTGGACCCCGAGTACGAGGAGAAGCGGGGCTTCCCCGGGGAGTTCCCCTACACCCGGGGGGTCTACGGCTCCATGTACCGGTCCAAGCTCTGGACCATGCGCATGTTCGCCGGCTTCGGCACCGCCGAGCAGACGAACGAGCGCTTCAAGAAGCTCCTGAAGGCGGGGCAGACGGGCCTCAGCGTGGCCTTTGACCTCCCCACCCTCATGGGCTACGACTCCGACCACCCCCTGGCCAAGGGGGAGGTGGGGAAGTGCGGGGTGGCGGTCTCTAGCCTCGCCGACATGGAGATCCTCTTTGAGGGGATCAACCTCGAGGAGGTCACCACCTCCATGACCATCAACAGCCCCGCCAACGCCATCTGGGCCATGTACCTGGCGGTGGCCAAGAAGCGGGGCTACGACTGGAAGAAGCTCGGGGGCACGATCCAGAACGACATCCTCAAGGAGTTCATCGCCCAGAAGGAGTACATCTTCCCCCCCGAGCCCAGCGTGAAGCTGGTCATTGACACCTTTGAGTGGGGGCCCAAGAACGTCCCCAAGTGGAACTTCATCTCCGTCTCCGGCTACCACATCCGGGAGGCGGGCTCCACCGCGGTGCAGGAGCTCGCCTGGACCCTGGCGGACGGGTTTGAGTACGTGGAGGCCGCCCTCAAGCGGGGGCTGGACATTGACGAGTTCGCCCCCCGCATCAGCTTCTTCTTTGACGTCCACAACGACTTCTTTGAGGAGATCGCCAAGTTCCGGGCGGCCCGGCGCATCTGGGCCAAGGAGATGCGCTACCGCTATGGGGCCAAGAACCCCCAAAGCTGGATGCTCCGCACCCACGCCCAGACCGCCGGGGTCTCCCTCACCGCGCAGCAGCCCCTGAACAACATCGCCCGGGTGGCCATCCAGGCCCTGGCGGCGGTCCTCGGCGGCACCAACAGCCTTCACACCGACGCCTACGACGAGGCCCTGGCCCTGCCCACGGAGGAGAGCGCCACCATCGCCCTGCGCACCCAGCAGATCATCGCCTACGAGACCGGGGTCACCCACACCATTGACCCCCTGGCGGGGAGCTACTACGTGGAGTGGCTCACCGACGAGATGGAGCGGCAGGCCATGGAGATCATTGAGGAGATCCGCCGCATGGGGGGCGTGGTGCGGGCCATTGAGGAGGGGTACTTCCTCCGGGAGCTCGCCGAGGCCAGCTACCGCTACCAGCAGGAGGTGGAGCGGAAGGAGCGGATCATCGTGGGGGTGAACGCCTTCACCGACGAGATCCCCCTGAAGGTGCCCATCCAGCTCGTGGACCCCGAGGTGGAAAGGGTCCAGGCGGAGCGCCTCGCCAAGGTGCGCCGGGAGCGCGACCCCAAGCGGGTGGAGGAGGCCCTTCAGGGCCTAAGGCGCGCTGCGGCAGAGGGGCAGAACACCATGCCCCACTTCGTGGAGTGCGCCCTGGCCTACTGCACCCTGGGGGAGATGATGGACGTGCTGCGGGAGGTCTACGGCACCTACCAGGAACCGGCCTACGTCTAAGGAGCCCCAAGAGGACATCCACGCCCATGAACCAGGAAGAGCTTTCACGGGTGTTCACGGCGCCTTTTGTGAACCACCTGGGGATCAGGCTCGTGGAAGCCGGGGAGGGGTGGTGCCTCACGGAAATGCCCGTGGGCCCAGTCCACCTGCAGCAGGACGGCTTCGTCCACGCCGGGGTGCAGGCCACCTTGGCCGACCACACCGCAGGGGCGGCGGCCACCACCCTGGTGGCCCCGGGGGAAGCCGTCCTCACCGTGGAGTTCAAGCTCAACCTGCTCCGGCCAGCCCAAGGGGAACGCCTTCGGTGCCGGGCCCAGGTGTTGCGGGGAGGGCGGACCTTGAGCGTGGTGGAGTCCGAGGTGCACACGGACCGCCTGGTGGCCAAGGCCACGGTGACCCTGGCCATCGTGAGAAGCCTGGGAAGGGAGGGGTAGAATGGCAGACGTGGACAGGCGGATACGGGTCCTCATCGCTAAGCCGGGCCTGGACGGCCACGACCGGGGGGCCAAGGTGGTGGCCCGGGCCCTCAGGGACGCGGGGATGGAGGTCATCTATACGGGGCTAAGGCAGACCCCGGAGATGATCGTCTCCGCCGCCATCCAGGAGGACGTGGACGCCATTGGGCTTTCCATCCTCTCCGGGGCCCACATGCACTACTTCCGCGAGGTGAAGCGCCTTTTGGACGAGCAGGGGGCCTCGGACATCCTCCTCTTCGGCGGGGGGATCATCCCCGACGAGGACGTGCCCAAGCTGAAGGCGCTGGGCGTGGCCGCCGTCTTCGGTCCCGGCACCAGCACCCAGGAGATCGTGGACTTCCTGAAGAAGGCGGTGCCGGAGCGCTGGAAGGCCCAGGGGCTCGCATGAAGGCCATCCAGCTCTACTACCCCCCGGAGTGGGCCCACTGCTACGGGTGCGGCTACCTGAACGCCCACGGCCTCCACATCCAGACCTACTGGGACCCGGAGAAGGGGGAGAGCGAGACCCGCTTCACCCCCCGCCCCTACCACACCGCCATCCCCGGCTTCGTCTACGGGGGGCTTCTCGCCTCCCTGGTGGACTGCCACTCCACCGCCACCGCGGCCGCGGCCAAGGCCCAGGCCGAGGGGCTTTCCCTGGAGGCCACCCCTCTCCGCTTCGTCACCGCGAGCCTCAAGGTGGACTTCCTCAAGCCCACCCCCCTGGGGCCGGGCCTCCGCCTCGTGGGCCGGCCCAAGGAGGTGAAGGGGAGGAAGGTGGTGGTGGAGACGGAGCTCTACGCGGACGGAACGCTCACGGTCCGGGGGGAGGCGGTCCTGGTTCAGATCGCCGAGGGCTTCGGCGGCGGGGCGGGCTAGCCCTCGAGGCCCGGTAAACACATCAGAAAAATTGCGGTTGACACGCTCAACCCCCTTGGTCTATCCTGGACCCCGGCCTTAAGGGCCGGGGAGCCTTATGTTCCAGCAACTGGCCGCGCGACTCCAGGAGGCCATTGACCGGCTCAGGGGCCGGGGCCGGATCACGGAGGAGGACCTGAAGGGGACCCTCCGGGAGATCCGCCGCGCCCTCATTGAGGCCGACGTGAACCTGGAGGTGGCCCGGGCCTTCGTGGAGGAGGTGCGGGAGCGGGCCCTGGGGCGGAAGGTCCTGGAGAGCCTCACCCCGGCCGAGGTGGTCCTGGCCACGGTCTACGAGGCCCTGAAGGAGGCCCTGGGCGGGGAGCCCAAGCATCCCCAGCTGAAGGACCGGAACGTCTGGTTCCTCGTGGGGCTCCAGGGGTCGGGGAAGACCACCACCGCCGCCAAGCTCGCCCTTTACTACAAGGGGAAGGGGCGGCGCCCCTTACTGGTGGCGGCGGACACCCAGCGCCCGGCGGCGCGGGAGCAGCTCCGCGTCCTGGGGGAGAAGGTGGGGGTGCCGGTCCTCGAGGTCCAGGACGGGGAAAGCCCCGAGTCCATCCGGCGGCGGGTGGAGGAGCGGGCCCGCCTGGAGGTGCGGGACCTCGTCCTGGTGGACACCGCCGGCCGCCTCCAGATTGACGAGCGCCTCATGGAGGAGCTCGTGCGCCTCAAGGCGGCGCTGCGCCCCGACGAGGTCCTCCTCGTCCTGGATGCCATGACGGGCCAGGAGGCCCTCTCCGTGGCCCAGGCTTTTGACGAGCGGGTGGGGGTCACGGGCCTCGTCCTCACCAAGCTGGACGGGGACGCCCGGGGCGGGGCGGCCCTCTCCGCGCGGCGGGTCACGGGCAAGCCCATCTACTTCGCCGGGGTTTCCGAGCGGCCGGAGGGCCTGGAGCCCTTCTACCCCGACCGCCTCGCGGGCAGGATCCTCGGCATGGGGGACGTGGCCACCCTGGCGGAGAAGGTGCGCCAGGCGGGCCTCGAGGCCGAGGCGCCCAAGTCCGCCAAGGAGCTCACCCTGGAGGACTTCCTCAAGCAGATGCAGAACCTCAAGCGGCTGGGCTCCTTCTCCGAGCTCCTAAAGCTTCTTCCCGGGGTGAGCCGGGCCCTGCCCCAGGGGTTCCAGGTGGACGAGCGGGCCTTCAAGCGCCTGGAGGCCATCGTCCTCTCCATGACCCCGGAGGAGCGCAAGGACCCCCGGATCCTCAACGCCTCCCGCAGGCGGCGCATCGCCAAAGGAAGCGGCACCACGGTTCAGGAGGTCAACCGGCTGGTCAAGGCCTTTGAGGAAGCCAAGGCCCTGATGAAGTCCCTGGAGCGTCGCAAGGGCCGGGGACTCATGGGAATGTTCAGGAGGTAAGCGCATGGTCAAGATCCGTCTGGCTCGGTTTGGTTCCAAGCACAACCCCCACTACCGCATCGTGGTCGCCGACGCCCGCAGGAAGCGGGACGGCAAGTACATTGAGAAGATCGGCTACTACGACCCCCGGAAGACCACGCCCGACTGGCTCAAGGTGGACGTGGAGCGGGCCCGGTACTGGCTTTCCGTGGGCGCCCAGCCCACGGACACCGCCCGCAGGCTCCTCCGCCAGGCGGGGGTCTTTCGGCAGGAGGCCCAGGAGGGCGCCTGAGGGGAGGGCCGGCCGAGGCCCCGGGAAGTCCCCGGGGCCTTTCGTTTAGCATGGACGTATGAAGGACGTGGTGGAGTACCTGGTGCGCTACCTGGTGGACCGCCCCGAGGCGGTGCGGGTTCAGGTGCGTAGGGGCAAGGAGGGCACGGTCTACCTGGTGGAGGTCGCCCCGGAGGACAAGGGGCGGCTCATCGGCAAAGGGGGGAGGGTCATTGAGTCCCTCCGCACCGTGGTCCGGGCGTACGCCAAGCGCAAGGTGGGCGTGGAGGTGCGCTGAGGCCGCGGCGGAAGGACCCGGCATAATGAGGGTATGCGCCTGGTGGAGATCGGCCGGTTCGGCGCCCCTTACGCCCTGAAAGGGGGCCTTAGGTTCCGGGGAGAGCCCGTGGTGCTCCATTTGGAACGGGTCTACGTGGAAGGCCACGGGTGGCGGGCCATTGAGGACCTCTACCGGGTGGGGGAGGAGCTGGTGGTCCACCTGGCGGGCGTCACCGACCGCACCCTGGCCGAGGCCCTGGTGGGGCTTCGCGTCTACGCGGAGGTGGCCGACCTCCCCCCCTTGGAGGAGGGGCGGTACTACTACTTCGCCCTCATCGGCCTGCCCGTGTACGTGGAGGGGCGGCAGGTGGGGGAGGTGGTGGACATCCTGGACGCCGGGGCCCAGGACGTCCTCATCATCCGGGGCGTAGGGGAGAGGCTCAGGGACCGGGCCGAGCGGCTCGTGCCCCTGCAGGCCCCCTACGTGCGGGTGGAGGAGGGGGGCATCCACGTGGACCCCATCCCCGGCCTCTTTGACTGATGCGCTACACCGTCATCACCCTTTTCCCCAACCTCGTCCGCCCCTGGCTGGAGGAGTCCCTCCTGAAGAAGGCCCTGGAGCGGGGCCTGATCCAGGTGGAGGTGGTGGACCTCAGGGCCTTCGGCCTCGGCCGGCACCGCACGGTGGACGACACCCCTTACGGCGGCGGGGCGGGGATGGTGATCCGTCCCGACGTGGCGGTGGCGGCCCTGGAGCGGGCGCTCCCGGCGGACGAGGTGGTGCTCCTCTCCCCGGCGGGGAGGCCTTTCACGCAGAAGGTGGCGGAGGAGCTCGCCGGAAAGGAGCACCTCGTCCTCCTGGCCGGCCGCTACGAGGGGTTTGACGCCAGGGTAGAGGCCTTCGCCACCCGGATCCTCTCCATCGGGGACTACGTCCTCATGGGAGGGGAGGTGGCGGCCCTGGCGGTCCTCGAGGCCACCGCCCGCCTCGTCCCCGGGGTGATCGGGGACCCGCAAAGCCACCGGGAGGACTCCTTCGTCCGCGGCCTTCTGGACTACCCCCAGTACACCCGCCCCCCCGAGTTCCGGGGGCTTAGGGTGCCCGAGGTCCTCCTTTCGGGCCACCATCAAGAGGTGGAGAGGTGGCGGCGGCAGGAGGCCTTGCGCCGCACCCTGGCCCTGCGGCCCGAGCTCGTCGCCCGGGCGCCCCTTAGCCTCTTGGAGGCCCGCTTGCTTGCGGAAATGGATCGGGAGGAGTAAACTTGGGGCTGTTTGCCCATGAACCCGCCGAGGGTTCCTCTGGGGAAGGAGGGAGCATGAACCGAGGAGCGCTCATCAAGTTGGTGGAGTCCCGCTACGTTCGCACGGACCTTCCCGAGTTCCGTCCCGGCGACACCGTCCGGGTGTCCTACCAGGTCAAGGAAGGCAACCGCACCCGCATCCAGGACTTTGAGGGCATCGTGATCCGCATCCGCCGCAACGGCTTCAACACCACCTTCACCGTGCGGAAGATGAGCTACGGCGTGGGCGTGGAGCGCATCTTCCCCCTGCACTCCCCCCTCATCCAGAAGATTGAAATCGTCCAGCGGGGCCGCGCGCGCCGGGCTAAGCTCTACTTCATCCGCAACCTCTCCGACCGGGAGATCCGCCGCAAGCTCCGGGCCGACCGGAAGCGGATTGACCAGGACCGGGCCGCCGAGCGGGCCGCCAAGGAGGAGGCCCAGAAGCCCGAGGCTTCCCAGGAGTAAAGGGAGCGCGGGAAGGGGGGCGGCCTGGCCGCCCTCCTTCGGCTTAGGAAAGGAAGCCCAAAGACCGGGCCCGGGAGAGGGCCTCCACCCGGTTGCGGGCTTCCAGCTTGGCGTAGAGGCTTTCCAGGTGGCTCCGCACCGTCTCCGGAGAGAGGCGGAGGGCCCGGGCGATCTCCTTGGTGGAAAGGCCCTCGGCCAGGAGGCGGAGCACCTCCTCTTCCCGCGGGGTGAGGGCCGGGATGTCGGGGGGGGTGAACCGCTCCTCGCCCTGCCGGATCCGGAGAAGCCGCCGCTTGAGCTCCGGGGCCGAGAGCTCCTTGGAGAGATAGGCGTCGGCCCCCGCCTTGTGGGCCTCCAGGAGCAGGGCGGGCTCCTGGTAGGTGGTGAGGAGGATGACGAGGCCGCGGTAGCCCATCTCCCGCAGGCGCCGGGCGCAGGTGAGGCCGTCCATCCCCGGCATGCGCAGGTCCAGGAGGACGGCATCGGGAGCCTTCTCCAGGGCCTGGGCCAGGGCCTCCTCCCCGGTGCCCGCCTCCGCCACCACCTCGAGGCCCTCCGCCTCGAGGGCCACCTTGAGCCCCAGGCGGAAGAGGGGGTGGTCGTCCGCCACAAGGAGGCGCACGCCTCCATCCTAAGCCCCGGCGTATACTTAGGGCATGCCCCTTACCCTGAACCAGCTGGCCGAGCTTTCCGGCCGGGCCTCGGAGCACGTGCTCGCCGAGGAGGTGGAGGAGACGGGGACGCCTGCGGAGGAGATCCTGGCGCGCCTAAGGGAGCGCCTCGCCGTGATGCGGGACTCGGTGCGGCGGGGCCTCGCTTCCGATGCCCCCAGCGTGGCGGGCCTGGTGGGGAAGAACGCCAAAACCCTCTGGGAGGCCCCTGACCCCTTGCGGGACCCCCTTCTCAAGCGGGTACAGGCCTACGCCATGGCCGTGAACGAGGAGAACGCCCGCATGGGGCGGATCGTGGCCGCCCCCACGGCAGGAAGCGCCGGGACGCTTCCCGGGGCCCTTTTGGGCGTGGCGGACCACCTGGGGATCCCCGACGAAGAGCTCCTCATGCCCCTGGTCCTCGCCGGGGGGGTAGCGAAGATGATCGGCCGGGTGATCCACATCGCCGGGGCAAGCGGGGGATGCCAGGCCGAGATCGGCTCCAGCGCCGCCATGGCCGCGGCGGCCGTCACCGAGCTTTTAGGCGGCACCCCGGAGGCCTCGGCCCACGCGGCGGCTTTGGCCCTGCAGAACACCCTGGGCCTGGTCTGCGACCCCGTGGGGGGGTTCGTGGAGGTGCCCTGCGTGATGCGGAACGGCTTCTACGCCGTCCACGCGGTGAGCGCCGCCTCCATGGCCCTTGCGGGGATCCGGAGCGTGATCCCGCCCGACGAGGTGGTCCTGGCTATGGCGGGCATCGGCCGCCTCCTCCCCCTGGAGCTCAAGGAAACCGGCCTGGGGGGCTTGGCGGACACCCCCACAGGCCGGAGGCTGGCGGAAGAGGCGCTGAAGAAGACGTAGCCCTACTCCTCGCCTTTAGCGATGGGCACCCCCACCAGGTTGCCCCACTCGGTCCAGGAGCCGTCGTAGTTCTTCACGTGGGGGTAGCCCAGGAGGTACTTGAGGACGAACCAGGAGTGGCTGGACCGCTCGGCGATGCGGCAGTAGACGACGATGTCCTTGTCTTTGGTGATCCCAAGGGGCTCGTAGAGGGCCCGGAGTTCCTCGGCGCTTTTGAAGGTGCCGTCGGGGTTCACCGCCTTGGCCCAGGGGATGTTCTTCGCCCCGGGGATGTGGCCGGCGCGGAGGGCCCCCTCCTGGGGGTAGTCGGGCATGTGGGTGAGCTCCCCGCGGTACTCCTGGGGGCTACGCACGTCCACCAGGGCGCCCTTGCCTTCTTTCACCTTGATGATGTGCTCCAGGACGTCGTCCCGGTAGGCCCGGATGGACTCGTCCCGGTAGGGGACCTCGTAGCGCCCCGGGGGATAGGAGGGGATCTCGGTGGTGAGGGGGCGGCCTTCTTCCACCCACTTCTGCCGTCCCCCGTTCATGAGCCGCACGTCCTTGTGGCCGTTGTACTTGAAGAACCAGAAGGCGTAGGCGGCCCACCAGTTGTTCTTGTCCCCGTAGAGGACCACGGTGGTGTCGTTGGAGATGCCGAGCCTTTCCATGAGCTTGGCGAACTCCTCCTCGCTGATGAAGTCCCGGACCACCGGGTCCCAGAAGTCCCGCTGCCAGTCAATCTTCTGGGCCCCCGGGATGTGCCCGGTGTCGTAGAGGAGGATGTCCTCGTCCACCTCGAGGACCCGTACCTTGGGGTCCTCCAGGTGCTCCTGGACCCAGTCGGTGCTCACCAGAACCTCGGGGTGGGCGTATCCCATAACCACCTTCCGGGGATACTATACCCTTGAGCCTGTGGATATTAAAGGGCGGAGGACACAATGTGCCCTTTGGAAAGGCGCCTGGCCACGCCGGTTTGCTTGACAGGGGGAAGGGGGCATGCTAGGCTATCTAGCGGTTGCGGGCGGCTAGCTCAGTGGAAGAGCGCTCGCCTCACACGCGAGAGGTCGTAGGTTCAAGTCCTACGCCGCCCACCAGCTCCAGGACACAAAGCTTCCCCCCACGGTAGCGTGGGGGGAAAACCTTTAGCCGGTTTATCAGCCGGTCTATCCGTTCAGGCTTGGGCGCGGGGGGCGGGGTAGAGAAGTTCTTCCAGGTCCAGCACCCACCCCCGGCGCTCCTCCTCCAGAAGGTGGCGGTACACATTCAGGGTGATGGTGGGGCTGGCGTGGCCCAGCCTTTCGCTCACCACCTCCAGGGGCACGCCCCGGGAGAGGGCCAGGGTGGCCCAGGTGTGCCTGAGGTCGTGCACCCTCACCCGGCCCAAGCCCGCCCTTTCCGCCAGGCGGCGCAGGTAGTGGTTGAACGCGTCCGGATCCACGGGCTTTACCCCGCCCACCAGGAAGAGCCCGTCCACCTCCTCCGGGGTGAGCCTCGCCAGAAGCTCCTCCCTCCGGGCCCTGAGGCGAAGGAGGAGGCCACGGGGCAAGGGCACCTTGCGCTTGGCCGTGGGGGTCTTGGGCTCGGAGAAGGCTCCCCTTCCGGCCACCTTTACCCAAGCCCGCCACACGGTAAGCTCCCCGGCCTCCAGGTCTATGTCCCGCCACTGCAGGGCCAGGGCCTCGCCCCGGCGGAGCCCGGTTTCCAGCATGAGCCGGAGGAGCAGGGCCATGTCCTTGGACCGGGAGGCTTCGGCGGCCTCCAGAAGCCGGGCCACCTCGTGGGGCTCCAGGGCCCTGGCCGCCTTCTCCCCCTTGGGCAGGCGCAACCTCACGGCTTCGGCGGGGTTTCTGGCCACCAGTTCCAGCCGTAGGGCCTCCCGGAAGAGGGCCTTGAGCCGCATGAGCACCCGGCCCACGGTGCGGGGGGCGTAGCCTGCTTCCACCACCCGGTCCACGGCGGCCCGCACATGGACCGGCTTCACCTCCTGGAGCCGCATGCGGCCCAGGGGGTCGTGGGCCTTGGGGTCCTTGAGGGAGGGGAGGGCGTGGGCCAGCTCGTCCAAGGCCAGGCGGATGGAGTTCGGCCTAAGCCCCTCCCGCTCCAGGCGTTTCAGGTACTCCAGGGCGAAGTCCCGCGTGGTGAGCCTGGAGGGGTCGGTGAGGAGCCCTTTGGCCTGGGCGGCCACCATATCCGCCAGGGCCCTTTCGGCCTCCTTGCGGGTTTCGCAATGCTTCTCCCGCTTGACCTTCCGGCCCGTGGCGGGGTCTACCCAGGTGAGCTGGGCTATCCACTTCCCCTTGCCCTCGTGGTAGAAGACGCTTCCGCCCCCTTTGCCGCGCCTTCGCATCACCACCTCCTACGCTTCCTTCCCTTGCGCCAAAGCCACCGGGCCCGGCGTAGGGCCCACCGCTTGCCCACCCGGCCCCGGGCCAGCATCTTGGCGAAGCGAAGCCAGGACCAGAGCTTCCTAAGGTTCACGGTACTCCTTCCCCTCCAAGAACGCCTCCACGGCGGCCCTCGGGATGCGCCAAACCCGGCCCACCTTCACCGCGTGGAGCTTTTTGGCGTAGATGAGCTTTTCCACCGTCTTGCGGCTAACCCGGAGGAGCTTGGCCACTTCCTCCACGGTCAAGACTTCTCCTTGCATGCCTGTAAGATACCACAGAAGCCCGGAGGAGGGTAGTGAGGGGTGTTCATTCGCGAAATCTTTCTTTCGCGAAGATGGCAGGGCGGCCTCGAGGCCCCGGGGCAACCCGTCAGCCCTTGACGGGGAGGAGGGGTAGGTTAGAGGTTTCCCGGTGGCCGCAAAACCCCGGTTTTGGACCGCTATGGTCCGTTATCGGCCACCCCGAGGGCTAGCCCCCCTCTTCCCGGTGTTCCGTTTCGGAACGGAACGCTTAGTGTTCCGCTATGTTCCGAAACGCCAAAGTGTCCCGTTATGTCCCGTTTCGGCCAAAACCCCGGTTTGCGCCGTTATGCGCCGAAACGCCAAACTCGTGGCCCCTTCCAAATCCCCGAGAGTCCTCTTGCGCGTGGGCATTCTCTCACCTCCTCACCCCTCACCCCCCGGGGGGTTGCCACGCCCACAGGGTCTTGGGCGGGTCTACCCACACCGTACCGAGGGGGCCAAGGTCCACCGCCTCCTTGAGAAACTTCCCCCCGAGGTAGGGCCACATGCGGGCCGTGATGCCCGCGAACCTGGCCCACGGCCACATGGCCGCTACCCACCGGGCTACGGTGTGGAGGGGGCAAGGGTCTTCCGGGCTGGCCTCGAGGCCGGGGACCTCCGGGGGTGCCGCCCCCTCAAGGTCCTCAAGCAAGGGCTTCTTCGCGGTCATGCTTCCTCCTCCTCCCACGGCGTAGCCCCCCAGTCCCGGTAAACGCCCCCTTCCACCTCCACGGGCACCGCGTTCCCAAGCACCTCCTCCATCCCTTGGCGCATGAGGGCGGTGAGGGCTTCCAGGTTCTCCCTGGCCCCTTCCTCGGGGGACTCCAATACCAGCTCGTCATGCACGGCCAGGACGGGGAAGGCTTTCCAGAGCAACGCCCGGTTCTCCCAGAGGAGGGCCAGGGCCCTGAGCTCTCATCACTTTGAGGGCTGGGGCTTGACAAGGGAAGAGAAGAGGGGGGTAAGTAAGGTGTGCCGCCCACCACCCCCCTTTCCCAAGTTATCACCCTCTGGGTCCATAAGGTCTTCGCCTCCCTCAGGAAAACCATCCGCTCCAACCTCGCCCTCTTCCTGTCCACCCTCCTCACTACCCCCCTGGACCCCACCCTCTCCGACCTCGCCCGCAGAACCCCCCTCCCCACCCTGGCCCAAAGCCGCCTCAATCGCCTCTGGCGCTTCCTCCATCACCCCACCCTGCAAGACCCCTGGGCCCTCACCGAAGCCCTCCTCCCCCTCCTCGTCCCTCGTTTCCCCAAAGACCGCCCCCTCCCCCTCATCGTGGACTGGACCTTCACAGAGGACGGTAGGCACCAAGCCCTGGTGGCCGCCCTTCCCCTCAAGGGAAGGGCCCTGGTGGTGGCCTTCGCTCTTCACCCCCTCTCCCCTTTCCCCAGTCAAAACCGGGTGGAGGAGGAGTTCCTCCACCGCCTGGGCCGCGCCGTCCAGGACCTGGGATATACCCCCCTCTTCCTCCTGGACCGCGGCTTTGACCGGGTCTCCCTGATGCGAAAGCTCCAGGGGTGGGGCATGGGCTTCCTCATCCGCCTGCGGCAGAACCGGGAGGTGGAACCCCAAGGGGGGAAGCGCCTTCCCCTGAAGGAGGGCTACCGGCGTGTGGTCCACCCCCTGCGGGAGGAGGTCCGCCTTTTCGGACACGGTGGGGAGGGGGTAGAAGTCACCCTCCTGGTGTACCCAGGGGGTCGGGATCCCTGGTATCTGGCCTATTCGGGCCCTTTTGGGGGGGAGCCGCCCTATGGGTGGCGGATGTGGATTGAAGAGGGGTTTAGGGACCTGAAGGGGCAGGGGTTTGGGCTGGACCGCCATCGGCTGCGGACGGGGGCGAGCCTCAGGGGGTGGTTATGGCTTCTGGCCTTGGGGATGGCGCTCTTGGTCCTTCTGGGGGCGCGCTTGCAGGGCAGGGAATGGCTTCCCCGGCTTCTGGCCCATCCCGAGCGGCAAAGCCTCTTCCGTCTGGGCCGGATCGCCCTGGCCCAGGGGCCCCCGCCTTGGAGGGAAGCAGTGGTGGAGGAGCTGGTCAGGTTGCTTCAGGAACTGGGGGGAGGAAAGTGATGAGAGCTCAGGCCAGGGCCATCTTGAGCCCGTCCGCCCCGGTTCCCTGTACCGGGGTGTTGAGCTTTTCCGTGTAGCGGTCCGTGGTCCTCCTCCGGCCCAAGAGGGTCCTCACCACCACCTCCCCCTCGGGCTGGGACCGGTGCCAGCGCTTGAGGGCGGGGTAAGCCCGGAAGAACGCGTCCCGAAGCTTCTGGGCCTCCTCGGGGGTGAGCTTCACCCCGTAGGCGGTGAGGGCGTACCTCCGGAGCCCTTCCGCCCCCAGCCCGTAGAGAAGCCCGAAGTTCAGCGCCTTGGCCAGTTGCCGGTCCTCCTTGCCCACCTCTTCCAGGGGCTTCCCCAGGACCAGGCTGGCGGTGAGGGCGTGAAGGTCCTTCCCCTCCCGGAACGCCCTAAGCATCCGCCCTTCCCGGGCTATGGCGGCGGCAATCCGCAGTTCAATCTGGGAGAAGTCGGCCTTGAGGAGCACCCTACCTTCGGGGGCCCGGAAGGCCCTCCTTAAGGCGGGGTCCCGGGGCACCTGCTGGAGGTTGGGCTTGCGGCACGCCATGCGGCCGGTTTCCGCCCCTATCTGTTGCCAGGAAGGATGGATGCGCCCCGTGGCCGGGTTCAGATGCTTGGCCCACTCCTTCCCGTAGGTGCTCGCCCGCTTGGCCGCTTCCCGGTACCGGAGGAGCTTGGCCACCAGGGGATGGTCCCGGTAGGCGGCCAAGGTGTCCTCCCGGGTGTCGGGGAGGTCCAGCCCCTCCTTCTTCAGATAGGCCAGCGCCTGGGCGGGGCTGTTCCAGTTCACCCCGAAGGGGAGTTCCGCGCGTAGGGCTTCCGCCTCCCGTTCCGCTTCCCTGGCCGCCTCCTCCCAGAGGTCCGGGGCGAAGGGCACCCCCCGAAGCTCCATCCACGCCACGGCGGGGAGGGCGCGGTGCTCCACCTCAAGGACCTTCTCAAGCCCCATGGCCCGGGCCCGTTCCCTCTGCTCCCGGTAGAGGGCTAGGCCGGCCAGGGCATCCGTGGCGGCGTAGGCCAGTTGCTCCGGGGAGAGGGGGCCGCTCCAGTCCGAGGTCTGCAGGGACTTGTCCAGCCCCGAAACCAGGTCCTTTAAGGCGGGCATGCGGGCTTGGGCGTGGAGCACCTGGTGGGCCAGTCCGGTGTCCCAAAGCCGCTTGCCGCTAGCCCCCCACACCCCGGCCTTGAGGAGGAAGAGGAGGTCAAACTTCAGGTTGTGCCCCACCAAAAGGGGCCCCTCCTCCCGGGAGAAGAGGGGGCGGAAGACTTCCAGGGGCACCCCGAAGAGGTCAAGCACGACTACCGCCCCCGGCGTGGCCAGGGAGAGGAGCCGGGGCTTGGCCGTGTGGGGGTCAAGCCCCGTGGTTTCCAGGTCCACCCCCAGGACGGGCTGGCGCATGAGGAGGTCCACCAGCTCCCCCATGCCGGGGCCTACTTCCGGGATGTAGTGGAGTTCAAACCCCTCCACCTTCGCCGGCAACCCGGCCACCTCCACCACCCCCTCCTCGGGGGTAGCTACACGCCCCCCTCCAAACCCACCCGGCAAACCCGGCAACCCCCCTTCAAGGAGGGGTTTATGCCCTTCCTCATCGGAAAAATCCTTGCCGGGTACCTCTCCCGGCACCCACCCGGCACCACCCGGCACTTCCCCGGCACCCCCACCCTTGCCAGGTTCTGCAGGGGGTTGCCGGGTAGGTGCCGGGTAGTCCACCCGGCAGGGGGTTTCATCGTGCAGGACGGAGTTTTTGGCCTCTTTTTCCCCCGGTGCCGGGTTTGCCGGGTGGGTTCCCGAGTCAATGAGTCTAGCCAGGGCCTCGAGGTCAATGGGCATGCCCCACCTCCTCATGAACGCGGGGGTTGACCAGGTAGGCCCGGGCCTCGGGGTCATACGCCACCCACCCCGCCTTCTCCAGAAGCCAAAGAGCCCGGCCCGCTTCCTCGGAAGTGGTGATGCCGCCCCACTCTTTGGTGTAGACCTCCCGGCGGGTGAAGCGCTCCACCTTCCCCTCCCTGAGCCGTTTGGCCAGCCGGATGGCCGGGGAGATGTCCCCCACCTCTCCCACGCGCCAAGCCCGCTTGGCGTGGGGTTCAAGGATGGCCTTGACCAGGAAGATGGCCCGGGCCATGGTCCTCTCGCTTATCACCCCCGGTTCGCCCCACAAGGCGCTAAGGATGCCCGCCATCCTGGCCGTGAGCCCCATCCGCTTGCTCAGGTACCCGCGCCACGCCTCGGGAAGCTCAGGGTTGCGTTGCTCCTGGAGGGTTTCAAAGCGCCACTCCTTCCAGAGCCGGTACGCCTCGGGGGAGGGGCTGACCATCGTGGGCACTTCCTCAGCCCAAAGCCGCATCACCAGGTCCCGGTAGCCCCAAAGCGTTTCCTCCGGCACCGGCGGGGGCTCCTTGACCGGAGGAAGGGGGTCAAGGACCACGGGGGTAAACCTCTGCAGTAGCCCATCCGCGTCCTCCCCTTTGCCAAGCCCGCCCCGCACCACCTGGTGCCATGGCCCGGCTTGAATACCGCCAAGAAGGGCCACCTGCGGCCGTGGCAGGTATGTGGTGCCCCTGCTCACCCGGTCCACCACGAAGGGGGTGCCGTGGTAGGCGCTAAGGAAGAACGCCCGCCCTTGGGCCCGGTCCTCCCGCCTCCAAGCGAGGAGAAGCCCCTTTAGCTCGTCCACCACGGCCAGCACGGCAGGGTTGCCCTCCAGGATGCTGGCCAGCTTCTCCGGGGTAGCGTCGCCAACCACCAACCGGCGGGGAACGGGGGGCTTGGGCTTCTCACCCCGCTCTCCCTTCTTGGCAGCTTGCCACTCAAGAAGCTCCTGCTCGTACGCCTCTAGGGCAGCCTTGTTTTCCTCGGCCAAGGAGTGCTCAATGGCCCAAAGGGGCTTTGCGGCTTCCCGGATGATGGGGGTCTTCCCGCTTCCCGGCGGCCCCACCAGCACCGCCCAAAGGACGGGGGTTTCCTCCCAACCGGCGTTCGCGGGCTCGGGGGCCACCGCCAGCTTGCGGTGGGCCAAGACGGCGCTCACGGCGGCCAGCATGGCCACGGCGGGGGCGGTGGGCTCCACCAAAAGCTGGCCGGCTAGGGCGTTGGCCAGGTCCTCCATGGCCGGGGGGAGGAGCCCCCGCTTCCAGGGGGGCAAGGGGGCTTCCAGCTCCTCCAGGGGCTTGGGCTTGGGCCACTCCCTGGGCTCCTCCCCGAGGAGCTTGGCGATGGGGCTGGGGTCAAGCCCCACCTCCTTGAGGAAGGGAATGCCGCGCTTATTCGGGTAATCCGATGAGCTTGCGGCTTCGGCCAGCCGGCTTAGTTCCTCCCTCCAATCCTCGAGGGTGCGGGTATCCGCAAGCTCCCATGCCTCGTAGACCTTGGAGGTCCCGAGGAGCACCTTCACTTCTTCCAGCACCCCGGCCCGGTGAGCCAGGTTGAGGAGGGTCATGGCCGCTTCATGCCGTGGCCCCGAGGGGCGGCGTTGCAAAGCAACCTCCAGGAACGGCACAGCCCGCACCAACCGGCGTATGGCCTCCGGGCTGGCGTACCGGGGCCGGAAGGGAAGGGAAACGGGGCTTTTGCTCCAAGCCCCGTAGAGGGGCCGGGGCTGGCCGTTCAAAGCTCCGAAAAGGGGGAGGAAAAGGCCGTGCTGGCCGTTAGGGTAGCCCTCCACGCTGTGCCCCTCCCCGAGGAGGAGCTTGGCTAGGGCGGCCAGTCCTCGGGCCAACTCCTCCAGGTCCGGTAGGGGCTCCTCAAAGAAAAACCATACCTTGGAGCCCCGCGTGTTGCCCGGGCCAGCGTAGGCCGGGACTTCCAGGGCGTTCAGGACTTCAATGAGGGGACGGAGGTCCCGGAGGTCCGTGCGGTCAAGGTCCAGGTTGATGGCCTTATCCGGTACCAGCCCGAGGAGCCGGCGGCCCTCAAGGTGGGCTTTCAGGTCATCACCAGAGGGAGGCCGGTTTTCCCACCAAACCTTCTTGGTCCCGTTCTCAATGACTCCCAAAAGGGTGCGGGGCTGGGGCTTGGAAGCGAAGAAGTCAAGCATCGTCCACCTCCCCCTCGCCTTCTGCAACGGGCCACTCGGCCCCACAGCGCGGGCAAAAGACGCGTCCCCCGAGGTCAAAACGCTCGTAGTTCTCTGGCACGGGGCAACCGCAATGCGGGCAGGTTGCCGTGTAGAATGGTTCCGTAGCCGCTACCACGGCAACCTCCTACCGCCCCCGGGCCTCCACCCCGGGGGTCTTCTCCAACTCCTCCATGCGGCCTTCAGCGATAGCCTCCGCCACGCGAAGCGGCACCAGCCAGCGCCGTCCCAAGCGCACCCCGTAGCGCCGGGCAAGTTCGTAGCTTAGGTCCCTCCCAACTTTGTCCCGTCCCAGGTAATCTCGCAGTTCTTCCGGCGTGAGCAACCTCTTCTCGTGCATGGCCCCATGTTTTCGTGGTAAAACGGGAATAGCAATGGCTGTATCCGTAACGGTAGCCGTAACGCTAACCGCCCACCCGGTTAGGGTGCCCGTAGCCTGGGCCGATGGGCCCGAGGAGCTTCCCGAATGGGAGGGGGTTTCCCCCTTGGTCGCTTTTCTCTCAACCGAGAGGGGCACATGGAGGAAACATGTGCTTCAACGGCCAGCCCGAAGCGTCTTCCCCAGGCTCGTGCGCAGGTCCCTCCTGGCTCAGGACTTGCCTCAAGGAAAACCCGTTTCGCCTCTTGAGGCCCTGTCCCGGGTATTCAGGACGGCGTTGAAAGACTCAAACCCCTACGCCAAAGGAAGCCCTACGCGGGAAGCCGTTCTCTGGGCCGCAGAGAACGCGGGCCTTCTCGTCCCCTTCAAGGTGGAAAGGGCCGCATGGCCTCCTCTGGTTTCGGGGGAGGATTTGGTTTCGTGGTTGGCCGCGGCCTATGTCGTAGGGACTTGGCGCATCGTCCTTCGCCTTCTCAGCGATGGGCACTCGTACAAGGAAATCCGTCAGGAAGTCTTCTCCAGGTTCGGGTTAGAGTTTGCTTCCGGGTCCAATGACCTAGTGCGAAGCCAGTCCGGTGATTCACCTGATATTCCCCTATGGGCCCTGGATGTGCTGGAAGCCCTCTGGCGCAAGAAGCCCAAGACTCAAGTAGTCCGGGCTTGGCTTAGAGAGGCCGCCCTTAGTGGGCTGGTTCTTGACAGCCGGGGTGAGTTCTGGCCCTTCTTTTCTAACCGTCCCGAGGAGCCGGAGCTACCTCTTGCGGCCCCTAAGTGGGTTGCTACGGGCGGGGTTTACCACCTCGCCCTCCTCCAACTGGCTCAGGCGCGAAAGAAAGAGCGTCTATGCGTCTGGTGTGGTGGGGGCATTTTGGGCCGGGGGGACAAGCGCTACTGCTCCAACGCATGCCGTCAGGCGGCCTATAGGGCCAAGAAAAAGGTGGGGACTATCTGAGCTTGCCTGATGAAGGCGCACCTCGAGGCTCCTCGGCCTCCTCAATGTTTCCTAGAACGACTCTACGGCCAGCCGGTTTATCAGCCGGTCTATCACCCCGGAAATGGCCGGCTATTGGAGAAAGTTCCAGGAAAGCGCATCGGAGAAAACCGCGTCTGGAAGGGGAAAAACGGAAGATTGCGGGGGTTCTGGGCTTGCCTCACACGCGAGAGGTCGTAGGTTCAAGTCCTACGCCGCCCACCAAAGGAACTCCCCCCGCCCTCGGGCGGGGGGAGCCGGTTTTTAGCGGCGGACCACCTGGGCGTCCTTGGGGTAGCGCTTGAGCTGGGCCTCCGTGAGGTTGGTCCGCTTGAACTCCACCACCTTGAGGTCGGCGAGGACCTTTCCCTTCTCGTCCAGGAAGACGAAGCGAAGGGGCCTGGGGTCGGCCTTGAGGAGGTACAACTCCATTGCGGCGAAGCCCTGGCCTTCCTTGCTTCGGCCCACAAGCTTCCAGGCCATCCCTTCCGGCAGGCGCACCTCCCCCTCGAGGCGGAGGTCCACCTGCTCCGAGAGGGCCTTCAGGTCGCCCAAGCCCTGGGGCGCGAAGCCCAGGCCTTGGATCTTGGCCTTCTCCCTGGGGGAGATGACCAGCTGGTTGGTGAGGTAGAGGTAGTTCCACACCTCCTTCTCGGTGATTACGGTGAAGTTCCCCTCCAGGGAGCCCGGCTTCAAGAACTCCACCCGGAAGAGCCGGGCCTGGGGCAGGGCGTACACCCGGGCAAGGAGCTCCTCCTCTCCGCCCGGGCCTTGGATCCGGCCTTGGACCGTGGCCTGCCAGGGGGTGGAGAGGTTCTTCTCCACCCGGTCCAGGATGTCCGGCGCCGACTGTGCCAGACCTAGGGAGAGCAACCCGACCCAACCCAAAAACGCCGCCAGCTTTCTCATGGCCACCTCCAGGCGTAGCGGACCCAGGCGTAGGGGGCGCCTTTGTGCCCCGCCTCCAGGCCCAGGTCCCCGAGCCACGCCACCACGCTACCCGCCCAAGGGTAGGAGAGGGTGAGGAAGAGGCTAGCTTCCCCTAAGAAGAGGGCCCCCTCGAGGCGGTTTGTCCCTCCGAGGCGGAGGGAAAGTTCCAGCACCTCCCCCCCTTCCCCCACCTCCCCCTTCCAACCCAAAAGGGCGTAGGGCCCCGGGGCGAGCCCCGCGCCCAAGGTGTAGGTGGCCCCTTCCCGGAAGGCGTAGCTTCCCTCCAGGCGCCAGGGGGAAAGGCCCGGCTGGAGCCCGAAGGAGAGGGGCCTGGGGGGGGTGGCCCGGGCGAGCTCCAGGCTTAGGACCTCCTTAGGGGCCGGGCGGTAGCGCAGGACGAGCCTGCCGAAAAGGCCCTCCTCCGGGAAGAGGGGAAGGGCCTGCTTGGGCCGGTAGCCGATCCGCCCCTCCAGGGCGAAAGGCCCCGCACCCCCTTCCCCGTAGGCCACCCCGCCGGGGCCCCCTTCCCCCACCTCCCCTTGGAGGCCGAAGGCGAAGAAGCCTAAGGGCCCCAGGGCGAGGCTTTCCCCGTAGCCCAAGGCGGCCCGGAAGGGGGCCAGGCGGAGGAAGACCTCCCCCTCTTCCAGGGAGAGGCCGGCCTCGAGGGCCGGGGCGGGCCCCGGGGGGGCGGCGTAGAGGCCGGCCTCGAGGCGGCCCTGGGCGAGGGCGAAACCCAGAAGAACCGTGAGGAGAACTGCTTTTCCCTTCATACCGCCACCTGCTTCCTGAAGCGGACCGAGGCCAGGAAGAGGGCCCCGGCCAGGGCCTGGGCCTCCCGGGCGCGGAAGCGCAGGTTCTCCTCCACGGTGAGGTCCCGGTAGACGCTCTGCTCCTGGGTGGCGTAGCCGATTTTGGCCTTGACCCGGAAGGCCTCTTGGCCCATCTCCATCCTCAGCCGCCCAGGCCCGCCCCGCCTTGGGCCTGAGAGGCTATCGTAAAACTCCTCCGCGAGGGGCTAGGCGGCCCTGGCCAGCCGCTTCACCCATAAGCGTAGCATGCCCAGATACGCCCGGGTCTCCTTCCGTCAAATCGTTGGGGTATGCTCTACGAGGAGCCACCCTTTGGGCATAACACACTTTTACGACAGCCTCTCAAACCCCAAGGCCAAGGCCCAAGAGCCCATCAAGGAGGCCCTGAAGCGGCTCCGCTAGCGCTTCTCAAGCCGGGCGATGAGGGCCTTGAGGTCCTCCGCGGCGCCCCCCTGGCGGAAGGGGTTGAAAGGCTCCCCGCGTAGGAGGGCCTGGAAACCCCCTGGCCCCTGCCCACCCGGGTTCGCACCTCGCTGGCCTTGGCCGTTCCCCGGCCTCTGCCCCTCGGGCGGAGCCTGGCGCGCCCTTTGCACCTCCAACCTGCGGGTGTCCAGCCACTTGAGCTGGGCCGGGGTGAGGATCTTCTCCTCAATCTCCGTCAGGATCCTTTCCGCCTCCACGGGTTTCAAGTCGGGCAGGCTCTGCAGCCTCCTTAAGAGGGGGAGAAGCCTTTGCGCCTGGGCCTTGGTGAGGGTGAAGCCCCTTTGCCCGTCCATCTCCAGAAGGAGGCGCACGGTGCCGACCAGTTCAAAAACCGGCCGGTAAGCCTGCAGCCTCTCCCGGACCGCCGGGTCCATGGGCGCACCGCCGGGTCCAAGACCCTGGCCTTGGGCCAAGGCCTGGCCAACCAGGACCAATCCCAACACCGCAAGGTTCCTCCACCTCATGTGCCCCCTCCTACTCGTACCGCAAGGCCTCCACCGGGTCCAGGCGGGCCGCCCGCCAGGCCGGATAGAGGCCGAAGAAAACGCCCACGAAGACCGCGAAGAGAAAGGCGACGGCCACGCTCCAAGGGGAGAACACCGGGCTTACCCCGATGGCCTGTCCCACGAACCTGGCCATCAAGAGCCCCAACGCCACCCCCAAAACCCCGCCTCCCACGGAGAGGACCACGGACTCCGCCAAGAACTGGGCCAGGATATCCCTGGGCCGTGCCCCCAAGGCCTTGCGCACCCCGATCTCCCGCGTCCGCTCCGTGACGGAGACCAGCATGATGTTCATGATGCCAATCCCCCCCACCAAGAGGCTGATGGCCGCCACGCCCCCTAGGAAGAGGGTCATGACCAGGGTGGTCTGGTTCACGCTCTGAAGGGCGTCCTGTTGGTTGGTGATGGAAAAGTCGTAGGCGCTGGGGTCCACCAAGCCCCGGCGCTCCGCCAAGAGGCGGGTTATCGCCTCCTGAAGCTCCTTCAGGCGGTTATGGTCCCTCCCCTGCACGTAGATGGCGTTTACCATGGGCTCCCCCGCCTCGAGGCGGGCCAGGCGCTGCAAGTAGGTAGAAAGGGGAACAAATACCTGGTAGTTGGTGCTGGCAAACCCCTGGTCCCCCTTATCGGGCAAAACCCCCACCACGGTGAAGGGGATTCCCCCGATGCGCAAGCGCTGACCCAGCGGGTCCTCGCCCCCGAAGAGGTCCTGGGCAACGCCGTAGCCGATGACGGCCACCCGCCTCCTCAGGTCCACATCCTCCTGGGTGAGGAAACTGCCCCTCTCCGGCACGGCGGTGCGCACCTGGGCGAAATCGGGCCAGGTGCCCACCACGGTGGCCCTGAGGTTGTTGGCCCCGTACTTCAGCTGGAAGTTCCCCTGGACCACCGGGGCGACCCCCACCACCTCCTGAGGGAAGGCCTCCTGGATGGCGTAGGCGTCGGCTAGGGGGAGGGTGGCCGGGCCGCCAAAGCGCACCAGCCCACCCCCGAAGCCCCTTCCCCCCTGGGCCGGGCCCACGGTGAGGAGGTTGGTGCCCAAGCCCTGCAGGAGGGAGGTGATCCTCCGGGTGGTTCCCTGGCCCACCATGGTGAGGGCCACCACCGCCGCCACCCCGATCACGACGCCCAAGGCGGTGAGGGCGGAGCGCAAGGGGTTGGCGGCGATGGCCCTCAGGGCGATGCGCACCACCTCCCCGGGGGAAAGGCCCACCCTTGGGGTACCCGCCGCCTGTCCAAACTCCGCCACGCTATCCCCTCCTTTCGTCGCCCACGATCTCCCCATCCCGCACCCGGACGATGCGCCGCATCTTTTCCGCCACTAGGGGCTCGTGGGTGACGACGATGACCGTGGTCCCCCCGCGGTTGAGTTCCTGAAAAAGGGCCATGATCTCCTCCCCCGTCCTGGAGTCCAAGGCCCCGGTGGGTTCGTCGGCCAGGAGAAGGGGTGGGTCCAGGGCCAAGGCGCGGGCGATGGCCACCCGCTGGCGCTGGCCCCCGGAAAGTTGATTGGGAAGGCTCCCTGCCTTTTCCAAAAGCCCCACCCGCTCCAGGAGGGCGAGGGCCCGGCGGCGCCGCTCCCTAGGAGGTACCCCCGCGTAGGCCAGGGGCACCTCCACGTTCTCCACGGCCGTCAACCGCGGGAGGAGGAAAAAGGCCTGAAAGACGAAACCGAGGAAGCGGTTTCTCAGGTACGCCCGCTCTTCCTCGGAGAGGCTGGAAGTCGGCCTTCCCATGAGGAAATACTCCCCCTCCGTGGGCCGGTCCAACAGGCCCAGGATGTGGAGGAGGGTGCTCTTGCCGCTTCCCGAAGGCCCCATGATGGCAAGCATCTCCCCCTCCTCCACCCGAAGGTCAACGCCCCTCAGGGCCGGGAAAACCACGCTCCCGTTCTGGTAGGCCTTTTTCACCCCCTTAAGCTCCAGGAGCACCCTTCACCTCCCGAACCCCGGAAAGGGCACGGGCGCCGGGGCCGAAGGGGTGCGGGGGGTCGGCGATCCCGGGCTGGGCCTGGGCAGGACCACCTGGTCCCCCTCCTTCAAGCCCTCCAGCACCGCCACCATTCGGGCGTCCTCCGGGCCCAGCACCACCCGCACGCTATCCGTGGAGCCGTCGGGGAGAAGCACGGTGACGTAAGCCCGGCCCCGCACCCGCTCCACCGCTCGCTTGGGCACCACCAAGACGTCCCGGGCCTCCTCCACCACGATCTCCCCGTCGGCGCTCATGCCCGGGCGCAAGCGCGCATCATAGGGAAGCTGCACCGTCACCTTGAAGACGGGGATGTTGTTCACCACCTGAGCCTGGGGGCTCACGGCCACCACCCGGCCCCGGAACACCTCTCCGGGAAGGCCTTCCAGGGTCACATTTACCTCCTGGCCCACCCGGACCTTGGCGATCTCGGTCTCGTCCACCTCCAAGGCCAAGGCGTAGGCCGAGAGGTCCCCAAGGGTAAGAAGGGGGGTGTTCGGGCCCACCTGGGCCCCCGGACTGGGGAAGACCGCAAGCACCACCCCCGCGAAGGGAGCCCGCACCCGGGTCTTCTCCAGATTGGCCCGGGCTTCCGCCAAGGCCAGGTGGGCTTGGGCCAAAGCCGCTTCCTGCGCCTTCAGGTCCTCCTGGAGCTGGACCTGGCGCAGGCGCAGGGCTTCCCGTTGCGCCTCTAGGCCAGCCCGGGCGTTCTCCAGGGCCCTCTGGGCGTTGGCGTAACCCACCTCCGCCTCCAAGAGGGCCTGACGGCTGGCCCCTCCCGCCTGGTAGAGGGCGCGCGTTGCCTCCAGGTTGCGCCGGGCCGTCTCCAGGGAGGCCTCGGCGTTGGCGTAGGCCACTTCGGCGTTCTTCAAGGCGGCCCGCAAGGAGGCCAAGCTGTTTTCCCCTTGGGCGCGGGTGTTGGCCAGGTTAGCCTCCGCCCTCTTCAGATCCGCCTGGGCCTTTTCCAGGGCCCGGCGGAAGGGAACGGGATCCAGCTCCGCCACCACCTCCCCCTGCCGCACCTCCTTCCCCTCGGCCACCAGGGAGAGGAGGGTTCCCTGGACCTCCGGGCGCACCTCGAGGGTCCGCCAGGGCTCCAGCCGGCCCGAGCCCGCCACCACCACCCGCACGTCCCCCCGCGCCACGGTGTAGACCTCGGGAACCTCTTGGGCCTGGGAGGGCGCCTTGGGGCGGAGAAGGAAGTACCCCCCCAGGCCTAAAAGCAGAAGTAAGGCGAGGAGGAACCCACGCCTCATGGCCCCACCCCCAGCCCCGTGAGGTCCATCCCCGCCGCCACGCTCAAAGCCGCCAGGGCCCGCCAGTAGGCGTTTTGCGCCTGCAGGAGGCCCTGCCGGGACTGCAGGTAGCCCACCTCCTCCTGCTGGAGCTGTACCTGGCTGATGGTCCCCGCCTGGAAGGAGCGCCGCGCCACCTCCAGGGTCCTCTCCTGGTTGGCCAGGGTTTCCCGGGCGGTGAGCACCTGGCTCCAAGCCGCTTGGGCCTGGGCATAAGCGCTCTCCAGGGTGGCAAGGGCCTGGGCCCGAACGTTGGCTTGGCTCCTGCGGGCGGTCTCCAGGTTGGCCCGGGCCTTTTCCAAGGTGAGGCGGGGGGTGTAGTCGTTGTCGGCCAGGCTTACTTGGAGTTCCGCCAACTCCACGGCCTGCCGGGCCTGCAACAGGCTGGGAAGCCGCTCCTCCAGACCCTCCTTCAGGGCGTCCAGGACGGGTTCCAAAGGCTTGGGCTCCGGCAAGGGGGAAAGCCTGGGCTCCTGGGCCAGGGAGATCCCCATGGCCCCCTCCAGGGCCTTCAAGAGGGCGGGCCGCTGGGCCTTGGCGTTTTCAAGGGCCAGCTCCGCCGAGCGCAGGGCCGCCTCCGCCTTGGCCACGTCCAGGTCGGTGGCGTTGCCCACCTGG
Source organism: Thermus thermophilus (assembly GCF_019974155.1). Lineage (NCBI taxonomy): Bacteria > Thermotogati > Deinococcota > Deinococci > Thermales > Thermaceae > Thermus > Thermus thermophilus. Next base: position 1,103,353 of record NZ_AP025158.1, read on the forward strand.
CGCCGGGCACGGGCCACCGCCAAGTTCCTCTCCGCCAGGGCCCGGTTAGCCTCCAGCACCCGTTCGTTTTCCTGGGCCTCCAGGAGGGCGGTGTAAGCCGACATGAGGTTCTGAAGCAAGGTGAGGCGGCTCGCCTCCACCTGGAGTTCCGCCAGGGCTAAAGCCTGCCGCGCCTGGGCGAGGGGCTGGACCAAGGTGGTGGGATCCGCCTCCAGGGCCTTAAGCTCCGCCCTCGCCGCTTCCCGGGAAAGGAGCGCGTTCTGGTAAGCGGGGTTGTGCTGCAAAGCCAGCCCCCACGCGCCCCGCCAGTCCAGGGCCGGCTGGGCCAGGGCCATGGCCCCCAAGGACAAAACCGCCAGCGTTCGCCTCATTTCTCACCTCCCAGAAAAGACTCCCCCATGGCTTCCAAAAGGGCGTAGTAGGCCTGCAGGAAGGCGGCCTTGGCCCCCTCCCACGAGCGCTGGGCCTGGAGCAGGTTGAACTCCGCCTGCTTCACCTCAAGCGGGGTCCCCGTACCGGCCGCAAGGCGCTTCCTCGCGGTATCCAAAGCGCTCTCCGCCGCCTTCAGGCCCCTCGCCGCCACCTCCAGCCGGCTTTGGGCCTGCCGCAGGGCCTGGTGCTTGGCCTTAAGGTCCAGCTCGGCAGCCACCAAGGCGTTGGCGAGGGCCCGCCGGGCCCGCTCCACCGCCTCCTCCCTTAGGGAAAGGGCGGCGTCTTGGGAGGGCTGGAAGAGGGGAAGGTTGGCTTGAAGCTGGAAGCTAGCGAGGCTTTGCGACCTCCCCGGGTAGAGCAAGAGGCTGTACCCTAGCTGCCCGGCCTTCAGGTCCAGGCGCACCTCGAGGCCCGCCTGCCCTTCCGCCAAGCTCACGCCCAGGTTCACCGAGGGCAGGTACCGGTCCCGGCGGGCCTGGGCAAGGAGGGCCTCCGCCTCCTCCAGGGCCAGCCGGGCCTTTTGCACATCTGGACGCCGTTCCAGGGCGGCCAAAGCCTCCTCCAGGGAAGGCAGAACCTGAGGCAGGGGCAAGGGCAGGGGCTCCACCTGGGTCCCCAGGGTGGCCTGGAGCCGGGCCCGGGCCAAGCTCAAGGCCGACTCCGCCCCCAGGACCTCCGCCTGGGCCTGGGCCTGGTTCGTTTGGGCCTCCAAAAGGGCCTGAAAGGTGGCCTGGCCCCGGGCATACTGCGCCTCCACCGCTTGGAGTTGGGCTTCCCTTAGTTCCAAGGCCTTTTGCGCCACCGCCAGGTCCAGCCCTGCCAGGTAGGCCTCCAGGTACTGGGAGAGAACCCTTAGGAAAAGGGCGTTCTCCTGGGCCCTTAGGTCCAGGAGGGCCTGGCGGTAGGCCCGCTCCGCGGCTTGCAGGGCGTCCTGGGCGGGGCCCCAGGGCAAGAGGGGGAAGCCGCCCCCCACCCCCAGGGAAAGGCTCTCCTGCCCCGTGGAAGCGCGGGAATAGCTCCCCTGGGGGGCTAAGGTGGGAAGAAGCCCGGCCCGAGCGGCCTCCAAGGAAAGCCGGGCCTGGTTCCGTTCCGCCTCCAGGTCCTGGAAGCCGGGACTCCCTTGCACCAGGGCCTTGAGGTCAACCCCTTGGGCCCAGGCCACGGCGAGGAGAAAGGGGAGCCATGCTTTCCTCATCACTCCCACTCTAGGGTTCGGAGGTTAGCCTGGGGTTAACGAGGAAGCCGGAGGCGCGCCCTGAGACCCGAGGGGGGGTGGGGCAGAAGCTCAAGCCGCCCCCCGTGGGCCTCGGCCACCTTTTTCGCCACGGAAAGCCCAAGCCCCTCCCCGGGTTTCGCCGAGGCCCGGAAAAAGGCCCTGCCCGCCTCCTTCAGGGCCTCCTCGGGCATCCCCGGGCCTTCGTCCTTCACCTCCAGGACGAGGTCCTTCCCCTCCTGGAAAAGCCGCACCTCCACCCCCTTTCCCTCCCCGTGGAGGAAGGCGTTTCTGAGGAGGTTCCGCAGGGCCTGGGCGAGGAGGAGGGGGTCGCCTTCGTAGGGGAGGGTTTCGGGCCCCCGGTAGGGCACCCCGAAGGCCCTGGCCTCCTCCCGGGCGAGGGCGGCAAGGTCCAAGGGCACGGGCGTCACCCGCCCCTCCCGCGCCAGGACGAGGAGGGCCTCCACCAGGCGCTTCATGCGGAGAAGCTCCTCCTTCACCGCCTCCTGGGCCTCCTGGGGAGGAAGGTAGCCCGCCTCCGCCGCCTCCAGCTGGGCCAAAGCGGCGGCCACCGGGGTCCTGAGCTCGTGGGCCGCGTCCCGGGTGAAGCGCTTCTCCCGCTCCAGGAAGGCCTCGAGGCGCTCCAGCATGTGGTTGAAGGCCTCGGCCAAGGCCTTGAGCTCCCCGCCCCCCTCCGGGGGCACCCGGTGGGAGAGGTCCTGGGAGTCCGCCACCCGCCGCGCCACCTCCGTGAGGCGGGAGAGGGGCCGTAGAGCGGCCCCGGCGAGGCGGGTGGCGAGGAGGGCGAAGGCCAGGGTGAGGGCCGCTCCCGAGGCGAAGAGGGCCAGGCGGAAGCGGGAAAGGGCCAGGAGGGCCTCAGGCTCGTACCGGGCCAGGGTGAGGGTGCCCCCAGGCGCCTCCATGACCCAGACCCGCCACCCCTCCTTCCAGTACCGCCCCGGGGCAAGGGGGGGTAGGTCGGGGAAGCCGGGGCTTTGGGTCCTTGTCCCGCCTTGGACCAGGCGGAAGGCGAACTCGCCCCTAGGGCCAGGCCGTCCCTCGGCGAGGGCGCGGGCGTAGAAGAGGAGGGAGCGGTCCAGGTCGGCCTCTATGAGCCCTTTGAAGGCCACGTAGCTCAAGGCCCCCTGGAAGAAGAGGGCAAGCCCAATGGAAAGGGCGAAGAAGAGAGCAAGCCGCGTCCTAAGGCTCATGGCCGAGCCGGTACCCCCCGGGCACGGTGCGCACCACCTCGGGGAAGAGCTTCTGCCGGAGGTAGTGGACGTAGACCTTCACCGCCCCCACCTTCTCGGGGTCGCCGAAGACCCGCTCGGCGAGCTCCTCGGGGGCGAAGACCCGGCCCGGGTGGAGGAGGAAGGCCTCCAGGAGGGCGAACTCCTTCAGGGAGAGGTCCACCCGCTTTCCCCCCAGGTAGACCCCCCGCCCCGCCAAGTCCACCTCCAAGGGGCCAAGCCGCACCCGGGAGGCCTTCACCTCCGAGGCCCGGCGGAGGAGGGCCCGCACCCGGGCCAAAAGCTCCTCCAGGTGGAAGGGCTTCACCAGGTAGTCGTCCCCGCCCAGGTCCAGGCCCTGGACGCGGTCCTCGAGGGCGTCCCGGGCGGTGAGGAAGAGGATGGGCCCCTTGTAGCCCGCCTCCCGCGCTTCCTCGGCGAAGCGGAAGCCGCCGTCCTCGTCCTCGGGAAGGCGCACGTCCAGGACCATGAGGTCGGGCTCCAGCTCCAGGAAGGCCTCCCGGGCTTCCTCCAAGTTTTTGGCCCAGCGGACCCCGTAGCCCTGGGCGGCGAGGGCCCGGGCCACCGCCTGCCCCAGGCGGGGCTCGTCCTCCAGAAGAAGCACCTGCACCCCTCCAGTATGGACCGGTCCGGTTAGGCGGGGGTTACCCTGGACCCCATGCTGCGGACGCTTAACGGCCGTCTAACCAGACGGCCCTACCCTCCCTTCCGTGGGCCGGTACGGGGCCAGGTGGGAAGGGGTTTTGGGAAGCTTCCTGGAGGTGCAGCTCCTCGCCCCTCCCTGGCGGGCCCGGAGGGCCTTTGGGGCGGTGCTGCGGGAAGTGAGGCGTTTGGAAGGGGTCTTCAGCCGCCACCGGGAAAGCGAGCTCACCCGCCTGGTGCGCCAGGGGGGCGGGAGGCCGAGCCCGGAGATGCGGGAGGTGCTGGCCCTCGCCCTCCACCTCCAGGAGGCCACGGGCGGGGCCTTCCACCCGGCCCCCGCCCACGGCGGGGAGGCCTTCCGCTTCGTGGGCGAGGAGGTGGAGGTCCTGGCGCCCCTGGACCTGGACGGCCTGGCCAAGGGGTACATCGCCGACAAAGGGGCGGAGGCCGCCCTGAAGGCCGGGGCCAGGGCCGCCTTGGTGAACCTGGGGGGGGACCTGGCGCGAAGGGGCCCGGGGCGGGCCGAGGTGTTGGTGGAAGCCCCCACGGGCCCCGACAACGCCCCGCCCGTCCACCGCTTCCTCCTGGAGGAGGGGGGCGTGGCCACGAGCGGGGTGCGGCACAAGGGGGCCCACCTCCTGGACCCGAGGACGGGAAGGCCCGCCCTTGGCCTTCAGGCCACGGTGCTCGCCCCCTCGGCCCTCCTCGCCGACGGCCTCGCTAAGGCCCTCTTCGTCCTTAAGGAGGAGGCTTTCCCCGTGCTTCGGGCCTTCCGCGCCCAAGGCCTCCTCCTCACTCCCGAAGGCCCCGTGGCCGGCCCCTAAGGAGGCGAAGATGCTGAAGCGCTACTACAGCCGGAGGAGCTTTTTCCGCAGGGTGCTGGGCGGGGCGCTCGCCCTGGGCCTTTCTCGGGCCCAGGCGGGGAAGCCCTGGCCCCAGGGGTTCGTCCTGGAGGTCGCCTTCGCCTACGAGGGCGGGGGCTTCCGCTACCGGGCCCCCTATGTGGCGGCCTACGTGGAGGACGAGAAGGGGAACCTGGTGAGGACCCTGGCCCTCTTCCTCATGCCGGGGAAGGGGGAGCGCTGGTGGGACGCCTTGAGGCGCTACTACCTCCTGGGGGACGTGGCCGCCATGCGCACCCTCTCCGGCCCCACCCGCCCCCCGGGGCGGTACGCCGTGGCCTGGGACGGCAAGGACGAGCGGGGAAGGACGGTGACCCAGGGCGTCTACTACGTCTGCGTGGAGTACGCCCGCGAGCACGGCCCCTACGAGCTTTTCCGGGAGAAGGTGGAGCTTTCGGACAAGCCCTTCCAGAAGGCCTACACGCTGAAGGGGGAGCTTAAGGAGGTGGTCCTTGACTACCGCAAGAAGGCCTAGGTCTAAAGCGGGCGCCTGGCGGAGCCGGGCCTACACCCTAAGCCGCACCCTCCACCTCTACCTCTCCCTCCTCGCCTTCCTCACCCTCCTCTTCTTCGCCGTCACCGGCCTCACCCTGAACCACCCCGAGTGGTTCGGGGAGGGCGCCCCGAGGAAGCTTTCCGGGACCCTCCCCGGGGCGCCTTACCTCGAGGGGGAGGCCGTGGACTGGCTCCGCCTGGCGGAGGACCTTAGGGCCTTGGGCCTTAGGGGGCGGGTGGCGGACCACGGGGAGGCGGGGGAGGAGGTCTGGGTCTCCTTCCGCGCCCCCGGCTACGCCGCCGACGCCCAGGTGGACCCCAGGACGGGGGCCTACCGCCTGGTGGTCACGGACCACGGCCTGGTGGCCCTGCTCAACGACCTGCACAAGGGGCGGGACGCGCCCGGAGGGTGGAAGCTCTTTCTGGACCTCTCCGCCCTGTTCCTCGCCCTGGTCAGCCTCACGGGGCTTCTCCTCGGCGTCCTCCTTCCTAAAAGCCGCAGGGCGGCCCTCTTCGTCCTCGGCCTAGGGGGCCTCCTCTTCTTTGCCTTCGCCCTCTACGCCGCCCGCTAAATCCCCCACCGCGGCTTCCGCCGGGGGCCGGGTAGAATGGAGCCGCTATGAAGCCCGGCCTCCATATCGTCCAGGGGCCGCCCGCCTCGGGGAAGACTTCTCTGGCGCTGGCATGGGCCCTGGAGGTCCTCAGGAGGCGGGGCCGCGTCTTCTGGGTGGGGCTTCCCCACCAGCGGGCCTACGTCTACCGGCTGCTTTCGCAGCAAGGGGCCTTTTTGGGCCTGGAGTTCCTCTCCTTCCAGGCCCTCTACTACCGGGTTTTGGCCGAGGCGGGGTGGCTTAAGCCCCTCCTTCCCGGGGCGGGGCGGGTGGCCTTGGTGGGGGAGGCCTTACGCCAGGCCGAGGGGGGGACCGTGGCCCCAGGGGAGGCGCGGCTCTTCGCCCGGGCCATCGCCGAGCTGAAGCGGTACGGGATCTCCCCCTTCGCCCTGCCCAAGGAGGGGGAGGCCGGACGGCTTAGGCGGGTCTACCGCCTCTACGAGCGCCTGAAGGCGGGAAGCCTAGACTACGACGACTTCCGGCACCGGGCCCTAAAAGCCCCCTTGCGCCTCTTCCCCTGGCCCGACCTCGTGGTGGTGGACGGGTTCCGGGAGGTGGGGCCTTTGGACCTCCGCTTCCTCCGGCGGCTTTCCGAGCGGGTTCCCGTCCTCCTCACCCTGGAGGTGCTCCCCGAGGGGTGCGCCCCCCACCGCGTCCTCGAGGCCCGCCCGGTCGCCCGCCGGGTCTTCCGCCTCGCCAACCCCGTGGAGGAGGCCCGCTACCTCCTCCGGGCCCTGAAGCGGGCCCTGGCGCCCAAGGCGCTCGGGGGGGAGGGGCTTGCCCCCGAGGACGTCCTCGTGGTGGCCCCGCCGGAGCGCATCGGGGGGCTCATGCTCCTTAAGGACGAGTACGGCCTTCCCCTCGAGGACGGCCGGGAGCGCGCCCTCGCGGAGACGGAGGAAGGGGAGCGGGTCCTCGCCCTCCTCAACCCCTTCCCCACGGGGCGGGACCTCCTTGCCCTGGGCTTTTCCGCTTTGGGGCGGAAGGCGCTGAGGCTCGGGCTTGCCGGGGAGGAGGCCCTAAGGGCCTTGGCGGAGCGGGAGGGTTTGGAGGCGGAATGGGAGGCCTTCCTGCGCCTGCGCACCCCGGGCCCCGACCTCGAGGCCTGGGCCGAGGCGGCCTTGGAGGCCTTGGGGGTGGAGGCCAAGGAGGTCTTCCTCTCCCGCTTCCGCATGGCCCTCCGGGTGGACCGGGGCGAGCCTTTGGCCTGGTGGCGGAGCCTCCTCCTGGACGAGGTTCTGCCCCCGGAGGTGGGCCGGGGCGTGGCCGTCCTCCCCCCCTTGAGGGCCATGGGGGTTAGGGCCCGGAGGGCCTACGTGCTGGAGTGGGTGGCGGGCCGGTACACCCTGGGGGAGCGGGAGGACTACTTCCTCCTGGAGGACCTGCGGGAGCAGGGCCTCCTGAAGGGCCTTCCCCGGCGGCTTCGCGGGCTTGACCCTTTGTTTTTGGAGGAGCTTTCCACCCGGGGGGAGGAGGTGGTCCTCCTCTACCCCGAGGCCGGGCCCGGGGGGCCTGTGGAGCCCTTGGCGGTGGGGGAGCGGCCCGAGGCCCTGCCCCCGGCGAGCCGCCTCGAGGCCCTGCCCCAGGTCCCCTTCCGCCCCGCCCACCCCACCTCGCCCGCCTCCCCGCCCCACGCGGAGGCCCTCCGCCGCTATTTGGAGTGCCCCTTTAGGGCCTATCTGGAGCGCTACCCCCTCCGGGATGGGGAGAAGAGCCCTTGGCGCGCCCTGCCTTCCCCCGTGGACCTGGGGGCCTTGGAGGAGCTTTTCGCCGACGGACGGGTGGGGTCCTGGCTTCGCGCCCACGGGGCCCACCTCCGGGGCCTGAGGCTTTACGTCCTCTGGCCCGGGCGGCGCTACCGGCTCCGCCTGGACGGGGTGCGGTGGGAGGGGCGGGCGGTCCACCTCTACCGCCTCTTGGGCGAGGGGGCCGAGCCCGACCTGAGCCCCAAGCGGCGCTGGACGGAGTGGCTCGCCCTCAAGGCCCTCCTCCAGCGGGAGGACGTGGAGGCCGTTCACCTTTGGGCCTGGCCTTGGCTGGGCAGGCCCAGACCGGTGGGGAAGGGGGTTTACCGCAAGGGAGAGGCGCTTCCCGCCCTCAAGGCGGTGGAGCCCCTTCTGGAGAAGGCCCTCCAGTCCTGGGGCGCCTTTCCCCCGAGGCCCGGGCCCCACTGCCACGCCTGCGGCCTCGCCGACCTTTGCCGGAAGGAGGAGGAGTGAAGCTCTACGTGGCCTCGGCGGGCACGGGGAAGACCCATACCCTGGTGGAGGAGCTTTTGGCCCTGGTGAAGGAGGGCGTGCCCCTGCGGCGCATCGCCGCCGTCACCTTCACCCGCAAGGCGGCGGAGGAGCTTCGGGCCCGGGCGAGGAAGGGGGTGGAGGCCCTGGCCCGGGAGGAGCCGGGCTTTAGCGGGGCGGTCCGGGAGGTCCACGGGGCGGTCTTCGGCACCATCCACGGCTTCATGGCGGAGGCCTTGCGCCACGCGGCCCCCTTCCTCTCCCTGGACCCGGACTTCGCCGTGGTGGACGAGCTCCTCGCCGAGGCCCTCTTCCTGGAGGAGGCGCGAAGCCTCCTCTACCTCCTGGGGGAGGACCCGGGGCTTGAGGCCCTCCTCCGCCGCCTCTACCAGGGGCGGACCCTGGCCGAGGCGTTTAGGCCCCTGGAGGGGGCGGAGGGGCTTGTGCGCCTCTTTATGGAGGTCCTGGCCCGGTACCGCCGCCGCGCCCAAGAGGTCCTGGGCCCGGGGGACCTCGAGGCCCTCGCCCTCCGCCTCCTCCGCCACCCCAAGGCCCTTGCCCGGGTGGTGGAGCGCTTCCCCTACGTCCTCGTGGACGAGTACCAGGACACAAGCCCCCTTCAGGGCCGCTTTTTCCAGGCCCTGGAGGAGGCGGGGGCCCGGGTGGTGGCCGTGGGGGACCCGAAGCAGTCCATTTACCTCTTCCGCAACGCCCGGCTGGAGGTCTTCCGCGAGGCCCTGGGGCGGGCGGAGGAGGTCTTGGTCCTGGACAAGACCCGCCGCCACGCCCGGAGGGTGGCCGCTTTTTTGAACCGCTTCGTGGCCCTCTTCCCCGAGGGGGAGCGGGTGGCGGTGCGCCCCACCAGGGAAGCTGAGGGCCGGGTGGAGGTCCACTGGGTGGAGGGGGGGGCGGGGCTTGAGGAGCGGAGGCGGTTTGAGGCCGATCTCCTCGCCCGCCGCCTCCTCGCCCTGAAGGCGGAGGGTTACGCCTTCGGGGAGATGGCCGTCTTGGTGCGGAGCCGTGCGAGCCTTTCCCTTTTGGAGTGGGCCTTCCGCGCCCGGGGGGTGCCTTACGTCCTTCGCCGGGGGCAGAGCTTCTTCAACCGCCTCGAGGTCCGGGACCTTTACCACGCCCTGCGGCTCGCCCTCCTCGAGGGGCCCCCGGGGCCTGAGGAGCGCCGCTCCCTCCTCGCCTTTCTGCGAAGCCCCTTTGTGGGGCTCAACCTCGGGGAGGTGGAGGAGGCCCTCCTCCGGGAAGACCCGCTTCCCCACCTCCCCCAGGCGGTGCGGGACCGGGTGGCCTGGCTGAAGGGCCTCGCCGGGAAGCGGCCCCTCGAGGCCCTCAAGGCCCTGGTGCGGGACGAGGTCTTCCTTTCGCGGCTTTCCCCCCGGGCCCGGGCCAACCTGGACGCCCTCCTCCTCCTCGCGGGCCTGGAGCGTTTCCCCGACCTGGAGGCCCTCCTGGAATGGCTCAGGCTCCGGGCCCTGGACCCGGAGGCGAGCGAGCTTCCCGAGGGTGGGGAAGGGGTAAGCCTCCTCACGGTCCACGCCGCCAAGGGGCTGGAGTGGCCGGTGGTGGCCGTCTACGACGTGGCCCGAGGGGAGCCAGGCCCGGCCTCCTCGGTCCTCGTGGGGCCTGAGGGGGAGGTGGCCGTGGCGGGGACGCGGGCCTACCGGGACCTCGCCCAAAGGCTTGCTCAGGCCCAAAGGGAGGAGGCGGTCCGCCTCCTCTACGTGGCCCTCTCCCGGGCCCGGGATGTCCTCCTCGTCACCGGAAGCCGCTCGGGCCGGGAAAGCCCCTGGGTCCAGGCCCTGGAAAGGCTCGGCCTGGGCCCGGAAAGCCAGGACCCCCTGGTGGCGCGCCACCCTGTGCCCCAGGGCTGGAGGCCGCCCCGCTCCGCGCCCGCCGCGAGGCGGGAGGGGCCTCCAGCCTCCTACGCCGAGCACCTCCTTCCCCCAAGGCCCCTCCCCCTCGTCCACTCCCCGAGCGCCCACCTGAAGGCGGAGCCCAAGCCCCTCGCCGAGGCCTTGGAGGGGGAGGCCGTTTCCGGGTTCGCCCGCGCCCTCGGTACCCTGGTTCACTACGCCCTCGCCCGGGACCTGGACCCGGAGGACGAAAGGGCCATGCGGGCCCTCCTCCACCAGGAGGTGGCCTTTCCCTTCGCCGAGGGGGAGAAGGAACGGCTTTTGGCCGAGGTCCGGGCCCTGCTTCGGCGCTACCGGGGGATGCTGGGGCGGGAGCTTCCCGCTTTGGAGGAGCGGGCGGAGGATTACCGGGAGCTTCCCCTCGTCCTCCCCCTCAAGGGCACGGTCTGGCACGGGGTGCTGGACCGGGTCTACCGGGTGGGGGACCGCTGGTACCTGGACGACTACAAGACGGACCGGGAGGTCCGGCCCGAGGCCTACCGCCTCCAGCTCGCCCTCTACCGGCAGGCCCTCCTCGAGGCCTGGGGCGTGAGGGCCGAGGCCCGGCTCGTCTACCTGCGCGCCGGGCGGGTCCACGCCTTCGGCGAGGCGGAGCTTGAGGAGGCCTTGGCGGCCCTCCCCTCATAGCTCCAGGCGCTGGGCGTCGTGGCGGCCTCCCCAGAGGCGCTCCTCTCCCTCGGGGGTGATAAGAACTCCCCGTAGGTTTTTCCCTTATCACGAGAACGTCGCGCTGGCCGTGTCCTCTTCTACGGGTGGCCTGGGAGCGCTGGGGAACAGGATCAGGAGGATTTCTTATCAGGCACGCCCAGAACCCCCGTCATCTTCCGTTTTGTCCCTTCCAGACGCGGCTTTCTCCGATGCGTCTTCCTGGAACTTTCTCCAATAGCCGGTCATTTCCGGGTGGATAGACCGGCTGATAAACCGGCTGGAGGTAGAACCGTTCTTTCTTACGATGGACAGCAAAGCCCTAAAACTTTTTCGGTAAACCAGCCTGCTTCAAGACCGCGTTGGCTGTGTGGCGAGACTTTATCTTGCTGTCCACCACGAACTTGCGGCCCGTGATGGGGCTGAACCAGATCTCGTGGTCCCCTTTGCCCTGACGCACGGGGTAGCATCCCGCCTCCCGAAGGAGGCGCTTGACCTCTGGAGCGTAGTCGGCCATCAGGAGAAGACTAGGGGCCGGGTAGCTTCAAGGTGAAGTTCTACCGGGAACTCCACGGCTACACCGTTCTCCTCAAGAAGCTCCGGTACCATGACCGTAAGCTTGGCCATCAGGTCCTCCAAGGTTTCGGCTTCGGTGGCGAGCCCAGGTACATCCTCACTTTCCGCCACCCAGACCGCTGCCTCCCTGTCCCAAAAAGCTCGCACCCTCAGGGTGTGCATAGCTCTTAGGATACACCTAGGCTTCCCTTGTTGTAGTTGAAGCCCTAAGTCTTAGCCTTGCCAGGGCCGAATTGAGGAGCTCAAGAGCCCTTACCCCCCTAAGGTCTTCCGGATCTAAGGGGCCGCGGTCTTACGGTGGGAGACGCCCTTCTCGGGTAGGCTTGGGGTATGGAGGTCAAGGAAGCACCCACGGAGGCCCTCATCGGTGGGGCGTGGCGGCGCTTGGAGCGGAGGTTTCCCGTGGTCTCCCCGGCCACGGGGGAGGTGCTGGCCGAGGTGGCGGACTGCGGGGAGGCGGAGGCGCGGGAGGCCTTGGAGGAGGCGGTTTTGGCCTTCCCCGCCTGGGGCCGGGCCACGGCCTACGAACGGGCCCAGGTCCTCAGGCGCTGGTACGAGGGCATCTTGGAACACAAGGAGCCCCTCGCCCGGCTCATGGCCCTGGAGATGGGGAAGCCCCTCAAGGAGGGGAGGGCCGAGGTGGCCTACGCCGCGGGGTTCGTGGAGTGGTACGCCGAGGAGGCGAAGCGGGTCTACGGGGAGACGGTCCCCTCCCAGTTTCCCCACAAGCGGATCCTGGTGCGCTACGAGCCCGTGGGGCCGGTCTACGGCATCACCCCCTGGAACTTCCCCGCGGCCATGGTGACCCGCAAGGTGGCCCCGGCCCTGGCCGCGGGGGGCGGCCTTTTCCAGAAAGCCTCGGTACCGGGCGTCTTCTGGGAGGTTCCTTTGGAGACGGAAGCGGGCCTGGGGACCGGGAAGCTGGTCTCGGTAGCGGTTAAGCTCGTCGTGAAGGGGGACCGAGGGAAAGGAGGGCCTTTTCCGTGGGCCAGTTGAGGCGTACCCGGTGCTGGGGACGGAGTTGGGGGAGGAACTCAAAGCTTCCTTCCCGCGCTTCCAGCAGGGTAAGAAGGACCGCCTTGGCGGCCTCCGGGGGGAGGGGCTTCCCCCAACCCACCTCCTTTCTGCTTCCAAGGTAGGGGGAGGGTGTGAAAACCGTGTAAAAAACCTCACGGCCGGAAGGTCCCGGCCACGAACTCGCCCATGCCGCGGGCGCGGACGCGGTAGCCCCTGAAGCGGCCCTCCCCCGCCACGGGCCCTTCCCAGTAGGCTACCCGGGTGGTGCGGGAGAGGATCTCCCCCTCGGGGAAGAGGGGCCTCAGGACCAAGGCGAGTTCTGGCCCTTCCAGGCGCCAGGCCAGGGTGTAGGCGCGGCCCGAGGGGCTCGTCCAGGTCTCCAAGGGAAGGAAGTCCAGGACGAGGTCCTCCCTGTGGCCTAGGGGGTCCACCCGGCTCGCCAGGGTCTGGACCACCCGTCCCGAGGCCGCCTTGACCCGGTAGGCCATGAGCTCGGAGCCGTCGGAGAGGTGGAGGCCGAACCAGTCCCAGGTGGCGGCAAGCCCGGAGAGCTGTTCTCCCCACTGGTGGTCCAGCCAGGCTTCCCCCCGCGCCTCCTCCCCCAGGACCTCCCCCCAGGCGGCGACCCGGGTGTAGGACTGGTAGTGCATCCGCCCCGTTTCCGCAGTGCCCGAGGGGGGGTGGACCACGGGAGGCTTCAGGGGACGGAAGCGGAGGTCCACGCCCGGCGCCTCGAGGCGAAACCCCTCCCCCTCCCGGTAAAACCGCCACCCCATGAGGTCCAGCTGCGGGCCGGGCAGGGCCTCGCCCCTCTTTGCGAAGAGGTCTTGGTCCGCCACCTCCAAGAAGCGCCGCTTCCCGGTGCGGAGGTCGGTGAGGGCGAGGTGGGCGGCGTGAAAGGGCCCGAAGAGGCTCCCGGGGAGGCCCAGGATGCGGTAGGAGGGCGGGGCGTAGGCCTTGAAGAAGGCGAAGTGGAAGGCGTAGGGCTCCACCCACCCCGAGGCGTACCACCACTCCAGTTGGGCGGGCTTGGGGTCCCAGTCCTTGGGATCGGGGAGGCGGCCCGGGTCCACGGCGAGGAGGACGGGGGCGCAGGCCGCGAGGAGGAGGGCAAGCCAGGCGGTCCGGAGAGGGCGCATCTTCGTCCATAATAGCCGCATGGGGGAGAAGCCCGCGATCGCCCTCGTGGGGGAAAGCCTGGTGGACTTGGTCTTGGAGGGGGAAAGCCCCCTTGCCTTCACCGGGATCTTGGGCGGCTCGGTCCTGAACACGGCCACGGTCCTCGCCCGGCTCGGCTACCCCGTTCGCTTCTTTTCCGAGGTGGGGGAGGACTGGCTTTCCGCCTGGAGCGAGGCGGAGATGGCCCGTAGGGGCCTGAACCCGAAGCTTCAGCGCCACCCCGGTCCCATGCCCTTGGCTCTCGTCCGTTTGGACCCGGAGGGGAACGCCCGCTACAGCTTCCACCGCCCCTTCCAGGCCCCCTTCCGGCCGGAGGCCGGCGCCTTTCGTGGGGTGGGGGCCTTCCACTTCGGCTCCCTCTTCGCCCTCGAGGCCCGCACCGCGGAAGGGGTGGCCGCCCTTTTGGAGGAGGCCGGGAGGGCGGGGGCCCTCCTTTCCTACGACCCCAACCTCAGGGGCCTCCCCTCGCCCGAGGAAAGGGCCCGGGTGGAAGCCTACCTCGGGCGGGTGGACCTCCTGAAGCTCTCCTTGGAGGACGCCCGCCTTCTCTTCCCCGAGGCGCCTTTGGAGGCCGTGCGCCGCCTCCCTCCCAGGCTCAAGGTCCTTACCCTCGGGCCCGAGGGGGCCTTGGCCTTCCTCGGGGAGGGGGAGGTGCGGGTTCCCGGGGTGCGGGTGCGGGTGGTGGACACCGTGGGCGCGGGGGACACCTTCACGGCAGGCCTCCTTGCCCTCCTCCTCAGGCGGGGCAGGGGGAGGGGGGTTCTGGAGGGCCTGGACCTCGAGGGCCTGCGGAAGGCTTTGGAAGGGGCCGTAGCCCTCGCCGCCTTGGCCTGCACCGTCCGGGGGGCGGGCCTCCCCGAGGAGGGCCTTGCCGCCTGGCGGGCCCGGTGGCTTGCGGGCTAGGCCTCCTCGGCCATGAGCCTCAGAAAGGCCTCCACCACCTCGGGGTCAAACTGCCTGCCCGCCTGCTCCCGGAGGTAGGCCAGGGCCTTCGCCTTGGGCCAGGCCTTGCGGTAGGGCCGGTCCGAGGTGAGGGCGTCGTACACGTCCACCACGGCGAAGATGCGGGCGGAGAGGGGGATCTCCAGGCCCCTTAGCCCCCTCGGGTAGCCGGAGCCGTCCCAGCGCTCGTGGTGGGCGTAGGGGATCTCCAGGGCCTTCTTGAGGAAGGGGATCCCGGAGAGCCACTCGTAGGCGTAGACGGGATGGAGCTTCATCACCCGCCACTCCTCCTCCTCCTCCGTGAGAGGGCCGGGCTTTAAGAGGATGCTGTCGGGGATGGCGATCTTGCCCACGTCGTGGAGAATGGCCCCGCGCCGTAAATCAGGGTGTCCCGGAGCCAGACGTAGGTTCCCTTCTGCCCGTGGAGGAAGCGGTAGGTGGCGATCTGGACCTCTCCCGGGTGGGCCACGGCCCGGCGCACAGCCTCCTCCACCTTGGCCCGGTCCTCCGGGTGGACCTTGGCGAAGAGAAAGGCGGGGTCTTCTAGGAGGGCTTCCGCCGGGTGGCCCAAAACCTCCCATGCCTGCCTGGGGGTGGCGTAGACCAAGGGGGCGTAAGCGGGGTCCTGGCCTTCCTCCACCCGGACCTGGTAGACTGCCCCCGGAAGGGCTTCCAGCACACCTTTTAGCCGGGCGCGCTCTTCTTCCAGCTCGCTTTCGTCGTGGACATTGATGACGATCCCTCTGACCGCAGGGTCTTCCAGGAGGTTCTTCCCCCAGACCCGCACCGCCCGCACCCGTCCCCAGGCGTCCAGGAGGCGCAAGCGGTACTCCCGGGTTTCCCCGGGGTGGCGGAGGAGGTCCTCCAGGGCGGCCTCGGCGTAGGGGCGGTCCTCGGGGTGGACGAAGTCCAGGATGAACAAGGTTTCGCGGGTGTGCCCTTCCGGGTCGTAGCCCAGGACATGGCGCACGTTGGGGGAGGCGTAGAGCACCTGGCCCTGGGGGCCGATGAGGTAGATGAGTTCGCGGCCGTTTTCCACCAGGGCGTGGAGGCGCCTTTGCGAGGCCTCCAAGGCCTTTCTTCGCGCGCTTTCGGCCAGCGCTTCCCTCCGGCTGAGGAGGTAGATCAGGAGGCTGGAGAGGAAGACGAAGGTAAGCCCCTTCCCCGTCTGCCAGCGGGTGAGCTCCTGGGGTTCGGGGAAGAGGAGGAGGAAGAGCCGGTCGCTTCCCAGGATCCAGGCGAGAGAGAAGAGGGCGTAGAAAAGCGCGATCTTCCGGGGGCTTCCTGGGCTCACGCCCCTATTTTAGGGGCTCGAGGCGCCCCCAGAGGTAAGTACCCCACCGCGGCTTTCGCCGCGGTGGGGGCCCCAAAAGGACCTTCCCAAGCCTTATTTCGGGCGACCCATGTTGCGAAATCAACGTGCAGCCACTTATAAGAAATCCCCCTGATCCATTCCCTCAGCATCCTCCCGGCCACCAGTGAAAGAGGGTATGGCTCCGAATTAGGCCCGGCTGGGTCTGCAGGTAGGCGCACCGGGCCTCTACCCTCGCCCAAAGCTCCTCCTCCGTCTCCACCCGCCCGTTGGCCACCACCGCGTCCACCAGAGGCCACACCCGCTCCACGGGTTGGAGCTCGGGAGAGTAGGGCGGCAGGAAGACCAAACCCACCCCCTCCGGCACCTCCACCCGCCCCGACACGTGCCACCCCGCCCGGTCCAAGACCAAAAGCAAAAGCTTCCCCTCCCCAGCCCCACGCAACCGGGCAAAGCGCCTTAGCACCTCCGAGAAGACCACAGCGTTCACCGTGGGCAAAAGCCAAAACTCGCTCTCCCCCGTACCCGGGCGCACGAAGCCGTACACGTAAAGCCACCGGTACCGCGGCCGCACCCAGGCCAGGGGCGTCTTCCCCCGGGGCGCCCACACCCGCCGGTACACGGGCTTCAGGCCCAACCTGTGTTCGTCAAAAGCCCAAAGCTCCAGGACAAGCCAGGGGAAGAGGCACTTCAGGAGGACGACGGTGAAGAAGAGTTTTTTTTGAAGGCCTCCCCCTCTTCCACGTCCCTCTCCCGGTGCCGGGGACGGGGGCGGAGGGGGGCGAAGCCCAGGCGCTTCATCCAGGTCCAGGCCCGCCTGGGGTCCACGGGACGGCCCAGCCTCTCCGAGAGCCACTCGGCGGCGTTCCTTATCGTCCATATCCCGTCCTGGGGATGGGGCTGGAGGAGGGCCTGGCGGAAGGCTTCCTGAAGCTCCGGGGAGAGCAAGGGGGGCTGGCCTTCGTTGTAGCGGTGGAGGGTGTTGCGGACCCAGCGGGTGGAGTAGCCCAGGGTCTGGGCCACCTGGGGGATGGAGTGGCCTGTGGCGAGGAGCCAGATGGCGTGCCAGCGGGCGCGTTCCACGGGGTCTTCGCTTTCCCGGTAGAGGGCGTGCAGGTTGTCCGGGTGATGCCGCAGCTTGAGTTCCAGCCGGGGGCGGCGTTGGTGTTTGGTCAGCTGCATGACCCCATACTAAGAGAAAAACCCAGGGGGAGTTCTTATTAGCCCTGCCCCGGGAGGAAGCCCAGGTTCTTCAGGTAGGCCAAGGTGGCCTCGTCCTCAATGCCCTCCGCGATGGCCTCGCAGGAGGTTTTTGCGGAAGGCGTTCCAGCGGGCCTCCCTCGCCTGGGCCTCGAGGCGCTCCCGCACGTCCACGCCGAGGGCGAAGACCTCGAGGACCTCTCCCCCGGGCCCGGGGATGGCCAGGAGGGTCCATTCCCACCCCTGGAGGGTGGCCGACTGGGGGTGGCCGGGGTGGGCCAGGGCCTGGGCCAGGGGGAGGGGTGGGGGTTGGAGGAAGGCCTCCCGGAAGGGGGCGTTGGCCCAGAGGAGCCTGCCCCTGCGGTCAAAGCGGGCCAGGTGGAAGGAGGTCTGGGCGAGGAGCCTTTCCAGGGAGTGATGGCGGGCGAAGAGGTCCAGGACCCGGGCCAGGGCCTCGGCCACCGTCCTCAAGAAGGCCTCTTCCTCCGGGCCGAAGCTCCGTTCCCGCTGGCAGTCGTCCACCCCCAGAAAGCCCCAAAGGGCCCCGTCCACCCGCACGGGCACCTTTGGATCTCCTGGGCCTCGAGGAGGGGCCGCTCGGACTCGGGGAAGGCGCGTACGGGGCCGGCCACCGCCCGGTCCTCTCGGAAAAGCCGAAGCCAGCGGCCATACCCCGCCTCTTCCATGGGCAGGCTCTGCAGGGCGGGGTTTTGGATCTGCGGTGTGGCCACTACCCCCGCCCACTCGGCGAGCTGGGAGGCGTACCATCGGCCCTCCCGCTCCTCCAGGCGGAAGAGGTAGGCCCGGTGGGCCCGAAGCCCTTCCCCAAGGGCCCTTAGCGCCTCGGGAAGCCCGGAAAGCCCCTCCCGGAGAAGGGGAAGGAGGGCTTCCGCTAAGCGGTGGGCTTGTAACCCGTCCATAACCGGACCGCCTATAGTCCACACCGGGCCTGGGTCAGGCGAGGACGGAAAGCCCCTGGGCCTTGGCCTGGTACATGCGGGTGTCGGCGGCGGAGAGGAGCTCGTCGGGGGTCCTGCCGTCCTCGGGGAAGGCGGCGAGGCCGATGTTGACCCCGAGGCAAAGCCCGTTAAAGCAGAGGGCCTCTATGGCCCGGGCGTAGCGGAGGGCGGCCCTTAGGGCCCCTTCCTTCCCGGTGTGGGGGAAGAGGGCCGCGAACTCGTCCCCGCCCCAGCGGAAGATCCGGTCCCCGTTCCGCCTTTGCCCCTCCAGGGCCTCCGCCACCTTCATGAGGGCGAGGTCGCCCACCGCGTGGCCCAGGCGGTCGTTCACCTGCTTGAAGCCCCTCAGGTCCATGACCGCGAGGGCGAGGGGGTAGCCGTAGCGCTCCGCCCGCTTGAGCTCTTCCAGGAAGGCCCGCTCAAAGGCCCTCCGGTTGGGCAGGCCCGTGAGGGGGTCGGTGAGGGCGGCCTCCTCCAGGAGCTTCCGGGTGCGGCTTTCGTGGAAGAGGGTGGCGAGGGGTGCGGCGAAGAAGCGGGCGGCCTCCAGGGAGTCCTCGCCGAAGGCTTTGGGGTCGTGGAGGTTGTCCAGGTTGAGGTAGGCCAGGACCTCCCCCTTGTAGGGGATGGGGAGGCAGAGGTTGGCCTGGATCTCCTGGGCCTTCCCGGCGGTGTCTATGACCTCGGGCGGGGCGGTCTCGTGGCTGATCTCGGCGATGGGCCTTTCCTCCACGCTGAGGAGGCGGGGCTCCCCTTGGCGGGCCTTTTCCTCCCCCAGGCCGTACCATTTGAGCTGGGCCTCCCGGGTGAAGGCCAGGGCCTTTAGGCCCTCCAGGTCGTAGCCGTGGGCCGCCTTGTAGCGGTAGGCCCCGCCTTCCCAGACCAAGAGGCTTCCCGCCTCCGCCCCCGGGACCTGGCGGATGGCCTCTTCCAGGACCGCCTGGTAGAGCTCCTCCGGAGGTTTTTCCAAAAGCTCCAGGAAGATCCGGTTGACCGCCTCGTGCCGGGCCTTTTCCGTGAGGCGTTCCAGCCCAAGGCCCAGGGTGCGGGAAGCGAGGAGGAGGAGGTCCACCTCGCTTCTCCGCCAAAGCCTCTCCGCCCTCTGGCCCACCACAAAGACCTGCCTCGCCCGGGGCGCCCCCGGGGTGGGGACGGGGAGGGCGGCGAAGGTGCGCCAGTCCAGGGCCTTGAGGGCGGGCACCACCCGGGCCTCCTCGGCGTAGCGGGCGGTGAAAAGGGGGCTTCTCGTCTCGTAGACCTTCCAGGCGAGGCCTACCCCGTACGGGAGGCCCTCCTCCAGGACCTTGCGGAGGGCGGGTTCCTCCACGCCGTAGGCCGCGAGGCTCACCATGCGGGCGCCCCGGACCTCAAAGAAGGCGCCGGCCTCGAGGCCTAGCCCCTCCACCAGGAGGGCCAGGGCCTTCTCCGCCGCTTGGGCCAGGGTGGGGGCGCTTTGCAGCCTCTCCGCCAGCTCGGCCTGCAGCCTCCTTTCCCGCAGGTCGGCCAGGCGGTCCAGGTGGAGGCTCACCGCCTGGGCGAAGCGCTCCAGGCCCTCCCGGAGCTCCTCGGGAAAGGGCCGGTCCCGCTCCAGGTTGAGGACGGCCACCACCTCCCCCCTTTCCCGAAGGGGCAGGGCGAGCTCGGCGAGGGCCTTGTGGTCCGGGGGGGCGATGTAGTCCGGGTCCCGGCGCACGTCGGGCACGTACGCGGGCCTCCCCTCCCGAAAGGCCCGGCCCACCACGCCCCCGTAAGGGATGGTCTGTACGGAAAGGGGGGGGTGGGCGGCGAGGAGGCGGAGGGCTTGCCGCTCGGGCACCCACACCCCTACGTGCCCCCGCTCCCCGAGGCGGGCGAGGCGTTCGGGGAGGCTCTTCAGGAGTTCTTCCCGGTTCTGGGCCTTGGGGAGGGCCTCCAGGGCTTCGGCGAGGAGCCTGTGGGTCTGGGCCAGGTGCTTGGCCCGGCGGTGGGCCTGGCGCAGGCTTCTCCCCACCTCCTCGGCGAGGAGGGCGGCGAGGAGGAGGGCGGCGAGGGAGGGGAGGTCCAAGGCCCCTTGGAACGCGAGGAGGAGGCCTGCGAGGCCCACGGCGACAAGCCCCGCTCCGAGCCCGAAGACGCTCGCTACGAGGCCCACGGCCACCCATGCTACCACGGCCTCGGCTTGGGGAGCGGGGGAGGGTGCGGTGGTTCACATTCAAAAAGTTTCGTATGAAATAAAGTGCCGCCCGTGGATTGGGAGCTCCTCGCCCGCTTCTTCCGCCTGCAGCGGCTTCTGCGCCAGGAGGTGGAGGCGCGGCTTGGGCCTTTGGGGCTTTCGGGCCTCGAGGCCTGGCTCCTCAAGGTGCTCTCCCAGCGCCCCTACCCCTCGGAGGCGGCCCGGGCCATGGGCCTCCCCCCGCCCACGGTGAGCCATATGGTGCGCCGGCTGGAGCAGGCGGGCTTTCTCGCCCGAGAGGTGGACCCGGAGGACCTCCGCCGCCACCGCCTCCGGCTCACGCCCAAGGGCGCGAAGGCTTTGAGGCGGGCGGAGGCCCTCATGGCCGAGGCTTTCGCCCGGCGGGCCTCCCGCCTCCGAGAGGAGGAGCGGGCGGAGCTTTTGCGCCTTTTCGCCAAACTGGAGGAGGACGCGGAATGAACCCTACCCTGAACGCCAAAGAGGTGCGCTACACCATGGTGGGCATCCTGCTGGGGCTTTTTCTGGCGGCCCTGGACCAGACCATCGTCTCCACGGCCATGCCCCGCATCGTGGGCGAGCTTAAGGGGGCGGAGTACTACGCCTGGGTCACCACCAGCTACCTCCTGGCCTCCACCGTGTCCGCCCCCATCTTCGGCCGCCTCACGGAGCTTTTCTCCCGCAAGAGCATCCTCCTTGTGGCCGTGCTCCTTTTCCTCCTGGGCTCGGCCCTTTCGGGCCTCTCCCAGAACATGGCCGAGCTCATCCTCTTCCGCGGCCTCCAGGGGCTGGGGGGCGGGGCCCTCTTCGCCCTCGCCCTCACCACCATCGCCGTGCTCTTTCCCCCCAGGGAGCGGGGCAGGCTCGCCGGGGTCTTCGGGGCCCTGTTCGGCCTCTCCTCCGCGGTGGGGCCCTGGCTTGGGGGGCTTCTCACGGACCACCTCTCCTGGCGGTGGGTCTTCTACATCAACATGCCCGTGGGGGCCGTGGCCCTTTGGTTCATCCTCCGCTACATGCCGAGGCTTTCCCCAAGCCACCGGGAGTCTTTTGACTTCCTGGGGGCTTTGCTCCTTGCGGGCTGGGCGGTGCCTTTGATGCTCGCCTTCTCCTGGGGCGGGAGCACCTACCCTTGGGGAAGCCCCGAGATCCTGGGCCTTTTCGCTCTGGCGGCCTTGGGCCTCTCCCTCTGGGTGGGGGCGGAGCTTCGGGTGAGGCACCCCCTCTTTGACCTCTCCGTGTTCCGCATCCCCACCTTCACCTTCGCCGCCTTGGCCTCCTTCTTCTACGGCCCGGCCTTTTTGGGGGCCGTGGCCTTCCTGCCCCTCTACCTGCAGGTGGTGAAGGGGGTTTCCGCCAGCCAAAGCGGCGTCACGGTCCTGCCCCTGACCTTGGGCGTGGTCCTGGGGAGCGTGGGAGGCGGGCAGCTTTCCGCCCGCCTGGGGCGGTACAAGGCCCTCCTCCTCGGGAGTGCCCTCTTCCTCCTCCTCCTCTTCCTCACCTTCCACTTCGTCCTCCGGGTGGACACCCCCCTTTGGCTGGCGGTCCTCCTCTTCTTCCTGGTGGGCCTGGGCTTAGGGCCTGCGCAAAGCCTCCTCAACATCGCCGCCCAGAACGACGTTCCAATGAGCCGCATCGGGAGCGCCACCAGCGCCGTGCAGTTCATGCGCCAGATCGGCTCCACCATGGGCATCGCCCTTCTCGGCACGGTGCTTTCGGGAAACCTGAGCGCCCACCTCGCCCAGGCCTTCCCCGCCGGGGCCTCCGCGCCTTCCATGGCCCGGGTGGGGGAGGGGATGGCCCTGGACCTGGACCGGGAGTTCGCCCGCCTCGAGGACCTCCTCGCCCGCGCCCTCCGTGGGGACGAGGCGGCCTACCGGGCCCTCCTTCAGGACCCCATGGTCCCCAAGGCCTACCTCCAGGGCCTGCCCCCCGGGGGGATCCCCGCCCGCTTCGCCGCCCTGGAGGAAGAGGTGCGGGCTGCCCTTTCCGGGGACGAGGCCGCGCGGAGGGCCCTCCTTCAGGACCCCGCCCTCCCCGAGGACCTGAAGGCTTTCCTCCGCGCCCCCCAGGGCGCCTTGGGGCCCGGGGCGGTGGAGGCCGCCTTGGCCCAGGCTGAGGCGCGGGCTCTGGAGGAGGCCACGCGGCAAGCGGTGGCGGGCCTCGAGGCGGCGAAGGCCCGGCTCAAGGAGGCCCTGAGCCTCGGCATCACCGAGGCCCTGCGGCGGATTTTCCTCTATAGCGCCCTCTTCATCCTCGGGGCCTTGGTCTTCGTCCTCCTCCTTCCCGACCGGGAGCTCAAGGGGAGGCCCGCTCCGGTAGAGTGAGGGGGTGGTCCGGGGTTTTTACCTGCGCTTCGGCGAGGGGGTCGTTGAGGAAGCGAACCGCAGGGCCCTCGCTCTGGCCGAGGCCCTCCTCCGCGCCCCGCCTCCCGGGCTTCTGGACGCCGTGCCCGCCTACGGCGTCCTCTACCTGGAGTACGACCCCAGGCGGCTTTCCCGAGGGTGGCTTTTGCGCCTTCTTAAGGGGCTTCCCCAGGAGCGGACCGAGGAGGGGCGGGTGGTGGAGATCCCCGTGCGCTACGACGGGGAGGACCTCCCCGAGGTGGCCTCCCGCCTTGGCCTCTCCCTCGAGGCGGTGAAGGCCCTCCACCAAAAGCCCCTCTACCGCGTCTACGCCTTGGGGTTTACCCCGGGTTTCCCCTTCCTGGCGGAGGTGGAGCCCGCCCTGCGCCTTCCCCGGAAGCCCCACCCGAGGCCCCGGGTGCCCGCCCACGCCGTGGCCGTGGCGGGGGTGCAGACGGGGATCTACCCCCTTCCCTCTCCCGGGGGCTGGAACCTGCTCGGGACCAGCCTGGTGGCCGTCTACGACCCCCACCGCGAGACGCCCTTCCTCCTCCGCCCCGGGGACCGGGTGCGCTTCCTGGAGGCCGAGGGGCCCACGCCGCCCGAGCCCCGTCCCCTGGAGCTCCTCCCCGAGGAGCCCAGGCTTCCCGCCCTCCTCGTGGAGGAGCCCGGGCTTCTGGACCTGGTGGTGGACGGGGGCCGCTTCCTCGGGGGGCACCTCGGCCTTGCCCGCTCCGGTCCCCTGGACGCCCCTTCCGCCCGGTTGGCCAACCGGCTCGTGGGAAACGGGGAGGGGGCGCCCCTCTTGGAGTTCGCCTACAAAGGCCCCGTCCTCACCGCCCTCCGCGACCTGGTGGCGGCCTTCGCGGGCTACGGCTTCGTCGCCCTTCTGGAAGGGGAGGAGATCCCCCCGGGGCGAAGCTTCCTCTGGCCCCGGGGCAAGACCCTCCGCTTCCGCCCCCGGGGCCCGGGGGTGCGGGGCTACCTGGCGGTGGCGGGGGGCCTCGAGGTCCGGCCCTTCCTCGGCTCTGCCTCCCCGGACCTTCGGGGGAGGATCGGGAGGCCCTTGAGGGCAGGGGATCTCCTGGGCCTGGAGGCGCCTCGCCCGGTCCGCCCCGGGAGGGCCTTCCCCCAGCGCCCGCTCCCCGAGGCCTTCCGCCTCCGCCTCCTCCCCGGGCCCCAGTTTTCGGGGGAGGCCTTTAGGGCCCTTGGCTCCGGCCCCTTCCGGGTGGTGCGGGCGGACCGGGTGGGGGTGGAGCTTTCGGGGCCGGAGGTCCCTGGCGGAGAGGGGCTTTCCGAGCCCACTCCCCTCGGCGGGGTCCAGGTGCCCCCCTCGGGGAGGCCCCTGGTGCTCCTCGCCGACAAGGGGAGCTTGGGGGGGTACGCCAAGCCCGCCCTGGTGGACCCCCGGGACCTCTGGCTCCTGGGGCAGGTCCGGCCTGGGGTGGAGATATACTTCACAAGCGAATATAATCGTGAATAAAAGCACAAGATGGCCGAAGACCCCCTTCCAGCCCCCGGGAAGGGGAGGGGCCCAGGACTCAGCCCACCCCCTCCACCACCACGGCGATGCCCTGGCCCACGCCGATGCACATGGTGGCGAGGCCGAACTGGACCTTTCGCCGCCTCATCTCGTGGACCAGGGTGGTGAGGATGCGGGCCCCGGAGGCCCCCAGGGGGTGGCCCAGGGCGATGGCTCCGCCGTTGGGGTTGAGGCGGGGGTCCTCCATGTCTAGGCCCCACTCCCGAAGGACGGCGAGGCTTTGGGCGGCGAAGGCCTCGTTGAGCTCAATGAGGCCGAGGTCGGAGAGGCTAAGGCCTGCCCGCTCCAGGGCCTTTCTGGTGGCGGGCACGGGGCCGATGCCCATGATCCTTGGGGGGACCCCGGCCACGGCGATGGCGCGGACGCGGGCGAGGGGTCTCAGGCCGTGGGCCTTGGCGTAGTCGTCGGAGACGAGAAGCACGGCCGCCGCCCCGTCGTTTAGGGGGCTAGAGTTCCCCGCGGTCACCGTGCCCCCCTCGCGGAAGACGGGCCGGAGAGCGGCGAGCTTCTCCAGGGAGGTGTCCCGCCTGGGGCCCTCGTCCACCTCCACCAGGGCCTCTTCCTTGCCGCGCTTCACCGGCACCGGGACCACCTCCTCCCGGAAGCGCCCCTCGTCCCAGGCCCGCACCGCCTTTTGGTGGGAGAGGAGGGCGAAGCGGTCCTGCTCCTCCCGGGGGATCTTGTACATCTCCGCCAGGTTCTCGGCGGTCTCGCCCATGCTCTCCGTGCCGTAGAGGGCCTGCATCCTGGGGTTGACGAAGCGCCAGCCCAGGGTGGTGTCGTACATGACGAGGTTGCCGGTGGGAAAGCCCCGCTCGGGCTTGGGGACGGCGTAGGGGGCGCGGGACATGGACTCCACCCCGCTTCCGATATACACCTTGCCCTCCCCGGCCCAGATGGCCCTTGCCGCCTGGGCCACGGCCTCCAGGCCGGAGCCGCAGAGGCGGTTTACGGTGCAACCCGCCACCTCCACGGGGAAGCCGGCGAGGAGGAGGGCCATGCGGGCGACGTTGCGGTTGTCCTCGCCCGCCTGGTTGGCGCAGCCCGCGTAGACGTCCTCCACCTCCTCCTTGGGGACGCCGGCGCGCTCCATGAGGGCGGAGAGGGCATGGGCCAGGAGGTCGTCTGGGCGCACGGAGGCCAGGGCCCCCCCGTGCTTGCCGATGGGGGTCCTGACGGCTTCCACGATCCAGGCTTCGGGCATGGGATCCTCCTTACCGAACGGTCGGTAGTAGCTTAGCCGGGGGGCGGGGGCGGGGTCAAGCGGCTAGACGGAGAAAGAAAGCACAAGCGGGTTTAATCGTGAAAAACCTCACTAACCACCCCGTACCAGAGCCTCCACGTCCTCCCACCGCTCCACCGGAAGAAAGCAAACCCCCTTCCGGCACACGTAGGCCTTCCCCGGCTCGCGGCCCTCGAGGGCGGGAAGCGCCCCGGCAGGCCCCAGGACCAGCTGGGTGAGGGGCAGGAAGGCCCCTCTTGCGGCCTCGAGGAGAGGGGAGGGCAGGGGCAGGGCGAGTTCCGTGCCCCTCTCCCAAAGCGCCTTGGCCAGGAGCGCCCCCGGGAGGGCGTGGGGATAGCGGGCCAGCCAAAGGGCCTTCTCCGCCAAGACCTCCTCCGCCCGCTCCCGGTACTCCCCGCCGAAAACGGCCCCAAGCCGGACCAAGGCCTCGGCCAGGGCGCTTTCCCCCGAGGGGAGGGCCCCCTCCTCCACCTCCTTGGCGGGGAGGGGGAGGGAAGGGCCTTCCCTAAAGAGCCTCCAGCCCGCCTCCGCGAACCTCTGCGCCCAGTCCAGGTAGGGCCACTCCCCCGTGGCGGCGTAGAGCTCCAAAAAGGCCAGGGCGGCGAAGGCCTGGTCCGAAAGGTAGGCCTCCTCCCCCAGGCTCCCCCGCCAGGTGTGCCGCAGGAGGCCTCCCCGGTACATGTGGGCGAGGAGGAAGCGGGCGCCCCTCTTGGCCGCCTCGAGGTAGCGTTCCTCCCCAAAAAGCCTCCCCGCCTCCGCCAGCGCCCTAATCGCCAAGGCGGACCAGTCCGCCAGGACCTTGTCGTCCAAGGCGGGGGGCATGCGCCGCCTACGGGCCCCTTGCAGCTTCGCCCGCACCCCTTCCCGCCAGGCGAAAAACCCCTCCCCCAGGGCCTTCCTCACCTCGGCCTCGCCCCAGGCGGTGAGGACGGACCTCTCCCCTAGGTCCTCCCCCAGGGCGAAGTAGCGCTGGGCCAGGGGGAAGTCCTCCCCCAGGGCCTCCCTAAGCTCCGCTTCGGTCCAGGTGTAGTAGCGCCCCTCCTCCCCCTCGCTTTCCGCGTCCAAGGCGGTGTGGAAGCCGCCCTCCCGGCGCTGCATGGAAAGGAGCCAGTCCAGGGTCTCCCGGGCCACCCGCAGGAAGAGGTCCTCGCCAAAGAGCTTGTAGGCTCCAAGGTAGACCCGGACGAGGAGGGCGTTGTCGTAGAGCATCTTCTCAAAGTGGGGGACCCTGAAGAAGCGGTCCACGCTGTAGCGGTGGAACCCCCCGCCCACCTGGTCGTACACCCCTCCGAGGGCCATGGCCCTGAGGGTGGGGCGGAGGAGGCGCGCGGCGCGCCCTTCCCCCTCCCAGGCCCGGGCGAGGAGGTAGAGGAGGAGGGGCCCCTGGGGGAACTTGGGGGCGGGGAGGAACCCTCCCCACTCGGGGTCAAAGGCCTGCTCCAAGTGGTCCAAGGCCTCCTCCTCCGCGCCTTCGGGAAGGGGCCCGGGGGGCGGGGTGAGGCTTTTCCAGAGGGCCCGGGTCAGCCGCTCCGCCTCTTCCAGGACGGCCTCCCGCTTCCCCGCCCAGGCCTCGGCCACGGCCAAAAGGACCCGCCTGAAGCCGGGAAGGCCCATCCGGTCCTCCTTGGGGAAGTAGGTGCCCCCGAAGAAGGGCTTGCCCTCGGGGGTGAGGAAGAGGCTCATGGGCCAGCCCCCCTGGCCGGTGAGGCTCACGAGGGCCCGCATGTAGGCGGCGTCCACGTCGGGGCGCTCCTCCCGGTCCACCTTCACCGGGACGAAGTGGGCGTTGAGGAGGCGGGCCACCTCCTCGTCCTGGAAGCTTTCCCGGTGCATCACGTGGCACCAGTGGCAGCTGGCGTAGCCCACGGAGAGGAAGATGGGTTTGTCCTCGGCCTGGGCCTTGCGGAAGGCCTCCTCGCCGAAGGGGTACCAGTCCACGGGGTCTTCCGCGTGGGCGAGGAGGTAGGGGCTGCGGGCGGCCTTTAGGCGGTTTCCCATCCCCTTCAGGCTAAGGCGGGGGGGCGAAGGGGAAGGACCCCTTTCTTACAATGGGGGCGTGATGGGCGAAGCCTTTTGGGAAACCGGCTTGGAGGAAGCCCTAAAGGCCTGGCTCCAGGAGGACCTGGGGCAGGGGGACCTCACGAGCCTCCTGGTGGTTCCGGAGGACCTCGAGGGCGAGGCCGTGATCCTCGCCAAGGAGGGGGGCATCCTCGCGGGGCTTGGGGTGGCGGAGCGGGTTTTCGCCCTCGCGGACCCACGCACCGCCTTCACCCCCCTGGTGGCGGAGGGGGCGAGGGTGGCGGAGGGGACGGAGGTGGCCCGGATCCGGGGGCCTTTGCGGGGCATCCTCGCCGGGGAGAGGCTCGCCCTCAACCTCCTGCAACGCCTCTCCGGGATCGCCACCCTGACCCGGGCCTACGTGGAGGCCCTCGCGGGCACCAAAGCCCAGATCCTGGACACCCGCAAGACCACCCCGGGGCTTCGCGCCCTGGAGAAGTACGCCGTGCGGGTCGGCGGGGGGAGGAACCACCGCTATGGCCTCTTTGACGGGATCCTCCTCAAGGAGAACCACGTCCGGGCGGCGGGGGGCGTGGGCGAGGCGGTGCGGCGGGCCAAGGCCCGCGCCCCCCACTACCTCAAGGTGGAGGTGGAGGTGCGAAGCCTGGAGGAGCTGGAGGAGGCCCTAGAAGCCGGGGCCGACCTCATCCTCCTGGACAACTTCCCCCTCGAGGCCCTAAGGGAGGCGGTGCGCCGCGTGGGGGGGCGGGTGGCGCTGGAGGCGAGCGGGAACATGACCCTGGAGCGGGCAAGGGCCGCGGCAGAGGCCGGGGTGGACTACATCTCCGTGGGGGCCCTCACCCACTCGGCCAAGGCCTTGGACCTCTCCCTCCTGGTAGTGCGTCCATGATGGCAATATGTGCTATCATGATGGCATGGTGCGCACCCAGGTGCAGCTCACCGAGGCCCAGTGGTCACGGCTCAAGGCCAAGGCCCGCGCGGAAGGGGTTTCCCTGGCGGAGCTGGTGCGCCGGGCAGTGGAGCGGTTTTTGGAGGAGGAGGAGGGCTACGAGGACAAGGCCAGGCGGGCCCTCCTCGCCCTGGGCCGCTTCGCCTCCGGCCAAGGGGACGTGAGCGAGGCCCACGACCGGTATCTGGAGGAGGCTTTTGGCCGTCTTCCTTGACACCTCGGCCCTCTACGCCCTTCTGGACCGGGACGACGCCCACCACCAGGAGGCCGCCCGGACCTTCCGGGAGCTCCTCGAGGCCCGATGGCCGCTGACAACCCACGCCTACGTGGTGGTGGAGAGCGTGGCCCTGGTCCAAAGGCGGCTCGGCGTGGAGGCGGTCCGGGCCCTGGTCCACGACCTCATGGGGGTGGTGGAGGTAGCGCCCGTGGACGAGGCCCTGCACCGCGCCGCCCTCACGGCCCTCCTCGCCTCGGGCAGGCGGGAGGTGAGCCTGGTGGACTGGACGAGCTTCCTCTTCATGCGGGAAAGGCGGTTGGAAAAGGCCTTCGCCTACGACGAGCACTTCTGGGAACAGGGCTTCGTCTCCGTAGGGGAGGCCCTGCATAATGGATAGGATGCGTGGGGAAGCCCTGGCGCAGGAGGTCCTCAGGCTCAAGCGGGAGCGGAACGCCGTCATCCTGGCCCACTCCTACCAGCTCCCCGAGGTGCAGGAGGTGGCGGACTTCGTGGGGGACTCCCTGGGCCTCGCCCGAGAGGCCCAAAGAACGCGGGCCGAGGTCATCGTCTTCTGCGGCGTCCATTTCATGGCGGAGACCGCCGCCATCCTGAACCCCGAGAAGACGGTGCTTCTGCCCGACCTGGAGGCGGGCTGCTCCCTCGCCGACAGCATCCGGCCCGAGGACGTCCTGGCCTGGAAGGCAAAGCACCCCGACGGGATCGTGGTGGCCTACGTGAACACCAAGGCTGAGGTCAAGGCCCTGGCGGACGTCTGCGTGACGAGCGCGAACGCCGTGGAGGTGGTCTCCCGGCTTCCCCAGGACCGGCCCATCTACTTCGTCCCCGACATGTTCCTGGGGGCCCACGTGGCCCGGGTCACGGGGAGGAGGCTGGACCTCTTCCCCGGGGAGTGCCATGTGCACGCGGGGATCCGGGAGGAGCACCTGAAGGCCCTCCTGGAAGCCCACCCGGGGGCGGAGTTCCTCATCCACCCGGAGTGCGGCTGCGGCAGCGGATGCCTCTACCTCAAGCCCGACGCCAAGATGCTCTCCACGGAGGGGATGGTGCGCTACGCCAAGGGGGCGGAGGCCCGGGAGTTCGTGGTGGCCACGGAGGTGGGGATCCTCCACCGCCTTAAGAAAGAGGCCCCGGAAAAAGCCTTCTTCCCGGTGAAGCCCGACGCCGTGTGCGAGTACATGAAGCGGATCACCCTGGAGAAGGTCTACCTCTCCTTGAAGGAGATGCGCCACGTGGTCCGGGTGCCCGAGGAGGTGGCGAGGAGGGCGCGCCGGGCCCTCGAGGCCATGGTGGCCGTGGGGTGATGGAGCGCCGCAGCGCCGACCTCCTCGTCCTGGGCGCCGGGGTGGCGGGGGTCTCGCCGCCTTGGCCGCGGAGGAGAGGGGGGCCCGGGTCCTCCTCGTGAGCAAGGATCCTTTCCCTGCAGGCTCCACCCCCTGGGCCCAAGGGGGGGTGGCCTTCCCCGTGGGGGAGGAGGACCTCGAGGCCCACCTCCGGGACACCCTCGTGGCCGGCCGGGGCCTGGTGGAGGAAGGGGTGGCCCGCTCCATCCTGGAGGAGGTCCCCCGCCACCTGGAGAGGCTTCGCGCCTTCGGCCTCCCCTTCCACCCCGAGCCCACCCGGGAAGGGGGGCACTCCCGCGCGAGGGTCTTCCACTTGGGCGGGGACCGGAGCGGGCTTCTCCTCCTGGAGGGGCTCCTTAAGCGGCTTTCTACCCCCGTGGTCCCCGCCCAGGCCCTAAGCCTCCTCGCCTCCGGGAACCGGGTGGCCGGGGCCCTCCTTTGGGGGCCGGAAGGGCTTTGGGAGGTCCGGGCCGGGGCCGTCCTCCTCGCCACAGGAGGGTTTGGCCGCCTCTTCCCCGTGACCACCAACCCCCAAGGGGCCACGGGGGACGGGATGGCCCTCGCCTGGCGGGCGGGGGCGGGGCTTAGGGACCTAGAGTTCGTCCAGTTCCACCCCACGGCCCTTCCCAACGGGGCCCTGGTCTCCGAGGCCTGCCGGGGGGAGGGGGCCATTCTCCTGAACGCCCATGGGGAGCGGTTCATGCCCCGCTACGACCCCCTGGCGGAGCTCGCCCCCCGGGACGTGGTGGCCCGGGCCGTCTTCCGGGAGAGGGAGCGCACGGGCGGGGTCTACCTGGACCTGAGGCCCATCCCCCGCCTGGAGGAGCGCTTCCCCACGGTGGTGGCCCAGGCCCGCACCCTGGGCCTGGACCCCCTGAAGGCGCCCCTTCCCGTGGCCCCGGCGGCCCACTACGCCATGGGCGGGGTGAGGACGGACGCCTTCGGCCACACGGGGATCCCCGGGCTCTTCGCCGCGGGGGAGGTGGCCTCCACCGGCTTCCACGGGGCGAACCGCCTGGCCTCCAACAGCCTCCTCGAGGGCCTGGTGGTGGGGTGGCGGGCCGCCCTAAGGGCCCTGGAGGACCTGGCCTTTCCCCCAAAAGCCGCCCCCCTCCCCGCCCTCGCCGCCCCGCCCGAGGCGGTGGCGGCCCTAAGAGAGGAAGCGGGGGAGGCCCTTGGGGTGGTGCGGCGCAAAGAGGCCCTCCTCGCCTTCCTCCGCCGGGCGGAGGCCGTGCCCCTGGAGGAGGTGGAAAGAGCCGGCAGGGACCGGCTCGAGGCGGGAAGCCTCCTCCTCCTCATGCGCCTCCTCGCCCGGGCGGCCTTGGCCCGGGAGGAGAGCCGGGGCGCCCACTTCCGGGAGGACTTCCCCCTGGAAGATCGCCCCAGGCACAGCCTCTTCCAGGGGTGGCGCCTCGCTTTCCTCCCCGTGGGTGTAGGATAGGGGAGGAGGCGATTATGAAGGGGCACCCCGAGGTGATCCAGAGCCTGCAGGAACGGCTTTCCGAGGAGCTCGCCGCCATCCTCCAGTACATGGTCCACGCGGAGCTGGCGGAGAACTGGGGCTTCAAGGCCCTGGCCCGCCACCTCAAGGCCCACGCCATCACCGAGATGCGCCACGCCGAGAAGCACATTGAGCGCATCCTCTTCCTCGAGGGCTTCCCCGAGGTGAGCCGCATCGGGGAGATCAAGATCGGCCAAAGCGTGGAGGAGATCCTCTTCAAGGACTACGAGGGGGAGGTCCAGGCGGTGAAGGGCTACAACGAGACCATGAACCTGGCCCAACGCCTCGGGGACAACGGCACCCGGGAGATGATCGCGGAGATCCTTAAGGACGAGGAGGCCCACGTGGACTGGCTGGAAAGCCAGCGGGAGCTTCTCCAGCAGATGGGCTTGGCCAACTACCTGCAGTACCTGGCCGGGGAAGCGGAGTAGAGCCCCCCCGTGGAGGCCTTAGGCCACCGGGGCCTTTAGGTGCTTGCGGGCCCAGCGGTCAATGGCGGCGATGACCGCCTCCAGCTCCCGCCCCGCCTCCGTGAGGCTATAGCGGGTACGGGGCGGCATGTAGGACTCCACCCGCTTCTCCACCACCCCCAGGCGGACCAGTTGGTCTAAGCGCTGGGAGAGGGTGGCGGGGTTGACGCCCCCCACGGCCCGGGAAAGCTCGTTGAACCCCTTGGGCCCCTCCAGGAGGGCCCGGATGATGTGCAGGGTCCACTTCTCCTGGAGGAGGTTCAGGGCCGCGTAGACGGGGCAGAAGGCCTCGGCCATACCCCCATGGTACCACAGGGGGTAAGCGCTTTGCCCGGTAAAGCGAAAGGGGGGCACCCTTGCGCCGGGACCCCGGGGCGTGGAAACATGGAAACGAAGGAGGTGAGGCTATGAAGGTCACCTTGAGCGTGCTCAAGGCGGACATCGGCTCGGTGGGCGGGCACACCCTGCCCAGCCGCAAGGTCCTTGCCAGGGTGGAGGAGGTGGTCCGGGAGGAGGTGGGCCGCCTCCTCCTGGACGCCTACGTCTTCCACATCGGCGACGACATCGTCCTCCTCCTATCCCACACCCGAGGGGTGCGGAACCAGGAGGTGCACGCCCTGGCCTGGAAGGCCTTCCGTGAGGGCACCGAGGTGGCCAAGGCCGAAGGCCTCTACGGGGCGGGCCAGGACCTCCTCAAGGACGCCTTCACGGGGAACCTCCACGGCCTCGGGCCCCAGGTGGCGGAGATGGAGTTCACCGAGCGCCCCTCGGAGCCCTTCATGGTCCTCGCCGCCGACAAGACCGAGCCCGGGGCCTTCAACCTCCCCCTCTACCTGGCCTTCGCCGACCCCATGTACTCCTCGGGCCTCCTCCTTTCCCCGGAGCTTAGGCCCGGCTTCCGCTTCCGCATCATGGACCTGGCCCAGACGGAGCGGGACAGCTACATTGAGCTGGACGCCCCCGAGCGCCTCTACGACATCGCCACCCTCCTTCGCGACTCCCACCGCTTCGCCATAGAGTCCATCTGGTCCCGGAAGCACGGGGAGCAGGCCGCCGTGGTGAGCACCACGCGCCTGAGGAACATCGCCGGGCGCTACGTGGGCAAGGACGACCCCGTGGCCATCGTCCGCACCCAGAAGATCTTCCCCGCCACGGAGGAGTTCGGCCCCGTCTTCGCCCTCGCCCCCTACGTGGCGGGGGACACCCGGGGAAGCCACCACATGCCCCTGATGCCCGTGCGGGCCAACACCCCGGCCTCCACCTTCTTCTGCGTGCCCATGGTGTGCGGCCTGGCCTTCTCCTTGCGGGAGGGGCGGCTTTCCGAGCCCGTGGACCTCTTCGCCGACCCCGTGTGGGAAGCGGTGCGGGCCAAGGTGGTGGAGAAGGCCCAGGAGATGCGCCGCCAGGGCTTCTACGGCCCCGCCATGCTTCCCATGGAGGAGCTGGAGTACACGGGGATCGCCGAGCGGCTGAAGGCTTTGGAACGGGAGTTCAGTTAAAGGCCAAAAGGGGGGCCCCCGGGAGGTTCCCGGGCCCGCCCTGGACCTCGAGGCCCAGAACCTCGCCCGCATCCTCCGGGAGACGGGCGCCCCCTGCTGGCCGCCCGACGCCCCGAGCACGGGCGCCTGCCCCGTGGAGTGATAGATTGAGCCCGTGGCGCCTTTGAGGATGAAGGCGGTGGAGGTCCTCCAGCGCAACAGCCGGGGGGCCTTCACCGTCCCCGCGCACGGGCTCTACCCTTACCAGTGGCTTTGGGACTCGGCCTTCATCGCCCTGGGATGGACCCAGGTGGACTGGGAGCGGGCTTGGCAGGAGCTCCTCTGCCTCTTTGACTACGGCCAGGGCCCGGACGGGATGCTTCCCCACATCGTCTTCCACGAGCAAAGCCGGGACTACTTCCCCGGCCCTGAGGTCTGGGGCCGGGAGGCCCGGGCCCAGCCCGCCACCTCCGGCATCACCCAGCCCCCGGTGGTGGCCACGGTGGTCCGCTATCTCTACGAGAAGGACCCGGACCGGGACCGGGCCCGCTCCCGGGCCCAGTACCTCTTTCCCAAGCTCCTCGCCTTCCACCGCTGGCTCTACCACGCCCGCGACCCCTACCGCACCGGCCTCGTGGTCATCGTCCACCCCTGGGAGTCGGGCATGGACAACAGCCCCGCCTGGGACAAGCCCCTAAGCCGGGTGCCCGTGGAGAACCTTCCCCCCTACGAGCGGCGGGACGTGAAGCACGTGAACCCTGAGGAGCGGCCCAGGAAGGAGGATTACGACCGCTACCTCTCCCTCCTCTACTTCTTCCGCCGCCTGGAGTACGACCCCCGGGAGATCTACCGCCAGTCCCCCTTCAAGGTGGTGGACGTGGGGTTCAACGCCATCCTCCAGCGGGCCAACCGGGACCTCTACGCCCTCGCCGTCCTCCTTCAGGAGGACCCTTACGAGATTGAGGAGTGGATCGTGCGGGGGGAGGTGGGCCTCGAGGCCCTCTGGGACCGGGAGGCGGGGTTTTACTTCTCCTGGGACCTCGTGGCCGGGGAGCCCATCGCGGTGAAGACCTCCGCGGGCTTCCTGCCCCTCTTCGCCGGAACGCCCCACCAGGGGCGGGCGGGCCTCCTCGCCCAAGAGGCGGAGCGCTGGGGGGAAAGGGTGCGCTACCTCCTCCCCAGCGTGGACCCCACGAGCCCTTTCTTTGAACCCGGGCGGTACTGGCGGGGCCCGGTGTGGATCAACGTCAACTGGATGGTGGCCGAAGGGTTTAGGGACTACGGTTTCGCCGCCCTGGCGGAAAGGCTCAAGGCGGACGCCCTCGCCCTCATGGAGGGGGCGGGCTTCCGGGAGTACTACGACCCCCTGACGGGGCAGGGGAGGGGGGGAGAGGGCTTCTCCTGGAGCGCCGCCTTGGCCCTCTTCTGGACGCGATGAGGGACCGGTACCTTCCCTACCTTCTGATCCTTCCCTCCATCCTCTTCCTCCTGGCCTTCTTCGCCTGGCCCCTCCTCAGCGCCCTGGTCCTCGCCTTCCGGGAAGGGGAGGGGGTGGGCTTGGCCAACTTCCGCAGAATGGCCCAGGACCTCTACTTCGGGGACGCCCTGCGGAACACCCTCCTCACCGCCCTTGTGGTCCCCCTTGGTCCTCGTCATCCTGGCGGCGGGCCTCCAGCTCATCCCCAGGGAGCTGCACGAGGCGGCCGAGGTCTTCGGGGCCACGCCCTGGGTCCGGTTCCAGTGGAGGCCGTGAGCCTGGCCGACCACATCGCTGTTCCACCCGGAGACGGGGAAGGCCCTCGCCTGAGGGCGGATTTCCCTCCGCTCCCTATCTTCGCGAAAGGTACATTTCGCGCATGTATAATGCCCCCATGCCGGAAGCCCCCGCGGCCCACGTGATCTGGAAAACCATCGGCCTTAAACGGCCCGAGAAGGCCCTTTGGCCCCTCGCCCCCTACGCCGAGTACCTCCTCCTGGAGCGGGGGTACTCCCCTAGGGGGGTGCGCCGCTACCTCCAGGACCTCGCCTTCTGGTTCCGCTTCCTCGAGGCGGAGGGCCTCCCCCCAAGCCCCGAGGCGGTGCGGGCCCTTCTCCTTAGGGAGCGCTGGGCCCCAAGGCGCGTCCAGGGGTTCTTGGCCGCCCTGAGGAGCTACTACCGCTACCTGCGGGAGGTGAGGGGCGAGGCGGCCTCGGACCCCACGGAGGGGATCGGCCGGCCCAAGGCGGGCCGGAGGCTTCCCCTGCACCCGAACCCCGAGGAGCTTAAACGCTTCCTTCAGGCCTTCCGCGAGGAGAAGGAGGCGGCCCTCCTCGAGGCCCTGGCCCGCTTCCTCTACGGCACGGGGCTAAGGATCTCCGAGGCCCTCTCCCTGAAGGGGCGGAACGTGGTCCTGGAAGGGGGCCACCCCGTGGCGGTGCGGGTGGTGGGCAAGGGGAACAAGGAAAGGCTTGTGCCGCTCTCCAAGACGGCCCGGGAGGTCCTGGAGGCCCTGGGGCGGCCGCAGGGAAATGTGAACATATTCACTTTTTCGCAGGGGCGGCGCAAAGGCCACGTCCCCTCGGCCCGCTGGGTGGAGGCCAAGTTCCGGGAGGCCGCCCTTAGGGCGGGCCTGGACCCCAGGCGCTTCACCCCCCACAAGCTCCGCCACGCCTACGCCACCCTCCTCGTGGAGCGGGGCGTGGAGCTGGACGCGGTGAAGGACCTCCTGGGGCACGAGTCCATCGCCACCACCCAGATCTACCTCCACGCCTCTCGGGAGCGCCTTAAGGAGGCGGCCTCGAGGCTCCCCGAGCTCTGAACCCCGCCCCAAGCGGGCCCGGGCAGGGCGGCGGGGACACTTGACCCTTCGCCCAGGTTGTGCGAAACTAACAAACGATCGTTAGCCATGGACCGCCGGAGCCAGATCCTCACCATCGCCGGGCACCTCTTCAGCCAGAGGGGCTACCACGCCACCAGCATGCGGGAGCTCGCCCGCCACCTGAACCTCCAGGGCGGGAGCCTCTACGCCCACATCCAGTCCAAGGAGGAGCTCCTCCTGGAGGTGGTGCGCCAGGCGGCGGAGAGGTTCCAGAAGGTCTTGGAGGAGCTTCCTTCGGGAGACCCCGTGACCCGGATGAAGGCCCTCGTCCAGGGCCACCTCCGGGTGATCGCCGAGGAGCTTCCCCGGGCCACGGTCTTCTTCCACGAGTGGAAGCACCTCTCCCCTCCCCTCCTCGAGGAGGCCAAGGCCCTGAGGCGCCGCTACGAGGAGGGGGTGCAGGCCGTGGTGGAGGAGGGGGTAAGGGCGGGGGTCTTCCGGGTGGGGAACGTGCGCCTCGCGACCCTCTTCGTCCTCTCCGCCCTCAACTGGACCTACCAGTGGTACCGGCCCGACGGTCCCCTTTCCCTAGAGGCGCTCGCGGAGGCCTACGCCGAGCTGGTCCTCAAGGCCCTTGGCGTGGCCCCTTCCCCGGAAGGGGAACGCCGCGAGGAAGGAGGCGAGGATGGTGAAGCTTAGGATCGGCTACCCCGAGGACCCCGACTACCAGGAGAGGTTGGAGGAGTTTGAGGCCCGGATCGCCCGGGGGGAGAAGATTGAGCCCGGGGACTGGATGCCCGCGGAGTACCGGCGTCAGCTCATCCGCATGATCTCCCAGCACGCCCACAGCGAATGGGTGGGCATGCTCCCCGAGGGCGCCTGGATCCCCCGGGCCCCCTCCTTGAGGCGAAAGCTCATCCTCCTGGCCAAGGTCCAGGACGAGGCGGGGCACGGCCAGTACCTCTACCACGCCGCCGAGACCTTAGGGATCACCCGGGAGGAGATGGTGGAGGCCCTCCTTTCGGGGAAGGCCAAGTACTCCAACATCTTCAACTACCCCACCCTCACCTGGGCGGACGTGGCCATCATCGGCTGGCTGGTGGACGGCATGGCCATCAAGAACCAGACCATGCTGGCCCAGTGCTCCTACGGCCCCTACTCCCGGGCCATGGTGCGCATCTGCGCCGAGGAGACCTTCCACCACAAGCAGGGGAAGGAGGCGGTCCTCCTCTATGCCAAAGGCTCCCGGAAGCAAAGGCAGATGGTCCAGGACGCCCTGAACCGCTGGTGGTGGCCCACCCTGATGATGGCCGGCCCCCACGACACCGACTCCCCCCACACCCCCCTCCTCCTCCGCTGGGGCATCAAGACCAAGACCAACGACCAGATCCGCCAGGAGTTCCTGAACGAGCACGTCCCCGAGCTCCTGGAGGCGGGGCTTAGCATCCCCGACCCCGACCTCCGCTACGACGAGAAGACCGGGAACTGGATCCACGGCCCCATCCCTTGGGACGAGTTCTGGAAGGTGATCGGGGGGGAAGGCCCCATGAACCGGCACCGCCTCGAGGCCAGGCGTAAGGCCCACGAGGAGGGGCGCTGGGTGCGGGAGGCCATGGAGGCCTACGCCAAGAGGCGGCTCGCCCAGGCGGCGGACTAGGGAGGAGCCATGTGGGGGACGGAGTGGCCCCGGTTTGAGGTGATCAAGCAGGACACGGAAAGGAGCCTGCCCCAGATGGTGGGCTCGGTGCACGCCACGGACCCCGAGCACGCCCTCCTCGTGGCCCGGCACGTCTTCGTGCGGAGGCCTTCGGCCTACGCCCTCTTCGTGGCCCCGGCGGAGGCCTTCTTCCACGTGACCCAGGAGGCCCTGAAGGACCCTAAGGCCCTGGAAGGACCCCTGGGGGAAGAAGAGGCCTACTGGGTCTTCGCCAAGAAGAGCCACCGCCGGAGCATGGTCTACGGGGACCTGGTGGGCCGCTTCCTGGCAAGAAGCCCAGGGGAGGCGGTGAAAGAGGCCCTCCTCGAGGCCCAGGGGGTGGCCTTCTGGGCGGTGCCGGAGAGGCTCGTGGCGGGCACCGAGCCCACGCCCGAGGTGGTGGAGAGCTGGTTCGCCCCCGCCCGGGAGAAGACCTACCGCCTGCAGAGCTATTACGGGCTCGTCACCGCCAAGGAGGAGCGCCATGCTTGAGAGGCTCCTGGTGGAGAAGCTCACGGCCCTGGCCGACGACGAGGTGGTCCTCGCCCAGCGCCTCTCGGAGTGGGTGGCCCACGCGCCCATCCTCGAGGAGGACATCGCCATCGCCAACCTGGCCCAGGACGAGCTGGGCCACGCCAAGCTCTACCTGGAGCTTAGAAGGGAGCTGGACGGGTCCGACCCCGACGAGCTCGTCTTCTTCCGCGACCCTCTGGAGTACCAAAACGCCGTCTTGGTGGAGCTTCCCAAGGGGGACTGGGCCTTCACGATGGTCCGCCAGTACCTCTTTGACCTCTACGAGAACCTCTGGCTGGAGGAGGCAAGGAAGAGCGCCTACCCTCCCCTCGCGGAGGCGGCCGAGAGGATCTTCAAGGAGGAGCGCTTCCACCTGAAGCACTCCGCCCTCTGGGTGGAGCGCCTGGGCCTGGGCACGAAGGAAAGCCACGCCCGGGCCCAGAAGGCCCTGGAGACCCTCTTCCCCTACGCCAAGCAGCTCTTCGTGCCCTTGCCGGGGGAGGAGGAGCTTTGGGCGGCGGGGTACGTGCCGGACCTAAACGCCCTTCGGGACCGCTACCTGGAGGAGGCCACGCGCCACCTGGAGCGCTCGGGGCTTAAGGCGCCGGAAGGGGGGTACGTGCCCAAGAGCCGGAAGGAGCACACGGAGTACCTATGGTCCCTCCTCGCGGAGATGCAGTCCGTGGCCCGGTGGGACCGGGAGGCGAAGGCGTGGTAGAGCGGTACTGGGAGGCCCTAAAGGGGGTGAAGGACCCGGAGATCCCCGTCCTCAACATCGTGGAGATGGGGATGGTCCTGGGGGTGGAGGCCGAGGGGAAAAGGGTCAAGGTGCGCTTCCGCCCCACCTTCTCCGGCTGCCCGGCCATCAAGCTCATCCAGGAGGAGATCGTCAAGGCCCTCAAGGAGGCGGGGGCCGAGGAGGTGGAGGTGGAGGAGGCCCGCACCCCCTGGAGCACCGAGGCCATGGCCGAGGAGGCCCGGGCGAAGCTTCTCGGCTACGGCGTCGCCCCGCCCCTTCCCCTCCCCATGGCCGGGGAGGACCCCCCCTGCCCCCGGTGCGGGAGCCGGGAGGTGGTCCTCAAGAACCCCTTCGGGGCCACCCTGTGCAAGATGCTCTACCAGTGCGCCGCTTGCGGCGAGGTCTTTGAGGCCTTTAAGACCGTCTAGGGAAAGGACGCGCGATGAAGCTCCAAAGTTACCTCATGGGCAAGTGGCGGGAAGGCCAGGGCGAGGGCGTGCCCGTGCGGGACGCGAGCACGGGGGAGGTCCTCGCCCGGGTCACGGCGGAGGGCCTCCCCGTGAAAGAGGCCGTGGCCTGGGGCCGGGAGGTGGGCGGAAAGGCCCTCTTGGCCCTGGGCTTCCAGGAACGGGGAAGGCGGCTTAGGGCCTTAGCCCAGTACCTCTCCGAGCGGAAGGAGGAGCTCTACCGCCTCTACGCCACCACGGGGGGGACGAGGCGGGACGCCTGGTACGACGTGGACGGGGGGATCGGGGTGCTCTTCGCCTATAGCTCCCTCGCCCGCAACCTCCCCGAGGGCAACCTCCTCCCCGAGGACGACTTCCTTCCCCTCTCCAAGGACCTCTCCTTCCAGGGGAGGCACGTCCTCGCCCCCAAAGGGGGGATCACCGTCCAGATCAACGCCTTCAACTTCCCCGTCTGGGGGCTTTTGGAGAAGTTCGCCCCCGCCTTCCTCGCGGGGGTCCCCACCCTGGCGAAGCCCGCCACCCCCACGGCCCACGTGGCCGAGGCCCTGGTGCGGGCCATGCTGGAATCGGGCCTCCTCCCGGAAGGGAGCCTCCAGCTCCTCGTGGGGGGCGTGGGGGACCTCTTGGACGCCCTGGACCACCGGGACAGCGTCTTCTTCACCGGGTCCAAGGCCACCGCCGACCGCCTCCGCCGCCACCCGGCCTTCCTGGAGCGGGGGGCCCTCTTCAACGCCGAGGCCGACTCCCTAAACCCCGCCATCCTGGGGGAGGAGGCCACGGAGGAGGAGCTTTTGCGCCTCGCCCAGGAGATCGCCCAGGAGCTTGCCATCAAGACGGGGCAGCGCTGCACCGCCATCCGCCGGGTCTTTGCGCCAAGGGAGCGCCTTAAGGCCCTCCTCGAGGCCACCCGAAAGCGCCTCGAGGCCCTAAGGCTCGGCGACCCCCGGGAGGAAGGCGTGGACCTCGGGCCTTTGGCCTCCTTGGAGCAGAAGGCGGAGGTGGAAAGGGCGGTGGCGGCCCTCCTGGAGGCGGGGGCCCGGGTCTACTGGAGGCACCCGGGGAGGGCGGACGGGGCCTTCTTCCCCCCCACCCTCCTCCTCGCCGAGGACCCCTGGCCCGAGGCCCTTCACGGGGTGGAGGCCTTCGGCCCCGTGGCCACCTTCTTCCCCTACGGAAGCCGGGAGGAGGCGGCGAGGCTTGCCGCCATGGGCGGGGGAAGCCTCGTGGCCACCCTCGCCACCTCCGACCCCGGGGAGGCCCGCTTTTACCTCTTGGCCCTCGCCCCCCACGTGGGGCGGCTTCACTTCCTGAACGCCCGCACCGCGGCCTCCTCCACGGGCCACGGCTCCCCCCTCCCCCGCCTGCTCCACGGCGGGCCGGGGCGGGCGGGAGGGGGCGAGGAGCTAGGGGGGCTCCTCTCCGTGAGGCGCCACCTCGGGCGGGTCGCCCTCCAGGCCGACCCCGGGCTCCTCTCCGCCCTCACCGGGGAGTACGCCAAGGGGGCGGAGAAGCCCGCCGCCATCCACCCCTTCCGCAAGGCCTACGAGGACCTCGAGGTGGGCGAGACCCTCACCACCCACCGCCGCACCGTCACCGAGGCGGACATCGCCCTCTTCTCCGCCCTTTCCTGGGACCACTTCTACGCCCACACGGACGAGCTCGCCGCCAAGGAGGGCCTCTTCGGAAAGCGGGTGGCCCACGGCTACTTCGTCCTCTCCGCCGCGGCCGGCCTCTTCGTGGACCCGGCCCCGGGCCCGGTGCTCGCCAACTACGGCCTCGAGGGCCTGCGCTTCCTGGAGCCCGTGGGGGCCGGGGACACCCTCCAGGTCCGCCTCACGGTGAAGCGCAAGCGCCCCCGGGACGAGAGGACGGGCGTGGTGGAGTGGGCCGCGGAGGTGGTGAACCAGGAAGGGAAGACGGTCGCCACCTACACCGTCCTCACCCTGGTGGCCCGAAAGGGGGCCTTGGCGAAGGGTTCCTGAGCCGGAAGGGAGGGGCTACGAGGGCGACCGCTCCGCCTCCCAGCGCTCCTTGAGCCTCCGGAAGAGGGCCTCCACCTTGGCCTTGGGGAGGATCACCTGCTCCGTGCGCCCCACCCCGATGAGGTCCCCAAGCTCGTTGTAGGCCTCCACCCGCGCGTGGACCCGGTTCCCCTCGGTTCTCTCGTGGCGGGCCACGATCCTCACCCGCATCCCGGGAAGGGCCGAGGCCAGGTGCCGGGCCTCCACGTAGCTCCCGATCCCCTCCTCCCCCTCCTCCAGAAAGGGGAGGATGATCTTGCGCCCGGCGAGCTCCATGTGCTTGACCATCCAGTAGGTGGCGTAGACGGGGTGGACGGGGCCCAGCTCCTCAAAGTGCACCGTCATCTCGGGGGTGACCACGGTCTCAAAGACCGCCTCGTAGCCTTCGGGGATGGGACGCATCACTTCCTCAAGTCCAGGACCCGCCTG
This sequence comes from Thermus thermophilus, assembly GCF_019974155.1. NCBI lineage: Bacteria > Thermotogati > Deinococcota > Deinococci > Thermales > Thermaceae > Thermus > Thermus thermophilus. The sequence continues at coordinate 1,144,843 of NZ_AP025158.1, forward strand.
AGCTTCCCCCCCTCGCTCCTTGGGGCCTGGCCCGGGGGGAGGAGGGTGACCTTCATGGTGACGCCGATGTTGTCCTTGATCTTGCGGGCGATCCGCTCCCTTAGGGCGTGGAGCCGGTGGTCCGCCTCCACCACCTCGTCGGAGAGGGCCTTCTGGCCGATCTCCCGGAAGAAGGCCTCGGAGACCTCCACCTTGAGCTCGGCCTCGTCCAGGGTGCCCTCCCGCCGCACCACGATCTGGTAGTAGGGCTCCACCTCGGGGATGTCCAGAAGGACCGCCTCCACCTGGGTGGGGTAGACGTTCACCCCCCGGATGATGAGCATGTCGTCGGTGCGGCCGAGGATGGGCCCCATGCGCACGTGGGTGCGGCCGCAGGTGCAGGCCTCGTAGGTGAGGAAGGTGAGGTCCCCGGTCCAGTAGCGGAGGAGGGGCATGGCCTCTTTGGTGAGGGTGGTGAAGACCAGAACCCCCACCTTCCCCTCGGGGAGGGGCTCCCCGGTTTCCGGGTCCACCACCTCGGGCAGGAAGTGGTCCTCCCAGATGTGGCTTCCCTGGCGCTCCTCCACGCACTCGTTGGAAACCCCGGGGCCGATGATCTCGGAGAGGCCGTAGATGTTGGTGCTCCTCACCCCAAGGCCCTCGTCCACCTGCTTCCTGATGGCCTCGGTCCAGGGCTCGGCGCCCAGGACGGCGTACTCCAGGGAGAGCTCCTCCGGGGAGATCCCCCGCTTTCGGAACTCCTCCGCCAGGGTCTGGGCGTAGGAGGGGGTGCAGGAGATCACCTCGGGGCGGAAGTCCTGGATGAGCATCACCTGCCTTTCCGTCATCCCCCCGGAGACCGGCACCACCGTCATCCCCAAGGCCTCCGCCCCTCCGTGGAGGCCGAGGCCCCCGGTGAAGAGGCCGTAGCCGTAGGCGTTGTGGAGCATCATCCCGGGCCTCGCCCCGGCCGCGGCCAAGGAGCGGGCCACCACCTCGGCGAAGACCTTGAGGTCGGCCCTGGTGTAGCCCACCACGGTGGGCTTGCCGGTGGTGCCGCTAGAGGCGTGGATCCTCGCCACCTCCTCCCGGGGCACGGCGAAGAGGCCGAAGGGGTAGTGGTCGCGGAGGTCCGTCTTCTTGGTGAAGGGGAGTTTGGGGAGGTCCTGAAGGCCCCTAAACCGCTTGGGGTCCACCCCGGCCTCGTCAAGTAGCCTCCGGTAGAAGGGAACCCGCTCGTAGACGTAGGCCACCACGCGGCGAAGCCTTTCTTCCTGAAGCGCCCTAAGCTTCTCCCTGGGCAGGGTTTCCAGTTCCGGCTGGTACATCATCCCCATCACCTCCCAAGCGAAAGACCGTTCCCGTGAAGAGGGCCACGAGTTTCCCTTCGGAGACCACCTCCACCCGGTAGGTGGCCGTGCGCCGGGAGAGGTTCACCTCCACCGCCCTCGCCTCCACCCTCGCCCCTGTCCCAAGGGGCCGGAAGTAGTCCATGCGGCAGGAGAGGGCCACGGCGGGTCCCCGGGAGTTGCTGGCCAGGGCGAAGGCGCTGTCCGCCAGGGCGTAGAGGAAGCCCCCGTGGGCGGTGCCGTGGAGGTTCAGGTGGGCTTCCCCCACCTCCCCCGCCACCACCGCCTCCCCCGGGCCGAGGCGGAGGACCTTTAGGCCCAAGGCCTCCATGAAGGGGTCCCTCATCCCCCTTCCACCTCCCGCGCCGCCCCCAGGTAGGCCTCCACCACCCGGGGGTTGGCCTTAAGCTCCTCGGCCCGCCCCGAAAGGGCCACCTCCCCCGCCTCCAGGACCACCCCCCGGTCCGCCAGGGAGAGGGCCATCTTGGCGTTCTGCTCCACGAGGAGAAGGGTCACCCCCTCCCCCTTGAGGGCGGCCAGGGTGCGGAAGATCTCCTGGACGACGAGGGGGGCGAGGCCCAAGGAGGGCTCGTCCAGGAGGAGGAGGCGGGGCCTGGCCATGAGGGCCCGGCCGATGGCGAGCATCTGCTGCTCTCCGCCGGAGAGGGTTCCCGCGGGCTGGCGCCGCCTTTCCTCCAGGCGGGGGAAAAGGGCGTAGACCCGCTTGAGGTCCGCCCTGAGGTCCTCTCCCCTCCTAAAGCGGGCGAAGCCCCCGAGGAGGAGGTTGTCCTCCACGGATAGCCCAGGGAAGAGGGCCCGCCCTTCGGGGACGAGGACCACGCCCCGCTGGAGGAGGGCCTCGGGGGTCCTGTGGGGGAGGGGCTTTCCCCCAAGGCGCACCTCCCCCTCGGCCCGGGCGAGGCCGAGGATCCCCTTGAGGACGCTCGTCTTCCCCGCCCCGTTGGGGCCGATGAGGGCCAAGGCCTCCCCCTCCTCCAGGGCGAAGGAGACCCCGCGCGCGGCCTCCAGGGCCCCGTAGCGCACCGTGAGGTCCCGCACGGCCAGGGGGCTCATGCCGCCTCCACCTCCCCCAGGTAGGCCGCCCGCACCAGGGGGTTCTTCTGCACCTCCTCGGGCGTCCCCTCGGCGATCTTCTCCCCGTAGTTCATCACCACCACCCGGTCGGCAAGCCCCATGACGAGGTCCATGTCGTGGTCCACGAGGAGGACGCTGTACCCCTCGCGGGCGAGGGCCAGAAGGAGCTTCGCGAGCTCCCGCTTCTCCCCGGCCCTAAGCCCCGCTCCCGGCTCGTCCAAAAGGAGGACCTCCGCCCCCGAGGCGAGGAGCCGGGCAAGCTCCAAAAGGCGCTGCTGCCCCGCCGTGAGCCGGTCCGCCCGCTCCAAAGCAAGCTCCCCCAGGCCTACCCGCCTGAGGGCCTCGAGGGCGGTGGCCAGGGCCTGTGCCTCCTCCTTGCGGTGGAGGCCGAAAAGGACCTGCAAAAACCCCGCCCGGGTGCGGGCGTAGGTGGCCAGGGCCGCGTTCTCCAGGACCGTCATCTCCGGGAAGATGTGGGGGTGCTGGAAGGTGCGGCCCAGGCCCAAGGGGTGGACGCGGTAGGGAGGAAGCCCGGTGACCTCCTGGCCGAAGAGGAAGACCTGCCCCCCGTCCGGAGGGAGGGCCCCGGTGACGAGGTTGAAGGTGGTGCTCTTTCCCGCCCCGTTGGGGCCGATGAGGGCGAGGATCTCCCCGCGCCTCAAGGCGAAGGACACGCCGTTCACGGCGAGAAGCCCCCCGAAGGCCTTCCTTAGGCCCCTCGCCTCCAAGACCACCTCCCCCCGCGGGCCCGAAGGGGGCCTTTGGGGAAGAGGCTTCGCCTCGGGGAGGGCCTGCCGCCCGAAGGCGCGCCTCCCCGCAAGGAGGGGCCAGAGCCCCTGGGGGGCGAAGAGGAGGATCCCCGCCAGCACCAGGCCGTAGGCGATGGTCTCGTAGTTCCCCTGGCGCCCGAGGAGGAGGGGAAGGAGGTCCTTGAGCCAGTCCTCGAGGCCCGTGAAGAAGGCGGCCCCCAGGACCACCCCGGGGATCGTCCCCACCCCGCCCGCCACCGCCATCACCAGGTACTTGATGGAGGCCTCGAGGGAGAAGGGGGTGGGGTTCACGAAGCGCAGGAAGTGGGCGTAGAGGAACCCCGCAAGCCCCGCGATCCCTCCCGCGAGGAGGAAGGCCTTAAGCCGGAGGGCCGCCGGGTCCACCCCGAAGCTCGCCGCGGTGAGGGCGTCCCCCCTAAGGGCGAGAAGGGCCCGGCCCAGGCGGCTTTCCCGGAGGTTATGGAGGGCGAGGACGAGGAGGGCGAGGAGGAAGAGGCTTAGGAAGGCGTAGCGGAAGGGGCTGTCCAGGGGGAGGCCGAAGAGGGCGAGGGCCGGGAGGTCGGTGAGCCCCGTGTGCCCTCCGGTAAGCCCCACCAGGTTTCCGGCGAGGATGTAAAGGGCCACCTGCCAGGCGATGGTGGAAAGGGGGAGGAAGTGCCCCTTGAGCCGGACGGTGAGGAGGCCCAGCACCAAGGCGAAGGCCAGGGTGAGGCCGAGGCCCAGGGCGAGCCCCGCCCAGGGGGAAACCCCCGCCCGCGTGGTGAGGAGGGCGGTGGCGTAGGCCGCCACCCCCATGAAGGCCGCCTGGGCGAAGCTCGTCATCCCGCCAAGCCCCGTGAGGACGTAGAGGGAGAGGGCCACCAAAGCGGCGATGGCGAAGAAGTTCAGGAGGGTGAGGTAAAAGGGGAAGGGCGCGAGGAGGAAGGGAAGGAGGAGCAGGACAAACCAGAGGTACCGCCTCACTCCTCCACCCCCTTCGCCCGGAGGCTCTGGTAGAAGAGGGCCGGCACCAAGAGGAGGAACACCAGGGCCTCCTTGTAGGCGCTCGCGTAGAAGCTGGTGAAGCTTTCAAAAAGCCCCACCAGGACCGCCCCCAAAAAGGCCACCGGGTAGCTCACGAGCCCACCCAGGATGGCCGCCACGAAGGCTTTGAGCCCCAGCATAAAGCCCATGAAGTAGGCGGCGTTGATGAGGGGCGCCAAAAGAAGCCCCGAAAGGGCCGCCATGAGGCTCGCAATGGCGAAGGCCACCATCCCCGCCTCCTCCGGGCGGATGCCGCAAAGCCTCGCCCCGACCCGGTTCTCCGCCGCCGCCAGAAGGGCCTTCCCGAAGAGGGAACGGCGGAAGAAGAGGTAGAGGGCCGCCGCGCTGACCAGGGCGAAGGCCAGGACCAAGACGCCCTGCCAGGTGAGGCCCACCGCCACCTCCCCCTGGAGAAGGGGGTCAGGGCGGAACTGCTCCGGGCCAAAGAAGACGAGGCCCAGGCCCTGGTAGGCCACGTGGAGCCCCACGGCCATGATGAGGAGGGCGAGGACCGTGGCCCCTCGGTGTTCCCCTTCCGGGGAAGCAGCCCGCATGGGCTGGAAGAAGACCCGGTAGGTGGCCACCCCCAGGTAGACCACGAGGAGGAGGGCCGCCAAATAGGCGAGGGCCGGGCTTCCCCGGGCGAGGAGGAAGAGGAGAAGAAGCCCCACCCCCCCGAGGAGGGGAAGGGCCCGGCCCCTTCCCCGCTCCAAAAGGGCCCAAAGGGCCCCCAGGGCGAGGGCGAGCCCGAGGGTGCCGGGGAGCCTTCCCTCTTGGAGCCAGACCAGGGAGAGGGGGGCGAACATCATGAGCTCCCCGATGGGCACCAGGATCACCCGGGTCACGGCGAAGACGAGGACCATGGCCAGGGCGAGAAGCCCGTAGATGACCCCGTTCTGCACGCCGTCCAGGAGGAGGAGGCCGAGGATGGTGGCGTCCATGGCCTAACGGAAGACCCGCTCCAGCTTCCAGCGGCCGTTCTCCACCCGCACCATCACCGCGGCGTCCTCAAAGCGGAGGCCCAGGTGGTCCTCCTTGGTGAAGGTGAAGACGCCGTGGGTGGCCACGAGGCCCTTGGTGGCCTCGATCTCGTCGCGCAGGGCGGCGCGGAAGGCGGCGAGGTCCTTGTCGGGGTCGGCCTTCTTGAGGGCGCGCTCCAGGGCGGGCCTAAGGATGAGCCAGGCGTCCCAGGCGTGGGCGCCGAAGGTGGAGTAGCTGCCGATGCCGTACCTGGCCTCGTAACGCTGGATGTAGTCCAGGGCGACCCGCTTGGAGGGGAAGGCGCCGGGAAGCTGCTCCGCCACCAGGATGGGCCCGGCAGGAAGCAACGTCCCCTCCACGTCCTTGCCGCCCACCCGCAGGAAGTCGGGGTTGGCCACCCCGTGGGTCTGGTAGATGAGGCCCCGGTAGCCCCTCTCCTTCAGGGTGCGCTGGGGAAGGACCGCCGGGGTGCCGCTCGCGCCGATGAGGACGGCGTCGGGCCTGCGGGCGAGGATCCTCAGGGCCTGGCCGGTGACGCTGGTGTCCGTGCGGTTGTAGCGCTCGCTCGCCACCACCTGGAGCCCCTTGGCCTTGGCCTCGGCCTCAAAGAAGCGGGCCCAGCCCTCCCCGTAGGCGTCGTTGAAGCCGATGTAGCCCACGGTCTTCACCCCGCGGGCCACCATGTCCGCCACGATGGCCCGGGCCATGAGCTCCTCCGTCTGGGGGGTCTTGAAGACCCAGAAGCGCTGGGCGTCCACGGGGTGGATGATGTCCTTGCTGGCCGCCAGGGAGATCATGGGCACCTTGGCCTCGGCCACCACGGGGATCATGCCCAAGGAGGCCGGGGTGGTGGTGGTGCCGATGATCGCCACCACGCCCTCCTCCACGAGCCTCCGGGTGTTCCGCACCGCCTGGGTGGTGTCGGAGGCGTCGTCCAGGATGACGAACTCCACCTTCCGCCCGGCCACGCCCCCCTGGCGGTCCAAAAGCTCCTGGAGCATGAGGAAGGTGTTCCGCTCGGGGATGCCCAAGGAGGCCGCGGGCCCCGTGGCCGAAACCACGACCCCCACCTTCAGGGCGCCTTGGGCCAGGGCCGCCAACGCCAAGAACGTCACCAACGCCAACGCGCGCTTCATCTTGACCCTCCTTTTCTCCACACCGGGCTTGCCCGGTTTGGACCAAACTAACGGCCGTTCGGTTCGCCTCCCAGTCTAGGAAGGGACCTTTGTCCCGTCAAGTGACGTGCTCGGGGAGGCCTTGCAGGACCGAGGGGCGCGTGGGCACGGGGTTGTCCTCGAGGTCCAGCAGTACGCTCCCCTCCAGGAACCAGCTCTTGGGCGTGCGGTGCCCCCAGAGGGTCTGGCGGCGGGGGTCGTTCAGGCTCCAGCGCACCGGGGGCAGGTCGGGGTCCACGGTGAGGTAGTCGGAGGTGTAAAGCTCTATGCGGTGCCCGTCGGGGTCCTTGAGGTAGAGGAACATGGCGTTGGAGATCCCGTGCCGCCCGGGGCCCCGCTCAATCTGGTCCGTGCGCATGGCCCCCGCCAGGATGTCCGCCGCCTTCAGCACGGCGAGGGGGTCGGGAAGCCAGTAGGCGAAGTGGTGGAGCCTGGGGCCTTCCCCGTTGGTGAAGGCGATGTCGTGCACGTTGCCCTTGCGGTGGAGCCAGCTCGCCCAAAGCCTTCCTTGGTCGTCCTCCGTGTACTCCGTGAGGCGGAAGCCGAAGACCTCCTGGTAGAACCGCGTGGCCTCCCCCACCACGGGGGAGAAGACGTTGAAGTGGTCTATGCGCAGGATCCCGGGCCCCCGGTGCTCGTGGTAGTTCTGGAGGACCCGGGGGAGCTTTTCCGCCTTGAAGTAGAAGGCCAGGGGGTAGCCGAAGGGGTCCTGGAGGCGGAGGATTTCAGGCCTGCCCCAGTCGGACTCGAGGCGATAGGGAACGCCTTCCTGCCTGGCCCAGGCCAGGCCCTGCTCCAGGCCCTTCTCGTCCACCTTGAAGCCCAGGGCGCGCACCGCGGGGAAGGGGGCCTGGGTGAGCTTGAGGCTCCACTCCAGCTCTTCATAGCCCCGGAGGTAGGCCGCCCCTTCCTCCCGGTGCTCCAGGCGGAAGCCCAGAAGCCCCTGGTAGAACTCCAGGCTTTTCTCCAGGTCCCGCACCCAAAGCTCTATGAACCCCACCCTCACGATGGCCATACCAACCTCCTGTAGCCCCTTTGGAAGTAGACCAAAGGAGGCCCCTCCTCCCCGAGCTCCACCCCCTCCACCAGGCCCACCACGATCCGGTGGTCCCCCCCGGGGTAGAGGGCGTGGAGGCGGCAGCGGAGGACGGCGAGGGCCCCCTTCACCCTCCCCCCCTCCAGGGCGATCCCCTCCCTGGGCCTTCCCGCGAAGTGCTCCGAGACCGCCTCCTGCCCCTCGCGGAGAAGGCTCACGGTGAAGGCCCCCGCCCCCTCGAGGACGGGGAGGAGCTTGGCCCGCTCGCTCACCGCCAGGGCCACGAGGGGGGGCTCGAGGCTCAAGGACATGAAGGCGGTGGCCGTCATCCCCCGTTCCTCCTCCCCAAGCCTGGCCGCCACCACCGTGACCCCGCTGGCGAAGCGGGCGAGGGCCTCCTTGAAGGCCTTCTGGGGCTCCCCTGAGGTCACGCCCGGACCTCCTCAAAGACCTTGAGGCTTTCCCTGAGGAAAGCGCGGATCCTCTCCTTGTAGGGCTCCTTGTCGTAGACGTTGTAGAGGGTCTGGTACATGCGCACGGGGTCCCCGAAGAAGAAGCGCTCGTAGAGCTCCTGCCTCGCCCCGAAGCCGGAGAGGGTCATGTCCCAGGCCAGGCGGAAGAGGGCCACCCGCTCCTTGGCCTCGAGGGCCGCCCCCTGGAGGAACTTCTCCAAGAGGGGGCCGAGGGGCCCCTTGAAGTCCTTCTCCGAGGGGAGGGTGATGAGGCCGGAGGCCCCGATCTGCTCCAGGATCTCCCGGATCCTGGGGTAAAGCCTCGGGTAGAGGTTCCTGGCCCCGTCCAGGGCCCCCCGGTCCGGGCAGAGAAGCCCATAGGCGTTCTCCTTGGCCTCCTCCTCGGCCCGGGTCCAGAAGGCCCGCATGGCCTCGAGGTAGACGATGATCTCGGCGATCTTCTCCTGGACGTGGCCGTAGACGTCCGCCCCGATGCCCTCGGCCATGAGGGCGGCCACCCCAAGGAAGGCCTCGGTCTTCGCCGTCTTCAGGGCCACCACCTGGTGGGCCATGTGGTTCAGGGCCCCCGTGGCCGCGTAGGCGTTGTTGCAGAGCTCCACGTTCCCCAGGATGAAGACCCTCTCCCAGGGGACGAGGACGTCGTCAAAGACCACCAGGCAGTCCATCTCCTCGAGGCGGCTGGAGAGGGGGTGGTCAAAGGGGCTATCCCCCCCCACCAGGCCCTCCCGGCAGACGAAGTGGAGGCCCGGGGTGGAGGTGGGCAGGGCGAAGGCGAGGGCGTACTTCTCCGCCCCGGGGCCCTCCTTGAGGAGGGTGGAGGGGAAGATGAGGACCTCGTCCGCCAGGGGGAAGGTGGCCGTCATCCGGGCTCCCCGGACCACGATCCCCTTCTCCGTCTGCTTCACCACCCCCACGGGGATGTAGGGGTCGGGTTGGGCGGAAGGGGGCTTGGCCCGGTTCACCTGGGGGTTGGTGAGGGCGTGGGTGGTGGCGAGGTCCTGGTCCCGGAGGTAGCGGTAGTAGTTCCGGACGTTCTCGGCGAACTCCCCGAAGTAGTCGGCGCTCGCCGCGTAGGCCATGACCACGGCGTTGAGGTAGTCGGGGCTCCGCCCCATCATCCCCAGGTTCTGGTCGGCCCAGAGCTTGTAGGCCCGCCCCCTCCGCTTCAGGTCCTCCTTGGTCTTGGGGATGAGGAAGCTCATCCCGTGCCGCTTCCCCTCCTCCTCGTAGGTGAGGACCTCCCGGTAGCGGGGGTCGTGCTGCAGGTCGTAGAGGGCGGCCATGGTGCGCACGATCCCCCGGAAGACGGGGTGGGTGGTGGGGTCTTGCACCCTCTCCCCCTTGTACCAGAGGTTGGGGGGACGCTCCTTAAGGGCCTCCATGTACTCCGCTCCGGTCCTGGCCATACGGCACCTCCTACTTTCCGAACCTCGGCACGTGCGGGGGGCGGAGGGGAAGGGCGACGGTCTTGAGGTCGGTGTAGAAGTCCAGGGCGTAGGTGCCCCCCTCCCTCCGGTCCCCGCTTCCCTTCACCCCGCCGAAGGGCGTGGGCAGGTGGCGGACGTTGTGGCTGTTCAGGTAGACCATCCCCGCCTCGAGCTCCAGGGCGAGCCGGTGGGCCCTTTCCAAGTCCCGGGTGAAGACGTAGGCGGCGAGGCCGTACTTGGTGTCGTTCGCCTTCCTCAAGGCCTCCTCCTCGTCCTTGAAGGGGATGGCCACGAGGACAGGCCCGAAGATCTCCTCCTGGGCGATTTTCATGTGGTTCTCCCCCACGAAGACCGTGGGGAGGAGGTAGTTCCCCCGGGAGAGGTCCTCCCCCCGGAAGGAGGTCTTGGCCCGCTCCCCGCCCACGAGGAGCCTCGCCCCCTCCCGCTTCCCCGTTTCCACGTAGCCCAGGACCCTTTGAAGGTGCTCGGGGTGGATCAGGGGCCCCACCTCCGTCTCCGGGTCCAGGGGGTGGCCCACCCGGATGGCCCTGGCCCTTTCCGCCACCTTCCCCACGAAGTCCTCAAAGATCTTCTCCTCCACGAGGAGCCTGGAGCTTGCGGTGCACCTTTCCCCGTTGAAGGAGAAGATCTGGAAGACCACGGCGTCCAGGGCCCTCTCCAAGTCGGCGTCGGCGAAGACCAGGGCGGGGCTTTTGCCGCCGAGCTCCGGGGAGAGGCGCTTGAGGTGGTCTGCGGCGTTGCGCATGACGATCTTCCCCGTCTCCGTCTCCCCGGTGAGGGTGAGGAGGGGGACGAGGGGGTGGGCCACCAGGGCCGCCCCCGCCTCCTCGCCAAACCCCTGGACCAGGTTGAAGACCCCCGGGGGAAGGTCTGCCTCCCTTAAGATCTCCGCGAGCTTCGTGGCGGTGAAGGGGCTCCACTCCGCGGGCTTCAGGACCACGGTGTTCCCGAAGGCGAGGGCGGGGGCGATGCGCCAGGTGGAGAGCATCAGGGGGGCGTTCCAGGGGGTGATGATTCCCACGGGGCCTGCGGGAACCCGCACGGTGTAGTAGAGCCAGTCCCGGTCCACGGGGAAGGTCCGGTCCTCCATGGCGTGCTCGGCGTACTCGGCGTAGAAGGCGAAGTTCTCCGCCGCCCGGGCCACCTGGGCCCGGACGATCCTCAAGACCTGCCCCGCGTCCAGGCACTCCATCACGGCGAGCTCGTCGGCGTGCTTCTCTATGAGCTCGGCGATCCTCAAGAGGTAGCGCTTCCTCTCCTTGGCCTGGGTGCGGCTCCACCTTGGGAAGGCCTCGTGGGCCGCCTTGGCCGCCCGGTCCACCTCCCTCTCCCCGCCCCTTGCCGCCACGCCCAGGACCTCGTTCGTGGCGGGGTCTAAGGAGGGAAAGGTCTCCCCGCTTTCCGAGGGGACGAACTCCCCGGCGATGAAGTGAAGGGCGGGCCTTTCCTTGAGGCGCCGGCGCACCTCCTCAATCGTCTCCCAGGGAATCCCGGCCACCCGGTCCGCGTACCTCATGGCTCCTCCTCTATGGGGTTTTCCAGGGCCCCAAGGCCCTCAATCTCCAAGCGCATCACGTCCCCGGGCCGCACCTGGCTGATCCCCTTGGGGGTGCCGGTGAGGAGGACGTCGTAGGGCTCCAGGGTCATGAACTCGGAGATGAACTCCAATAGCTCCGCCACGGAGTAGAGCATCCTCGAGGTGTGCCCCTCCTGCCTAAGTTCCCCGTTCACGTAGGCCCGAAGCCAAAGGTTCTGGGGGTCTTCCACCTCCTCCACCACGAGGAAGGGCCCCAGGGGGAGGAAGGTGTCCCGCCCCTTGGCCCGGATGGGGGGGCGGAAGGTGTTGGTCACGTAGTCCCGGGCCACGAGGTCGTTGGCGATGGTGTAGCCGAGGACGTAGTCCAGGGCGTCCTTGGCCCTCACCCGCTTCATGGGGCGGCCCACCACCACGGCGAGCTCCACCTCGTAGTGGACGAACCTCGCCCCCTTGGGGTAGAGGACCACCCCCTTGTGGGGGAGGAGGCTGGAGTTGGGCTTCCAGAAGAGGGCGGGCTCCTCAGGGCGCGCTAGGCCTAGCTCCTCCGCGTGATCGGCGTAGTTCAAGGCCACGCCCAGGACCTTCCCCGGGGTGAAGGGGAGGAGCCAGGTGACGTCCTCCGGCCTGTGGGCCTCCCCCGCCTCGTCCAGGAGGAGGCCTTCCCGGTAGACCCCCTGGTGGACCCTTCCCTTGGCGAGAAACCGGGCGAGCTTCACGCCACCTCCTTCTGGGGGATGAGGCCGTAGCGCTCGGCCATGCGCCGAAGCCTCTCCTCCACCTCCGGGGTGGTGGGGCCTAAGGGGGGCCGCCACTCCTTTTCCAATAGCCCCATCCAGGAGAGGACGGTCTTTAAGGGGATGGGGTTCGTGTCCCAGAAGATGGCCTCGTTGGCCTCGAGGAGGTAGAAGTGCATTTCCCGCGCCCCCTGGTAGTCCCCCGCCAACGCCCTTTCGCAGAGGAGGGCCACCTCCTTGGGGAGCCAGTTGGCGGTGGCGGCGATGGTCCCCACCGCCCCCAGGCTCATCATGGGGAGGGTGAGGCTTTCCAGGCCGCAGAAGACGAGGAAGTCCCGCCCCGCCTCTAAAAAGAGGTGGGAGAGGTACTCCAGGTCCTTGGAGGAGTGCTTGAGGCCCACGATGTTGGGGAAGTCCCGCCTCAAGCGCCCCACGGTCTTGGGGGCGATCTCCACCCCGGCCCGCCCCGGGATGTTGTAGATGAGGAGGGGAAAGTCGGGGACGGCCCTCGCCACCTCGGCGAAGTAGCGGTAAAGCCCCTCCTGGTTGGGCTTGACGTAGTAGGGGACGATGACCATGGCCCCCTGGGCCCCGGCCTCCTTGGCGAAGCGGGTGAGCTCCAGGGTCTCCTCCAGGCGAAGCGCCCCGGTCCCCGGGATCACGGGGACGCGGCCCGCCACCTGGTCCAGAACGACCTCTATGGCCCGCTTCCTCTCCTCCAGGGTCTGGGCGCCGGGCTCGCCCGTGGTGCCCCCCACGCTCACGCCGTGGGAGCCCCCCTGGACGACCCGCTCCACCAGGCGCCTTAGGGCCTCCTCGTCCAACCGGCCTCGCCGAAAGGGTGTGGGTAGGGGCGGTATGGAACCGCGGAACATGCTGGGCTCCTTTCGCTTCCCAGGATGCGGGGGCGGGCCGCCGGGGGCAACCGGTGAATTAGACAAAGATGCAGAAAAATTTGTTTTTTCATACAAAATTCTCTGCCCTCACGCCCCTTAGGGGCCGTGATATCGTGTAAGATGACAATGAAAAGCGAAAATTTTGTTCCCAAAGACACCTCTTTTGACGCCCTGGTGGGGGGGCTGGGCCTCGAGGTCCTCCGCCCTTCCTCCCGGCCCGTCCTCTACCTCCTCCCGGCGCCTAGGCCCCTCCTCTCCCCCGAGGGGGCCCTCCTCCTCTTCCGGCCCCAGGAGGGGCTTTACCGCTACCGCAGCGCCGCGGGCTTCCTCCTCCCGGAACCGGACCCCGAGGTCCTGGCCTTCGCCGAGCGGGAGGGCCTGGGCTTTGCCCTCTACCCCCCCTGGCTCAAGCGGGAAAGCCTGGAGCAGGCCCTCGCCCTCCGCCTCTTCGCCCTGGCCCCAGGGATGGCCCTGGCGGGGCTACTGGACCTCTTCCTGAGGCTTCCCGAGCGCGCCCTTTTGGAGGTCCTGCACCAGGCCACGGGGCTTGCCCTGGCCCACGTGGCCCCTTGGGGGGAGGTCCTGGGCTTCGCCGGGCCCGTCCCCGCCCGGCACCCCAAGGAGCCGGGCACGGGGAGGGGTTGGGCGGCCCTCGAGGCGGGGGAGGCCCTCCTCGTGGCCTACGGGGAGGAGGAAGACCTCCTCCGGGCCTGGGGGCTTTTGGAGGTGGCGGCAAGGCTCTTAAGGCTCCGCGCCCGGGAGCGGAGCGTGGAACGCATGCAGGAGGAGACCCTCGGGGGCGCTCTGCTGGAAGGGCTCATCCTGGGCGAGGCCGATCCGGAAAGGCTTTTCGCCTTCGGCTTCGTGGAGGGGGTGGAGTGGGTCCTCGCCCTGGTGGAGCCGCCCGCCGTCTTGGGGCGGCACCGCTTGGCGGAAGAGCGGAGGCGGGAGGCCACCCTGGAGCTCCGCCGCCGGATTGGGGCCTACCTGGACCGGCTCGGCGTCCCCTACCTCCTCACGGCCCGGGGGAACCGGGTGGCCGCCATGTGGCAGGTGCACAACCCGAGGCGGGAAGCGGAGGCCCTCCTCGAGGCCCTACCCCCGGGAAGCCGCCTGGGCTACTCGGCGGTGCACGCCGGCGGCGAGGTCCAGGAGGCCTACCGCGAGGCCCTCATCGCCCTCAAGGCCGCCCGTCCCGGCGAGGCCCTCTCTTTCGCGGGCCTTGACCCCGTGGCCTTCGTCCTCCTGCAGCAGTCCCCCGAGGACCTCAAGGCCCTGGTGGAGCGCTTCCTCCCCCTCCCCCCCAAGCTTCTCCGCACCCTGGAGGTCTACATGGAAAGCGCCACCCTAGAAGAGGCGGCGCAGGCCCTCCACATTCACCCCAACACCCTCCGCTACCGCCTGAAGCGGGTGGAGGAGCGGATCGGCCCCTTGAGCGCCCCCGAGACCCTGGCCCGGGTCCACCTGGCCCTCAGGGCCCGCTCCCTCCTCGCCGGCTGAGCCGGGGGAGGAGGTAACGCTCCACCGCGTAGCGGAAGCCCTCCGGGCCCGGCGCCGGCGTGGCCAGGACCCCCTCCGGGGGGTCCCCCCGGCCCACGTAGACCGCCAGGTCCACGGCTTGTAATAGGGGAAGGTCGTTCAGGCTGTCCCCAAGCCCCACGGCGAAGCGGGCCTCCTCGGGGTCGGGCCACAGGGCCCTGAGCCGGGCCACCGCCCGGCCCTTGTCCGCCCCTTTGGCGGCGTGGTAGAAGCGCCCCCCGTGGGTCCACTCCAGCCCCACGTCCTCCAAGGCCTTAAGGACCGCCTCCACCCCCTCGGGGCAGAGGATCAGGGTCTCGTCGTACTCCCGCGCCTTGGCCCGCCGCGCCGCCTCCGGGGAAAGCCCCGTGAGGCGGGCCACGGCCTCCACGGTGAGGTCGCCGTAGCCCAGGATGGGCCGCCCCGCCAGGGCCTCTGCCTCCCTTAGCCCGGCCCGCACCTTCCGGTAGGGCCAGGCCAGGGAGACCACCCGGTAGCCCCCCTTGGGCCGCCCCGCCCGCACGGGCCAGTGGCGGGGGAGGTAGAGGCCTCCCCCGTTCTCCACGATGAAGGGGGGCTCGAGGCCCAAGGCCTCCACCTCCTTCCGGGTCTTGGCCGTGACCGGGACCACGGGCACCCCCAAGGCCCGGAGGCGCTCCAAGGCCTCCCGGGCGGGGCCGAGCTCCCCCCGCTCGTCCAAGAGGGTTCCGTCCAGGTCGGTAAAGACGATCATGGCACCCGGAAGCGGGAGAGGTGGCCCCGGAGCGCCTTGCGCACCGCCTGGAGGTCCAGGCTGGCAAGGGGCGGGTAGAGGGTGGGAGGCGGGGGCTCCTCCCCGGGAGCTAGGGCGCCTGCGGCCTGGAGTTCCTCCAGCACGCTCTGCCGCACCTCCTCCGTGGCCAGCTTGGAGTGGTACACGGTGGCGAGGCAGGCGAGGAGCATGTCGCGGATGTGCTCGTCCCCCTTGTTCTCGTGGAGGTGGGGGTTCCGGGTCTCAATCTGGAAGACCTCCACCCCATGCCGCAACACCTCCTCGTCCTCCAAGGGGAAGATCCCGCCGTAGAGCTCCAGGAGGGAGACCAGCTCCTGGGGCTCCACGGCGTAGCCGGAGGCCCAAGGGAGGCGGAGGGCCAAGCCGAGGCTCATGGCGTGCTCCCCGGCGTTCGCCGTCTTGACCACGTCCGTCTCAAAGCCGCTCACGCTACCGATGAGCTGGTTGAGGGCCCGGTTGTTCCGCTCGGAGACCCGGCCGTAGCGGCGAAAGACCACCCCTTCGTCCTCGGTGAGCTTCGGCTTGTAGCGCCAGAGGATGCGCACCATGGCGAAAGGCGTCTTGGCCATGAGGAAGCCCGCGGCGTAGGCCCGGACGTACTCCCAGACGGCCCCGGGAAAGTAGTTGTCGGCGTCAATGAAGCCCACGTAGCGCCTGCCGGAAAGGGCGGCGAAGACCAAGGCCAGGATCATCCCCTCCGCCTTCCCGCTCCGCACAAGGCCGTCCTCCCCGATGGGGTAAGGGTAGCCCCCTGCCCGCAGGGCCTCGGCGAGGGCGGGGTCCTTCTGGTGGAAGATGAGGGCCGGCCGTTCGGTGAGGTAGGCGAACTCCTCCAGGAGGTCCCGCTCCATCTGGAGGCGGTCGGGGCTGCTGTTGGAGGCCACGAGGATGAGGGCCTCGTGGGGGATCCCGGAGAGGACGCCTTCCAGGAGCTTCAGGCGCTCGTTTCGCGTGGGCACCACGATGGCCGTCTGCTCTAAAACGTCCCTGAGGTCGGCGTCGTCCAGGCGGCGCAGCCCCACGGCCGGGGACTCGTCCCGCACGCGCCCGGAGTCCAGCTCCAAAATGCGTTGCACCTCGTGGAGCCGGACGACGCCGAAGCGCTCGGTGTGGTTGGGGATCTCCAGACGCATGCCCCTAGTGTACATTTTGTGATTTTATTCACGATTTCGTCAGCTTGTGACTTCTCTCCCAGCTACCCCAGCACCTTGGCCTGTTCCCACAGGATCCGCCGCCAGACCCCGGGGCGCACGGTATAGCGGTTAGCCCGCTCCCCGGGCGGCGAAACCGCTCCACGAGGTGAAGGCGTACCAGGTAGCCCAGGGCCGGGCCCAGGGCCCCCTTGCTCGCTCCTAGGGCCTGGGCCACCTCCTTGGCCGTGGGCTCGGGGGGTCGGCCACCAAGAGGAAGGCCAGAACCCGGCCCGCCATCCGAGGCACGCCCCCGGCCTCAAAGAGGCGGGCCGCCTCTTCCGCCCAGTGGGCGAGGTGGGGGTTGACGCCTACAGGGCAGGAGGTTCAGAAAGAAAGTTTGGTCAAGTGCGAACACTCGGAATCCAGAATGGGCGTTGTGTGATAAACCTCACGATTACTCTCGTTTGTGCCTTTTCTCTCCCCTTACGGCTACAGCTCCACCAGGTCCACCCGCTCCAGCACGGGAAGGGCCCTCAGGGCCTCCAGGACCTCAGGAGAGGGCTTCTGGTCCACGGTGAGCACGAAGAGGGCCCGGCCGCCGGGCACGTCCCGCCCGAGCTGCATCCCGGCGATGTTCACCCCGGCCTCCCCCAGGAGGGTCCCCACCTGGCCCACCACCCCGGGGCGGTCGTAGTTGACGCAGACCAGCATGTACCCCTCGGGCACCACCTCCAGGGCGTAGCCGTCAATGCCCACGAGGCGGGGCCTTCCCCCGATCACCACTCCCCGGGCCCGGCGCTCCTCCTGGTCGGTGGAGAGCCTGGCCTCCACGAGCCGGGTGTACTCCCCCGCCTCCTCGGAACGCAGGGTGGTGAGGTGGATGCCCCGGTCCTTGAGGAGGGGCCTCGCCGAGACCAGGTTCACCGCCCCCTCCCCCAGGACCCGGGCGAGAAGCCCCTTGGCCACGGCGCTGGCCACGGGCTCGGGGTCCTTCTCAAACTGGCCCAGGAAGCGCACCTCCAGGGCCTGGGGGCGGCCCCGGGTGATCTGGGCAAGGAGCTTGCCCAAGGCCTCCCCCAGGGGCAGGAAGCCCCGGAGGGCCTCCAGGGCCTCGGGGTCAAACCCGGTGTTCAGGGCGTAGGAGAGGTCCCCCTCCAGGGTGCGCACCACCCTCTCCAAGATGGCCTCCCCCACCCGCTCCTGGGCCTCGAGGGTGTTCGCCCCCAGGTGGGCGGTGTGGACCACCCTGGGGTGGTGGATGAGGGGGTGGTCCTTGGGAGGCGGCTCCTCGGCGAAGACGTCCAGGCCCGCGGCGAAGAGGTGGCCCTCCTCCAGGACCTCGAGGAGGGCCTTCTCGTCTATGATCCCGCCCCGGGCCGCGTTCACCACCACCGCCCCCCGGGGCAGGAGGTAAAGCTCCCTCCGGCCGATCATCCCCCGGGTCTCCTCCGTGAGGGGGGTGTGGACGGTGAGGAAGTGGCTCTGCCGGAGGAGGTCCTCCAAGTGCTCCAGAAGCTCCACCCCGAGGCTTTCCGCCCGGGCCTTGGGGATGTAGGGGTCGTAGGCCAGAACCCGCATCTCAAAGGCCTTGGCGAAGCGGGCCACTTGGCTTCCGATGCGGCCTAAGCCCACGATGCCCAGGGTCTTTCCCTTGAGCTCCAGGCCCAAAAACTTCCGGTCCCACTCCCCCTGGCGCAGCTTCCGGTCGGAAAGGGCGATGCCCCGGGCGGCGGCGAGGAGGAGGCCGAAGGCAAGCTCGGCGGCGGAACGGGTATTGGCCTCGGGGACGTTCACCACCAGGATCCCGAGGCGGCTTGCCGCCTCGAGGTCCACGTTGTCCACCCCCACCCCGCCCCGGCCCACCACCTTAAGGCGCTTCCCCCTCTGGAGAAGCTCCGCGTCCACCCGGGTGCGGCTTCGGGTGATGAGGGCATCGTAAGCGGGGATGATCTCCAAAAGCTCCTCCCGCCCGATCCCCGGGCGGTAGTCCAGGATCACCCCCGGGTACCGCGCCTCCCCCAGACGCATGTCGTCCGAGACCAGGACCCTCCACATAGGGCCAAAAGTAGCACCAAGCGGGGCCTAGGGCAACTTCCCCCTTACACTACACCCGTGGTATCCTCTCTCGCGAAGGTGCGGCGATGCGGATTGCCCTGGTAACCGACTCCACCTCCGACCTGCCCCAGGACCTGAGGGGGCGCCTCGGCGTCCGGGTGGTGCCCCTCTACGTGAACCTGGGCGGGGCCATTTACCGGGACTGGGAGGAGATCAGCCCCAGCGAGATCTTTCAGAAGGTCCGGGAGGGCGCGGCCTTCCCCACCACGAGCCAGCCCTCCCCCGAGGACTTCGCCCGGGTCTACGAGGAGGCCCTGGGGGAAGCAGACCACGTCCTCTCCCTCCACATCTCCGGGAAGCTTTCGGGAACGGTGCAGTCGGCGGAGCTGGCCGCCCAAGAGTTCCCGGGGCGGGTCACGGTGGTGGACACCCAGGCCGCTTCCCTGGGCGTGGGCATGATGGTCCTCAGGGCCAAGGAGCTCCTGGAGGAAGACCAAAGCCTGGAGGCGGTCCTCGCCGAGCTTGAGCGCCTCCGCCGGGACCACTTCGTCCGCTTCAGCGTGGCCACCCTGGAGTTTCTGAAGCGGGGTGGACGCATCGGCGGGGCCCAGGCCTTCCTTGGAACCCTCCTCAACCTGAAGCCCGTCCTCACCCTGAAGGAGGGCCGGGTGGAGGCCGCAGGCCGCGCCCGGGGGGAAAAAAAGGCCCGGGAGGAGATCCTCAAGGCCTTCCGGGCCTGGGCGGAGGGCCGGAAGCGGATCCGGGCCTACTTCCTCTACAGCGGGGACGAGGACGCGGTGGCGGCGCTCCGCCAAGAGGTCCTGGCCTCCGGCCTGCCCGTGGAAGAGGCCCTGGTGAGCGAGCTCGGGGCGGTGATCGCGAGCCACACGGGACCGGGAACCTATGGCTTTTACGCCTACAGCCTCTAGCGTGGCCTTCGTGGCCGACACCACCCTGGGGCTTTCCCCGGAGGAGGCCCTGGCCCACGGCATCCACCTGGTGCCCCAGCAGGTGGTCCACGGGGGAAGGAGCTTCCGCGACCTCCTGGACATCTCCCCGGAGGAGGTGCTGGCCCTCCTGGCGAAGGGGGAAAGGCTCACCACCAGCCAGGTGGCCCCGGAGGACCTACGGGAAACCTACGAAAGGCTCCTCGCCACCCACGACCGGGTGGTCTCCGTGCACGTCTCCGGGAAGCTTTCCGGGACCGTGGCCACGGCCCAAGGGGTGGCCCGGGCCTTCGGTTCCCGGGTGAAGGTGCTGGACTCCTGGTCCTTGAACGGGGGGCTCTGGCTGGTCCTAGAGGAGGCCCGGCGGCTTTTGCGCTTTGGGGTGGTCTGGGAGCGGTTGGAGGAGGCCCTCGCTCCCTACCGCCAGAGGGTGAGGGGGTACGTCCTCCCCCAGACCCTCACCTACCTCCACCGCTCGGGGCGCATCGGGGGCCTGGCCCACTTCGTGGGGGGGCTTCTCCGGGTCCTGCCCATCCTCACCTTTCGGGAAGGCCGGGTGGAGGCCGGGCGCAAGGTGCGGGGCTTCGGGGAGGGCCTGCGCAAGGTGGCCGAGCTTTTCCGACAAGAGTTCCCAGAAAGGGGCCTGGTCCACCTGGCCCACGCGGGAAACCCCGAAGGGGTGGAGGCCCTGAAGGCCCTGGTGCAGGCCGAGGGGGTGGAGGTCCTGGCCGCCCTCCAGGCGGGGGCGGCGGTGAGCGTGCACGCGGGGCCCGGGACCGTGGCCCTCTTCGCCGGGCCCAGGAGGTAGGCGTGCGGGCGGTGGTGCAGCGGGTCTCCGAGGCTTTCGTGGAGGTGGAGGGGGAGGTGGTGGGGCGGATCGGGCTGGGCCTTCTGGTCCTCCTCGGGGTGGGGCAGAAGGACAGCCTCGAGGACGCCCTCTACCTTGCCCGCAAGATCGTCAACCTCCGGATCTTCCCCGACGCCCAGGACAAGATGAACCTCTCCCTCAAGGACGTGGGAGGGGAGGTGCTTCTGGTCAGCCAGTTCACCCTCTACGCCGACACCCGCAAGGGCAACCGCCCCTCCTTCGTCAAGGCCGCTCCCCCCGACCAGGGAAAAAGGCTCTACGAGGCGGCCATAGAGGCCTTCCTGCAGCAAGGGGTGCACGTGGAAACCGGGGTCTACGGGGCCCACATGCGGGTGCACCTGGTGAACGACGGCCCCGTGACCCTCCTCTTGGACTCGGAGGAGCGGCTTAGACCCCGGTGACCCCCTGGGCCCCGGGAGGGCTCTCATCCGCCTCATGGGGAAAGGGCATAGGCTAAAGCGCGCCCTAAAAAGCGCGGGATAGGCATGAAAAAAGTAGAACCCAAAGACTGGATCCCCCTCATCAAGCCCTACACCAAGCCCCACCTCTCCCGAAGCCTCCGCCAGGTGGCGGATACCCTCCTGCCCCTCCTCCTCCTCCTCTTCTACCTGGCCCACAAGGCCCTCGAGGTCTCCTTGCTCCTCACCCTAGCCCTGGACCTCCTGGCCGCCCTCTTCCTGGTGCGGCTTTTCATCCTCCAGCACGACGCCGGGCACGGCTCCTTCTTCCCCAAGAAGTGGATGAACGACGCCCTGGGCTTCTTCGCCGGGGTGCTGACCCTGGTCCCCTACCACCACTGGCAGCTCTCCCACGCCCGCCACCACGCCACGAGCGGCAACCTGGACAAGCGGGGCGTGGGGGACATCTACACCATGACCCTGGAGGAGTACCTCAAGGCCACCCCCGGGGAAAGGCTTAGGTACCGCCTCTACCGCAACCCCTTCGTCATGTTCCTCCTGGGGCCCATCTACGTCTTCATGCTCTCCTACCGCCTGCCCTTGGGCTACGGCTCAGAGAGGCCCTCCGTGCGCAACTCCGTGGCCCTCACCAACCTCTTCCTGGTCTTGCTTTGGACGGGCATCTACCTCGGTTTCGGCCTCAAGACCCTCCTCCTCGTCTACCTCCCCATCCAGTACCTCGCCGGAATGGTGGGCATCTTCCTCTTCTACGTGCAACATCAGTTTGAGGACGCCTACTGGGAGCACGACCCCCGCTGGGAGCACCTGAAGGCGGCCATGGAGGGGAGCACCTACCTGAAGCTCCCCAAGGTCCTGCAGTGGCTCACCGGGAACATCGGCTTCCACCACATCCACCACCTGGCCCCCAAGATCCCCAACTACCTCCTGCCCAAGGTGCAGGAGGAGGTGGACCTGGTGAAGGTGGCCCCCACCGTGACCCTGAAGGACGCCTTCCGCATCGCCTTCGCCGACATGCACCTCCACGACGAAAAGCGCCGCAAACTCGTGGGCTTCAAGGAGGCCCACCGCCTTCTCCGGGAGGGAAGCGCCGCCCCCGAGGGTGTATAAAAGAGGGCATGCGGCGCGTCCTTGTGGCGGGCAACTGGAAGATGCACAAGACCCCCTCCGAGGCCCGGGTGTGGTTCGCCGAGCTCAGGAGGCTCCTTCCCCCCTTGCAGTCGGAGGCCGCCGTCCTCCCCGCCTTCCCCATCCTCCCCGCGGCCAAGGAGGTGTTGGCCGAAACCCAGGTGGGCTACGGGGCCCAGGACGTCTCCGCCCACAAGGAGGGGGCCTACACGGGGGAGGTCTCCGCACGGATGCTTGCCGACCTCGGCTGCCGCTACGCCATCGTGGGTCACTCGGAGAGAAGGCGCTACCACGGGGAGACGGACGCCCTGGTGGCGGAGAAGGCCAAGAGGCTTCTGGAGGAGGGGATCACCCCCATCCTCTGCGTGGGGGAGCCCTTGGAGGTGCGGGAGAGGGGTGAGGCTGTGCCCTACACCTTGAGGCAACTCCTAGGGAGCCTCGAGGGGGTGGAGCCCCCCGGCCCCGAGGCCCTCGTCATCGCCTACGAGCCCGTGTGGGCCATCGGCACCGGGAAGAACGCCACCCCCGAGGACGCCGAGGCCATGCACCAGGAGATCCGCAAGGCCCTCGCCGAGCGGTACGGGGAGGCCTTCGCGAGCCGGGTGCGCGTCCTCTACGGGGGGAGTGTGAACCCCAAGAACTTCGCCGACCTCCTCTCCATGCCCAACGTGGACGGGGGGCTCGTGGGCGGGGCGAGCCTAGAGCTGGAAAGCTTCCTCGCCCTCCTCCGGATCGCGGGTTAGGGGAGTACCCGGATGGTCCCCTCCTGCGCCACCACGTGAAAGTGCCGGTCCAAGCTTAGGACCAGGCCCCCGTTCCGCTCGGCTACGGCGACGACCGCGGCGTCGGCAAAGCCCAAGGGCAGGTCCCGGTACCGGGCCACGAGCGCCCTGACCTAAGCACCCCACCGCGGCGAAAGCCGCGGTGGGGGCCCCAAAAGAACCCTCCCCGAGCCTTATTTCGGGCAACCCGTGTTGCGAAATCAACGTGCAACCACCTAGGGCAGGTCCTCTTCCCCGCACTCCAGGGAGAAGGCCCCGGCCTCGAGGTCTTGGAGGAAGGCCTCGAGGGCCGCAAGGCCCAGGCGCCTTTCCGCGAGGTAGGCGATCTCGGCGAGGATGCCCATAGGCCCCCGGGTAGGGACTAAGCGCCCGCACCTTGACTTCGCCATGTGAACCGGAAGTAGGCCTTTGCAAAGCCTCTTTTGGGGCCCCCGCTCCGGCCCAAGCCAGAGCAGGATACATAAAATGGCCCCGTGGCCCTGGAGCTTCCGGGAAACCCCCTGGCCCCCGCCCTCCGCCTCCTGGAGGAAGGGCGGGACCGGGAGGCGGAAGCCCTCCTCCAAACTTCCCAAGGAAGCCTCCCAGAGGCCGAGCGCCTGGCCCTTCTAGGCTTCGTAGAGGCCCGTAAGGGGAACCTTCGGGCCTACCGCGCCCTGGCCCTGGAGGCCGCCCGAAGGGCCCAGACCCCCCTCACCCTCTACCACCTGGGCCTGGCCCTCCCTCCAAAGGCGGGGGCCCTGGCCCTGGAAGAGGCCCTCCACCGCTTCCAGGGAGACCCCAAGGCCGAGGCCCGCCTCGCCTTCGCCCTGGCCCGCGCCCTAAGGGGGCTTGGCCGCCTCAGGGAGGCCCTGGGCTACGCCGCCCTGGCCCTTGCCCGGGGCTTTGGCCCCTCCGCCCTCCTGGAGTGGGCCTGGCTCGCCCTCCTCGCCGAGGAGGACCCTCCCCTCCCCGACCTCCTCCGGCAGGTGGAACTCCTGGCCCTGGAGAGAGGCACGGGGCTCTACGCCCGCTTCCTCATGGCCCACCTGCGCTTCCTCCAGGGGGAGGAGGCCTCGGGGAGGGCCTACCTGCGGAAGGCCCTGGAGGAGGCCCCTCTTCCCGCCCTTCCCTACCTCGCCCCCGCCGGGGTGCGCCTCCTGGGGAAGGAGGTCCTCCCCTTCCTCCAGGCGGCGAGGCCCTGGGCCAAGGAGCCCCTCACCCAGGCCCTCCTCGCCTTGGCCGAAGGGCTCTACCGGGAGGACGAGGAAGGGGTGGCCAAGACCCTGCCCCTCCTCCTGGAGGAGGTGGCGGAGGAGGCCATGCGGGGCCTCCTCTTCCTGGGAAGGCCCCACCCCCTCCTGGGAGAGCTCTCCCGGAGGGGGCAGGAGCTCCTCTGGGCCGCAAGCCCCTCGGCCCACTTCCAGGCCCTGGGGGAGCCAAGGCTTAACGGCGGGCCCCTCCCCCTGCGCCAGGCGGAGCTCCTCGTCCTCCTCCTCGCCCGGAAGGAGGGGTGGAAGGGGGAGGAGCTGGCTCTGGCCCTCTACGGGCGGTGCCTGGACGGAACTCGCCTCCGGAATCTGGTACCGGGAGGAGGAGGGGAGGGTTGAAATGGACTTTTCGCCACCCCTCTTCACCGAGGAGAGCGTGCAGAAGTTCGCTGCATACGCCCAAGGGAAAATGGCCCAAGCCATCCCCGAGGAAAAGGCATTCTGGGAGGAAGAGCTCCGCTTTGTAAAGGAGCAGCACGCTCTTTGGTTCAGATGAGGAGCTTGTGGTAAGCCTCCTGGAAAGGGCCTTCTTGGAGAGGATCCCTCTCCTCCTGAAGGAACCGCAGCGCCAGGAGCTTAGGGCGAAGCTGAGGGAAATCGTGAGGCAGATGAAACGGTATGGTCCGGAGAACCTCCCCGGGGGTGGAGGCTTCCAGGGATTGCCCCCGGAGCTCAAGACCCCTGACGGGGGAATGGTGGTGGGCCCGGACACCTTTTCCCTCCTGGTCCAGTACCTGGGCCCCCAGTCTCTTTTCCCCTCTTGTAGCCTGGCGGCCTCGGCCATGCCCACTACGGCCTCTCCTGGGGCTAAGGCCTACGCTACCGCCAGCTGCTCTACCGAAAGCGTCATCTGGGGCCAGGTGGAAACCCGGACCAGCGCCAGGGCGGCGAGCAACTGGCCCCCACCTTGCTACGACTCGGGTTGGCCCACTTCCCAGTGCATGAGCGTGGCCTACGGGAGTATGGGGTGCTACAGCTCAGCCTGGGCAGGTTACTATTACCAGTGGACAGACCTTAGGATTTACTCAAGCAGGCGTTCTTCGTCTAACTCCAGGTGTTTTTGAACGCGCAGGCGAGTCGGAGCCGGCACCTCGCCCCTGCACGGGCTAGGGAAAGGAGGTGAGGAGGATGCGGTGGGTGGTGAAGCCTTCTCGGGTGCAGCCCTTGGGTGACCCGGGTTGCGGTGGAAGGATGCCCGCGCCCTGCCCTCAAAGATAATAGGGCTAATGTAGCCAAGTCCTGGATGGCAGCAGGCTACCAGGTGCCAAGAAACTTCCTGCTGCCATCCACATCTTTAGCGAGGTCTGCATGCTCTGGCCGCTTTGGAGCGAGTTCCTGCTCTCTTGGGCCCGAACCCGGCGTTACTGGTTCAACACGCTGGCCAACCTGGGGGGGAGCCTCCTCTACTTCTACGCGATCCTTTTGGGCTTTAGCCGGCTTACCCCCGAGGAGGCCCGCTTCTTGGACCCAGGCCCCCTGCTTCTGGTCTTCACGGCCTTCAACCTCACTTTGTTCACCTTCCAGTCCATCGCCTACACCGTCCAGGGCGAGGCGCAACTGGGGACCCTGGAACACATGGCCCTGGCCCGGGGAGGCCTCCTGCGCCAGCTCCTCCTTCGGGCCCTGGTGCAAAGCCTATTCGGGGTTCTCTGGAGCCTTTTGGTCCTCCTACCCTTGGCCTTGGCCTTCGGCGTGGCCCTAGGCCCCCTGGCCCGCTGGCCTTTGGGGTTCTTGCCCCTTTTCCTGGCCGCCTTGGGCTTCGGCCTCCTCATGGGGGCCACTGCCTTGTACTTCAAGCAGGTGGACGAGTTTTTCACCATCGTCCAGTTCCTCTTCCTGCCCTACTTCTTCTATCTGGTCCGGTTTGAGCCCTGGATGGCCCACCTGCCCTTTGCCCCGGGGGCCTACCTCCTCCGGCTCGCCTTCACAGGGGAGGAGGTTTCTCCGGGGCTTCTCCTCCTGGCCCTGGTCCAAGCCCTCCTCTTCCTCGGGGCGGGGCTTTTCGCCATGGCCTGGGTCTACGCGGCGGTGCGGCGGAGGGGCCTATTAGGGAGGTACTGATGCGGCTTTTGGTGCAGAACGTCCACAAGCGCTTCGGCAAGCTGGAGGCCCTCAAGGGGGTGAGCCTGGAGCTTGGGGCCGGGGAGATCCTGGGCCTTTTGGGCCCCAACGGGGCGGGCAAGACCACCCTCATCAAGGTCGTCCTCGGCCTCCTCCTCCCCGATGGGGGGGAGGTGGTCCTGGAGGAGGGCGGGGCGCGGCGCAGGCCCCAGGGCCACGAGTTCGGTGTCCTCCTGGAGGGAAGCCGCAACCTCTACGTCAACCTGAGCCTCCTGGTGAACGCCCTCTACTTCGGGGGCATCCGGGGGCTTCCCCCTAAGGAGGTCCGGCCCCGGTTTGAGGCCTGGCTGGAGCGCTTTGGCCTAAGGGACCGCCTCCACGCCCCCCTCGCCTCCCTCTCCCGGGGCATGCAGCAGAAGGCGGCCTTGGCCCTCGCCCTCGCCCTCAAGCCCCGCTTCCTCCTCCTGGACGAGCCCACCCTGGGCCTGGACCCCGTGAGCCGGAGGGAGTTTGAGGGGATCCTCCTGGAGCTCAAGAAGGAGGGCTGGGGCATCCTCCTCACCTCCCACGACCTCGAGGTGGTGGAGCGGGTGAGCGACCGCGTGGCCTTCCTCCACCGGGGCGAGGTGCGGCGGCAGGGCCCCACCCGGGCCCTCCTCCGGGACTGGGCCGGGGAGGGGTACCGGGTGCGCCTCGCCGAGCCCAAGGCGGAGGCCCTCCTCAAGGCCTTGGGCCCCGGCTGGAGTGCGGAAAGCCCCGAGGTCCTCTTCTTCCTGGGGCCGTGGGAGGCGCTGCGGGAGGCCTTGGGAACCCTCCCCGTGGAATGGAAGTGTTGGAGGTCTCCCGGGGGACGCCGAGCCTCGAGGCCCTCTTCCTCCACCTCTTCGGGGAGGCCCACCCTTTCCCCAGCGCATAACTTTGCGCTACCCTATCCCCATGCGCCTCCACCCCCGCACCGAGGCGGCCAAGGAGAGCATCTTCCCCAGGATGAGCCGGCTCGCCCAGCGCCTGGGCGCGGTGAACCTGGGCCAGGGGTTTCCCTCCAATCCCCCGCCTCCCTTCCTCCTGGAGGCGGTGCGGCGCGCTTTAGGCCGCTACGACCAGTACGCCCCCCCGGCGGGGCTTCCCGCCCTCCGGGAGGCCCTCGCCGAGGAGTTCGCCGTGGAGCCTGAGGGCGTGGTGGTCACCTCCGGGGCCACGGAGGCCCTTTATGTCCTCCTGCAAAGCCTCGTGGGCCCGGGGGACGAGGTGGTGGTGCTGGAGCCTTTCTTTGACGTCTACCTGCCGGACGCCTTCCTGGCGGGGGCCGAGGCCAGGCTTGTGCGCTTAGACCTCACCCCAGAGGGCTTCCGCCTGGACCTTTCCGCCCTGCAAGGGGCCCTCACCCCAAGGACCCGGGCCCTCCTCCTCAACACCCCCATGAACCCCACGGGGCTTGTCTTCGGGGAGAGGGAGCTTGAGGCCATCGCCCGCCTCGCGAGGGAGCACAACCTCTTCCTCATCTCCGACGAGGTCTACGACGAGCTCTACTACGGGGAAAGGCCAAGGCGCCTCCGGGAGTTCGCCCCCGAGCGCACCTTCACCGTGGGGAGCGCGGGGAAGCGCCTCGAGGCCACAGGCTACCGGGTGGGCTGGATCGTGGGGCCCAAGGAGTTCATGCCCCTTCTCGCGGGAATGCGGCAGTGGACGAGCTTCTCCGCCCCCACGCCCCTCCAGGCCGGGGTGGCGGAGGCCCTAAGGCTGGCGAGGCGCGAGGGCTTTTACGAGGCCCTGCGGGAGGGCTACCGGAGGCGGCGGGACCTCCTCGCCGGGGGGCTTAGGGCCATGGGGCTTAGGGTCTACGTCCCCGAGGGCACCTACTTCCTCATGGCCGAGCTTCCCGGGTGGGACGCCTTCCGCCTCGTGGAGGAGGCGCGGGTGGCCTTAATCCCCGCCTCGGCCTTCTACCGGGAAGACCCCCCTAAGGACCTCTTCCGCTTCGCCTTCTGCAAGGCCGAGGAGGAGCTTCACCTCGCCTTGGAGCGCCTGGGGCGTGTGGTAAACTCCGCCCTGTGAAGCCCAAAGTGGTCCAGTACCTGGAAGAAGGCGAGTTCCCCCTAGCGGAGGAAGAAGCCCTAAGGCTCTACCGGGCCATGCGGCGGGCCCGGTTTTTTGACGAGAAGGCCCTCACCCTCCAGCGCCAGGGGAGGCTTGGGGTCTACGCCCCCTTCATGGGCCAGGAGGCGGCCCAGGTGGGGGTGGCCCTGGCCCTGGAGGCGAAAGACTGGGTCGTCCCTTCCTACCGGGAAAGCGCCCTGCTCCTCGCCCGGGGGCTTCCCATCCACACCCTGATCCTCTACTGGCGGGCCCACCCCGCGGGCTGGCGCTTCCCCGAGGGGGTGCGGGCCGTGAACCCCTACATCCCCATCGCCACCCAGATCCCCCAGGCGGTGGGCCTCGCCCTGGCCGGGCGGTACCGGGGGGAGAACTGGGTGGTGGCCACCTCCATCGGGGACGGGGGGACGAGCGAGGGGGACTTCCACGAGGGGCTGAACTTCGCCGCGGTCTTCGGTGCCCCCGTGGTCTTCCTGGTGCAGAACAACGGCTACGCCATCAGCGTTCCCCGGTCCAAGCAGATGCGGGTGGACTACATCGCCCGGCGCGCCGAGGGGTACGGGATGCCCGGAGTGGTGGTGGACGGGAACGACGCCTTCGCCGTTTACCTCGAGGCCAAAAAGGCGGTGGAGCGGGCCCGCAAGGGGGAAGGCCCCACCCTCCTCGAGGCCCTCACCTACCGCCTCGCCCCCCACACCACCTCCGACGACCCCTCCCGCTACCGCTCCAAGGAGGAAGAGGAGGCCTGGCGGGCCAAGGACCCCATCCTCCGCCTGCGGAAGGCCCTGGAGGGGCGGGGCCTTTGGGACGAAGAGGCGGAAAGGGCGCTCCTACTTGAGCTTGAAGAGGAGTTCCAAAGGGAGCTCGCCCTGGCCGACGAGGCCCCCGAGCCCCGCCCCGAGGAGATCGTGGAGCACGTCTACAAGGAGATGGGCCCCGACCAAAAGCGGGCCTGGGAAGCCCTCAGGCGAGGCCTCCACGTGGAGGAGGTGGGCTGATGCGCGTCCTCAACATGGTCCAAGCCATCAACGAGGCCCTGGACCTGGCCCTCGCCCGGGACGAGCGGGTCCTGGTCTTCGGGGAGGACGTGGGGCGGCTCGGGGGGGTCTTCCGGGTCACGGAGGGCCTGCAGGCGAAGTACGGGGAGGGGCGGGTCTTTGACACGCCCCTGGCGGAAAGCGGCATCCTGGGCCTGGCCATCGGGCTCGCCATGGGGGGGATGCGGCCCGTGGCCGAGATCCAGTTCGCCGGGTTCCTCTACCCCGCCTTGGACCAGATCCTCTCCCACCTCGGCCGCTGGCGGCACCGCTCCCGGGGACGGGTGGGGCTTCCCGTGGTGGTGCGGGCCCCCTACGGCGGGGGCGTCCACACCCCGGAGCAGCACGCCGACTCCCCCGAGGCCCTCCTCGCCCACACCCCGGGGGTCAAGGTGGTAATCCCCTCAAGCCCCGATCGGGCCAAGGGGCTTCTCCTTTCCGCCATTGAGGACGAGGACCCGGTCTTCTTCCTCGAGGCCATCAAGCTCTACCGGGGGGCGAGGGCGGAGGTGCCGGAAGGGTACTACACCCTGCCCCTGGGGAAGGCCCGGGTCCTGAAGGAGGGGAAGGCCGCCACCCTCATCGGCTACGGGGGCATGGTGGAGGTGATGCTGGAGGCGGCGGAGGTGGCCCGGAAGGAGGGGGTGGAGGTGATGGTGGTGGACCTGGAGACCCTGGTCCCCCTGGACGAGGAGACCCTCCTCGAGGCCGTGCGGGAAACGGGCCGGGCCATCGTGGTCTACGAGGCCATGCGCACCGGGGGCTTCGGGGCGGAGATCGCCGCCCGCATCGCCGAAGGGGCCATAGATTACCTCCAGGCCCCCGTCCTCCGGGTGGCGGGCTACGACGCCCCCTACCCCCCCTTCAGCGCCATTGAGCACCTCTACCGGCCCAACGCGAGGAGGGTCCTCGCGGCCCTGAGAAAGGCGCTAACCTACTAGGGAGGAGGCCCCATGGTCAAGACCCGCCTGACGGCTGAAGAGTTCTTCGCCCTGCCTCTAGAGCGGGGGGAGCTTGTGGACGGGGAGGTCCGGGAGGAAATGCCGCCCAAGCCGGAGCACGGAAGGATCGCCGGTGAAGTGTTTTTCCGCATTCGCCTTTGGCTGGAGGAGACGAGGCGCGGCGTGGCCGGGGTGGAGGGGGGCTTCGTCCTCCGCCGGGACCCCGACCGGGTGCGAAGCCCCGACGTCTGGTTCCTCTCCCACGAAAGGCTCAAGGAGGTGGCCCGGGAGGGGTTCTACGAGGGGGCCCCGGACCTCGCCGTGGAAGTGGTCTCCCCCGGGGAGGAGGCGGAGGGGGTTTTGGCCAAGGTGCTGGACTACCTGGAGGCGGGGGCCAAGGCGGTGTGGCTCGTCTACCCCGAGCTCAAGGCGGTGGAGGTCTACGGCCAGGGCGGGGCGGGGAGGCTTTTAAGGTCCCACGAGGCGCTGGAAGGGGGAGAGGCCTTACCGGGCTTCCGGTTGCCCCTGGAGGCCCTTTTCCCCTAGTCGCCCAGGCGGATGAGGACCACCCCCACCGCCACCAGGGCGATGCCGAGCCACCCCTTGGGGGAGATGGCCTCCCCGAAGAAAAAGGCCCCGATGAGGGCAATGGCCGCCGTCCCCACCCCGGCCCAGACGGCGTAGGCCAGGCTCAGGGGAACGGTCTTTAAGGCGAGGCTCAGGAAGTAAAAGGCGAGGCCGTAGCCTCCCACCACCACGAGGCTCGGGAGGAGGCGGCTGAAGCCCTGGGAGGCCTTGAGGGCGCTGGAAGCCAGGACCTCGGAGAGGATGGCGAGGAAGAGGTAGGTCCACCCGCTCATCCCTCCGAGGCTACCTTTTCCCGGGGGAAAACCGCTAGAGTGGAGGGGATGGAGCGGCCCATCTCCGAGGCCTACTTCCAGGAGGCGAAGCGGCACATCCCGGGCGGGGTGAGTAGCCCGGTCAGGGCCTTCAAGGCCGTGGGGGGCACCCCGCCCTTCCTGGTGCGGGGCGAAGGGGCCTACGTGTGGGACGCGGACGGAAACCGCTACCTGGACTACGTGATGAGCTGGGGCCCCTTAATCCTGGGCCACGCCCACCCCAAGGTCCTCGCCCGGGTGCGGGAGACCTTGGAAAGGGGCCTCACCTTCGGGGCGCCAAGCCCCCTGGAAGTGGCCCTGGCCAAGAAGGTCAAGCGGGCCTACCCTTTTGTGGACCTGGTGCGCTTCGTGAACTCGGGGACGGAGGCCACCATGTCGGCCCTCCGCCTCGCCCGGGGGTATACGAATAGGCCCTACATCGTCAAGTTCCGGGGGAACTACCACGGCCACGCGGACGGCCTTTTGGTGGAGGCGGGCTCGGGGGCCCTCACCCTGGGGGTGCCTTCCTCCGCCGGCGTACCGGAGGAATACGCCAAGCTCACCCTGGTCCTGGAGTACAACGACCCCGAGGGCCTGCGGGAGGTCTTAAGGAGGCGGGGCGAGGAGATCGCCGCCATCATCTTTGAGCCGGTGGTGGGGAACGCCGGGGTCCTGGTCCCCACGGAGGAGTTCCTAAAGGCCCTCCACGAGGCCCGGGAGTTTGGCGTCCTCCTCATCGCCGACGAGGTGATGACGGGCTTCCGCCTGGCCTTCGGCGGGGCCACGGAGCTTCTTGGCCTTAAGCCCGACCTCGTCACCCTGGGGAAGATCCTGGGCGGGGGGCTTCCCGCCGCGGCCTACGCGGGGAGGCGGGAGATCATGGAGAAGGTGGCCCCCTTAGGCCCCGTCTACCAGGCAGGGACGCTTTCCGGGAACCCCTTGGCCATGGCGGCGGGGCTTGCCACCCTGGAGCTCTTGGAGGAGAACCCCGGCTACTACCGCTACCTGGAGGACCTGGGGGCCCGGCTGGAAAGGGGCTTGAAGGAGGTCCTTGCGCAAAAGGGCATCCCCCACGCGGTGAACCGGGTGGGCTCCATGATCACCGTCTTCTTCACGGAAGGCCCCGTGGTCACCTTCCAGGACGCCAAGCGCACGGACACGGAGCTCTTCAAGCGCTTCTTCCACGGCCTCTTGGACCGGGGCATTTATTGGCCTCCCTCCAACTTTGAGGCGGCCTTCCTCTCCGTGGCCCACACGGAGGAGGATGTGGAAAAGACCCTGGAGGCCCTAGAGGATGCCCTATAATGGGCGGGAGAGAGGAGCTTCTCGCCAGGGTCCGCGCCCGGGTCGCCAGGTGCTCCTGGGAAGATTTCCTGCGCCTGGCCGAGGCTTACGGCTTCTCCCTGCACGTGGGCAAGGGTAGCAGGAGGAGGCTCGTGCATTCCACAGGGGTAGTGGTCAGCGTCCACGAGCCCCACCCGCGGAGCAAACCCGTTCACCCTGAGGCGGTAAAAGCCCTTCTTAGGGCCATCCGGAGGCTTGAGGATGAGGCTTAAAGTCTTGGTGGAATACCATCCCGAGTTGGAAGGCGAGCACGAGCCCTACGTGGCCCGGATTTTGGACTACCCGGAGCTTCAGGGGTACGGCTTCACCCCGGAGGAAGCCCTTCAGGACGCGCTCGCCTTTTTGGAGGAGCACCTGGGCCGGCCCTTGAAGGTGATCCGGGAAGAGGTCCAGGTGGACGTGGCGTGAACCTCAAGGACCCCATCTGCGCCATCGCCACCCCCCCGGGGAAAGGAGCCATCGGGGTGGTGCGGCTTTCCGGGGAAGGCGCCCTGGAGATTGCCGCCAGGGTCTGGCGGGGCAAGGACCCCAGGCGCCTCAAGGGAGGGCGCTTCACCCTGGGGGAGGTGGTGGACCCCAGGACGGGGGAGGCCATTGACCAAGCCCTCCTCCTCGTCTTCCGCGCCCCCCGTTCCTACACGGGGGAGGACCTGGTGGAGTTCCAGACCCACGGCTCTTTGGCGGTGCTCCGCCGGGTGATGGAGGTCCTGGTGGCGGAAGGGGCAAGGCCCGCGGGGCGCGGGGAGTTCACCTTTCGCGCCTACATGAACGGCAAGCTGGACCTGGCCCAGGCGGAGGCGGTCTTGGCCCTCGTGGAGGCGGAAGGGGAGCTTGCCCGGAGGCAGGCCCTGAGGGCCTTGGAGGGGGCCCTTTCCCGCCGGATTGAGGCCTTGGAGAACCGGCTTCTGGACCTCCTCGCCCACATCCAGGCCCTTTTGGACTACCCCGAGGAGGGGGTGGAGCCCTTGGAGGCGGAAAGGACCATCCGGGAGGTCCTCGCCGAGGTGGAGGCCCTCCTCGCCCAGGCCAAGGCCTCCCGCCTGGCGCAAAAGGGGGCTAGGCTTGCCCTCATCGGGGCCCCCAACGCCGGGAAAAGCTCCCTTCTGAACGCCCTTCTGGGCTACGAGCGGGCCCTCGTTTCCCCCATCCCGGGCACCACCCGGGACTACCTCGAGGCCCCCCTGGAGCTCTTCGGCATCCCCCTGGTGGCCGTGGACACCGCCGGGGTGCGGGAGACGGAGGACCCCTTGGAGCGGATGGGGGTGGAGAGGGCCCTGAGGATCGCCGAGGAGGCCGACCTCGTCCTCTACGTGGTGGACCGCTCCCAGCCCAAGCCCGCCCCGCCCCCCCTGCCCTGGGCGAGGACGCTGAAGGTGGCCACCAAGAGCGACCTCCCCCCGGCCTGGGAGGACCCGGAGTTCCTCCCCGTCTCCAGCCTCACGGGAGAGGGTCTGGACCGGCTCAAGGAGGCCCTAAGGGAGGCCCTTTTGGGGAGGGAGGGGGGAGAGGTGCTCCTCACCGAGCGCCAGGTGGAAGCCCTCCTCAGGGCCAAAGCGCGCCTGGAAGAGGCCCTTGCCCTCCCCGAGGACCTCATGGGCCTCGCCCTGGAGGAGGCGGCCTGGGCCCTCGCCCTCCTCACGGGCAAGGAGGTGGCCGAGGAGGTGGTGGCCCGGGTCTTCCAGAACTTCTGCGTGGGGAAGTGATACCACCCCATACCGGCTTACGCCCCTTTGGCAAAAGCCAAAGGGGCGTCCCTAGTGGCGGAAGTGGCGCACGCCGGTGAAGACCATGGCGATCCCCGCCTCCTCCGCCGCCCGGATGGAGTCCCCGTCCCGCACACTCCCCCCGGGCTGGATGATGGCGGCGACGCCGTAGGAGGCGGCGAGGCGCACCACGTCGTCAAAGGGGAAGAAGGCGTCGGAGGCCAAGACGGCGCCCTTGGCCCTTTCCCCGGCGGCCTCTAGGGCGTGCCGGGCGGCGGCCAGGCGGTTCGTCTGCCCCACCCCGATCCCCAAGGTCTGGCCCCCCTTGGCCACCACGATGGCGTTGGAGCGCACGTGCTTCACCACCTTCCAGGCGAAGCGGAGGTCGGGCCACTCCTCCGGGGTGGGAGCCCTTTGTGTGACCACCTTGGGCTCCACGGGGTCCTCGGTGTCCGCGTCCTGGAGGAGGACCCCGCCCCGGAGGCGCCTCAGGTCCAGGTAAGGCCCTTGGGCAAGGAAGGGCACCTGGAGGAGGCGGAGGTTCTTCTTCCTGGCGAGGACCGCCCGGGCCTCGGGGCTAAAGGAGGGAGCGAGGACCACCTCCAGGAAGACCTCCGCCAGGGCCTCCGCCGTGGGGCCGTCCAGGGGGCGGTTGAAGGCCACGATGCCGCCGAAGATGGAGACGGGATCGGCCTCGTAGGCCTTCCGGTAGGCCTCCAGGGGGGTCTCCCCCAGGGCCACGCCGCAGGGGTTCTGGTGCTTCACGGCCACGCAGGCGGGCTCGGCGAACTCGGACACCAGGTTCCAGGCGGCCTCGGCGTCCAGGTAGTTGTTGAAGCTCATGGCCTTCCCCTGAAGCACCTGGGCCTCGAGGAGAGGCCCCCTCTCCCCCACCACCCGGTAAAGCGCCGCCTCCTGGTGGGGGTTCTCCCCGTAGCGCAAGGCGGCCTCCCGCCTGAGGGCCAAAAGCTTCTCCTCGGGGAACTTCTCCCCGGAAAGCCACTCGGCGATGGCGGCGTCGTAGAGGGCGGTGTGGGCGAAGGCCTTGCGGGCGAGCTTTCGGCGGAAGTCCGGGGAGGGCCCCGCCTTGAGCGCCTCCAGGACCTGGGGGTAGTCCTCGGGATCGCACACGGGAAGCACCGCCTGGTGGTTCTTGGCCGCCGCCCGGAGCATGGCGGGGCCCCCGATGTCAATCTGCTCCAGGGCCTCCTCCAAAGAGGCCCCCCGGGCCACCGTCTCCCGGAAGGGGTAGAGGTTCACCGCCAAGACCCCGATGCGCTCCAACCCCAAGGCCTTAAGCTCCTCCTCCTGGTCCGGACGGGCGAGGAGGGCGGCGTGCACCTTGGGGTGGAGGGTCTTGACCCTCCCCTCCAGGATCTCGGGAAAGCCGGTGAACTCGGAGATATAGGTCACGGGAAGCCCCGCCTCGCGGAGGGTGCGGTAGGTCCCCCCTGTGGCGAGGAGGCGGAAGCCGAGCTCCGCAAGCCCCCGGGCAAAGTCCACGATCCCCCGCTTGTCCGCGACGGAAAGAAGGGCCCACATGGACCGCATTCTACCGGCCGAACTTGGCCTTGAGGGCCCTAAGGGTCGCCGGGGGTACGAGCTTGGAGACGTCCCCCCCATAGCGGGCGATCTCCTTGACCATGGTGCTGGAGACGAAGGAGTAGCGGGTGGCGGCGAGGATGAAGAGGGTCTCGAGGCCCGGGTAGAGCTGGCGGTTCAGGTGGGCCATCTGGAGCTCGTACTCGTAGTCGGACACCGCCCTAAGCCCCTTCACGATGGCCTGGGCCCCCACCCGGCGCACGAAGTCCACGAGGAGGCCGGAGAAGGTGGCCGCCTCCACGTTGGCCAGGTGGGCCGTGGCCTCCCGAATGATGGCCAGGCGCTCCTCGGCGCTGAAGAGGTACTGGCCCCGTTTGCTCGGGTTCTCCAGGACGGCCACGGTCACCTTCTCAAAGAGCCGGCTCGCCCGCTGGATCACGTCCAGGTGGCCGTTGGTCAGGGGGTCAAAGCTCCCAGGGTAGACCACGTGCATCTAGACCTCCACCAGGGTGAGGGCGTTCTCCCCGTAGACCCGCCGCTCCCCTAAGGGGAGGTAGAGGTCCTTGGGGTGCTGGAGGACGTAAAGCCCCCCCGCCTCCACCAGGCCGCTTGCGAGAAGCTCGCCGAAGAGGGCGGCGAGGTCCATGGCGTACGGCGGGGCCATGAAGGCCACGGTGAACCGCTCCCCCCGGGCCTTGGCCTCGGGGAGGAAGACCTCCACCGGAAGGGCCACCACCCGGGCCCCGAGGCCCGTGCGGCGCACGTTCTCCTTGAGGAGCTGGACCGCCTCGGGGTCCTTTTCCACCAACACCGCCTCCCAACCCTCGCTGGCGGCCTCGAGGCCCACGGCCCCGCTCCCCGCGAAGAGGTCCAGGAAGCGCCCCCGCCGCGGGTAGCGGAGGCGGAGGTAGTCAAAGAGGGCCTTCCTCAGCCGCACCGGGGAAGGACGGGCCGAGGCGGGCACCTTCAGGGCCACGCCCCGGGCCTTGCCGCCCAAGATCCGCACCACGCCCTTCAGCTTACCGCCCCGAGGAGGCTTCGCAAACCCCACCCGAAAGCAGAAAGCCGGCCTTTAGGCCGGCCCTTGGTCGGGGAGACTGGATTTGAACCAGCGACCCCCTCGTCCCGAACGAGGTGCGCTACCGGGCTGCGCTACTCCCCGCAGCGCCCTCCAGTATAGGCAGAAGGGCGCCTTTTGTCTAGCATGGGGGCATGGCCGCCGCGGTCCTTGCGGGCTACCTCATGGGAAGCCTTCCCTTCGCCTTCTGGTTCGCCGCCCTCCAGGGCAAAGGGTGGTCGGGGAGGGAGCCGCTTTGGCGCCTCGGCCCCGTCCCCGCGGGCCTCGTCCTCCTCCTGGACTTCGCCAAGGGGGTCTTCGCCGTGGCCCTGGGGGAGTTTCTGGCCCGGGACTACACCGGGGGCCTGGCGGCGGGGGCCGCCGCGGCCTTCGCCCACGCCTTAAGCCCCTGGCTCGGCCTCCGGCGGGCGGGAAGCCTCCTCGCCCCCCTGGGCGTCCTCTTCGCCGTGGACCCGAGGCTCCTCCTCCTGGCGGGCCTTCCCGCCGGCGTCCTCCTCCTCGCCGGCCGCCAAGCCTACCCCGCCCTCCTCGCCTTCGCCCTGGCCCTGCCCCTCGCCGCCCTCCTCCTCGGCGGAGGACAAGCCCACCTGCTCTTTGCCCTCGCCCTCAGCCTGGCCCTCCTTTGGCCCCCCCGGTGAGCTGGGCCAGGACCGCCTTCAAGGCCCTTTCCAGGTCCTCGAGGCTCCCCGTGTTCTCCAAGACCCAGGTGGCCCGCCTGCGCTTCTCCTCCTCGGGCATCTGGGCCCGCTCCCGGGCCAGGACCTCCTCCCGGGAAAGCCCCGAGCGGGCCATCACCCGCCTCACCCGCACCTCCAAGGGGGCCGTCACCAAGAGGGTTCCGTGGAGCCTCCCCTCCCACCCCTTCTCAAAGAGGAGGGGGACCTCCAGGAAGACGAGGGGGGCCTCGAGGCGGGAAAGCTCCTCCCCAAGAAGCCGGCCCACCTCCGGGTGGACCACGGCCTCGAGGGCCTTGAGCTTCTCCGGGTCGGAAAAGACGAGCCGGGCGAGGGCCCTCCGGTCCAGGCGCCCTTCCGGGAAGGCCTCGGGGAAGAGGCGCCTAAGCTCCGCCTCCTTGTTCTCCCGGGCCCGGGCGGCGAGGGCGTCCAGGTCCAAGACGGGATAGCCCCAGGCCCTGAGGAGGGCGGCCACGGTGCTCTTGCCGCTGCCGATGTTCCCGGTGATGCCGATAATGATGGGGTGCTCCGGCTGATCCGCCATATGGACTTCCCCTTTTATACCCCCAAGGACGCCTTCCCCGTGGGCGGGGCGGTGCGGGACCTCCTCCTGGGAAGGCGCCCCAAGGACCTGGACTACGCCGCCTTGGACCCGCAAAAGGCGGCCGAGGAGGCGCAAAGGCGCCTCGGGGGAAGCCTCTTTCCCCTGGACCCCGAGCGGGGCCACTTCCGCCTGGTGGTGGGGGAAAGGACCCTGGACTTCACCCCCTTGGAGGGAACCCCGGAAGGGGACCTCCTCCGGCGGGACTACCGCCTAAACGCCCTCCTCTGGAAGGGGGGCGCGGTCTTCGGCCTAGAGGGGGTGGAGGAGGACCTGAGGCGGCGCCTCCTCGTCCCCGTGCGGGAGGAAAACCTCTACCAGGACCACCTCCGGAGCCTCCGGGGGGTGCGCCTTTCCGCCACCTTGGGCTTCGGGCTTCCCCGGAGGACCCGGGAGGCCCTTGGCCGCCACGCCCGGTTCCTCCAGGCCCACCCCGAGGCCATTCCCGCGCGGGAGCGGGTGAGGGAGGAGCTTGCGCGGCTCCTCCTCTCCCCAAAGGCGGCCTACGGCCTCCGCCTTCTGGAGAGGGTGGGGCTCCTTGGGGTCTACCTCCCCGAGCTCGCCCTCCTCGTGGGCCTCCACCAAGGCGGGGTGCACCACCTCCCCGTTTGGGAGCACACCTTGAGCGTGGTCTTCCACCTCCTCTGGCTCTGGCCCGAGGCCCCCCTCGAGGCCCGCCTCGCCGCCCTCTTCCACGACGTGGGCAAGCCCCTCACCCGCCGCTTTGACCCCGAGGTGGGCCGCTTCCGCTTCCTGGGCCACGCCGAGGTGGGGGCGGAGATCGCCCGGGCAAGCCTCCTTTGGCTCCGCTTCCCCAAGGAGGCGGTGGAGCGGGTGGCGGGCCTCGTGCGCCGCCACATGGACCGCCCCCCCGAGGAGAGGAAGGCCCTCCGCCGCTTCCTCCTGAAGCGCCAGGACCTCCTCCCCGACCTCGTCTACCTCATGGCGGCGGACCGCCTGGCGGCGAAGGGCGTGGAGGCCGAGGCCTGGGAGGTGCTCGGGCGCTACGGGGAGGCCCTGAAAGACCCCCTGCCGCAAAGGCCCCTCCTCTCCGGGGAGGAGGTGATGGCCCTTCTGGGCCTGCGGGAAGGCCCCGAGGTGGGAAGGGCCCTGAAGGCCCTCCTCGAGGCCCAGGCGGAGGGCCGGGTGGGGACCGAGGAGGAGGCCCGGGCCTTTCTCCTATATTGGAAGGGTGGAAGGGAGGCTCAGGCTTCGGGAACCCCAGATCACCCCCGTTGAGGGGGGCTTTCTGGTCTCCGACCCCTACGGGGTCTACGAGAAGCCCCTGGCCCTCACCGAGGGCGGGCTTTTCCTCCTCTCCCTCATGGAGGGGAGGACCCTGGAGGAGGTGCAGGAGGAGGTGTTCAAGCGCCACGGGGTCCTGGTGCCGAGGAAGGAGCTGGAAGAGCTGGCGAAGGCCCTGGAGGAGGCGGGCCTCCTCCTCACGGAAAGGGTGGAGGCGAGGCTTAGGGAGGAGGAAGAGAGGCTCAGGCGGGAGCGGCCCATGCGCCTCGCCGGGCTTTCCTACCCCAAGGGAGAACGGGAGGCCCGGGCCTTCCTCGAGGCCTTCCGGGCGAGCTACCCGGGGGAAGGAAGGGAAGCGAAGGTCCTCCTCATGCCCCACCTGGAGCCAAGCCGGGTCCCCGAGGTCTACGGGGCGGCCCTCGCCGCCTTGGAGAAGACCCCGCCCCCTGAGCGCGTCTACCTGGTGGGGGTCGCCCACAGGCCGCTTAAGGAGAGGGCCGCCGCCCTTCCCGTGCCCTTCCAGACCCCCTTCGGCCCCGCCCTGCCGGACCTTCCCGCCCTCCAGGCCCTGGACGCCCTCCTTCCCTTTGAGCTCTTCAACACGCCCCTCGCCTTCCGGGAGGAGCACAGCCTGGAGCTTCCCCTCTTCTTCCTGAAGGGGCGGTTCCCCGAGGCCCGCGTCCTTCCCCTCCTCGTGGGGCGGCGAAGCCCGGAGCTCGGGGAGGCCCTCAAGGTGGTCCTGCGGGACTTCCCGGGGCTTCTCGTTCTCGCCGTGGACCTCTCCCACGTGGGGCCCCGCTTCGGGGACCCTCCCCTCACCCGCCCCCTGGCGGAGGAGGCGAGGCGGCGGGACCTGGGCTTCCTGGAACGGATCGCGGAAGGGGCGCCGGAGGCCGCCCTCGCCCTCCTCGGGGAAAACCCCACCCGCATAGACGGGGTGGAGGTGGTGGCAAGCCTCCTCCCCCTCCTCCGGGGAAGGAGGGGCGAGGTCCTGGCCCACCGCCTGGACCTCGAGGCCCCCACCCTAAGCGCCGTGGGGGCGGGGACCCTGGTCCTCTAAAGAGCCCCAGAGTCGGGAACGACGCGAAGGGGCGGGCGCCGGGCCGTCCAGCCCCCCGTGAAGCGCGCCCGGGCCCCTTTTCTGGGAGCCCTTCCCTCTAGGGCGCGCCCCTTTCTACATGGGGGCTTTGGTGGCGGTGCGGCACGATCCAGAGATGCGGGCCTTCTACCACCGCTTGCTTTCCCGAGGGAAGACAAAAAAGCAGGCGCTCTTGGCCGTGGCCCACAAGCTCCTCAGGCGGATGATGGGGCGGCTCAGGGAGTACTACGCCGGTCAGCCAGCCCAAGGGGTGGCTTGACAGGCAAGACAGTATCAATCCCCTTACGGGGCTCAAGCTCTTGCAACCCCGTGGGCCCGCAGGGTCCCGGGGTGGGCTATTACTGGTCGCAATCCCCTTACGGGGCTCAAGCTCTTGCAACCGGGCGGATGAAGCCATCCGCCCGGTCGCCCTTCCCTGGGGGTCGCAATCCCCTTACGGGGCTCAAGCTCTTGCAACGCCTACCACGTGGCCCTCCTCAGGCCCAAAAGCGGCCTCTAGTCGCAATCCCCTTACGGGGCTCAAGCTCTTGCAACGCTCCTTCGTGGTCCTCCGGGGCCGGTACCGCCTGGAGAGCTAGTCGCAATCCCCTTACGGGGCTCAAGCTCTTGCAACTGCGGAGGCGGGCGCGCCGGAGCGGGAGGACGGAGGTGGTCTAGTCGCAATCCCCTTACGGGGCTCAAGCTCTTGCAACTCTACCCCCCTCAGAACCCCGTCCTGGACGGCACCGCTAGAGGGGGGGTTTGTGAGAAAGATGAAGCTTGGAATATGCACACGGCGAATAACGGGGGTTTTCGGGGGTTTGTGCCGATGAAAAGCCACGGGAGGAAGGGGCGATGAGAAGGGGAAAACGCATATTCACCTTCGGCAAGGAGAAAACTGGCTTTCAAGGTCCCCACCCGGAGGTCCGGGTTAGGGGGAGTATAGCACACACCGCAACGTTGGGCCAGGTCAAAATTTCGGTGAAGAAAGGGCTCCTGCACTGAGCTTTGTTTTTCAAAGTTCAAAGAAAGCCAGTTGCATCGTAATTTTGCTGACAAGTATAGCCAAGGCCCGCCCTATCGCCAGAGGCAAAAGGGGGTGTAGCGGCCCCGTCCCAAAAGGGCCGCCTTCAGCCGCTGGGCCTGCACTCCCCCAGGGGGTTGCAGAACCCCAGGGGGTGGGCACTTAGCGGCGCCGCTTCCTGCGGGCCCGGGTCCTCGCCGGGTGGGACTCTTGGGGCTCCTTGGGGGTCCACTCGCCGAAGTAGATGGTGTTCACCGTGGCCCGTTCGGGACGGGTGTCCCGGGTCCTGTCCTTGGGGGGTCCTACCACTTTGCGCATATCCTCCTCCTTTTCCTTCTTCCTTTTGCCTGGGGTCTTGACCTCTCCTTGGGCTTCCACGTAGGGCACCAGGTCCACCTGGCGAAGCCTGGGGTTGGCGGCGGCGATGACCACCTCCATCTCGTCCCCCAGGCGGATCCTCTTCCCCTTGGGGCCGAGGAGGGCCATGGCCTCCTCGCTGTAGGTGTAAGGCCCCAGGGCCTCGAGGCGCACCAGGCCCTCCACCCCGTTGGGCAGGGTCACGAAGGCCCCGAAGTTCGCCACCCCCGTGACCTTCCCCAAAAAGCGCTCCCCCACGTGGAGCTCGGCCCACTTGGCCATGTAGTACTTGGTGAGCTCCCTCTCGGCGGCCTCCGCCTTCCTTTCCATCTCCGAGGCGTGCTCGGCGATGGCGGGAAAGGCCTCTTGCCACCGCGCCCTCCGCGCCGGGGTGAGGGTGCGGCGCAGGGCGGCCTTGAGCACCCGGTGGACCACCAGGTCCGGGTAGCGGCGGATGGGGCTCGTGAAGTGCAGGTAGTGCTCCATGGCGAGGCCGAAGTGGCCCAGGTTCTCCGCGGCGTAGCGGGCGAGGCGCAAGGAGCGGAGGACGAGGTAGGCCACCACGGGCTCCTCCGGGCGGCCCCGCGAGGCGAGGAGGGCCTTTTGCAGGGCGTGGCCGGAAAGCTTGGGGGGGAGGGTATAGCCCAGGCGGGCCAGGGCCTGGCGGAGCTTCTCGTAGGCGTCCTGGACCGGCTCCTCGTGGACGCGGAAGAGGCCGGGAAGGCCCTTTTGCACCAGGTACTCCGCCACCAGCCGGTTGGCGAGGAGCATCAGCTCCTCAATGAGGCTTCGGGCCTTGGGCTCCGCCTGGGGGATGAGGTGGAGCTCCCCCTCTTCCCCCACCTCCACCTTCACCTCGGGGAAGCCGAAGTCCAAGGCGCCCTCCTTTAGGCGCTTCTCCCGCATCCTCTGGGTGAGGTCCAGAAGGAGCCTCAGGTCCTCCGCCAGGAAGGCGTGCTCCTCGGGAAGGCCGAACCCCTCGGCGAAGGCCTCCACCTCGGTGTAGGTGAGGCGGGCCACGCTCCGGATGACCCCTTCCCGGAAGCGGACCCGCTTGACCTTTAGGTCCTCCGTGAGGTCCACGAGGACGGAGAGGACCAGGCGGTCCTCCCCCGGCCTCAAGGAGCAGACCCCGTTGGAAAGCCTTTCGGGAAGCATGGGGAGGACCCGCCCCGGGAGGTAGACGCTGGTGCCCCTCAAGAAGGCCTCCTGGTCCAGGGGGCTTCCCTCCTTCACGTAGTGGGAGACGTCGGCGATGTGGACCCCGATGCGGTAGCCCCCGGGCAGGCGCTCCACGTGGATGGCGTCGTCAAAGTCCTTGGCGTCCACCCCGTCTATGGTGAAGACGCGAAGGCCCCTGAAGTCCTCCCGCCTCGCAAGCTCCGCCTCGGGGATCTCCAGGGGGATGGCCTCCGCCTCCCTCAGCACCTCCTCGGGGAACTCGGCGCGGAGGCCGTACTTGGCGATGACGGCCTCCGTCTCCGTCTCGGGGGCCTCCCCCTCCCCCAGGTACGCCAGGAAGGTCCCGTAGGGGCGCTTGCCGTAGTGGACCTGGACCACGATGCGGCTTCCCCGCTTTAGGCCCTCAAGCC
Source organism: Thermus thermophilus (assembly GCF_019974155.1). NCBI lineage: Bacteria > Thermotogati > Deinococcota > Deinococci > Thermales > Thermaceae > Thermus > Thermus thermophilus. Next base: position 1,187,454 of record NZ_AP025158.1, read on the forward strand.
CCTCGGGGGCGAGGGGAAGCTCCGGGAGGTTGGGCTCGTCGGGGAGGAGAAGGGCGCAGCCTTTCCGGAAGTCCAGGGTCCCCACGAGCCGCTCCCGTGCCCGCTTGAGGACCCGCTCCACCACCCCCCAAGGCCTCCCGTCCCGCCCCGGGGGCATGACGCGGGCCTCCACCAGGTCGCCCGGCCAGGCGTCCTGGGTGTACCCCGGGGGGATGAAGAGGTCCCCCTCGGGGAGGCGGACGAAGCCGTACCCGTCCCGGTGGAGGCTTAGGGGCCCCTGGACCCGGTTGGCCAGGAAGTACCGGCTTCCCTTCTTCTCCAGAAGCCCCCGCTCCACCAAGGCCTTGAGGTGGGCCTTGGCCTCCCGCTTCTCCAGGCCGAACCGGTGCAGGATCTCCTCCAGCCGGTGCGGCCTTCCCGTCCTCTTGAAAAACTCCAAAAGCGCTTCCTGCATCCTAACCTAGAAGGCCCTCGAGGGCCTTTTCCGTGGCCTTAAGGGCCTCCGCAAAGACGGCGAGGGCCTCGTCCACGTGCTCCTTGCCGATGATGAGGGGGGGCTCGAGGCGCACCACCTTGGGGTTATTCAGGCCGAAGGCGGTGAGGACCCCCCTCTCCGCCATCTCCGCCACCACCAGGGCGCCGATGTCGGCGTCCGTGAACTCCACGCCCAGCATGAGCCCCCGGCCGCGCACGTCCTCAATGAGGTGGGGGTGCTCCTCCTTGAGGGCCTTTAGCCCCGCCATCAGGTGGCGGCCGAGCTCCAGGGCCCGGCCCGGCAGGTCCTCCTCCAGGGTGACCTCAATGGCCGCAAGGGCGGCGGCCGCGGCCAGAGGGTTCCCCCCGAAGGTGGAGGAGTGGAAGAGGGGGTTAGTCTTGAAGACCTCAAAGACCTCCCGCCGCCCCACGCAGGCCCCGATGGGCATCACCCCGCCCCCCAGGGCCTTGGCCAGGGTCATGAGGTCCGGGGAAACCCCCTCCCAGTCCACCCCGAAGAGCTTACCCGTGCGCCCGAGGCCGGTCTGCACCTCGTCGGCGATCATGAGGACGCCCTTCTCCCGGGTAAGCTCCCGCACGCCCCTCAGGTACCCCTCGGGGGGCACCCGGATCCCCCCTTCGCCCTGGATGGGCTCCACGATCACGGCGGCGGTGTCCTCGTCTATGGCCTCCTCCAGGGCCTTCAGGTCCCCGTAGGGCACCGCCTTGACCCCGGGGAGGAGGGGCCTTGCGGGGTCCTGGTACTCGGGCTTGGGGGTGAGGGAGAGCGCCCCCATGGTCTTGCCGTGGAACCCCCCCTGGGTGGTGATGATCCCCGGCTTCCCGGTGTAGGCCCGGGCGAGCTTAATGGCGGCCTCCACCGCCTCGGCCCCGGAGTTGCCGAAGAAGACCATCTCCAGGCCCTCGGGGGTGATCTCGGCGAGCCTTGCGGCGAGCCTGGCCGTGGGCTCCGAGACCAGGACCCGCACGGACATGGGCATGCGGTCAAGCTGCCGCTTCACCGCCTCCACCACCTTGGGGTGGCGGTGGCCCAGGTTCAGGGTGCCGTAGAGGCCTAGGAAGTCCAGGTAGCGCTTGCCCTGGGTGTCCCAGACGTAAGGGCCTTCGGCGTGGGACTCCACCCGGTCTAGCCCGGTGAAGCGGAGAAGCCCGGCGAGGCCTGGGTTGATGTGCCGCTCAAAGAGGGTGAAGGCGTCCAAGTCCATGCCCCAATGCTACCTTAAGTGTAGCACGCTCAAGGCCCGGTAGAGGTCCTCCGGGATGCGGGCCGCCCTTCCCCCCACCTGGCAGAGGTGACGGGTGAAGCCCTCGGCCAAAAGGACCCCCTCCCGCTCCACCCGGTAGCGGAAGAGGAGGGCCCGGGAGGAAAGCTCGGCGAGGCGGGTCCGGACCTCCACCTCCTCCCCGAAGCGCGCCGGGGCGCGGAAGGTGAGGCCGAGCTCCACCACGGGGAAGAAGACCCCCCTCGCCTCCACGAGGTGGTAGGGAAGCCCCGCCCTTTCCAGGAAGTCCACCCGGGCGGCCTCGAGGTAGACGGCGTAGACCGCGTGGTGGACCACGCCCATCTGGTCCGTCTCGGCGTAGCGGACTTTTATGCGGGTGAGGCTCTCCACGGCAGGAACTCCAGGCGGGGGAGGCGGCGCAGGCGCACCCTCCGGGCAAGGGCGGCCACAAGCCGGCGCTCGGCCCGGGAAAGGGCCCGCAGGGCCCCCTCTTCCTCCCGGAAGGCCTCCACGTAGACCGAAAGGATGCTCCCGTCCTCCGAAAGGCGCACCGCCTCCACGGTGAGGAGGAAGAGCCTAGGGTCCTCGAGGGCCTGGATCTCCTCCGCGAGGGCGCGCTTCAACCGGGCCTCGAGGTGGGCCTTGCCGTAAGCCATGGCCTGGGGCCTCCACGCCCCAGGCCTATTCTAAGGCTCCCCGCGTGGGGTTTCCACGGGCGCCTTCCGGTCCGGGCAAGGGCGCTTAGCCTTCCAGGACCTCGAGGCCGGGCAGGGTGCCCTTTTCCAGGAACTCCAGGCTCGCCCCGCCCCCGGTGGAGACGTGGCCGAAGCGCTCTTTAAGGCCCAGGCGGTTCACCGCCGCCACGGAGTCGCCCCCGCCCACCACGGTGAAGGCCCCCTCGAGGCTCGCGATGGCCCGCCCCACGGCCAGGGTCCCCTCGTCAAAGGGAGGCACCTCAAAGACCCCCATGGGCCCGTTCCAGAAGACCGTCCTCGCCCCCTCCAGGGCCCGGGCGAAGGCCTCCCGGGTCTTGGGGCCGATGTCCAGGCCCATGTAGGGGACGGGGATGGCCCGGGCCGGGAAGACCCGGGTCTCCACCCCAGCCTCAATGCGCTCCGCCGCCACCACGTCCTCGGGGAGGTAGACCCTAACCCCCAAGGCCTCGGCCCGCCCCAAGAGGTCCTTGGCCAGGTCCAGCCGGTCCTCCTCCACCAAGCTCTTCCCCACCTCTCCCCCTAGGGCCTTGAGGAAGGTGAAGGCCATGGCCCCGCCGATGAGGAGGCGGTCTATGCGGGGAAGGAGGCTCTCAATGACCCCGATCTTGTCCGAGACCTTGGCCCCGCCGAGCACCACGGCGTAGGGCCTTTCCGGGTCCTGAAGGAGGCGGGAGAGGGCCTTCACCTCCTTCTCCATGAGGAAGCCCGCGTAGGCGGGGAGAAGCCTCGCCACCCCCACCACGCTGGCGTGGGCCCGGTGGGCGCTCCCGAAGGCGTCCAGGACGAAGGCCTCCCCGAGCCGGGCGTAGCGGGCGGCAAGCTCCGGGTCGTTCTTCTCCTCCCCCGGCTCAAAGCGCACGTTCTCCAGAAGGAGAACCTCCCCGGGCCTCAGGGCCTCCGCCTCCCTAAGGGCCTCCTCCGAGCCCGGGGGGAAGGGGGCGAAGCGGGCTTCGGGAATGTGGGCCTTCAGGGCCTCCCCCACGGGGGCCAGGGAGTGCTTGGGGTCCGGGCCCTTGGGGCGGCCCAGGTGGGAGAGGAGGACGAGGGAAGCCCCGCCCTCCAGGAGGTGGCGGAGGGTGGGGAGGCTTTCCAGGATGCGGGTCTCGTCCTGGACCTTCCCCCCTTGGATGGGGACGTTATAGTCCACCCGCACCAGGACCCGCTTGCCCTTGGGGTCCAGGTCCAAAAGGGTGCGCATCTAGACCCCCTTCTTCAGGACGAGCTCCACCAGGTCGGCCACCCGGTTGGCGTAGCCCCACTCGTTGTCGTACCAGGCGAAGACCTTGACCAGGTTGCCGATGGCCTTGGTGAGCTTGCCGTCCACGATGGAGGAGTGGGGGTCCATGACGATGTCCTGGAGGACGATCTCGTCCTCGGTGTAGGCGAGGATGCCCTTCAAGGGGCCCTCGGCCGCGGCCTTGAGGGCGGCGTTCACCTCCTCGGCGGTCACCTCCCGCTTGAGGAGGGCGGTGATGTCGGAGATGCTCCCTGTGGGCGTGGGCACCCTTAGGGCCATCCCGTCAAACCGCCCCTTGAGGGAGGGAAGGACCAAGGCGGTGGCCTTGGCCGCCCCCGTGGTGGTGGGGATGATGTTGATGGCGGCGGCCCGGGCCCGGCGCAGGTCCTTGTGGGGCAGGTCCAGGAGGCGCTGGTCGTTGGTGTAGGAGTGGACCGTGGTCATGAGGGCCTTCTCCACGCCGAAGGCCTCCTCCAGGACCTTCATCACCGGGGCCAAGGAGTTCGTGGTGCAGCTGGCGTTGGAGAGGATGTGGTGCCTGGCGGGGTCGTACTGCTCGTGGTTCACCCCGAGGACCACGGTGATGTCCTCCCCCTTGGCGGGGGCGGTGATGATCACCTTCTTGGCCCCGGCCTCGAGGTGGGCCCGGGCCTTCTCCCCGTCGGTGAAGACCCCCGTGGACTCCACCACCACCCCCACCCCCGCCTCCTTCCAGGGGATCTCCCTGGGGTCCTTGATCGCCGTGGCCCGGATGGCCTTCCCGTCCACGTAGAGGTTTTCCTCGTCGTAGCCCACCTCCCCGGGGAAGCGGCCGTAGGTGGAGTCGTACTTCAACAGGTGGGCCAGGGTCTTGTTGTCCGTGAGGTCGTTGACCAAGGCCACCTCCACGCCCCTTTCGTGGAGGATCCTGAAAACCTGCCGCCCGATCCTGCCGAATCCGTTGATACCGACCTTCATGCCTACACCTCCTCCGGGCCAGTATACCCCTTAGCCCCCGCCTTGACACGTCAACCGAAAACCCATAGCTTGGTTGACGACCCGCCTAGGGCGGGGAAAGGAGGCGAAAGCGTGAAGACCGAGGTGTTGCCCTACACCCCCCTTATGAAGACCCTCTGGCCCCAAAGGACCCTGGCCCGGGACCTCCTCCTCATCCTTGCAGGAAGCCTCTTCGTGGCCCTCACCGCCCAGATCGCCCTTCCCCTCCCCTTCACCCCGGTCCCCATCACCGGCCAGACCCTGGGCGTCCTCCTGGTGGGGGCGGCCCTGGGAAGCCGCCTGGGCTTCCTCGCCCTCCTCGCCTACCTCCTGGAGGGGGCCATGGGCCTCCCCGTCTTCGCCGGGGGCACGGGCGGGATCGCCAGGATCCTCGGCCCCACCGGGGGCTTCCTCTTGGCCTTTCCTCTGGCGGCGGGCCTGGTGGGGCTTCTGGTGGAGCGCTTCGGCCTGGACCGGGGCTTCTTCGGCACCCTCCTCGCCATGCTCCTGGGGAACGCCCTCCTTTACCTCGTGGGGCTTCCCTGGCTTGCCGCCTGGCTCATGGGTGCGGGGAAGTTCACCGGGGTTGAGGGGCTCCTCGCCATGGGGCTTTTCCCCTTCATCCCCGGGGACCTGGTGAAGGCGGTGTTGGCCGCCCTCCTCCTCCCCACCGCCTGGCGCTTCCTGGGCCGGAAGTGATCCTGGCCCTAGCCCATCTCGCCAAGCGGGAACGCCTAAGGGAGTTCCTTCAAGCCCTCCGCCCCCTGGTCCAGGAGGCCAAGGAGCGGGGGGCGGGGCTTTTGCTCCTCCCCGAGCTCGTCCTGGGCAAACGGGAAGACCCCGGGCTTTCCCAGGCCCTTAGGGAGCTTGCGGAAGAGGCAAGGCTTCTCCTCCTTGCGGGGCACCTTGCGGAAGGGGAAAACCGCCTGCAGGCCTTCCCCCAAGGCCCCGCCTACGCCAAGCTCCACCTCTACCGGGCGGAAGGGGAAGAGGGGGACGAGGGCCTCCGCCCTGGGAAAAGGCCCGTCCTCCTCCCCTGGGGAGGAAAGGTCTTCGGGCTTGCCCTCTGCTACGACCTGGACTTCCCCGAGCTCTTCCGGGCCTACGCCCTCAGAGGGGCGCAGGGGTTTTTGGTAGGGGCGGCCTGGCCCGGGGCCTACGCCGGGCTTTTGGAGGTCCTCGCCCGGGCCCGGGCGGCGGAGAACCAGGCCTACCTCTTCCTGGCAAGCCGCGCGGACACGGGAAGCCCCTCCCTCTTCGTCGCCCCCGACGGGCGGGTCCTGGCGCGGAAGGAGGAGGAAGGCCTCCTCGTGGCCGAGCCCGATTGGGCCTTTTTGGAGGCCTACCGCAAGAAGTACCCCCTCCTCCAGCACCGCCGGGAAGACCTCCACCGGCTTTGGTAAGATGGCCCCCGTGCTGGAGAACCGCCGCGCGCGGCACGACTACGAGATCCTGGAAACCTACGAGGCGGGCATCGCCCTCAAGGGGACCGAGGTGAAGTCCCTGAGGGCGGGGAAGGTGGACTTCACGGGAAGCTTCGCCAAGTTTGAGGACGGCGAGCTTTACCTGGAAAACCTCTACATCGCCCCCTACGAAAAAGGCTCCTACACCAACGTGGACCCGAGGAGGAAGCGGAAGCTCCTCCTGCACAAGCACGAGCTTAGGCGGCTTCTCGGCAAGGTGGAGCAAAGGGGCCTCACCCTGGTCCCCCTCAAGATCTACTTCAACGAGCGGGGCTACGCCAAGGTCCTCCTGGGCCTCGCCCGGGGGAAGAAAGCCTATGAAAAGCGGCGCGAGGACAAGAAGGAGGCCGTGCGCCGCGCCTTGGAGGAGCTATGAGGGCCTTTTTCCTCCTCCTCGCTTCCTTCGCCCTGGCCCAGGCCCCCAAGCCCCTGAGGGTGGGGGAGCTTACCGGGGAGGCCCTCTACCCGGGAAACCGGGGGGTGTCCTACGGGGAGGTGGGGCTCGTGGCCCGGGGGCTCGGCCTCGCCCTCTGGCAGGGGGAGGGCCAGGTGGCCCTCGGGCTTGGGGCCCGCTACCGGACCTTCCCGGTGGAAGCGGACGAGGCCAAGGCCGCCTCCAGCCTCGCCGCCTGGCGCAAGGACGGGCGCGTCTACGTGCCCCTGCGCCCCCTGGCGGACGCCCTCGGCCTCTCCTACCGGGCCCAGGTGGGCATCCAGCTGGACCTCCCCTGGGCCCAGCTCCTCCAGGTGGAGGCCCGGCCCGAAGGCTACCTCCTCCGCTTCAGCCGGGAGGTGAACGCCGTGGTGCGGCCCGGGGGCGTCCTCTTCCTCATGGCCCAGGGGAGCCACCCCGCCTTGGTCCAAGAGGCCATGGGCCTCTTCCTCCCCCTCTCCCGCCCCCCGGAGCGGGTCTACTACCCCGGGGGCGGCCAGGTGGCCGTGGGCCTCACCCCCCTCCCCCTCCCTTCCCCCACCGTCCTCCTGGACCCGGGGCACGGCGGGGAGGACCCGGGCCTCGAGGCCCAGGGGCTGGTGGAGAAGGAGGTCGTCCTGGACCTCGCCCGCCGCGTGGCCGCCCTTCTGCCGGGCGCCCGGCTCACCCGGCAGGGCGACGAGACCCTGCCCCTGGAAGCGCGCCTCGCCCTGGCCCGCACCGCCTCCGTGGTGGTCTCCCTCCACATGGCCCGGGGCCGTGAGGTGCGCCTCTACTTCCCCAAGGACCGGACGAGCCCCCTCGCCCAAAGCCTCTCCCGCCTCGGCGACCTCCCCGAGGAACGGGCGAGGCTCCTTCGGGCCTACGCCGGGGACCCCGCCCGCCTCGCCGAGGCCCTGGAGCGGGCCCTCACCGCCCAGGGGTTCGCCGTGGTCAAGGCCGAGGGGCCCTACGCCCTGGCCCGGGTGGACGGGGCGGCGGTGCTTCTGGAGGTGGGGGCGGAAAGGCTGGGGACGGGGCAGGCCCGCGCCCTCGTGGCCCAGGCCATCGCCCAGGGGATCCGGGCCTACCTCGAGGGGGGTGCGCCGTGAGGAAGTACCTGAGCGCCTACAACCTCCTCGGCCTCCTCGTCTTCGCCCTGGGGCTTCTCGTCTACTGGCAAAGCCCCGCCCCCAACCCCCCCAAGGCCCTGCCCCTGCCCGCGGACGAGGCCGCGCGGGAGGAGAAGCTCACCCTGAACCTCTACCGCCCCGACCCGCCCCGGGGCTTCCTCCGGGAGCCCGTGGTCCTCGAGGTGGGCCTGGGGGAAAACCCCTACGAGAAGGCCCTCCTCGCCTGGGCCCAGGCCACGGGAAGCCCCACCCCCCTGGGCCTCTTCGCGGCGGAGGGGCGCCTCGTGGTGGACCTGCCCAAGGACTTCGTCCGGGGGCTGGACGCCGAGGGGGAGGTCTACCGCCTCTACAGCCTCGCCTACACTCTCCTCGCCACCTTCCCCGAGGGGAGCGAGGTGCGCTTTCTGGTGGAAGGACAGCCGAGCCCCGGCCTCGCCCACCTGGACCTGGAAGCCCCCGTACGCCTGCCATGAGCGAGACCTGGCGCCTGGACCGCCTCGTCCTCCAGGGGTTCAAGTCCTTCGCCGACCGGACCCTCCTGGACTTCCCCGACCCCATCACGGGGATCATCGGCCCCAACGGCTCGGGCAAGAGCAACCTGGTGGAGGCCATCCGCTTCGTCACCGGAAGCCGCGCCCAGGACCTGAGGGGGGAGGAGCTCAAGGCCCTCCTCTTCCACGGCGGCAAGACCCGCCCCCCCCAGGGCGTGGCCGAGGTGCGCCTGGAGCTCTCCCGGGGCCGGGAGCGCCTGGTGGTGGAGCGGCGCATTGAGGGGGAAAGAAGCCAGCTCCGGGTGAACGGCCGCCCCACAAGCGCCAAGGCCCTCGCCCTCCACCTCGCGGGCACCGGGCTCGGCCGGGGCGGGTACGCGGTGGTGGGCCAGGGGGAGGTGGGGGCGGTGCTGGAGTCCCCCGAGGTCCAGCTCCTCGCCCACCTGGAGGAGGCGGCGGGGCTGAGGCCCGTGGCCGAGGCCGTCCGCCTCACCGAGGAGCGCCTGGCCCAGGCGGCGGCCCTGGTGGAGGAACGGGAAAAGGCCCTAGAGGCCCTGAAGGCGGAGGTGGAGGCCCTGGCACGGGAGGCCGACCGGGCGAAAAGGGCCCGGGAGCTGAGCCTGCTCAGGCTCAGGCTCAAGCGCAGCCTCCTCCTCGCCCGGAAAGAGGCGCTGGCGGAGGAGGCCCAGGGGATGCGCTTCCGCCTCGAGGCGCTGGAGGCCGAGCTCAAGGGGCTCCAGGAGGCCATGGAGGCCCTCCTCGCCCGAAAGCGGGACCTCCTCGCCCAGGAAGAAGGGCTCCGCCAAGCCCTGGAGGAGGCCCACCTCGCCCTCAAGGAGCGGGAGGGGCTGATGGGGGAGGCCGGGTCCTTGCGCCGCGTCCTCCAGGCCCTGGACCGGCCCCCTCCCCCCGAACCCGGCCCCGAGCCCCCAAGGCCAGAGGAGGCCCCGGAGGCCCTTAGGGCCCGGCTCCGCGCCCTCAAGGAGGAAATCCTGCGCAAAGAGGCCCAGGTCCGAAGGGCGGAGGAGGCGCGCCGCCGTTACGAGGCCGAGCGGGCCCGGTACGAGGAAAGGCTCGCCGCCCGCCTCGAGGCCCTCAAGGAGCGGGAGGCCCTAAGGCCCGAGGTGGAGGCCCTGGAAGAGGAGGTGGCCCGGCTCGCCGCGCAGCTTCGGGAGCGGGAGGGGCTGGAGGCGAGGCTCAAGGAGGTGGAGGCCCAGCGGAGGGGCGTGGCCAAAGAGCGGGAGCGCCTCCACCTCCTGGTGGAAAGCGGCGCCGACCTCCACGAGGGGCCGAGGCGGGTCCGGGGCCTTCCGGGGGTGCTCGGCGTGGTGGCCGATCTCCTCCGCCCCGAGCCCGGGCTGGAACAGGCCCTGGAAGCGGCCCTCGGCCCCAGGCTCCAGTGGGTTCTGGTGGAGGACGAGGAGGCGGCCAAGAGGGCCATCGCCCACCTGAAGCGGGTGGGGGGGCGGGCCACCTTCCTCCCCCTCACCCTCCTCCGCCCCCGCCCCCTCCCCGGGCCCAAGCCCTTCCCCGGCCTCTTGGGCCCCGCCCGCGCCCTGGCCCACCTCCGCCTTCCCGGCCTACCGGAGGAGGCGGTGCTCGGCGTCCTCTTCGGGGACACCCTGGTCTTCCAGGACCTGGACCGGGCCCTCGCCTACCTGAGGGCCGGGGGAGGGGAACGCCTCGTGACCCTGGAGGGGGAGGTGGTGGAGCGGGCGGGGGCCATCACCGGAGGGAGGGTCCGCGCCGGGGGGGAGGCCCTTGCCCTGCGGCGGCGGCTTGACGAAGCGGAGGCGGAGGAAAGGGCCCTCGCCCAGGAGGCCCAGGCCCTTAGGGAAAGGCTCTCCGCCTTCCCCCACCCTAGGGCCCTGGAGGAGGCCAAGGCCCGGCTCCTCGCCCTCCGGGCCCGGCTGGAAAGGCCCCTTCCCCCCGAACCCAAGCCCCCGGAGCCGCCGGAGGCGCCCGAGGCTCAGGACCTCGAGGCCCTCCGCGAGGAAGCGGCCCGCCTCGAGGCCCTCCTCCAGCAGGCGGAGGCCTACGCCCGCTTCTTGGAAAGGAAGCGGGCCTGGGAGGAGTGGGAAAGGCTTAAGGAGGAAGCGGGGCGGGTCCGGGCCCGGCTTAAGGAGCTGGAGAAGGCCTTGGAGGCCACCCGCCCCCTGGCGGAAAGGGCCCGGTCCCTGGAGGAAGGGGTGCGGAAGCTTCGGCAAGCCCTCAAGGCCCTGGCGGAGGAGGAGACCCGGCTCCTCACCCGGCAAAACCACCTCCTCGCGGAGCGGGAACACCTCCGCCTCACCCTGGCCCGGCGGGAGGCGGCCTGGGAAGAGGTGGAGCGGGAGCTCGCCGAACTCCCCGAGCTTCCCCGCCTGGAAGGGACCCCACGCGCCCTCCAGGCCCGCCTCGCCCAGGCAGAGGCGGAGCTAGAGGCCCTGGGCCCGGTGAACGCCCTGGCGGAAAGGGCCCTGGCGGAGGCCGAGGAAAAGCTTAAGGCGCGCCAGCGGGAACTGGACGAGGCCGTGGAAGCCCTCCTCCGCCTCGAGGCCGAGGCCAAAGGGGTGGAGGCCGAATACCAGAAGCGCTTGGAGGAGGCCTTCGCCCGCTTCCAGGAGGCCTTCCGCCGCTACGGGGAGGCCCTGCTCGGCGGGCGGACGGAGGTGCGCCGGACGGCGCGGGGGCTGGGCCTCGTGGTCACCCCGGCGGGGAAGCGCACCCAGGACCTCCGCCTCCTCTCCCTGGGGGAGAAGACCCTCGGGGCCCTGGCCTTCCTCTTCGCCCTGGGGGAACTCCAAGGCGGGCTTCCCATCGCCGTCCTGGACGAGGTGGACGCCGCCTTGGACGAGGCGAACCTCCTGCGCTTCACGCGCTTTTTGCGCTCGGGGCGCCAGTTCCTCCTGGTGACCCACCAGAAGCGGACCATGGAGGCCTGCCACGCCCTCTACGGCGTCACCAGCGAGGAGGGGGTGAGCCGGGTCTACGCCATCCGCAAGGAGGTGGCCCATGACCTTTGAGGAGTACCAGAAGGAAGCCCAGAAGACCGCCCTCTACCCCGAGGCCTACCGCCTCGTCTACCCCGCCCTGGGCCTCGCGGGGGAGGCCGGGGAGCTCGCCAACAAGGTGAAGAAGGTCCTCCGCGACCACGGGGGGCGCCTCAGGGAGGAGGACCGGGAGGCCATCCTCGCCGAGCTCGGGGACGTCCTCTGGTACGTGGCCCAGGTGGCCACGGACCTGGGGGAAAGCCTCGAGGCCGTGGCCCAGGCCAACCTGGCGAAGCTCCGCTCCCGCAAGGAGCGGGGCAGGCTAGGAGGGGCGGGGGATAACCGATAGTGCGAACCATTTCAAGCTCTACGGCATGATCCAGCCCGCGGCCGGCGAAACCGCCGCGGTGCGGGCGGTTTTCATCATTGACCCCAACGGCATCCTCCCGAGACCCTCCGCTTCATCCAGGCCCTGCAGTTCACCGAGCGCACCGGCCTCAATACGCCTGCCAACGGGCGGCCCGGGGAGCCCGGCATCGTCAAGCCCCCCGCCACCCTCCCCGAGCTCAAGGCCGACGAGGCCAAGAAGGGCGAGTACGCCGAGCACCGCCGCTGGCACCTCCGCTTCGCAGAGCAAACCTCAAAGCCGCCAACCCCCCGGGAGGCCCCGGGGGGTTAGCCCTTCAAGCCCTCAGTCAAACAGGTCAAAGAGCTCCAGGAAGCCCTTTTTCTTCTTGTAGGGCTTGCCCTCCTTGCGGTAAAAGCCCTCCAGCTCCTCCTCGTAGCCGCGCTCCACCTCCTTGGCCTCGGCCAGGAGCTTCTCCAGCTCCCCCTTGTCCAGCCACACCCCGCCGCACTGGGGGCAGACGTCAATCAGGACGCCGCGCCGCTCCACCTCCCGCATGCCCACCCCGCAGTGGGGGCAAAGGAGCAGGGGCACCTACTCCTCCCTCCGGCCGAAGAGGCCGAGAAGGCTCGCGTAGTAGAGGATCGTGGCCAAGGAACCCGCCAAGGCGGCCACGTAGGTGAGGGCCGCCCAGGTGAGGACCCGCCGGGCAGGGCCCATCTCCTCCGGCCTGAGGAAGCCCATGCGCCTCAGGAACTCCAGGGCCCTACGGGAAGCGTCAAACTCCACGGGCAGGGTGATGAGCTGGAAGAGGGCCACGGCCAGGTAAAGGTAAAGGCCGAGCTTGGCGAGGCCCAAGGCTCCGAGGAAGAGGCCGGCGAGGACCAGGATGGGCCCCAGGTTGCTCCCCAGGCTCGCCGCAGGCCAGAGGCTCGCCCGCACCCTAAGCCAGGCGTAGCCCCGAGCGTCCTGCACCGCGTGCCCCACCTCGTGGGCGGCCACGGCCAGGGCGGCCAGGCTCGGCGAGGCGTAGTTGGGCTCGGAAAGCCGCACGGCCTTGGCCTGGGGATCGTAGTGGTCCGTG